>JAEUJQ010000086.1 GCA_016793095.1 Myxococcaceae bacterium | reverse complement strand
CAGCGGGCGGCTCGACAGCGGGCGGCTCGACGGCGGGCGGCTCGACGGCGGGCGGCTCGACCGCGGGTGGCTCGACGGCGGGCGGCTCGACGGCGGGCGGCTCGACCGCGGGTGGCTCGACGGCGGGCGGCTCGACCGCGGGTGGCTCGACGGCGGGCGGCTCGACCGCGGGTGGCTCGGCTGGCGGCGCGGTGATGGGGACGGGTGATTCGTGTCAGTCCCCGCGCCTGCTCTCCTTCGGCACGCCCGTTCAATCGACGACCGCGGGTCGCGCGAACAACTTCGGGATCTCGACCGGCAGTGGGTGCCGCGGCACTGCGTCGACGGGCGACGTCGTCTATCGGGTCGATGTGCCCGCAGGAGCTGCCGCATCGGTCTCCGTCAACGCAACCTGGGACGTCGTGCTCAACGCCGTGCAGGCGCCCGCAACGAACTGCGGCGCGTTGGTGGGCATGCAGACCCAGAACATCACCTGTGTGGCCTTCGCCGATGGCAATGCGACGGGCACGGAGTCGGTGGTGCTGTCGAACCCCACGAACAGTCCAGCCACCTACTTCGTCATCATCGACGGCTTCATGACCGGCGAGAGCGGCAGCTTCACCGTGAGCGCTGAGGTGTTCATCCGGCCCAACGGCCCGACTGAAGTCGAGCCCAACGACACCAGGGTCCTGGCCGATGCGACGGGCCAGGTGCTCGCGCCCGGGACTTCCGTCAACGCGGACCTCGGCGTGAGCGAAGCCGACCTCTTCCGCATCAACGTGCCGACGGCCGGCGTGCTTCGGCTCACCGCCGAGGGGTTCACCTGCCAGGGGTTCTCGAGCGTCCGCTTGTCGTTGCTCGACGCGACGGCGGCCGTCATCAGCACCGAGGACTTCAGCACCGCGTCGGCGTGCAGGCTGATGGCGGCGCAGGTGCAACCAGGGACCTACTACGTGTCGATGGCTCGCACCGCGACGGGCACGTCGGTCCTCCCGTACTGGGTCTCAGCCACGCTGCTCACGGGGAGAACCTCTGAAGTCGAGCCGAATGACACCACCAATCAGGCCACGCTGTTCACCGGCCAGGACACCGTCATCTGCGGAGCGCTGGGCACCGTCACGGACTTCACCGACATCTTCATCTTCACGCTCTCGCAGCCCGCGCGGATTCAAGCGGAGCTCATCGAGTCGATGGCGGGCTCGATGCCGACGTGTGAGTCGAACCTCATCACCTCGCGCCTCGAGCTCCTCAGCGGGGCGGGGCTGGTGCTCGTGTCCAACACGACGGGGGGCCGAGGTTCGTGTTCGCGGGTCGACGAGGCCGCGCCGCTCTCGGCAGGGACGTATTTCCTGCGCGTCACAGAGGTCTTCTCGACGACGCGACGCGGGTTCCCCTACTGCGTGGCGGTGCGATTGCGGTGAGTCAGCGGTACCCGCGCGCCTGGAGCGTGAAGAGCTCGGCGTAACGACCCTTCGCCGCCAGCAGCTCCTCGTGGGTGCCCAGCTCGAGCAGCTTCCCCTTCTCGAGCACCGCGATGCGGTCGGCCATTCGCACCGTCGAGAAGCGGTGGCTGATGATGATGGCCGAGCGCTTCGCGGCCAGCGCGCGGAAGCGCTCGAAGAGGGCGACCTCGGCGGCGGCGTCGATGGCCGCGGTCGGCTCGTCGAGGATGAGCAGGTCGGCGCCCTCGCGCATGAAGGCGCGGGACACCGCGAGCTTCTGCCACTGACCGCCTGACAGCTCGTGGCCCTTCTCGAACCAGCCGCCGAGCGTCGTCTCGTATTGCCGGGGCAGGGCCTCGATGACGTCCTTCGCGCCGCCCGCGTCGGCAGCCCTCACGATGGCTGCGCGGTCCTCAACCTTCACCGGGTCGCCCAGGCCCACGTTCTCGGCGGCGGTGAACTGGTAGCGCACGAAGTCCTGGAAGACGGCCCCGATGCGCGCGCGCAGCTCCGACACGTCGAGGTCGCGCAGGTCGACACCGCCGAGGCGAATCGAGCCGGAGGTCGGGTCGTCGAGCCGCAGCACCAGGCGGATGAGGGTGGACTTGCCAGCCCCGTTCTCGCCGACGAGCGCCAGCTTCTCACCGGGCGCGAGCGTGAGCGTCACGTCGTCGAGCGCGAGGTCCGGCTTGTTCGGGTAGCGGTACGAGACGTGGTCGAGCTGAAGGGCGAGCGGCCCCTTCGGCAGCGGCACCGCCGGCGCGCGCGGGCGCTCACCGGTGGTGGGGAGCGCGAAGAAGGCGTCGAGGTTCGAGAGGAACAGCGCGTCTTCGTACATGCCGGCGATGGCGCTCAGCACCGCCTCGAACGCGCTCTGCCCTTGCCGGAAGAGCGCGATGGACAGGGTGAGGTCTCCGACGGAGATGCGGCCCTGCGCGGCGCGACCGGCCACCACCAGGAAGCACACGTAGAAGGCCGCGAGCGAGACCGCGCCGAGGCCGACGCCCCACCCGAAGCGCTTGAGGGCGAGGCGCCGGTCCTCTCCGAGGAACTTGTCGAACAGCGCCCGGTAGCGGCCCAGCACGAGCGGGCCCAGGCCGAACAATTTCACCTCCTTCACCGTGGAGTCACGCGTGAGAATCCACTCGAGGTAGTTGAGCCGGCGGCCTTCGGGCGCGCGCCAGGAGTAGAGCTTGAACGCCTCCCCCGACAGCTTCGTCTCGGCGAAGAACGCGGGCAGCGCGGCGGCGAGCAGGAGCAGCGTGCTCCACCAGCTGATGCTCCAGAGCAGCACCGCGAAGCTCGACAGGGTGAGCCCCTGGCGCACCACGCCAATGGACGCCATGGCCAGCGACAGGGGCCTCGAGGCCGCGTCCCGCCGCGCGTTCTGCATCACGTCGTAGGTCTCGGAGTCCTCGAAGTGCTTGAGCTCGAGCGTGAGCGCCTTCTCGAGCAGCCGCTCGTTGAGCAGGTTGCCGAGCCGCGCGCGCAGCAACTCCCGTGACAGCGACGCGAGGCGGCTGGTGAGCAACACCAGCAGCGCGAGGGCGAGCTCCCACCCGACATAGCGCAACACCTGCGCCTCGAGCTCAGCGGACGCGTGCGCGCCTGCGGCCACGACGGTGTCGATGATCAGCTTGCCGACGTACGCCATGACCGCGGGCAAGGCGGCCTGCACGACGGTGAGCGCGGCCTGCGCGAGGGCGTTGCGATGATCGGCCTGCCAGACGAGCGCGAGCGCTCTGGGCAGCCACGTGAGCAATTCGCGGGTGGTGAGCTTGCGTTCGCGCGCGGGCATCGGCGCCACCTAACCCGATCACCGACGAACCGCCCCTCCGACAGCAAGCCGAAGGAACCTTGAGCGCCCTCAACGGAAGGAGGTTGACGCAAGTCTGTCAGCCAGAGCGAGGCGGGACGCAAGAAGTGTCACCACAGGCCTTGAGTGGCACCAAGCCACGGCGACCACACAACTGAGCCAGCCCTCCCCAGGCGACAGTTGCTCGGGCTGGCCCCATTGATGCTGGGCGCGCACTCGGAGGCTCTCATGACCCACGTGCGATTCGTGTTGCTGTCGGCGGCTGTCATTCTGCTTCTCCTTGGGTTCTCCTGCGGCACCGCTCCGTCTGGCGGGGACGGGGGAACAGCGGGCGGATCAGCGGCAGGCGGCGCCACGGGCGGCGGCTCCGTCGGCGGTGGGTCGGCGGGCGGGGCTGTCGGTGGCGGGTCTGTCGGTGGCGGGTCTGTCGGTGGCGGGTCTGTCGGCGGCGGCTCGACCGGCGGCGGCTCGACCGGCGGCGGGACAGCGGGCGGCTCCGTCATCTCGGACGCGGGCGTCGAAGGCGTGAACCCCGGCGAGTGCTTCGATCGCATCGACAACGACAACGACGGGCTGACGGACTGCGCTGACCCGCACTGCGGCGGGCTGCCCTGTCGCATGAGCGCCGGCGCCTGCGACGCGACCGAGTCGTGTACTGCTGCCGCTTGCCCGGCTGATCAGCTCGAGCCAGCCGGCACCCTGTGTCGGCCCGCCGCGGGCGACTGCGACGTCGCAGACACGTGCTCTGGCACCACGTCCGCGTGCCCCGCCGACGCCTTGAGGCCGAGTGGGTTCGCCTGCCGACCGGCTGCCGGCCCCTGCGACGCGGCGGAGACGTGCTCGGGTACTGCTGCCGGCTGCCCCGCTGACGCCGTGTCGGCACAGGGTACCGTCTGCCGCGCGGCCAACGGCGCCTGCGACATCGCCGAGAGCTGCGACGGCACGTCGGGCGCGTGCCCGGTCGATGGCTTCGCAGCCAGCACCGTCGTCTGCCGCACCGCCGCTGGTCCGTGCGATGTCGCGGACGAGTGTGACGGCGTCACCGCCACCTGCCCGGCCGATGCCTTCCAGCCAACCGGCACCCCCTGCCGGACCTTGGCGGGCATCTGCGATGTCGAGGAGACCTGCTCTGGCGCAGCAGCGGCCTGCCCGGCCGACGGCTTCCGCTCGAACGCGACCGTCTGCCGCACCGCAGCCGGAACCTGCGACGCCGCCGAGAACTGTCCTGGCAACTCGGCAGCCTGCCCCGCCGACCTCCTGCGGCCCAGCGGCTTCGTCTGTCGCGCCGCGGCTGGGAACTGCGACTCTGTCGCCGAGACGTGCAGTGGTACCTCGTCCGCCTGCCCCACCGACGTTAACAGCTGCCCCTCGACGCAGTACTGCAATGGGATCTCCTGCGTCGCGAAGAAGACGAATGGGACGGCGTGTGGCCTGGTCGGCGACACCGAGTGCACCTCGAACAACTGCGACGACGGCGTGTGCTGCAACGTCTCGTGCTCAGGCACCTGCCAGTCGTGCAACCAGGCCGGCAACGTCGGAACCTGCCGACCACACCCGGTCGGGACCGACCCCGAGAGCGCGTGCGGCCTCTACGGCTGCAACGGCTCCACCAGCGCGCCTGCGTGCAACACCTCGTGCACGGGCGGCTGCGCCAGCACACAGTGTGACAGTGCCGCGGCGTACTGCTCGGGCACGGCCTGCACCGCGAAGAAGAACAACGGCGCGACCTGCGCAGCGAGCTGCGAGTGCTCGACGGGCAACTGCGTTGACGGGGTCTGCTGTGCCTCGAGCTGCACCGGCCCCTGCGTCGCCTGCAACGTGAGCGGCTACCTCGGCCAGTGCCGGAACCGCACCGCAGGCACGGACCCTGAGAACGGCTGCGGCAACTACACTTGTAACGGCAACGGCGCCTGCTCCACGTCCTGTTCGGGTGGGTGCAGCTCGAACCAGTGCGACTCGAACAGCTACTGCTCCGGGACGAACTGCGTGGCGAAACGGGCGAACTCCCAGACCTGCACCGGCACCTGCCAGTGCACGTCCGGCCACTGCGTTGACGGCTACTGCTGCAACACCGCGTGCACGGGAGACTGCCGCACGTGCGCCCTCCCTCCCGGAAACTGCTCCAACGTGCTTCCATTCCAGGACCCCGACAACGACTGCGGCCGGTACACGTGCACCGGCAACGGCACCTGCTATGTGGGCTGCGACGGCGTCTGCGGCGGCGGGAAATGCAAGGACCGCTCGCCCAGCGGCGGTCCGGGCAGCTGGTGTGCTGCCGGCTCGTGCGTCGCGGACCTCCCGCCCGGAGGGCCCTGCATCAGCGGCTGCCAGTGCACCGCCAACCTCTGCCTGACGCCCATCGGGCCGGGCTGCTCGTTCTGACCCTCGCCCACCCCGGCGCACCCTCCACGCGCCCGGAGCCGTACGCCACCGCCCCACCTGCGCCGACTGGCGTCCGCCAGCGCAGGTGGGGCAAACTGCTTCACGCAGCGCTGGGGGGCCTGCTACGCATCGGGTGGAAAATTCCACCACATCTGCAATGGGCTCCTTCCGCCTCGCGCGCCGCTTGCCGGCGACCTCACAGCTGACCGACGCCTGGGCGGGCACCACCGTCACCGGCAGGCCCATCGTCGCGCACGCACGCAAGGAGCCCTGGGCCCGCGCCGCCGACTTCGTGCCCCGCTTCGCGCCATTCCTCCGCGGGTGGCAGGGGCTCACCAGCCCTGGCGTCATTCCGCTCGTCGAGGTCGGGGAGACCGGCGGCCAGAGCTGGGTGGTGGAGGAGTTCGTCGAAGGCGAGCCGCTGCGCCTGTTGATGAGCGCTGCGCTCACGCAGAAGGCGCCCCTGTCGGTGGCCGAAGCCCTCGCGGTGACCCTGCAGGCCGCCTGGGGCCTGGGCTCGCTCGCGAAGCTCCTGCCCCCGCTGCCCCACGGCGACGTCTGCGCCGCGAACCTCATCGTCGGCGTCGATGGCGAAGTGAAGCTGGGGCTCGTCGGCGTCGCGGTCGCGCACCAGCCCGACCCCTCCCTGGGCCCCGCGCGCGCCGAGTCCTTCGCGCTGGCGCCGGAGGAGCTCTCCACCGGCCCCGGCCCCGCCACCGACGTGTTCCGCCTGGGGCTCGTCCTGCTCGAGGCCCTCATGGGCCGAACCCTCTTCGCCGGCGGCTCCCACGCCGAGGTGAAGGGGCGGCTCGAGAAGTACCCGGGCCTGACGGCGCAGCACTTCCCCACCCTCCCTCCTCCGGTGGGCGGCCTGGTCGCGGCGATGTTGGCGAAGGACCCGACCGCGCGCCCGACCCTGGTGGACGTGGAGAGCGCCCTGCGCGCCACCCTCCAGGCAGCCGGGGCGGCGGACCCGAAGGCGACGACCGCGGCCGCGCTGGGGCGGCTCTTCAAGGGGCGCGCGCCGCTCCTCAAGTCGCTCGACGGAGGTGAGCCGCTCGTCCTCACGCCGCTGTCGCTGCCCTCACCGACCGCCTCGCCGCCGGTTCCGCAGGTCGGCTCCACGAACGCCGACGGCTCGGTGCGCCTCGCGAAGGTGAGCACGAAGCGCGTCTCGACGGACGAGATGGCGCAGGTCCGCGCGAAGGAGGCCGAGGTCGCCGCCCGCGCCGTCGCCGCCGAGTGGAGCAGCCGCCACGCCCGGGAGGACGGCAACCCGCGCGACTGGACCCTCGGCCAGACGCTGCTCGAGCGCCAGCGCCTCACCGTCGAGCAGGCCGACGCTGCCCTCCAGCAGTCGCAGTCCTTCGGCGCGACGCTCTTCTCTTCGTTGTGCTCGCTGGGCTACCTCGACGAGGACGAAGGGCTGCCCGTGGTGGCCGAGCTGCTGAAGCAGCGCTTCCTCACCGGGCCGCAGCTGCTCGAGGCGAAGCTCGGGCCTGCCAACGCGACGATGCTGCCCCGCGACGCGGCAGAGGAGTGGCAGGTGGTGCCCCTCAAGGTCGAGGCAGGCGGCCTCACGGTGGCCATCTTCGACCCCGGGCGCCTCGACGTGCTCGACACCGTGAAGGTGCGCGCGAAGGTCCGTTCGGTCACCGCCGTGCGCGCGACCGAGCGCACCATCACCGAGGGGCTCGCGCGCGTCTACGACGGGAAGACGGAGCTGCCCGACTGGGCGAGGCCGAAGCCGAAGCCGCTGCAGGCGCTCGAGGCCGGGCCCTCCGCCCCGCCGCCCACGCCCAACGCCATCGACCTGCAGAGCTTCGGGCTGGCCCCGCTCGACGACCTGAGCCTGCCGCCGCCGCCAGGCCTGGGAACGTACGCAGCCCCTTCACCCGTGCCGGCCACGGCCCCGGCTGCCCTCCCCCCGTTCCCCGAGTTTCCGCCGCTGCCGCCGCTCCCCAGCGCGCCGACCGCCGCGCGCGCACCGATGAGCTCTCCGCCGATGTCGCGGCCCCTGCCCGCGGCTCCACCCGCTGCGAGTCCGCCCGTCGCGCCGGTGGTGAGCGCGCCCGGTGCGCCGACGTCCCTGCCGAACCTGCTGGAGGTGCTGTCCCGGCTGCTCGACGCCCTCCTGACCCTCGTGCCGGAGCGCGGGCCCGAGGGCGCCCAGCTGCTGGGCTTCGTGCGCACGGTGGCGAAGCAGAGCGGCGCGACCGGTGTTCCCCTCGAGCAGGTGCGCCTGTGCGCGAAGGCCATCGTCATCGCCGCCCTGCTGGAAGGGAAACGCGCCTGGGAGACGCCCTCGCTGCCCGCCGTCATGGGCGTGCTCGGCACCCACTGGAAGGACTTCGAGCCGCTGCTTCGACCGCTGCTCGACGGGGAGGAGACCTCGGCCGTCGATCCACGCGCCATCGTGCTGGGCCTCACCTTCGCCATCGCCACCCACCACGGCGCGGTCCCGACGAAGCTGGCGAAGGTCAAGAGCGTCATCGACGCGCTGCGCCCCGCGTACCCGCCGGCGGCCATCGCCGCGGTGGAAGCCGTCTTGTCCCGCTGACTGTGAGGCCCCGCGCGCGTCGCACCGATGATGCGTTCGCACCACGGCAGTTGTGCGGCGGCCAACGGCTGGTGTAACGCGCCCCGCCCGTGGTGAACGCCCTCCTGGCCAGCGTGGCGGTCATTTCAGCCCTGCCCATGCCAGGGGAGGACGAGGCGCGCCGCTTCGACGTCCACTTCGAGCGCGCCGAGGCGATGTACGGCAGGGGCGACTACGGCGCGGCCATCTCCCTCTTCAAGGAAGCCGACCGCCTCAAGGTGACCCCCGAGGTGGCGTTCGACCTCGCGCGCAGCTTCGAGAAGCTCGGCGACGCCGCCTTCACCACGCTGTACGACCGCCTCTACCTCGCGCGCGCGCCCGACGCGTCCGACGGCGCCGACATCTCGCAGCGGCTCAACCGCACGCTCGCCAACGAGGAGGAGGAGGGGCTGTCCTTCGTCGAGATCTACGCGCCCGGCGCGTCGAGCCTCACCATCGCGGGCCGTCACTTCCCTGCGCCGCCCGCCGCGCTCTTCCTCGCGCCCGGCGAGTACACGCTCGAGGGCACCTTCAGGAGCGAGAAGAAGACCCTCAAGGTGCAGGTGCGCCTGGGGCGCATCACCAGCCTCTGGTTCGAGCCGGTGCCGCCTCCGCTCGTGGCCGCCGGGGAGCCGGTGGCGGACGCCGCCCTGAAGGTCGAACGACCGGGGCCCACGCCTGCCTCCCCGTCCGGCCTGCGCATCGCCTCGTATGTCGCGCTGGGGCTCGGCGCGGCGGCGCTCGCTGGCGGCCTCGTCTCGGGCGTGCTCGCGAACGGTGACGCGGCCCGCGCGCAGGACCTCGCCCTCACGGTCCGGGAGGCCCGGCAGTCGGCGGCGGACTCGAACGCGAAGGCGACGGCGGCGAACGTGCTCTTCGTTGCAGGCGGCCTCACCGCTGCGACCGGTGGCGTCCTGTTCTTCCTCTCGATGCCCGAGCCGGGACGGAAGTCGGGGGACGAGCGATGAGGCGCCTCGTCTTCGCGGTGCTCGTCGCCTCGAGCGCCTGCAACACCAACGTGCAGGTCGATCCCGAAGGCCATCGCTGCAACGAGCTCGACCCGTGTCCGGCGGGCTACGCGTGCGTCAACTTCGCCTGCCGCCTCGGTGGCAGCGCTGGTGGCGGAGGTGGCCCTGGAGGGGGCTTCGTCACCGGCGGCGGCGCGGGCGGAGAGCCGATGGGCGGCGGCGGAGGGACGGGCGGCGGCGCGACCGGCGGTGGAGGGGCCGGCGGTGGAGGGACGGGCGGCGGAGGGACCGGAGGCGGCGCGACCGGCGGCGGAGGAACGGGCGGCGGTGACGCCTGCGCACAGGTGTCCTGCGCCGTCGCGCCACCGGCGACGTGCATGGGCTCGATCGCGCGCTCCTTCACCGGCCCGGGGCGCTGCGAGCCGTCCACGGGCCAGTGCGTCTTCACCAGCTTCGACCTCGATTGCGCGCCCGGCGCGTGCGTCTCGGGCACCTGCCCGCTCACGGTGACGCAGGTGGGCCCGCGGCTGCGCTTCGCCATCAACGCCATCGACGTCGCGCCTGGTGACGCGGGCGTCAGCGTGCTCGCCGTGGGTGACCGCAGCCAGGTGAGCCACTGGAACGGCGCGCGCTGGACGACGGTGAACGCGCCCGCCACGGGGCTCACGCTGCGCGCGGTGAACTTCACCTCCCCGAACCTCGCGTGGGTCGTCGGCGAGAGCCGCACCGTCTGGCGCTGGGACCGTCAGGCGGGCACGTTCCTCAGCACGCCGGTGCCGGCGCTCGCCTCGACGGCCAACCTCATCGGCGTGGACGGCGCCAACGACTCGGCGGTGCTGGTGGCCGACACCGCTGGCAACTGGGCGAAGTGGAACGGCCTCGCCTGGGCGACCGGCGCCCTGCCCACGACGAGCGCGTCGAACTTCGCGATGGCGAGCGTGTGGGTCGATGAGACGCAGCGCGAGCGCATCGCAGGGCTGTGCACCAACGGCTCCGGCCAGCGCCGTTCGTGCGTGGGCTACCGCAACGCGGCGTCGTCGACGTCGTGGTTCGTAGACACCGACTCCACCAACTCGCGCAGCTGCATCAGCGTGGGCCCCTGGGTGGACGTGCCGATGGCGGGAGGGCAGGACGCGCTATGCGGCTTCGATGACAACACCTCGCTCCGGCACACCACCACGGGCAACTTCCTCGCGAGCGGCCTCTCGCTCCCCGTCGGTGACGGCATCGTCGGCATCACCGGCAGTCCGCCCGACGGGGGCACCAGAGCGGTCTGGGTGCTGACGAACTCCACCCTCGGCGCTGGCCGGCTCTACCGGCTCACCGGCGCGGGTCCCTCGCCCACCGTCAGCGCCCAGCTCGACACGTTCTTCGGTGAGGAGCACCTCTCTCCCTCGGAGGGCGGGGGCGGCGTCGTGGTCGCCGAGGTCAACCGCGTTCGAAACGTGAACAACGTCTTCGCCCGGCGCGCCAGCCCGACGGACCGCACCGAGGCGCTCGACCTCGGCCTCGACTTCGCGGCCGTCACCAGCTTCAACAACGAGCTTGCGCTGCTCTCGACGACGGGCGAGCTGGCGGTGCAGCGTCAGGGCAGCGATGGGTACGAGTTTCGCCGGCCACCGGTGAGCCCCCAGTACAACCTCGAAGACGCCGAGGGCCGCAACGGCGGCCAGAACATCCTCGTGGTGGGCAGGGACGGCATCAACGCCGGGCTCATCGGCCGGGTGTCGCTCACAGGCCACACGCGCCTCACCACCACCGCGCCCTCGACGACCTTCAAGGCCGTCTGCCGGGCGAGCGACACCGAAGCGTGGGCCGTGGGCACGGGCGGCGCCGTCTTCTCCATCGGCGCGACCAGCGCCACCCGCGACGTCAGCGTCACCACCGTGAACGACCTGCTCGGCGCCGACTGCCCCGTCGTCGGGCAGGCGGTCGTCTGCGGCGCCAACTCGACGGTGCTCCGGCGAACGGGAGGCGCGTGGACCGCCACACCCGCGTTTCCGATGGCCGGCCGCGCGCTTACCTCCTGCAAGCTCGTGAATGGCGCCCTCTGGGTCGCGGGAGACAACGTCTTCGCCCGCCTCGACCCGAACGCGACCAGCTGGACCCTGTTGCCCGCCCGTGCAGGCCTCAATCACCTCGTCATCCGCGCTCCCAATGACGTCTTCGCGACCTCAGTGTCCAACACCGCGCAATTCGACGTGGTGCGTTACGACGGCATGGGGTGGACCGTCGTTCTTCCGGGCGTTTCCGGCGTCCCCGGGGGGGGTGTGCAGGTCGGCGCGAGGGTGGTATGGGGTGCGTCCGCCGGCGCGCTGGTCGAAGGCCGCTGACGGAGCACAAGGGGGCTGTATGCCTCGGCATTTCCGGGGGCCGGACATGGGTGAGCTGGATCCAAAGATCAAGATTCGGGCGCCGCTGCGGTGCGACGGCATCGGCCGTCTCGACTGCGCCGAGCACCTCGACTCGGGAAGCCGATTGGCCGTGCGCTGGCTGCCGCTCGAGGCCAACGGCGATGCGGCCGTCAAGGCGTGCGAGAAGCTGCCGGTCCACCCCACCCTGCCGCGCATTCACCAGACCGGCTCCGTCGGCACCTCGGCCTTCGTCGCCATGGACTTCCCCGAGGGCCAGGTGCTGTCGGCCCTCGTCGAGGACCGCCTCGACATCGACATCGTCATCCGCATCGCGTCGCAGCTGTCCGACGCGCTGGCCACGGTGCACGACCAGGGCGTGGTGCACGGAGAGATCTCCACGGAGTCCGTCCTGCTGGTGCCGCCCGACCGCGCGTACCTGTGGGACATGCCGCTCGTCATTGCCAACCGCATGACGGACCGCCGGGGCGAGAACCGGCTGATGCAGAACCTGCCGCGAACGGCGGCCTACCTCGCGCCGGAGCGCGCGAAGGGCTCGGGCGCCTCGATGTCGGGTGACGTGTACGCGCTGGGCACGGTGTTGTGTGCGATCGCGGGGGCGCCGCTGCCGACGGCGCAGACGACGCTGGGCGTGGTGCACCTGGTGGCCTCCGGCGAGTGGACGCCGCGGGTGCCCTCGACGATTCCCGATCCGTGGCACTCGATGCTGGTGCGCATGGTGTCGAGCGACCCGTCGCAGCGCCCGTCTGCGCGTGAGGTCGCGACGGCCTTCGCGAAGCCCCCTGCTCCGGCGATGCTCCCGACCGTTCCCGAGATGCCGGCCGTGCGCCTGCCGCCCGAGCTGATGGCGGCGGCCGAGGCGCTGGCCAGGAAGCCCGCGCTCGACACGGCGACCGAGCCCGGCGCGTCCGCTGCCGCAGACGCGGCTGTGGTGGCCGAGGTGAAGCCCGAGACGCCTGCGGCGCCGTCTGAGACGGTCGTCGTCGCGGCCCACGTACCGACCGTCGCGGAAGCGCAGAAGGCCGACGCGCCTGCCGCCGTCACCTCCGAGTCCGTCTCCGTGCCGGTGCAGGCTCCCCCGCGCACGGACTCACAGGAGGTGCCCGAGGTCGCCGCCACCGACGTGGTGAAGCTGCCCACCATCGAGATGCCGATGGTGCAGATGCAGGACCTGGTGAACAAGACCCAGGTCTCGCAGGCCTCGAGCGCGGTCACTGACGTCGTGGTGCCCCCCGCGCCGCGCATGACGCCTCTCTCGACGACGGCCGTCCCGCTCACCGACTCCATCATGGTGTCGCCGGAGCTTGCGAACGCCGGCGCCGTGACGCTCACGCCCGAGCAGCTCGCGCAGCTCCAGCGGCCTGCGAAGTGGGTCTACGTCGTCGGTGGCGCCATGGCCGCCGCCATCGTGGTGTTGATGGCCGTCGCGGTGCACCTCGCCCTGCGGCAGCACGAAGCGGCCACCCAGGCGGTCGAGCTGCAGCGGGTCGCAGTGCCTGCCCAGGCGCCTCGGGCGCCGACGCCCGTGAAGGCCGTCAACGACGATGACGAGCTCGCCCCGATCGCGCCCGTGCGCGCCACCGCGAAGAAGTCCTCGACGAAGACCGAAGAGCAGGGCTTCGACATGCCCGAGCGGAACAACCTGGCGGGTCGCACCGAGCTCTGACCAGCCGCACCGGTGATGCTCACTGGAAGCGGCCGCTCTTCCGCCACCTCACCCGGCGTGCTGGAACTCGCGCCAGTGCTGCGCCGCCGCTCCTGACAACGCAAACGGCGAGACCTCGACATCGTGGCCTTCGCTTCGCGCGTCGCAGCGCTGCACCTTCGCCAGCATGCGGAAGGGCCCTCCATGGGCCGTCAGCTCGACCTCGACCAGGAAGTTGAGCTGCATCGCGACGGGCGAGAGGAAGCGCACCGCCGAGGTGCTCACGCCCGTGCCCTCGCAGGTGACGCCCTTCGCGGGCAAGCCGACCGAGAACGGCTTGAGCATCGCCTGAGCTGGAGAACCAGGCGCTGGGGCCGACGGGGCCGGAGAGGGGGACGGTGACGGTGACGCGGTTCGGGTGACGGGCGCAGGGCTGAGGGTCTCGGGCACGGGCGTGCCGCCGGACGCGGGAATGACCAGTGACCTGGACGTGTCGGGCACGATGTCCTGCTCCATGTTCGCGACGACCCCCAGCGCGAGCGGGATCTCCCTCGCCACCTGCTCGCGCTGCTCGGCGCGCTCGAGCAGGCGAACGGCCGTGAGCACCTCGGGGTCGATGGTGTCGCGGCCCTGGAGCAGGATGACGAGCTGATCGCTCGCCGCGACGACCTCAGCCGACGGTGCGTACTGGCCCACCGGCTTCGGGGCATGGTGCTGCGAGATGACGTCACTCACCATCGCCGGAAGCCCCCACTTCGTGGCGAGCACGAGGCCCAGCTCGACGTGGTACTGCTCGACGACCGGCCACCACTCGTCCGCTGAGCGCGGCTCGGTCTTCGAGCCCTCGAGCAGCTTCTCGAGCGTCACCACGGCGACGAGGCGCCCCACGTCATGGAGCAGCCCGAGCACGAAGTGCTCCTCGGGGTTGCGACCCACGGCCCGCGCCACCACCTCGGACAGCGTCGCGCCCACCAGGGCCTCGTGCCACACCTGCCGACGCAGGGCGCTCAACGGACCGGGGGCCAGGGCGGTGCGGCTCAAGCCCGCGGCCATCACGACGTGGCTCAGCTCCTTCTCGCCGATGCGCGTGATGGCCTTCTTGAGCCCCGTCACCGCCTCGTCGCGGCGGAAGTAGACCGAGTTGGCCACCCGCAGCACCGACGCCGCGAGCGCGGGGTCCTGCTGCACGACGTTCACGACCTCATCCAACGAGTGCGTCGGCCGCTGGATGACCGCCGACAGCTTCAGCACCGCCGCGGGGAACGGAGGCACCCGGACCGCGTTCTGTTTGATGGCTTCGACGATCTTCCCGTCGAGTTCGCGGTCCAGTGTCATGGGAGACCCTTCGTGGGGTGGCTGACACCTCCTCGACACGGGCATGCGGTTCTCTGAAGGGCGACCAGCACCGCTGAGGTAGGCGCGGGTGGCAGCCCAACGAACCCCCGCACTTGCTGACAGCCACCTCGAAGCACGCGACCATCACGGCATGCGCCCGACTCCGCTCCGGCTGTACGCCCTTGGCACCCTGCTCGTCGCGACCGCGTGCTCCAACTTCCGCGCGGTGGATCGGGGGGACTGGCGCCGCGTGTACACGAAGGACGCCGCGACGGTGAAGAGCCTCGACGCGCCGCAGGAGATCATCACCCGCGAGAAGTACGAAGAGGAGCTCGCCAACGACGTCCGCCGCAGCTGGAGCCCGGCGCCCGGCTGGAGCCCGCCCTGGCTGCTCGACACCGACGAGATCGGCCTCACCGTCGGCGAGGTGATGGAGTTCCGCATCGACGAGCTCAAGCCCGTCGAGGTGCAGGTGAAGGGCGACGTCGCCGACCTCTACTGGGGCCAGCGCGTGAAGAAAGACGAGTGGAAGGACGGGACCGACGTCACCCGGCGCGAGTCGACGTTGTTCGTGCAGGGCCGCAAGCAGGGCAAGGCCACCATTCGCCTCATCGCCGACGACGCGACGAAGGACGTGCCCGTCACGGTGAAGTGAGCGCCGCGCGCGCCTTGTCCATCGACTTGTCGTGCAGGCCGGCGAAGAGCAGCAGCGCCACGCTGGCCCCGATGCCCGCCCACAGCATGTCGCTCTGGGCGTCCCAGACGTAGCCCTGGGTGCCGAGGAACTTGTCGCCGCCCTCCGGGTCGAGCGCGAGGGCGCCGAACCACTCGACGAACTCGTACATCGCGGCGAAGCCGAGGATCATCGTCACCTGGATGAAGACGAACCAGCCGCCGCGGTCGAGCTTCGTCTTCCGCAAGAGCACCTCGCGGAGGATGAAGACGGGGAAGAAGCCGAACGAGAAGTGGCCGATCTTGTCGTAGTTGTTGCGCTGCCAGCCGAACGCCTCTTTCGCCCACTCGCCCAGCGGCGCCTTCGCGTACGTGTAGTAGCCGCCGTACACGAGCACGAGGATGTGGATGAAGACGCAGACGTAGATGAGGCGCGACATGGGAAAGCGCTTGAACGTCGCCCCGAGCGCCACCATGCCGATGACGGCCGGGCCCACCTCGAGCCACCAGTTGAGCTTGCCCTCAGGCGTGGTGAGGAACGTGGGGATGAAGATGGCGACGAGGACGGCGCCGAGCACCAGCGGCAGCCGCGCCCACTCTCGGGTTCCGGTCATGGCGTCGAGTCTCCCCCGCGGCTGCGGGGCGCGCGACAAATCCGGCGGCCATCGAGGTTGATGCTGAGGCGCGAACACGAAGCGGCGGGTCCGACGCTCCCCGAAGACGGGAGCTCGCCCGGCTCGATCCGTCAGCACCAGCGACGCACGCCGACATGCATGAGCGGGTCGTGGCCGGCTCGTCGGCGACTGAGCTCCTCCCACACCTCGCGGCCGGCTCCGGGGTCCAGGACGATCCGCTTCGCCTGCTGCAGGTGCGGCGAGTCGAGCAGCGCGCGAGCACCCGCCGGGCCGATCGCGCACCCCGCCAGCATCAACAACTCGACCTGTCCCAGCGCCGGGGCAGCAGCGAGCTCTCTCGCGCCGTCATCGCCGAGCGGGTTGGCGCTGAGGTCGAGCGCGACGAGCGACGCGGTCCCTTCGACCAGCGCGGCCGCTCCCCTCGATCCGAGCTGATTCCCCTCCAGGCCCAGGCGGGTCAGCCGTGGTGCGAAGCGCGCTCGTGCGAGAGCCGCCGCGCCGTCGTTGCCGATCGCGTTCGACGAGAGGTCGAGCCAGGCGAGCTGCGCGATGTCCGACTCTGCGAGCGTTCGCGCCGCCGCGTCGTCGAGGCCCGTCTCCGACAAGGTCAGCTCGACGAGCCGACTCGAGGCCATGGGGCGGCAGACAGCGTCAACCACCGGGTGACCGAGTGGCCAACCCGTGAGGCCCAGGACCTCGAGCTGCTCCAGCCCGGCGAGCAGCTCGAGGGTGGCGCCCGCATCTCGGAGGCCGCGGGTGAGGTGAAGCCGGCGCAGCTTCGTGACGACCCTCGACGACGCCAGGGCCCTCAGCGCCGGTCCGATGCGGCCATGGATCAAGGTGAGCGTCTCGAGCTCGAGCCCGGGCGCTGCTGCGAGCTCGTCGATCGCTCCGTCGTCGAGCCAATGTCCATCGACGACCAGCTCCCGCAGCGCCGCGATCGACGGGCGGCGAAGGAGCGCGGCGAGCCCCTCGCGAGAGTGCCGGGTCTCACCGAGCGACAACCGGCGCAGGGCGGGCAAGACGTCCTGAGCGCCCAGCAGGCGCAGCGTCGCGTCACCGATGCCCACGTCGTAGAGATCGAGCGTCGTCAGCGCACGGAGATGCGGGCTCTGGATCAGGGCGCCCACCCCATCGTCGCCGAGCTCTCTTCCGGACATTCCGAGGTGGTGGAGGCGCCCGAGCTGGTGCAGCCGGCCGAGCGCGCGGGCCTGCTCGACGCTGGCGCCATTGAGCGAGATGGAGCGGAGCGGCGCGAGCACGAAGAGCGCTTCGGCATCGGCCAGCAGGGCCTCGGGCGAGAGCGTGGCGCGCTCGACCAACCCCTGACGCATGCCCAGGGCGCCCTCGCGCAGGGCGTCGTGGAGCGCTGGGGAGCACTCGAGGATCGGGAGCTGCCGTGACAGGAGTTCACGGTGCCGGTCCAGCTCGTGATCCGACAGCGCGCCTGTCTGGAGCTGCGTCTCGATGAGGTCTGCCCAGGCCTCGCCACGGAGCCGGAGGGCGGTCGCGAGCTCACACCGCCTCGCCTCGTGCTCGGGCTGCGCGAGCGCTGCGTCGAACTGCGACGTGGCCCGACCTGCAGGACACTCGCGGAGGGCCGCGACCAGGTCTGGCATTGCCTTGCCTCCGTCGGTGGCCATCGATCCCCTCCTCACCAGCGTCACACGCGTGGACGACCGAGGCGAGCGATCGAGGCGCCGACCAACCGCGCCACCAGCCACAGCGCGGACGGCGCCACCAGCGCACCGGTGGTCACCATCAGCAGTCCGCCGCTCGCCGCAGCGACGGCAACGGCCGCCCCGACCATGGCTCCCGGCAGCCACCACCGCGGGAAGAGCTCGTCGCGCCTTCCGGGCTCGCCCCGCGCGATGCGGGCGCGGTTGGCGTGCTGCCGCCACCTGAGCTCGAGCGCCCCGCACAACAGGCCCCCCAGCGCACCCGCGACGCACCCCGCTCCCACGTCGATCGCCCAGCCCATGCAGGAGACCTGTCTAGCGCAGCGCGGGCTTCCCTGGCGTCGCGGGCCCAGGCCACGAGGCTCTGGCCAGCGCGGAGCCAGTCGGCTGCACGCCCGAGCAGCGGCTGGCGGTTCTCCTCCTGCACCGGCCAGCGTCGCGACCGGCCAGACTCTCCGGAACAGGAGCGCCAGTCGGACTTCGGAGAACTCACGACGTTCAAGCGCAATCCGCGCTGGCCCGTGCGGCGTGAGTGCCTCTGGGCGCGCCTCGTCTCTTCACGCTCGGGTTCGCGGCGTTCGCGAGCTGCACCGAACTCCGTCTCGTGCAGGGTGCTGGCGAAGCCAGACGACGGCAGGGCTTCTGCGACCAGGGGGAGCGTGACGCACGCCGACCAGAGAAGGCTCGGCGACTCCACGAGGAGCAGCTTCGGCGTCGTTCGCGGGCTGCAGCGCCAGGAGGCGGCGGCTCCTCCCGGGAGGTGTGAACGGCGAGACGGAAGAGCGGTCAACAAGGTGACGTCAACTCGTAGACGGCTCTTCGTCACCTGGTCTGCACGCCCTGGGAGAGGCACCGCCGGAGCGAACCGGCCGGCTGCCGAACCGCCGCTGAGGTCGTTCGCAACGAGGGTCAGGGCTCGAAGTGCCCCGGTGCGCTCGAGCGGACGCGCCGTCCAGCCGAGGAGCCTTCGAGCGGGTTCACGCCTGCGCGGACGGGTGCGGGTTCGCGGAGCCGTGACGCACGATCAGGCCGTCTCGTCGCCGGTGAGCTGCTCCATGAAGTCGAGGGTGAGCGCGAGCAGCTCGGTCATCGGCACGTCCTTGCGGCTGCGCGGAGTGCCGGCCTCTGCCTCGGCGAAGAGCGGCGGGTGGAAGTGGAAGCCCCGGTCGGGCGAGAGCGCCTTCACGTCGCGCTCCCAGCCCTCCCAGCGCAGGTCGCCGTAGAAGCCCGTGAGGTCGCCCTGCAGCAGGAAGACGAGCAGCGCCGAGTAGCTGTCGGTGAGCTTCTCCCAGCTCAGGGTGTCGGGCGCGAGGTAGAATGCGTGGCCCTTGCCCTCGCCGAGCGCGCCGCCGTCGAGCGCGAAGAAGCCGCCGAGGGCATCGTGGCCCACCAGCATGGCGCCCTCGAAGCGGTCGGTGAGCGGCCGCGGCCCCAGCCCGTTCCACCGCGCGAGGTCGCCCTCGAAGCGCGCGCAGCCGCCGCCGAAGACGCGCACCCAGCCGTGGTCGATGAGCAGCCCGCCCGTCTGGAACGCGATGGCGCCCATCGGCGAGCGCGTCGTCACCTGGAGCGCGAGCAGCACGTCCTTCGCGCGCGACGGGTTCGAGTCGAGCACCTCGACGGTGCGCGCCTTCGCGCCGGCCACCCATGCCTTCACCTGCGGCCAGGCGGGTTCCTTCGTGTTGATGAGCTCGTCGAGCGCGCGCGTCATGGTGGGCGAGCGTAGTCCGCCGTGGGCGCTGGTATCGTCTGCTGATGGTCTCCCTCCTCCTGACAGCCGTGCTGGCCGCCGACGGTGACGTGCAGGTGCCGGGCGTCGAGCCGGTGCAGGTGGTGGAGGTCTCCGACGGCGCCGACGCCGTTCCGGGCTCGCTCGTGGCGACGAACGACGGCTTCATCCTCGCGTGGACGTGGCGCAGCCCGGCGGCCTCGGCCTGCTACCTCACCCGCCTCACGCCCGCGGGGCACAGCGTGGCGCGCGTGCGCGTCGAAGCAGACTCGTGCGAGGGCCTTCGCGCGGCCTGGTCGGGCTCCGGGCTCGGCGTCGCCTTCCAGTACCGCGTGCCGCCGCGTATCGATGACGTGCCCAGCCGGGGCGGCTTTCGCCGGTACGACGCCGCGCTCGCGCCCGTCGGTCCCCTCGTCGAGCTCGTCTCCCAGCCGGCCCAGGTGGGCGGCTCGATCGTCTGGAACGCGAAGGCCCGGGAGTGGGCGGTGGGCTGGGCCGCGTTCTCCCCGCGGCCGGGCACGGCGAAGCTGGCGCGCATCGCAGAGGACGGCACGAGGCTCGAAGACGTGCAGCTCGCGCCGGGCAGGCCGCTGGGCGAGGGGTGGACGGTGCCGCTCGTCGACGCCCTCGCGCCTTCGGGCGCCGGGTACGTGGCCGCGCTGAGCCCGCCCCTGCGCCTCGTGGCCTTCGACGGGCGCGCGGTGAAAGACGTCGTGCGCCTCGACGACGATGGGCACGGGGCCGCGCTGCTGACGAACGACGCGGCGACGCGGGTGCTGTGGCACGCCCGGGGCAGCACGGTGCTGCGCGCGGCGAAGGTCGTGGGCGGGGCGGTGAAAGAGAAGACGCTGGTGCGCGAGCTGTCGACGGACCTCGGCACCGGCTGGCCGTCGCTCCACTGCCCCGCGGCGCCGCGCGTACTCTGGCAGGAGCACCAGCAGGACGGGACGGCGAGCAGGCTCCACGTGTCGGGCCTCGGCGGGAAGCGGCCGGCCCGCGTCGGTCCAGTCGATGACACGCTCGGGCGCCAGCGCTTCCCGGTGGGCCTCTGCACGCCTCAGGGCCTCATCGTCGTCTTCGGCCGCTTCGACGAAGTCGAGAAGCGCGACCGCCTCTTTCTGGTGCGCGTGCCCTGAGGCGACGGGGCTCAGCGTGGCGGGAATGACGCGAACCCCAGAGCCTCGACGCTGTCGGTCGGGTGGCTCGGCCTCACCTGGCGACCGAGACTGCAGGCGCAGGTCGTGCGCTGCATCTGCTCCGTGGCCCGCTCGGAAGCTGAGAGGCGGCGTCTCAACAGAGGCGCCGCGCTGACGCGGACCCGATGTACCATTGCCTCCTCACGATGCCGAAGGCACCTCGACCACCGACGTCGACCCAGCGCACCGCCGATGCGCTCATCGCTGCCCCCGCCGTCACCGACGTGAAGCGGCTCGCCGCCGCGGTGAAGGTCATCAAGCGGATCTACTACTCCGCTCTCGGCGCCACCCGACGGCGCGCCTTGCGGGCCAGGCTCGACGAGCACTACGCGGCGCTCGTCGCCTTGACCCGGAGTCCCGACAAGCGGGTGGCCGCCGCAGCAGTGAGAACGCTCCCGCTGGTCCTCCGGCCCCGGCCGTCAAGACCCTCGAGGGGCGCGCGAAGGCCGCGGGCGTGACCTCGCCGTCGCGGAGCTGTTGGGAGCCACCCTGCAGTGGGTCGATCGACGCGACGCTGCACCACGTTCGTCGATGTGTCAGATCGACGAGCCATGAAGCGCATCCTGTTGACGATGCTTGCGGTGGTGGTGCTCCTGGTCGGCGTGGCGGGCGGCCTGGTGGGCTCGGCGTTCGTCGGTCTGCAGCCCGCGACTGACGGTCCGGTGGCGCCGGGCGTTCAGCTGGTGCGAGACGGCTACGTGAACGCCTTCCTCATCGACCTCGACGACGGCGTGGCGCTCATCGACTGCGGGAACGACCCCGAGGCGAAGTCGCTCCTCGCCGCCCTGAAGGACAGGGGCCTCGAGATCGCGTCGGTGAAGGCCATCTTCCTGACGCACGGCCACCGCGATCACCTCGGAGGGTGCCGGCAGTTCCCCTCGGCGGCCGTCTTCGCGTTCGAAGGAGATCGTGGGCTCGTCGAGGGCACGAAGGCCGCGAACGGGCCACTCCCGAGGCTCGCCGGCATCGACGCCTCGGCAGCAGTGAAGGTGACCTCCGCGCTCACCGACGGCGCGACCGTGTCGTTCGGGTCGGTCGGCGTGACTGCGTGGAACATCCCCGGTCACACAGAAGGGAGCGCCGCCTTCCTTGCGCGCGGAGTGCTGTTCCTCGGTGACTCAGCGGCGGGTCAGAGTGACGGCGCCATTCGCCCTGCGCCGTGGGTCTTCAGTGACGATGTCGGGCGCTGCCGGGCCTCGCTGATGGGACTGGCGACGCGCGCCCCGATGCAGACCGTCGCCCAGCTCGCCTTCTCCCACTCTGGCTGGCTGGCAGGTGGCAGCGCGCTCACGACGTTCCACTGAAGGCCAGTGTGAGCAGTCGGGGCCTCGAGTGGCGGGGACGCCGCGAGCAGGCGCGTCGTCTCGGGAGCCGACGCGTGTCGATGATGCGCCTGGAGGGAGCAGCCTTCCTGGTGGGCCTCTGCACGCTCAGGGGAGTCGCCATCAGCCAGGTCGAACGAGCCTCAAGCGCGACCTTCTCCTCGTGCGCGTGGGCTGACTGTGAGAGCCCTCGGGGCTCACCATCACGTCACGCGAGCCCACGAACGACCCGAACCAGGGCGTCGATGCCGTCGAGCAGCACGGCCTCGGGCGTCACCAGCGGCGGCAGGAACCGCAGCGTCACGCCGTGGGTGTCCTTGCACAGCACCCGCTCGTCCCGCGCGAGCCGCACCGCCGCCTCGTGCGCGAGCGGCTTCGTCAGCTCGACGGCCAGCATGAGCCCGCGGCCGCGCACCTCCTTCACCAACGGCACGCTGGCGAGCTTCTCTCTCAGCCGGCCGAGCGCGAGTGCGCCGAGCGTGGCCGAGCGCTCCACCAGCTTCTCCTCTTCGAGCACCGCGAGCGCCGCGAGCCCCACCGCCGCCGCCAGCGGGTTGCCGCCATAGGTGGAGCCGTGGCTGCCGGGCGTGAACACCTCCATCACCTCGCGCGGGCCGCACACCGCCGACACCGGGTACACGCCGCCCGAGAGCGCCTTGCCCAGGCACAGCAGGTCCGGCCGCGCGTCTTCGTGCTGCCAGGCGAACCACTTCCCCGTGCGGCCGAGGCCGGTCTGCACCTCGTCGAAGGCCAGCAGCACGTTCCGCTCGCTGCACAGCGCGCGCAGCCGCGAGAGGTAGCCAGCGGGAGGAATGATGACGCCCGCCTCGCCCTGGATCGGCTCCACCAGCACGCCCGCGGTGTTCGGCGTGAGCGCGCGCTCGACGGCCGCCGCGTCGCCGAAGGGCACCTTCACGATGCCGGGCACGAACGGCCCGTAGTGCCCGAAGGAGCCCGGGTCGCTCGACATCGACACCGCCGCGATGGTGCGCCCGTGGAAGTTGTGCTCGGCGACGATGACCTCGGCCTTCCCATCGGGCACGCCCTTCTTCTCGTAGGCCCAGCGGCGCATGGCCTTGAAGGCCGTCTCGACCGCCTCGACGCCGGTGTTCATCAGCAGGGCCACCGGGAAGCCCGTCACCTCGGCGAGGCGGTGGAGGAGCGGGCCCATGCGGTCGTTGTGGAACGCGCGCGAGGTGAGCGTGAGGGTCTGCGCCTGCTCGAGGAGGGCGGCGACGATGCGCGGGTGCCGGTGCCCCTGGTTGAGCGCGGAGTAGGCCGACAGCGCGTCGAGGTAGCGCGTGCCGTCGACGTCCCACACGAAGCAGCCTTCCCCCCGCGAGAGCACCACGGGGAGCGGCGCGTAGTTGTGCGCGCCGTACGCGTCAGCCTCGGCGATGAGGGCGGCGGAGCGGGTCGTCATGGGGCCTTCTTTCCACGCGCGAGGGCGTCGTCCACGAGGGAGAACACGGGCGGACCGGCGCGTTGCACGAAGCGGTACCGCACCCGCGCCACCGGCAGCTCCACCGCGAGGAAGCGGGAGAGCCGCGCGGGGCTGGCGTCGAGCACGAGGTCGGCGCCGCTCGCGCGAATCGTCGCCTCGAGCTCGGCGCGCTGGGCCGGAGAGTAACCGAGCGCGGGCAACACGGGCCCCAGGTGCGGGTACGCCTCGTACGCCCTGGCGATGGTGCCGACGGCGAAGGCGCGCGGGTCGAGCACGTGCTTCGCGCCGAAGTCGCGGGCCGCCACAAAGCCGGCGCCGTGCGGCATGCCCCCATGCGTGACGGTGGGCCCGTCTTCCACCACCAGCACACGCTTGCCAGCGACGACGCCTTCGGGCTCGACCGAGACCGCGAGATCCGACTCGAGGACGACGGCGCGTGGCGCGAACGTCGCGACGTTGCGGCGCACCAGCTCGAGCTGCCCTGGCGTCGCGCCCGACACCTTGTTGATGACGACGACGTCGGCCAGCCGCAGGTTCGTCTCGCCCGGCCAGGAGCCCACCTCGTGGCCCGGCCGCAGCGCGTCCACCACGCACAGGGTCAGATCGCTCTCGAGGAACGAGACGTCGTTGTTGCCACCATCCCAGAGGATGACGTCGCTCCCGACCTCGGCTGCGGAGAGGATGGCGCGGTAATCGACGCCGGCGAAGACGGGCAGGCCCGCCTCGACGTACGGCTCGTATTCCTCGCGCTCCTCGATGGTGCACTCGTGGCGGGTGAGGTCGGCCTCGGTGGCGAAGCGCTGCACCGCCTGCTGGCGCAGGTCGCCGTACGGCATCGGGTGCCGCAGCACGCCGGCCTTCACGCCGCGCGAGACGAGGTGCCGCGCGAGCGCCTGGGTGAGCGGGCTCTTCCCGGCGCCGGTGCGGGAGGCGACGACCGCGACGACCACCTTCGACGAGCGAAGCTGCGTGTGCTTCGGCCCCAGCAACACGAAGCCCGGCCCGAGCGACTGCACGAGCGTCGCGCGGTGCATCACCTCGGCGTGCGAGAGGTCGCTGTACGAGAGGAAGACGAAGTCGATGCCGTGCTCGCGGATGAGCCGCGGCAGCTCGGCCTCGGGCTCGATGGGAATGTCGGCGTCGTAGCCGGGCCCGGCGAGCTCCCGCGGGAAGCGCCGCTGGTCGATGAAGGGGATCTGCGCGGCGGTGATGGCGACGACCCGGAAGCCGGGGTGCGCGCGGAAGAAGGTCTGCACGTCGTGAAAGTCACGGCCAGCCGCTCCCATCACGATGCAGCGCAATGGCGTCATGGGGTCGATGCTACCGCCGACACGAGGCGGCCGAGCGCGCCGTTTCGTGACGTGACGGCCGCTCACTCCGGCTCGAAGCGCACCACGCGGGGGGCCTCGACGACCGCCGACAGCCCATGCAGGGCGACGACGAGGGTCGCGCCGTCGATGCGCCACGAGGTGATCTCCCGCGCGCCGTTCGGGTGCTCGAGGAGTCGCGGGTCCATGCCCTGCCGGTTGGCGGGCCAGTGGCGTTCCCGGTCCTCGGGGGTCTCGCGCTGGAAGCCGAAGTGCAACGGCCCGGTGGGCTCGTCGCGCCGCAGGTGGATCGCCAGCGTGGGCATGTAGGGCGGATGGTGAAGCCACAGCTGGTCTCCGAACGCGCCCGCCACGTCGCCGCGCCAGCAGACGCCGATCGACCGGGCGCCGTCGCCGACGCGAAGATCGAGCCGCAGCTCGTTGGCGCGCGCCACCTCGAGGTCATCGACCCACAGCACCTCGAAGAACGTCCGCGCGAAGTTCACCCGCCGGTTGCGCGTGCCCTGCCCCACATGCCGGGTGCCCTCGTCGAGCCTGAAGCCGCCCCGCTCCAGCGCCTCCAGCACCGGGCCGGGCTCGACGACGAGGCGGAAGAGGTGGTCGAGTTCGATCATGCGCGGCCCCTCGATGGCCCTGGTCTGGTGTTGGGCCGCGACGTTCCATAGCCTCATCGTGCCCTCATGCCTCGCCTGGTCGCCATGTGGTGTGCGCTGACGGCGGTCGCCGCTCCGGCCGTTCCGGCTGGCGTGCAGGTGATGCCCGGCCAGGGCGTGGACCGCCCCGGCCAGCGCCTCGTCCTCCGAGGGTGTGGACTCTCGGCGGCGTCGACAGTGCAGGTGGGCGGGCGACCGTGCGCGAACCTCACCGTCGTCTCGGCCGGGGAGCTCGCCTGCGACCTGCCCGTCGGACTCGCGTTGGGGTTCCACCAGATCGACGTGGCGCCGGGCCTGACCCTTCCCCGGGCCTTCTTCTCGCTGGGTGCGCCGATCCTCTGGCTCTCGGCAGAGCGGCTCCAGGGGAATGCCGACGGGGGCATCGAGACGTGGCCTGACGGGTCGGGGTTCGGCCACGACTGCCGGCAGCCCGCCCCCGCGAGCCGGCCGCGATGGAGGACGGGCGGCCCGGGCGGACTGCCGACGGTGGACTTCGCGTCGGTCGACGGCACCGCCGACTGGCTCGCGGTCTCCGACACGCCCGCCCTGCGTCCCGGTCAGCTCTCAGCGGCCGCGGTCATCGTCCCCGTCGGGGTGAGCGCATGGGGGAAGGTTCTGTCGAAGGACTACAACGCGACCGGCACCTGGGCGTCGCCCTACGTGAGCTACAACCTGTCCTCGAGCTTCGCCGCGACCGGCGCGCCGTACTGGGAGGTGGCGCTCGGCGGCGCGGAGGGCAAGCTCCAGGCGACCCAGCCGCTGCCGTCTGGCAGCCCGGCGATGCTGGTCGGCACCTTCGACAACCTCGAGCTGCGCTTCTGGGTCGATGGAGCGAACCCTGTCACGCGCGGCTGGGTGGGGCCCATCGACTACAACGGCCGAAGCTCGGACCTCGCGATTGGCGCGCGTTCGCCGTACACGCCCGCAGAGTTCTTCACCGGCAGCATCAGCGAGCTGGTGCTGTACGGGCAGGCGCTCAGCACCCCCCAGCGGCTCGAGCTCGAGGCATACCTCGCCGGGCGCTACCGGCTGGACGGCGGGCTCGTCACCGACGCGGGAACCGTCGTCTGTGCGACGGGCGACGACGGAGG
Organism: Myxococcaceae bacterium; assembly: GCA_016793095.1. Lineage (GTDB taxonomy): Bacteria > Myxococcota > Myxococcia > Myxococcales > Myxococcaceae > Xiheimicrobium. Next base: position 10,794 of record JAEUJQ010000086.1, on the reverse strand, counting down.
CGCGGGCGATGCGGGCTCGGGCGACGATGGTGACGCCGGAACGGAGGCGAGCCTGCCTGCGGGACGAAGCGACTTCGGGGTTCGCTCGGACTGCGCGTCGAGCCCAGCCACCGCGCCCGGCGCCCTGTTCGTCGTCGCTGCCGCGCGCGCGCTCCGCCGACGACGACGGGCTCAGTGGACTGTCCGTCGTGGCCGACACTGACACGGGTGCTCGGCGAAGGCTGCCGTGCTTCCCGGCTTCCTCGCCGTCGGCCCTCGGTGTTGAGTGACAGCTATGCGACGACTGTGGCTCCTGCTCCCGCTGGCCATCGGCTGCATCGACTTCGAGGCAGGCCGCTTCTGGCGCTGTGACGGTCCGGCCGACTGCCGCGGAGGCTGGTACTGCGCCGGAGACGGCGTCTGCCGCCCACCCGACGAGGGCCGGGCGCTCGCGTGTCGCAGCGATGAGCAGTGCGCCCGGGGGTGGGCGTGCGCCGTCACACAGCTCTGTCAGCCGGCGCCCGTGGTGAGGTTGGCGACGCTGGACTCGACCCGCACCACCCTCTCACCCCAGCTGGCGCTGGAGCGCGCAGTCGCCTCGCCCTTCACCTTCGGCCCGCGGCCGGGAACCTCCCTCACCCGGCTGTTCCTCGTGCCGAAGGACACGTCGCGCCTGGTGGAGCAGGTCTCGGTGACGCTCGACTTCTCGCGCTTCGACGACGGCATCGGCGTCGAGCTCGTTCGGAGTGGCCACACCCGACGCCCCCCGTCCGACACCTCACTGGCGGCCGGCTCGACGCTCTTTTCGATCTCGAACACGCGGCCGGAGCGCTGCGGGTGGCCGACCGATGGCGGCGCACCTGCCTGCCTGCCTGGCGGCGGATTGCTCCGCGTGGGGGTGGGTCCCGTCGGTGACCCGGCCCTGCTCCTCGCGGACGGCCAGAGCCTGAGCCGCGCGGGGTTCGGCCCGGTGAACCTCGGCCCGGTCATCGACGTCGCCGGCGTCGCGCTGCGAACGGAGTGCACGGCGGGCCTCGAGGCGGTCGCCACGCTCTCGTCGGGGGCGGTCGTGCTCGTCCTCGGCGACGGCGGAACGCCGGCGATGTCCACGGCGCCTCCTGCACGACGCCTGCGCGCCGCGCTCGGCCCCGGCCAGCGGCCCTCAGTGCTGGTCGAGTACGCCGAGGATGCCGGCGCGAGCATCGGCGTCTATGAGCTGTGCGGCGCCACCCCACGCCCTGTCGATCGGACGGAAGCGTGCCCGTCGAACGGCGTGCTCGTGGACTTCGCGCTGCGACCCGACGGCGTCGTCGAGCGCCTCTGCGACAGCGCCGGCACCCAGGCCATCTCGCCCGGCCGAACGGTCGAAGCGGCCCCCTGGCGGGTGGACACGACGGCGGCTGGCGTCCACCTGGCCTGGCGGGAAGAGGGGGCCTTGCGCCTCGGCGCCACGGTGGCGACCGCGCTCGAACTGCTCCTCGAGCGCGAGCCAGACCGCCTCTTCGAGCTCCGGCGCGCGGGCGCGCGGTACCTCTTCGCGACGTCTGGTGGCCTCACCTACCTGCACCGGCCCGGGTTCGGCATGGCCCTCTCCGCCGTCGATCAGGGCGGCGACTTCACGCTGGCGGCGCCGGTGACCGGCGCAGACGAGCTGCAGCTCTACACGAACGGCGTTGTCTTCGACGCCGAGGAGGACCGGCTCGCCTTCTACCCGAGTGAGTTCGGGCCCTGGCGGACGGTCGCCGGCGCCTGGTCCTTCGACAGGGGCCAGTCGATCATCGCCTTCCTCGGGGACTCCGTGTTCACCGGCCAGCGTGACGGGCTCGACCCCGGCGTGCTCGCGCCGCGCGAGCGCCCGGCCCCGGGCTTCGAGCTCACCTCAGCCACCCTCGCGCCCGCGACTGACGGGGGCATCGCCGAAGGCTACGCGGTCGCCAACGGGAGGCTCTTCGCGCTCAGGGTGCGCTCGGCCTCGCTGGTGACGAGCGTGCCCGTCGCGCTCGGCGACCTGCAGGCGGTCTCCGCGACGCGGCTCGGCGAGACGTTCGTGGCGGGCCTCTCGAATGGCCAGCTGGTGGCGCTGCCCTCGCTGGTACCCCTCACGCCCGCGGGCCTCGACGGCGTCGATCAGCTCGTCGTGTGGTGCGACGCCCCGGTGGCGGTGACCGGCGGCGAAGCCTGGCTCTTCCAGGAGGGAGCCTGGGCGCCCCTGCCCACGAGCCTCGAGGTGGTGGCGCGCGCCTACGTCTCGGACGACCGCCTGGTGCTGGCGGACTTCGATGGCCGCATCGAGCAGTTCGAGGCGACTCGGTGTGGGGGTGCCCGATGACCGCCCTCCTCCTCGCGCTCCTCGCCACCTCGCCGGCGCCAGAGCGCCCCCGGCTGGTGGTCCTCGACCTCACCGGCGGCCCCGGCGTGGACGTGGGAATGCTCCAGCCGCTTCAGACGGCGATCGCTGCCGAGGTGACGGCGCGCGGCTTCTTCGAGGTCGTCACCGCGGAGGACCTGCGAACGCTGCTCGGGCTGGAGCGGCAGCGTCAGCTGATGGGATGCACCGAGAGCTCCTGCACCACCGAGCTCGCGGGCGCCCTGGGCGCGCGCTTCGTGTTGAGCGGGTCGCTGACGAAGCTCGGCGCGACCTGGCAGCTCACGCTCACCACGCTGGACACGCAGCGCGGACAGCCGGTGGGGCGCTCGGTTCGCCTCGACACCTCAGCAGAGGCGCTGCGACAGCGACTCGCCATCTCGGTGGCTGAAGCGACAGGCACGCCGCTGCCGCCGCCTCCCTCACGGGTGGTGCCGACGACGTTGCTGGTGGCCGGCGGCGTTGCGACGGCCTTCGGCCTGGCGTGGGGTGGCGTTCACCTCGCACAGGAGCAGCAGCTCATCGCGCGGCTCGAGGCGGCGCGCATGACCCCGGGCGTCGTCGGCACCCTCGCAGAGGCGCGGGTCGAGTCGCAGCGGTTGAACGTGCAGAAGCTCGTCGCGCTCGGCGCCCTCGTCGCGGGCGTGGGCCTCGGCGTGGCCGGGGTGCTCACCATGCCCGGCGACGGCGCCTCCCGGGTGAGCCTGGTGCCGAGCCATGAGGGAGTGCTGGTCATGGGCTCGTTCTGACGTGCGCAGGCCCCGGGTTGACCGCGTCGACCGACCTGGCAGACCCTCGCGGACCATGACGGCGCTGGCGCTCCTGGTCCTCACCTCGGCCCCCGATGCGGGGCTGGTGACGCTGCTCGACCGGGTCGCCGAGCGCTCGCGGTCCATCGAGGCCTTCGCCAACGAGGCGAGCCTCAGGGTGACGGTCGTCTCCGACGAGCTGGACGCCGACGGGGCCTCGACGAAGCACTCCGAGCTCGCCTTCGAGGTCACCAGATCGAACGGAACGCGCCAGCGCAAGCTGCTCTCGGCGACGGAGGACGGAAAGGACGTCAGCGAGGACAAGCGCCGGAGCGGCTTCGAAGCGCCCTCGAAGCGCAGCGGCGGGAAGACGTTCGGCGGCTCCATGGCGGAGCTCTCGCCGTTCCACCCCGAGCAGCGCGCGAAGTACGCCTTCGCGACCCTCGCGCCCTCGCCAGACGGCCTGGTCCGGGTGGCGTTCCAGCCTGCCGGCGAGAAGACCGACAAGCTGATGATCGGCGACGCCGCCATCGACCCCGCGACGGCCGATCTGGTGCGCCTGTCCATGCGACCGTCGAAGAGCCCCCGGTTCGTCGATCAGCTCTCCCTCGAGCTCGAGTTCGATGCGCCAACGCCTCCGGGCCGCGCGCTGTCGAAGCTCACGATGAAGGGCCGGGGCGGGGTGCTCTTCGTGAAGAAACGCTTCGCAGTGGTGACGACGTTCTCGGACTACGGCGTTCCCGCCCCGTGAGACGACCAGGCCTCCGCCACCTGGTCGCCTGAGGCCGTCACGAGCGCGCTCCCGTTTCTTCCGCTTCGCGGGTAGCGTCGCCAGCCCACTCCACCGGGAGCCCTCATGAAGACGACGACCCTGCAGCGGCAGCTCATCGGCCAGGCCCGCAAGGCCCTCAGCTCGGCGGCCGGCGCCGACGCGGCGCTCACGAAGACCGAAACGAAGCGGCTGCCCAGGGAGCTGCAGAAGGCGGTCGAGGCCGCGCGCGCTGGCGGCAAGGCCGTGAAGGTGAAGGACGCGGTCGACGCGTACGCCGCCCTGGTGAGCACCGCGCTCAAGGCGGTGGACAAGGGAACGAAGGGCGACCTCACGGCCGCCGAGGCGAAGAAGATCTCCGACCTCGCGCTGCGCTCGAAGGTGCTCGAGGTCATCGAGACCGGCTCGTCCACCGGCCCCGGCCCGGTCAACCCGGGTCAGCTCGCCGCCGCCATCGAAGACGTGCAGACGACCTGGGGCGACGAGAACATCATGGACGGCCACGTCGGGCTGTCATCGACGGTGGTCGCGGGCGGCAACGCGAGGGACACCGCCATCCGAGACCTCGAGGCCCTGAAGGGGGACGACTTCGACGACTTCGTCGGAGCCCGCAAGACCGACGGCCCGCGGCCGCTCACGAAGGCCGACCTCGCCACCATCGCCAACGCGGTGAACGACGACGGCTTCCAGTACGCCACGCGCGACGAGGCGACGCGCATTCGCCGCGAGCTCGAGGGCGTGCTCCGGAAGCTCGGCGGGCCCGACGGCCTCGAGGTCGCGTCGGTGCACCGGGCGGTGAAGAGCGCGCGCATCTCCGACACCGACACCTTCCGCGCCCAGGCGTGGACGGTGCGCAACCCGCGCACGAACGACGCCCTCACCGTCACCATCCGCAAGGGCTCGCTCTGACCTTCACCGCCACGCGCCCTCGGCGAGCCGATCAACGCTGACTCGCCCGCCCGCCGGGTGACGTCACCCGGTGGCGCTCCCGGCCCACGCGGCCTCCAGCACCTGCCACGCGAGCGCCCACGCGCGCGCGCTCACCAGCGCGAGCGCCTCGAGGTAGAGCCGGTTCTGCTCACCCAGCTTGAGCTGCCAGTGCGTCTTCACCTCGGCGCCGAACTCCGCCAGCGGCGCGCCGAAGCGCGAGAAGCCGGGGACGTCCTCCGGTCGCACGGGAGACGGCGCCGCGGCGTCCCACCTCGTCGCGCCCTGCGGCGTCAACAGCCAGCTCGGCTCGATGGCCCAGGGCTCGAAGGTGAGGCGGAAGTGAAAGAGCTTGCCGCCACCACGTGGGGCGAGAATGGAGCCCTGCGCCATCGTCACCCGGCGCTCCGTCGTCCCGCCCTCGAGGACGAACTCGTGGGCCAACGCCTTGCCCTTCACGGTGAGTCCGTGCGCAGCGGCGAAGGCGTGCAGGTCGTCCAGGAAGGCCACCGTCCCACCATATGGCCCCACCCGCCCGGGTGGATCAGCTCACGGGCACGCAGCTTGCGGAGGCGCGGGCCATGCGACGGCTCTGGTGGCTCCTGCTCCTCTCTGCGTGCGGCGAACGAGTCGTGGTTCCGACGGGTTCCGCCGAGCTCGCCCTGCCCGAGGCCGTCCGGTTCTCACCGACCGCCGTCAGTTTTTCGAGGCGGGAGCGCGTGGTGCTGACGAATCGCGCGCGGGCGTCGATGACGGTGACGCTGGCGACCTCGCCGCCCTTCGCCATCGAGACCACCGAGCTGCTGGTGCCCGGGGGCGCCGACGTCGAGCTGTCCATCACCTTCAGTCCCGTCGTCGCGGGCGCGGTCGAGGGCGCGCTGCTCGTCGATGAGGTCGCGATTCCGCTCGAGGGCGCGGGCGTGGCAGTCCCCGGGTGCGCTGCCGCGGGCGTCTGCGAGACGGTGCGCTTCGACCCCGACACGCTCGCCTGCGTCCGCGAGCCGAAGGCCGACGGCACCGCCTGCGAAGACCTGCTCCAGTGCATCGAAGGGGGCTCCTGCAGGGCGGGCGCGTGCCTGGGGCGAGCGGCGCGCTGCGATGACGACAACGCCTGCTCGGCCGACGCCTGCGCGGTGGGCCTCGGCTGCCAGCACGCGCCCGTCGAGTGTGCCGCGCCCACCAACCCCTGCCTCGCGCCCCGCTGCGACCCGCGGCTGGGCTGCACCACCTCGCCCGTGCAGGACGGCACGGCCTGCGGCGCGGTGAGCTGCGAGCTCGCCAACGTCTGCCTCGCCGGCGTCTGCCGCGCCGTGGTGCCGCCCGAGGGCTTCACCTGCGCGCCCGCGTCGGCCTGCCGCGGCGAGGGCCAGTGCCGCAACAGGACGTGCGTCACCCCGGCCGAGCGCGAGCTGGCGCCCCGCTGGACGTACACCTCGAACGACGGCGACTTCCGCTTCGAGGGCGTCACCGACGCGCAGGGCAACTGGTACTGGGTCGAGTGCGGCGCTGGAGCGACTCCCAACGGCCACCGTTGCAGCGCCGTCTCCCGCACGGCCGATGGGCTCGAGCGCTTCCGCACCGCCGTCTTCGGCCCCGGCGTGCTGCGCGGCACCACGCGCCACACGCAGCTGCTCGCCGGCGGGCGGTACGTCTTCGTCACCAACGAGGGCACCCTCGCCGCCATCGACGCGTCCACCGGCGCGCTCCTCTGGCAGCGCTCGCTCACCGCCCTGCCGTCCACCACCTACCGCGGCATTCAGGAGCTCGCGGAGGACGGGCGCGGCCAGCTCTGGGTGGTGCTGCGCTCGGAACAGAACCGGCAGTGGAGAGACGCGCTCGTGCTGCTCGACACCGCCACCGGCGCCGTGCGCAGCGAGACGACCTGGGCTCAGCTCCGCGGGCTGGTGCTCGACGACCTGGGGCGCGCGTACACGCTGCGGGACGAGCGGCTCGCGCCGACCAACCCGACCCTCCCGTACTGGCTCACCCGCCTCGAGGCCGACGGTGGCGTGGGGCTGACGGTGCAGCTCCCGACCGGACAACTGCCGGTCATGGTGGTGGGTGACCGGCTCGTCCTGCAGGACGACTCGGTGCGCAGCACGGCGACGCTCGCCGAGCTCGAGGGCCCGTTCCCGCCCGAGTGGAGCGGGTGGCAGTGGCCCGGCGTGGCCGCGTCGCCGACGAGCCGCGCGCGCATGACGGAGACGACGCTCGATCTCGCCCCGTCCCTCTCACTGCAGGTGACGACCAATGGCCGCCGCAGCACGGCGCTCGTGGTGAACGCCCAGCGCGGCTCGGACCTGCACCTCACGGCGAGCGGCGACGTGCTCTTCATCACCGGCAACGAGGTCGGACGCAGCGGCGCAACGACGGAAACGCGCGCCCGGCTGGTCCACCCGCGCGGCGTCGAGCTGATGAGCTGCCCGCTCGTCGACGAGGTCATCTGGGCCGGCGGCTCGGAGCAGCTCGGCCCGCTGCAGCTCGGCCCGGACACCGGCTTCAACGGCCGCTGGCTCGCGGTGAGTGCGCTGCCCGTCGACTGCCCCGTCTGCGATCACGCCGACGTCTGGGCGCCACCCCGGCTCGCCTTCTACGACCTCGGCACGCCTGCGCCCGGTCTGCCGTCGACCGGCTGGGTGGCGCCGCGAGGGACTCCGGCTGGGAGCCAACGGCCACGCTGAGGCAAGGTCTGCACTCCCGCGGGCCACTCGCGGGTGATGCTGCTCGGACCGTGCGAGGCCTGGCAGACGTCAGCCGGCTCGTTGACGCGCTGCGCCCTGGCGCGGTCCCTTCTTCTTCACCTGGACGGCGGGCTGCGGGGTCACGCGAGCATGTTCATCATCTACGGCACGCGCATGCTGGGCACGGTCGATGCGGACGACGGCACCACCCAGGCAACCCGCTTCGTTCACGTCTACTACCTGCCGCTCATCCCCATGGGCACCTTCGAGCTGCTCGGGGACGACCAGGGCAGGCCGGCGCCGCTCAACCTCAAGTCCGTCGCGCTGGCGTACGGGCGCACCTGGGGCTTCGTCGCGGTGGCAGGCCTCATCGCCGCGACGTACCTGAACCTCGAGAAGAGCTTCCTCGCGGGCGGCGTCATGGCCATGGTGACGCTCGCCGCCATCGCGCTGTGGGCCCTGTCCATCCTCAAGCTCGGCGTGCACCGCACGAGCTTCGGCGTGCCGGCGTACGCCTTCACCCTCGGCGTGCCGCTGATTGCGCTGGGCATCGCCGTCAGCACCGGCGTCACCGAGCGCTTCTCCCGCATGCGCTGGGAGGCCGAGCGGGGCGGTGGTGTGGCGGGCATGACGAAGGACGCGCTCCGTGAGCTGGCGAAGTCGGCGGCCGAGGCAGAGCAGCGCGAGAAGCTCGCCGCGCGGCGCGACAGGTGCGACCAGGGCAGCGGGCTGGACTGCAACGAGCTGGGCTTCGCGCTCTCGAAGACCGACCCTGAGGCGTCGCTCGCCGCGTACACGAAGGGCTGCGAGCTCGACTTCGGCATGGCCTGCTTCAACCAGGGCGTGGTGACGAAGAAGACCGACCCGACCGCCGCCCAGGCGCTGTACGAGAAGGCCTGTTCGCTCTCGTACGCCAACGGCTGCAACAACCAGGCAGCCGGGCTCGAGCAGGCGCAGCCGAAGCAGGCGCTGGCGCTGTTCCGCAAGGGCTGCGAGCTGAAGTCGGGCCTCGCCTGCCGGAACGTCGCGCGCATGACCGCCGCGGGTTCCGGCACGAAGAAGGACCCGAAGCAGGCGAAGGCGCTCTACGCACAGGCCTGTCAGCTCGGCGACACCACCGCCTGCGGCCGGCCGTAGACCGCGCGCCGTCTCGAGCTGGAGGTGGTTGCGCTGTGCCGGTTGATGACGGAGCGGCGCTCCGCTGCAGACGCTGGATCGCCCGCCGCGACTCGGGCACAACGCGCCCATGCGTCACCTCATCCCTGCCCGCCAGAGCCGCCCCGACAAAGACGTCATCTTCGCCCTCAACGCCGAGGCCACGCGCCGCAAGCAGGCTGGTGAGCAGGTCGTCAACGCCACCATCGGCTCGTTGATGAACGACGACGGCAGCCTCGCGGTGCTCGACTCGGTGGCGTCGCTGCTCAAGCAGGTGCCGCGCGACGAGTGGGCTGCCTACGCGCCGATTCCCGGTACGCCGGGCTACCTCGAGGCCGTCCTCGCCGACACCTTCGTGGGCCACGAGGCGCTCAAGAAGACGGCGACCGCGGTGGCGACGCCGGGCGGCACCGGCGCGCTCCGGCACGCGCTGATGAACTACCTCGAGGCGGGGCAGAAGATGCTGACGCCCAGCTTCTTCTGGGGCCCATACCAGACGCTCTGCGACGAGCACGAGCGCGGCCTCGAGACGTTCCCGATGTTCGGCGCCGACGGGCTGCTCGACGTGGCGGCGCTCGACGCGAAGCTCGACGCGCAGCTGAAGGCGCAGGGCCGCGTGCTGCTCTTCCTCAACGACCCGTGCAACAACCCGACCGGCTACTCGATGCGCGCCTCCGAGTGGAAGGCGGTGGTGGAGCGCCTCGTCGCGCGCTCGGGCCAGGGCCCCATCACCCTGCTCGTGGACATGGCGTACTTCCTCTACGGCACCGCGAAGGACCCGCGCGCCTTCATGGCCGAGCTGACGCCGCTGCTCGGCAAGGTCGGTCTCTTGTTCGCGTGGAGCGGCTCGAAGTCCTTCACGCACTACGGCCTGCGCATCGGTGCGCTCATCGCCTGCGAGGCTGACGACAAGGAGCGCGGCGCGATCCAGGCAGCGCTCGCCTACGCCTGCCGCGGCACCTGGTCGAACTGCGTGCGCGGCGGCATGTGGGCGGTGACGAAGCTGCTGACGGACTCAGCCCTCAAGGCCCGGTGCGACGCCGAGCGCGAGCAGCTCAAGGCCCTGCTCACCGCGCGCGTCGACGCCTTCAACGCGCTCGCCCGGCCGAAGCAGCTCGACTACCCCCGCTACGAGGGCGGCTTCTTCGTCACCGTCTTCACGCCCGACGCCGAAGCGCGCGCCGCGAAGATGAAGGAGCGGGGCGTCTACGTGGTGCCGCAGAAGGGCGCCGTGCGCGTCGCGCTGTGCAGCGTGGCGCAGGCCGACGTGGCGAAGCTGGTGGACGCGCTGGTGGCCTGAGGCGCGTCAGGCTCGCCGCCCGCGCCCGACGGTCACTCGATGAACAAACGCACGAGCCCGTCTTCCTCGAAGCCCCTGCGCTGGCCCCGCCGGCTCTCGAACGTCATCGGCTTCGACGACGCCCCGCACGTGCGCGGCGCCACCGGTGGCCGCGTCTCGCTCATCGGCTGCGTCTGCTCGGGCCCACGCCTCGACATCGTGCTGCGCGACAGCATCGAGAAGGACGGCGACGACGCCACCGACGTGATGGCGACGCTCGCCCGCCACGAGGCGCTCTCGCACGTGCGCGGGGTGATGCTGCAGGGCATCACCTTCGGCGGCTTCAACGTCATCGACATCCACCGGCTCTCGGCCGAGCTCGACCTGCCGGTGCTCGTGGTGACGCGGAAGAAGCCGCGCCTCGAGCTCGTCTTCAAGGCGGTGATGGGCGTGCCCGGCTGGGAGGACAAGAAGGCGCTCATGGAGGCGGCCGGCGAGCCCGAGGCCTGTGGGCCGGTCTACGTGCAGCGGGCCGGCCTCACCGCGGCCGAGGCCCAGCGCATGCTCGAGGCGACGACGGTGCACGGCGTCATCCCCGAGCCGCTACGCCTCGCGCACCTCATCGCCGGCGGGACGACGACGGGGAAGTCGCGGGGCCGCACGTGACCCTGTAGCGAGCGCAGGCCGAACGACGCCGGAGTCGAACCATGAACCGTGAGCGCAGGCGGAGTGAGGGCGGAGTCGACGAGGCGACGTCACACGCGTCACCTCGCGCCGAGGAGCGCAGGCCGAACGACGCCGGAGTCGAACCATGAACCGTGAGCGCAGGCGGAGTGAGGGCGGAGTCGACGAGGCGACGTCACACGCGTCACCTCGCGCCGAGATCGGAA
>JAEUJQ010000038.1 GCA_016793095.1 Myxococcaceae bacterium | reverse complement strand
CAAGTCGTACCGCCGGAGGACCGCTGAGGAGGCGAAGAAGGCCAAGACGAAGAAGTAGCCGCACGATGGGCTCGTCGACCGCGGCTCAGCTCAGCGCGGTCGACGGTCCAGATTTCTGCGGATCTGCGTGACCGCCTACAGCCTCGCTCCAGCTGGGAGTGAAACTCCTCTCGACGCAGAACGCTCTCACTCGCGCGTCGCGCTCGCGTCGAGCTCCAACCTCGGAGCTCGATGCGGTGCCTCCTTCCCCTCGCCCCCATCCTGTCGCGGCTCGTCAACGCGAAAGCGATACGCGCCACGAAGGCCGAAACGGAGGGGTGCCGAAGTGCCAGCCACATCGAGAACGTCGCGCCACGGGCCAGCCAGGGCCGTCGTTTCGACGGCGACGCGCCGAAAACGCGGCTGATCGCGTAACCAGCGCCGCTCGTGAACTCCTCGCCAACGTCGACGAGCTCGTGCTCGAGCTCCACCATCCTGTCGCGGCTCGTCAACGCGAAAGCGACGAGCTCGAGCGCTCACAGCCACGCGCTGGAGATGGACGAGGAGAGGTCGCAGCCGATGAGAGCCCGTGTCGCGCACGACATCGGGCAGCTCGAGGGCCACGCCGGCGAGCTGCACGTCGAGCAGCTCCGCCCTCCTCGCCTTGGGCCCAGTGCACGGAGCCGAAGAGCGCTCGAGGCCTCGGAGTCGGCGCGGCTCTCGCGTAGAGTCACTGGCGTGAAGCGCGCCGCCGTCACGCTGCTGCTGATGCTGGCCACCGTGGCGGCGGGCGCCGTCGTCGACGTCGACAGCGTGCGCGCTGGCGCGCGCGTGTCCTCGCGCGAGGGCGAGGGCCGAAAAACGCAGTGGGCCCCAACCAGAAATTTTTCGGCGCTGAACGCCCGTGCCGTTTTCGCGAGCGAGAGCCGAAGCGCGGCGAGTCCTTACGCGGGCGAGACGGCGGCGAGCGCGGCTGGCTCTGGAATCTTTCTCTCGAGGGACTCCTTCGAGGGGGTGCTGCTCGAGGCGCCGTCGCTGCATCGGTATACGTACAGTCACAACTCGCCGCTCAAGTACCGGGACCCGAGCGGCCGTTCCGCTGACTCCGATTGGTCGGTGCGGAGGGACACAGGCCTATCGAGATGGCGCACCGAGTGCCGTGCAGGAGACTCGAGTTCCTGTGGCGCTCTCGAGAGTTCCTCGTGGCTTCTGGACATCGCAGCGACGGGCACCACCATTGGAATGGGTGCAGCAGTCGCGGCCGAACTGGCTGGCGCCGGAGAGCTTGCCGTTGGTGTCTGGCGCACGGGTGGCTGGGCGCTGCGAACGGCAGCGAGCTGGACACGAGCTGGAGCGCCCGGCGTTGGACTCGGCCTCGTAGCGGAAACCGCGGCGGACTTTGGCAGCATGGGGCTCAACGCATTCCAGTGCGCCCAGGGAGACGCTGCTTCCTGCGCAGGTGTCTACGCCTCGGCTGTTGACGTCGTGAGCGGGCCGAACGTCGCGGCAGACGTTGCAGGCGTCAGGGCGCTCGCGGTCGGAACGAAGACCCGAGGCCAGTCGGTGTCGGGTGGGCCCGAGGTTGTTGGGCAGGAGAACCCGAAGGCCCCTGCGACGAAGCTGGCTGCCCCAGCGCCGAAGCCGGATGAGCCGGGGCCACCAGGCGCACCGCCGCCAGGTGGTGGAGGCGGCGGGGGAGACGGCCTGACTTGGGGACCGTGGCAACGTCCGGGCGAGCCTGGGGTGCCAAATGTCGTGTATAGAGGCGGGCCGCGCACAGACAAGAACCTCACACCCCGCCCTGGGAAGGACACGGACCCAGACTCAATGGACAGGGGTCTCTCAACGTGGACGACGAGAGAGGCGGCAGGTCGGCCGGGCGAGAAAGTCACGCCTATCGAGGTCAGAAAGCTGAAGTGCATCGGTCTCGTCTGTCGAAGCGACGGTCATGTGTCGCTTCGGCCCGAGGGTCAGGCAGAACTGGAAGATTGGGCCGCCACCAGGCCGAGCCTCGATCCTCCGACCAGCGCCAAGCCCCATCCGCTCACTCAAGAGGTGGTGGATGCAGCCGGCCAGTCTGAGAAGGTGAGCAAGTGAATCGGACCCTGACGCCAACGCAACGCGCGGAATTACTAGAGCAACTGCTTGAGGAGTTTCGGATTCAACTGGAGACCAAGCACCCCGGCTTTGAATGCTCGAGGCCTTGGCCCAGGTCAAACGGTGCCTACACCGAAGTTTACAGACAGGGGCGCGCGCTTCGAGAGACCGAGGACCCGCTCGTCGTTGTTCTTGACGCTACACCTGACAGCCTCGTTTCGGATGTCTGCTACGAGAGCGGATTCGTAATGGATGAAGGGCCCTCGCGGCAAGCGATTGCGGCGAGCGACTACGCGGGTGAGTTCGCTGCGTGGGTGGGCGATGTGCGAGGATGGCTCGGAGGCCTCCAGGAGCGCTTGCCAGGTTGGCCGGCGCGGTCGCCAACGAGACCGACTGAGTGAGATACGGGTACCTATGAGCCGGTCAAGTGCCTCCGAACTCCGGCATGCGCTCGAACCGTTTTTCGGGAGGTCCGAGAAGAAGAAGAGGGCCCTGGCTGGCCTTCTGAGCGACGATCTCCCCCCAGCCCGGGGTGAAGCACCCCCGAATCGAGCACAGGTGTGAGGGGACGTGAGCGTGCAGCCCGGAGGAGTTCAGGCGCCGTCGTCGCGCTGCTGCTTCTTCTTGCGGCGCGACTGGTGGCGGAGCTCGTCGGCGAAGGCCGTCAGCCCAGCGGCGGCGAGCTGCCGCAGCTCGCCAGCCGCGAGGGGGGCACGCGCGGGGAGGGACTCGGAGGCGAGCACCTGGTCGAGGGACGGCACGTTGCGGCCGAGGCGCTCGCCGTGGTGCACGGGGCGGGCTGTGCCCTTCGGTGTACCGCCGGGGCGGCGCTGCTTCGTCCCGGCGACGCGCAGTCGCGAGAGCTTCGCCTTCGTCGAGGCGGGCAGCGCGTAGCGGTAGGGCTCGTTCTTCTTCAGCATGTGCCAGGCGATGACGACCAGCTTCCTGGCGACGGCGACGATGGCGACGTTGCGACTCTTCCGGTGAGCCAGTTTGCGGAAGAAGTTGCCCAGGGGGCCTGGGTGGTTGGCGACATGCTGCGCCGCCTGCACCAGCAGCCAGCGGGCGTGGGCGTTGCCCTGCTTGGTGATGCGGCCGTGGTAGGTGTTGTCCGCGGATTGGCGGGTAGAAGGCGCCAGCCCGAGGTAGCTGGCCGCGGCGTCGCCGTCGCGGAAGCGGGAGACGTCGCCGATGGCGCCCAGCAAGGCGACGGCGACGGTGACGTCGACGCCGGGCAGCGTCATCAACAGGCGCACGCGCTCGTCGGGCCAGGCGGCGCCGGCGATGGTGGGCATGAGGGCGGCCAACTCCGCCTCGATGGAGTCGAGCAGCGTCAAGTCGCTGGCGAGGGTGGCGCGGCCGTGGGCGTCCAACTCGAGGGCGCGCAGCCAGGCGAGGCCCTGCTTCGAGAAGAGGTCCTTCACCGGGCAGTGGATGAGGCGCTGGTGCAGCACCGCGTGGAGGCGGTTCTTCACGCGCGTCCTGTCACTCACCAGCGTGGCGCGGCGGGTGGTGAGGTGGCGCAGCTCTCGGGTGTGGCCGTCGGGCCGCCAGACGTCGGGGAGGAAGTCGGCGCGCAGCAACTGGGCCAGCACCAGCGCGTCCACCTTGTCCGTCTTCACCTTCGCCTCGGCGATGGCGCGGGTGCGCAGGGGGTTGGAGACGACGACGCGCTTGACGAAGGGCGCCAGCACGTCGACGACGCCCCAGGTGTTGGTGGGCCTCCAGCGCGACGGCGTCTTCGGGCTGAAGTCGTTGGCCAGCGAAGTTGCGCAGCGCCTCGGCGGTGCAGTCGAAGCGCTCCTCGAAGAGGACTTCACCTGCGTCCGAGAGCGCCGCGGCCTGGACGACGCGCTTGTGGATGTCGAGTCCGACGTACCTCATGGTGTAGCTTCCTCCGCTGGGAGGAACAGAGAGAGCCGCGCTGCCTGGAAGCCAGGCGAGCGTCCTTCAGGCTGGAGAAGCCTGAAGGCCGGCGAGATGAATGGCCCTCGAGGCCGTGAAGTCACCTCGCCGCAGTGTGGGGCCAAACGGCAACTACCTATTCGAGCTCGCAGCTCAACCGGGTGGGCCGAAAGGGAGGCCAGATACGACGGCGGGCTCAAAGCCCAAACTTGTACTCGGCCTTCCCAGAGGCGTTCGGTCTCTCTGTTCCTTCCGCTTTCCTCCAGTCTGACGCCTCTCCCTGCGCCCGGTGCTGCGAAGAGAGCAGAAGGTATCCGTTCGACGATCACCGTCAGCCTGGGCGCTGGTGAGGGCGGTAGGCAGTCGGGATGACGAGCACCCCAGCAGAGCGAGAGCGAGCGGTCGCGGCGTGGAAGAAGAGCGGGCTGCCAGCGTGGCGGTACGCGG
>JAEUJQ010000056.1 GCA_016793095.1 Myxococcaceae bacterium | reverse complement strand
GCTCCTCGGGTGGTACCGGCGGCGGCTCCTCGGGCGGAACCGGCGGCGGCTCCTCGGGCGGAACCGGCGGCGGCTCCTCGGGCGGAACCGGCGGCGGCTCCTCGGGCGGAACTGGCGGCGGCTCCTCGGGCGGAACCGGCGGCGGCTCCTCGGGCGGAACTGGCGGCGGCTCCTCGGGCGGAACTGGCGGCGGCTCCTCGGGCGGAACTGGCGGCGGCTCCGTCACGCCGATGCCGCCTCCCGCCCCCACCAACCTCACCGCGAGCCCGGGTGACGCGCAGGTCACCCTCACCTTCACGCCCTCGCCAGGGGCGACCAGCCACCGGCTCTACTTCTCGAATCAGGCCACCGTCTCGCGCACCACGGGGACCCTGCTCGGCACCATCACCTCTCCGACCCTGCACCAGGGACTGATGAACGGGGTCACCTGGTACTACGTCGTCACGGCCGTGAACGCGGCGGGCGAGAGCGTCGAGTCCGCCGTTGCGTCAGCCATTCCCTCGGCGATGGCGGGGCAGACGAACCTGCAGGTGGTGCTGCGCCGGCCCCTGGTCGGAGCCATGGGCGTGCGGGTCGGCTCCCGGGTCGACGCGCGCTTCAACCGCGATCTCGACGGGATGACCGTCACGACCATGAACGTCCAGCTCGAGCGACTCGATGGAGGCTCGCTGCCGGGCTCGACGAGCTCGGCCGGGCCTGCGCTCGCCCTGACGCCGTCAGGGCCCCTCGCGTTCGAGACCACCTACCGCGTGCGCCTTGGCACGGGCCTGCGCGACACCCTCAACCAGCCGCTCGCCGCGGCTGACACGTGGACGTTCACGACGGGCTCGCCGCCGCCAGCCGTGTCCGTTCAACCCGGGAACGGCGCAGCGACCGTCACGTGGACGACGGTTCCCGGCGCCGTGTACTACGTCGTGACCCAGACCCGCCCGCCCCTCCAACCGGTCAAGCAGACGGTGAGCGGAACCGCCTTCACCGACACGGGCCTCTCGAACGGGCTGACGTACTCCTACTCGGTCTCGGCGGTGACGCCCTTCGGGGAAAGCGCTCCATCGGCTGACGTCGCAGTGACGCCGCAGCCGTCACGCCCAGGCATCCCCTCCTCCCCCACGGTGGTGGGCGCGCGCTCGACGGCGCTGCTCACCTGGAACCCGGTCAGCGGCGCGACGGGCTACTCCATCTACCGCGGCCCGAACGCTGGCGGGCCCTACACTCGCGTCGAGACGGGATACCAGGGGACGACCTGGCTCGACTCCAACCTCACGACGGACGCGGTGTGGTCCTATGTGCTGCAGGCAGAGTCGTCGATGGGCGCGGGCGCCTGGACGGACCCTGTCGCCATTCGCACCATCGGCTCCCGCCTCCCGGCCCCGGTCCTGGCAGCCAACGCGGGCAACTGGTGGGTGCGTCTCAACTGGAGCCCCGTTCCCGGCGCCGTCGGGTACGTCGTGTTCCGCGGCACGTGGCCCAACACGACGCCCGCGAGGCTCGGCAGCCTCGACGCGCTGAGCTTCGACGATCAGTCGGTGTCGAACGGGCAGACCTACCGCTACTTCGTCGGCGCCATCGACGCCGAGCAGCTCGTCGGCGACCTCGCTGAAGCCACGGCCTCGCCGGTCCCCGGGCTCGTTCCGCCGCCGCCGGAGATGAACTGGCCGGCCATCGACGTGAACCGGGTTCAGGTGTCTGCTCAACCGCCTTTCGGTGGCGCGACGCTCGAGTACTTCCGCTCCACCTCACCCGATGGGGGGTTCGTACCCGCTGCCAGCACCGAGGTGCTCGACGGAGGAACGACCTGGTACTACGCGGCGCGGGCCACGGTGTCGGGCCTCACGTCAGAGCTCTCACTGCCGATTGAGGTCAGGCCGGCGGTGGCAGTCACGCCAGCCGTGCCACAGAACGTGGTGGCCTTCGTCGCGAGCAGCGCAGCCGACATCCTGTTTGACGCCGTGCCAGAAGCGACCCAGTACCAGGTCGGAGTCGCCACCTCGCCGGGAGGCACGCCAGTCGTGCGGTGCACGGTGTTCGACCCCTGGGAGAACCGGTGCGTCATCTCGACGACCGACAACCAGACCGTCTTCGTCTCGGTGCGCGCCCTGAACGGCAGCACGCCCGGGCCCTGGAGCGCGGAGGTCCAGGTGCGCTCCACCAACATCGGGCCGAACGCCGGCCTGCCTGCGCCCACAGTCATCGTCACGCCGGGCAATGGGCTCATCACCGCCGCGTGGACGCACGTGCCCGGGGCGACCGAGTACCGGCTCTACCGGCGCACCCGGCGCACGGCCTGGACTCTCCTCACCACGACAGCCAACCTCTCCGTGAATGACGTGGGTGTCACGAACGGCACCGATTACCGGTACGCCCTGGTGGCGACCAACGGCACGACGCGGTTCGCTCCGACGCAGCTGTCGGCCTTCGATCGCCCGTCGCACCTGAATCCTCTTCGGCCGACCAACGTGACGGTCACGCCAACCAACGGGGGCGCGCTCGT
Source organism: Myxococcaceae bacterium (assembly GCA_016793095.1). Taxonomy (GTDB): domain Bacteria; phylum Myxococcota; class Myxococcia; order Myxococcales; family Myxococcaceae; genus Xiheimicrobium. The sequence goes on along the minus strand of JAEUJQ010000056.1, from coordinate 152,418 downwards.
GAGGTGGCGGGCCGTCGCGGGCGCCACGACGTACGCGGCTCGCGCCTCGTTCCATCAAGGCGGGGCGCCCTCGGCCTGGGACGCGACCTGCGGCACCACGGACGCCTGGCGGACTGACTGTCAGCTCGTCCTGCCGAACGGCACCTCGTTCTTCGTCCAGGTGATCGCCTACGGGGCCGGGTCTGTACCGAGTGCGTGGACCGAGATGATCGCAGTGACTCCCGCGCCGGCCGCGCCCGCGGCCCCCAGCAGCTTCGCCGTCACCCCTGCCAACGAGCGCCTCCTCGTGAGGGCCGCCACCGTGGCAGGAGGAACGTGGCGGCTGTTCCGTCGCACGGCCGAGACGCCCTGGACCGACCTCGGCCTGCTGCCGTCACCCTTCTTCCAGGATGCGCAACCCAACGGCGTCGGCTTTCAGTACGCGCTCCAGCTCATCACGTCGCAGGGAGCAAGCCCCCTGGTGACCTCCGGCTTCGTGAGCCCGTCGATCCTCGCGCCCCTGCCCCCGACGCTGCGCGAGGTGTCGGCGGATGACAATGCCGCCTGGGTCTGGTGGGAGCCAATGCCAGGCGTCGACCGGTACCAGGTCTTCACCTCACCCGCACCCGAGGGCCCCGCCACGCTCGCCTTCTCGGCAAACTCGCCTCTCGAGACGACGGGCCGGTTCTCCCTCCCCAACGGCACGACGACCTGGCTCACCGTGACAGCGCTCTCTGGAAGCGAGTCGAGCGCGCCGTCGAACGACCTGACGGTGCTCCCGGTCTCCACGGCGCTGGATTCCCCGACCGTCTCCGCCATCAACGGCAACCAGGCGGTGCAGCTCTCGTGGCCGACGGTCACCGGCGCCCAGAGCTACCAGGTGCTGCGGCGTCATGAGGCGGGGGCGTGGGCGGTGGCCGCCTCCCTCACCGCTCGCCGCTTCACCGATCTCGACGTCGAGAACGGCGAGCGCTGGCAGTACCAGGTCCGTGCGGTCAACTCGGCTGGCCCGGGCGCGGGGACTGCGACCACGCTGCAGAGTGTCCTCGCGACCATTCCACCCGCGCCGTCGAACGTGACGGTCCGGGCTGCCAACGGGGGCGTCTTCGTGGAGTGGGCGCCGGTGGGGCTGGCGACGGGCTACGCCGTCACGACGTCCACGGAGGCCGATGGGAGCCGCGTCAGCGCCTGCTCCTCGAGCTCGCCGTGGGAGACGCGCTGCTTCGCGAGCGCCCCGGGCGCACGGTTCGTCTTCGTTCAGGCGACCGCGGTCGCGGGCTCCAGCATTCTGTCGGCTCCGCTCCCGGGCACCCCGGATCCTGCGCTTCCGTCCCAGACGTCGGTCACCGTGTCCGCGCCAGGCCCCGCGGGCTCGCTCAGGGTGAGCTGGAACACGGAGCCGGGGGCGACCCGCTACCGCGTCTTCCGCCGTCCCGAGAACGGCGCCACCACCGAGGTGCACCAGAGCATGACCGCGACGCCATTCGTGGACACCGGGCTCACCAGCGGGCAGACGTACGTCTACTACGTCGAGGTGGAGAACACGGCCGGCCGGGGTGCGTGGTCCGCGCCGCGCTCCGGGGTTGCGCCATGAGGAGGAGTGGGAGCCGATGAACGCAGCCCTGGAGCAGATCGCCGCTGGTTTGTTCGTCATCGGGTTCCCCGGCACCACTCCCGACGATGACGTGAAGCGGCTGATCGACGACGGTGTCGCGGGCGTCATCCTCTTCAAGCGCAACGTCGGAACACCCGACGAGACCCTCGCGCTGGTTCAGGGGCTCAAGGCCCACGCCGGCCGGCTGCTGCTCGCCGCGGTCGATCAAGAAGGCGGTCGGGTCGCCCGGCTGAAGGGCGCGCCTTTCACGGCGCTGCCCCCGATGCGCGAGCTCGGCCTGACGAGGGACGCCGCGCTGCTCGAGCGGGTGGGCCGGTTGTTGGCGTTCGAGACGCGCGCCTGTGGCTTCGACTGGGACTTTGCGCCCGTGCTCGACGTCGATACGAATCCGGCGAACCCGGTCATCGGCGACCGGTCGCTCCACAAGGACGCGGCCGAGGTGGCGCGACTGGGAGTGGCGCTCGCCCAGGGACTCGAGGCCGGCGGCGTCGCCTCGTGCGGCAAACACTTCCCCGGCCACGGAGACACGACGAAGGACTCGCACCTCGATCTGCCCTCGCTGCCCCACGGCTTCGAGCGCCTCGACGCGGTCGAGCTGGTGCCCTTCGCCGCCTACGCGCGGGCGGGGCTGGCGTCGATCATGACGGCCCACGTCGTCTTCGAGGCCCTCGACCCGACCGTGCCCGCGACGATGAGCCGCAAGGTGATGACGGGCCTGCTGCGCGAGCGCCTCGGCTTCCAGGGCGTCATCGTGTCGGACGATCTCGAGATGAAGGCCGTCGCCGACCACTTCCCCATCGAGCGCGCGGTGGTCGAAGGGCTCGACGCGGGCGTCGATTGTTTCCTCGTGTGCCACCACGCTGACGTGCAGCGGCGCGCCATCGACGCCGTGGTGCGCGCGGTGCGAAGCGGGCGGCTGTCAGAGGCGCAGGTGCGCACGGCCCACGGGCGGGTCGCACGCCTGACGAGGCAGTTCGTCCGCGGTGCCGGCTTCCAGGCGCCGACGCTCGGGTCGCCCGCGCACCGCCAGCTCGCCGAAGGGCTCGAGGCCCACGCCTTCGCAGGGCGGGACCCCACGGAGCGCCACGCCTGACCCGAAGGCGAGTCGAACCCGGACCAGCGCGCGTGTCAGCGACGGGTCTCGTTGACCTGCTTCGCCTCGCGCCACCCGTCGAGCGCGAAGAACGTGTTCATCACGAAGACGGTGCCGAACATGATCGGGTACAGCGACGGCGCCTGGGTCTGCAACGAGAGCTCGACGTAGGTGAGGGCGATCGCCCCCAGCGTGAGGGCCGCGCCGAACAGCTTGCGCTGGCCGACGTAGAGGGTGCCGGGGCCCATGAAGAAGAAGTTGAGCAGCGCAGCGAGCCAGGGGTGCTTCATGACGGACTCCTTGTGAGGGTGGTGCGCCTGAGACCGACGCTCGAGCCGGAACTCATCGGTGCCTCACCTTCCTCTGGAGAATCGAGGAGATGCGCGCTCAAGCCCGCCGGCGCCGCCGCAACAGGGCGACCAGCCCGAGCAGCAGCCCCGCGTCGGTCGCGCCGCACCCGCACCCCTTCGACTTCGCCACCGTCGGCCCTCCGGAGCCTGCGTCGGTCCCTCCGGCGGCAGCGTCGAGCGTGAACGAGCACTCGACCCAGTCCGTCACGTTCTGTCCGTCCTTCGCGCGCATGCGCACCCGGTACTTCTGGTCCTCCTCGAACTTCACCGAGGTGAGGGACACTGGCGTCGGCGTCGACGCGTTCGCCATCACGTCGGCGCGGAAGAGCGGCATCGCGAAGGTGGTGTCGGCGCCCGTCGTGACCTGCACCTCGACGATGATGGAGTCCTGCTCGACGTCGAGGAGCAGGGGAATCTCGACCGCGGTCGGCGCGGTGGTGAAGATCTGATCGGCACACAGGCCCATGGAGAACGGCGCCCCGGGGATGGGCGTCATCGGCGCGGAGTTGATGCGAATGGTGAAGGCGTTCGCGTTCCCGGGCTGGCTGCGGGCGCCGCGCGAATCGACGGCGATGGCGCGCGCGTGGTACCGGCCTCCCCACTCGAGGTCCTGCATGAGCGTCCAGCTGGTGGTGCTGCTCCCGGGAGTCGCGGGCACCTGCGGGCTCACCACCACCACCTGCGCGAAGGCGGAGTCGCGAGCCACCTCGAAGATGAGGCTCACCGCCTCGCCCTCGGGATCGAGCGGCGTCTCGGCCTCGAGCGAAGGCCGTCGGACCATCAGCGTCTCGCCGTCGCGTGGCTTCACCAGCACGGGCGGCGCCGGAGGGTCGTTCACCACGTCGACGACGAAGCGCGAGTCGCCAGTCCAGGGGCTGTAGCCATTGATGACATTGCCGTCGAAGGCCCGCACCCTCCACTGAAGGTGCGCGTTCTCTGGGAGCGACTGGGGCACGAAGGAGACCGGGCCCCAGGGGCCGACGGCCGGGTCGATGCCAGCGTCGTTGCCAGCCACGGTGGCGGACTCGACGAGCGCTCCGCCGTCGGCCCACTCGAGCCGGAACTCGTAGCGCAGCGGGTCGGCGTCGTCGTCCACTGACTCGCGGCACACCAGCGGTGGCCTCGAGGTCATCACCACGGCGCCGGCATCGGGGGACTGAAGCTGGGGCACCTGCGGCGGCACGTTCACCGCGTTCACCGCGATGAGGACCGAGCGGTTCACGGTGAACTCGGCGTCGGCGGCCGTGACGCGGAGGGTGTACGGGCTGCGCCGCGCGCCGGTCTGCGTGGGCGAGAACGGGATGCTCGCGGTGGTGCCGGTGATCGTCCCGCCGGTCACGCGCTGGAGCTGCGAGTCCGTCAACTCCCAGCTGCCGGTGAGGGGGTTCTGCTCGGGGTCCGAGAGCACGACGTCGACGGTCACCTGAAAGCCCTCGCTGACGGTGAGGGTCGCGGGTGGCGTCGGGGCGGGGGCCCCCTGCGAGGTGGCGGTGATGGAGGGCGGGCGGTTGCCGAGCTCGACGCGGAGCGCGTACGGCCCGGCCGACCCCTGGTTCAGCCCCGCCCAGGTCGTGTCACCGAAGGTGCTGACCGCGACGCAGACGGGCCCGGCGGTCACCACGCCCGTGTCCAGGAGGGAATCGAACGCGAGCGGTCCCGAGTCGTCGTCCTCGGCGGTGCGCGCGCCGTTCTGCCAGAAGGACACGACCGGATCGACCCACGGGCTCTCGCGCACGCCGCCGTCGGGCCACGTGCCGAACGGCGCCATCGCCGAGATCAGGTAGCGATCGTTCGCTTCCGCACTCCAACAGAAGAAGTCGACATCGCCACCGCTGCGGGGCCCGATGGCGCCGGCGCGGGTGACGGGCTGCGGCGGCGTCAGGCGCAACGCCGACACGTCGAGGCTCGTGCCCGCGTCCACCCGGTTGTTGGGCTCGCCCGGGTCCGCCGGCGCGACGGGGATTGAGAGGTCGCCTGCTGCGCCGTTGGAATTCGCGGTGATGGTGAAGGTCGGCCCGAAGAAGTCGGCGCGGGTGTAGTTCGGGTCGTGCGCCACCACCCGGCCGGTCATCGGCGGCATGCCGCGGAACGCGACCTCGCCCAGTCTGCTGGCGGGGGTCGTCTTCGAGACGTCCACGTGGTGGATGCGTGGGTCCGCGACTGACTCGAGCCGCACGAACAGCCCACCCAGCGGTCCACCCGCCACCGCGAGGGTCCGGCCGTCGAGGCCTCCGTTCACCTCGACAGCGATGTCGACGTTCGTGCGCGCGTCCGCAGCGCCGAGGATCAGCTCGTCAGCCGTCTCCGGCAGGTACCCGTTCCCCAGTGGCGGGGCGACGTCGAACCACCGGTCTCCATAGTTCGCCGACAGCGCAGTGCTCATGCGCGTGTCGAGCTTGTAGGTGCCGGCTGGCACGTTGGTGATGGCGTACGCTCCCGTCGCGTCGGTGGTGACGAGCCGTCCGTTCGGTGCCGTGAAGGTGAAGCCCTTCGGCGTCCTCGCCCACAGCCGCACCTCCATGCCCGCCACGCCCGTGCCCAGGTTCGTGACGCGGCCAGACACCGAGGCGGCCAGCGCGGGACTGGCGATCATCATGACCAGGAGCGTGCGCATGGGCGTGTTCTCGAAGACTTGCACGGTCGGCAGGCGCTCACCAGACCGCCGCGAGCGCGATGTCAAAAGTCACTGCATTTTCCACGAAATGCGGGCGGGCCAGCTGAGCGACAATGGGCGTCAGACGTCCTTCGGAGGCTTCCATGTCGACGTACCGCATCAAGTGGGGCGACACGCTCTCGGCCATCGCAGCTCGCAACGGCACGTCCGTCTCGGCGCTGATGCAGGCGAACCCGAAGATCAAGAACGCCAACCTCATCTACGCGGGCGATACGCTCAACCTCCCCGGCCGCTCCGACGGCTACCGGCCCCCGCCCCCGTCTGGCCAGCCCTCGATTCGCCCACCGGCTGGCCCGTCACCCATCGGCTCCCCGGGCGGCGGGAACGCCTTCGGCATCGCCCGCCAGTACCTCGGGTGGAACGCGGGCGATCTCAAGGTCTCGAACAACCCGGTCGGACGCGCGATGCACGACTGGGTGCCCAACAACGTGAACTGCGCCAACTTCGTCTCTGGCGTGCTGCGCGCGGCCGGGCAGATCAGCTCCGGCCAGCACCACAACTCCGTCTACGGCCTGATGGGCAACCTGGACCGCGATCCGAACTTCCGGCGGGTGTCCCTCGCTGACGCGCGGCCCGGAGACGTCGTCTCGATGCGCACGAACGGCGGGCAACACGTCGTGATGTTCGCGGGCTGGCAGAACGGTCGGCCGACGTTCATCGGCTCCAACAACGTGAACCGCGATGGCAGCCAGCGCGTCACCATCAGCGCCATGAACTACCCCATCATGGCCATCCACCAGTACCGCGGCTGACGCGCAGGACGTTCGCGGTTTTCTGAGGCTCGCTGGAGCAGATGCCCCGCTCGCTCGGGGGCCACCCGCGCAGGTCCGCGTGGCGACTCGACCTCGTCGTTGGTGTCGCTGATGCAGAACGCCGGGCCATGAGACCTGCCCTCCTGCTCGCGTCCGCGTCGTTCAGCCTCACCCTCCTCGCCTGCGGCCCGACCGAGGTGAGCCCGCCCGGCACCGAGGCTCGCTCGAACAAGGCGCGCATCACCCAGGCCGCGCCCGCTGCCGACCTCGAGCAGACGGTGAAGGACACCAACACCTTCGGCTTCGACGTCTACAAGCGCCTGGTGAGCGGTGACGAGAACCTGGCCTTCTCTCCGTACAGCCTCACCACGGCCCTCTCGATGACCTACCCCGGCGCGCGCGGGGACACGCAGCTCGCCTTCGAGAAGACGATGCGCCTCACCCTGCCGGCCGAGCAGGTCCACCGGGCGATGAACACGCTCGACCTCGCGCTCGAGTCCCGTGGGAAGAACGCCTCGGGGCGCGCGGGCAAGGCGTTCGCGCTGCACTCGAACAACCAGCTCTTCGCGCAGCAGGGCCTGGCGCTCGTCCCCGCCTTCCTCGACGTGCTGGCGCTGGAGTACGGCGCGGGCGTGCGGCTGCTGGACTTCGCGCAGTCGCCTGAGCCGTCACGGAAGGCCATCAACGACTGGGTGAGCGTCAACACCCAGAAGCTCATCCCCGAGCTGATCCCCCAGGGCCTCATCACCACCGACACCCGGCTCGCGCTGGTGAACACGCTGTACTTCAACGCCGGCTGGAAGAAGCCGTTCGACAAGGCGAAGACGGCGACCGGGCCCTTCACCCGCACCGACGGCACGGTGATGCAGGTCCCGTTCATGGCGGGCGACGACCTCGAGGCGCGCACGGGCCGGCTCGGCGACACCGACGTGCTCGAGCTGCCGTACTCGGGCGACGAGGTGTCGCTGCTGGTGCTGCTGCCACCCGTGGGCAAGCTGGCGGCGCTCGAGGCCTCGCTCGACGGCGCGAAGCTGGCTGAGCTCGTCGCGGCGCTGAAGGACTCGACGAGCGCGGTGAGGCTGCCCCGCTTCGAGGCCCGCACGCGCGCCCGCGCCGATGACGTCCTCAAGGCGCTCGGGCTCGAGGTGGCGTTCTCGTCGCGCGCCGACTTCTCCGGCATGACCGAGGCTGAGAAGCTCTTCATCAGCGCCGTGGTGCACGAGGCGGTGGTGAAGACGGACGAGGACGGCACCGAGGCCGCTGCTGCGAGCGCCGTCATCGTCGGGCGCGTGTCGATTCCTCAGTACTTCGAGGTGAACCGGCCGTTCGTGTACGTGGTGCGCGATCGGGCGACGGGCGCGGCGCTCTTCGTGGGGCGCGTCACCCAGCCTCCAGGCGCCTCGAACTGATGGCGTACTGCTGCGTGACCACGCGACGGGCGCAGCGCTCTCGTGGGGCGGGTGCTGACGGCGGGACGGTCACCCGAGCTGTCGCCGAACGGCCCAATACCGCTGCTGAAGCCCGACGTGCAGTGGGTCGCTGATCAACGCCGCCGAATACACCTCGAGGGCGCGACGCTTCTCGCCAGCCGCCTCGAGCCTCTGCCCCTCGTTGAGCCGCTCGCGGCTCTTCGTGTCGAGGCCGGGGTGCGCCTCGAGGAACCTCGCCCGCGCCGCCTCCACCTCGGCGATGGGCACACCCGCGCCGATGCACCGGGCCACCCCTTCGAAGTTGCCGCGTCCGGCGTCGTACTCGAGACGGTCGAGTGGCTCGCTCACCTGCCCGCCCAGCAGCTCCAGCCGTCCCCGCGCTGCCTCGAGCGCCTCGAGCTGCGCCACCGAGAGCGGCCGGTGCCTGAGCCCCTCGAGCGCACGCCGCGCCTCGCGAAGCCGATCGCGAATCGCGTCGAAGGGCGAGGCCTTTGACAGGCCCAGCAGGGAGTACGCGTCCTTCGCCGCCTCGGCAGAGAACCGCCTCAGGACGTCGTTGGCGACGGTGTCGTCGGGCCGACGGAGGACCTGCGACGGCGTCTCGGGGCCGAGCACCCCTGCGTGGCCTGCTTCGATCTGCGCGCGCTGCTCAGGCGAGAGCCCGTCGAACTGCACGCTGAAGCCGGGGGACATCTTCCACAGCGCCGCCTGCTCGACGCTGATGTGCTGCACCACCCTGGCGTCACACGAGAGGCTGTCGAGGTCGTCGAAGACGAGCCTCACCGTCTCGAGGAGCGGCGGGCGAACGGTGTCCGAGCACACCACCCCACCCTGTCGCGTCACGCTCGCGCAGGCGAACTGGCCCAGCGACCGGCCGCTCGCGTCGCTGACGGTGACTCGCAACACCAGGCCCGCAGGCGAAGCACCGCCCGGCACCGGGCTCGGCGAGCTCGCGACAGGAGCCACGACCTGCGACGGCCGCACCGGCTCCTCGCGCACCACGCTGGGGCCACCGGTGACGCCGCTCGGGCGCTGTGGCCTGCCCTCGCCCGACGCCGGGGCTGGTGAGTCACGAACGACGATGCCCTCCGCGAGGCCACCGGCTCCACCGCTCACCGGGGCTGAGCCCGGCCGCCCCATCCCTGCGGCGGCCTGGCCGGGGACGAGGGCTGGTGAGTCACGAACGACGAAGCCTTCGGCCAGACCACCGGCTCCACCGCTCACCGGCCGCCCCACCCCTGCGGCGGCCTGGCTGGCGACGGGGGCTGGTGAGTCACGAACGACGAAGCCCTCCGCGAGGCCACCGGCGCCCGGGCCTGCCGCTCGCGGTCTGTTCGACGGTGGCTGGACGAACGGCTGGACGAACGCGTCGCGGAGCGCCTCGACGAACTGTGACGCCGAGGCATACCGCCGGGCGGGGTCTTTCTCGAGGGCGCGCAGCAACGCCTCGGAGACCGCTGGGGCCAGGCTGCGCTTCACCCGGTGTGGCGCCTCGGGGATCACCTCCGCGTGCGCGCGCGCCAACGCATCCGGTGACAACGCCGCGAAGGGAGGCCGGCCTGTCATCAGGAGGTAGGCGAGACAGCCCAGCGAGTAGAGGTCTGCGTGGCGGTGTGCGGGCGCCCCGCGCGTCTGCTCCGGTGCACGCCAGTCCGGTTCGCCGAGCCGCGCGAACGGCACGTCGGCTGGGTCCACCGCGCCTGCATCGACGCCAAAGGGCAGCACCTTCACCTGCCGCCCCCGTCCATTCCCGTCCACCACCATCACCTTGCCCGGCACCAGCCCACCGTGAACGATGCCGACGGCGTGCGCAGCGTCGAGCACCGAGGCGAGCTGTTCGAGGAGCGCGAGCGCCTCAGGCAACCCAGGGCCGCGCGTGGCGACCTCACCGAGCGTCACTCCCTGGAGGTACTCCATCACCAGCCAGGGGCCGTCGGCGTCCTCGTCGTTGAAGTCGAACACGTTGACGACCGCGTCGTGCACGATGCGGTTGGTGCAGCGCGCCTCGATGGCGAAGCGCCGCGCCTGGGCCGGGTCGGTGACGAGCTCCGGGGGCAGCAGCTTGATGGCGACGGGCAGGCCCGTGGCGCCATGCTCGGCGAGATAGACGATGCCAGCCGACCCACGGCCCAGCTCCCGGACGAGCTGGTAGCCGGCCGCGCTGACGCCCCCGTGCCGCGGCAACGGCGCTGACGGTGCGGGGCAACCCGCCGCTTCGTCATGCTCGCGCTGGCAGAGCGGACAGACCATGGGGCGGCGCATCCTAGACCCGGCTGACGCCCTTGAAGTGCAGCGCGTGGGGGGTGGTAGAAGCTCGGCTCATGTCGGAGTCCTCCGGTCGATTGACTGCTTTCAACCAGTCGCTGTTGGCGCGCCAACTGGCCCTGGTGGAGACGCAACGGTTCGTCGGGAGGTACCCCCACGCGTGGCTCGTGTGGACGCTGGGGCCCTCGTCGGTGCAAAGGCCGTCCATCGACGTGTCCATCGCCGACACGAAGCACCCCTCAGGTGAGGCGCCCCCGCCCGGCCCGCCGCTGGTCGGCGACGCCATCTGCTTCGCGCTCAAGGCCGCGCCCGGCGCCGTCGTTCGCATCGGGCGTGCGCTCGAGAACGACCTCGTCGTCAGCGATCTCTCCGTCTCGCGGCTCCACGCGCGCCTCGAGCTGTCCGCCGCGGGCTGGACCCTGGCGACGCTCCCGACAGCAGGCACGACGCGGGTTCGCGAGGCAGCGCTGGCCCCGGGGTCGGCGGTGGTGCTCTCGCCTCGCGACAGGCTCTCGCTCGGCGACGCCCACCTCGTCTTCTACGACGCCGCTGCGTTCTGCGACTGGCTCCGCGCCAGCCCGCTCTCCCGGGCCGTGTCCTGACGCTCATGTCCTTCGCCCACGAGGAGCTCGAGCGCCTGAGGGCCTTCGCGAAGCGGCGCCTCTCGAACCCGCACGGCCAGCAGCTCGCGGTCTACCTCGGGGGCATCGACTGGCGGCGCGCCCTCGACGACCGGCCCCTCGTCCCCTGGGACATGAGCCTCGGCTTCCACACGCCGTACTGGGGGTCGTTCACCGACGAGCAACGCCTCGCGCTCAACCACTGGACGTACGCGATGATGTACTTCCGCATCGGCGACGGAGAGCGCTTCGTCGTGTGCTCGAACCAGGTGGTGGCCGACCTCATCGAGCCGCTCGAGCCCGAGCTCGCCAACCTGCTGCGCCTCGAGACGCACGAGGAGCTCGACCACATCGAGGCCTTTGGCGCCATCTTCCAGGCCGTGCAGGCGCGTCATGGCTTCGTCGCCGCCAGCATGCCCGTGAAGCCCCTGCGGCCGCTGTTCGTGTCGAAGCCATTCGTCCGCTTCCTCACTCGCGTCTTCGGCGCCGACTTCGTGGTGACGTACTACTTCGGCCGCGGGCTGGTGAACCACATGGGCAAGGCCTTCGAGACCCGCGTGGCGTCGTTCGACGAGGGCAGCGCGCCGCTGACGAAGCTGTCGATGCTGCACACCGTGGACGAGAACCGGCACATGGCGGTCTCGCGCATGATGGCCGCGTGCGGGTACGAGCTGCTCCACCGCCGCCGCGCCCAGAGCGCCCTCTACGAAGCGGCCAACCACGCGATGCAGCGCGCCGTCGTGCGCTACACGTTCTCGGACCGCGTCACCACGAGCCAGGAGCGGCGCATGTCGCACGCGATGGTGCCGCGAATGACGTCGCTCTCGACGGTGGACCCAGCCACCCTCGCCGCCTGCATCGACGCGCACTTCGACGGCGTCACGGGCATCGAGCACGCGAAGAACGAGTTCATGCCGAAGTTCAACCAGCGCCTCTTCGAGCGGGCCTGCCTCACGGGCGACGAGAAGCGCATGTGGTTCGAGCTGCTCAACAGCCTGCAGCGCAACCTGCGCTTCTTCCCCGACGGCTGGCGGCCTGGTGACGGCGTCGTGGCGACGCCCTTCGACGACGAGGGGCCCTCGGCCCTGGCTTCGTGACCCGACGCCTCAGCGAAGCGCGGCTGGCGAGGGCCTCGGGGGCGTCGTCACGCCCTCTCGATCGCTCCCACCGGGCAGGCGCACCACGAAGGTCGTCCCCCGGGTGGGGTTGGCCCGCGCCGTCACCTCACCACCGTGGCTCTCGACGATGCGCTTCACCACCGCGAGCCCCAGGCCCGTGCCCGTCGCCTTCGTGGTGAAGAAGGGCTGAAAGATCTTCTCCGTCGCGCGAGCGCTCAGGCCGAGCCCCTCGTCGCAGACCTCGATCACGAGCCACGGGGACGCGCCGACGCGCTCGACGCGAGCCGTGACGGTGACGAGCCCTCCGCGCGGCATCGCCTGCGCGGCGTTGACGACGAGGTTGATGAGCGCCTGTCGCATCAGGTGCGCGTCCACCGGGAAGGGCGGCAGCTCTCTCTCGAACGACGTCACCACCCTGACCGGGACGGAGGCCTGGAGCGTCTGGGTCGCGGCGTCCACCGCGCCAGCGATGAAGGGCTCGATGGCGATGGGCTTCTTCACCAGCTCGTAGGGCCGCGCGAAGTCGAGCAGGTCGGCGACGATGCGGTTGAGCCGATCGGCCTCCTCGCCCACCATGTTCAGCAACATCTCGGCGTCGCCCGTCGGTCGGGTGAGCCGCTTGAGCGTCGCCAGCGAGTTGAAGATGACGCCGAGCGGGTTGCGCACCTCGTGGGCCATCACCGCCGCGAGCTCACCGAGGGCGGCCAGCCGCTCGTGCCGCACCAGCTCGGCCTGCGCGCGCGCGAGCTCGTCGTAGCTCGCCTTGAGATCGGCGTAGAGCCGCTGCGAGTCCTGGAAGAGGCGCTGGCGATCGAGCACCGAGGCCATCTGCAGCCCCAGGATCTCGGCGCTGCGCAGCTCGCTCGCCGAGTAGGGCCGGGGGCCCCGTCGGAAGAGGCTCAGGTACCCCACCCACTGCTCCTCGAGCGTCAGCGGGACGAGGGCGGCGTGCTCGAAGCCCTCGGCCAGCACCGACTCCGCGGCCACCGGCAGCGTGCGCACCGACATCGACTGCGGTGCGCCCGTCGCCGGCACTTCGGGGAGCGTGAAGGTCCGCCAGGCGTCCGCGAGCGGGCCCTGGTACCCGAAGGCGTCACCCAGGAGCACGAAGCGCTCGGCCTCGCGGTCGAACCGGTGCATCGCGCCGGCGTCTGAGCTGGTCGTGCGACACGCGGCCTCGAGCGCGTCCTTCGTCAACTTCTCGAGGTCGGTGCGGATCGACGCCACCGCGAGCCGGTGGACCAGCTCGAGCTCAGCCGTCCGTCGATCGCCGCGCGCCAACAGGCCCAGGCAGCTGCCCAGCTGCAGCCCGAAGAGCCCGAGCGGCGCCACGTCGCTCGCGAGCAGGTCGTCGTGCATGACGATGATGACGCCCCAGGCATCGCTCTCGACCGCGAGCGGGACGACGACGGCGCGGTCGCGCACGGGCTCCAGCTCGCTGGCGTCTCCTCGCAGGCCCTGCGTGCGCAGCCAGGCAACGGACAGCTCGCGCACGCCCTCGACCAGCACCGCGTCGTCACCCGACGCCATGACCACCAGCGGATCGCTGGCCTTCACCGACGCGCCGCCGCTCGGCACGAGGTGCGCGAGCGACCCCAACCGGTGGCTGAGAAAGCGCAGCTGGTAGTGATCGCCAGCCAACTGCACGACCGCCACGTCGCAGCCGAGCGCCTCGAGGCCCGCGCCTCCAACCGCCAGCGCTTCCTCGAGTCCGTTCGCCCGCTGCACAGCAGACGCGAGCCGCATCAGCGCTTGCGCCAGGTCCTCATGCTGTAAAGGCGGTTGAGGCACGGACGCCGAGTATCCATCGAAGGCGGCCTTTCTCTCTTGGGATTTGAGAATATCGGTCTGTATTCGATAGGTTACGCACCAAACAGGTGAGCACTGGCGATACCATCTCCGTCATGACGCGAGCTCTTCTGATCAGCGCGATGGTGCTGGCTCCCGCAGCCCTGGCCCAGCCCTGCACCGAGCTGCCGGTGCTCTTCATCGTCCAGGACAAGTCGGGCTCGATGGCAGGGACGCCGATGGGGGGCGCGGCCTCGACGACGAACCCGTCGAAGTGGACCATCGCCTCGCAGGTGGTGCCGCAGGTGGCCGCGCAGTTCGGCAACCGCTTCCGCTACGGCGTGATGATGTACCCGGGCGCCTCGACGTCCTTCGCCTGCACCCAGGGCGGCGTGGTGCAGCCCGTCCCGGCCACCCCGAGCCAGGTGGCGTCGGCCTTCGCGGCCACCGGGCCTGGAGGCGGCACGCCCACCGCCGCGTCGCTGAACGCAGCGCGCGTGTACCTGCAGTCGCTGAGCACCACCGCACCGGTGCACGTGCTGCTGATCACCGACGGGCTGCCGAACTGCAACCTCTCGCTCGACCCGGCCACGTGCGCCACCACGACGCCCGGCTGCCTCAACACCTCGACGTGCGTCGCCTCGTCGTGCTGCGGCCTGGGCGCGAAGGACTGCCTCGACGACCAGGGCACGGTCGCGGCGGCGGCGGCGCTGCGGGCGCTCAACATCAAGACGTACGTGGTGGGCTTCGACCAGGCGCTCACGAGCGGCAACAACAAGGCCGTGCTCGACGCCATCGCCTCTGCCGGCGGGACGAGCTCGGCCTACGTCGCCTCGAACCAGACGGCGCTCACCACCGCGCTCAACCAGATCGCCCAGACGACGAGCACCTGCTGCCAGAACGCGTGCACCGCTGGGGCGAGCCGCTGCGGCGCGAACGGCCAGCGCGAGGAGTGCCGCCTCGACACCACCACGCAGTGCACCAACTGGTTCTCGAGCGCCTGCCCGCCGATGTCCGTGTGCACGGGCGGCTCCTGCGTCGCCTGCACCAACCAGTGCACCCTGGGCGCCCTGCAATGCTCGTCGAACACCGAGCGGACCTGCGTGACGGGCGCGGGCGGCTGCACCGAGTGGCGCACGGTCAAGACGTGCAACTACGGAGAGGTCTGCAACGGCAGCACCTGCGGCAGCTGCACCGCCTGCACGATGGGCGCGAGCCGCTGCACCGCGACGGGGATCGAGGAGTGCCAGTGGAGCATCCTCTCGGGCTGCACGCAGTGGGTGCAGGGCACGTGTGCGTCGGGGAGCGTCTGCACCAACGGCTCCTGCACCTCGTGCAACGCGACCTGCACGGCTGGCGCGACCCGCTGCGTCGGGCAGAACGTCGAGCGCTGCGTGGCCGACGCGCGCGGCTGCACCTCGTGGAGCGTGAGCCAGACCTGCAGCACGTTCTGCTCGGGCGGGGCCTGCGGCACCTGCGGCACCTCCTGCACCAACGGCGCGACGCGCTGCAACGGCAACGGCATCGAGACCTGCGGCACCGACGCGAACAGCTGCCCGGTGTGGGGCCCGGCACAGCGCTGCCCTGCGAACGCGTACTGCGCCAGCGGCACGTGCGTGGCGTGCGCGACGACGTGCACGCAAGGGGCGAAGCGGTGCGGCGCCAACGGGGCCGTCGAGACCTGCCAGCTGCAGACGACCGGCTGCACGGGCTGGGCGCAGACCTCGCAGTGCGACGTGGGCGGCGGCGAGCGCTGCGACCTGGGCGTGTGCATTCCACCCTGCCAGAACGCCTGCCCGAACGGGACGCGGCGGTGCGGCAACAAGGGGCCCCAGCGGTGCGAGGTGGCGCCGACGGGCTGCACCTTGTGGCGCGACGAAGCCAACTGCGGCCTGGGCACGAGCTGCATCAACGGCGACTGCTACGAGCCGTGCGGCACTGACGAGCTGGAGACGTGCGCGCCCGCGGGCACCATCTGCACCGGCCTGCCGCAGGGGCGGTTCTGCCTGCCGGGCGCCGGCGGCGGTGCCGCGGGTGGTGGCGCAGCGGCAGGTGGTGCGGCAGGTGGCTCCGCAAACGCAGGCGGCTCGGCGGGCATGGGTGGTGGCAGCGCCGCGGCGGCTGGCGGGAGCGCGACCACGGGTGGCGGCAACGCAGGCACGGGCGGCGGCAACGCAGGCACGGGCGGCGGCAGCGCAGGCACGGCCGGCGGCGCTTCAGGCGGCGGGAGCGCAGCCGCTGGTGGAGGCACCGGCGCGGGCAGCAACACCATCGGCGTCGATGGACCCACGACTCCGGGAGACCGCATCGGCGCGAAGAACATGGGCTGCGGCTGCGCGGGCGTCGACGGCGCGCCGCTCCTCTTCGGCCTCCTCATGCTCCTGGGCCGTCGCCGCCGCTGAACTCAGCGTCACCCGCCCCGCGGCTCGTCTCCAATCGCGTGAGGACCGCGCTGGTCGGCGGACAACGAAGGCACCCAACTGGTGCCCCGCTCGACGAGCACGCCCTGCAGGTTCGCGCCGCGCAGGCTGGCGTCGTCGAAGGAGCACCCGTCGAAGGTTGACGACTCCGCGTGCACATCCCGAACGTCACCGCCCGCGGCGCCGTGATGAACCAGAAGGAGCCCGAGGCATGGCCCCGCGCATCGAACGCGACTTCACGCAGACACTCACCCGTGCGAACAGGTCCGAGAGGTCGAGGCGTAGCTGAAGCATGGTCCGTGGAAAGACCCACTCCGTCATGAGAGTCGAGCCGGTTCTTGCGGGCTTCCCTATGGTCCTGGTCAGCGACGCGACGGTGTCTTCGTAGAGTTTGCTGGCCGCCAACTGAAGTTCTTCTCGCTCGTCGTGGCGATCGTCGCCGTGCCATTCGAGGGCCAGTTCCGCAGACGCCTCTTCGCCAGGGGCTTTCGTTCGAAGAGACCACACGGCGCCGCTCGCGGCGAGACGCAGTGTGCGACCTCCTCGCTCCTCGAGTCGTTCAGCGAGAAGAACGGCACCGACCTGTGTCAGGTGTCGCACGGTGAGCGCCGCGCCTTCGCGGAGCCTGCAGTCGTTAACGAACCTTGCGATCAGCGTGTGGTTCACGGTCGCCGCCACCTTCGGCGCGCGACGTCGACGGGGCTCTCGCCAAAGCGTGACGCCGTGCTTCCTTGCGAAGGTCTGGAGGCGCTCGGCCGCCGCCTTCGTCTGGCCGGTCAGGTAGAGCGCGCTCCGGGTCTGCTCATCTGCCACCCTCTCGAACGCAAGGAGCCGGCGCGCCACGACGGGCGAGCCAACTCGCTTGTCGGTCCCGTAGTACAGGCGGAGATCGCTCAGTTCAGCCATCTGGGGTGCCCTCCGACCGCAGGTCTCCCAGTCCCGTCTCCTTCCCTCCTCCCCGCTCGAGATAGCGCGTCGGGTCGGCGACCCCTGCCTCGACGAAGCCCTTCTTCCTGAGCAGACAGCTGTCGCAGCGCCCGCAGGCGCGTCCGTCGGGCGCCGGGTCGTAGCAGCTGTGCGTCAACCCATAGTCCACGCCCGCTGCCACCCCCGCGCGGATGATCTCGGCCTTCGTCATGCCGGACAGCGGCGCGTGGACCATGAAGCGCGCACCCTCGACGCCCGCCTTCGTCGCGAGGTTCGCCAGCGCTTCGAAGGCGCGGATGAACTCCGGCCGGCAGTCGGGGTAGCCCGAGTAGTCCACCGCGTTGACGCCGATGTAGAGGTCGATCGCGCCGACCACCTCGGCGAGGCCCAGCGCGAGCCCGAGGAAGACGGTGTTCCGCGCCGGCACGTAGGTGACGGGGATCCCCTCCGTCAGCTGGGCGACGTCGTCGTGTTTGGGCACCGCGATGGTGTCGGTGAGCGCCGAGCCGCCGAGGGCGCGCAGATCGACCGTCACCACCCGGTGATCCGTCACGCCCATCGCCACAGCCACGCGCCTCGCCTGCTCGAGCTCGACCGCGTGCCGCTGGCCATACGAGATGGACAGGCACACCGGCTCGAAGCCGTGGCGCTTCGCGAGCGCGAGGCACGTCGTCGAGTCGAGCCCGCCCGAGAGCAATACCACCGCCTTCTTCTTCGTCGTCATCGCCGCTCTCCTGCGAGCGTGTAGCGCACCACGCATCCGTCACAGCCCTGCGCGCACCCGGACTCTGGCGCTGCGGGCTCGCTCAGCGCCACCGAGAACACGAGCTCGCCGCACGCGTAGAGCGCGTCGAAGCCCTCGGGCGTCTGCCCTGGCCCACGTACGCCCCCATCGGGGCCGGGAGGAACCGGCACTCCACCGTCGAGGGGGTGAGGCGGGCACTGACGCCCGACGACCTCGCTCTGGCTGCGGCTCAGCAGCGCGACGGTGATGCGCTCGGTCGCGATGGTGGGCGGGCACCCACCGCAGGAGGGGAACAGCCGCCGTACCGAGGCGATGCTCTGCAGCACCTGCCCGTCCCAGCCCGCGTCACGTGGGTAGCCGCCGCCCAGCGAGAGCCAGGCCTGGCCGCTGCCGGGGTCGCGGGTGATGCGCGCGTCGAAGCTGAACGGGCTCTGGCTCACGTCCACCAGGGAGCACCACGGCTCGCCGTCCGACCGGAGCTCTCCAGCGCCCCCGTCGGGCAGCCCACGCATCGGCTCCGCAGACAGCGTCCACAGGCCGAGCGACTCGCTGCCCGGCGGCGGGGGGAGCGCTTCACACGCCGACAGGAGCGCCAACACGGCAAGGCGGCGCCGCATCTCACCCTGCCTGAATGCGCTCGAGCGCGGCGTGCGCCACCGCACGGAAGGCGTCGCTCGTCGCCAGCACCGCGGCGACGTCCACCCGCGTCGGATCGCCACCACGCACCCGCTCGTCCAGGAACGCGACGACCCGCCCGAGCGCGAGTGAGGACGGCACCGCACGGAAGGCGTTGGCCGCCGCGTCGGGCAGCCCGCTCACCTCGCCCGGGGCCGCCAGCTGCGCCCCCGCATCGCCGAGCGACGCGGCCAGCGCGACCAGGGCCGTCACCTCGGTGGGGCCGCACACCGCGAGCGCGCCAGCGCCCAGCACCAGCTTCGAGTCGCCGTGGAACGCCGCCGACACACCGCCTGCAACGTCGAGCAGCACCACCACCTCGCCCAGCCCCAGCGCCTCGCAGGCGTCACGCAGCACCTGCGCGAGGCGCGGCATCGTCTCGTCCGTCACCGGCTGCGCGGTGGGAGGTACGTCGCGCGCCGTCACCGCGCCCCGCACCACCCTCGAGACGGGCACCGCCGGCGCGGCCGCCGAGGCGCCGGTCAGCACCGCGCCAAAGCCGTCGGCGACCGCCGCGTCGGCCTCCCGCCCCAGGTGCGCCAACGCCTCGCCCAGCAGCGTCCACCCGTCGGCGTCGGCCACCTGCGCCTCGAGCAGCTTCGCCCAGGCCCGCACCGCCAGCGCTGCGCCCTGCTCCGTCGGCGCCAACTGCTCGGCGAGCCGGCGGCGCGTCGCGGCCGACAGCGTGCCCTCGTCGAGCAGGCGCGCGCCCAGCCGCGCGGCGAAAGGAATGAGGCGCACGCCGAGGTAGCCCACCAGCACCGCCTCGAGCTCGGCGGGCGTCTTCGCCACCCGCTCTCGCAGCGACAACGCCTCACCGCTCAAGCCCAGCTTCTCGGCCAGCTCGGCGCGGTGGGCGAGCCGCTCTGGCGTCTCGTCGAGCGTCGCCAGGACCCGCGCGGCGTCTTTCAGCCGGTTGAGCCCCTCGTACCCCGCCGCGAGCTCCTCGCGGAACGCGGCCGTCGACTCTTCTCCGGCGAGGGCGGCGAGGCGCTCCACCATCGGGACGAACCGCTCGGCGTCACCACGTGAGAGCTCGACCAGCTCACGCACGGCCACCAGCTGGGTCGAGTCGTCGACCAGCGCACGCTCGAACGCCACGCGCGCGGCGGTGCGATCGGACAGCCGGTGCAGGAGCGCCTCTCCTCGTTCGACGTGCAGCGCCGCGCGCGCCTTCTGATCGTCCTCGAGCTGCGCGAGCTGGGCCAGGCTCTCCACGGCGAGCGCCCATCGGCCCATCGACGCGCGCAGCGTCGCCACCTCGCGCAGCGCCGCCTTCCGACGCTCGGGAACGAGCTCGGCGAGGGCAGACAACAGGGTCTCCCTGCGGGCCTCGTCGAGCCCGGCGGCGTGGGGCAGCAGGCGTACCAGCGGCAAGGCCTCGCGCGCCTCGAGCGCGGCCGTCAGCGCGGCCTCGAGTCGACCAGCCTCGACGAGGCTCGTCAGCGCGGCGGCGGAGTCATGGCGGACGAAGAGCTGGAGCCAGAGCGGCTCGGCGACCTCGAGCGCCTGCTGCGCCGACGCCAGCGCGGCGAACCTGGCGAGCGTCGGCGGCTCGGCGTTCTCGAGCAGCACCCGGGCGCGCGCGTCACGGACGTCCACCGAGCCCAGCGCCCAGCGCGCCGCCGAGATCTGCGCGGGAGCCTCGGCCTTCAGCGCGAGCTCCAGCGCCCGCCCCGCGTTCCCCGACGACAGGGCCGGTCCGAAGCCCACCTCGAGGGCCTTCTGGGGTGCGCCGAGCGCGAGGTACCGCTCGGCCGCCGCGTCGGGGGTCAACGCCGACGGCGCCTCTGCCACCACGCGGTCGAGGGTCGCGATCGCGTCGCGGTGGCGGCCGGAGCGCTCGAAGACCTCGACGGCCTCGAGCCAGGCCGTCGCGCGCGGCTGCGGCGGCGACGCGTCGGCCAGCTGCAGCAGCACGCTGCCCAGCGCGTCGGTGTGGCCTGAGTCACGCAGCACCTGCGCGAGGAGCCCCAGC
Organism: Myxococcaceae bacterium; assembly: GCA_016793095.1. Taxonomy (GTDB): domain Bacteria; phylum Myxococcota; class Myxococcia; order Myxococcales; family Myxococcaceae; genus Xiheimicrobium. Next base: position 131,989 of record JAEUJQ010000056.1, on the reverse strand, counting down.
GCCTCGACCGACGGGCTCGCGGAGAGCGCGTCGCGAAGCACGGCCTCGGCGCGGCCCAGCTGCTTCGCGGCGATCAACGACTGCGCCGCCTCGAGCAGCCTCGCCGCCTTCGCGTGCGCGCCCAGGAGCTCGGCCTGCGCGACCTGCACCTCGGCGAGCAGGCCGACCTCGCCCTTCGCCTTCGCCAGCCGCGCGAGCTGCTCGAGCGCCTGCGTGTACCCGGCGGCAGCCGCCCCACCCTTGCGCAGCCTGGAGAGCACCTCGACCGCACCGTCGAGCTCTCCCCGCGCCTCGAGGGCCTCGGCGAGCTCGAGGCTCAGCGCCGCGCGCGCGCTGTCGTCGAGCGGCGCGGCGAGCAGCGCGCGGAGCTGGCTCACCACCGCCGCGCCATCGCCCCGGGCCTTCGCCTCTCCCAGCAACAGGCGAAGCACCTCGACGTTGGACGGGTCGAGCCGGGCCGCCTCCTGCCGCAGCTCCAGCGCTCGTGCGGGCTCGTTGAGCTCGGTCGCGGCGAGCTCGGCGGCAGCGAGGAGCGCGCCCGCCGCCTTCGAGCCACCAGTGGCCTTCGCGTAGCGCTCGTGCACCTCGAGCAGATCGCCCAGGCGGCCCCGCGCGCGATAGGCGCTCACGCCGGCCTCGTAGAGCGCAGCGTCGGCGGGGTGGGCGGGGAGCAGCGCGTCGAGCGCCTCCACCGCGTCCTCCGGCGCCTCCTGCAGCGCGAGCGCCCGTCGGAAGAGCAGCTCGGCGTCCGCTCCCTCGGCCCGGCGCGCCTGCCGGAGGACCGCGCGGTACTGGCCGTCGAGGTCGCCGAGCCGCGCGTTCGCCTCCTCGAGCGCGAGCAGCGCCTCGCGACCACGCGGTCCATCGGGGTCGAGACCCACCGCCGCCTCGAAGGCATCGACCGCGTCGCGGAACGCGCTCGACTCCACGGCGGCCTGGCCCAGCCGCAGCCACAGCTTGAGCCGCGTCGAGCCGGAGAGGCCGTCGCCGCCGAGCTGCACCAGCCTGCGATCGTACGGCTGCGACGCCCTGACGCCGCCGCCTTCGAAGGCGAGCTCTCCCCGCCGCTCGAGGGCGGTGAGGTCGTCGGGGACCAACGCGAGGTAGTCGTCCCACGCCGCGGCGGCGAGCAGCGCCTCGCGGGCGTCGTCCAGGGTCTGGGCGCGCTGCCTGAGCAGCTGCGAAGCCTCACCGGGCACCGCGCGTGCCCGCGCCGCCATCAGCTCGGCCCGACGGCGGGGCTCCTGTGCGGCTTGATCGAGCAGCGACTGAAACGCGGCCTGGTTCTGCGGCGCCGCCTCGAAGGCCTGCGCCTCGCAGATCTGGGCGCGCTCGGTCGCGCCCGCGCGCCTGAAGGCCCCCGCCGCCTCGAGCCAGCGCGCCGAGGCTGCCTCGCCCTGCTCCCGCTCGGCCCGCCGGCTGAGGAGCTGCGCGAGCGCCTGCTCATCGGCCGAGTCAGCGAGGAAGGCGCGGTGCCGCTCGAAGGCCGGGTGGAACGGATCGCGCTCGAGCAGCAGCGCGTCGAAGTCGGCGGCCTCCTGGCGGCGCCCGAGCTCCGAGAGCTGGTCCGCCACCTTCGCGGTCAGCGAGTCGTCGTCCGGGTTCGACGCGCGGGCGGCGAGCAGGGCAGCCGCCGCCTCGTGCGGGCGACCGGCGCGGTCCTTGTACAGCGCCGCGGCGCGCAGGAGCTGCTCCGCCCGGCGCGGCCCGTTGCGCTCCCGGGCGGCGGCGTCTTCGTGGAACGCGGCGACGTCGGCGACGCGATCCTGCCGCTCGTACAGCCCGAGCAGCATGCGCTCGGCGTCCGGCGTCTCGGGCGCGAGCGCGAGCGCCTGCTTGAGGGCGGCCTCGGCCTGCTCTGGCGCCAGCAGCGGCGCGGTCGCGACCTCATCGGCCGCGCCGACGGCAGGCAGCCCGAGGTGCAGGCGGGCGAGGGTGACGAACGCCCTCGCCTTCTGCTGCGGCTCGAGGCCAGGCAGGGTGCGCTCGAGCCACTCGAGCTCGCCCTCGCGATCGCTGCGGCGGCGGGCGAGGTCGATGGCCATCTGCGCCAGCGGCAACGAGGGCTCGAGGCCCCACGCGCGCTCGAGCGCCTCGTTGGCGCCCTCGAGGTCGAGCCGTGAGTCACGAAGCAGCTCCGCCCGGCGGACGACCCAGGCCGCGGCCTCACTCGAGCGGCCCTCGTCTTCGCAGACGTCGGCGAGCGCGGTGAGCGAGCGGAGCGCCTCGTCGATGCGGCCCAGGCCCTCGGCGAGGTTCGCCTCCTCGCTCCAGGCCGCGAGCGCAGCGTCGATGTGGCCGTTCGTCAGCTCGAGCTGCGCCACCTCGACGAGCTCGGTCATCAGCTCGGCCGGCCGGTTCGCCTCGCGCAGCATCGCCACCGCCTCGGCGCGCACGGTGAGCGGCGCCTCGTGCAGCTCGGCGGCGCGCCGGTAGAGGCGCAGGGCCAGCTCGATGTCCTGCAGCGAGGCCCGGCTCTCGCGCGCGAGCAGCACCAGGCGCTCGGCGGTGCGCGGCGACGCGGAGAGCTGCTCGAGGTGGCGAGCGCGCAGCTCGACCGCGGCCCGGCGCTCTCCGCGGCTCGCGAACACCGCGGCGAGGCGCTCCACGGCCTGGGTCAGCAGCGGACGCTCGTCGACCAGCTTCTTGAGGGTCGTCTCGGCCAGCGCGCCGTCTCCGAGCTGCTCGGCGAGATCGGCGAGGCGCAGCGACACCCGCTCGGCCTCATCCGGGCGGTCGTCGAACGAGAGGGTCGCGGCCAGCGCCTGGTGCAGCGGCAGCGCCTCCTTGAGCGCGCCCTTCAGGTAGAGCGCGTCGGCCAGCCGCTCGAGGTCACCGCCCAGGGCGGGGGCGAGCTCGTGGGCCCGCCTGAGCAGCTTGAGGGAGGCCTCCTCGTCTCCGGCCCGGCTCGCCAGGCTCGCCGCTTCGCGCAGGGTCTTCGCGGCCGTCGCCCCCGCTTCGAGCGCGGCGGCTTCGTCGAGCAGGGTGGTGGCCTCGAGCCAGTGGCCCTGGTCCGCGAGCAGCCCGGCGAGGCGGTGCCGAGCGGCGGCGTCGGTCGCGTCGAGCGCCACCAGGCGGCGGAGCGCGGCCTCGCCTGGACCGGGCAACGAGAGGCGATCGAGGTAGAGCTGGGCCAGCTCGGCGAACAGCGGGGCAGCCCGGTCCTTCTGCGTGTGCGCGGCCTCCTGGCTGAGCACCTCGGCCAGGCCCTCCCAGTCCGAGAGCGAGCGCAGGTTCCGTTTGAGGCCGTCGAGCGCCTGGGCATGCCGCGGCGCGAGGGCGAGGGCGCTCTCCCAGGCGGTGACGGCGTCTTCCGACGCGGCGCGCGCCTCGAGCAGCGTGGCCCGCTCGACGAGGGCCGTGACGCGCCGCTGCGCGGGCCCCTGCTTCGAGGCCTCGAGCAGCGCCTCCTCGGCGCGCCTCGGCGCCACCGGCCGCGCGGCCTGCGCGAGGCCATACCAGGCCTCGAAGCGCTCGGCCGCCGCGAGCGGGAGGGTGACGAGCAGCTCATATGCCTCGAGCGCCTTCGAGGGCTCGTCGGCTGCCGCGCGGGAACGGGCGATGGCGCCCACTCGAGCTGAGGCGCTGGCGAGCGCCTCCACATCACCGTTCGCGGCGCCCACGACGAGGCGCCAGGCGCCCAGCTCGGCGGCCTCGTCGAACGACTGGCGCGCGAGCTCGGCGAGCCCCAACAGCAGCGGGAGCGGCCTCGAGGAGCACTGGGAGGCGTCGAGCAGGTCGGCGCGCGCCGCGGGGGCGTTGCCGACGATGCGGTGCAGCTCGCTGCGCCTCGCGAGCAGCTCGGCCCGCGCGTCGCCCCTGGCCGTGGTGACGAGGCGCCCCAGCAGGTCGAGGCGCTCGCGTGCGGTGGCGTCCTCGGCGGGGACGAGCGCGAGCAGCCGGCTCGCCGCCCAGTCGTCGTCCGGCACGTCCGCGAGGATGCTGCGCAGCGCGTCCATCGCTGCGCCGGTGCGGCCGAGGGTGAGCGCCCCTTCGGCGTACTCGCGGCGGGCGGAGGTGCGGCCGCTGCCCTCGAGGCGGGGCCACAGCTCGGAGAGCAGATCGACGAGCGGCTCGAGGGCGCCCGCGCGGCGATGCAGCTTCACCAGCTCGAGCTGCGCGTCGAGATCCTCCGGCCGCTGGGCAGCGTACTTCGCGAGCAGGCGGCGGGCCGTGTCGGCCTGGCCCGACTTGAGCGCTGCGAAGGCGGCCTTGCGGGTGAGCGCCACCCGATCGAGCTTGAGCTGGGCGACGTCGGCGTCGTTCTCGTCGGCGGCGAGCACCACCTCGAGGTCGGCCATCGCCTCGCGCGGGTTGACCGCCTCGGCGAGCTCGGCGCGCCGCACGCGCGCGGGGATGAACGAGGGGTCCTGCTCGAGCGACAAGGCGAGCAGCGGCCCTTCGCGGGGCGTGTCGCGCACCAGCGCGGCCGCCTTGAAGGTGAAGCGGGCAGCCTCGCGCGGGTCCTTCGCCACCTGCGCGCGTCGGGCGAACAGCCGGGAGGCCTCGGCGCTGCCGCCGCGCTCGAGCTCGAGCTTCGCCATCGCCTCGAGCACCTCGCGCGCGCTCTCACCGGTGGGCGACGCATCGAGGGCGGCGGTGAGGCGGAGCATGGCGCCGGTGGCGTCGCCGGCGGCGAGCTGCGTCTGGGCGGCCTTGAAGAACAGCGGCGCGGCGTCGTGGGCGCGGCCGGCCTGGAGGAGCGCCTGCGCCCGGGCGGCCCAGAGATCGGTCAGCTCGCGCGTGAGCCGGGCCTCGACGTAGAGCGCCTCGAGCCGGCCGGCGAGCTCGTCGTCGAGCCGCCGCAGCGGGAAGGCGAGGGCGTAGTTCTCGCGGGCCGCGTCCTTGTCACCCAGCAGCTCGCAGGCGCGGCCGAGGCGGGCGCGCACCTCGGCCAGCTTCTCGGGCGGGGCGTGCTTCGGCAGCAGCGCAAGGGTGTCTTCGAGGGCGCGCCGCGCGTTGGGCGCGCGCTCGAGGCGCAGGCAGAGGGTCGCCAGCTCGAGGAGCGCGTTCGGGTCGGGGTGCAGCCGCGCCGCCTTCTCGAGCGCGACCAGGGCCTCGCCCGCCCGGCCGAGCCGCACGTCCAGCACCTGGCCCAGCTCGCGCAGCGCGGCGGCGGCCAGGCGCTTGTCTCCAGCGGCCTCGGACGCCTTCGCGCGCTGCTCGAGCGCCCAGGCGAGGCCGGCCATGTCGCTGCGGCGCCGCTCGAGGGCGGCGAGCTCGCCCAGCACGGGGAGATCTTCCGGCTCGACGCGCAGCACCTCCCGATAGGCGTGCACGGCGAGATCGAGATCGAACGCGAGGTCGCGAGCAGCGACGGCGAGGCGCCGGTAGTACCGCACGCGCTCCTTCGGCTCCGGGGTGAGCTCGGCGAGCGCGCGCAGCGAGCGACAGAGCTGGCCGCCGTCGCGCCGGCTCTCGGCGAGCGCGAGCATGCCCTCGAGCGCGAGGCGGTTCTTCGGGTCGGCCTCGAGGGCCTGGGACAAGAGGCGCTCGGCGCGCTCGGGCTGACCGAGCCGGCCACGGTAGAGCTCGCCAGCCTCGGCCCAGAGCGCGGCGCGACGCAGCGGGTCGTCGATGACGGCGGCGGCCTTCTCGCACGCATCGGCGAGCTCCACCGCCTTGCCCGACGCGCGGAAGTACGGGAGCAGCTCGTCGAGCGCGAGGACGTCGGTCGGATCGAGCGCGAGGGCCGACTCGAGGTGATCTCTCGCGCGGGCCGGCTCGCCGAGCTTCGACTTGAGGAGCCGGGCGAGCGCGTGGTGTGACTGGTGCGCGGCGGTGCGGAGCGCCGCGGCGGCCGGCGAAGGCCCGGCGAGCTCGATGGCCTGCTGGTAACCCGACACGGCCTCCTGCACCTTGCCGAGCGACTCCGACACCCGGGCCGCGAGGTAGAGCGGCTCGGCGTCTCCTGGCAGCAACGACGCGGCTTCCCGGTACCGCAGCAGCGCGTTCTCGGGTTGCTTGAGGCCGAGCTCCCACACGCGGCCGGCGAGCAGGTTCGCGCGGCCGATGCGGTCGACCTCGTGGCGGCCGAGCGCGACCTCGCGCAGGCGATCGAGGGCCTTCACGGCGCGCAGGTGCTCGCCCGAACGGAAGCAGAGCTCGCCGAGCTGGAGCAGCGCCTCGGGGTGATCCGGCGCGAGTCGCAAGGCGGCCTCGCAGTGCAGCCGGGCGCCGGCGATGTCGTCTTCCGTCTCGGCGCACAGGCGGGCGAGCTGCACGTGGGCGTCGGCAGCCTCAGCGGGCTCCCTCGCGAGCGCGGCGAGGCGGCGGTAGGCGCGAATGGCGCCGGCGCGGTCCTTCGCCTGATCCGACGCGCGGGCGAGCGCCTTGAGCGACGGCAGATGATCGGGCTTGAGGCCCAGCATCTCGTGCAGGGCGCGCACGGCCATGTGCGGCGCGGCGTCACGAGACGAACGGGCGGCGGCCTCGGCCGAGAAGAAGGCCGCGGCTTCTTCCTGGTTGCGGCGGGCGAGGTTGCACAACGCGAGGTAGCGCTCGGACGCACGGGCGAACTCGCCGCGCTTCTCACGCACCACGGCCTCGGCCCAGAGGGCGGTCGCGCTCTTGTCGCGGCGGCGGGCCAGCGAGGCGGCGATGTCGAGGGCCAGCTCGTGCGCTTGCGGGTCGGCAGCGAGGAGCGTCAGCAGCCGCTCCACCGCGAACGGGTGCGCCTCGGTCGCGTCGCCCAGGCGCAGGTAGGCCTGCCGGGCCTCGGCGAGCTTGCCCTGGGCGACCAGCTCCTCGGCGTCGGCGAAGGCGCGCGCGCCCTCGAGGGTGAGCAACAGCTCCTCGTCGAAGGCCGCGGGCGGTGGCAACCCGCCCGACGAGAACCGGAGCCGGAGGCCCTTCGACGAGACGACCGCCTCCGAGAGCCGCGCTTGATCGAGCGTCGGCATCTTGTAGCCGCGCCCCACGGCCGCCTGCTCCACCAGCCCGGGGAGAATGCGCGACGTGAAGCCGTTCGCGCCGCGCCGCTCGACGTCGGGCAGCAGCAGCAGCGACTTGATGGCCTCGCTCACCAGCGCCGGCACGCGGGCGGCGGGGGTCGTGCTGAAGGCGTAGAAGCGGACGTCGTAGAAGTAGACGGCGAGCTGATCGCCGTCACCGTCGAAGGCCACCTTGAAGGTGACGGGCGAACGTTCGGGCCCGCGCAGCCGCGCCTGCACCTCGAGGGCGCCGGGGCGGAAGTGCAGCTTCACGTCATCGAGCTCTGGCAGCCTGCTCGAGACCGCCTGCACCGCGCGTTGAACGACGTCGGCGCTCACCGAGAGCTCGAGCAGGCCGAAGTCCAGCTTCTTCTTCTGGTACTTCGCCGCGCCGCCCGAGACGTTCAGCGGAAAGGTGACGTCGGGAATGGAGAGCGCGAAGTCGACGATCTCCACGCCTGGCGCGAGGGCGAGCGGCGGGAAGCCGACGTACGCGCGTCGATCGAGCAGCCGCAGCTCGGGGCCGGGCGTTCGGGCGCTCGCAGAGGTGGAGTCTCTCTCAGCCATTTCCGGAAGACGTGGACGGGCACCGTACCACCCGGACCCTAAGCACGGAATTTTTCGCGACTTTCACGACGTGAGAACGGGACTGGAGTCCACGCGCGCGCGGTGCGCCGCTGGACCGCCGCGCGACAAGTGCGCGGGCGATCGTCGATCACCCTGCTGGCACGGCCGCTGCTCTGCGCCCACCCCATCACTCGCAGCACACGGAGGAACACACGATGCGGATCAGCGGACGGGGCGTGGTGGCGGTGGCGCAGACGGAGGCCGGAGACGAGACGGTGCGGGCGCGAGGCGTCGTCCGGGTAGCGCCGGTGCGGAGCGCGCACACGGTGGACCGGTTCGAAGCTTCCGGCAGCGACGTGCCGGACTCGCGCGCAGGCACGGTGCGGCAGACGCGGCACGCGCTGGTGACGAGCGACGACCTCGGCGTGGCGCAGGGGCCCACCAACGCCTGCGGGCCGGTCGCGCTCTGGCTGGCGCTGGGGCAGTTCGGCCGCGCGACGCAGACCTGGGAGCAACTGGACGCCGAGCTGAGGCCGTGGGGGCTGGGCACCTCGCCCGGCGTGCTCCTCGACGGCGCCCGCGAGCGTGGGCTGCAGGCGCAGCTGTACAACCACGGCACCTTCTTCGACCTCGAGCGCGAGACGCAGGCCGGCCGCGCGGTGCTGGTGATGACGGACGTGGGCGGCTACGACGCGCCGAACGGCGACATGCAGCCCGGCAGCCGCGGTGACTTCGAGTCACACTGGATGCGGGTGACCCGCGCGTGGGAAGACTCCACGCGTCGGCGCTGGGTCGAGTACGAGAACCCGTGGGGCACCCGGGAGGTGCTGCGGTACGAGCAGTTCGAGGCGCTCTGGAGAGACCAGCGCCTGGGCGGCATCCCGACCGGTTACGATCGCGCGTACATCCTCATCGATCGCGCGAAGGCGAAGCCGCTGCCCACCACCACCGCCGACGACGTGCAGGCGGTGCTCGCGGTGAGCGACGGGGCGCAGACGGCGGCGCGCGGCGTCGACGCGCTCCTGCGGGGGAAGGTGCTGACCGGGCTCGGGCGGCTCGTGGGCGGGGTGGCGACGACGGTGCTCGGCGCGGCCGGCTCGGTGCTCTCGGTGCCGGGCGAGGCGCTCACGCGGGCTGGGGACGCGCTGCTCGACGTCGCAGAGCGGGGGCTGCGCGCGGGAGGCGTCGCGGCGGTCGGCGGGGCTGTCGCGGGCGCGGTCGGCATGGCGGTGCGCGGCACGGGCATGATCGCCAACGCGGTCGGCAATGCGCTCGGCTTCATCGGCAACGCGCTGGGCGCCATGGTGCAGGGCGCGTTCTCGGCGCTCTCGAAGCTGTTCGGCTGATCCCCGCCCGCACAGCCCGCCCGCACGGGCTGGCCGCGCCAACTCGAGGAGACCTACGATGGCCGAACCCATGTCAGAACTCGTCCCGAGCCCGTGGCTGCGCGTGGAAGCGTCGCTGTCCGAACTCGACGCGCTGCTCGCCTTCGTCGAGACGCGCGAGGAGGTGAACGAAGGCGAGCTGCGCGGGCACCTCCTCGAGCTCTATCGGCGCGTCGACGCGCTGAGGACCACCATCGCGGCTGCCGACCGCGAGGAAGGCAACGGCGCGAGGCTCACCGCGGCGCTGCATCGCCTCGGCCAGCTCGAACACCGCGCGCTGGGCCAGGAGGACCGGCTGCTGGCGCTCGCGCTCGACATGCAGTCGCTGCACCGGGAGACGGCGGGGCGCCTCGCGCTGCTCGACCAGGCGATCGCTCCGCTGAGGCGTGACGTCGCAGCTCTTCAGGAGCTGCCCGGCCTGGTGCGCGCGGTCGGGCGATCGGTCGAGCTGGTGCACCTGAGCGTGGCGCACCTTCGCGGCGACCTCTCGCAGCGCCTTGACCAGCACGACCTGCACTTTTCGACGATGGGCGAGCGGCAAGCACGCCTCGAAACCCGTCAGGAGCACCTCGAGGGACGAATGGACCGGCTCGAGGCGCGCATGGACCGGGTCGAGGCGCGCATGGACCGGCTCGAGGCGCGCATGGGGCGGCTCGAGGCGGACATGGCAGAGCTCAAGGTGGAGGTGAAGACGCTGCGCCAGGACTTCGAGGATCTCCGCGTCGAGGTCCGGACGACAGCGGCGCGCAACCACGAGCAGGTGATGGGCCTGCTGATGAAGCTCGTCTGACCGGGCGGCTTCAGTCGAACGACGCCCGCTGCCCGCGGGCGACGCGCTCGACCCACTTCATCACCGGCGCGATGGCCTTCACGTGGTCGAGCGACCAGCGCACGAGCCGCGGCGACTCGATCTCCGCGAACGCCGGCGTGGGGAACGTGAGCGCGAAGCCCTTCTGCCGGAGGAGCTCGCCGCGCGGGTGGTCCTTCGGCCAGCCCTTCGGCACCCGGGCGAGCTGCTCGTGGGACTCCACGGCGAAGCCGCGCGCCACCGCCGTCGCCACCGCCTTCACGAACGGCGAGCCCGTGCGCTCGTCGGCGACCGCGCGCCGGAAGCGCTTGAGCACGGGCGGCTCCATCAGCCACCGGCCGCAGGCGACGAAGGGGCTGGGCCCGAGCTCGAAGTAGAGGCCGACGCGCTCCATCATGCCGCCGCGGTACAGCGGAATGAGGCCGCTGATCGACGTCTTGAAGGGCGACTTGTCCTTCGAGAAGCGCGTGTCGCGGTAGATGCGGAACACCTTCGGCTCGGTCTTCTTCGCCTCCGGGAACTGGCGCGCGAGCCCGGCCTGCACCTCGGCGAGGAAGGCGCGCATCGGCGCTTCCCACAACTGCTGATAGTCGGCCCTGTGCTGGTGAAACCACTCGCGGTCCTGCTTCACGGACAGCACGCGGAAGAAATCGACGCCGCCCGTCGGGAACCCGGTGAACTTCGGCATGGCCCCGAGCATGCCCGCACGGTACGCGTCGGGCCCATGAAATCGCTCACCGAGTACCTCTGGTTCGAGACGAAGCAGCGCCGCGAGCTGGTGCGCGTCACCGACACCGTGGCGAAGCTGGTGAAACAGTCCGGCGTGCAGGAGGGCTTCGTGCTCGTCTCGGCGATGCACATCACCGCGGGCGTGTTCGTGAACGACGACGAGCCCGGCCTCTGGGAGGACATCTGGGAGTGGCTCGCGCACCTGGCGCCCGAGAAGGACTACCGTCACCACCGCACCGGTGAGGATAACGGCGACGCGCACCTCAAGTCCCTGCTGGTGCACCACCAGGTGCTGGTGCCGATCACGAGGGGCGCGCTCGACCTCGGGCCGTGGCAGCAGATCTTCTACGCAGAGTTCGATGGCCAGCGCCGCAAGCGCGTCATCGTGAAGGTGCTGGGGGACTGACGATGACGGCCGAGCGCATCGAGGTGCTGGACGGGAGGTTGTTCGGCGAAGGCCAGCCCTGCTTCGGCTGCAGCCCCACGCACCCGCACGGCTTCCGCTTGAAGTACGAGCGCGAGGGCGACGAGGTGGTGACGCGGCTGGTGCCGGGGCCGCTGCACCAGGGGCCGGTCGGCATCATGCATGGCGGGCTTGTGTCGACGGTGGCCGACGAGACCGCGGCGTGGGCCGTCATCGCCGAGACGGGGAAGTTCGGCTTCACCACCTCGTTTCAGGCGCGGCTGCACAAGGCCATTCGCATCGGCGTCGAGGTCGAGGCGCGCGCGAAGGTGGTGTCGGCGAACCGGCGCGTCGTGAAGTCGACGGTGGTGCTCCGCCAGGGTGGCGAGGACTGCTTCTCGGGCGACTTCGTCTTCGTGCTGCTCGACAAGGCGTCAGCCGAGAAGCTGATGGGCGGCCCGATTCCCGAGGCCTGGGAGCGCTTCTGCCGATGATGGCGCGGCTGCGTCCGTGGCTGTCGCTGGTGATCGCCCCGCTCTGCCTGGCGGCGTGCTTCGCGCTCGCGGCGGTGGCTCTCCTCGCCACGGGGAAGGCGACCCCGGAGGCGGTCGGCGCGACGTTGCAGGCGTCACCGGTGGCGCCGGCGACGGCGGGGTTCCTGCTCGCCTTCGTCCTGGCGCGGTGGTTCGCGCGGGCCGATGGCCTCACGCTCGCCGCGCTCGGGTGGAGCCGCCCGGGCCCGAAGGAGGCGCTGGTTGCCCTCGCGGCTGTCCTCGTGTTCGCGCCGCTCAACACCTTCGTCCTCTTCCCGCTCGTCCAGCGCGCCGACCCGTCGTTCGACGCCACTGCGGGCACCGTCTCCCTCGTGGGCGCGGTGCTGATGTTCAGCGCCGCCGTCGTCGCCGAGGAGACGGTCTACCGGGGCTATGCGTTGACGCTGCTGAAGGCGCGCCTCGGCGTCGCCGGCGCCGTGGTGGCCACGTCGCTCGCCTACGCGTTGCTCGCTCCCGGAGCGACCTGGCCGCCGAAGGCGTGGGCCCTGGGCTTCGGGCTGCTCGCCTCGGCGCTGAGGCTTTGGCGCGGCACGCTGTGGGTCCCGGCGGTGGTGCACCTCGGCGCTTCGCTCACGCCGAAGCTGCTGGCCCTCGCAGGCTGACCGGCCCCACGTACGGGCCGACTGATTGCGCCCTCTCCAGGCCCGTGCTGGTCGGAGTGAGCGCGCGGTCGAACGTCGCCGCCGCGGCCGAGCGCCTGGTTGCCGTCGCCACCATCTCCGCGCCGAGCTTCGGGGAAGCCAACTCGCCGTGGCGTGTCCTCACCGTCCCGCTCACTCGGGGATGTTGCAGACGCCCGCGTGACAGAGGTTGCACGTCGTCGGGCGCGTCATCTTCGCCCGGTCATGGTGCATGCGCCACGCGGTGATGTACGCCGAGCCCGTCGTGACGAAGCCGTTCCCCGGGGGGATGAGGTGACACTCCTTGCAGTCCACCGGGTAGAAGTGGTTCGGCTGCGGGCAGGCGCGCGTGTTCGGCCCGTCGAAGCTGGGGATGACGGAGGCGAGCGTGAAGGGCCGCGTGTCGCCCGCGCCCGCGCCGACGGTGGTGGCCCCGTTCCACGGCGTGCCGACGAGATCGCTGCCGGCCTCGTGGCACGCGTTGCAGTTGGTGTTGATGAGCGTGCTCGAGGCGTGCGGGTAGCCGAAGGCGCGCCGCCCACCCGAGGCCTGCGCGTGGCACAGGGTACAGGCGACGCCCGTGGCGACCGGCGGGTGCGGCAGGTTCGCGATGCCGCCCTGCACGCGGCCCGCGGTCGGCGCCGGCGGGTTCGGAATCGTGAAACCTCCCACCGAGATGTACGCGGGCATCGCAGCGGCGCCCTTCCAGTTCGGCGTCGGCACCGGGGGCGTCGCCTGCGCCACGCCAGGGTAGCTGTGGCAGGTGCCGCAGTCGGGCGTCGTCGTCGCGCCAGAGAACGCGGCGTGATCGAACGTGGGGTACGTCGGGCCCGGCTTCTCGTTGAGGTGGCAGTTGCTGCAGCGCGCGGTGGTGCCGTTCATCACCAGGGGCGACGCCGCGGTGAAGCGCGAATGGAACCGCGCCTGGGCCCACTCGCGGCCCTGCACGCCCGGCGCCGTCGAGCGCCCCTGTTGGGTGTGGCAGAAGTTGCAGTCGTGCGAGGTGGCGTTGAGGTCGGCGTGGCTCATCTGCGCGCGCACCCCCGGTGAGGCCGTCGAGGCCGTCACCGTCGCCGTGGTGGTCGGCCCATTCGGCAGGTTGTTGTTGGTGCCAGGCACGCCGCCCCGGCCGTTCGCGGAGCCGTGGCAGACGGAGCACTGGGTGACGTTGGGCGCGTTCGCGTGGAAGGCGGTGCCCTTCGACCAGACGCTGCCCATGGGGCGCGCGTCGGCCGCGTGGCAGCCGCTGCAGTCACGGCCCACCACCGCGGACATGGTGTGGCTCATCCACTGCCCGCCGTTCGTCGGCGACCCGCCGCCGTTCGTGAAGACGTACGTCGAGGTGCCCTGCGTCGCGGCGGCCGGCTCCGAGATGGAGTGACAGTCGAGGCAGAGCGCCGGCTGGGTGGCGGCGACCGGGTGGTACTGGCCCGGGCTCCAGAGCGACGCCGCGGTCGGCATCATCGTCGCGCGCGTGAGCGACGAGGTGTGGCACGTCTGGCAGGCCTGGGTCGTCATCTGCCCCGAGCGGTGGCGCATCACGAAGCGCGTCATGGTGGTGACGTCGGCCTGGGCGGTCGCCATGAGCGGGTAGTGGCAGGCGGAGCAGTCCTGCGGGGTGGCCGAGGCGATGTTCGGGTGGAAGCGGCCGTCGCTCCACGCCGTGCCCGAGGTGGCGTGGCAGCGGCTGCAGTCGATGGCGTCGACGCTGCTGACGCTCTGGCCGCCGATCATCACCGCCGAGACGAAGCGCGCCCGGTGGTCCATCGAGAAGAGCGCGTTGCCGCCGCGCTGCACGATGTCGGGCGGCAGCATCGTCGCGTGGCAGTCGCGGCAGCTCGAGGTCGGCTGCGGCAGGGCCATCACCGGCCCGCCCACCGTCGCGCGGTAGTTCGTCAGCGCCGAGTGGAAGACGCCGTTCGCGAACGACGTCACCGTGCCCATCGTGTTCGTGTGGCAGTGCCAGCAGGTGGCGTTGTCGGGCATCGAGGCGGGCCCGGGGTGCACCTGCGTGGGGATGGCGGTCGACGTGTGCTTCATCGCGTTGGGCAGCGTCACCGACTGGCTCGTCATGCCGGTGATGAGGGCGGTCGGGCTCGGCCGCTGCAGGCGCAGCGTCGTCAGCGTGACGTAGCGGCTCGGCGAGGTGACGAGGTAGTCGCCGGGGTACGAGGTGCCCCCGCGCCAGTCGCCGCCCGGCCCGCCGTCAGGGCCGAAGTAGTCGCGGTACCGTCCCGCGACGACGGTGGCCTGGTGGCAGGCGCCGCACTCTCCGGTGCCGTTGAGGGCGTGGTCGAACCCCAGCATCGCGACGGTGAGGCCGTTGAGGTCGGGCCGCTGCGACAGGTGGCACGCGAGGCAGGTGGTGGCCGCGATGGTGGTGGGCCCGTGGGGGAAGCTGCCGCCCTGCCAGTTCTGGTTCGTGCCCCAGGCGCCCGTGCCCGGCCCGCGGTGGCAGACGGCGCAGTCCTCACCGGCGCCGTGCCGCACGCCGGCGTCATTGGTGACGTAGTCGAACGGAGGCGTGCGCCAGGTCGGGTCCATCCAGCTCGCGGTGGAGGTCGGCCGCTCCTGCTCGTGACACGGCAGGCAGGTGCTGGGCGTCTGGGCGCCGACGGGGTGGAACTTCGCGCCGCTCCACACGGTGGTGCTGGGGTGGCAGCCCGCGCAGTCCCCCATCAACGGCGGCGCCTGGTGGTCGAACGACAGCCCTGGCGGCACCGCGGCGTTCATCGAGGTGAGGAGCGCGGTGGGGCGGGTGTTCGCGTGGCAGTCGAGGCACGAGGACGGCGGCGGCAGGCCGGCGAGCGTGAGCGAGGCGTGGAAGCGCACGCCGCCATCACGCCCCGTCTGCCACGAGGCCTCGGTGACGCCGGGGGCGAAGTGGCAGGTGCTGCAGTCGGCGGTGACGAGCGGCGTCTGGGTGGGCGCGCCGTTCATCCACACGACGGCCTCGTGGCGCATCTCGCCGCTCGGTGGGGTCCGCGGCGGCGCCACCGGGAACGGCCCCACGAAGCCGGTGGGCCGGGTGCCCGCGCCGGCGTCGGTCATCGCGTACGCGCTCGGGTTCTTGTCGTGGCACTCGCCACAGGTGGCGGGCTGCGGCTCGCCGAGGTTGGCCAGCGACGAGTGGAGCGTCGCCGGGTAGTAGACGTTGCTGCTCGCCTCGAGGTGGCAGCTCGTGCAGGCCGACATCACCCCCCCGTCGACCTGCCGCGTCGAGTGCCGCATCGGCATCTGCAGCACCTCGGCGTTCGGCCGCACGGTGGCGATGGTGGTGCCGGCGAAGGTGGGCAGCAGGGTGTTCACGGTGAGGTTCTTCACCGGGTCGAACACGCCGTCGGGCGCGCCGCTGACCTCGCTCCACGACGAGGTGACGTGGCAGGCGCCACAGTCGGCCCCGCCCACGTCGCGGTGCGTGAAGCCCGGGCGCGGCAGCCGGGCGAAGGCGGTCTGGACGTCGTGGCAGGTCGCGCACTCGCCGGCGACGATGCCCGCGTGCGAGGAGGTGCCCTCGTCGGTCGGGTGGCAGGCGTAGCAGGCGGCGCTCGTCATGCCCGCGTCGGGCACGCCCCGGTGCAGCAGGACGTCGATGGCGACGGCGTGGGTGTGGCAGGTGGTGCAGGTGAAGTCCTTGAAGGACGCCTGGTCGGCCGGGTGGCAGGACGCGCAGGTGAAGACTCCGTCGAGCACCGTCGTACGGCCGATGGCGTGCCCGCCGTCGCGCGCCGGGCTGATGGGGAACCAGGGGTGCGACTCCTCGGTGACGCGGGTGAGCGGCGGCACCTGTCCCTGGCCGCTGCAGGCCTCGAACAGCACGGCCGCGAGCGCGGCCAGCACCCTGAGCTGCGAACGCCCCACAGGCGCCTCCCGCGAGCCGACCCTCATGGACTCTCTCTCCGGCAGATCGGCCACTCCAGCCCCAGCTCGTCGCTCATCGTAGCTCCCCCGCACGTCAGAAGGTGCCCGCCACCTGCCCACCGACGCTCCCCATGGGCGCAAAGGCCTCACCCGCGGTCTGCCGGCCGACGAGCACGAGCCGCGCGCGCACGAAGCGCCACGGGGTGACCTCGAGCGACAGCGACTGGCCGAGCTCGGCGGCGAAGAGCCCCTCGGCCCCGGCGGTCGGCTGCTGGTGGAAGAAGCTCGTGCGCGACAGCACACGGAAGAAGCTGCCAGCGGTGACGCTCAGGTTGAACCAGCCCGACCGGCCGCGCAGCCAGCCGACCTCCTCGGCGTACCCGAGGCCCAGCGACACCGGGCCGCCGAAGAGCCCGGGCATCGACAGCTCGGGCCCGGCGCGCAGCTGGGTGAGGGTCGAGGTGAAGTCGCGCGCGACGCCGCCGCGCAGGCCGACGACGAGGGCCGGCGTCAGCTGCCAGGTCGCGGCGAGGTCGCCGTGCAGCGCGCTCAAGCCCGGCGAGACGAGGCCCACCTCGGGAACGCCGGCGATGGGCAGGCCGCGGTAGCGCCCCGAGGCGAGCAGCAGCAGTCGCTCCGTCGGACGCCACCCCAGGTCCAGCCGCGCCGCGTCGATGCCCGCCGCGGCCTGCGTGGAGCCGTAGCCCACCTCGACCGAGGCGTGCGCGTCGAAGGCGCTGCCCGCCCAGTAGCCTGCGCCCACCGCCGCTTCGAACCTCGAGCCGATGCCGTCGCGCAGCGCGTACCCTGCCCTGCCGGCGACCTGCAGCACCGCGGCGCTCGCGCCCTCGCCGCTGGTGAAGGACAGGCGGGTGAAGGCGCCGGTGCTCCACTGCGAGAGTGAGGGCGTCAACCGCGCGCCGTCGGGCAGCAGCCCCGCGAAGACGCCCACCTCGGCGGCGCCGATGCGGAACGAGGTGTGCGCGCCGTCGAGCACCAGCAGGCCCGGGCCGGTGGTGAGCCAGGTGCGCCCCAGCCCCGCGGCGAGGGGCAGGTCGGCGCGGCGGAACCCCAGCTCCAGCTGCCGCACGAGCAGCACCGGCGTCTGCGTGTAGACGGTGCGCGTCACCTCGGGCCGGCTGCTGAAGTTCAGCACCGAGAGGTCGGCGGACACGCGCAAGCCCTTCCACAGCTCGAGGTCGCTCACGACGACATCGACCCGCTGCTGCCCGAACGCCGGGCGGGGGGACGCGGCAGTGAAGAAGGTGGTGTGCGAGAGCGCGGCGCTCGCGTGCAGCCCCGCGCCGAGCGTCAGGGCCGGCGAGTCGAAGCGGCGCAGCACCCACGGTGTCGACTCCACGAGCGCGCCCCGGCGCCGCAGCTCGAGCTCGGTGGGCAACGGCTTCGGGCCCTCGGGCGGGGGCGCCGGCGCCGCCGAGACGGTGAAGCGATCGCCCACGCGCAGGGTGAGCCCGGTGCACCGCGCCGAGTGTTCGGCGACGGACTGCACGGTGCAGGTGCCCGCAGCGCGTCCTCCGCGCGAGAGGATGAGCGGCTTGCCCACCTCGACGCCTTCGGCGCTGCCCCGGTCGACGTAGGCGAACTCGACGCCCACCCAGGTCACCTCGCCCGCCGACTTCACGAGCTTCTTCGCGGGCGGGGCCTTCGCGGGCGGGGCCCTCACGCGCGGGGCCTTCGGTGGGCGCCGGGGACCTGCCTGCGCCACCACCGCCAGCGCCAGCGTCACGAGCACGAAGCGCCTCGTCATGGCCGCTCTCCTGTGCGTGTGTGCAGCGAGGCCGTGGCGCGCTCATGGAGGCGCGGCGTCACGGCTGCTCCGGGCGTGTTCGGCCGCGGTCGCCGGGAGAGGGAGCCGAGCCATCTCGTCATGGCTGCACCCCCGCCGGCTGGTGGCAGCCGTAGCAGCGCTGGCTCTGGCAGGCGTAGCCGGCGACGTTGGCGTGCTGCCGGTCGGTCTCGGTCGAGGGGGCGCCTGGCGTGCACTGGTGCTCGTGGCACGAGGTGCAGGCCGCGGTGCCGGTGCGGCAGGTGCCCGCCGACGAGGCGGCGCGCAGCGACGTGTGGCAGGCCTGGCAGCCGATGCCCGCGTGCGCCCCGCCGTTGATGGGGAAGCAGCGATCGTGATCGGGCAAGAGCGCTGGCGAGAAGCGCAGCGGCCCGTGACACTGCCGGCACTCGCGCGCGTCGAAGCCCAGGGCCGCGTGGTCGACGGCGGTGCCCCGCGTGCGCGCCGCGTCGCCCTGGTGGCACGAGAGGCAGTCGACGGTGGCGCGGGTGAAGCGGCGCTCGCGGGCCTCGACGTGGCACTCGACGCACGGCAGCCCGGCGTGCGCGCCAAGGAGGGGGAAGTTGGTGCGCCGGTGCGCGTCGGCGTCGAAGCGCGAGCGCCAGTCAGACGTGTCGTGGCAGCCCTCGCAGCGCACGCCGAGGTCGCCGGCGTGGACGTCGCGGTGGCAGCCCGCGCAGCCGCGGGTGAGCGGGGTCTTGAAGTCCTTCTGGTGGCAGCCCTTGCACGAGGTGCGCTGGTGTCGCCCGGTGAGGGGGAAGCCGGTGCGGTCGTGGTTGAAGCGCACGTCCAGCCACGAGGAGGTCGAGTGGCACGCGGCGCAGGCGGTCTCGCCGTGCCCGGCCTGCGGCTTGCCGAGGGCGACCGCGAGCGAAGGAATCGAGAACGCGCGCCCGGCGTCTGGCGAACCCAGGCCGCCGTCGAGCGGCGCCGCCACCAGCACGAGCAGCACGAGGCCCGTCATGGCTCGAACCCCTTGAACGCGCCCTCGTGGTAGTCGGCGTGGCAGCCCTCACACGTGCGCGGCAGCGGCCGGTACTGAGCCGTGGTGACGCCCGACGCGACCGTCACCTTGCGATGGCACGCCTCGCACTTCGCCTGCGCGTGCTGGCCGTCGAGCAGGAAGTCGGTGAACGGCGGCTCGTGGCGGAACTTCGACGGCTTGAAGGCCTTCTCGCCGTGGCAGCGCTCGCAGGCGGCGGGCTCTTTCTTCGAGAACTGCCCGGCGTGCTCGTCGGCGTGGCAGGCGCGGCAGGCCTGCTCGAGGGGCTTGTAGCGCAGCGGCAGCGAGGGCCCCGCCGGCGCGTGGCACTTCCCGCAGGCCACCTTCTCGTGCGCGCCCTCGAGCGGGAACCGCGAGGCCTTGTCGTGGTCGAAGGTGAGGTGCCGGAAGCTGCTGGTGTCGTGGCAGGCCACGCAGCCCTTCGCGACGTCCTTGAACTGCCCCTTGTGCGCGTCGGCGTGGCACGTCTCGCAGGCATCGAGCGGCTTCGTCACGTCGAACACGGCGAAGCTGAAGAGCTCCTGGCGGCCGCGGCGCTTGAGGTCGACGAGGGTGGCCTTCGGCACCTTCGCCTTGAGCGCCGGGTTCTGCTCGTGACAGGCGTTGCAGGCCACCGACTGGTGCGCGCCCTCGAGCGGGTAGCGCGTCTTCGCGTGCGCCTCGAGGGGGTAGCTGACGGGCGAGAAGCCCTGCTCCGAGTGGCAGGCCTTGCAGTCGGGCGTGTCCTTCCCCGAGCCGAGCTGGCCCGCGTGCGCATCGGGGTGGCAGGTGGCGCAGGTCTTGTGCTCGAGGTCCTTGAACTTCGCCTTCACGCCCGGGAACGGGCCGTGGCACGTCTTGCAGTCGACGTCGAGGTGGGCGCCCTTCAGCGGGAAGTCCGTCTTCTCGTGAAAGGCCCGCTCGCCGGTCACGTTGCGCAGCACCATCCACCCGTCGGGCACGTGGCAGCTCTGGCAGCGCTGGCCGAAGGCGCCTCCATGCGGGTCCTTGTGGCAGTCGGTGCAGGCCCGGTACTCGAGCGGCGCAAAGCGAAGGAAGGTCTCGCTCTTCGGCACGGGGAAGCCGTGGGCTTCGGCGTCCTTCTCGGCGTCGTGGCAGCCGGTGCACTTCACCTTCGCGTGCTTGCCGCGCAGCGGGTACTTCGTCTCGTTGTGGTTGAAGCCTGGCGCCGGTTTCCACGCCTTCTCGACGTGGCAGAACTCGCAATCCTCCTGCTGCTGGCCGCGGTGCTCGTCGAAGTGGCAGGCGGTGCAGGCGGTCGAGAGGCCGAGGCGGGTGTGCGGGCGCTTGTCCATCAGCGCGCGGACGGGCGCGGACTGCACGAGGCGCGGCTCGTGGCAGGCGGTGCACTTCGCGGGGGCGTGCGCGCCCTTGAGGGCCCAGCCGGTGCGCTGGTGGTTGAAGCTCTTCTCTCCTTGCGGCCCCCAGTCGATGAGCTGGTGCGCCTCGCCCTGGTGCTCGCGGTGGCAGCCCTCACAGTTTCGCTTGTCGGTGGGAATGCGGCCGTGCAGGCCGGCGCCCTTGCCGATGCGGGGCGTCAGCTCGCTGTGGCACTCGAGGCACGACTCCTGGCTCAACTGACCTCCAGCCGGGTGGCACTTCGTGCAGTTGCCCAGGCCCGAGAGGCTCTGGTGCGCCCTCGCGAGTTCGCCTGGGGAGAAGAGGTCGGCGCGCGCCTCGAGCGCCACGAGGGACAGGCCGAGCACCGCCACGCGCACGCTCACTTCAAGATCCACCGGTAGCCGAGGAAGAGCGACAGCCCGATGTGCGCGGCGATGAGGAGCACGAGGAGGATCGCGAGCACCACGTGGAAGACGCGCCAGACGCTCATCACCCGCTTGAGCGACTTGAAGAAGGCGACCTGGCTCTGCAGCTTGCGGAGCTGGAAGAAGTCCTTGCGGAACTCGCGGCCATGCGCCGGCGTGGGGAAGAGGTGCCACACCTCGCGCAGCCGCCGCCAGTCCGAGGCGTACTGCCTCGGTAGCTGTGTGAAGAAGCGGAGCAGCGAGTCCTCGGAGGGGCGGTGCTCGGCGACGTCGAGCAGCGAGCGCACCGACTGCGGCAGCTCGAGCCTCGTCACCTCCTCCTCCAGCTCGTCGCCGGTCTGCTTCCACCGACGGGAGATCGACGCGAGGTCATCGCTCTTCGCGTCGGTCGGCACCAGCTGGTACAGGAAGCGGCCGATGACGCCGGTGATCACCACCACCGTCATCCACACCCCCGTCAGCGTCGCGAGCTGGTTCTTCGTCTGGAACGCCGCGTGGAAGACGATGACGAGCGGGCTCAAGAAGCCGACGAACTGGTGGAAGGTGAGCCAGGTGCGGATGGTGCTGAACCCCTTGAGCCGCTCCCAGCGCTTGCGCACGGCGTAGAGGAAGTTCGACAGCATCACGACGGTGGCGACGATGCCGACGCCGTGGCCCCAGGGCCCCGCGGGCTTCAAGAACGCGTGACCCGGGTGCGCAGCGCGGGCGGCCAGCGGCAGCCGGTAGTAGTCCTGCCCCACCACGAAGAGCGTCGCCACGATGAGCGCTCCGACGAGGAAGAGCCCGAAGGACAGGCGCCGGTGGCGCCGCTCGTTCTGGTCTTTCAGCGCGCTGCCGCGCTTCGCCTTCGCTCCCAGGGCCTCGCCGTGCAGGCGCGTCATGGTGACGCCCGACTTCGCGAGAAACTCGGTGGGCAGCTCACCGCCGAGGCAGGCGATGACGTAGTCGTTGGGCAGGTCGAGCTGCTTGCCGTCGTACTCGAGGGTGAGCGAGCTCTGCTTCACGGCCTTCACCGTCGACGGCATGAACGAGAAGATGCGGCCCTGGTCGACGAGCTCCTTGAAGCGCTTCTTGTTCGCCTCGCGCGCCTTGCCGAGCTCGGCCTGCCGGTAGCTGAGCGAGACCTCGGCGTCGGTCTCCTGGGCGAGCTGAATGGCCGCCTCGAGCGCCGCGTCGCCTCCGCCGACCACGAGCACCCGGCCCGTCTCGTACTGGCGCGCGTCGACGAGCCGGTAGGTGACCTTGCTGAAGTCCTCTTCGCCGGCGACGCCCAGCTTGCGGGGAGTGCCACGCCGGCCGATGGCCAGCACCACCTTGCGCCCCTTCACCGGGCCCTTCGAGGTCTGCACCACGAACGCGCCGTCTTCGCCTTCGATGCGGTCGACCTTCACGCCCGTGTGCACCTTGAAGCCGGCCTTCTTGACCGCGGCCTGCCAGCTCTCGAGCAGCTGCTCCTTCGAGATGAGCGGGGCGCCGAACCGTCCGAAGAAGGGAAGATCGATGCGCTCGGTCATCACCACCTTCTGCCGCGGGTAGTGGGCGATGGTGCCGCCGAGCGTGTCCTGGTCGAGCACGTGGAACGAGAGGCCCAGCTCCTTGAGGCCCAGCGCCGTGGCGAGCCCCGATGGCCCGGCGCCCACGATGATGACGTCAGCCAGGTCCTTCGTGCTGGTGGGCTTCAGCTTCGGTCCGAGGTGTCGCGCGAGCTGCAGGCCCTGGGTGATGGCGTTCTTGATGAGGCCCATGCCGCCGAGCTCGCCGACGATGTGCAGGCCCTTCCTGCTGGTCTCGAAGAACTCGTCGACCTCGGGCAGATCGACGCCGCGCTTCTCGGAGCCGAAGACGAGGGTGATGGCGTTGACCGGGCACTCGAGCGCGCACTTGCCGTGGCCGATGCAGGCGCTCGGGTTCACCAGCGCGGCCTTGCCGTCCACCACGCCGAGGATGTCGCCCTCGGGGCACACGGACAGGCACGAGAGGCTGCCGATGCACCGATCAGGATCGATGACGGGGTGCAGCGTCATCGCCTCGGCACGGCCTTCCTTCACCGCGGTGGCCAGCACGGCCGAGTCGGCGGCCTCGCGCCTGGCCCGGCGGCGCAGCATGAAGAGCCCGAGGCCCAGCCCGATGGCCAGCAGTCCCCCGAGGACCAGAACGTCAAGCACCATGAAGACGCGCAACCTCTCGTCGCGACCGCAGCGGTAGGGACAATCCCACTGGAGCCACCTTCCTCAAAGCACTGTCAGACCCCGCTGACACTTGATCGGCCACAGGCCGCGGTGCATCGGAACTCCGCGGAAGTTGAGGCCTCCGGCCGCGCGGGTAGTGTGGCGCTGTGCGCGCGCTCTCGGTCTCGGTGGTGCTGCTCTTCACGGCCCCGGTGCTGGCCGACAACACCGCTGACGAGGCCGACATCGCCTTCTCGCGCGGCGTGCAGGCGTACACGAAGCGCGACTACGAGGCCGCGCTGTCGAGCTACTTCCTCTCGTACCGGCTGGTGCCGAACCGCAACGTGCTGTTCAACATCGCGCGCTGCTACGAGGCGCTCGACCGGCCCGACGAGGCGTACCGCTACTGGCACGATCTCTTCGTCGACCCCACCCTGCCCGCCGACGACCGCAAGGACGTGAAGGCCGCGCTCGCCCGGCTCTCGCCGCAGGTCGCGCTGGTGACGGTGACGGCCACGCCCACCGAGGGCGAGCTGTTCGTCGATCGCGAAGACCTCGGCAGCCGCGGGAAGACGCCGCAGACGGTGGCGGTGAAGCCCGGCGCGCACACGGTGCTGGTGAAGGCCGAGGGCTTCCGACCGGCGCAGGCGAAGGTGACGGCCGTGAAGGGCCGCGAGGCGAAGGTGACGGTCGAGCTGTCGCGCATCGTCGGCGCCGTCGAGCTGACCGGCACGCCCGCGGGGGCAGTGGTGCGCGAGACGGCCGATGGACCCGAGCTGGGCAGGCTGCCCGCGACGCTGACCCTGCCGCCCGGCCAGCGCCTCTTCCTCGTGCAGGCGCCGGGGTACCTGCCGCAGCAGGTGCTCGTCGACGTGAGAGCCGACGCCCAGGTGAGCGCGAAGGTGTCGCTGCCCGAGAAGCCGAAGCCCACCGGCAAGGTGATCGTCACCGCCAACCGCGACGCGGCGGTGGTGCGCGTCGACGGCAAGGACTCGGGCTTCACGCCGGTGGTGCTGAACCTCACCGAGGGCAAGCACCAGCTCGAGATCACCGCGACCGACGTCGCGCCTTTCCTGCAGACGGTCGAGGTCACCGCGGATCAGGAGCTGCGCATCGCCGCCGACCTCCGCTACGCGCCGCCGAAGGTGACCGCCGCCAGCAAGCAGCTGCTCTCGGTCGACCAGGCGCCAGCGTCGATCACCGTCATCACGCGCGAGGAGATCCAGGCCTTCGGCTACCAGACCCTGCCCGAGGCGCTGCGGGCGGTGCGCGGGCTCTTCTTCACCGACGATCGCATCTACACGTACATCGGCATTCGCGGCTTCACGCCGCCGGGCGACCTCAACACACGCATCCTCATCCTCTTCGATGGGCACCCGGTGAACGACGTGTGGGCGGGTCAGGGCTTCTCGGCGAGGGACTTCGACGTCGACCTGGCCGAGGTCGATCGCATCGAGGTGGTGCGGGGCCCGGCCTCGCTGCTCTTCGGCAGCGGTGGCTTCTTCGGCGTCATCAACGTGGTGCCACGCGCTCGCCTCACGAACCGCAACGTCGAGGGCGTGGTGGGGGCCGGCGGCGTGGGCGGCGTGAAGGCGCGCGTCACCGGCTCGCTGGGAAACGACGAGGCGTCCGCCATCCTCTCGGTCGCGGGGTTCACGGCGACGGGCGCAGAGCTCACCGACCTGGGGACGGCTGGCGTGGTGCGGGGCCTCGACGACGAACGGTCGATCGGCGCGAACGCCAAGGCCAGGTGGAAGGGCCTGTCGCTCACCGCGAAGTGGAACCAGCGCAAGAAGCAGGTGCCCACCGCGCCGCTCGGCGCTGCCTTCGGCGTTCCGGGCACGGAGTACACCGACGCGCGCGGCTTCGCCGAGCTTCGCTTCGAGCAGGAGTTCGCCTCGCGCTTCACGCTCACCGCGCGGGCCGCCTACGACGCGAGCCGATACCGCGGCTACTACGCGAAGGTCGGGGACGACGGCGGGTCGTTTCGCACCACCGACATCGGCGGCGGTGACTGGTTCTCGGCCGAGGTCCGCGGCGGCCTCTTCCTCTTCGACGGCAACCGGCTGACGCTGGGCGTCGAGGGCCAGGCCCAGCTCGCGTACCAGCAGCCAGAGGGCTTTCAGGCGCCCCAGAACACCACCCGCTTCTTCTTCTCCGGCACGCTGATGGACGAGTGGCAGCTGTGGAACAACCGGCTCTTCCTCCAGGCCGGCGTGCGCGTGGACAAGTACAACGACGTCGGGGAGTTCGCGCTCTCGCCGCGTGGCGCGGTGGTCGCGCGGCTGTACGAGTCGGGCGTCACCAAGCTGGTGGCGGGCCGCGCCTTCCGCGCGCCGACCGTCTACGAGCTGTCGTTCAGCGACGGGCTCGCGACGCAGCGGGCGCCGCTGCCGGGAACGCTCACGCCCGAGTACATCACCACCTTCGAGCTCGAGCACTCTCACAACTTCACGCCCGAGCTCCGCGCCTCGCTCGGCGGCTACTACAACCTCATCGACCGGCTCGTGGTGCTCAACCAGGAAGAGTCCGACCCGCCAGCCTGCGCGGGCGGCGCCCGGCAGTGCTTCGTCTACTCGAACACCACGCGAGGCCTGACGGCGCTGGGCGCTGAGGCGCAGCTGCGATGGCAGCCGGGGCGCTTCACGCTCGTCGAGGGCACGTACTCGTTCGTGATGCTCGGCGGACCCGGCGGGAGCGACGCGCCGCCCTACCCGCAGCACCTCGCCTCGGCACGCGCGATGATCCCCCTGAAGGAAGGCCTCGTGCGGCTGTCGAGCCAGGCGACGTACCAGTCAGGGCGACGGACCTCGGCAACGGCCACGGCCACTGGCGAGGCGCTGCTCCTCAACTTCGGGCTGTCGGGCGATTACGGGCCGGTGCGCTACTTCGCCGGCGTTCAGAACCTCCTCGACTCGCGCGTCCTGCTGCCAGTGCAGAGCGAGGTGAGCGCGAACCTGCTTCCGCAGTACGGCCGCACCTTCTGGCTCGAGCTCAGCGCCGGCTTCTGAGGTGACACCGGCGAGCCGCGCGGCTCCGACGTCACGCGCTGACTTCGGGCTCGAGCTCAACGCCTCTGACGCCGGGGAGCCGGGCGGCTCCGCCGTCACGTGGTGGCTTCTGGCTCGAGCTCAACGCTTCTGACGCCGAGGAGCCGGGCTGCCTGGCCGGCCTGCCGACTTCTCGCTCGAGCTCAACGCTTGTGACGGCGGCCGAGCAGCCATCGCCCGGTCGCCCTCACCGCGAAGACTTTGCACGCGTGCCTCGCGCGTCTCGCCGGAGACCAGGAAGGCACGATGGTTGCTACGAGTCGAGCCATGCGAGGCGGGCTCGTCGGCTGCGTCCTGGTCGGGGTACTGGCTCAGCCGAGCCGAGCGCTCGCAGCTGATCTCGAGCTGTTCGGACGCGCTGGTTGCCCGCACTGTCTCGACGCGCACGCCTTCGTGACGCAGCTTCGTCAGGAGCGTCCTGCCCTCGTCGTTCAGGAGTGGGCCATCGACGAGGACGCCACCGCGCGCGATCGACTCCAGGCGCTCGCAGCGGCGCGGAGTGTCAGCGTGGCGGGCGTCCCGGCGATTCTCGTGGGAGATGAACGCCAGGGCACCCTGCTCTTCGGCTTTGACCGCGCCGAGACGACGGGCGCGCGCCTTCGCCAGCTGCTCGACGGCGCTCCGACCGCCGGGGCCGACGCCACGCCCCTCTGCCAGCCCGAAGCGCAGGCCGCGTGTGAGGGCGACACCGTCAGCCTGCCCGTGCTCGGCGCCGTGCGGGTGAAGGACTTCGGGTTGCCGCTCTTCACGATCGTGGTGGGCCTGCTCGACGGCTTCAACCCGTGCGCGATGTGGGTGCTGCTGTTCCTGCTGTCGTTGCTGGTCAACCTGAAGAGCCGGTCACGCATGGCGTTGGTGGCGGGCGTCTTCGTGCTGGTGAGCGGCGTGGTGTACTTCGCCTTCATGGCTGCCTGGCTGAACGTCTTCCTCCTCGTCGGCCTGTCGCGCGCGGTGCAGCTGGTGTTGGGTGGACTCGCGGTGGTGATGGGAGCGCTCAACGTGAAGGAGTTCGTCGCCTTCAAGCGGGGTCCCTCCCTCACCATCTCCGAGCGCGCGCAGGCGGGCATCGCGGCGAGGGTGAGAGACATCCTCCACGCGCCGGGGCTGCTCGCCGCGCTCGCGGGAGCGGCCGTGCTCGCGGTGCTGGTGAACTTCGTCGAGCTGCTGTGCACCGCTGGCTTCCCGGCCGTCTACAGCCACGTGCTCACCTCACAGCACCTGCCGGCGTGGCAGAACTACGGGTACCTCGCGCTCTACAACCTCGCCTACATCGTGGACGACAGCCTCATGGTGGGCATCGCGGTCGCGACGCTCAGCCGGCGGAGGCTGCAGGAGCGCGAGGGCCGCTGGCTCAAGCTCATCTCGGGGATCGTCATGCTCGCGCTGGCGCTGGTGCTGCTCTTCAAGCCGGGGTGGCTCGCGGTGCTCGGGTGAAGCCACTGCACCGGCACGTCAGCCGCCCGCCGAGGTGTAGCGTCGCAGGCTGAGGAGCCAGACGAGCCGCGCGGCCAGCACGAACGCCAGGGTGCCCGCGATCGCACCCAGCAACGAGGCCCAGGACAGCCGGCCCAGCAGCGCCTCGGCCGGGAACGTCGTCATCACCACCAGCGGAATGACGAAGGTGAAGACGACGCGGAAGACGCCCCGGAAGACGGTCTTCGGCCACCGCGCGGCGTCGAAGAGGCTGGCGAAGAGGTTGCTCAGGTTGTCCACCTTCACCGCGAAGAAGCTGACGCTGACGATGAGGAGCCACAGCGAGTACAGCAGCGCGGTCGCCATCAGCAGCAGGACCGCCGCCGTCACGACGCCCGTGGTCGTGGGGCCCCGCCCCAGCTCGCGGAACGCCAGGCCGAAGACGATCGCCGCGTGTACGAGTCCCGCCGCCCGCCAGAACTGGAACCGCGCCGTCGAGACGAGCAGCTGCGCGTCATGGGGCTTCAGCAACACGAAGTCGAAGGTGCCCTTCCGCACGTGGTCGAGCACCGACGTGAGCGACGGAGAGATGGCCCCGTCGATGACCGCCTGCAGGGTGATGAAGCACGCCACCACGACCAGGGTCTCGCCGAAGGCCCAGCCCGGCACGCCCTGCTTCGCGGTGCCGCCGTACACGATGAAGAGCGGCAGCACCGCCGACACGGTCCAGAAGAGGCCGATGACGAGATCGAGCGCGAAGTCGAGGCGGTACTGCAGCGCGAGCAGCGCTGAGGCCTTGAGCTGCACCTTCAGGAGCTCCCACGCGCGACGCATCGCCTCACCCACCGAACGCCTGGAACTTCGTCACCCCGCGACCCCAGAGCACCGCGGCCACCGTCCCCAGCCCCAGCACCCACGCGAGCTGCCGCGCGAGGAGCCCCAGCGCGACCTCGAAGGGCGCCCGCCCGGTCATCAGCTCGACGGGCAGCGCCAGCACGTACCGCCACGGCAGCCAGTCGGCCACCTCGCGCAGCCACGCCGGGAAGAACTCGAGCGGCACGAGGTACCCGGAGAAGACGAAGAAGAGGGCGAGCCAGAGGTCCATCACCCGCAGCGAGCTCTCGACGGTGAACGCGAGCGCACCAGCCGAGACGTTCACGAGGAAGTTGATGAGCCACGCGCCCAGCACGGCGACGGGGAACAGCAGCCAGTGGCGCCAGTCACCTGAGAGGGCCTCGCGGTGCGTCACGACGAGGAAGATGGCGACCGGCAGCGTCACCAGCGTGCGCAGCGGCAGGTAGGCGAGGTTCGAGCAGGCGTAGTGGATGAGCGGGTGCAGCGGGCGCAGCAGCCTCAGCGCGAGCGTGCCCTGCCGCACCTCGTAGTTGATCTCCCACGCCGCCCAGGCCGACACGAGCTGACGCACGATGAAGACACACAGGAAGTAGCCGACGAAGGCGCTGCTGCCCCACTGAGCCCCCGCCGCTCCCTGCACCGGCGAGACCTCGGCGATGCTGGTCCACAGCAGCATCATCACCAGGGGCATGGTGGTGGACAGCACCCACACCACCATCTCGGCGCGATAGGCCGCGGCCTCGGCGAAGCCGACCTTCAGCAGCGTGGGGATCGCGCGAACACTCATCCGCTCTTCGTCATCGCACGCAGCCGCTCACCGCGCGCGGAAGAACGACGGCATCGCGCCCGCCGCTGCCTCCAGCCACTCGTGTCCCTTGTCCGGCGCGGTCACCACGTCGACGTCCACGCCCTGGCCTCGGAGCCGCTCCTCGTACACGCGCATGGTGCCGATGGGCACCACCGCGTCCCGCTCGCCGTGGAGGAACAGCGTCGGGGGGTGATCGGCCGGCAGCGCATCAGGCAGCACGCACAGCGGGCCACCGCAGGTCGCCCACGACGCCGAGTGGATGGCCAGCGCCCTGAACCGGCCAGGGTACGACAGCGCCATGCGGCTCGTCATGTAGCCGCCGCTCGAGAGGCCGCCCGCGTACATGCGCCGCGGGTCGAGCGGCCCCAGCTCGCCCGCGCCGACGGCGTCGAGCAGGGCCACCAGCAGGTGACGATCCGGCGCCTCGCTCCACCTCGCCGACCACTGCGGCAGGTTCGTGTCCCAGGCGGTGGTGCCGAAGAGGCGCACCTCGGGCGTCACCACCGCGAAGCCCGCGTCGAGCAGGGCCGCGACCGTCGCCGTCTGCCAGAAGGCCCCGAAGGCGTCGGCCCGCGTCGCGCTCCAGGTGCGCTCCGCGCTGAAGAGCGACCCCTGGAAGAGGACGACACAGGGCCACCCGCTCGCCGGCGGGTCTCCGCCCGGGAGCCCCACGTGCACGACCCGCGACTGCCCGACCGCCGCGACCGGGAGCTGGAAGGTGCGGTGGGTGCACGTGACGCTGTCGCTGGCGGCCGTGCAGCTCGACGCGCTGGCCTGGCCGCTCACCTCGCGCACGCGCGCCGACGGAGCGCACGCGGTCACCACCACGAGGGCGAGGACCGTTCTCATGCGGTCGATGATCCAGGGCACGCGGTCACCGTCGCCACCCTGCCACGTCGGCGGGGGAAGCTGCTACGCGGGGGCCGTCATGCCGAACCCGCTCGTCTCTGACCGCTTCATCGACTTCCTCCTCTCCGAGGTGCTCGACGCCGAGGGCTTGTGCCGGCTCCCGGCCTTCTCCGAGCATTCCCGTGCGACCTTCAGGCCGTGGCTCGACGCCTGCCGCCGGGTCGCGCGCGAGGTGCTCTGGCCGGCGTACGAGCCCATGGATCACAAGCCGCCACGCTTCGACAACGAGGCGGTGCTCGTTCACCCGGCCATGCGGGAGTGCTGGAGCAGCCTGGTGAGCCTCGGGGTGCTGAACGCGACGCGCCCGCCGGCCGTCGGAGGCCAGCACCTGCCGCTCACCGTCGCGACGCTGGCTCACGCGTACCTGATGGCCGCGAACCTCTCGGCGTACGGCTTCGCCGGGCTCACCAGCGGCGCCGCGCACCTCATCGAGGTGTTCGGCGCCGACGAGGTGAAGGCCCTCTTCCTCGCGCCGCTCTACGAGGGCCGGTGGACGGGCACCATGGCGCTCACCGAGCCCCAGGCCGGCTCGAGCCTGGGCGACGTCTCGACCATCGCGACTCCGGCGGCCGATGGGCGCTTCAGGCTCAGGGGAGCGAAGCTCTTCATCTCTGGCGGCGATCACGATCTCACCGAGAACATCGTGCACCTCGTGCTCGCGCGCATCGAGGGCGCCCCCGCTGGCACCAGGGGCATCTCGCTCTTCGCCGTGCCGAAGCGGCGCCCGCACGAGGGGCGGCTCGTCGACAACGACGTCGTCACCTCGGGCCTCATCAGGAAGATCGGGTGGAAGGGGCTGCCCAGCGTGGCGCTCTCTCTCGGCGACGACGGCGACTGCCTGGGCTGGCTCGTGGGACCGGAGCACCAGGGCCTCAAGTGCATGTTCCAGATGATGAACGAGGCGCGGTTGATGGTGGGCATGAACGCCGCCGCCACCGCGTCGGTCGCGTTCCATGAAGCCCTCGAGTACGCGCGCGTGCGCAGGCAGGGGCGCGCGCTGGGCGTGAACGACCCGGCGCAGCCGCCGGTGGCCCTCGTCGAGCACCCCGACGTGAGGCGCATGCTGCTGCGGCAGAAGGCCATCGTCGAAGGCGCCTTCGCCGTCATCGGCCTGGCGGCGCGGTTCGCCGATGTCTCGGAGCACGCCCCGGACGAGGCGACGCGATCCGAGGCGAAGCTGCTGCTCGACCTGCTGACGCCGATCGCCAAGTCGTTCCCCGCCGAGAAGGGGTTCGAGGCCAACACGCTCGCGGTGCAGGTGCACGGCGGCTACGGCTACACGAGCGAGTACCTGCCCGAGGCCTGGCTGCGCGATCAGAAGCTGAACTCCATTCACGAGGGGACGACCACCATCCAGGGGCTCGACCTGCTCGGGCGCAAAGTGGTGGCGGGTGGCGGGGCTGCGCTCGCGGCGCTGGAGCGTCACGTGCGCGCGGCCATCGCGGAGG
The DNA here is from genome assembly GCA_016793095.1 of Myxococcaceae bacterium. Classification (GTDB taxonomy): domain Bacteria; phylum Myxococcota; class Myxococcia; order Myxococcales; family Myxococcaceae; genus Xiheimicrobium. The sequence continues at coordinate 100,903 of JAEUJQ010000056.1, read as the reverse complement.
CGAAGGCGAAGGACCTCACCTTCATCGAGCCCCTCGAGCAGGGACTCGAGCACCTGCTGCGCGTCACCGCCACCCTCGGCGGGCGCGGGGTGAGCGGCGACGTCGCCGGTATGCTGGCCCACTCGGCGGACTACCTCGACCTCGCGTCGACGGTGATCGTGGGCTGGGCGTGGGTGTCGATGGCGACGCGCGCTCACGGGCGCGGCGACGACTTCAGCCGCGGCCTCACCCAGGCGGCGCGGTACTGGCTCGCGACCGAGCTGCCGCGAACGAGCCACCTCGCGCACCTCTGCGAGTCGAACGAGTCGAGCTACCTCGACCTGCGCGACGAGTGGCTCGGCTGAACCTCCTGACGACCTGCGACCACGGTCCGACGGAGCGCGCCGCGTCCTGCGCGAGTGCGCGCTCTGCCTTCTCCGTCTCGTGGAGCGCTCCGTCTTCGAGCGGCGCGTCAGGGTCGCTGCCTGAACGCCCGTCGCCGTCGGGCGCACGGTGGTCTGGAGCTCGACGCAGTCCCGGCTCCCGCGCCACGAGGTCCGAGCGCCACGTGACCCGGAGTGCTCGCCTCGTCGCCGTCTCGCCACGTGGCCGGCCCTGGCGCTCGCGAAGCGGGCCTCACATCCCGCGCGGCTGCGAGGCGTGCCGGCGTTGGCACGGGGCACGCTGGACCAGTCCGGCCCCGCACTTCCGCGCGGGCTCACACCCACAGGGAGCCTCACATGAAGCGATTGTCTGCCGTCCTCTGCGCCGTCTCGTTCGTCACCTTCGCCGGAGCGCCAACGCCCCAGCCGACGTCCGCACCGAAGGACCAGCCGAAGTCCGCCACGGTCGTGCGCGGCACCGGCAGCGGAACCCTCGGGACCGTCGGGAGCGTCGGCACGGGTGGCCTCGGTACGGGCACGCTCGGCACGCGGGGCAGCGGCACCACGAAGACGCCGAAGCCGACCTCGAAGTGACTCACGCGGCCGGGAGCAGCACCTCGGCCCAGGGCACCGTCCACACGGCCGGGTGGGCGAGGCGGTGCCCGACGTACCCGTCATCGCCGTAGCAGGTGCCGTGATCGGACCCGAGGAGCGCGAAGGTGGGGCCGCGCGCTGCGAGCGCCGAGAAGAGCGGCGGGAGCTGTGAGTCGACGTACCTCAAGGCTGCGGCGTGGCTCGCTCTCGAGTCCTCCGTCGCACCGGGCAGGTAGTGCCGATTGGGCTGGTGCAGCGCCGAGACGTTGATGAAGAGGAACACCCGCTCCTTCACCGCGGCGAGGCGCTCGCACGCGAGCCGCACCTGGTGCTCGGTCGAGCGCGCGTCTATGACGCCGGTCTCGACGCGGTAGTGCGCCTCGTCGAAGTACCCGGGCAGGACGCGCCCCAGCGGGTTCTCGGGGTTGAAGAAGCCCACCCCGCCGATGCAGACGGTGCGGTACCCACGCGACGCGAAGCCCCGGACGAGGTCGGGCGCGTCGAACACACACGTCTCGGGCGTCGTCGTCTCGCTGCCGCCGAAGCGGATCGCGAAGGGCCGCGGGTGCCGGCCCGGGCTGGCAGGCGTCGGCAGGAAGCCCGCGAAGAACGCCTGGTGCGCGGCCAGGGTGAAGCTGCCCGGCGTATGGCGCTTCTCCCACCCGGTCGGGGGCAGGGCGCGCGCGAGGTTCGGCGTCCGCCCCGCGCTCCACTCCTCGACGGCGACGTCGTAGCGGAGCGTATCGAGCACCAGGAACAGCACGTCGTGCGAGCCCACCACCTCGTTCATGTTCACGGGACGACCCCGAAGCGGGCGAGGACCTCGAGGATGCGGCGCGCGCACGTCGCGGCGTCGTCCCGGGCGGTGTCGAGCGACAGCTCTGGTGACACCGGCGCCTCGTAGGGATCACTCACCCCGGTGAAGTGCGCGAGCTCACCGGCGAGGGCTCTGCGGTACAGCCCCTTCTCGTCGCGCGCGAGGAGCGCCTCCATCGGCGCGTGCAGGTGCACCTCGACGAAGGCCACGCCGTCGGCAGCAGCCGCCGCCCGCACCTCGTCCCTCGTCGCGGCGTACGGGCTGATGGCTGCGCCGATCGCCACCACGCCGTTGCGCGCCAGCAGGCGCCCCACCATGCCGATGCGTCGGATGTTCGTGTCGCGGTCCTCTCTCGAGAAGCCCAGGCCCTTCGAGAGCGTCGCGCGGATCTCGTCGCCGTCGAGCACCTCGACCCGATGGTGGGTCTTCAGCGCGGCCTCGACCATCTTCGCCAGCGTGGACTTGCCGGCGCCTGACAGCCCGGTGAACCAGAGCAGCACGCCCCGCTGCGGAGCCGGAGGGGCGTTGACGTGCTTTCGCAGGATGGCGGCGATCTCCGGTCGCGTCACCTCGGGCGGAATCGGCCGGCCGGTCTGGAGGAGCTCTCGCAGCTGGGTCCCCGAGAGCGCCAGGTGGGCCGACGATGGGTGCGGGCAGGTGCGCTCCGAAGCGACCGCCCCGCAGGCGCGACAATAGAAGGTCGGGTCGAAGGTGAGCGGCGTCACGCCAAGCTCGGCGAAGGTGAACCGCTTCACCAACTGCTGCGCGGCGAGGGGTGGGTAGTACGAGCCGACGCCCGCGTGGTCGCGCCCGATGATGAGGTGGGTGATGCCGTAGTTCTTCCGCACCAGCACGTGGAAGAGCGCTTCCCTCGGGCCGGCGTAGCGCATGGCCGCCGGGAACGCCGCGAGCACGGTGCGCGAGGGTGGGTAGTAGCCACGCACGAGGGCCTGGTAGCTCTCGAAGCGCGCGGCGGCGGGTACGTCGTCCTTCTTCGTCTCCCCTACCAGCGGGTGCAGCACCAGGCCGTCGCACACCTCGAGCGCCACCTTCGTCAGCGCCTCGTGCGCACGGTGGATCGGGTTGCGAGTCTGGAAGCCCGCCACCGTCGTCCATCCCCGGTGGGCCAGCTCGTCGCGCAGCGCGCGCGGTGTCAGGCGGAAGGCCTCGAACGGCCCCGGGGGCAGCGGGGCGACTTCAACCGGGCCTCCCACGAGCGTCCTCGGAGCGGAGAGCAGCGCGGCGACACCGGGGTGCGCGTGATCCTGCGTGCCGTAGACCTGCTGCGCCTCGTGCAGCGGCTCTCGCTCGAAGCGCGAGGTGATGGTGACGATGGCGCGCTCGCGGCCGGCCTCGTCCGTCAGCACCACCGCCTCACCCGGTCGCGGTGGGTGCTCGAGCGCGAGCGTCACTGGCAGCGGCCACACCGTCCCGTCGGGCAGGCGGAGCCGCTCGACGACCGAGCTCCACGCCTCTTCGTCGAGGAAGCCCGTCAGGGGCGACAGCGCACCCACTGCGAACAACTCGAGGTCGTTCACCACCCGTGCGTCGACGCGGACTCGCGCAAGTCCTCGTGCCTTCTCGTCGAACGCCTGTTGCGAGACGAGGCGCTCCTGCAGGACACCGCCGTGAGGGTCAACCATGACCGCCGCACCCTACTCCGCTGCTCCTTCGCGTCGATGCACGCTCACACGCGCGCAGGGTCGCGCAGGGTCAGCCGGCTCGCGTACGGTCTGACAAGACCCGGCGCGCGCCGCGAACAGCCCCGCTACACATTTCCACGATGCGACGCCTCCGTGCCCTCATCGAGCAGTTCGTCCGGATCGAGCGCTTCGGGTCCGAGGAGGATCGAAGCCGCGCGCGCTTCATCGGCTGGGTCGGCGCCGTCGGGGCCGTCATCAGCGTCGTCTTCTCCGTCCTCTACCTCGCGGCCGACGCGTGGTCGGATCTCTCGGTCTCGATGTCGTCGATCGTCGTCTCGGTGGGCGGTGTGCTGCTGTTCCGGCGCACGGGCCGCTTCGCAGATCTGGGCCACTTCGCCGCCGCGGTGCAGCTCGTCGGGTTCCTGATCGGCGTGCTCGCGACCGGTGACCTCGTCTTCGTCGCGTGGATGGCGCTGCCACCGGTGCTGGTCGCTGCGCTCGCGGGCTCCCGGGCAGGCTACGCCTGGGCGATTGGCTCCGCGCTCGTGGCCGCTGCCTCGGTGCTCTGCCTCGAGGCTCACCTGGTGACGCCAGACATCAAGCCTCACGCGAGCGCCGCCCGGGCCTGGGCACTGGTGCCGCTCATCGGCATCATCGGGGGCATTCTGCAGCGGGGCCGTGAGCGCACCATCGCGGTGCTCGAAGAGGCGCGGGCGGCAGCCGAGGCCGCGAACCAGTCGAAGACGAAGTTCCTCGCCAGCATCTCGCACGAGATCCGCACGCCCCTCAACGGCGTGCTCGGGGTCGCCGAGCTGCTCCTCGCCGAGACCCAGGAGCCCGCTGTGCGCGGGCGCGTCGAGACGATCCACCGTTCCGGAGAGCTGCTGCTCGCGCTCATCAACGACCTGCTCGACCTCTCGCGCGCCGAGGCCGGGAAGCTCGAGTTCGTCATGCGACCGGCAGTGCCGAAGAAGCTCATCGAGCAGGTGCTGTCCCTGCATGAGCCGACCGTCAAGGCGCGTGGCCTGTCCCTCACCTCGGCCTTCGAGGCGGAGGCCGAGCGGCGGCTCCTGCTCGACCCCGTGCGCTTGTGCCAGGTGCTGCACAACCTCGTCGGCAACGCGCTCAAGTTCACCGAGCGGGGGAACATTCACGTGTGGGCGGGCAGCTCGCCGCTCCCTGATGGCCGGGTGGTGCTGCAGATCTCCGTGCGTGACTCCGGGCGCGGAATCCGCCCAGAGGACCGGGAGCGCCTGTTCCAGCCCTTCTCGCAGCTGAAGACCGCCGATCAGCAGCAGGGCACCGGGCTGGGCCTCGCCATCTCGAAGCTCATCGCGCAGCAGCAGGGAGGCCAGCTTCGACTTCGGCACAGCGACGACATGGGCAGTGAGTTCGTCCTCGAGCTGCCGTGCGCGGTCGCCCAGGACCAGACCCTCACCACGCCGGCCCGCGGCATCGACCTCGTGCGCCTGCAAGGAGGGCGCGTGCTGGTGGTGGACGACAACCTCATCAACGCGCAGGTCGCGCTGGCGATGCTCAGCCGACTGGGACTTGGCGCCGAGGCCGTGCCCGACGGCGCCCAGGCCCTCGAGCGGCTCGCGACCCAGCACTTCGACCTCGTCTTGATGGACTGCCAGATGCCGGTGATGGACGGCTTCGAGGCGACGCGCAGGCTGCGTGAGCGCGAAGGCGACGCGACCGTGCACACGCCGGTGGTCGCGCTGACGGCGAGCGCGCTGCCGAGCGAGCTCGAGGCCTGCCTCGCCGCCGGCATGGACGCGTGCCTCACCAAGCCGCTGCAGCTCTCGTCGTTGCGGGCGATCCTGGAGCGGCTGGTGCTGGTGGCGGGGAACTCGACGCCGCGCAACTGACCTCGGGCGGGCCTCGCTGCTCGACTCACCCGAGGAGCAGCACCTGCGTCAGAGCGCGCCCTTCTGGGCCAGCACCCACAGCGTCGCCGCGACGTCGGCGCTGCAGTCATACGTGCGCTGCGCGTCGCTCACCGAGGCCCACGACGAGCCGCCCTTCTCGATCTTCCCGTTCTCGAAGGTGGCCTGGGTGCTGCCGCCGATCTCGACGTACCACTTCGAGCCGCGCTTCACGGCCTTGCCCTTCGTCGAGCCGCCCTTCTCGATGACGATCTCCGACGACGACTCCTTGTACGTGTACTGGGTGCTGCCGCTCTTCTCCACGCGGCCGCTGGTGCAGCGGTAGTCGGCGGCGAAGGCGGGGACAGCGACGGCGGCGATGACGGCGACGAGCAGCGTCTTCATGAAGGGGGTTCCTCTGGTGATGGGTGGGACTTCGACGGCGAGACCCCGGTCTGGCGGAGCAGGTGCAGCTTTTCAACGGGCAGCGCCCGCTCGAGCAGTCCGCCGCCGAAGAGAGGCCCCAGCCGCAGGTGCTCGAGGTGCACGTAACCGATGTGACAGCCACAGGTGCGGGCGCGACAGGGGCGTGGGGCCAGCAGCTCGTCGAAGCGCTCGTCGTACAGGTTCCCGAGCGGCTCCTTGATGAAGTGACACGAGCGCATGACGCCCTCCCCGTCCACCGAGATGACGGTGTGCCCTCCACCGCACGGCCGCCCGAGGCTCTCGTGGTGCGCCTCGTTGAGCGGGAACAACGGGTCGACGCGGACGAAGTGGGCCCGATCGTCAGCGGTGACGCCCGCGTCGCTCGACTTCACCGCGTTGACCCAGACGTAGACGTGCGGGGGCAGCCGGGCGCGCAACGCCTCGAGGGCTGGCCGGAAACGCGGGAAGCCGACGACCCCCACCGAGTACGAGACACCACGCGCCTCGAGCCGCGCACACTGCTCGAGGAAGCGCCCCTCGTCCGCCCACTCGGGGTGGAACGTCGCCCACACGCCCACCTTCGACGGCGCACAGGCGTCGAGGAAGTCGAGGCGCGCCGAGAGGTTCGTCTGCACGGCCACCTTCACCACGTGCGGCAGGTGCGACAGGCGCGTGAGCGCGTCCTGGTAGCGGCGCTGGGTGAGCGCCTCGCCCCACGGCGTGAAGAAGACGTTCAGGGGCTGCGCGCGCCGCTCGCACCACGAGAGGAAGCGGTCGAGCGCGCGGGCATCGGCGGCGTGCGCCTCGGCCGTCTCGTGACGTTTCGCGAAGGGGCAGTACGCACACCCGTAGTTGCAGGACGACAGCGGCCCCCGGTACAGGATGGTGAGCGCCGTCACCGGGCCTCCCAGGCGCTCATGCGGGCCTCGACCTCTGACGAGAAGAGCCAGGGGCCCAGCGCGTCGCTCCACTCGAGCCCACGCGGCGTGAGCGCCAGGGTCTCGCCCTGCCACGCGGCGAGCTCTTCGCTCACCAGCTGCCGAAGCTGGGGCAGCGCCTCGAGCAGGGGCACCCCGAAGCGGCTGGCGAACGCGCCGCCGTCGCTCCCCGGACCGAGCAACGAGAGCAGCACCCAACGGCGCTGCTGCTCCGCGACGTCGAGCTCGAAGCCCGAGCGCGCGACCTGGAACGAGGCCGCTGGGCGAGCGAGGTAGTCGTCGATGATGCTGCGCACCGCGCCCGGGGCCACCGCGAAGTCGTGCGCGTAGTGCAGGGCCTTCGTGTACGAGCGCGCGCCCACGCCCAGGCCCACCATGCCGTCGTCTTCGGCGTGGTACTCGGGCAGCTCCACCTCGCCGACGTCGGCTCTCACGAAGACGCGCAGGGAGCGCTGCCGGTAGCCGCGTGAGCCCAGCCAGTCCCGAGCCACGCGGTAGAGGGTCAAGCGGTGGTCGTCCCACGCCGCGTGTTTGCCGAGGAAGGTGAGCGGCCGCACGTAGAGCGGGTACAGGTAGAGCTCTTCGGGCCTCCATCGCAGCGCCGCCTCGAGGCTGCCGACGAGCGACGCAGGCGTCTGCCCCTCCATGCCGTAGATGAGGTCGATGTTGAGGTGCGCCCGCGAGTGCTCACGGATGAGCTCGAGCGCGCCCAGCACGTCGCGCGTGGCCTGGGGGCGTCTCAGGCTGGCGAGCTCGGGCTCGACGAAGCTCTGCACGCCGAGCGACAGCCGCGTGGCCACGCTCAACACCGCGAGCTTCTCGCGCGTCAGCGTCGCCGGAGAGAGCTCCACCGACAGCGGCGCCGCCCCGAACCCCATCACCTCGCGCAGCACGCCCAGCAGCCGCTCGAGCTGACCCGCGCTCAGGTACGTCGGCGTGCCCCCGCCGATGGCCGCGCGCGTGTAGCGCCGCGTGCCCACGACCGCGGCCGTCTCCTTCGCCTCGACCAGGAGCTGCGCGAGGAAGCGCTCCACCACGTCGTCCGCCGGGTTCGCCGTGGTGAAGAGGTTGCAGAAGCCGCAGCGCAGCTCGCAGAAGGGCACGTGCACGTAGAGGAAGCGGGTGTCGGGGCGCTCGTTCGCCCACACGGCCTCGAGCGGCCTCGGCTCGGCGAACGCGCGGTACGCCGTCTTGTGCGGGTAGCCGTAGACGTACTGCCGCCAGGGTGAGCCCGTCAGGAACTGGTCGAGTCGAGACGTCACGGGCTGTTCACCATACGGCACGCCGGGTCGACTGGCGCGGCCGGGCATCATCACGCAGGCCTCAGGCGCCCGGGCCCGCTATGACGGCGCCCTCAGGAGAAGGGAGTCGCGCTTCGATGGACGGGTGGACGGAACGACTGCGTGGCCTCGAGGACGCCGTTCGACGCGCGAGCCAGGCCGCGCCCGGTCGCAGGCTCTCCGGCCACCTCAAGCTCGAGACGTCGAGGCGGGTGACCGACGTCTTCCTCGGGGACGCGACCCAGGTCGACGCGTACGTCTCCATCGTCGACGCCGAGGCCGCGCCGCTCGCCGAGGTCTTCTTCACCACCGACGAGGGCAACGTCTACGAGGTCGAGGTCGACGGCCGGCCGGTCTCGGGCAGGCTGCTCGAGAAGCACCTGCTCACCTTCGAGGGCGGGGTGCTGTCGAAGGTCGAAGCGCCTGACCGCGTCTTCGTGCGGACGGGCGGCGGCTGGACCAGCGGCGAGCCACCTCCGTCGATCCCCGGCAGGCCGAGGCACGCGCGGCACGCGTTCCGCTCACCGCTCGAGGTGACGCTCGACCCCGCGCAGCAGGCCGCGGTCGACCTGCCGTCGCAGGAGCACCTGCTGCTGCTGGGTGAGGCCGGCTTCGGCAAGACGACGGTCGCGCTGCACCGGCTGCTCGCCCTGCGCGAGCGGCTGCTGACGACCTCACACCGCCGGTTCCGGGGCGCGGTGCTGGTGCCCACCGTCGGCCTCCGCCGGCTCACCAGCCTCATGCTCGAGCGCCGCGACGTGCGCGACGTCGACGTGTGGACCTACGACGAGTGGGTGAGCGACGAGGCGCGCCGGGCCTTCAAGGATCTGCCACGACGGCAGAGCGAGAACACGCCGTCGGCGGTGGTGCAGCTCAAGCGCCACCCCGCGCTTCGCCCCTCCCTCGCGGACTTCGTGCGCGCTCACCCGAAGCCGCTGGAGGACGACGATCGCCCGAGGCGTGGCCACGCCCTCGCCTCCCGCGCGGACCTGGAGCACCTCTTCGGCGATCGGGCCTGGACGACGCCGGTGGTCGAACGCTCGGGCGGCGCCCTCTTCGCCTCCGTCATCGAGGCGATCGCCCAGCACACGAAGGTGCAGTTCCTCGATCCCGCCGAGCTGAAGTACGCGCACGTCGACGCAGAGGCGCGCACCGCCGTGGACGGCCGCGGGCTGGACGAGGGCACGCCGCTCGAGGACGCGAACTCCGCCGACGCGGAAGACCACGCGGTGCTGTTCGCGCTCGAGCAGTTGCGGTCGAACGCCCAGCACAAGCCGCCCATGCCGCTCGGCGCCTATGACGTCGTCTTCATCGACGAGGCGCAGGAGTTCGCGCCCATCGAGCTGGCCGTGATGGCGCGCGCGCTCCGGCGGGGCGGCGTCTTCATCGTCGCTGGCGACGCGGCCCAGCAGGTCGACGCGACGGCCGTCTTCACCGGGTGGGACGGCGTGCTGCGCGAGCTCGGCGTGCCAGGCGCGCGCACGGTGCGGCTCGGGGTGAACTACCGGTGCCCGCCCGACGTCACGAACCTCGCGCGGCACGTGCTCGACCCCGCCGTGGCGGTCCCCTCGACGCCGTCCATCACCTGGGCTGGCTTCGCCGCGCCATTTCACCTCTCCGTGTGGCTCAGCGATGCGCTGCGCGGGCTGGTGGGAGACGACGGCTCGGCGAGCGTGGCCGTCATCTGCCGCACGCCCGAAGTGGCCAGGCGGGTTCAGCAGCGGCTGCGCGGCGTCACCACCACGCTGGCGCTCGACGGCGACTTCCCCTTCAGGCCGGGCGTGGTCGTCACCTGCGTGCAGGAGATCAAGGGCCTCGAGTTCGACGTGGTGGTGCTGCCCGACGCCGCGGCCAGCACCTGGGGGCTGACGCAGGACGCGCGCCGGGGCCTGTACACGGCGATGACCCGCGCGTCCCATCGGCTGGTGCTCGCCTGGGCTGGCGCGAAGAGCCCATTGCTCGAGTGAGGCTTCGACGCGCCGAACGCGGCGCCACCCCTGCGTCACGAAGACGTCGTCGGCGTTCAGGGTGCGGCAGGCCTCGAGAGCGCCCCGGCTCCACGCGGCCGCCCGGCGCTCGCCCGCGTCGTGGGCCCAGACTCCGCACCGTCGGCCCGAGGTGCGTTCGCGGACCCGGTCGGTGCGTTCGAGGCCGCAGCCCGCTCTCCAGCGGTGCCCGTGCCCTCCCGCGCCGTCGGCCCGAGGTGCGTTCGAGGCCGCAGCCCGCTCTTCAGCGGTGCCCGTGTCCTCCCGCGCCGCCGGCCCGAGGTGCGTTCGCGGACCCGGTCGGTGCGTTCGAGGCCGCAGCCCGCTCTCCAGCGGTGCCCGTGTCCTCCCGCGCCGCCGGCCGGAGCGTTCGCGGACCCGGTCGGTGCGTTCGAGGCCGCAGCCCGCTCTTCAGCGGTGCCCGTGCCCCCCGCGACGCCGGCCCGAGGTGCGTTCACGGACCCGGTCGGTGCGTTCGAGGCCGCAGCCCGCTCTTCAGCGGTGCCCGTGCCCTCCCGCGACGCCGGCCCGAGGTGCGTTCGCGGACTCGGTCGGTGCGTTCGAGGCCGCAGCCCGCTATCCAGCGGTGCCCGTGTCCTCCCGCGCCGCCGCCGCCCTGCTCGCCCTGTGGTGCACGAGCGCGCCTGCCCAGACGTTCCCGCCTCCGGCAGAGCGCTCGAGGCTGACCGTGCCGCGTGCCGACGCTGCCGTGGTCGTCGATGGCCAGCTCGACGAGCCGCTGTGGACGAGCGCCGCCGTCCTGGGAGCGTTCACGCAGGTCGAGCCCGAGCAGCTGAAGCCCGCGGTGCTGGCGACGCGGGTGCGGGTCATCGCGACCACCGAGGGCCTGGCGGTGGGCGCGCGCTGTGACGATGACGCGGGGCCGCGAGGCATCCAGCAGACCGATCTGCGGCGTGACTTCTCGCTCTCGCGAGGCTTCGACTGGTTCGGCGTGGTGCTCGACCCGCTCGGCGACGCCCGCAACGCCTTCGGCTTCTTCGTCACCCCGTGGGGCAGCCAGCACGACGTGCAGGTCATCGACGACGAGATCTCGGAGACCCAGTGGGACACGGTGTGGCGCTCGGCGGTCACGCGTGACGAGCGGGGCTTCACCGTCGAGCTGCTGATCCCGTGGAAGAGCCTGCGCACCGAGCCCGACCGGCTCGTGTGGGGCTTCAACGCCATGCGCGCGACCCGCCGCACCATGGAGCGCAGCGCGTGGAGCCCCTTCCCGCGCAACTTCAGCCCGTTCCGCATGCCGTACGCCGGCCAGCTCGCCTTCACCGAGCCGCCGACGAGCCGCGCCGGCCTCAACCTGCAGCTTCGCCCCTACGGCATCGTGCGCCTCGATCGCGTGGGTGACGGCGCCATCGGGGTGCGGCCCAACGCCGGAGGGGACGTGTCGTGGGCGCCGACCGAGAACGCCATCATCGACGTCACCGGAAACACCGACTTCGCCGAGACCGACGTCGATCGACGGGTGGTGAACCTCTCGCGCTTCTCGGTGCTGTTCCCCGAGCGGCGGCAGTTCTTCCTCGAGAACGCGGGGCTCTTCACGATGACGTCCGGGTTGGTGCAGCCGTTCTTCAGCCGGGCCATCGGCCTGTCGAACGGGCAGCCTCAGCCGCTCTCGGCGGGCGGCCGCTTCGTGTACCGCTCGGCTGAGCGCAGCATGGGCGCGATGGTGGTGCACGCGCTGCCGACGGACCGGCAACAGTCGAGCCTCTTCGGCGTCGCGCGCTACTCGCACCACCTGCTCGGTGAGAGCCGCGCGGGCGGCATGCTGGTGGCCCGCCATGACTTCGACGGCACCTCTGCGGGAGCGACGAACGTGGTGCCGGTGATCGACGCGCTCGTGCGCAAGGGCCCGGTGTCGCTCAACGCGATGGTGACGGGCAGCGTCGATCAACGGCATGACGGCACCCCAGCCACCACCGGCATCGCGGGCTCCGTGAGCGCCTCGCTCCAGGGGACGTGGGGCCGATTGGGCGTGGTGGGCTCGGGGTTGTCACCGGGCTATCGCTCGCGCTCGGGCTTCGTCTCGAGAGAGGAGGCGCTGTACCTCGCCGGCTCCTGGTACCTCGACTGGCGGCCGGCGTGGCTGCCGAAGTGGGTGCGCACGATCCAGCAGTTCCTCGACACCAGCGCCGTGTGGAGCGCCCGCGACGGCCGCTTCCAGGAGGCCAACGTGTACCTCGAGGCCCTCTGGGTGACGCTCGAGGGTGGCGACCGCGGCTGGGTGTACGGGCAGCGCACCTGGCAGGTCCTCGACGCGCCGTTCGCGCCGGTGCCGGGCGTGTCCTTCCCCGCGGGGAGCACGACGTACGACCGCATCGGCGTCGCGGCCTACAGCGAGCACAGCCGGCTCTTCTCCGCGGGCGGCAACGTCGGCGTCGGGCGCTACTTCCTCGCCGACTTCGTGCGCGCGCAGGGGCAGGTGGGCTTCTCGCCGCTGCCCCACATCGGCCTGTTCCTCAACTACGAGTTCAACCGCTTCGACGGCGCAGGGGTGCGGCCGGGCGGCGTGTCGACGCACCTGCTGCAGCTCGAGGGGCGGCTCGCCCTGACGCCCAGGCTGCAGCTCATCGGCAGCTACCAGCGCGACACCGCCGGCAACGTGGGGCTGACGAACGCGCGCCTCGCCTGGGAGTTCCTGCCGCTGTCGTTCCTGTACGTCGTCTTCACCGACACCCGCACAGCGTTCCAGGTGCCCGGCGCGCCGCCCTCGGAGCAGCGCCTCGTCGTCAAGGCCACGTGGACGTTCCGTCCCTGACATCGTCCGTCTCGCGGCGCAGCCTGCGGTCCCGAGGCGAACGGCGCGTGGGAGCGTCGAGACGGCTGCGCGAACGCAGTCTCACCTCACCAGCGCTGACTGAGCGCCCGGCTCGCCCACCACGCGGTGAGGGCCGACGCCGTGAAGGGCAGGCCCAGCAGCGCGCAGAGGCCCGGCTCGAGCGAGAAGGCCGCGGGCACCAGGGCCACCAGCTCCTCACCGGCGCTGACTCGGCGCCTGGCTCACCCACCAGTCGGTGAGGGCCAACGCCGTGAAGGGCCGGCCCAGCAGCACGCAGCAGCGGCCCAGCTCGAGAGAGAAGGCCGCGGGCACCAGGGCCGCCACCACCTCACCGGCGCTGACTGAGCGCCCGGCTCGCCCACCACGCGGTGAGGGCCGACGCCGTGAAGGGCCGGCCCAGCAGCACGCATCAGCGGCCCAGCTCGAGAGAGAAGCCCGCGGGCACCAGGGCCACCAGCTCCTCACCGGCCCTGACTGAGCGCCCGGCTCGCCCACCACGCGGTGAGGGCCGACGCCGTGAAGGGCAGGCCCAGCAGCAGCACGCAGAGGCCCAGCTCGAGCGAGATGACCGCGGGCACCAGGGCCGCCGCCGGCGCGACGAGCCCTGCGTACCCGAGCGCCCTGAGGCGACCGGCGGCTGCTGGTCCGCCGTCGAGGCCCGCCTGCGCAGCCGCGAGGGTGGCGATGCCGTGGGCGCCCATCGCCGCGAAGGGCACCACCACCAGCCACTCGACCCAGCTCGGTCGCGACAGGAACTCGAACGCGAGGAGCCCGCTCACGCCGACGTTGAAGATCGCCGAGAGCACCGCGAGCACGAACGTCACTGAGAGCCAGCCAGCGCCCGCGCCCGGCGTCTGAGCACGCAGCCACGCGTGATCCTCGGGCGCCAGCTCGAGCGCCCACGGGTAGCCGAGCTCGACCCACGCAGCGAGCACGGCCGCGCGGCACGGGTAGCCGTTCGAGTCCTTCGCCTGCCGCAGCACCGGCAGCTCGTTCAGCTCGCGCAGGAAGCCGAAGACCTCGGCGCTGGGCTGCTTCGCGAGCGCGCTGACGGCCCGGTTGAAGGCCAGGGCGATCACGGGGTCGGCCGGCGTCCGCTCCAGCTCGATGAGCAGGCTGCGCACGCGCCCGAGGCCCGCCGCCTCATCCGGCGACTGCAGACCGCCCTCGCCATCGGACTGCCGGGTCAGCTCCTGCTCCACGCCCGAAAGAGAACACGTCCCCGAGAGTGCTGCCCTGCCCTTCTGGCGTGGCTCGTGCGGTGCGTCGTGACCTCAGGCCGCGCGGTACTTTCCGTCGGCGACCAGCACGCGGTGCTCGGCGACGAGCTTCTGGAGAATGGCGACGGTGTTCCGCTCGGCGATGGGCCAGATGAACGAGCCCACGTCGTCGTAGGCGCGTGGGACGACCTGCTCGAGCCCCGCTGGCAGCGCGAAAGATCGCACCGCCTCGAGCACCTTCGCCTCGCGCCACGCGCGGTGCTCCAGGTACTCCTCGAGCTTCGCCACGCCGTGCGCCACGACCGGCCCGTGCGCGGGGTAGAGCGCGCCCAGCGGCAACACCCGCAGCCGCTCGAGCTGCTCGAGGTACACCTTCATGTCGCCCTCGGGCGGGTCGATGATGATGGTGCTCACCGTGGACACCATGTCGCCCACGACGCCGGCGTGCGAGCGCTCGTCGAACAGGCACACGTGCCCCGGCGCGTGACCGGGCGTGTGCAGCACCCGCCAACGCATCGGCAACGGACCGTCGAGCGCGAGCACCTCGCCGTCCTCGAGCAGCCGGACCACCGGCACCTGGACCCGGGCGGCGGTCTGCGCGTGGGCCCACACCGGCAGGCCCAGCGCCGCGGCGACGAGCTGGGCGCCGCCGGTGTGATCTCCGTGGTGGTGCGTGAGCACGACGGCCTTCGCTTCACACCCTGCGGCCTCGAGCTCTTTCACGAGCGTGACGAGCTTCCGCGCCTCAGCCTCGTCCGGCGCGCCGGGGTCCACCAGGAGCAGCTCCCTGGTCCCCAACACGTAGGCGTTGGTGTGCGTCGCGGGCGGCAGCGTCGGCGTCTCGAGCGGCACCACGTGCACGCCGCGCTGGAACTCCAGGCGCCGTGAGATGAAGTCTTCACACCAGGGCGGCGCCGAGAGGGCCGCGACGGCCTCGTCCACGCTCGTGAAGCCGTTCATCACGGACAGCGCGTGCAGGTTCGGCGGGTGCAGCAGCGCGCTGCCAGCCTCCCACCGCACCAGAGCGTCCGACGGCCGGATCCACTCGCCGCTCGCGAGCTCGCCCGGCCAGACCGAAGCGACCTGGCCCTCCGGCGCCTCGACGAGGAAGAAGCGCGCGTCGAAGCGCACCGGCAGGTACGGCGGGGTGAGCCAGCGGCCCGCAGGCCGGAAGTCGCTCGCGAACAACTCGAGCCCGTGGGCCTGGAGCACCTCGGCGAACGAGGCGCCGTCGAGCACCTGCTTTCGCAGCCCGTCGAGGGCCTCCTGCTCGAGGCGGGGCCCGTCCGGCTCGAGCCGTGGCCCGCGCGCGACCAGCAGCCCGGTCTCCTCGAAGAGCTCCCTGGCCGCGGTCGCGACGAGCTTCGCCGCGTCGCCGGACGCGCCCCGCACCGGCACCAGATCGTCGGCGGCGTCCACCTTGCCGCCCGGGAAGGCGAAGAAGCCGCCCGCGAACGAGAGCCGCTGCTCGCGCTCGAGCCAGAAGACCTCGACGCCCCGCCACGTGCGCCTCCAGACGATGACGGCGCTCGCGTCGCGTGGTGGCTTGCCCGGCGGCGGCGGGGGCAACCCGGCGATGGCCTCACTCATCGCCCGACCTCGTGGCGACGGCGAGCCGGGCCATCAGCGGCCGGGCCACGTCGAGCTGGTCGGGGCGGACGAAGACCCGCGTCAGCAACACCGCGCCCGCGAAGCGCTGGTAGAGCGGCGTGTAGCTGGACACCTCGGTGAGGCGACCGCTCGCCGAGTCCAGCACGTACAGGGACGGCGACTCGCCCTCGTCGGTGTAGCGCGACAGCACGCCGCGGCTCTCGAGCGTGAAGTGCTGAACGCCCGCCCCGGTGAGCACCTTCGAGATGGCCGAGAGGTCGTAGCCGGTGTCACGCTCGGTGAACTGGGCGACGCGGCGGTACCCGCGCCGCGAGACGATGCGCTGCGCCCACTCGTTCTTCGAGCGCCGCAGCGTCCACCACAACGCCACGTCGTCACAGCCCAGGAAGGCCTCGGGGTCGGGCGGCACCTCGAACTCGCCAGGCGACTCCTCGTAGTAGCGCCGCAGCATCCAATCGAAGGCCACCGAGGTGTGGTGGTAATAGACGGACAGGAACATGTGGTAGCGGCTGAGCAGGAAGTCCTCGAAGGCGAACACGGCGGCCTTCGAGAGCGCCAGCACCGCCCGGCCGTCACGCTCGGCGCAGGTGAGGTTCTGCAGGATCCAATCGACGTCGTACCGGCCGTAGTTCACGCCCGTGTAGAACGAGTCGCGCTGCAGGTAGTCCATGCGATCGGCGTCGAGCTCTCCCGAGACGAGGGCGCGCAGCAGCGGGGTCCAGTCGAGCCCACCGTCGCGGAAGCCCTCGACGCCCGAGGGCAGGCGACCGATGACGAGGCCGGCGATCAGCTCGGGCGTGATGCCGTGCCGGGCGTACGTCTTCGCGATGAGCGGCGTGAGCGAGCTGTCGAGCAGCAGCTTCGCGGTGAAGTCCTCGTGGGTGGCCTGGCCGGCCTCGTCACCCGTCCACGCCGGGAGCCCGAGGGCCGCGCGGGGCGGGGCGATGGACTCCGAGGCGTGCGACAGCGGCATGTGACCGAGGTCGTGACAGAGCACCGCGAGGCGAACGGCGGCGCGGAACCGCTCCTTCGCAGCCTCGGACAGGGGCGAGCGGCTCGCCACCGCGTCGAAGAGCCGGGAGGCGACGTGCATCGCGCCCAGGGAGTGCGCGTGGCGCGTGTGCGTCGCGCCGGGAAACGCGAGGTCGCCGAAGCCGAGCTGCCGCACGTTGCGAAGCCGCTGGTAGAAGCGGCTGTCGATGACGGGCTTCTCGTCGTCCGAGACGGTGATGGTGCCGTGAATGGGGTCGCGGATTCTCACGCCACGAGCGATAGCAACAAACGGGGCGCGGGGTCGCACTCGTTTGACCTTCCTCGCGCCGCGGTGTTCCCCTGCCGTGCGAGTGCTGCTCGTCTGGCTGGCGGTCGGCTGTGGGTGCCTCGGGCCGGCGCGCTCGCTGCACGACGACACGGGCCGGGTCGAGGCCGACGCGGGCACCGCCGACGCCGGCGTGCCAGGTGACGAGCTCGACGTGCTCGCGAGCCGCTACGTTGGCGCCGGCTCAGTCACCTTCACCCTCGGCGGGCCTCCCGAGTCCGCTCCGCAGCTGCCTGTGGTGGTGATGGCGGTGGTGAGCGACGGCTTCGACGGGGTGCTCTCACGGTCGTCGATTGGAGAGCCCGCGTTCGACGGCCGCACCGTGTTCCCGCTGAGCAGCGTGACGAAGGCCTTCACCGGGTTGCTGGCCGCGCGCGACGCCGTTGACGGGACGCTGAGGCCGACGAGCCGCCTGTCGTCCCTGCTGAAGCCCGACCTCGCGCCGCTGGTGGGCGATCGCACCGTGGCCGAGGTGCTGACCCACACCGCTGGCTTCGGCGTCTTCCCCCGCAACCTCGCCTTCGCCACCATGCCGACCAGCCCAGCGGCCGGGTACAGCCGCGGGCAGCTCGCCGCCTGCCTCGCAGACCCCCAGTGCGCGGTGGGCCCGGCGGTGCGCGGTCAGTACCTGTACTCGAACCTCGGCCTGGGGCTGCTCGGCGTCGCCCTCGAGGACGCACGCGACGAGTCGTTCGAGCAGCTGGTGCAGCGACGGATCGCCGCGCCGCTCGGCCTCCACGACACGCACACCGCCGCCCTCAGCGACAGCTCGCGCTGGCCGATGGGCAGGACGCAGGCAGGGCTGCGCGTTCCGCCCGCGACGATGGGCGTGCTGGCGCCAGCCGGTGAGCTCTTCTCGACCGCCGACGACCTGCGCGTCGTGCTGCGCGCGCTGGTGCGGAGAGGCAGCGCGCTCCAGCCGGCGATCGACCTCGCCATCACGCCGCTGGCTCCACCGTCGCACGCGTGGGGGTTCGACCGCGTCACCCTTCGCGGGCTCGCGCTCGCGTCGAAGAGCGGGGAGCAGGCAGGCTTCTCGTCGATGCTGCTGTGGAGCCCGACACGCGGCGTCGGTGTGGCGGCCTTCACGACCGTCGGGGGCTCGTCGAGAACGCTCGCCGCCGCGTGCCTCGACGTGCTCGAGCGCGCCGCAGCGCCGTGAAGCGCGTGCCTTTCGCTTCCGGCAGTTCGCGCGCGTGTGCTACTCACGCCGAACCCGATGTTCGTCACCATTCTCCACAACCACGATCACTCGTTGCTCGAGGACGATCCTGGCAGGGCGGCGCGGGCCGACGTGCTGAACGTGGCGGCGGCGATGGCCGACGCGCTCGCGGGCGGCAGGCGCCGCGTCGAGGTGAAGGCCGTTGACGACGTGAGCGCGGTGGCCGACGTGCTGGCAGGGGCACCGGAGGTGGTGGTGAACCTGTGCGAATCGCTCGGCGCTGACAGCCGCGGCGAGGCGCTGGTGCCGGCGATGCTCGAGCTCGCCAACGTCTGCTTCACCGGCTCGACCTCGTTCGCGCTCGCGCTCTCGCTGCACAAGAACAAGGCGAAGGAGATCCTGCGCGCGCGGGGTGTCCCCACGCCGGCCGCGCTGGTGATCGATCGGACCGAAGGGCTGGTCGGGGTCGAGCTGCCGTTCCCCCTCATCGTGAAGCCGTCACGCGAAGACGCGTCGATCGGCATCGACTTCGACTCGGTGGTGCACGATCGCGCGAGCCTGGGGCACGCCGTCACGCGCGTGCTGCGCACGTTCCACCAGCCGGCGCTCGTCGAGCAGTACATCGACGGCCGTGAGATCTACGTCCCGCTGCTGGGGAACGCCGGGCGGCGAGCGTTGCCCCTCACCGAGATCCAGTTCGGCGCGGCCTTCGCCGACAAGCCGCGCATCCTCTCCTACGGCGCCAAGTGGGACGTGACGTCGCCCGAGTGCATCGACAGCTCGTCGCAGCTCGTCGAGCTCCCTGAGCGGCTGCGCGCGCGCTGCGTGGAGGTCGCCCTCGCCGCCTTCGAGGCGCTCGAGTGCCGCGACTACGGCCGCGTGGACCTGAGGCTCGACGCGAAGAACGAGCCCTGGGTCATCGACATCAACCCCAACTGCGACCTGCACCCGCAGGCCGGCTTCGCCCGCTCAGCGCTCGCCGCGGGCCTCTCGTACGACGATCTCGCGCTGCACCTCGTCGAGCTCGCCCAGGAACGCCACCATGGACATCAGACCCGTCGTCTCGCAGGACCGGACGCAGCTCGAAGGGCTGCTGCGCCACATCGAGACCTTCACGGCCGACGAGGTGGAATGCGCGCTCGAGCTGATCGACGCCGCCGTCCAGCAGAATAGCAAGGACTACCAGGTGCTCGTCGCCCTGCGCGACGGGAAGATCGTCGGCTACGTCTGCTACGGGCCCACGCCGATGACCGACGGCACCTTCGATCTCTACTGGATCGCCTCGGATCCGATGGTGCGCGGTCAGGGCGTCGGCGCCGCGCTGGTGAGCGCGATGGAAGGCGACATTCGCCGCCGCAAGGGCCGCCTGATCAGGGTCGAGACGAGCGCGATGGAAGCCTACGGCCCCACGCGCGGCTTCTACGCGGCCATGCAGTACAAGGAAGAGTCCCGCTTTCGCGACTTCTACAAGCCCGGCGAAGACCTCATCGTCCTCGCCAAGCGCATGTGAATTCGACCTCGAGCCACCCGTCCTGCCAGCGTGCGCTTCGCTTCGACGGCCCCGGCGTGCCGGCATGGTAGCCTGACTGCTCTCATGCGCCGCGCGCTCCCGCTCGTCCTCCTCGTCTTCGCCGCCTCGGCCTTCGCGCAGAAGGCTCCGCAGCCACAGCTCTCCGACGCCCTGACGGTGTCGCGCCCGAAGGAGGGCGAGTTCTTCGGCGTCTACCTGTCGAACCAGAAGGTCGGGTGGATGTTCACCAGGATCACCCTGAACGCCGCGGGCGACAACGCCGTCAGCGTCAACGAGCTGCACTTCCGCGCGAAGGTGGGCACCCGCGTGAGCGAGCGCGTGATGAAGGAGACGAAGGTGTTCGAGGTGAAGCCGGGCGGGCGGCTCCTGTCCCTGAGGCTCGAGCAGCAGGGCGACGGCGGCGACCAGGTGCTCGACGGCCTGGTGACGAAGGAAGGGCTCAAGATCATCCGCACCCGCCCGGGCCGAAAGGACGAGACGCTGGTGCTGCCCATGCCGAAGGAGGTCATCGAAGACGCTGACCAGGCGCGCGTGGCCCTCAAGCGCAACGCGTCGGTCGAGGGCGTGATCACCGACTCCACCGATCTCAAGCAGTACCCCGTGCGCACGACGGTGGGAGAAGGCGAGACCCGCACGATCCGCGGCGTGAAGGTGAAGCTGAAGAAGGCGATCACGATCTCCGAGAAGGAGAAGGTGCCGACCGAGGCGTGGGTGGACGAGCAGGGCCGCATGCTCGAGGTGCGCTTCGGGCCGACCATGGCCGCGATGCGCGAGCCCGAAGACCAGGCGAAGCGGTTCGACCTCGTCGAGGTCTTCGCCCTCACGCGCGTGCAGCTCCCGAAGCCGCCCCCGCCCGAGGTGCGCCGCGTGCCCGGCCAGATGACGATGGTGATGAGCAACCTGCCGGAGCGGTTTCACGTGCAGACCTACCGGCAGCGGTTCGAGAAGCTCGACGAGCAGCGGGTCGCGGTGACGCTGTCGGCCGCGCCACCGAAGACGAAGCAGCTGCGCCCGCTCGCGGACCCGAACGGCGGGAAGAACCTCGAGAACGATCTCGCCGTCGAGGCGGCCGCGCCCGAGATCGTCAAGCAGGCGAAGCAGATCGTCGGGAACGAGAAGGACGCGTGGGCCGCCACGAAGAAGGTCGGGCGTTGGGTGAACGAGCACCTCACGAAGGACTACGGCGCGTCGTCGGATCGGGCGACCGACGTGCTCAAGACGATGCGCGGCGACTGCACCGAGCACTCGCTCCTCACCGTGGCGCTGCTGCGCGCCGTCGGCATTCCCTCGCGACGGGTCGATGGCGTCGTGTACCTGATGAACGAAGACCAGGTGCCGGCGCTCTACTGGCACGAGTGGGTCGAGGCCTACGTCGGCGAGTGGACGCAGCTCGACCCCACCTTCGGCCAGGACGTGGCCGACGCGACGCACTTCAAGGTCGGGGAAGAAGGCAGCGCCGAGATCACCCCCCTCATCGGCAGCCTCGTCGTGCACGACGTGCGCTGACGTGAAGCCGACGATCGGCCGCTTCGAGCTGGTGCGGCGCCTCGGCCGGGGCGGCATGGGAGAGGTCTTCCTCGCGCGCGACGGCGACCGTCAGGTCGTGCTCAAGCGGCTGTTGCCTCACCTCGCCCATGACCGCGTCCTGGGCGAAGCGTTCCTGCGCGAGGCGGGCGTGGCGGCCCGGCTCTCACACCCCAACATCGCGCGCGTGCTCGAGCTGGGCGAGGCGAGCGGAGGCTTCTTCTTCACCATGGAGTACGTCGAGGGCTGCGACGTGCGCGCGCTGGGCCCGCTCCCGGTCCCGGTGGCGGCGCAGATCGTCGCCGACGCGGCGCGGGCGCTCGAGGCGGCCCACTCGGCGCGTGACACCGCTGGCCGCCCGCTCGGCGTCGTGCACGGAGACGTGACGCCGAAGAACCTGCTCGTCAGCGCCGACGGCGTCACGCGGCTCATCGACTTCGGCCTCGCGAAGGTTCGAGCGAACCGCGACGAGGACTCGGCCGGCGGCACCTGGGAATACCTCGCGCCGGAGCACGCGCTCGAGGGCACGACCGACGAGCGCACCGATCAGTTCTCGCTCGGCGTCGTCGCGTGGGAGCTGCTGACCGGCCGCCGGCTCTTCGCGGGAGACACCGACACGTTGACCCTCGACCAGGTGGTGGCCTGCAGGGTGACGCCGCCACGACAGGTGAACCCGGCAGTTCCACCCGAGCTCGACGCCCTCGTCATGCGCATGCTCGCGCGCGATCCGGCCGCGCGCTTTCCACGCTGTCAGGACGTCGCCGAGGGGCTCGAGCGGTGGTTGTCGTCCAGCCGCGTTGGTGACGTGCGCGCCGAGCTGGGTGGCCTCACGCAGCGGGCGACGGAGGCGCAGACGCCCACGCCGGTGGCTGCCGGCCCCGCACCTGCGCCCCGGCTTCCCCAGCCCTCGCGCGCCTCGACGGGCCCCCTCACGGTCTGGGAGAAGGAGGCGCTGCGACGACTCGGAGCCCTGCCGCAGCCCATCGCGCTCGAGACGCTCGAGCAGCTCGACCTCGGGCGCGGCGCGCCGCCGGTGCTGGACGTCGCCCAGGTGCTCGTGGAGCGGGGTCTGCTGGTGCGCACCGATGACGGCGCCTTCGTCGTCGCCGGGAGCGACTGATCAGCGGTACAGCTGCGGCACTCGCGACGCGTTCACCACGGCGCTCCAGTCCACCGGCTCGGCGCGCGCACCCTCGCTCGGGTTGTCCGTGCCCATCGACCGTCCGTTGCCGAGGTAGATCTCGATGTGCGACGCGGTGCCACGCGGAATGCCCCGGCTGTTCGGGTACCAGATGAAGAGCAGGTCGCCAGGCTTCAGGTTCTCCCGGGACACCCGCGAGCCCGCGAAGCGCGCCTGGTAGCCGGCCGCGGTGGTGCGGCTGTCGTTCACCCCCGCCTGCCGGAGCGCGTAGTTGATGAGGCCGGAGCAGTCGAACGCCCGCGGGCCTTCGGCGCCGAAGACGTAGGGCTTCCCCGTCTGCGCGACCGCGGTGTTGATGAAGCGCTGCACCTTCGCTGGCGTATTGCCGCCGCCGCCCGGGTTCACCGGCGCAGACGAGAAGTCGCTCTTCCCGTCCCAGTACTTCGAGTCACGGGACCCGAAGAGGCGCTGGCTGGTGTTGGGGCCGACCACGCCGTCGGCGCTCAGGCCCTTCGCGCGCTGGAAGCTGAGGACCGCGGCCTTCGTCCTGCTGCCGAAGACGCCGTCGACACCGCCCGGGTTGAAGCCAGCCGCCTTGAGGTGCTTCTGGAGCCTGGTGACGTCAGAGCCGCGGGTGCCGATGGACAACATGCGTGCCTCCTGGTGATGCCTGGTTGTCGCAGCACGTGGGTTCCCGGTCCCTGAGGTGCGCTGGCAAGGGCGCTGACGATCCGGCGGGGTTTTCCACCTCCATTTCCCGCGCCATTTCCGACGGCGCCACGCGCTTTGCTGCATGATGCGCGGCCGCGTGGCCCGTGACGTGACCCACTTCGAGGCGTTGGCTCACCTGCTCGAGCTCGAGCGCCGCGCCGAGCGGGCGCGCCTCGCCACCGAGAAGGCCGCGCTCCCTCTCACCGAGCTCGAGGCTCGTGGGCTCGTCGTGCTCGACGTCGAGTCCGTCGAGGAGTCCATCGGCCTCGGCGGCCGCACGCTCGTCACCTTCGCGCGCGAGGACAAACGCCCGCTGCGCTCGCGCCTCAACGTGGGCGACGTGGTGACGGTCAGCCCCCGCAAGGCGCCCGTCGACGCGCCACCAGGCGCCATCGTCACCCGCGCCAGCCGCGCCCAGCTCGAGCTCGCCTTCGATCGCCATCCACCGCCCTTCATCGGTGAGGGCCGGCTGCGCATCGATCTCGTCGCGAACGACGTCACCTTCGACCGCGCCCGCGGCGTCTTGAAGAAGCTCGCCGAGATGACGCACGGGCTCGCGCGCGATCGTCAGCAACTGGTGCTGGGCGCCTTCACGCCCCGCTTCGACCGGCGCGCGCCGCTGACGCCCAGCCGCCCGCTCAACCCCGAGCAGCTCGCGGCGGTGCAGCTCGCGCTGTCGGCCCGCGACGTCGCGCTCGTGCACGGGCCTCCCGGCACGGGCAAGTCCACGGTGCTCGCCGAGATCGCCGTGCAGAGCGTGAAGCGCGGACAGCGGCTGCTCTGCACGGCGGCGAGCAACGCGGCGGTCGATCACCTGCTCGAGCTCTGCCTCGACGCCGGGCTGCGCGCCTTGCGCGTCGGTCACCCGGCCCGGGTGCTGCCCCACCTGCAGGGCCACACGCTCGATCTGCTGGTCGAGGAGCACGACGACCGGCGGACCGCGCGTGAGCTCTTCGACGAGGCCTTCGAGCTGCTCGGCTACGCGAGGAAGCAACGGGAGCAGGGCCGCAGCCGGCAGCGCTTCGCCAACGCGCGCGCCGCGAAGAGCGACGCGTACTCGCTGATGGACGAGGCCCGCGTGCTCGAGCGAAGGGCCGTCGAGGCGGTGCTGGGCCGCGCCGACGTCATCTGCGCCACCCTGTCGATGCTCGAGGGGCAGATCCTCTCGGGTCGGACCTGGGACCTCGCGCTGGTCGACGAGGCCACGCAGGCGCTCGAGCCGCTCGCGCTCGGCGCGTTCCTCAAGGCGCCGACGGTGGTGCTCGCGGGCGACCCGAAGCAGCTCGCCGCCACCGTCATCTCGATGGAGGCGAAGAAGAACGGCCTGGGCACCTCGCTGTTCGAGCGCGTGCTGCGCGACTTCGGCGAGGACGTGAAGCAGATGCTCAAGGAGCAGCACCGCATGCACGAGCTGCTCATGCGCTTCCCGTCCCGCGAGGTGTATGGCGGCGAGCTGCGCGCGCACCCCTCGGTGGCGCGGCACACGCTCGGTGAGCTGCTGGCCGCGGGTGCGACCGTCGACGCGCCGCCCCTGCTCTTCCTCGACACCGCCGGGAAGGGCTTCGACGAGTCGAAAGAGCCGGGCACCGAGTCGTTGCGGAACGAGGGAGAGGCCGGCCTCGTCGTCTCGCGCGCCCACGAGCTGCTCGCCGCCGGGCTGCCCCCGCAGGCCATCGCGGTCATCACGCCGTACAGCGCCCAGGCGTCGTTGCTGCGCGAGCGCCTGGCGCCGGCGCCGCTCGTCGAGGTCGACACCATCGACGCCTTCCAGGGGCGGGAGAAGGAAGCGGTGCTGCTCTCGCTCGTGCGCTCGAACGGCGAGCAGCAGGTCGGCTTCCTCGAGGACCTGCGGCGCATGAACGTCGCCATCACCCGCGCGCGCCGGCACCTCTTCGTCGTGGGCGACTCCGCGACGCTCACCGGCCACCCCTTCTACACGCGCTTCATCGAGGAGGCGCAGGCGCAGAGCGGCTACCGCTCCGCCTGGGAGTGGACGGCCTTCGAGCCTGGTCCCATGTCTTGAGGGCGGGAGGCTCCCACCCGCGAGGTCCGATGCTGTAGGGTGCGCGCCCGCATGCGTCTGCCCGCCTCCGTCTCCTTCGTCGCGCTCGCCGTCCTCGCCGGGTGCCAGTGTGGTCCCACCTCTCGCCCCTGCACGGCGACGGCCGAGTGCGGGCCGGGGCAGGTCTGCGTCGGCGGCCAGTGCCGCGCCGGCTCCACCGGCGGTGGGTTGAGCGGCACGGGCGGAGGGCTCAGCGGCACGGGCGGGGGCGCCGCGGGCGGCCTGAGCACGGGCGGCGGCTCGGTCACCGGCGGCGGCGTCGCAGGCGGCTTCGGAGGCGCGGGCGGTGGCGACCCCTTCGAAGAAGACGCAGGCCAGGTCGACGGCGGCGTCATCGACTACGACGGCGGCTGCGGCCCCATCATGGCGGGCAACCCGCCCTACCCCCGGCAGTGCGCGCCTGGAACGACCAACGAGTGCGGTGGGTCTGCCGACACCTTCCTCACCTCGCGCGGGGTGGGAGCCGCTCAGCTCAACGGCGGCCAGGGCAACGGCTTCGACGACGACTGCGACGGGCTGGTGGACGAAGGCTGCCTCTGCCTGCAGGGCGGCACCACGAAGGACTGCTGGCTGGTGCCGGCGACGCAGGTCGATCCGAACACGCGCCAGCCGGTGGGCTGGTGCACGGCCAACGCGAAGGGCTCGGTCGACTGCTCTGGCACCGAGATCACCACCTGGTCCGGCGTGTGTCGCGGCGCGCAGCGTCCGCAGGTCTACGACTCGTGCCAGCCGGGAGACTTCGACTGCGACGGGCTGTCCGGGAACAACCAGACCGCGGGGTGCAACTGCCCTACGTCCGTCGAGTGCCCCACCACGCCCCTCGTCCTCGCGCCGTACCCGAACCCCTCCACGCTGCCGCAGATCGACGGCATCCTGTGGATCAAGGACGTCGCCAAGCGAGGCATGGCGACGGGCTGGACATGGACGGTCCTGGGCGGGGACTGCGACAACGTGCTGCCCTGGCCAACCTTCGCGCTCTACAGCCAGGCGAACTCGGGCGCGGCGGGCGCGCGCATCGGCCAGCGAACGCCGGTGCGCTTCGACAACCTGGCGACGCCCAACCGCTACGTGGCGGCGACTGGCCAACCCCTCATCGCGATCCAGGCCTCGCGGGGGAACATGCCCGGCGCGGGCGTGGTGCACCCGGCGTTCGGCCTGTCTGGTGACTACCTCGTCCAGGGCGAGTTCACGCTCGACGGCAAGAGCTACGTCTGCACCCAGCGCGTCGAGGTGCGCGCGCCGGGCATTCGCGCCGAGCTCTGCTGGGACACGGTGGGCAACCTCTTCTCGGGCGGCGGCAACGACATCGACCTGCACTTCGCGCGGCTCCAGGGCACCTGCACCACCAGCCAGGGCTGGAACCTGCTGTGCCAGACGGGCGGCAGCACGGGCCCGGTGCAGGACTGCTACTACCTCGGCGAGAGCGGCTGCCGGGACGGCAGCTCGAGTGGACCGCGCTGGGGCTATGCCGACTCGGCGGCCTCGGCGTGCCTGGGCTGGTCGAGCCGCCGCCAGGCTGGCCTGCAGGGCTGCACCAACCCACGGCTCGATCGCGACAACATCGACTGCAACCGGAACGAGCAGAACCCGACGTCGAGCAGCTTCTGCGGCCCCGAGAACATCAACCTCGACAACCCGAACAACGGCGACACCTTCGTCATCGGCGTCAACCACTACGGCAACCAGGGTGGGACCTCGAACGCCAGGCCGCACGTCAACGTGTACTGCAACGGCCGCCGGGTGGTGTCGTTCGGCTACAACCCGGCGACGAACCAGCAGTGGCCGCTGCTCCGCACGCAGGGCGGCGACGACAACGGCGACTTCTGGACGGTGGCCACCGTGAAGGCGAACGTGATGGCCGGCGTGCTGACCTGCGACGTGACGCCCATTCCATCACGGCACGCGGACCCGACGCGCGACGGCCCCGTCTCGATGCCGGGCGCGGGCAACGGCTTCTGTGTGGACTCGCGGATGAACCAGACGCCCGCGCCCAACCAGTACAGCTTCACCACCCGCCGCTTCATCGACAACCCGACGACACAGGGCGGCGCCGCCGGGACCCAGCCGATGATGCCCACCCAGTGGTGCAAACACTGACGAGCGCTGTGCACGAGATGCAGAGCGCCCTGCCACAGGCTCTGCAGCCGCTGCGAGGCCGGTGACAACCAGTTGGAAACCGGAGACGCCCACCCCGGCATGCGATGTGCTGTGCCCCCACGGGCATGGAGCCGTCGCTGCCGACCGTCTTCCCTACTCTTCAGCACGTCGATGGGGTGTGGCTCGTACGCCTGGAGCGGAACGGCAAGGTGCAGGAGTACCGCTGCGCCACCGAGGGCCAGGCTCGCGCGCTCGCCCTGGTGCTGGCGCCGCGACCGGCCGCGGTGCACTGACGCCTCTCAGCGTCGCCTCGCGCTGCCCTCACCGAAGTGCTGAAAGCCGGAGCGACCCTCGAAGCGCCGCCCGTCGACGGTGAGGCCGCGGGCTTTGGTGACGACGCCGATGGGGAACGCGCCGAACCCCAGCCGTGAGAGCCGTCGTTCGAACGCGCGGCAGCGTGACGGAGGCACGGTGACGGCCAGCACGTAGTCCTCTCCGCCGGTGAGGGCCGCGCGCAACACGTCTCGCTCCGACTCGCACCACAGCAGCAGCGCCTCGAGCACCGGCAGCGCCCCGCTGGTGAGCGCCACGCCCACGCCCGACGCGTCACAGACGTGCGAGAGGTCCTGCACGAGGCCGTCGCTCACGTCGATGGAAGACGAGGCGAAGCGCGAGGCCTCGAGCCCCCAGCGGACGTGCGGTGAGGGCCGACGCTGCGCCGCGACCAGCGCGTCCCACGCGCGCTCGACCTTCACGGGGCCGGGCCCACGCGCGGCCGCGGCCGAGAGCACCTCGACGCCGGCTGCCGCGCTCCCCAGCGGACCCGAGACGTAGACCCGGTGTCCCGGTCGAGCGCCCTTCCGGGTGAGCGGCCGCCGCCCCGAGGGCACTTCGCCAGCCACCGTCACCGTCACCGACAGCTCCCGCCCGCGCGTCACGTTCCCGCCCACCAGCGACACGCCGTGCGCCGCCGCGAGCGCCGCCATGCCGGCCGACAGCGCGCGCACCTCGCTCGCCGTGACGCCGACGGGGAGCTGCAGCGCGCACAGCGCCCATGTCGGTCGGGCGCCCATGGCCGCCACGTCCGACAGGTTCACCGCCAGCGCCTTGTGTCCGACATCGCCGAGGCTGAAGGTGCGACGCGAGAAGTGCACGCCCTCGACGACCGCGTCGGTGGTGACGACCTGCGCGCGTGGGGTGGGCGGCAGCACCGCGGCGTCGTCACCGGGCCCTGCCGGCGGCGGCCTCAGCGCGAAGGCCTCGAGGAAGACGTCGATGAGCTCGAACTCGTTCATGGCTGGCTCCTTACTTCTTCCGTCCCCGCCGGCCGGAGTGAGGCATGCTGCCAGTGTCGTGAGCGACTCGCCCATCCGTTTCGGCCGCTACCACCTGCTCAAGAAGCTCGCCGTCGGCGGCATGGGCGAGGTGTGGCT
Source organism: Myxococcaceae bacterium (assembly GCA_016793095.1). Classification (GTDB taxonomy): domain Bacteria; phylum Myxococcota; class Myxococcia; order Myxococcales; family Myxococcaceae; genus Xiheimicrobium. The sequence continues at coordinate 72,386 of JAEUJQ010000056.1, read as the reverse complement.
GGCGCGGGTGCATGGAGACTCGGACGAACAGGCTCCGGTGGTGGTGAAGCGGCTGCTGCCACACCTCAAGGAGGACCAGGAGTTCGTCAACATGTTCTTCGACGAGGCCCGCATCGCCGCGGCCTTGAACCACCCGAACATCGCCCGCATCGAAGACCTCGGCGAGGTGAGCGGCGACTACTTCATCACCATGGAGTTCGTGCACGGCATGAGCTTCGGCGACGTGGTGAACGCCGCCCTCGACGCCGGCACCGACATGCCCGTGGCCCTCAAGTGCCGGGTGGTGGCCGAGGCGGCGGCCGCCCTCGACGCGGCGCACCAGGCGAAGACCGAGGCCGGCGTGCCCCTCGAGCTGATTCACCGCGACGTGTCTCCGCAGAACATCATGGTGGCCTTCGACGGCTCGGTGAAGCTCATCGACTTCGGGGTCGCCCGCGCGGCCAACAAGCTGACCCGCACTGCCACCGGCATCATCAAGGGCAAGTACGCGTACATGTCGCCGGAGCAGGCGTGGGGGAAGGACCTCGACGGCCGCAGCGACCTGTTCGGCCTCGGCATCGTGCTCTGGGAGGTGCTGGCGCTCGAGCGGCTCTTCAAGCGCGAGAACGACACCGCCACCCTCCGCGCGGTCGTGGGCGCCGAGATCGAGCCGCCGTCCCGGAAGGAAGCCACCGTGCCCAGGGCGCTCGACGCCATCGTCCTCAAGGCGCTGGAGCGAGAGCTCGACGCCCGCTTCCAGACCGGCGCGGAGTTCAAGAAGGCGCTCGAGTCGTTCCTCACGAAGCAGCGCCTGCCCGCGACGCGCGCGCACCTGGCCGCGTGGATGCAGAGGCTCTTCCCCGAAGAGGCCCGCGCGCCGCTCCCGTCGCACCCCGAGCCGTCGAACCCGGGCGAGCGCTCGTCGCCGGTCCTCAAGCCGGCGCTCGAGAACCCGAAGCTGCCGCGGTCCCGGGTGCTCGACGTCGCCGAGCTCGAGCAGCGCATCGCGTCGGCCGGCGCGGGGACGATGCGCGGGCTCTTCTTCAACGCGCTGACAGCCGCGGTGCTGAAGCTCGCGGGGCCGGTGGCCGACCAGAAGGTGCGCAAGGCCGCGGCCGAGCCGAAGCCCTTCGTCGATCAGCTCTCGTACCCGACGAGCGAGTTCCTGCGCATGCTCTGGAAGGCCGTCGAACAGGTGATGCCGAAGGCGCGCAACGTCGATGAGGCCTTCGAGCTGCTCGGCGCTTCGGTGATGGACGCGCTGCTGCGCTCGCCCTTCGGCCGGGCGCTCGAGGGACAGAAGGAGCGCTCGCCGGAGTCCATCGTCAAGCCCCTCATCGCCACCCTGAACCCGATGATCGGCCCCGGGCAGCGGCTCGTCGCCTCGCTCGGACCCGGGACAGCCGTCGTCGTCTTCAAGGAAGAGGCGCTGCCCATTCAGGTCTACATCGGCGTGCTGCGGTCGCTCGTCCAGGCCTTCTACCGCCTGCCCATCGAGGCCCGGTGGGACAAGCCCAGCGCCCAACGCATCGAGCTGAACCTCGGGTGGTGAGGTGAGCGCTTCGCGTTATGACGGGCTCATGCGTCTGAGCGTCCTGATGGTCCTCGGCTTGACCGCGTGCGGCCCGCAGTCCGTCCGCGTGGTGATGAACGCGGAGAACAACTCGGGGCAGGCGGGCTTCGCCACCCTCACCCCGCTCGGGGCGGCCAGGACACGGGTGGAGGTCGACATCGCGCCCAGCAACGACAGCCGCCCGCAGGCGGCGCACGTGCACGAGGGCCGGTGCGGGCAGATCGGCCCCGTCAAGGCAGGCCTCACGGAGCTCAAGCCTGACGCGGCGAAGCAGGGGCGCTTCACCTCCTCGACGGAGGTCGCGGTCGGCCTCGCTGAGCTCCAGCGGGCGGAGTTCGCCATCAACGTGCACGACGCCCGGGACTTCTCGCTCTACGTGTCGTGCGGAGAGATCAAATGAACGCACCGAACCCTCAGCGTGTCCTCATCACCGGCGCCTCCAGCGGCCTGGGCCGGGCGCTCGCGCTCTGGCTCGCGAAGAAGGACTTGACCGTCTACGCGGCCGGCAGGCGGCTGGAGCAGCTCGAGTCGCTCGCGGCCTCGGCGCCCGAGCGGATTCGCCCGTTCACGCTCGACGTCGCCGACGCGGACGCGGCCCATGACGCCGTGAAGGAGCTCGACCGGACGAGCGGCGGCCTCGACCTCGTCATCGCGAACGCGGGCGTGGGAGACTCCATGTCGGCGAAGTCCATCGAGTGGCGGCGCGTGCGCAAGGTGCTGGACGTGAACGTGATGGGCGCGACGGCCACGCTGTGCGGCGCGCTGCCCGGCATGCTCGAGCGCGGGCGGGGCCACCTCGTCGGCATCAGCTCGCTGGCCGCCTTCCTCTCGCTGCCCAAGACGGCCGCCTACAACGCCTCGAAGACGTACCTCACGGCGTGGCTCGAGAGCGTGCGCCTCGACGTCGAGGGGCACGGGGTGGCGGTGACGACGATTCACCCCGGCTTCGTCCGTACCGAGATGACGGCGAAGAACAAGCACCCCATGCCCTTCATCATCGACGCCGATGACGCGGCCGAGCGCATGGGCCGGGCCATTCTCAAGCGCACGAAGATGTTCAGCTACCCGCTGCCCACCTCGCTCGTCGTGGGCCTCGCCAGCTCACTGCCCCGCCCGCTCCAGCGCGCCCTCGGCCGCCGCGTGAACTGAGAGGGGGCGGACCTCCTGGCGGCTCAGCCACTCGAAGCGCGCGAAGACGGCCAGCGCGACGACGATGAGGCCCGCCGACAGCCCCCACCACAGGCCCACCACGCCGAGGCTGCCCCGCACGCCGAGCCAGTACGAGAGCGGCAGGCCGATGAGCCAGTGGGCGACGACGTTGACGACGAAGGTGAAGCGGGTGTCGGCGTAGCCCCGCAGCACCCCCGCGCCCACGCCCTGCACCCCGTCGAACACCTGGAAGACGGCGGTGACCGCGAACAGCGAGGTCGCGACCAGCACCACGCCGTCATTCGGAGACAGCAGCCGGGCCAGCGGCGCGGGCATCAGGACGAACATGAGCGCGGTGCAGGCCATGAAGGCGGCGCCGCTCCCGAACGCGACGAGGCCCGAGCGCCGCGCGGCCCGGCGATCGCCCGCCCCGACGCCCCACCCGACGCGCACGCTCCCGGCGCTGCCAATGCCGAGCGCGACGCAGAACGTGAGGCTCGCCCAGGTGAGCGCCACCTGATGCGCGGCGCTGCTCGACGCGCCCAGGCGCCCGGCCAGCAGCCCCGCGAGCCCGAAGACGCCTCCTTCCGCGAGCAGGTGCAGCCCGACCGGCAGGCCGACGCGCAACGCGCGGACGAGCGCGGGGACGTCGAGGCGGCGGCGAACCTGGGGCGACCGCGGTCCGAGCGCGGGCACCAGCAGCAGGAACTGGACCCAGGTGCAGGCGGTGGTGGCGATGGACGCGCCCCGGATGCCGAGGGCGGGCACCGGCCCCACGCCGAAGACGAGGCCGACGTCGAGCACGAGGTTGAGCACGTTGGCGGCGACCATCGCGACGACGATCGCGCGGGTGCGGCCGTTCCCCTGCAGGTACGAGCGCGCGCCCACGAAGAGCAGCTGGCCGAAGACTCCGGGGAAGCGCAGCTCGATGTAGTCGACGGCGCCCGCCGCGACCTCAGGCTGAACGCCGACGAGCCGCAGCACCGCGCCGGTCGAGAACAGCGGCACCAGCAGCACCACCGAGGTGAAGAGCGCGAGCCAGACGCCGGTCCAGTAGTGGGTGCGCGCCTCGGCCGGTTGCCTCGCGCCGATGGCCTGCGACACGAGCGGATCGAGCGCCATCATCACGCCAATGCCGAAGAACATGATGGTGAAGGTGAGCGAGTTGCCGAGGCCAGCCGAGGCCTGCGCGACCTCCGAGAGCCTGCCGACGACCGCGGTGTCCACCAGCCCCATCAGCGCCTGCCCTGCCTGCGCGAGCGCGAGCGGCAACGCGAGGCGCCAGAGGGCCTTCAGCTCAGCGGAGAGGGAGGGCGCCATGATGGCCCCCGAAGACGGCGTCGTCACGTCGGGCTGACGTCAGGTGGTCGGCCGTGACAGGAAGGCGTCGAGCACGGCCTGCTCTCTCGCCTGCACCAGCACCGGGCGGCTGAAGGCGAGCAGCGCCTCCTTGAGCGACAAGGTGCCGAACCCCGACTTGTCCGCGGCCGAGAAGCCGAACGAGTCTGGGCCGCGCTGGCACACGTCGTTCAGGTTCACCCGGGCGACGAAGCGGGTGAAGCGGCGGACGAGGGCCCTCGCGTTCTGAGGCTGGCCCCACACCGCGGCCTGCTGGCCGAAGGGCGAGCGGCGTTGCCAGCGCACCACCTCTTCGGCGTCGTCGAAGGCGGCGAGGGGCACCACCGGGCCGAACTGCTCTTCGTGGAACAGCTTCATGCCCGCCTTCACCTCGCCCACCACGGCCGGCCGCATGATCGAGAACGCGCCCCGCCCGCCGCCGGCGTTGAGCACCTTCGCACCCTTCCCCACCGCGTCGTCCACCAACGCCCGCATCCAGTCGAGCTTGGGCTCCTCGGGGAGCGGCGAGATGTTGACGCCGTCCTCCCACGGCATGCCCAGCACGAGCGCGTCCACCCTGGCGACCATCTTCGCGGCGAGCGCGTCGAACACGCTCCGGTGCGCGAAGACGATCTTCTCCGCGGTGCAGCGCTGGCCGTTGAAGCCCAGGCTGCCCTTCACGAGGGCCGCGGCCGCCGCGTCGAGGTCAGCGTCGGGGAGGACGACGGCGGCGTTCTTGGCCCCGAGCCCGAGGATCTTGTGCAGGGTGATGGGCGTGGGGTGCGAGCGCATGATGGCGTTCGCGGCGCCCTCGCTCCCGATGAAGGCGAGCACGTGGACGACGCCGGTGGGGTTGCCTGCGACGTCCTGCTCGGTCGCCGACATGACCGCGGGAATCACGACGCGGCCGTCACCGGGCAGGAGGCTCACCACGCCCTTCGGGAACGCGTCGCGGAACGCCTCGAGCAGCACGAGGTTCGCCAGCACGCCGAAGCGGGGCGTCTTCGCGATGACGACGTTGCCCATCAGCAGGGCGGGGATGACGGTCGTGAGGAACTCGTTCACCGGGTAGTTGAAGGGCGCCACGCAGAGCACGACGCCGAGGGCGCGCCGGTGCGTGCGCGCGAAGTGGTGCTTCCCGCCAGCCGTCCCGGTCTGCACGCCGAGATCGGCCTCGCGCAGGCGCTCGAGCTCGACGATGGTGTTGCGGATGTAGTCGACGCTGCGGGTCACCTCGTCGCGCGACGAAGCCCGGGGCTTGCCGATCTCCCACATGAGCAGCGTGGCGATCTCGTCCGCCTTCGCCTCCACGGCGGCGGCGAAGCGCTTCACCGCGGCGATGCGCGCCTCCACGTGGGCCGAGGGCCACTCCCCTTCACCGTCGTTCCACGCTCGCTGAGCCGCGGCCACCGCCAGCTTCGCGTCGTCGGCGGTGAGCTGCGCTTCGTGGCCGAGCAGCGTCGTCGAGAGCGTCGTGCCCTGACGAGTGGCGACGCGCGACCGCACCTCACGCGTGGGCCCGCCGGACGTGCGGACCTCGCCGTCGACGAGCCAGCGCGCGCCGTGCGCCGCGGGATCGACCCGGACTCCCGCGGGGACCGCCTGGGCTTCGGGGAACATCGAGATGAAGGCGTCGTCGTTCCAGGCGCTCATGCGCTCGACTGTGCCACGGGACCGGGTGGCCGCGTCGCATTTCGGGCACCGCACGTCCGGCGACCGCAGCGGGGTCACGCCACGCTGGCGAAGCGATACACTCACCCCATGCCGCGTCCCCGTGTGTCCGTGTACCTCGGCGTCAGCGTCGATCTCCTCATCGCGCGCGAAGACGGCCGGCTCGACTGGCTCGAGCGCTTCCACGACCCGGCCGGCGGCGACTACGGCTACGCCGCGTTCTTCTCGACGATCGACACCCTGGTGATCGGACGCGCGACGTACGACACGGTGCTGGGGTTCGACCGCTGGCCCTGGGAAGGGAAGCGGGTCGTCGTGTTCTCGCACCGGCCCATCGCCCCGCGCCCCGGCGTCGAGCAGGCCGAGGGCGCCCTCGCGCCAGCCCTCGAGGCGTTGTTCGCGCTCGGCGCACGGCACGTCTACCTCGACGGCGGAGCGCTCGTACGCCAGGGCCTGCGCGAAGCCGTGGTGGACGCGTTGACCCTCTCGATCGTGCCTCACCTCCTCGGCAGCGGACGCCCGCTCTTCGAGCGCGGGGGGCCCGAGCTCGGCTTGAGGCTGCTCGGCGCCGAGGCCTTTCCGTCGGGCCTCGTCCAGCTCCGCTACGAGCGCTCCGAGGTCGGGTCGCCGGGCGCAGGCGGCGAGGCGCGTTGACCCACGCGGCGCACGAGGCTCAGCTCGTCACGGTCGAGCGGTCCGAGGGAGCTCAGGCGCTCCGAAGGCAGCGCCCACCCGTCATGGTTCGCGGCACGCTCCGTCAGCACCCGGGCAAGAGTAGTCTTGCGACCTCATGGCCCCGACCCTGACAGAAGCCTCCCTCGCCATCCGCGACGCGCTCACCGACGCAAGCCGCGGCCTCGTCGAGCGTGAGCAGCTCGTCGATCTCATCGCCTTGACGGCCATCGCCCAGGAGCACCTGCTCGTCATCGGCCCGCCCGGCACCGCGAAGAGCGAGGCCGTGCGCCGGGTCGCCCGCACCTTCGGGGGCCGGTACTTCGAGTACCTGCTGGGCCGCTTCACCGAGCCGTCCGAGGTGTTCGGTCCCGTCGATCTCAAGAAGCTGAAGGACGGCCTCGTCGAGACCCAGACGGCGGGCATGCTGCCAGAGGCCGAGATCGCCTTCCTGGACGAGGTGTTCCTCGGCTCCACCGCCATCTTGAACACGCTGCTCGGGCTCTTGAACGAGCGGGTCTTCCGCCGGGGCCACACGCTGGTGAAGTGCCCGCTGCGGGTGTGCATCGGCGCGTCGAACGCCATCCCCGAGGAGCCGTCGCTGGCGGCGTTTGCCGACCGCTTCCTCGTGCGCGTCTTCGTCGAGCCCATCGCCGACGCGAAGCTCGAGGCCCTGCTCGACGGAGGCGCGGCGCTGGCGCGGCTCGAGCTGACGCAGCGCGCGTCGCTCGAGCACCTCGACGTGCTGTCGGTGGCGGCGAAGCAGGCGAACACCGCGCGGCTGAGAGATCCGCTCGCCCATGCCGTGCGGCTCTTGCGGAAGGCCGGCGTGGAGCTGTCGGACCGCCGCGTGGTGAAGGTGCAGCGCCTCGCCTGCGCCGCGGCCGTGATGGGGGGCCGCACCGAGCCCACCGACGCCGATCTCTGGCCGATCGTCTACGCGGTGCCGACGCTCGACGGCCAGCGCCTCGCGCAGGACGTCCTGAAGGACGTGCTCAAGCACTCCCAGAGCTCGGCGCTCATCGCCGCGGCAGAGGCGGCGTCGAACGCACCGGGCGTGCGGGCTGCGCGCATCGCCGAGACCGCGACGGGCCTCTTCACCCAGGCGCCGGCGGCTGACGACGGGAGCGCCACCGAGCGCTGGCTGCTCAAGCTCGAGGGCGTCGCGAGAGAGATCGACGCCTCCTTCGACCCCACCGCCCTGCCGGCCGAGCTGGTTCCGGTGCGCGCGAGGCTCACCGAGCTGCTGCGGCCGCGATGAGAGCTCTCTTGCGCGCACGCCACGACGCCCTGGCGCCCCGCGCGGTCGTCGGGCAGGGGGTGGTCGCGAAGACCCTCGCGGCGCGGCTGCTCGTCCTGCCCGAGCCGCAGCGGCGACAGCTCCGCGTCGTCTCGGTGGACCAGCTCGTCATCGCGGTGGGCCCCGAAGACGCGCTGCCGTGGGTCGATGGCGCGCGGTACCTCGGCGCAGAGCCGCACGCGCCCGGCATGTTGATCCCCACGCTGAGCGAGACCGAGCCTGCCGCGCCGCTGGTCGAGCGCGCGCTGCGACGCGCCCACGCGCTGCCCGAGGGTCCGTTCGCCGTCTTGTCACTCTCGACCCTCGTCCCGCTCGCGAGGGCCACGCCCATCTCCCGCGCCGCGCTCGCCGGGCAGCTCGGGGAGCCCGACCGATGAGCGTGCTGCCGGCGCCGCTCAAGCCGTGGGCCGCGCAGCTCGGGCTGCTTCAGCGCGAGCTGGCCCTCGCGCTCGCCCCGTGGATCCAACGACTGTCGTTGAGCATCGGCCCCTTGTCTGACGCGCAGGCCCGCCCGACGGGCGCTCCGGACGGCTACGACGGCGTGGCGCGCAAGGGCCCCTACGAGCGGCTGCTGATGACCGAGTGGCTGTACGCCGACGAGGCGCCGGAGGAGTTCCTGCGCCGCGCCGCCGAAGGCGAGCACTTGTTCTCCCGGCTGGCGGTCCGGGAGCCGCACCGCGCCCGTCAGTGCCTCGTGCTGTTCGACTCGGGCCCCGCTCAGCTCGGGGCGCCCCGCATCGCGCACCTGGCGGCCTTCATCGTCTTCGCGTCCCGGTGCGAGGCGGCGCACGCGAGGCTGCGCTGGGGCGTGCTCCAGACGCCCCCGGTGAACCTGAGGGAGGGCTTCAGCAAGACCGAGGCCGAGACGTTGCTGCGCTCCCGGACGACCCGACCGGCGAGCTCGGCGGATCTCGATGGGTGGCTCGTCTCCATCGGCGACGAGGCGGACGACGTCTGGGTGGTGGGCAGCCCCGGGCTCGTCACGTCCGCGACGTCCTCGCGGGTCCAGCAGGTCGAGCTCGACGAGGTGATGACGCCGGGGGCGCGGCGACTCGAGGCGACCGTGCGTCGCGCCGGGCGCGTCCGTCAGACGGTGCGGCTCGAGCTTCCCTCAGCGGCGGTGTGCACCTCGCTGCTGCGCGCGCCGTTCACCGTCGAGCGGCCGAAGCCGAAGCCGGTGACGTCGAGCCCCACGCGCGGCCTCGTCTTCAGCGCGAGCGGCAACCGGCTCTTCACCCGCGGCGCCGACGGCGAGCTCATCTCCCTGGTGTTGCCCTACGGCACCTCCGGCACCTCGAAGCGCATCGTCTTCCAGCCCCCGCCGCTCGAGCGCGTCATCGCCGCCGGCTGGCACAAGGGGCTCGTCGCGGTCACCGCCCGCTTCGACTCGAGCGGCCGGGTGCTGCGCTTCGTCGCGTGGCCGCTCACCAAGCGCGGCGAACGAAAGGGCGACCCGGCCACCTTCGAGGTCCCCGAGGCGCTGAGCACGGCGCCCCTGCCCGACGACGCGCTCAGCGACCTCGCCACCCTCACGTTCGCCGGGAAGCGGCGGCTCGTGCTCGTGGTGAACGAGCGCGCGTACATGCTCATGGACGGGCTCGTCAGGCAGTCGCCCTACCGCGTGCTCGCGCACACCCAGCGGAGCGAGCGGATGCTGCTGCTCACCATCGACGAGGAGCTGCGCCGCGCGGTGCGGACGACCTTCTCCAACGGCACCGAGACCACCACCCTGCTCGAGGGGCTGGGGACGACGCGCGCCCACTTCGCGGGTGGCATGCGGTACCCGCTGCCGCTGCTCGGGCTCGGCGAGCTGGCGACGAGCCCTCGGTGGACGCTGATCGACGCCACGCGGCCGAGCATCGGCCTCGACGTGCCGACCGGAACAACGGTGGTGGGCGTCACCGGGCCAGCGGAGTGGGTCGCAGGGCTCCTGGTGCTGACCGCGGACAGGAAGCGTCTGCAGCACGTGAGCGCGCAGGGGCTGCAGCAGATCGTCGAGAGCGACAGCCCCATCATCGAGGTCACGCCCGACTTCGAGTTTCCACGCGTCGCCTGGCTCGACGCGAACGGCGGCATCGGGGTCTTCGACGCGGCCAACACGAAGAAGCTCCTCATCGGGCTGCCGGACGGAAACGGCCGGCGGTTGATGCACTTCACGGAGTACCGCCGATGAGCGTCGCGCGCCGGCGGCTGGTCTTCGAAGGGCGCCGCCTCGTCTCGGGCGTCCTGTTGCCAGACACCGCCAGGGGCCGCGAGCAGGTGCTGGCCTGGTGGCGTCCCGGCGCCCGCGTGAGCCTGTGTCGCGAAGGCCTGGTGGTGCGGCTGCCGGCGGCGCTGGAGCTCGACTGCGAGGCGATGCGTGGCGAGGCGTTGATCGACTGGCAGGGCGTGCTGGTCGGCGCTCCCGCGAGCCCCCGCGCGCTCGAGGCGCTCCATCCCCCGCGGGGGAGCGTGGTGGTCGCGCGCGGCGGGCAGCTCGTCGTCGTGGCTGAGCCCGCGCACGAGCTCGACCCCTCGGCGTGGCTCGAGGTGCCCGAGGCGCTCGTCGTCGAGGTGCCGCGGCCCGCACCTCCTCCTGCGCCGGCGCCGAGCTTCGTCGCGGTTCGTCCGCTCGAGCTCCGGCCGGATCCGCAGACCCTCCCGCCCGAGGCCTCTCGCGCGCTGGCCGAGGCGCTGCAGCCCCCCGGCACGCCCGCTGGGCAGCCGCTCTGGCGTCGGGCGTTCGCCGGCGTGCTGCGGTGGTGGCGCGCGCGACGGGCCCCGCCTGCTGCCGAGGCTCAGCCGCCTGCGCAGCCCGGCCGGCTCGCCCGCCTCGAGGCATGGGCGAACCGCCAGCTCGATCGCACGCCGGTGGGGCGCTGGCTGGACGAGCTGAACCGGACCTACGTCGATCGGCTCCTGCGCATGTTCGAGCGGGAGGCCCTCGACGACGCGCTGAAGCACGCGGTACCGTTGAGCCGGAAGCAGGCCGAGCCTGGGGCGCCGCAGTCGCGGAGGCCGCTCGCGCCGCGCCCTGGCATCGAGATCAACTTCGGTGGCCGGGGCGACGACGGCGCGCCAGCGTCGGTGATGCGAGCCGACGTCTACGAGGCGCTGAAGGCCCGCTACCGCGCCGCGGCGGAGAAGCTCGAGGCGGCAGGGCGCATCGACGAGGCTGCCTTCGTTCTCGCCGACCTCCTCGACGCGCCTCAGGAGGCGGTGGACCTCTTCGAGCGACACGGGCAGTTCGAGAAGGCGGCGCGCCTCGCCGAGGGGAGGAAGCTCGCGCCGGAGCTGATCGTCCGGTTGTGGGTCCTGGCGAAGCAGCTGCCCCGCGCCACCGCCTTCGCGCGTCGGCACCGGGTCTTCGCGGCAGCGGTCGCCCGGCTCGAGCAGGGCCACCTCGCCGAAGCGAGGGTGCTGCGGCTGCAGTGGGGCGAGTGGCTCGCCTCGTCGGGTGACTTCGGCGGCGCGGTGCAGGCGGTCGCGCCGATGAAGGAGGCCCGGCCCCTCATGCTCAAGTGGGTCGACCTCGGCATCGAGGCCGGTGGGCCGCAGCGGCCAGCGCTCCTCGTGCGCCGCCTCGAGCTCGAACCGGTCACGGCCGGCGCCTGCGTGGAGCAGGCCCACGCGCTCCTCTCGGACGCCTCGGACGCCCTGGCCGCGGAGCGCGCGTCGTTGGCAGAGGCCCTCGTGGGCTCGAACGACGTGCCGAGCCTCGAGCTCCGCCGGCCGCTGATCCGCGCCGCCATTCGCGCGCTCGTCCGCGACGAGGCCGCCTGGGGCGTGGCACGTCCGGGGGTCATGGGTCGGCTGCTGGCCTTCGACGAGGGGCCGCTTCGGGCCGACGTGCCCTCCTACGCGCCTGGCGTGCGCAGGCTCGAGGGCGCGGCGCAGCGCTTCGAACGCGACGCGACGGCGCTGACGCCCTTCGACGCGGTGCTGCTCCCGTCGGGCGCGCTGCTGGTGGCGCTGGGCGAGAGCGGCGTCGCGCTGGTGAGCCATGACGGCCGGGTGACGTGGCGCGCCGAGGTGCCTGCGCGCGCGCTGGTGGCGAGCGACGAGGGGCCGGTCGTGCTGGCGCTCGCGCCCCGGGAAGACGTGACCGTCGTCTCCCGCGTCACGCTCGCGCCGCGGCAAGCCGAGCGGTGGGCCGACGTGCAGCTGAGCTGCGCCAGCGGCGAGTTCAACGGCGGCGTCTGGTTCATCGCCTCAGGCCACCGGGTGCTCGGGCTCGATGTGCTCGGCGCCAGGCCGGCGCCCCTGTGGGAGCTCTCGACGGGTGGCTCGGCGATCGCGGTGAAGGCCATCGCGGCGAGCGCGGGCCGGGTGAGCGCCCTCACCAGCGGGCTCGTCATCGCGCGACGAACGTGGCGGCTCCCGGCCTTCGACGACGAGCTGCTCGGCGACCTGCACCAGCCCGACGCCATCGAGGCCATGGCGGTCGATGCCGACGGAGGCTTCGTGCTCCTGGGCCGCGGGGCGGGACGTGAGCTTCGCGCCTGGACTCCGGGACGGTCCGCGAACCAGCCGCTCGTCTCGCAGCCGCTGCCCGGCCGCCTCGCTGGAACGCCGTCGTGCCACGCGGCCACCCTCGCCGTCCCCGTGCAGTGGCGCAGCGAGGCCCCCGACCAGGTGGACGTGCTGGTGCGGCCCCTGGAGGCGAGCCTCGGTTTTGGGCAGGCAACCCGTGCGCACACCCGGCTCCAGAAGAACCACCTCGTCATCGCGTGCGACAACGGGCACGTCGTCGTCTACGACTGCTCGGCGCGGCGGGTGGTGCGGGACGTGACGGTGCAGCCATGACGTCGGTCGTCGAGCTGCTCGACTTCCCGGAAGGGACGCGGACGGCGCGCGGCGCTCTACAGCGGTATGCGCGGTTCCCTCTCGACGACGGCTTCGAGCTGTCTCCGACCGGCACCGTCCGGGTCCCCGGCGTCCCCGACGGGGCGGGCTGGCAGCTCGTGCTCGAGCGCGCCACGCCGCGCTTCATCGGGGGCCAGCAGGCACGGCTCGAGTCCCTGAGCCCCACGGTCTTCCGGGTGCAGATGGGCCCCCTGTTCGTGCTCTTCCGGGTCGTCTCCGCGCAGACCCCGTCGCTCGCGTGGCCGGCGGCGCTCGACGGACAGCTCGGCGAGGTGGCGCCCGGCGTCACGGGCCTCGACGTGCTCGGCGACGCGCTGCTCGAGCGCCAGCACCCGCTCGGCGCGCGACTCCGCGGACTCGCCGGCCAGTGGACCGAGGACGAGTGGATGGGCGAGCTGCCCCTGCTCGAGCAGGACGCGCGCCTGGATCTGACGCTGGCGCGCGGCGTCGCCGTGTCAGCCGCCGTGCGCAGCCTGCGGGGGCTCGATCGCGTCAGCGCCCACGTCGTGACGCACCTCGTCCAGCAGGTGGACCTGCTCGCCTGGAGCGACGAGGCGCCGACGAAGGACTCCATCACCGCGGCGCTCGACGTCCTGCTCGCCCGGCGCCTCCCGTGGCTCGCGACGCTGCGGGTGCATGGGCTCAAGCCCGCGGTCGGAGACGCGCTCGAGCGCACGTGGCGGCAGGGGCGGTGGAGCGCGCTCGTCTCCCGCGGCTGCGTCCTCGAGACTCCCCGGCCAGCACCGCTCGTGTTGAAGACGAGCTCTCGGGTGGACCCGGTGCCCGACCGCGGCTTCATGCAGGTCGGCGAGGGCAGCCCCCTGTGCTTCGTGCGCCTCCGGCACGCGACGCCCGAGCTCACCATCGCCCGCCCCTCGTTCACGCTGGGGACGCGGACCCGCTCACGGAGCGCCGCGCTGCAGAGCCCGTGGGTGGTCCCACTGAAACCAGGCGACGCCTTCGTGATCGACGAGCGCGCCTACACGATCGACCTGGCGTGACATTTGTGGCTCGATTCGCCGCCACGGAGGCAGCCGATGTCAGAACGCGCGTATCTCGACCTGTTGAAGGCCGTCCTGGAGCAGGGAAAGCCGCGCGCCGATCGCACCGGCACCGGCACGCGCGCGCTCTTCGGAGGTCAGCTGCGCTTCGACCTGCGCTCGAGCTTCCCGCTGCTGACGACGAAGAAGGTGCACCTCAAGTCGATCATCCACGAGCTGCTCTGGTTCGTGCGCGGCGAGACGACGGTGCAGCCGCTCAAGGCCGTGGGCGTCTCCATCTGGGACGAGTGGGCGACGGCCGAGCAGACCGCGCGTTTTGGCCGGAACGAGGGCGACCTCGGGCCGGTCTACGGGCACCAGTGGCGCAACTTCGGGGCGACGAAACGCGCCGACGGCACCTACGAACGCGACGGCTTCGATCAGCTCGCCCGGGTGGTGCGCGATCTCCGCGAGAACCCGATGAGCCGGCGCCTGCTCGTCACGGGCTGGAACCCGCGCGAGGCCGATCAGGTGGCGCTGCCGCCCTGTCACACGCTCTTCCAGTTCCACGTTCAAGACGACGAGCTGTCCTGTCACCTCTACCAGCGGTCGGGCGACGTCTTCCTCGGGGTGCCGTTCAACATCGCGAGCTACGCGCTGCTCACGATGATGGTGGCGCGGGCGAGCGGGCTGAAGCCCGGCGACTTCGTGCACAGCTTCGGAGACGTTCACCTGTACAACAACCACGTCGAGCAGGCGCGCGAGCAACTGTCGCGCGAGCCCCGCGCGCTGCCCCGCATGAAGGTGAACCCCGAGCGCAAGAACCTGTTCGAGTTCCAGTACGAGGACTTCACGCTCGAAGGCTACGACCCGCACCCCGCCATCAAGGCGCCGGTGGCGGTCTGAGATGACACGTCAACCGCTCGGGCTGGTGGTCGCGGTCGCGAGGCGCGGCGCCATCGGGAAGAACAACGCGCTGCCGTGGCGCATCCCCGAAGACTTGAGGCACTTCAAGGCGGTGACCCTGCACCACGCGGTCATCATGGGCCGCGCGACGTGGGAGTCCCTGGGCAAGCCGCTGGTGGAGCGACGGAACATCGTCGTCAGCCGCACGCTCCGGGAGGCGCCGGGCGCTGAGGTCGCGCCGTCGCTCGACGCCGCCCTCGCCCTCGCGCGCACGTCCGACCCGCTGCCGATGATCATCGGTGGCGCCAGGCTGTACGCCGAGGCGCTGCCGCTCGCGACGCGCCTCTTCCTCACGCAGATCGACCGCGACGTCGAGGCCGACACGTTCTTTCCGCCGTGGGAGCCATCGGAGTGGCGCGAGGTGAAGCGCGAGCAGGGCCAGACGCCCGAGGTGCTGTTCCTCGAGCTGGAGCGACCGTGACCGCGCGCGTCGGCAAGGGCCCGTCCAGGGCGTTCCTCGGGTGCGGCGCCGTGGTGACGCTGGCGGTGGTGACGTGCGGCTGGTGCGGCGTTCGGACCTCGAGAGACCTCATCGAGTTCAAGCGCTTCGAGCACACGCCCGCGGGAACGCGCGTCGAGGCGGTGATGACGAGCGCCGCGGCCCTGGGCTTCGAGCGCGCCCCCGAGGCAGACCAGGGCCCCGACGACGCGGGGGTCGCGACGCTCGGGCTGGTGAGGCGCAACGGCCCGCCCGTCGGCAGCTGGTTCCTGCACGTGCACCACCTCGACGGTGGGGTGAGCTCGGTGACGACCTGGATCCCCGATTGAGCACACGGCGTGGACGAGCCGCCGCGCGGGGGTTACGAGCAGGCCATGAAGATCTACACGAAGACCGGTGACGGCGGAGACACCTCTCTCTTCGGCGGCGGGCGCGTCGGCAAGGAGAGCGACCGCGTCGAGTCGTACGGACAGGTGGACGAGCTGAACTCGGTGCTCGGCGTCGCGCGCGCTGAGGGCCTTGGGCAGCTCGACGAGCTCGCGCAGGCGCTGCAGAGCCAGCTCTTCACGATCGGCTCCATCCTCGCGACGCCAGCGGGCAGCAAGGCGGCGGCCCACATTCCGCAGCTCGACCTCGAGTGGATCGCCGCGATGGAGCGGGTGATGGACGAGTTCGACAAGGAGCTGCCTGCGCTGACCTCGTTCATCGTGCCGGGAGGGACGAAGGCGGCGGCCGCCCTGCACCACGCGCGGTGTGTCTGCCGGCGGGCCGAGCGCCGAATCGTGCCCCTCATGCGCGCCGGCGACGTCGAGCAGGACATCGTCGTGTACCTGAACCGCCTGTCCGACCTGCTCTTCGTGATGGCTCGCGTGATCAACTTCCGCGCTGGCCGCGCCGACGTGCCGTGGGTGGCGCCGAAGAAGGCCTGACGTGTCGCGCCTGCCCAGCGAGCGCCTGAGAGAGCTCGCGACGACCGCCGGGTTCGACCTCGTCGGCTTCGCGCGCGCCGAGCCCATCGAGCCGACGCTGCTCGAAGACTGGCTGGCGCAGGGCCATCACGCCGACCTCGACTGGATGGCTGAGCGCGTCGCCGAGCGCCTCGACGTCTCGAAGCTGCTGCCCGGCGCACGCACGGTGATCGCGCTCGCCGCGAACTACTGGCACACCGACGACGAGGCGCCGATCGCCCGGTACGCGCGGGGCCGCGACTACCACGCCACGATGCGGGACCGGCTGCGCGGCCTGCGGCGCGCGCTCAGGCAGGCGTTCCCGGGAGTGAACGACTACGGCTCGGTGGACGCGAACCCGGTGATGGAGAAGGTCTGGGCCGCGCGCGCCGGGCTCGGCTACGTCGGCAAGAACGCCTGCTTCATCACGCCCGCCTTCGGCTCCTGGGTGGTGCTCGCGACGATGATCCTCGACGCCGAGGTCGACGCGTACGCCTCGGGGCCGACGCCCGACGCGTGCGGGCGCTGCACCCTGTGTCTCACGTCCTGCCCGACGGGGGCGTTCGTCAGCGACCGCGTCGTCGACGCGCGCGCCTGCCTCTCGTACCAGACGATCGAGAACGACGGCGTCGCCCCCGAGCCGCTCCGGCACGCGATGGCCGGCCACGTGTTCGGCTGCGACGTCTGCCAGGACGTGTGCCCGCTCAACGCCACCCCGCTGCGCGCCTCGGCCCGCTTCACACCACGCGACGTCGCGAGCGTGACGGTGCTCGAGCTCGCCGCCATGACGAAGGCGCAGTACGACTCGTGGGCGCCGGGCACCGCCCTCGTGCGCGCGGGCTACCACGGGCTGCGCCGCAACGCCGCCTACGCGCTCGGCGCCCTGAAGCGCCCCGGGGCCCGTGGCGTGCTGGAGCGCCTCGCCGGCGACGAAGACGAGCGCGTTCGGGACGCCGCGCGCTGGGCGCTCAGTCAGCTCGCTTGACCCACCCATTCACCTTTTTCCATGGCCAGCGCGCGTGGGTCAGGCACGGTGAGCGGCCATGGCCACCAGCTTCACGCCGATGTCGAAGAAGGTCCGCAAGGACGACGCGCTCGAGTACCACTCGCAGGGACGCCCGGGGAAGATCGAGGTCGTGCCCACCAAGCCGACGGCGACGGCGCGAGACCTGTCGCTCGCCTACACGCCCGGGGTGGCCGAGCCCTGCCTCGAGATCGCGAAGGACCCAGACCTCTCGTACCGGTACACCGCGCGCGGCAACCTGGTGGCCGTCATCTCGAACGGGACGGCCGTGCTGGGGCTCGGTGACATCGGCCCGTGGGCCGGCAAGCCCGTGATGGAGGGCAAGGGGGTGCTGTTCAAGAAGTTCGCCGACCTCGACGTGTTCGATCTCAACGTCGACGCGAAGGACGTGGACCTCTTCTGCAAGGTGGTGAAGTCGCTCGAGCCCACCTTCGGCGGCATCAACCTCGAAGACGTCAAGGCCCCCGAGTGCTTCGTCATCGAGGAGCGCCTCAAGCGCGAGATGAACATTCCCGTCTTCCACGACGACCAGCACGGCACCGCCATCATCTCGGGCGCGGCGCTGCTCAACGCGGCCGAGCTGGCGGGCAAGCAACTCGGGCAGCTCAAGGTGGTGGTGTCGGGCGCGGGCGCCTCGGCCATCGCCTGCACCAACTTCTGGGTCACCCTCGGCGTGCGCCGCGAGAACGTGTTGATGGTGGACACCAAGGGCGTGCTCCACGCGGGCCGCACCGACGGCCTCAACCAGTGGAAGCAGCCCTACGTGCAGAAGACGAACGCGCGCACGCTGGCCGAGGCGCTCGAGGGCGCTGACGTCTTCCTCGGGGCCTCGGTGAAGGGCGTCGTGGACGGCGCGATGCTGAAGCGCATGGCCGCGCGGCCGATCATCTTCGCGCTCGCGAACCCGGACCCCGAGATCAGCTACCCCGAGGCGCGCGAGGCGAGGCCCGACGGCATCGTCGCGACGGGCCGCTCGGACTACCCGAACCAGGTGAACAACGTGCTGGGCTTCCCCTTCATCTTCCGTGGGGCGCTCGACGTCCGCGCGCGACAGATCAACGAAGAGATGAAGCTCGCGGCGGCGCGGGCCCTGGCGGAGCTCGCGCGCGAGGCGGTGCCCGACTCGGTCAGCAACGCCTACGGCGGTCAGCGCTTCGCCTTCGGGCCCGACTACATCATCCCGAAGCCGTTCGACCCGCGGGTGCTGCTCTGGGTCGCCCCGGCCGTCGCGAAGGCGGCGATGGACACCGGCGTCGCGCGGCTCCAGGTCGATCTGCCCGCCTATCGTGATCGCCTGCACGCACTGCAGTCGCGCTCGAACCAGGTGATGGCGTCGATCGTCACGCGCGCACGCGCGGCGCCCAGGCGAATCGCCCTCGACGACGGTGAGCACCCGCGCGTCCTCCAGGCCGCCCGCATTCTGCGCGAGGAGGCGATCTGCGAGCCGGTGCTGCTCGGGAACAGCGCCGACATCACCCGCGCCATCGCCGAGAACAAGCTCGAGGACGAGCTGCTGGGCGTGACCATCGTCGACCCCGCCTCGAGCCCGCAGGTCGAGCGGTACACGGAGGCGTACTGGAAGCTGCGGCAACGGCGCGGCGTGACCCGGGGGCTCGCGGCGGCGCGCCTGCGGTCGCGCGGCTACTTCGGGGCGATGATGGTGCGTGAAGGCGAAGTCGATGGCCTCGTGACGGGCCTCACCCAGACCTACCCCGAGGCCGTTCGACCGGCGCTCGAGGTCATCGGGACGCGCGAGGGCCGGCGGGCGGGCGGGGTGTACCTCGTGGTGCAGCGCAACGACTTCAAGTTCTTCGCCGACTGCACGGTGAACCCCGACCCGACGCCCGAGTACCTCGCCGACATCGCCATCGCGACCGCCGAGCTCGCGCGCTCCTTCGACGTGACGCCGCGCGTGGCGTTCCTGTCGTACTCGACCTTCGGGAGCGCGAACGGGGGCCCGTCTCCGCAGCGCATGCGGAAGGCCATGGAGCTCACCCGCGCGGCCAGGCCCACGCTCGAGGTGGACGGTGAGATGCAGGTCGACCCCGCGCTCGTGCGCGAGGAGCGTGAGGGGCGCTACCCGTTCTCGAAGCTGTCGGGCGACGCCAACGTGCTCATCTTCCCGAGCCTCGACGCGGCCAACATCGCCTACAAGCTGTTGTGGCGGTTCGGTGGCGCCGAGGTCATCGGCCCGCTGCTCCTGGGCATGAACAAGCCGGTGAACGTGCTGCAGGTGAACGCGAGCACGCAAGACATCGTCAACCTGGCGGCCGTCACCGCGGTGCGCGCGCAGGGCGGCGAGCTGGTGTTCTGACCCGACGGCGTGCACGAGGCGTCACGTGACTGAGGTCGTTTCGCGCCGGCCGTTGCCGCTGCCGGTGCTGCTCGCGCTGCTGGGCCAGACCGCCATCTCAGCGGGCACGCACCTCGCTGCCCGGCGCGCCACGCAAGACGTCGACGCGATCTCCCTCGTGACGCTGCGCATCCTCCTCTCGGCAGCGGGCTACCTCGGGCTGTTGGCGGCGCTCGGCGGGCCACGGCTGCCGCCGCGCAGCACCTGGCGTTGGTGGCTTGGCTTCGGCCTGCTCGCGGGGCCGGTGAACCAGGGCTTCTTCGTGTACGGCCTCTCGCAATCGAAGGCGACGCACGCCGGGCTCCTGTACGGGCTGACGCCGGTGGGGGTGTACCTGCTCGGGGTCGCGCGGAAGAAGGAGCGCCCCAACCCGTCGCGCCTCGTGGGCATCGCGGTGGCCTTCGCGGGCGTGCTGGTGCTGCTCCTCGGCCGAGGGCTCGCCGCGGCGCTGGGGCCGATGGTGGGAGACCTCTTCATCCTCGGGGCGGTGGTGGCGTGGGTCTTCTGGACGGCAGAGTCGCGCGACATGGCCCGGGAGTTCGGCGGCCTGCGCACGGCTGGCTGGAGCCTCATCGCCGGAGCGCTGTGGTGCCTGCCGGCCGCGCCCTTCGTGGTGAAGCTCGAGGAGTTCCTCGCGGCGCCGGCGATCGTCTGGTGGTGCCTGTTCTACCTCGTGGTGCTCACGAGCATGGGCTCGTACGCGCTGTGGAACTACGCGCTCTCGCGCACCGAGGCCTCGCGCGTCGCCGTGTTCGCGAACCTGCAGCCCATCGCCACGGCGCTCGCCGCGTGGGGGCTGCTCGACGAGCAGCTCGGGTGGGAGACCCTGGTGGGCGGCGCGTTCGTGCTGCTCGGCGTGCGGCTCGCGCAACGGAGCTGAGCGCGCCCTCAGTCATACCCTCGCTCCTGCACCACCTGGCCACGGACCTCGAGCGGCTTCAGCTGCGGCAGGAACCAGAGCGCAGGCACGCCGAGGCACAGGCCCGCGAAGAAGAGCCCGAGCGTCGCGCCGATGACGTCGAACGGCAGCCCGTCGCTCTTCGAGAAGCGCCCTCGCTGGCGCGGACGCCCGGCCATCAGAAGTTCCGCAGGTCGTCGTGGTCTTCTTCCTTCGGCTTCGGCGGCGGGGGCGGCAGGTCGTCCTTCTTCTTCTCGGCCTTCTTCGTGGGCGGCTCGGACGCGCGGGGTCGGTCGTCGCGCAGCTCGTCTTCGGCGGGCTTCTTCGCCTCGGCCTTCGGCGTCATCACGATGGCGTCGGGCTCGGCCCTCCTGGTGGGCTCGGGCTCGGGCTTCTTCGGCTCGTCCTTCTTCGTGGGCTCGGCCACCTTGAGCTCGGTGCGCGACGACTTCGGAATCTCGGACTCGCGCACCTCTTCACGGGGCGGGCGGCGCTCTTCGGCCTCCTCGGGCTTCGCCTTCTTCGAGGGCTTCTTCTCCTCGACAGGCGCGGGCGCGGGCGCTGGCCGGTCGTCCCGCAGATCGTCTCCGGGTGAGGACCGGCGCACCTCGTCGTCGCTCGTCTTCGCCTTCTTGACGGCCGTACGGGTCGGCATGCCCTGCTCGTCCACGTCGCTGCTCACCGGTGACTTGTCGAGGGCGCCGGCCTCGAGCGAGTTGCTCTTCGTCTCGAGCTCGCGCTCCTCACAGGTGGTGAGCTTCTTCTGGCACTTCTTGATGCACTTGTTCAGCTTCTTCGGGGCGTCGGCGCGAATGGAGCTGTGCTCGAGCGAGCAGTCCTCGCGGCACTCCAGGAACTGCTCGGAACACTCATTCACCTGTCCCACCGCGACGAGGGGGAGCAGGGCAGCGAAGAGGAGAAGGTGTCGCACGGAGGTCACTTTACAGGGAGTTGGAACGAACGTTGCTCTCGACGCGAGGCATGGGCGTTTTGTTCCGACTGGTGTGTCTGGCGGTCCTCGTCTTCGTGTCCGGGAAGCCGCAGGCCAGCCCGGCGGTTCGCGAAGTCCCCGTGAAGACGGGAGACGTCGTGTTGCAGACCTCGACCTCCAGCCGCTCCGCCCTCATCCGCCGCGTCAGCGACAGCCCGTACTCCCACGTCGGGCTCGTCGAGGTGGCGAACGACGGCGTCTTCGTCATCGAGGCGGTGCAGCCCGTCTCGCGCACACCGTGGAAGACGTGGCGGGCCCGCGGGGTGGGCGGCCGGGTGACGGTGCTGCGGGCGAGGGAGCTCGACGAGGCTGCGTTGGGGCACGTCGTCGGGGCGGCGAAGGAGCAGCTCGGCAAGCCCTACGACGCGCGCTACCGCTGGGACGACGAGCGGCTCTACTGCAGCGAGCTGGTGACGAAGGCGTTCGAGCGCGGCGCGGGCGTGAGCGTCGGCGCGCAGCAGCAGGTGAAGGCCCTGCACCTGTCGAAGGCCGATCTCGCCCTGGGCCCGAAGCTGGGCATCGAGCTCGAGCAGACGCTGGTGACGCCGGCCAGCCTCGCCTCCGACCCGCACTTCGTCACCGTCCACTCCGACTTCGAGTGAACGATTCGGTTGCGCGCGGGCGTCGGCGCCTCCATAGGCTCGAGGCGATGAAGCTGCTGCTCGCCCGTCCCCATGACTTCATCGTCAAGCTGATGAGCGAGACCGCCATCGCGCTCGGGCTCGAGCCGGTGCGTCTCAGCTCCCTCGACGAGCTGCGAGGGCTCCCGGGACTCGAGTTCGTCGGAGCGGTCGTCAGCCTCGCGCCCACCTCCACCGTGAGGGCGAGCCCCGGTGAAGTGCACGCCGCGCTCAGGGCCCGGTGGCCGACGAAGCCCCTGGTGGTGACGGGCCTGTCGACGCTGGCCTCCGCGCGACAAGGCGTTCGGGTCGATCTGCCCGGCGTCGAGCTCCTGGGCTTCGCCGAGCGACCTGCCCGCGCGGGCGCAGCGCTCTACCTCTCGGAGGCGGACCTGCGCGCGAGTCAGGGCGCGGTGCTCGACGCGCTCGCGGCGCACCTGCGCGTTCCCCGGCCGGCCCGCTCGACTCCACGCTGAAGCCGAGCTCACTCCACGCTCGCCTCCGTCGGGGCCTGCCGCTACATCACCCTGCATGCCTGAGCTCCCCGAGGTCGAGTTCGCCCGACGCGCGCTGACGAAGTGGGTGGACGGTCGCTCCATCGTCCGCACCGAGGCTGACCCGAAGGTGCGCACGTTCCGCGGCTCGAACGTGAAGGACGTCGAGGCGCTGGTGGGTCGGGTCGAGCGCATCGAGCGACGCGGTAAGTTCCTGCTGCTGACCTTCTCCGACGGCCGCGGCGCCATCGCCCACCTCGGCATGACGGGCAAGTTCCTCAAGCGCCCGGCGGGCGCCGAGGCGAGGTGGAGCCGCGCGCGCTTCGTCCTCGACTCGGGCGAGGTCATTCACTTCCAGGACCCGCGCCTGTTCGGCCTCATCCAGCCGGTGCCCGCCGCCGAGCTGTCGCGCAACCAGGCGGTGGCGAAGCTGGGCATCGACCCGCTCGTCGATGGCCTCACGGCCGCGCAGCTCGAGGCCGCGCTCGCTGCGTCCAGGCAGGAGCTCAAGGTGGCCTTGATGGACCAGGAGCGCGTCGCGGGGCTCGGCAACATCCACGCAGCCGAGGCGCTCTTCCGCGCGAACCTGCACCCGGCCCGCGCGCCCGGCTCGCTCACGAAGGACGAGTGGGCGCGGCTGGCGAAGGCCATTCACGACGGCATCTCGTTCGCGCTCGAGGCCGAGGCCGGCGAGGAGATCGAGTACGTCGAGGAGCCCGGCGCGAAGAACCCCTTCCTCGTCTACGGCCGCGACGGCGAGCCCTGCCCCGTCTGCCACGCGCCCATCGCCAGCGTGGACCAGGGTGGCCGCACCACCTTCTTCTGCCCGTCGTGTCAGCCGAAGCCCGGCAAGCCCGGGAAGCGGCCGGCGAAGGCGAAGGGGCGCGCGGCGAAGCCAGCGGGCGGATCCCGTTCGAAATCCGCGCCCGCCCGTGGCAGGAAGCGCACATGAGCACCAAGGGCCTCGACCACGTCGCCATCGCCGTGAAGGACCTCGACGCGGCGGTGAAGTTCTACGTCGAGGTGCTGGGCTTCCCTCCCCCGGAGCTCGAGGTGGTGGCGGACCAGAGGGTGAAGACCGCCATCTTCGGCCACGGCATGGGCCGGATCGAGCTCATCTGCCCGACGGATCCGGCCTCGAGCGTCGCGAAGTACCTCGACAAGCGCGGCGAGGGGCTGCACCACGTCTGCGTCGAGGTCTCGGACATCGAGCAGGCGCTGCGCTCGCTCAAGGCGCAGGGTGCGCAGCTCATCGACGAGACGCCGAAGATCGGCGCCGGCGGGGCGAAGATCGCCTTCGTGCACCCGAAGGGCGCGCACGGCGTGTTGACCGAGCTGCGGCAGGGCCGGCCGACGCGCGAATAGCAGGCAATCGCCCCGCCAGTGTCTCGTGTGGTCCGGGGTTTTCCTTTGACCACCCCATGAGGGGCGGCTTACGAGGTTCGGCGTGATGCTGCGCGCGTGTGTCCCGACGCTGTTCGTGTTGTTCACCTCGACCGCCTTCGCCCAGGCCGACGGCGGCCTGGCGCCCGTCTCGACGGCGGCCGCGTCCACCGGCTCGCCGGACACCGACGCCCTCAAGCGGGACTTCGAGCAGAAGCTCGAGGCCGCGCGCCGCGAGGTCGACGACCTGCGCAAAGAGATGCGCGCCCAGCTCGCCACCCAGTCGGTCGCCCAGGGCTGGCAGGAAGACTGGGTGGACGAGAAGCGCAAGCTCGAGCTCGTCACCTTCGACGGCTATCTGCGCATGCGGCCAGATCTCTTCTGGCGCTTCGACCTCGGGTCCGGCAACGACGCGGCGGGCTACTCGTTGTGGCCCCGCAACCCGACCTCGAACGGCGACCGCACGAACGTCGGCGTCAACATGCGCTTCCGCTTCGAGCCCACCATCAACATCTCGGAAGAGGTCCGCATTCGCACGCAGATCGACGCGTTCGACAACCTCGTCTGGGGCTCCACGCCCGACTACTCGTTCTCGCGCAACGCGGGCTTCGGGTACTGGAGCGACCGCAACGACTTCTCGATCTTCAGCCAGACGCAGGTGGCTCCGCGGGCGGGCGTCAACTCGCTCAACGACTCGCTGATGATGAAGCGCGTGTGGGGTGAGGTGTCGACGCCGGTCGGCATCCTTCGCTTCGGGCGCATGGGCAGCCACTGGGGCCTGGGCATGCTGCACCACGACGGCAACGGCATCGACAACGACTGGGGCGACACCGTCGATCGCGTGAGCTTCACCGCAGAGCCCCTCGCGGGCTTCTACGTGACGCCGATGCTCGATCTGAACATCGTGGGCACCACCTCGCTTCGCCTGCCCGAGGGTGGCCAGCCGTTCAACCTGTCGAACTACGACGATGGCATCAACTACATCGTCGCGGTCGCGCGGCGCGACACCGACACCGAGGCGCGCGCGAAGCTGGACTCGGGGCAGTTCGTCTTCAACTACGGGCTGCACTTCAGCTACCGCAACCAGCGCACCGACTCGGTGGACACGCTCTCGCAGCCGTTCGGGAGCGATGGGCGCAACGTAGCGGGAGCAGACGTGCCGGCGTCGTTCGTGCGCCGCGAGGCGAACCTCTTCATCCCCGACGTGTGGGCGAAGCTCGAGCGGAAGAACTTCCGCATCGAGGGCGAGTTCGCGGCGATCCTCGGGTCCATCGGCAACCGCGCGCTCTCGGGCGCGAACGGCATGCAGCCGGGCGAGAACCAGCGGCTCGACGTGTGGCAGTTCGCCGCGGTGCTGCAGGGTGAGTACAAGCTGCTCAACGGCGACCTCGAGATCGGCGGAGAGATCGGCTTCGCGTCGGGCGACAAGGCGCCCGGCTTCGGGAACGCGCCCCGGCGCCGCAGCTCGGGGCTCGCGGGCGACATCGACGGTCCCCAGTACCGCTGCTCGTCCGCCGGGCCCTGTTCGGACAACACCATTCGCAACTTCCGCTTCAACCGCGACTACCGCGTCGACATGATCCTCTACCGCGAGATCCTCGGCGGGGTGACCGACAGCCTCTACGTGAAGCCCCGCGTGCAGTACCGCATCACCCAGGGCCTGAACGTGTTCGCCGCCGGCATCTACTCGCGCGCCATCTACGCCGAGTCGACCCCGTCGGGCGGCAACACCACCCAACCGCTCGACCCGAACCTCGGCATCGAGGTGAACGCCGGCGCCCGCTACGAGACGGAAGACGGGTTCTACGCGCAGGCGCAGTACGGCATTCTCTTCCCGCTCGGTGGCTTCAACCGCGAGCAGGCCGGGTCGCCCGCTACGCTCGTGAACGCTCAGGCCCTGCGCGGCGTGTTCGGCATCCGCTTCTGAGGCGAGCGCCGTTCACGCTTCGGCGCACGGCGAAGCCGAGCTGGAGCAGGACGGCGAGACGCCCAGCCCGCGCCCAGCGTCTCATCGAGCTGTCGCTTCAGGTCGGGGGAGAGGGTCTCGGCGAGCTCGAGGTCGAGCTTGACGGCGGAGGGGACGTGCTGTGCCCGGATCGCGAACGTCGGGTGCGGCCGGGCCGCCCGAGGGACGATGTCGCGCTTCGCGAGGGCCGTGGTCACGGTCTCGACGGTGAGCGGCTCCCAGACCGGCTCGAGCCGCATGGCCAGGCTCGATACGCCCGGGCGGTGGCGGGCCTGGAGTCTGCTCATCCACGCCGACCCCACGTCGCCCAGGGCCTCGCGCAACGCCGTGAGCGCCGCCTGGAGCCGGGCCTCGCGAGCGTCCAGGCGGGGACCTCTGCGCTTCGCCGGGCTCAACCGACGCCTCAGAACGCGATGAGGAACCCGGCCGACGCCGCAGCGAAGGCGTAGGGACGCAGGTAGACGTTCTGCCCGTCAGCCGAGAACGGCGCCGCGACGATGGGGAAGTCACCCTCGACCAGCAGCCACACCGGACCCGCGATGCGCGCGCGCAGCGTGACGCGGGGCGCTGCCACGAGGACGCCGGTCGGGCGGAGCACCGTGTCCGACGTCATCAGCATGCCGCCGCCACCCTCGAGGCCGACGCCGAGGTGCAGCCGCCACCACTCGAACGCCAACCGGTAGCCGACGCGCAACTGCAGGCCGTACTCGTTGCGGCGGAAGGCCTCCATGGTGGCCTCTCCCAGCAGGTGCAGGGTGAGCTCGCCCGCCACGCGCACACGACCCAGCCGCGGGCGCCCGAAGAGGTTGAAGCTGCCGAAGGTGGTGCTGAGCGGGTCGAGCCCGACGCGCAGCTGGTACTTGAGGCCGCTGGCGTCGTTGGGCGCCCACTCCGTGACGCGGCCGGTGAGCCCCAGCGCGACCGACAAGCCGATGGGCGCCGTGTCTTCCTTCGCGTCCATCTGCTGCGACACCTCGATGCCGCCCTTCGCCGCCACCATCACGGACGACGTCACGGGCGTCAGCTCGGCCCAGGCGATGGTGCGCTTCGTGCCGTCGGCCAGCTTCACCCGCCCTGCGAAGCCCTGACCCTGCTTGAAGAGCCGCAGCGCGTACTCTCCTGGCGCGAGGGCGAACTCCCTCGCGGCGTTGCCGGGCGCTTCGACGACGACCTGATCGCGCAGCACGTCGGTGACGAGCGAGCGATCGGCGCCTTCGGGCAGCACCAGCACCGACGACGGCTTGAGCAGCGACGCCAGCACCAGCTCGCCCTGGCCGGACAGCTTGAAGTCGTAGGAGGGGTGCTGGGCGCCGGCCGTCAACGCAGCCGTCGCGCTGACGGTGCGGTCGTACGCGTACTTGTAGGCCTCGGCGAGCGTCACCAGGCGGTCGCCCGACGTGTCGGCGGCGCCGCGCAGGCCCGAGATGAGGTTGTGGGTGAAGTAGCTGCCCATCACCTCGTTCGACTCCAGCGCCGCCTCGTCAGCCGCGCTCGAGGTGATGAACGCCTCGCCCGTCTGCTGCAGCGTGTCGGCGAGCTTGATGGTGAAGGCCTCGGCCTGCTTGCCGCCCTTCTCCCGGAGGCCGCCGCCGGACTTGCAGGCATCGACGATGGACAGGCGCACGTCGGCGCCCGAGCCCGCCAGCAGGGCCTTGAGCCGTGGGTACGCGAGCTTCTCGTTGCCGAGCTCCATGGCCTCTCCGTCGGAGTGCCCCGAGAAGAAGAACAGCAGCACGGTGCGCACGTCGGGCGAGCGCTTGAACATCGAGATGCGGTCGCGCGCATCGGCGATGGCCCGCTCGACGTCAGCGGCCTTGCGCCCCTGCAGCAGCAGGATGTCGTCCGCCGCCACGTCACCGAGCTCGACGAGCACCCGCGCCATCTTTCCGGCGTCGGACTCGGCGAAGCGCAAGGGCGGCATCGACGGGCCACCCGCGTTGTTGCCGACGATGATGGCGACGCGCTTCGTCTCGGCGAACGCCGGGGCCGCCAGCAGCGCGACGGCGAGCGCCAGGGCCCGCCCTGTCTTCCAGAGCGTGTTCACGGAGCGACCTTCACGAACTCCCGGGTCAGCACCTTCGCACCCTCGACCTTCGGGGCGCCAGGGTTGGCGGCGACGGCGGCCTTCACGGCCTCGGCCTTCACCGGCGCGTCGGACAGCACCACCAGCAGTCGCTCGGTGCCCAGGGTGTCGTCGAGCTCGACGGTGCTGCCCAGCTCGAGGCGGCGGGGAACCTGCCCGGCGATCGGCTCGGACTCGGAGGAGCCGAACGGGTGGTAGACGCTGAAGGCGCCCTTGCCGTCCACCGAGGCCACCAGCACGTACTTCGCCTGGCCTGGCGAGACGACGAAGCGGATCCGGTCCTTCGGCTTGAGCTTCGTGTCACCCTTCACCGTGAACGAGCCGCCCTGCTCTCGCTGGGCGAACACCTCGAAGGTGGACTCATGGCCCTTCACGCCGATGTACACGTCGTCTTCGGTCTGCGTGCCGGGGCCGGCCGAGAAGGTGAGCACGAGGGCGGCGGCGGTCGCGAGGCCCAGCGCCGGCACCACGAACTGCAGCTTGAAGCGCTCGAAGAAGCCCTGCTGCGACGCCTTCACCCGCGCCTCGACCTGCGGCAGCGTGCGCGCGAAGACGTACTGCTTGAACTTCTGGCTGTCCTCGTTGAGCTCGAGCCAGCGCTGCTTGCAGAGGCCGCAGCCGTCGATGTGGGACTTGGCCTGGTTCGTCTCGTCGGCCGACAGCGCCGAGAGCAGCAGCAGGTCGATGGTCTCGCTGGAGAGATGCCCGCGGGCGTTCGTGACGGTCATGCGACACCCCCTTCGCGGGCGAGGAACTTGCGGCTGCGCTCCTGGAACTCCTGGAGCCGGTTGATGACGGTGCGGCGCGAGATGCCCAGCGTCCTGGCGACCTGCTCCTGCTCGAGCCCGTCGATGTAGTAGAGCACGACCGTCTCGCGGAGCTTCTCGGGCGTCCGCTCGACCAGCTTCATCGCCAGCTCGCGGTCGAGCATCTGCGGCTCGAGCGCCTCGCCTTCGGCCTCCGGCAGCTCCTCGGGAGCGGTGGGCTCGGCCTGACGGCTTCGATCGCGGATCTGGTTCAGGCAGAAGTTGGTGGAGATCCGATAGATCCACGCGAGCGCCGCGCTGTCGTCGGGTGCTGCCTCGATGTGTCTCATGACGCGCACGAAGACCTCCTGCGTGGCGTCTTCTGCGAGGGCGTCGTCCTTCAGGAGACGACGGCACCGCGAGTAGATCGCCGGCCCATATTTCCGGTACAGGTCAGTGACCCGTCCTTCTGGCTGGACCCCGCTCGGCGGCACCGTGTGCAACCTTTCTCGGTGGAATTTTCCGACCTTTGAGAACGACCCCTAGCTACCTCCCCTTACACTGATTGAGCCGACCGGCGAAGTCTGGTTGAAGCCCCGTCATGTGCGGAGTTTTCGGCATTTACGGGCACGACGAGGCGGCCAACCTGGCGTACCTGGGCCTGCACGCGCAGCAACATCGCGGGCAGGAGTCGGGTGGCATCGTCACCAGTGATGGCCAGCGGCTCCGCAGCTTCCGCGGAATGGGCCTGGTGGCGGACGTCTTCACGGCGCCGGTGCTGGAGCAGCTGCCCGGCAACCTCGCCATCGGCCACGTGCGGTACTCGACGGCCGGGGGCAGCCACCTGAAGAACGCGCAGCCCCTGCAGGTGTCGTTCGCGGGCGGGCAGCTGGCGGTGGCGCACAACGGCAACTTCGTCGACGCCGACGCGACCCGGCGCTCGCTCGAGGCTGAAGGGGCCATCTTCCAGTCCGACTCCGACACCGAGAACATCATCCACCACATCGCGCGCTCGAAGGCGCCGACGCTCGAGGCGCGGGTCGTCGAGGCCCTCCGGCGGACCAGCGGCGCGTTCTCTCTACTCTTCCTGTCGGACAAGCAGCTGATCGGCGTACGAGACCCGATCGGCTTCCGCCCGCTCGTGCTGGGGCGGCTCAAGGAGGCGTATGTGCTGGCCAGCGAGACGACGGCGCTCGATCTCATCGAGGCCGAGTTCATTCGCGAGGTCGAGCCCGGCGAGATGCTCGTGATCGACGAGAACGGCCTGCGCTCGAGCTTCCCCTTCGAGAAGCGGCCACCGGGCCGGTGTGTCTTCGAGCTCGTCTACTTCGCCCGACCCGACTCGCGGGTGTTCGGTGAGTCCGTCTTTCAGGTGCGCAAGAAGCTGGGCATGCAGCTCGCCCGGGAGCAACCGGCCGAGGCCGACGTCGTCATCGCGGTGCCGGACAGCGGGGTCGCCGCGGCCATCGGCTACGCGGAGCAGGCGAGGCTGCCGTTCGACGTGGGCCTCATCCGCAGCCACTACGTGGGCCGGACCTTCATCGAGCCGCAGCAGTCGATCCGGCACTTCGGGGTGAAGCTGAAGCTGGCGCCGGTGCGCTCGACGCTCGAGGGCAAGCGGGTGGTGGCGGTGGACGACTCCATCGTGCGCGGCACCACCTCGCGGAAGATCGTCAAGATGCTCAAGGACGCAGGCGCGAAGGAGGTGCACCTGCGCATCTCGAGCCCCCCAACGACCTGGCCCTGCTACTACGGCATCGACACGCCCAGCCGGCAGGAGCTGATCGCCGCCTCACACAGCACCGACGAGATCGCCCGCTACGTCACGGCGGAGTCCCTCGGCTACCTCTCGGAGCAGGGCCTCGTCACTGCCGCCGGGGACGGCTCGGGCAGGTCGTTCTGCACCGCGTGCTTCTCGGGCCGCTACCCGACCCCGCTCGCGAGCTGACTTCTCCCGCAGCGCTGATCGCTCACGAGGCCGGTCAGGGCCGGCGGAGCCACGGCACCCGGAGCCGCACGAGGTGGATGAGCCACCTCGGCGCCAGCGCCATGCCCCAGGCGAAGAGCTTCGAGGCCAGCCCTGGCACCACCAGCGCCCGGCCCGCGAACATGGCCTGCAGGGCTGCCCGCGCGACCGGCCCGGGGCCCGTCATGATGCGGAGCCGCGTCGCCTTGCCGACGTCCACGACCTTCGGATCGTAGAGGCCGGTCGCGGTCGCGCCAGGGGCGACGATGGTGACGTTCACGCCCCACGGACGCAGCTCGCTGCGCAAGGCCAGCGCGAAGCTCTTGAGGTACTTCTTGCTCGCGCCGTACAGCGCGATGCCGGGGAAGTCGTTCCACGCCGAGATGCTCGAGACGAAGAGCAGGTGGCCGCGGCGACGGTCGCGCATGCGCCGGCCAAGGTGCCGCCCCAGCAGCGACGGCGTCACCACGTGAAGCTCGAGCATCGCGGCGATCTTCGCGGGCTCGGCGTCCGACACCTCTCCGAAGAAGAAGACGCCGGCGTTGTTCACCAGGATGTCGATCTCGAGGCCGAGCTGGTCCACGGCGGCGACGAGCTCCTGGGCAGCCGCCGTGCGGGCGAGGTCCATCACGATGGCGTGGGTCTTCACGGTGGCGGCGAGGCGGGCGGCGACCTGCTCGAGCTCGGCCTTCCGATTGCTCACCAGCACGAGCTCGTAGCCGAGCGCCGCGAGCTGCTCGGCGAACGCGAGCCCGATGCCCGAGCAGGCGCCCGTCACCAGCGCCGTCTTCATCGACGCGTCGGCGCGCACCAGGCTCACGCCGTCACGCCCGGCCAGTGATGGCACGCCATCGACGTGGTGTAGATGCGCGCCGCGCAGACGTTGCAGTGGTCGCACAGCCCCGGCGTCCCCACGTCCTTCGCCTCCTCGGCGAGCACGCGGTTCACGAAGCCCGGCTCGCGGATGAGCGCCCGCGCGAGCGCGATCGCCTCGAAGCCCTCGCCGAGCACCGTCTTCGCCGAGGCGAGCGACGTCACGCCGCCCACGTAGACGAGGGGCAGCTTGACCGCCTTGCGCACCTCGCGCGCGTCATCGAGGAAGTAGTGATCGGCGTACTTCACCTCGGGCACCAGCCACTCGCCGAACGCGCCGACGAAGGTGCGCATCCACCACGGGGTCATGCGCCGGCTCATCTCCTTCATCGGCATGGGCCCGCGCATGATGAACATCGGCGCGCGGCTGACGAAACCGCCGGTGAGCACCAGCGCGTCGGCCCCCTCCTCCTCGAGCGCCTTCGCGATGGCGACGCCTTCCTCGAGCTGGTTGCCGCCCTCGAAGCCGTCGCGCAGGTTCGTCTTCACCACGACGGCGATGGCGCCGGCCGCCGCCTGGCGGACCTCGCGCATCACCTCGCGCATGAAGCGCATGCGGCGCTCGAGCGGCCCGCCGTACTCGTCGGTGCGACGGTTGGTGTGCGGAGAGAGGAACTGGCTGATGAGGTACCCGTGGCCCGCGTGCACCTCGACCGCGTCGAAGCCTGCGTCCTTCGCCACGCGCACCGCCTCGCCGAAGCTCCTCGTCACGCGGCTGATGTCGTCCATCGTCATCGCCCGCGGCATCACCGGGCCATAGAGGTTGAACTTCGCCGAGGGCGCGAGGGCGCGGCCCCCGGCGATGCCCGGCTTCGCCATGTTCCCGCAGTGGCCGAGCTGAATGCAGGCCTTCGCGCCAGCCGCGTGCACCGCGTCGGTGAGCTTGCGCAACCCCGGCACCGCCTCCTTGCGCAGCCAGAGCTGATGCGCGAACGCGAGGCCCGACTGCTCGACCGCCGCGTAGGCCACCGTCGTCATGCCGACGCCGCCCTCGGCCACGGCGCGGTGGTAGGCGAGCAGCTCGTCGGACACCTCGTGCCCCGGCGCCATGCCCTCGAACGCGGCGGCGCGGATGGTGCGGTTCTTCAAGGTGACGGGCCCGAGGCGAACGGGGTCGGAGAGGCGAGCGGCCATGGAGGCGCACCTAGCACGTGGTACACCCGCCGCGTGCCGCAGCTGACCAACGAGGAGCTCACGCTCGCCGTCATCCCCGGCCCGGGCTCCCGCTGGTCGGACATCGAGCAGTTCGCCCTCACGTACCCTCAGGCCGGCAAGCTGGGCCCGAAGCTGGCTGAGCTGGGCGCCCATCATGCCGAGGCGAAGACGGTGCCGACGGACCTGTCGGAGCTCCGCGCGTGCCTCTGGTTCGAGCAGCGGCGCTGGCGGCACTTTCAGGCAGTCCCCAGCGGGGCGGCGCTCGAGCACATCTTCAAGCTGCTCGCGGGCATCAAGGCCGCCGTCGCGAAGCTACCGCCGCTGCCACGCGCCTGAGGGACAGCGCCCGCGTGGAGCGCACAGCACGCGCGGTACACTCGCCGTCACGCCTGCCCGGATTCGCGCCTTCTCAGTCCACCCGCACCACCTTCACCGCCGGCACCCCGCCGGTGAGCGTCACCTCGAGCACGTGCCGGTCGATGCCGTCGAGCCGCTCCTCGAGGGCGCCGGCGCCGCCAGAGATGAAGGTGGGCACGCCCGCGAGCTCGTAGACGTCGAGCGTGTGCAGGTGGCCGAAGAGCAGCAGGTCGACGCCCGCCGCCGAGGTGCTCGCCACGAAGCGCCGCGCCTCGGTGCGGGAGTTCCACTGCCCCGAGCGCGGCCCGAAGCTCTCGGTGGCGGGGATGTGGCTGAAGACGACGTGCGCCTGCGCCCGGCCCGCCTCGAGGGCCTCGTCGTACAGCCGCCAGCCGGTCTCCGAGAGGCCCGCGTTGCTCGAGTCGACGCTGGTGAAGCGCGTGTCGCCCAGCACGCAGCTGTAGTTCGCGCGCCCGAAGCGCTGCTGGAAGGCGAAGCCGCGGTACGCGTCGTGGTTGCCTGGCGTGAGCAGCATCGGCAGGCGAATGCCCTCGAAGGCGCGCTCGATGGCGTCGAACTCGGCGTCGGTGGAGACGTTGGTGAGGTCGCCCATCACCACGACGAAGGCCGCGTCGGGCTGCGCGTTCAGCACCGCGACGACGTCGCCGAAGCGCGAGATGCCCCGCTGAATGTCACCGAAGGCCAGGAACGCGAGGTCGCCGGCGAACGGCGGCCGCGCGCTGAGCTCGACCTGGTCGATGCCGTCGGGGAACGTCACGGCCCACTGGCGGGCGAGGTGCTGGCCTTCGAGCGCGTCGCCGAGCTCGTTCGCCACCACGCCGGGCGGGCCCAGAAGCCGCGTGCCGGGCGCGAGGTTGCGCACCTGCAGGCGCGTCTGCCGCGGGCCGTCGGCGGCGCGCTCCACCGAGACATCGAACCCCGGGCACGCGGCGCGGAACACCGGCAGCCCGTCGTGCGTGGCCACCTCGGCGAGCAGCCCGGAGCGCCAGGTGAGGCCCGCGCGGCTCGTCGTCCCCAGCACGAGGTCGAGCTGGGCGCGCGGCTCGGGGTCCGTCACGGGGCTGCAGGCGCTCGCCGCCACCACGAGCCAGAGCCACGCCTTCATCGGGCCCTCCACTCGAGTGACGCGAAGAGGGCGACCGGCGTGCCCGAGACGACACGTACGTCGAGCACGAGGCTGCCCGGCAGCGCGAGCTCGACGCCGGCGTGGAACAGCCCGATGAAGCCGATGGAGGTGCCGCCGACGAGGCCGTCGCGGGCGTGCTCGTAGCCGACGTGGCCGCGGAGCCAGTCGGTGAGGCCGGTGCGCACCTCGAAGCCGCCGCTGAGGGGCAGCTCGAAGCCGCCCGCGCCCCGCTCGCGATAGCGCACCCAGGTCGGATCGACGCCCAGGCGTAGCACCGACGTCACCCGGCCGAAGCGCGGCGCGAGCAGGCCCATCGGCAGCACCGAGACGAGCTGCGTGCGCCAGCGGGTGGCGTCGAAGCCGTGGCGACTGGCCCACTCGTGCCGCACCGACGTCTCGAGCCACAGGCCGGCGCGCTCGACGGTCGGCGCGTAGCGCAACACCTCGAGTCCGCCGCCGCCCTGCGCCCAGCCGTCGAGCGTGCCGACGACGTTCGCCGCCTCGGCGGTGAGGAGCGTGCGGCCGGTGCGCCAGGCGCCGAAGGCCGACACCGCGCCGCCGCCTTCCTGCCCGGCGCGGGGCGCGACGAGGCCCGTCACGCCGCCCCGCCAGGTGGCGTTCCACGCGTCCCACGCCGTCTCGTCCGGGAGCGCGAGGGTGTTGGTGGAGTACGTGCCCACCGCGTCCGCTACGCCGAGCGCGAGCGCGCCCCCGAGCCCGAGGATGGCGAGCGGCGGCCCCACGGCCGTCGAGACGTCGCTCGCGCCCGTGCCCGCCATGAAGAAGGCGCCGCCGAAGGTGGCCGCGAGCAGGCCCGCGCTCACGCCCAGCATGGCGCCGCCGGCCTTCGTCTCTCCTCGCAGCAGCTGCCCCGAGCCCGGCGCGAGCAGGCTCAGCGGCACCGTCAGGACCGCGAACCCCGGCGTCAGGGGTGGCGCGGCTGCCGGAACGGTCAGGCCAGGCTGATCAGCGAGGAAGACGCCGCCGTCCGGCGAGGCCGAGGCGGTGAGAGCCGTCAGCACGAGGAGACAGGCCGAGAATCGCCGCACAGGCCTTCTCTGCGGGGCTCGACGCCGCCGCGCAACAGGAACGGGTCGGCATCAAGGGTCAGGCCGACCTCCTCCACCGCCGCATTCACTCGCTCCAATCGACGCGGAAGCTGAGGCGGGTGCGTCACGACGGCCGACCGCTGCGCGGGCCTCACGACTGCATGAAGGCGATCAGATCGTCCGCGAGCGGCGCGTCGAACGACACCGTGTCCCTCGTGCCCGGGTGCCGGAAGCTGAGGCGCGCGGCGTGCAGGGCGTGGCGGGGCAGGCGCAGGCGCTCCCAGGCCTCGGGCTCGAGCTCGCGCTTCGTGAAGCGGTCGAAGTAGCCCGGGTCCGGCCCGTACATCTTGTCTCCGACGAGCGGAAAGCCGGCGAGGCTGGCGTGAATGCGGATCTGGTGCTGGCGGCCGGTGCGGGGGAACGCGCGGAGCAGCGCGAACGGGGCGCCCCGGCGCTCGAAGCGCGCCACCACCCGGAAGTGCGTCTGCGCGGGCCGGCCCTGCTCGCGATCGACGCGCACCGCGATGCGGATGAGCTCGGTGCCCTCGGCGATGGGCGCGTCGACGTCGAAGGCGTCATCGGGAGGGTGGCCTTCGACGAGCGCGAGGTACTCCTTGTCCACCAGCCCATCGTGAAAGAGCCGCCCCAGCCGCTGCGTCGCCTCGAGCGTGCGGCCACACACGACGAGCCCCGAGGTCTCACGATCGAGCCGGTGCGCCGGCGACGCGCCGTCCTTGCCGTAGCGCTGCTCGAGCTGCGTCACCAGCGTGCCCACGTGGTACCGCGCGGTCGGGTGCATGGGCAGCCCGGCCGGCTTGTCCACCACGACCAGCCAGGCGTCCGTGTACACCTCACGCAGGTGCTCGATGCCCGGCACCGTCGGCTCGGCCCTCACCCGCCGCCGCAGCTTGAAGGAGAGGCCGGGCCAGACGGGGCTCGACGCCTTGAGCGGGCGGTCGCAGACGAGATCGTTCTCGATGATCTCCTTCACGCGCTCGCGAGAGGCCCGGCGGATCTTCTCGCAGAGGTAGCGATCGAGCCGCCAGCCGGCGTAGTTCGGCTCCACCGTGTAGGGGATGAGGACGATCTCATCGCCTTCCGGAAGTGCGCGGGCCTCTTCGTCCTGCTCGACTGACGCCATCGGAACGCTATGTTCCACGGGTGATCACCGCCGTGCCAGCCCTGCTGACGCTCCTGACCGTCTCGGCGGGTGAGACCTGGGCCATCGCCGACGTCGACGCGCCGGACGTGATGATGGGCCTGGGCGCCCAGGTGACGCGCGAGCTGCTCGCCGAGGCCGAAGCCCAGCAGCTCAAGCCCCTGTCCCCTGATCAGCTGCGCGGCCTCCTGCCGGCCGAGCGCTACAACGCCCTCAAGAAGTGCCGGGACAGCGCGGCGTGCGTGGCGCAGGCGCTCTCGGGCACGCCGGTCACCCGCATTGTGACCGGCTCCCTCCTGCGCGACGAGCGCAACTACCTGCTGAGGCTCTGGCACCACGACGTCAAGGGCGGGGTCGTCGTCTGCGACGTCGATCGCGCGATCCTCATCGCGGCGCGGCGCTTCCAGAAGGACGTCGCCCAGGCGATCCCGCCGCTGCTCCGCGGGGAGCGCGAGGCGCGCGGCACCCTCGTCGTCGAGACCAACGTCGCCAACGCGCAGCTCTCGGTCAACGGAGACTTCGTCGGCACGCCTCCAGCGACGCTCACCCTCAAGCCCGGCAAGTACGAGGTGAAGGTCGAGAAGAACAAGTACCTGCCCGTGACGCGGCTGGTCGCCGTCGAGGCGAACCAGAAGACGACCGAGCTCGTGAAGCTGCTGCTCATCCCGGGGCAGACGGCGGACGAAGACCTGATGCCGAAGCTCACCGCGAAGAAGGCCGCTGAGGCCGAGCAGAGGCACGGCCTCTCGCTCTCGCCGCCGACGTGGATCTCCGGAGGGGTGACGGTGGCCGCCGGCGTCAGCGCCGCGATCTTCGGCGCCATCGCGCGCAGCCAGTCGTCCGCGCTGCTCCGCAGTCTCGACGAGCCGACGGGCGTCTACCAGGGCACCCGCGCGCAGGCGCTCGAGCAGAACCGCAACGCGCTCATCGCGAACGTGTCCTTCGTGACGATGGGCGTGGCCGCGCTCGCGACCGCCATCTTCCTCATCATCGACGTGCTCACCGACGACGCACCTGCGACGCCGGCGCCCGCGGGAGGCAAGCAGCCATGAGCGCGCGTTGGCTGCTCGTCGCGCTGGGGCTCGGCTTCGCCGCTGGCCTCGGCTGTCAGAGCGTGGACCCGAACAAGGGCACCTTCTCGTGCACCACGCCAGCCGACTGCGGCGCGGGCTACGAGTGCCGCTCGCAGTTCGCGGGAGGAGGCCGCTGCTTCGTCAACGGGCTCTGCAAAGACGAGGAGCTCTGCAACGGCCTCGACGACAACTGCGACGGCCGGGTTGACGAGACGTTCCCCGGCATGGGCGCCGCCTGCACCACCACCCAGCCGGGCGTCTGCGCGGCCGGCACGCGCGGCTGCACCCTCGGCGCCGAGGTCTGCAACGCCACCGCCATGCCCTCAGCCGAGCGCTGCAACGGGCTCGACGACGACTGCAA
This sequence comes from Myxococcaceae bacterium, assembly GCA_016793095.1. Lineage (GTDB taxonomy): Bacteria > Myxococcota > Myxococcia > Myxococcales > Myxococcaceae > Xiheimicrobium. The sequence goes on along the minus strand of JAEUJQ010000056.1, from coordinate 34,829 downwards.
CGGCCGGACGGACGAGACGTTCGATCTCACCACCGACTCCGCTCACTGCGGCCTGTGCGGGCGGGCCTGCGCGGGCGGCACCGTGTGCCGTCAATCCACCTGCGTCGAGTCGCGCTGCGACGACGGCGTGGACAATGACTCGAACGGGCGCGCCGACTGCGACGACGAGGTCTGCTTCGGCGTCGACTGCGACACCCGCGTGGCCCCGGCCAGTCGCTGCGGCTTCGCGCCCTTCCTTCCCGACGCGGGCGACGACGGGGGCGTGGCGGACGCCGGGCTGTCTGACGGCGGGCTGGTGGATGGCGGAGCCCCCGACGCCGGTCTCGACGGCGGCCCGGTGGACGGTGGCTACGTGCGGGGCTGCTTCCGCCCCGAGACGGTCTGCGACGACGGCATCGACAACGACGGCGACGGGGTGGCCGACTGCGGCGACTCCGACTGTGACAACCGCACCTGCTACAGCGGGCTGACGTGCACCATGCGGCTGTGCCCGGGACCGGGGTAAGCGACGACCGTGAAGACGCTTCGAGCCACTCCTCGAGTCGCGGGCGCGGTGACCGCCGCTCTGGTCGTGCTCTCTCCTCTGGTCGCGCGCTCGCAGCCCGTTCGGGTGGCCTTCACGAGCGAGACGCTGCCGGTCCCGGGGAACCAGGCCGGCGACACCGCGCTGCTCCGTGATCCGTGGGGCCAGTGGCGCGATCTCGTCTTCGGCGGCGACGCGGTGAACAACGGCTTCTACGGCTTCCTCGTGGACGGGGGCGTGGCGGTGACGACCGCGTTCGGCGCGATGGGAGGCGTGGACGCGCGACCGCCGCTGCTGGCCCTGCCGTCGTCCACGGCGGGTGGGCTCGTCGCCATGAGCGCGACCACCGCGGGCCAGGTGCTCTTTCACACGACCCACCCTGACGGAGGCTTCCCCGGCATCGGCGGCGTCGCCGTCGTCACTCCCGGGCCGGTGGCGCTCTCGGACTTCGGCGACGCGGGGGCCTTTCTCTTCCTCAACTCGGGCGGCACGGCCCTGCTCAGGTTCCGGCTGCGAGAGGACGGAGGAGCGGTTGGCGCCGTGGCCGAGCCGTCCATCACCCTGCCCTTCCCGGCCCGCGCCGTCGCGTCGTCGAGCAGCCTCCGGCGCGTCTACGTCTCGGTGGGCATCGGCGGCGTCGTCGAGGTCGCGCCCCTCGAGTCGCCACCGACCATCGTCAACGTCATCGACGCGGGCGCGCCGGCTCAGATCGCCGGAGGGCTCGCCGTGTACCCGCAGCGTGACGGCGGCGCGCTGCTCATCACCTCGGTGCCGGGGCTCGAGCTCTTCCGCGTCTACCAGGCCCGGCCCGGCCAGGCGCTGCACCTCGCGGACTTCACCATCACCGCGGTGGACGGTGGCCGCAAGGTGGTGGGCGCCGAGCTCATCGACGTGTCGCCAGCCGCGTTCGGCGTGACGGACGCGGGGGCGAGCTACGACGCCGGGGTGCTGGTGGTGTGCGATCGCCTCGCGACCGCGGGGGCCAACTACAAGCTGGTGCCCTGGGCTTCCCTGGCGCGCGCGACGACGCCGCCGCTGCCCATCGACCTGCCGGACCTCGTCGAGGTGCCGGTGACGCCACCGCCCCCAGCGCCGCTCCCGTTCTCGCTCGCCCGTCCCCAGCTCGGGGCGGCGGCGGTCGATCTGTCGTTCTGGCCGGGCCGCGACTCCCTGCTGGCGGTCTTCGACGGCGTGACCCGGCTCTCGAACGTCGAGCTGCGCACGCTCGACTCGCTGCCCGCCGACGCAGGCGCGGCGCGGGCGGTGGACGTGCTGGGGCCGGTGAGCTGGGCGACGGGCGGGCTGGCCGCCGTCGCGCACGTGCGGGCCGACGGTGGCGCGTTGACGCTGTGGACGAGCGGCGCCGATGGCGGACTCGTGCTGGTCGGCACCATCTCGGTGCCCGCGACCGGCCCGCTCGCGCTCGCGGACTTCGCAGACGCAGGCGTTCGACTCTTCGCGGCGGAGGACGCCTCGGTGCGGCAGTTCGTCCTCGGCGCGCAGGACGGCGGCGTGCTCGTGCGCACGCTGCCCGACGTCCTCGCGCCAGCCGCCGTCGCCAGCCTTGGCGCGACCGCGCAGCGGCTCGTCGCGGCGACCTCGGGCGGGGTGTTCGAGCTCGACGTGTCGGGGTCCACGGCGCCGCGGCAGCTCGTCGACGGCGGCGCGAGGGGCCTCGCCTTCTACCCCCAGCGCGACGGTGGCGCCCTGCTGCTCACGGTGAATACCGCCGGTGACCGCCTCCACGTCTTCGAGCTGCACGGCCCGAGCCCGCTCGTCGAGCGCTTCTCGTTCGAGGTCGGGCCCGGCGATGGTGGGCGGGTGACTGACGCCGTGGCGGTCGACGTCACGCCGACCCGCGCGGGGCTGCTGCCCGACGGCGGCGCGGTCTGGCCGACGGGCGTGCTGGCCATCGCGACGCAGGGCGCTGACGCAGGCTCCGTGCTGCTGGTGCCGTGGAACACCATCGCCTCTGCCGCGACCCCGCCGCTCCCCATCGAGCTCGTCGCCGGCGGTGCCGGGGGAGCTGGCGGCGGCAGGGCCGGTGGGAGCGCCGGCGGCACCATCATTCCCATCGGCGGCCGCAACGGCGGTGGCGGCGCGGGCGGCGGCGGTGAGCCTCCACCTCCTGGTTGCTGCAATGGGGCCCCGACTGCTGCTTTGATTCCTTCCCTCGCCTTCCTGATCTGGCTCGCCGGCTTCCGCCGACGCAGGCCATAGAGACCGTACGTGATCTGATGACCATGACTCCGTTCGCCAGAGCCCTCTTCGTCTTCATCGCCTCCTCGGTGTTGTCGTGCCGAACGACCCAGGAGGGGCTGCGCCCCGACGCCGATGGGGTCGTCCGCCTCACGCTGGTGGGCACCAACGACGTCCACGGCTGGGTGATGACCCAGGAGGAGCGCTTCCCGAAGGGCACGATCCGCTTCGGTGGCTCGGCGCCGTTCGCGGGCTATCTGAAGGTGCTGCGCGAGGACAACCCCGGCGGCGTGCTGCTCGTGGACGGGGGCGATCTGTTCCAGGGCACCCTGATGTCGAACCTCACCGAGGGCTCGACGGTCATCGAGGCGTTCAACGCGCTCGGCTACGACGCGGCCGCGATCGGCAACCACGAGTTCGACTACGGGCCCGTCGGGCCACAGACGCACGCGACCGACCCGAACATGGACTCGTTCGGGGCCCTCAAGGCGCGCATCGCCCAGGCGAAGTTCCCGCTGCTCTCCACCAACATCTACGAGTCGAACTCGCGCCTGCGCCCCTCATGGCTGCCCGGCGACGGCACCGTCATCATCGAGCGCAAGGGCATCAAGATCGGCGTGCTCGGCTTGACGACGCCGCAGACGCCCACCACCACGCTGCCCATCAACGTCGCCACCCTGCGCTTCGCGTCGCTGGGGCCCGAGGCGCTCACCAGCGCGAAGCGGCTGCGCGAGCAGGGCGCCGACCTCGTCATCGCCGTGGTGCACGCCGGCGGCCGCTGCACCGAGACGACGGATCCGTCGGACCTGCACTCCTGCGACACCGAGACCGGCGAGGTCTTCGAGATGATGAAGGGCCTGCCCTACGGCACCCTCGACGCGGTCGTCGCCGGCCACACGCACGCGCAGATCGGCCACTACGTGAACGGCACGGCCATCATCGAGAGCTTCGCCCTCGGGCGCGCCTTCGGCGTCGTCGATCTCTTCGTCGATCCCTCGACGCGGAAGCTGGTGCGCGAGCGCACGCGCATTCGCAGCGGCATCGAGATCTGCGAGACGGTGGACGAGGCGACCGGCACCTGTGACCCGCGCAAGCTGCGCGCTCGCGCAGAAGAGGTGAAGCCGGTGGCGGCGACGTGGATGGGCAAGAAGATCGCCGCCGACGAGGCGATCGCCGCCGTGCTGTGGCCGGGCGAGGCGCGCGTCGCGGAGCTGCAGGGCAAGTCGCTGGGCCTCACCGTGCCGAAGACGCTCGGCCGGAACTACGAGCGCGAGAGCCCGCTCGGCAGCTTCCTCGCCGACTCGCTGCGCACCATGTGCCGCGCCGACGTCGCCCTGCTCAACCCCGGCGGGCTGCGTGCCGACCTCGCCGAAGGCCCGCTGAAGTACGGCGCCGTCTACGAGGTGATGCCCTTCGACAACGCCGTCGCCACGCTGGACATCACCGGCGACCAGCTGGTGAGCCTCGTGCGCGCGGCTTTCGCGGCCAAGAAGGGCGTCTTCCAGGTCTCAGGCCTCGAGGTGGCGCTCGATCAGTGCCCTGGCCCCGAGCGCCTGAAGTCGGTGCACCTGCCCGGCGGCTACGGAGTCGATCCCAACGTGCGCTACCGCGTGGTGATGCCCGACTTCCTCGCGCGCGGAGGAGACGGCCTCGGCCCGGTGTTGGCGACCATCGACCCGCGGCAGGTCGATCTCGGTGAGACGCGCGGCAACAACGTGCGGGACGAGCTGGTGGACTTCTGGGTGAAGAACCAGGAGTCCTTCGTCGCCCCGTCGCCAGGTCGGGTCACCATCGTGCCCAGCGCGAAGCCCTGCCGTGGCACCGAGAGCCACGCCAACCCTTGACGAAGACGCCGTCGTTTCGAGATCATCCCTGATTCCGACTGCAGGTGAAGTGAGGAGGGTGCGGTGCTCTACAAAGTGACTCCGATGCTGACGCCGGCCGAGCCGAAGGAGGCCGGGCGGAAGGCGAAGGACCCGAACGCGCCGAAGGAGCCGCGCAAGCGCCGCAAGTCGGCGGTGTACGACGCCGACGGCAACGAGGTGCTCATCACGATGATGTGCCTCAAGTGCCGCTCGATGAAGCCGCTCGGCATGTTCGGTCTGCGGAAGATGGCGGACGGCGCGATCCGCAACCAGCCCTGGTGCCGCACCTGCCGCTCCGGCGCAGGCACGAAGAAGCCGAAGGGCCAGGACACCGAGACGCCCACCGTCGAGACGCCGGCCGTCCAGGCCGAGGCGGAGCAGGAGCTCGCGACGCCAGAGACGCCCGAGCCTGCCGTCGAGGGACCCGAGGGAGCGCCGGTGGATGCGGCCCTCGCCGGTCCCGCCACGCCAGGCTGAGTCGAGGGAAAAGAAGACCCCGCGCGGCCTTTCTCGGACCGGCGGGGTTTTTCTTCGACCGCGGCTTTGTGGAGGCGACCGGGATCGAACCGGTGACCTTCGCATTGCGAACGCGACGCTCTCCCAACTGAGCTACGCCCCCAGATGATGCTTCACTGACGGGGCCGCGGCGCGGGGCTGACTATGTGACGCATGCCAGGCTGTCAAGCGCAGGGTTCCGTCGCTGATCCATCGGTGCCGTGCGAGCAGAACCGCCGCTCACCATTCGACTTTGACATTTGACTCACTGCATTGCGGGTGCCAGAAATTCACGCTCTCCAGATGCCTCCCACGACGAAGACGTTGAGCCCGGCCGAGCTCGCGAAGCTGGAAGCCGCGTTCGCCACAGATCCCGCGTCCCAGGCCTACAAGCCCCTCGCCGAGGCGTACCTCGCGATGGGCCGGTACATGGAGGCGATGGTCGTCTGCAAGAAGGGCGTGAAGGCGCACCCCACGCTCGCCGACCCCCGCGTGCTGCTGGCCCGCGTGTACGCCGACCAGGGCAAGGACAAGAAGGCCCTCGAGGAGCTGCAGGGGGCGCTGCAGGTCGTCCCGAGCGACAAGCTGGCGCTGCGACTCACCGCGCAGCTCCAGTGGAAGGGCGGCGAGCGCGAGTCGGCGAAGGCCACCATCGCGAAGGCGTTCGAGGCTGACGGGGCCGACGGCGAGACGCTGGCGGCGATGAAGGAGATGGGCGTCGAGCCCCCGAAGCCAGCGGCGCCACCGCCTCCGCCGCCTCCGCCGCCCCCGGTCCTGCAGGCTGCTCCACCGGTGCCGATGACGCCGGCGAACGGCGTGTCGAACGTCGTCGTCGAGGCGAACGTCACCCAGCCGAACCCCATTCCGGTCGAGGCCAACCAGCCCCGCGCGCAGACGCAGCAGCGCCGCACCGCGCCCACGCCTGCCAAACGCACGACCGGTTCACGCCCGGCAGCGCGCCGGCCCAGCTTCGAGCCCGAAGAGTCGATCTCGGAGCAGAGTGAGATCTCGGAGCTCTCGGCTGTTCCGCCCCGGCGCAAGCGGAAGGAGTCGAGCCACGGGCTCGCGAAGGCGCTCTTCTTCATGCTCATCTTCGCGGTGCCGGTGGGCACGGGCGCGTACTACGGCGTCGGCCAGTACATCGCCAAGCGCAACCGCGAGGTGAACAGCCTCATCACCACCGCGCAGGACCTGCTCAAGACGGACACGTTCCACGCCTACAAGGAGGCGTGCAAGCTGGCCGAGCAGGCGCTCGATCTCGATCCGAACTCGGCGCTCGCGCACCGCATCCTCGCGTTCGCGTACACGGTGCGCTGGGGCGAGCACGAGCACGACGACACCATCAAGAACCGGGCGGAAGAGAACCTGCGCGAGGGCAAGGCGTCGAGCGACGCCAAGAACCTCTCGTACCAGTACGCCGCGGAGTCGCTGCTGGCCTACTACTCGGGCAAGGGCAGCGAGGGCCTGCGGCTGCTGGAGGACCGGGTGAAGGCCGCCGAGGCCGAGAACCGCAAGTCGCCGTTGCTGTACGTCACGCTGGGCTCGCTGCAGATGAACCAGGGTGATCTCGAGCGCGCGCGTGAGAGCCTCGAGAAGGCGCAGGCGGCAGCTCCCGACGATCCGCGCGTCTTCGTGTCGCTGGGGAACCTGCAGCGGCGGCGCGGCAACGACGGTTCGGCCCTGGGGCACTTCAACAGCGCGCTCCGCTACACCAAGAACGCGCACCCCGAGGCGCTGCTCGGCACCGCGCTGCTCGTGCTCGATCAGCCTGAGCCGGCGAAGGGCTACATCACCGCCGCGAAGTACCTGAAGCAGCTGCTCGAGATGGAGCCGCCCCCGTCGCCGCGCCAGCTCGCGCAGGCGCACATGGTGAAGGCGCTGCTCGTGTCTCGCGTGAGCCGCGACATTCCCCTCTACACCGACGAGAAGTTCAAGAAGGAGCTCGAGGAAGGGACCGGGGTCGCGCCAGACGCGGCGAAGGCGAACAAGGAGATCGTCGCCCAGGAGCGCGAGGCGACGGACAAGGACAAGACGAACCCCGACCTCTTCATCATTCGCGCGAAGCGCCTGTTCTGGGAGGCGGCTTCGATGCCTGGCGACGACCCCGCCGCCACCTCGAAGTTCGACGAGGCGGCCGCCGAGGTGAAGAAGGCCATCGAGGCGAACGCGACGGTGGCGAACTACCACGTCGAGCTGGCGAAGGTGTACCTCAAGAAGAAGGGCGGCGAGGCGCAGGCCGAGGACGCGCTCAAGAAGGCCCTCACCCTCGTGCCCAACAGCCCGAAGCTGCTCTCGATGCTGGGCGCGGCGCAGTACCGGCTCAAGAAGATCGACGACGCGCGCGCCACGCTGGAGAAGGCCACCGAGGACCAGAAGACGAAGAGCGGCGAGTCCCGCTACCTGCTCGGGCGCATCTACCGGGACGAGAAGAAGGACCTCAAGCGCGCCGCCGAGCTCTTCGATCGCGCCGCAGCCGACTACTACGCCGACCCGTCGATGGCGGCCATCGCCTACGACGACCTCGGGTACACGTACGAGCAGGCGGGCACGAAGGACAAGGCGCGCATCGCCTACGAGAAGGCGCTCAACGCCGACAAGGAGCTCGCCGTCGCCTACTGCCACTACGCCCGGTTCCTCGCGAAGGACAACCAGCCGGCCGACAAGGACAAGATCAAGGCGGTGGCGGGTGAGTACCTGAAGCTCGACCCGCGCGGCGAGCAGTCGGCGGAGTGCAACGCGGACATGAAGCGCCTGACGAACCCGGGCTGAACCCTCAGGCGGGTGGCTTGTGTCTGGCGCGGTCGGTCGCTATAGGCCGCGCAGTTCCCCGCAGGCTTTCCCGGAGTCCGAGGCCGTGTCAGCGTCGTCGCAGCAGCTGGTGGCTCCTCTGGAGCGTTCGGTCGGCGCGGTGCTGCGCGATCTGCTCTCGCTGACGAAGCCGCGGCTGTCGGGCCTGGTGCTCTTCACCACGGCAGGCGGCATGTGGCTGTCAAAGGTGCCGTTGGCGTGGTGGCAGTGGGCGCTGGCGATGCTGGGCACGGCGGGGACGGTGGGCGCGGCGAACGCGTTCAACTGCTACCTCGAGCGGGAGTCTGACCGGCACATGGCGCGGACGGCGGTGCGACCGCTGCCCCAGGCGCGGCTGGAGCCCATCGTCGCCCTCGCTTTCGCGGCGGTGCTGGCCCTGGCGGCGCTGCCGGTGCTGTTCGCATGCGTGAACGTGCTGACGGGCGCGCTCGGGCTGCTGGCGCTGCTGACGTACGTGCTCGTCTACACGCCGATGAAGTCGCGCACGCACTGGGCGATGGTGGTGGGCGCGGTGCCGGGAGCCCTGCCTCCGCTGATGGGCTGGACGGCGGCGACGGGCGCGGTGGAGCTGCCCGGCGTCGTGCTCTTCGCGATCCTCTTCTTCTGGCAGCTGCCGCACTTCATCGCGATCGCGCTCTTCCGCAAGGCGGAGTACCGCGCGGCGGGGCTCACCTCGCTGCCCCTCGAGAAGGGTGACGACGTGGCCAGGCTGCACGCGGTGCTGTACACGGCGGCGCTGGTGCCGGTGTCGCTGGTGCCCGTCGCGGTGGGCGTGGCCGGGTGGCTCTACGTCGCGGTGGCCGCGGTGCTGGGCTTGGGCTTCTTCTTCGTCGCCTTCGAGGGGTGGCGGAAGAAGGCCGGCGATGTGTGGGCCCGCAAGCTGTTCGGCGTCTCGCTGGCCTACTTGACGGGGCTCTTCGCGGCCCTTGCAGTGGGGTAGAAACCACGCGCCGGCCGCTCTTGTGTGGGGTCCCTCTTGGGGCTACACCGGGGCGTGTCGAAAGAGCGTGGTGGGGCGTCTTCGACTGGCCGGCCGAACCAGGAAGCCCACGGATTCAGTAGGTAGGGAGTCTCTTTCGTGATGCCTGGCCTCACCCTGCAGACGGTCGTCCGAGTGAACCCGGAGACGGCGGTGCAGCGCGTGGGTGGGCGGTACATGGCGGCGACTCCGGACGATCGGTTGCACACCTTCGAGGCGAACGACGGCTCGGTGTCGGAGGTCGGTGAGCGCATCATCGAGCTGGTGGATGGGCAGCGTACGCTGGGCGCCATCGTGGAGGCGCTGGTGGAAGAGTTCGAGGTGTCCCGCGAGGTTGCAGAGCAGGACACCACGCAGTTCGTCGAGATGCTGTTAGGGAAACAGGTGCTGACGCTGGACTGAATTGGCCAGCAGCCGGTGGGCACCAAGGGAGACGTGCGTATGACTCGGTTGGCTTCGGTGCGGGTGGGCATCGCGGTGGCGTCGCTGGGGATGGCGATGGTGGGCTGTAACTGCCCCACCAACCCGCCCGGCTGCGACAACACGGATCTGACGGCGGCGTTCGCCGTGCCCATGGATGGGGCGATGGTGGATCCGACGTCGAACATGCAGGTGACGCTCACGCGGCGCGGTGAGGCGGTGACGATCGGCAGCGCGAAGCTCGAGATCCGCGGGCCGGGGCAGACGGAGTTCGGCGGCTCGCGCGACGGCCAGGTGGACGGCTCGAACGCCACGTTCACGGGTGTGACGTTGATGCCGGGCGAGAACGCGCTGCGGGCGACGGTGGCGGAGGCGAACTGCACCGGGACGGCCAACCCGGTGACGATCACCGTGACGGCGCGGAACGTGGTGACCCCGCCGCCGGTGATCACGTCGTGCACGTTCCCGCAGGACGCGAACCAGGACGGAACGCTGAACGCGGCGGAGCTGCCGGCGGGGACCGCGGTGCAGGTGCGGGTGGCGACGATGAACGGGAGCGGGGCCACGTTCTCGGCGCCGGGGTCGAGCCCGGCGAGCGCGCCGATCGTGAACGAGACGGCGACGGTGACGGTGCCGGGGCCGACGGCTGATGGCACGTTCTCGGTGACGGGGACGGTGACGCGGGGGACGAACGCGCCGACGTGTACGCCGAGCATTCGGGTTCAGCGCATGGCGGGGTGTGCGGTGGAGAACACCACCTCGGTTGCCCCTCGTGGGCCGCTCGACGACGCCGACCGGATGACGGCGGGTTACCAGGTCCGCGCGACCGCGCAGCTGAACTCTGGCTCGGTCAGCCGGGCCGAACTCGCAGCCGGTGGCATGACGCGCTCCATCACCTTCTCGATGGGAATGGCCTCGGCTGATTTCACCGTGCCCGCAACCGGAACCTCGAACCTCGACGTGGTTCTGAGCGCCTTCGACTCGGTTGGAAATCTCTGCACCGCGGTCAATGGCACGCGAACGGTCCCGCTGGACTTCGAGCCGCCGTCGGTGACCATCACTGCTCCTGCCGACGGGGCGACCATCACGACCGCCAGCGCGACGGTCACGACGACGGTCACCGGTGCGCCCAACGGCAGCGCCTGCCAGCTCTTCGTCAACGGCGCCGACGGCCCGACCGGCACGGTGATGAACGGCACGTTCTCGGTGATGGTGAGCTTCCCGAACAGCGGCGCCTACAGCATCCGTGCGGAGTGCGTCGATGCCGCGGGGAACCGTGGCTCGTCGGCGACCTCGCTCGCCGACGGCGGTACGCGCGAGCACACCATCAACGTGCAGCTCCCGGCGAACGTCTGCTCGGTCGTGTTCTTGAGCATCGGCGGACAACCGGCGTCTTGCCCAGCCTTCGCGTCCCGGCTTGGAGTCAATGGCGTGCTGTCAGTCGTCCTGCAGGTCAGCTCAAACTGCGCCAGCCAGCCTGTGCGGCTCTACAAGGACAACGTTCAAGTGGCAGGCACTGCACCCGGGTTCTCGGTGCCGGTCGGGACGACGACGGCAATGTTTGACTTGAGAGCCGAGATCGACAACCTGCCTGGCGCCTCGACGCCAGTGACCTCAACCAGTTGCGCCGTGGAGGTCAACACGAACGTGCCGACGATCACCAGCCCGGTCGCGCCGGTGTCAGGCCCGGCCGTTCTGACGGCCGCTGATGACTCGAATCCGACCGCGCCCGGCGCTCAGCGGACCCTGACGTTCACGGCGCCTCTGCCGCCGATGGGCCGGGTCGATGTCTGCGTAAACGATGCAATGGCCGCCGGAGTCGGTGCGGCGCCATGCGCCGGCCCTGCCGGCTTCTTCGTGTTGGCCACCAACGTCACGAATCCCGTCGCTGCCTTCACCTTCCCAGAGGGAAGCTACGAGATGAAGATCGTGGTGATCGGGGCCGGCTCCCCCCCGCCGGAGTCGCCACACCTGCCTCTGACTGTCGACGTGACGGTGCCGTGCGTGAGTGCTGCGGGCGTGGCCCTGCCGCAGGACGTCGGCGCTGACGGCGGCGTGGGCGACGGGCGACTCAACATCGCCGAGCTGGGAGCGGCAGACCCGCGCTTGCGCTTCACGGTCGACCCGACATGCGGTTCTGCGAACTCGGTGATCGTTCGCAACCTCACCGGAATGACGGTCGGCTCGCCGTCGTACTCGGCCGCGCTTGCCAACCCTTCCGGTCTGGTCAACGTCGACCTCACCACTAACGTCGCCGCTGAGCAGGATCTGAGCGTATTCGTCGAGCTTACCGACGCGGTGGGCAACCGGAACACCCCGACCTCGAATGCGGCGGCGGCGAGGCAACTTCGCGTTGATCGCGCTGTCCCGAGCTGCACTTTCACCGCTCCGACGACAGGCAGAACACTCAACCTCATGGACATCCCAGCTGGCTCGCTCGTGGCTCAGGTGCAGACCAGCGCGGACGTGGCGGTGGTAGGGATCGCTGAAGGGTCGACCGCAGCTCAGCAGGTCACACCGAACGCCTCCTCGGTCGCGCAGGCGAGCTTCGCGGTTTCGGGAACCCGCGCGGTGAGCCTGACCGCGACCTGCAGAGACGCGTCGGGCAACTCGGCGACACCTGTCAACCGGACCGTGAGCATAGATCTCGACGCCCCGACCTTCACGCTCGCGGCACCCGCCAGCGGCGCGATGTCGAACACCACGCAGCTGACAACCACGGCCACGATGGTCACGGGAGGCGACGGCAACAGCATCGTCATCCGCTCGAGTGCCCAGGTCAGCGACGTGGGGAGCCTCACGCAAGCGGGTGGATACACCGCCGTCCTGACCTACCCGATCGGGATGGGGCAGACGATCACCGCCACGCTCACCGACGCTGCAGGCAACCCGACCAGCCGGACTGCCACGAACGTGAACGTCTCTTCGACCAGCTGCCAGATCGCGCTGACGGCGACAAACGGTCAGCCCCCCTTCGTGCGCGGGGCAACGACCTGGCTGAACCGCAGCCACGTGCCGGGCTTGGGGATGAATTCGGGCACGGCAACCATCAACGCGAACAGCTCGAACTGCCGCCTGGGCGAACTCGTCACGCTGGCCCGAACGGCGCCACCTGGCGGTCCCGTCATCGCGCCCGCCGGCACGCTCTCCAACGGCGATGTCTCGTTTGCGAACGTGCCTCTGACTGACGGCGAGGTGTGGTCGTTGACGATCCAGAACAACCCCATGCCGACGTCGTTCAGCGTCGATCTCGTCGCGCCGACCATCGGAGGGATGAACGCGGGCCTCCGCATCAACACCGACACCTCTGCGCCTCCGGCCTCGGTCTTCTTCGTCGCGGCGCAGAACAACCTCCGCGTCCGCACCTCGACGCCGGGCTACTACCCCGATCTCGACGGCAACGGCGCCAACGGCGGCCAGGCCAACTTCGCGGTGAACGGCGTGACTGGCGCGGTCAACGGCGCGCTCTCGTTCACCATCGGCGGCGCGCCGATCCCCGGCACGGCTCAGAACGTCACGATGTCGCCGCAGTCCTTCACGCTGTCTTCGGTCAACCTCGCGCAGAACGCGCTCGGTGAGTTCGCGGTGGTGGTGACTGACGAAGGCGGCAACGCGCTGGACGTGTACCGGGGCCCGGTGGCCGTCGACGTCATTCCTCCGTCGGCACCGTCAGCACTCGACGGCGGCGTGCACGACGCGCGCTTCGCCACGGCGTCGGTCGCCTGGGCAAACGACGCGGTCGACGATCAGGGTGTGCCGAGCTCAGGCGCGGTCGCGCGCTACGTCATCAAGTGGTCGACGAGCTCCGTCGCGAACAACAACGCGATGGCGACCAGCGACGACTACTTCGGCGCATCGGCGGCCGACGCGACCGAGCGGGCACCGAGCGGCACTCAGATGTCCGAGGTGCTGACGCTGCCGCCGCTGAACACCTACTACGTGGGCGTGCGCGCGCGCGACGAGGTCTTCAACTACTCCTCGTTCCCCGGCCCGGTGGTGAAGGACAACCCCTGGACGCGGCTGAAGGTCGATGGGCCGGCTGCCTCGAGCTTCGGCAACGCGGTGGTGGCGGAGTCGAGCCTCAACAACGACGCGGTCACCGACCTCGTCGTCGGAGCCAGCACGAGCCTGATCACCGGCGCTGTGTACGTCTACTACGGTGGCCCCGGTCTCACGACGCAGCCGACCTGCGTGAGCCCCGCGTGCACGGTGATCAACAACCCCGACGCCGGTGGCTTTGGCTTCGGCTCGGACTTCTCCGCGAAGGGCAACGTGGACACCGACGCCGGGACGCCGGTGGCCGACCTGCTCATCGGCCAGACCAACTTCCCGAACAGCGCCGTTCCGGTGGGTCGCGCGTTCCTCTACTTCGGGTCTGCGTCGTCGACGATCGACGTGAACACGTTCATCGAGTTCCGTGGGTTCGACAACTCGTACCGCATCGGCAACGCGACCAAGATCCTCCCCGACCTCAACGGCGACGGGTTCGGTGAGGTCGCGCTCGCAGCGCCCTTCGCGAACGGCAACAACGGCCGGCTCCTCATCTACGCTGGCCGTTCACGCGCCGACTGGCAGGCCGCCCGGACCGCGACGGACCCGGTGACGATGGCGCCGTACATTCCGGTCTCGAACGTGACGGCGACGTGGGTCGTCGAAGGCGGCGTCTCGGGGGTGCCAACGACGACCGGGTACTTCGGGCGCAACCGGTTCGGCATCGCGAGCGTCGGCGATCTCGACGGCGACGGTCGCAGCGACTTCACGATCGGGCTGGGCCCGTCGACCATCAATCGGATGCAGCTCTTCACCTCGAACCTCATCGTGCCGGCCACGCCGAACACGAGCGCACTGCAGACGCTGACCCCGGGTGTCGGAACGGACGGCAACGTGCAGACGGGCTTCAGCGCGTTCGTCGTGGGAGGCATCAACATCCTCAACGGGAGCGCGCAGGATCTCGTCGTCACCTGGCCCGCGCGGGCCGGCGGTGGCGCCGTCTACCTGCACGCCGATCTGTCGTCGACGGGGGCGCCGGCGACGGCGAGCTTCACCATCGACGGTCCGCTCACGTTCGGCTCGGCGGTCGGGGTCGCAAACCTGAACACCGGAGACACCCGGCCCGATCTGGTCGTTGGGACCAACGCGACGACGAACAGCTCCGCGTGGATCGTCTGGCAGCAGTCGGGCACGCCGTTCGACAGCCCGATCTCGACCTCGGTGCCGCGCTTCTGGCAGAGCCGGATCGACGGCAACACGCTATCGGGAAGCACCAACAACTCGATCGGCCGGTCATGCGCCGCTGCCGACGTCACGGGCGACGGCGTGCCGGACGTCGTCCTGGCTGACGAGCGGAACAACACCATCTATGTTTGGAGATAGCCCCATGGCCAAGCGTCCCTACAGGTCGCCGACGATGAAGACGACCGACCCGTCCGTGTCGGCACCTCCAGTGCTCCTGGCGTGTACGGACCAGGTGAACTGCGCCCTCATCAACGGGACCTGTCGCGACCCCACCTGCGTGCCGGTGGGGGATGAGGCGACCTGTTTCGACATCTGCTGACGCGGCTGGCTGGTGGCTTCAGCGACGCTCGTCCTCTCGCTGTGCACACTCATCTGGGGCCTCACGTTCGTCGTGGTGAAAGACGCCCTCGCGGCGTCTGACCCGTTCACCTTCCTCACCCTCCGCTTCGCGCTCGGCGCGGTCGCCTGCCTCGCCTGGGCGCGCGGGCGGGTGCTCGACCGCACCACCCTCACCAACGGCCTCGGCCTCGGCCTCGTGCTCTTCGCCGGCTACGCCTTCCAGACGTTCGGCCTCGACGACACCACGCCCTCGCGCTCGGCCTTCATCACCGGCCTCGCGGTCATCGGCGTGCCCTTCCTCTCCTGGGGCCTGTCCCGCACGGCCATGAGCTGGGCCCCCCTCGCAGGAGCCGCCATCGCCATCGCTGGCCTCGCCCGCCTCACCGGCTTCGGCCCCGACGAAGGCCTCTCACGCGGAGACCTGCTCACCCTCGCCTGTGCCGCCTCCTACGCCCTGCACATCGCCCTCACCGGGAAGCTCGCTCGGGACGGCGCCTCGGTCGCGCTGGTCGCGGTGCAGCTCACGACCGTCGCCGTCCTCTCGGCGCTCTGCATTCCCCTCGGCGCTCCCCGCTTCCACCCCACCCCCACGTACTGGGCCGCCGTCGCCGCCACCGGCCTCATCGCCTCGGCGCTCGCCATCTCCATCCAGACCTGGGCGCAGACCCGCACCACCGCCGCCCGCGCCGCGGTCATCTTCTCGCTCGAGCCCGTCGTCGCCCTCGCCGCGTCGGTCGCGCTTGGCCGCGAGTCTCCCGGCCTCGCCGAGCTCTCCGGCGGCGCGCTCATCATCGCTGGCGTCCTCGTCTCCGAGCTCGGCTCCCTCTGGCGCGCCCCCGCCGTCAGGCCCGCGCCAGCCACGAACGAGTCCACCGGCTGACGGCACCCGGCTACGCTCGCGCGCGTGCGAGAGGCGCAGCGGGCCCAGCTCGAGGACTTCCTCGCCCGCCTCCCGGAAGGGTCGCGCGGGCTCCGGCTCACCCGCTTCCGGCGCGCGACGCTCGGGTCCCACCTCGGCGACCTCGCCTCCGAGCTGTTGCCCGGCGGCGGTGACAGCTCCACGGCGCCCGGCGACTCCCGTCCACACGGAGTCACCCTCACCGCGCACGACGCCGCCGGGTCCACCCTCGCCGACCTCGAGCTCCACCCGCTCCCCTCAGCCTCCGACGACGACCTGCTGCACGCCTGCGTCGTTCGCGCGCACGCCCGCGAGCTCACCATCGACGTCTTCGCCGGGCCCCGCCACCTCGAGCGCCTCGGCTCCACCACCCTCGACCCGCCTCCGCTCGACGAGGGCGCCGCGCATGCGTCCAGTCCCGACGCCGACGTCTTCACCTTCGACCTCTGCCCCCGCCCGCCCCGGTGGATGCGCGGCGTCGTCGCCCTCTTCACCGCGGCGCTGCTCCCCGTGCTGCTCGCCGCCGTCCTCTTTCGCGAAGGCCGCGCGCTCTGGCGCACCCTGCTGCTGCCGATGCTGTGGCCGCGGCGCTCCCGGTGGAGGCTTCGCCTCTCTCGCGACGCCGTCGCCTGGAACGAGGAGCCCGGGTGGGCGCCGCCCTGCTCCGGCCAGGTTCCGCGCGCCGAGCTGCTCGCGGTCTCCGTCGCCCCCGATGCGTGGACCGTGGAGGGTGCCCTCGCCCCGTCGCTCCGCCTCGTCACCACCACGGCGACGCTCCGCATTCCCACACCGCTCTCGGCCCCGCTCACCCGCCTCGCCGCCGTCCGCCTCGTTGCGCTCAGAGCCGATGCTCCCGGGAACCGCTGAGACGTGGACTGCGACACGGTGACGAGCCGCTGGAGTCCCCGGGCGCGCAGGCATCGGAGCTCGACCTCGAGCAGGTGCTGCCGCGCACCTCGTTGCGGCCGGGCACGACAAGGGCTGACAGCCACCGCGCTCCGCTGCACGGCGAGGCCCGTCTATACCCTTCGTGTCGGCGCGCCAGCTCGCGCTCCTCGAGAAGCTCGACTTCCCCTGCACCGGGCCTGTGTACGCGTCCGCCACGAAGCTGGACGACGGCTCCCGGGAGCTCACCGGCAGCAAGCACCAGTTCGAGAGGCTCGCGGGCTGGCTCGGCGGCGAGGCGAACCGCTCCCGACGCGGCCGCAAGCAGGACGAGCTGGCTGAGCTGTCCGAGAGCACCCTCTGGAGCGCCCGCTGATTCCCCGCCGACGCGGCTTGACTCCTGATCATCGCGTATTAACCACCCCCGCCGATGATCCAGGTCGACGGCTTGAGCAAGTACTACGGTGAACACGCCGCCATCAAAGGCGTGTCCTTCACCATCAACTCCGGCGAGGTGGTGGGCTTCCTCGGCCTCAACGGCGCGGGCAAGACGACCACCCTCAAGGTGCTGGGCTGCGTGCTGCTGCCCACCTCTGGGCGCGTCATCGTCGATGGCTTCGACGTCACCCGCGACCCGCACGAGATCCGCAAACGCATCGGCTACCTGCCCGACACGCCGCCGGTCTACGACGAGATGACCGTCGGCGAGTACCTCGCCTTCGTCGCGAAGCTGCGCGGCGTCGCGGTCGCCAACGTCGCCTCCTTCGTCGCTGACGCGGAGAAGAAGACCGCCATCACCGACAAACACGACGACGCCATCAGCACGCTCTCGCACGGCTACCGGCAGCGCGTCGGCCTCGCCCAGGCGCTCGTGCACAAGCCCAAGCTGCTCATCCTCGACGAGCCCACCGGCGGCCTCGACCCCGTGCAGATCGTCGAGATGCGCGAGGTCATCAAGGGCCTCAAGGGCGAGCACACCGTGCTCGTCTCCAGCCACATCCTCGGAGAGATCAGCCAGATCTGCGACCGCTACCTCGTCGTCCAGGGCGGCGAGCTGATCGCCCAGGGCACCGAGGCCGAGCTGTCGGACAAGCTGGGCTCGGGCGGCCCCATCGAGATCGACTGCATCGGCACCGCCGCGCCCGTCATCGAGCTGCTCAAGAAGCTCGACGGCGTCATCGACATCACCCTCATCAAGCTCGACGGCCAGAACGTCTCGCTGCGCATCGACGCGAAGAGCGACCTGCGACCCCAGCTCGTCAAGGCGCTCGTCCAGGCTGACATCGGCGTGCTGCGCGTCGATCGCGCTGCCCACCGGCTCGAGAACATCTTCCTGAAGCTCACCCACGGAAAGGACGCGTGATGAACAACGTGCTGCTCATCGCCCGCCGCGAGCTCGGCGCCTACCTGCGCTCCATGGGCGGGTACGTCATCATCGCCGTGCTGCTCTTCCTCGACGGGCTGGCCTTCAACGCCTTCGCCGTCGCCGGCACCGCCAAGAAGTCCTCCGAGGTGCTCGCCGACTTCTTCTTCTGGACGTCGGGCATCGGCATGGCCGGCGCCGTCTTCCTCTCGATGCGCCTCATCGCCGAGGAGCGCCAGACCGGCACCGTGCAGCTCCTCTACTCGTCGCCCGTCCACGACCGCGAGATCGTGCTCGGCAAGTTCTTCGCCGCGCTGGCCTTCCTCTGCCTCTTCTACGCGGGCACGGCGTACATGCCGATCCTCGTCGCGGTGTACGGCAAGATCTCCCTCGGCCACGTGCTCTCGGGCTACCTGGGCCTGCTGCTCGTCGGCGCGTCGAGCCTCGCCGTCGGGCTCTTCGGCAGCGCCCTCACGAAGAGCCAGGTCGTCGCGGCGGTCAGCTCGGGCGTCATGTGCGTCGCGCTCACCATGTGCTGGATCGTCGCCAAGGTCGTCGATCGTCCCTTCACCGACATCGTCACGGGGCTCGCGTGGTTCGGGCACTTCGAGCCGTTCCGCCAGGGGCTCGTGCACCTGAAGCACTCGGTGTACTTCGGCCTCGTCACCTTCGTCGCGCTCTTCGCCGCTACCCGCGTGCTGGAAGCGCGGAGGTGGAGGTAAGCCATGCTGAAGAAGAGCTGGATCCTCTCCCTGCTCCTCCTCGCCGGGCTGCTCTCGGTGTGGATCGGCGAGCGCATCGTCGACGGAGACGCGCGCACCGTCTTCACCGCCGGCGGCGCGCTGCTCATGGCGCTCGCCACCGGCCTGCGCTTCACCCGCGTCAACGTCGCCAACTCGGGGCAGATCGAGCGGTCGCTGCTGGGGCTGCACGCCCTGGCGCTGCTCTCGGTGGGCCTCTACGTCTGGCAGTCGGACCTCTGGGCGAAGGTGGCCGGGCAGACGCTGGAGACCGACTGGCCGAAGCTCGCCGGCGCCGTCACCGTGCTGGTGCCCTGCGTGCTGGTGCTCTCGCTGATCCCCACGCTGCTGGTCGAGCTCTCGTACGCGGCGATGGCGAAGGCGCCGGTGATGGAGATCGGCCGCGTTCAGGAAGCCACCAACGCCGGCCTGGGCCTGGGCTTCGTCCTCATCTTCGCGTTCGCCCTCCAGTACGTCGTCACCGAGCGCGACCTCAAGCGCGACTTCTCGTACTTCCGCACCGCCCGGCCCGGTGAAGCGACGGCGCGGCTCATCAACTCCCTCGACGAGCCGCTCGAGGTGTTCCTCTTCTTCCCGCCCGCGTCGGACGTGTCCACCTACGTGCAGGCCTACTTCGACGAGCTGAAGGAAGGCTCCTCGATGCTCAAGGTGCAGCTGCTCGACCAGGCCCTCGAGCCGGTGAAGTCGAAGGACCTCGGCGTCAGCAACAACGGCAGCGTGGTGCTCAAGAAGGGCGGCCGCAAAGAGACCATCTTCCTCGGCACCGAGGCCGAGAAGTCGCGCACCCAGCTCCGGGGCCTCGACGTCGAGGTGCAGAAGCGCGTGCTGCAGATCGCGAAGTCGAAGCGCACCGTCTACATGACGTCGGGCCACGGTGAGCGCACGCAGGATCCCGTGGGCGGAGAGCAGCGCGCCACCATCGACATCCTCTGGCGCACCCTGCAGGACCAGAACTTCGAGGTGCGCACGCTGTCGGCCGCCGAGGGCCTGGGCCAGGACGTACCCCGCGACGCCGCGGCCGTCTTCGTCATCGGCCCCACGCGCGCCTTCACGCCCCCCGAGGCGCAGGCGCTCGAGGCCTACGGCAAGCGCGGCGGGAAGCTCTTCATCGCCATCGATCCCGAGGCCGCGGTTCCCTTCGACGAGCTGCTCCAGCCGCTCGGCCTCTCGTTCAAGGCCGAGGTGCTGACCGACGACAAGAGCTTCGCCCGCATGCGCGCGCAGGCCAGCCCGTCGGACCGCCGCAACATCGGCACGCGCACCTTCTCGTCACACCCGTCGGTGACGTACCTCTCGCGCTCCCAACAGCCGGTGCTGCTCGTGGGCGCCGGCCCCGTCAACGAGCTGCAGACGCACCCGGCCGACCTCGTCATCGACCTCGCCCTGCGCACCCAGCCCTCGAGCTGGAACGACACCAACAACAACTTCGAGCATGATCCGCCGGCCGAGGTCCGCCAGGCCTCGGGTGTGCTCGCGGCCGTCAGCCGTCGCGCCTCCACCAACAAGGTCGAGGACGAGCTGCGCGCGCTGGTGCTGGCCGACTCCGACGCCATCGCCGACGAGGTGCTGCCGCTGCTCCAGGGCAACCAGTACCTCGTGGTGGACGGCCTCAAGTGGCTGCTCGGTGAGGAGCAGCTGCAGGGCAGCACCAACAGCGAGCTCGACGTGCCGATGACGCGCACCCGCAAGGAGGACAGCGTGTGGTTCTACGGCACCACCTTCCTCGCGCCGGTGCTGGTGCTGGGGTTGGGCTTCGTGGTGCGCCGACGCACGAGCCGGCCCCGCAAGCAGCAGGAGGTGAAGTCGTGAAGGCCAGCAACGTCGCGATGACGGGCGCTCTCGCCGGCCTCGGGTTGATCGCCGCGTACGCCACGTGGCAACGCCCGAAAGAGTCGGCCTCGTCCAGCACGACCATCAAGGTGCTCGAGGCCTCGAAGCAGTCGCTCGAGTCGCTGAAGTACGAAGACGGCCAGCGGTTCCTCACGTTGAAGCGCGTCGAGGGGCAGCTGTGGCTGACCTCGGGGTGGATCCCCGGCAAGGAGCCCGGGCCGGCCGACGCTGGCCCCGGCACCACCCTCGTCGCCCTCGATGGCGGCCTCTTGCCCGACGGCGGAGCGGTGGACGCTGGCGTCATCGAGGTCGCGGTCACCCCTGCGAAGCCTCCGCCACCGCCGACGCGCGAGGTGCTCGCGAACGAGCGGGCCGAGAACGCGCTGGCGAAGTTCATGCCCCTCGAGGCGACGCGCGCGCTGGGGAGCTTGAGCGACGAGAAGCTGGCAGAGCTGGGCCTCGCCGGCACCGATCGACGGCTCGAGCTGATCGTCGCCAGCACCGCCCGCGTCTATCGCGTCGCGAAGACGCTCCCGGGCATCTTCGGCACCTACCTGCAGGACGAGCGCAGCGGAGACGTCTACCTGCTGTCAGGCTCCCTGTTCGCCGACTTCGATCCCCAGTCACAGGTGCTCGTCGATCGCCGCCTGCATGTCTTCAAGCAGAGCGAGTTCGACCGCTTCACCGTCAACGCGGACGGGAAGGAGGCGGTCTTCCTTCAGACGAACGCCGAGATCCCCAGCACGGCGAAGGTGGCCCGCGCGGCGACGCCGGACAAACCGGACGAGCTGGTGAAGAACTGGCACGACAAGGTCTGGGGACGCCTCATCGTCACCGAGGTGCTCGGCAAAGGAGAGCTGCCCGCGGGCAAGGCGCCGACGGTGGCGCTGCGCCTCGACTACTCGCAGAAGGGCAAGCCGAAGGGCTTCCTCGAGCTCGGCATCGGCGAGGGCGGGGCGATGTGGGCGCGCTCCGAGAACACCGCGTCGTGGGTGGCCGTGCACCAGGGCACCGACGAGATCGTCATCGAGGCGAAGAAGCTGGTACTCGAGCAGTAGCTCGCAGTCTCAGCGTCGGCCCGCTGCTCCCGGAGGACCGCGCCGGTGGTGAGCATCGGTCGGGAGACCGCGATGCCGTCGTTGGAGTCGCCGCCGTGCTCCTTGTACTCAGCCGAGTCGAGAGAGGCCGCGCGTGACCGGTTTCCGGGGCCTGGCGATCGCGTCGGCCAGCGACTGGAGGAGCCGCGCGGTCGACCGCTTCGAGCCGGTGAAGTGCTTGTCGAGCCCCACCAGCGTGTCGAGCACCCACGTCTCCGTCAGCCGGCGAACTCGAGGTTCAGCGTCCCGGCGCCCGCCGCCACGATGTCGGCGTCGATCGCGCAGTCGGGCCTGGGAAGGACGAACCCCTTTCGGATCGGCTTGAAACGACTGCCGGCGCAGCAGAAGTCGCGCTCCCGTCGAGCGGCGCGCATGACTTGCGCCCGCGGCACTCCCTGACGGCCGACATCAGGCCGATCGCCGGTGGGTCACTTCATGCAGGCCTTCTGAACGGAGGTCTGCCCGTGCGCTGTCCCCGCTGCGGGATCGAGGTCAGTGAGTCTGCGATTCGCTGCATGGCGTGCGGCGCCGACATCCCCGGCCTCGAGGTGACGCTCGAGCGGCCGCCAGACCCGGAGCCAGCTCGGGGTGCTCGACGGCAAGTGGGCCATCGAGCGCAAGCTGGGCCAGGGCGGCATGGGCTCGGTCTACCTCGCGCGGGACGTCGAGCTCGATCGCCTGGTCGCCATCAAGATGATGACGCAGCACCTCGCCGACAACCAGGAGCTCGTCACCCGGTTCGAGCGTGAGGCGCGCATGATGGCCAGGCTCGATCATCCGAACCTCATCCCCGTGTACGCGGTCGGCCGCCTGCGGAACGCGCCCTTCATCGTGATGAAGTACCTCACGGGCAGCTCGCTGGCGGACCACCTCAAGGCGCACGGTCGCCTGCCGCTGGCCGAGGTGCTCTCCATCACCCGGCAGATCTGCGACGGCCTCCAGTGCGTGCACGACCACGGGGTGGTGCACCGCGACATCAAGCCGGCGAACATCTTCCTGTCGCCCGAAGGCCGGGTGACGGTGCTCGACCTCGGCGTGGCGCACGACACGAAGAACGTGATGACGCGCTCGGGCGTGATCGTCGGCACGCCCCGCTACATGTCGCCAGAGCAGATCCTCGGGCGCCGGGTCGATCGACACAGCGACCTCTACGCGCTGGCCACCGTCGTCTTCGAGATGCTCACCGGCACGCCCGTCTTCGCCGGCGACAGCGACTTCTCGGTGATGAAGGCCCACATCGATCACGAGCCGCCGGACGTCACGCAGATCAAGGCAGACCTGCCTGCGGGCCTCGCGCCGGTGCTGAAGCGGGCCCTGGCCAAGGTGCCTGCGGAGCGGTTCGACACGTCGCTCGAGTTCTTCCGTGCCCTCGAAGCGGGCGCGCAGACCGACCCCGCGGCGCGCGCCGAGCTGGCGACGCCACCGCTGACCGGAGTCCCCGTCGCCGCGCCGTCGCTCGCTGGCCACGAGCTGTCGTCGGTCCAACGCCGGCGCGCCTGGCCCTTCGTCGCCGGGGCCGCGCTGCTCGCCCTCGCCGGCGTCCTCGCGGTGACACGGCCGTGGAGCGCGACGCCACGCGAGCCTGTGCTCCCGCCGGGCTCGGAGGCGCCTTCAGGCGGAGCGGTGCTGGCCGCCGCGGTGAACCCGCCCCGCGACGACCCGGAGCGGCCGCCCGAGGCGGCGAAGGCCGACGACCAGGCCATGCCCCTCCCGACGCTCCCTGAGGTTCCTGCTCCCGCAGCGCCCGCGCCCACGGCCGCAACGGACTCCGCGACGCAGCCGAGCGACCCGGTCGTGCAGGGCACCCTGCCCGCCGGTGAGCCGACGGGAGGCCAGGTGGGGAACCCCGCCGTGACCGCGACCGCTGAGGACGCTCGCGCCCGCCCGAAGAAGGTCCCGCCGGTCAAGCGCCCGCGGGCGGAGCCGACTCCGGTGGAGGCCACGCACGGAGAGGCCCAGGTGCGGCTGGTGGTGAAGGTGGGCGGCGTGGGCTCGTGGGCGTACGTGGACGTGAACGGCGTGCGGAAGGGCACCGCGCCGCTCGCGGTCACGCTCGAGCCGGGGACCCATCACTTCGCCTTCCGCCGCGACGGCTTCGCGACCGTCGAGCGGGAGCTGACCGTGAAGCCGGGAGAAGACA
Source organism: Myxococcaceae bacterium (assembly GCA_016793095.1). Taxonomy (GTDB): domain Bacteria; phylum Myxococcota; class Myxococcia; order Myxococcales; family Myxococcaceae; genus Xiheimicrobium. The sequence continues at coordinate 10,992 of JAEUJQ010000056.1, read as the reverse complement.
CCAAGCTGACCGTGGAGCTGACGCCATGAGGCTCATCCGACTGTCTGGTCTGCTCCTCGTCGTCTGCAGCACCTTCGCCTTCGGCCAGCCCGCCGTCGAGCAGGCGCGACAGCTGCTCGGGGACGGCGAGTTCGCGCGTGCGCTCAAGGTGGTCGACGTGGCGCTCCCCGCGACGAAGGACGCGAACGCCGCGGCGAAGCTCCTGCTCGTGCGAGGCCAGTGCCTGCTGGCGCTCGGCCAGGCAGACAAAGCGAGCGCGGCCTTCTCGTCGGCGCTGAAGAAGGACCTCGGCAGCGAGCTGGACGAGGCCACTGCGAGCCCTCAGGCCGTCGAGCTGCTCGAGAAGGCGCGCGCCGGGCTGCCTGCGCTCGTGTCCATCTCGGTCCTCAACGGCGAGGCGACGGTGCGCGTCGATGGCAAGCCGGTGGGTCCCGCCCCGCTCACGCTCGAGCTCGGTGGCGGCGCTCACGTCATCGAGGCCACCACGCGAGACGGCCGGGGCGCCAGGACCAACCTCGAGGTGCAGCCGGGGCGACGGGTCGAGGTGAACCTGCTGCTCGAACGCCCCGCGGCAGTGGCGGTCGCTCCCGTCACACCGCCTGCGTCGGCCGCCTCACCCGGTCCCACTCCGACGGCGCCTGCGGCTCCTTCGCCAGCCGCGTCCGCGAGCCCGGCCCCCGCCATGCCTGGTGCTGCCGCTCCGGCGACGCCTCAGCCTGCTCGCGCGCCCACGGAGCCAGCCCTGACGGTCACGGCGGCCGATGTTGCCGCTGGGACGCCTCAGGGTGCTCGCCGTGCACCGCCGCCGGCGCCAACCACCACCGCGACCGGTCCTGTGCCTTCCGCCGCGGCTTCGCCAGGCCCGACGAGCGCCGGCGCCCGTCCTGCCGCTCCGACGGCGCCAGCGCCAACCACCACGGCTCGTCCCGCGCCCACCGCGCCTTCGCCAGACCCGACGAACGCCGGTGCCCGTCCTGCCGCTCCAGCGCCTTCGCCGGCGTCGAGCATCGCGGCGGCTGGACCGACGCCGTCCCGTACCACCGCGCCGGCGCCGGCCGCTCCTGCAGCGGTGACGACGCCGCTCTCAGCTGAGCCGACCGTCTCTGCGTCAACCGAGCGACCGCGCAGCAAGATCGGCTGGGTTCCGCTCACGGCCGGCGCGCTGATCGCCGGAGGCGGCGGCGTGTCGTTGTGGCAGGCGAACGTGCGGTACACGCTGCTCACCAGCCGCGCGACGCTGACGCCCGCCCAGGAGCGCGACGCGGTGCAGAACGGCCCGTTGCTGCAGACGCTGGGCTGGGTGGGCGTCGGGCTCGGAGCGGCCGCGATCGTCACGGGCGTGGTGCTGCTCGCTGCGCCGCCAGAGGGCGCCCCCTCGGTGAGCGCCCTGGTGACTCCACACGGCGCCTTCGTCGGCGTGTCGGGGAGGCTGCCATGAGCACCGTCCGTCCGGTCCTCGTGCTCTTCGGCCTCACCGTCGGCCTCAGCGCGTGCCTCGACTTCGAGCGAGCCCACCAGGTGTGCCTCGCCCAGAACCGGTGCGGCGGCGGCGACGGGGGCTTCGGCGTGCCGGTCATTCAACAGCACCCCGCGAGCGTCACGGTCGTCGCCGGCCGCGAGGCATCCTTCTCGTCGGTGGCGACCGGCGCCGACCCGCTCTCCTGGGAGTGGTACGCCGACGACGTGCTGCTGTCGGACGGCCCCGGCACCGGCAGGCTGGCGGGCGGCATCCTCACGGGCTCGGGCACGACGACGCTGCGGGTCTGGCTCGTGCCGCTCAAGGCCGACGGCGTCGTGATCAAGGCGCGCGTCAGGAACCCGATCGGCAGTCAACTGAGCGACCCGGCGACGCTGCGGCTCAGCACGACGGGGCGCGTCGAGCTCGTCGCAGGCAGACCCGGGGGCCCGGGCGCGGCGGACGGCGTCGGCGCCGAGGCCCGCTTCCAGGAGCCCGGCGGCCTCGCGGTGGACACCAACGGCGATGTCTTCGTCGCGGACACGGCGAACCACACCATTCGCAAGGTCACGGCCGAGGGAGTGGTCACCACCGTCGCGGGCCGCGCCGGCTATTCGGGCTACGAGAACAAGCTGAACCGCGAGGCGCGCTTCTTCGAGCCCTCGGCCGTCACGCGCGACAACGGAGGCACCCTCTACGTCGCCGACACGGCCAACAACTGCATCCGCGCCATCAGCCCGGCTGGCGTGGTGACGACGGTCGCCGGCAACCCGACGCCTGGAGCCATCGACGGAACCGGTGGCACCGCGCGCTTCAACGCGCCCGTGGCCGTGGCCTGGGCCCCGCCCGATCGGCTCTACGTCGCCGACGCAGAGAACCACACCATTCGCGTCATCGTCGTCGGTGGCGGGGTCGTGGGGACGCGGGCGGGTCAGGCGGGCAGCGTCGGGTCGACCGACGGCCTGACGACCGCGGCGCGCTTCAGCCGCCCCACGGGCGTCGCCGCCGATGCGTTCGGCAACGTGTGGGTCGCCGATTCGGGCAACTTCACGATCCGGAAGATCAGCGACCTCGGGGTCGTGACGACCGTCGCCGGGCTCGCCGGCGTCAGCGGCAGCAGCAACGGGACCGGCAACGGGGCTCGCTTCGCCGACCTCCGCGGCCTCGCCTACGACAACGACACGCGAAACCTCTACGTGCTCGATCACGGAGCGATCCGGCAGGTGACTGCGGCCGGGGTCGTCTCGACGCTCGCCGGCGCCGCCGATCAAGCGGGCTCTGCCGACGGGACGGGCGCCAGCGCGCGCTTCGGGGAGCCCACCGGCATCGCCATGGGGCCGGGTGGCGTGCTGGTCGTCGCCGACACCGGGAACGGCACGCTCCGCCGGGTGACCCGGACCGGCGTGGTCACGACCCTGGCGGGCGCGCCCCCCACCACGGGGAACGCCGATGGCTCGGGCGCCGAGGCTCGCTTCACCCGACCAGCCGGCGTCGCCATCGACCCGAACGGCGGCGCGTGGGTGACCGACGCGGTCGCGTGCACCATCCGGCTGATCTCTCCGCTCGGTGACGTCACCACCGTCGCCGGCGCCGAGAACGACTGCGTGTTCGCGAACGGGCCCGCCCAGACCGCGCGCTTCAACCAGCCGGTGGGCATCGCCATCAGCGCGCTGGGGGTCGTCTACGTCGCCGACACCGGCAACGGCGTCATTCGCCGCATCGACCCGTCCACCCGGGTGGTGTCCACCTTCGCCGGCGTCCCGAGCGGCTTCGGCAACACCGACGGCCCGAGGCTGACCGCGCGCTTCTTCGCCCCTGTCGGCCTCGCGCTCCGGGGCGAGACCGAGCTGTTCGTCTCTGACCCTGCCGCGAACACCATCAGGCACATCACCACCACAGGTGACGTCACCACCCTGGCGGGCTCGCCGATGATGTCGGGCTCGGACGACGGCATCGGCGCCGCGGCGCGGTTCTCGACCCCCCTGGCGCTCACCTACGCGAAGACGGGACCGCTCGCCGGCATCCTCTTCGTGGCCGACACCGACAACAACCTCGTGCGCGCCATCACCATCTCGGCGCGCGCCGTGAGCACCTTCGCGGGCACCGGCGAGCAGGGAGCCTTCGATGGGCCGAACGGGGCCGCCACCTTCGCGGGGCCGAACGGGCTGGAGGTCTCTGACGACGCGCTGTTCGTCACCGAGCAGTGGAACCACACGGTGCGGCGGATCCGCAACGGCACCGTCTCGACGGCGCTCGGCACGGCGGGCGTGGGCCGGGTGATGCTGGGGCCCGCTCCCGGAGGGCTGAACGCGCCGTTCGGCATCGCGGCGCGTCAGGGCGTGCTGCTCCTCACCTCGCCGTTCGAGCCGGCGGTGCTGCGCGCGGTGCCCTGATCAGCTGGTGCGCACGGGCAGGCGCACGATGAAGGTGGCGCCCTGCCCCACCTGGGACTCGGCGGTCAGCGTTCCCTTATGCGCCTCGATGATGCTGCGCGAGACCGACAGGCCCAGCCCTGTGCCGAGCCCGCGTCGTTTCGTGGTGAAGAAGGGCTTGAAGAGGTGCTGCATCACCTCGGCGCTCATGCCCGGCCCGGTGTCCTGCACCAGCACCTTCACGAAGTCGCCGTCGAGCGCGGTGGAGACCGTCACCCGCTTCGTCGCCGACTCGGCCATCGCCTGGCCTGCGTTCATCATCAGGTTCAGGAGCACCTGACGCAGCTGGTTGTTGTTGCCCTGGATGCCGCCCAGGCCCTCGGCCAGCGACGTGTCCACCTTGACGCCCTGCATCTGGAGCTGGTGACGGCAGAGCTGCAACGCGCCCTGCACCACGTCGTTGAGGCCCAGCGGCTCCATCTCCATCTCGGGAGGGCGGGCGAACTCGAGCAGGTTCTGGAGGATCTTGTTCGCGCGCTGCGTGTCGGACTCGATGAGGCCGAAGTACTCCTTCGCCTCGTCCATGGTGTCGGACTCTTTGCCGAGCTGGGCGAACCCCAGGATGCCGACCATCGGGTTCTTCACCTCGTGCGCGACCGAGGCCGCGAGCTCGCCCACCGCCGACAGCTTCTCGGACTGCACGAGGTTGTTGTGCGCGCGCTGCAGATCGTCGCTGCGGCGGATCAGCTCGCGGCTCATCTCGTTGAGCGCCGTGCCCACCGAGCGGATCTCTGGCGCGCCCTCGACCGGCACGGTCACGCCGTACTCGCCCTTCGAGATGACGGCCATCGTGTCGCCGAGCCGGCGCAGCGGCGCCGTGAGCGCACGAGAGAGGAAGACCGCCAGCACCAGCGCGATCGCCACCACGCCCGACGCGAAGAGCAGGGAACGGCTCGACAGCTCTCGCGTGGCGCCGAACACCTCGGCCACCGGCACCTCGGCCACCACCGCTGCGAGACCGGCGCCCACCCGCGCGTAGCTGGCGAGGCGCTGCTCGCCGTCCTGCTCGTACTGCTCGGCGCCGCGCGCGGCCTTGCCTGCGAGCGCTGCCTTCACCGGTGCGAGGGCTGAGAGATCTTCGTGGGCGAGCACCCTGGCGGCGTCGCGGTGGGCCAGCACCCGGCCGAGCGAATCGACGAGGAAGACGCGCGTCACGCTGCCGGTGTTGACGGTGCGCAGCAGCCGCTCGGGGCGCAGCTCGGCGGTGATGATGGCCCGCCCGTCGCTCGTCGCCACGGACAGCCGCAGCAGCGCGAGGTCGGGCGGCAGGCTGGCGTTCTGCAACAGCACCCCGGCGCGGCGCACCACCTCGAAGGGCACCGGGGTCTGCCTGCGGGCGAGCAGGATGTCGTCCTTCTCGATGTTGAGGGTGGCAAGGCGCTCGGAGTCCACGAAGAGGAACGCCCGCTCCACGCCGGCCTCGGTGATGGCGTCCACCTCGAGCGAGAGCACCTCGTCGTCGGCCTGGAAGAGCGACCGCGCGCGCCGCTCGGCGTCACCGGGTGTGGTGGCGTACTCCTGCCCGAAGTAGCGCAGCTTGTCGGTGAAGCTGTCGACGGTCGTCTCGACCTGGTCCGCCACCGCGCCGGCGACGAGCGCGTTGACGTCGTAGACGGTGGCCTCCTTGTCACGGGTGACGATGCGGGTCGCGAGCGTGAGGTAGACGGCCATGGCCGCGAGCAGCAGGAGCCCGACGAGCAACACCACCTGCGCGCGAATCGACAGCCGCGTCATCTCACCGCCCTCCCAGCTCGAAGGAGTACCCTAGCCTGAGCCCCAGGCCGCTGGTCGCGAGCTTCGCGAGCTGGCCGTCGAGCGCCCCGAAGAGCCCCGAGACCTCGACCTCGAGGAAGCCCGGCCCCAGCTTCCGCCCGACCCCGACCGCGAGCTCGAGGTCGCCCACCACCCTCGTCTCCCGCGCGCCGCCGACCGTGAGGAAGGCGAGCTGGAACGCCGGGCCGACGCCGCCGTGGAGCACGTACGCGCCGATGGGCTGGTGCCAGCCGACCAGCACGCTGAAGGGAAAGACCCAGGCCTGGGCGCGCACCTGCTCGACGCCGAAGTCGACGCTGCGAGACGCCGCGTAGACGCCCGCGCGCGCCTCGAGGCCCAGGCGGCGGCTCAACACCGGCGGGCGCCACGTGAGGCCGAACGTGATCGTCGGAGACGCCACCGACGAGAAGTTGAAGAGGCCTCCAGCGCGCGCGGCGACGGACACCATGGCTGGCAAGGGGCGCGCCAGCTCGAGCTCGGTGACGAAGTCACGCTCCTCGATGCGCAGCACGTCTTCACCGTCGGCCGGAGGCGTCCACGCGGCGGTGTAGACGCCGTCCTTCTCGACGACCGGGCCCACGGCGCCCTTCTCGACCGCCAGCTTCGGCAACAGGCCCCGCACGACGCGGCCCTTCCCGTCCTTCAGCACCACGCGCAGCTCGTCGGCGCGCTCGATCGTCACCAGCGCGCGCGAGACCGGCGGCGTGCCGACGAAGATCTCCCGTGGCTCGGTCCACGGCGACACGCGGCTCGCGTTACCCTTCGCGCGGACCCGCACCACGTGGGCGCCTTCGGCGAGCTCGGTGAGCGTCTTCGGAGCGGAAGGGACCTGCGTCACCCGCTCGTCCACCTCGAGCTCGTAGAAGACGGCCTTGTCCACCGCGCCCCACACGAGCTCGACAGGCTCTCCCGGCTTCACCACCACGTCGGCGGCCGGGGCGGACAGCACCACCGCCTCGAGCGGCTCGGGCGCCACCACGTCCACGGCGCGGGGCTCGGTGAAGGCCGAGCTGTGCCCCTTGTCGTCGCGCGCTTGAACTCGCCAGAACACCTGGCCGGGCGTCACGTCGGTGGCGCGGAACTGCGACGCCGTCACCACGCCAGAGGTCAGGAGCTGCTTGAAGTCGCGCTCGGCGGCGATCTCGACCCGGTACTGCGAGGCGCCCACCACCGGGCTCCAGGCGAGGTCGAGCTTGAGCGGCGTCGAGGACTCACCGCGCGGAGTCGGCGTCGCGAGCCTGACGCGAAAGACGCTCTCCTGGCTCCACTCGCCGGGCGTGCCGCGCTCGTCGATCGCCGCCACTCGCCACCGGTACTCGCCAGCCGCGTTGGGCTTGAACACGAGGCTGGGGCCGGGCGCGGTGAGCGACACCTTGTCCTTCGAGTCCGACGAGGCCTCGAGGACCCACGAGGTGGCGCAGGCGACCTCGCTCCACGAGAGCGTGACGCTGGGCGCGCCGAGGACGACGTCGGCCGCGGGCCTGGCCTTCGGAGCAGCCGGCCGAATGGTGAAGCGCCGCGCCTGGCTGGACTCGCCGGTGCGATCGCGCATGTCGATGGCCTTCGCCCGCCAGTACCAGACACCTGCCGACACGACGCCGAGCGACACGTTTGGCGTGCGCGAGCTCACCTGCCGGGCCGGCACGAAGTCCTTCGACTGCGACACCTCGACGAGGAACTCCTTCACGAGGGGCGAGGGCTCGAAGGCGAGCTCGACGGCCTGCGCGCACGGCAGCAGCGCGTCGTCCGCAGGGGACCGCGGCACCGGCACGGTGGACTCCAGCGAGACGGTGCGTGGCTGGCTCCACTCGCTCGCGCGGCTCTCGGCGTCGAAGCTGCGTACGCGCCACCAGTGCGTGACGGAGGGCAGCTGTTCCCACTTGTAGGCCGGCGTCGGCACGCGCGTCTGCAGCACCACCTCGACGAACGACGGGTCCTTCGCGATCTGCAGCTCATAGCCCTTCGCGCCCGCGACGTCCTTCCATCGCAGGACGAGGCGTGCCGACTGCGCCAGGGCCAGCGGAGCCCACGCGAGGACGAGCCCCACCACCAGGCAGCGTGCGTCACGGCCCACGGGAAGGCGTCACCTCGATCTCGGGGTTGAGCAGCTCAGGGGCGTCGGGGATCGCCTTGTGGATGATGCGGAACCGGGTCGCCTCTGACGGCAGCGCCTCGCCCAGCGCGTCGTCGGCGGCGCGCACCCGCCAGTACCAGCTGCCCTCGGCCAGGCTCGACTCGAGCTTCACCTGCGTGCCCGACACCACCTCGTTCACCGTCACCGGCTCGAAGCCCTGCGACGCGCTCACCTCGAGCAGGTAGCGGCTCACGCCAGGCAGGGGTGTCCACGCGTACTCCACCCGGGTCGCGGGCGGAGCGAGCACCACCTCGCCAGGCCGCGGCAGCCGATTCGCGGGCGCGAGGTCTTCCACCAGCGAGAAGCGCCGGGCCTCCGAGACGGGAGCGCCGCGGGCGTCGACGAGCCGCCACCAGGTGACCCCCGCCCCTGGCGTCGCGAGCTCGAAGCGGTCGCCCTCCACCGCCACGTCACGCGAGACGAAGGCGAACAACCGGTCCTTCGCGATCTGCACCCGCGCGCCCTTCTGCGTCCCCTGCCACTCGAGGGTGATGGCCGGCGGCCGACCGCGGAAGAGCTGGCGGTGCTGGGCTTCGGGCGCGCGCAGAGTGACGGGCCATGAGGGCAGCAGCACCATCTCGTCCATCACCCGCGCGCGGCCACCTGCTTCGACGGCAGCCGTCTGGCCCTTCGCTGCGACCGTGGCCTTGCCCTTCGCGACCGCCACGTCCAGCTGGCCCTTCGTGACGTCGACGCGGGCGACCGTGCTCGGCGGCAGGGTGGCGGTGCCGTCGCTCGTCGTGAGGGTGAGGGGCGCCAGCCCGGTGAGCCCAGCGACGGCGCCCTGGCGCAGGGTGACGGCGCGCCCGGTGCCGCGCTGGGGCTCGATGACGACGAGGCTCCGCTCATCGAGCTCGAGCACCGTGCCGTCGAGGAACTCCACCCGCGCCTCGCTGCCCGGAGGCACGTAGACGGCGTCGGACTCGTGCACCTCGTCGCCCCGCGCGCCGGTCTGCCAGCCGAGCGTCTCGGCCGGTCGGAGCTGCAGGGCCCCGGTGGCGAACGCGACATGGGCGACCACCGGGTTCGATGAGCGGGCCCGCGTCGGCGCCGGCCTGAGCGCCGCGCCCAACGAGACGACGGCGACCGCGAGCCCTGCGAGCGCGATGAGCAGGTCGCGCAGCCGGTGCGGGTTGGCGTGCGACACCGCCTGGGCGTGCGACGTCACTCGCGCTTCCGCCTGAGCGGCGTCATCTCGGCGACGACCTGGGTCAGCCGCTCCTTGAGGGTCTCGACGGGCGAGCCGTCATCGGTGGTGGACGCGAGCGCCTGGCTCACCGCTTCTTCGATGGCCGCGAGCGACTTGAAGGGCTTCGCGAGGATGACGTCAGGCCGCTCGTCGCCAAAGGAGAACGGCTCAGGGTGCCCGGTGATGAGCACCACCGGCAGGTTGGGGAAGCGCCGGCGTGCCTCGCTCATCACCTCGCCGCCGTGCATGCCGGGCAACATCTTGTCCACCACGAGGCAGTCCACCGGGCCGACGTCGAGCAGCGCCAGCGCCGCTTCGCCTGACTGCGCGGTGAGCACCTCGTGGCCGGCCCGGGTCAGGGCCTTCGCGACGAGCGCACACACCTCGGCCTCGTCATCGACCACCAGCAACCGGCGGGGCCTCACGCGGCTCCCCTCGAGGCGCGGATGGCGGCCTCGCACGTGTCGAGGATGTCGTGCACCCCGAAGGGCTTGGTGACGTAGGCGTGCACCCCCAGCTCGTGCGCAGCCGTCTGGGTCTCGGGGGTGGGGAACCCGGTGATGAGCAGCGCGCGCAACGAGGGCCGCACCGTTCGGGCCTGCTTGAGCACCTCGAGCCCGTCGAGGCCCGGCAGGTTCTTGTCGGTGACGAGCAGATCGAACGGCTCGGCCTTCAGCCTGGTGAGGCCCTCCTCTGCCGTGTCCACCAGCACCACCGAGTGGCCGGCGCGCGTCAGCACGCGCTCGAGCAACATGCGCGCTGAGCGATCGTCGTCGATGACGAGGATTCGCCCGGGAACTCTGGGAGCCTCCGAACCGGACATTCGCCGGCACCTTACCTCTGCGGCTTCGGGAGGGCGTCAGTTTCGGCCTTCGATGTCGTGGCAGGTGTCAGGGATGCGCATAGAGTCGTGGCGGTGACGGCTCAGACCTTCGAGCAGCGCCTGCGGGTCGCCGAGCGGGCGCTGGTCAAGGCGGACCGCCGCTTCGCCCGCATCGTGCGCCATGCGGGGCCATGTCGGCTCGAGCGAGCGACGCACTTCCGCCCGTTCGAAGCGCTGCTGACCTCGATCACCCACCAGCAGCTCTCGGGAAAGGCGGCGGCCACCATCCTCGGGCGCGTGAAGGAGCGGCTCGCCGCCGGGCGCTTTCCCACGCCAGCGCAGGTGCTCGCGACGCGGCTGCCCGCGCTGCGGGCCTGCGGGTTGTCGCGCGCGAAGGCGCTGGCCGTGAAGGACCTCGCGAAGAAGACGCTCGACGGCACCGTGCCGGCGGCGCGCGAGCTTCATCGACTGGGCGACGACGAGATCATCGAGCGGCTCACGACGGTGCGCGGCATCGGCCGCTGGACGGTCGAGATGGTGCTCATGTTCCGCCTCGGCAGGCTCGACGTGATGCCCGTCGACGACCTCGGAGTCCGCAAGGGCTACTCGGTCCTGGCGAAGCTGCCGGCCCTCATCGCGCCGAAGGCCTTGCTCGCCGAGTCCGTGCGGTGGGCGCCATACCGCACCGTCGCGAGCTGGTACCTGTGGAGGGTCCTCGAGGGGTGAGTCGAGGTGTTCTGAGTCGCGCGCCTGTCCCACCTGCGGCTGATTGCGGTGCGCGAGGCAGCCGAATCTCGTGCCAGACTCCTCGAGGCCTCATGCGCCGAAGGCGAGGAACGCTGCTTCATGTCCGCTCCCCAGATGTCTCGTCTGTTGCTCGTCCTGCTCGCGCTGCCCGCGTGCGTGTGCGTGGACCCATCGAAGGTGACGGCCTTCAAGTGTGGTGACGGTGAAGCGTGCCGGGAGGGCCAGCAGTGTTGCCCTGACGGCATGTGCCGCGCGTCGTGTAGCGCGGGCACGGGCGGCGGCGCTGCTGGCGCAGGCGGTGGTGCGACGGGCGGAGGGACGTCGGGCGGCGGCTCCACAGGCGGTGGCGCGACGGGCGGTGGCGCGACGGGCGGCGGGACGTCGGGCGGCAGCGGCTGTCAGGACAACCAGCCGTGCATGGGCAACACCGGGGCGCCG
>JAEUJQ010000004.1 GCA_016793095.1 Myxococcaceae bacterium | reverse complement strand
AGCGGAGGCGTCTGCAACGCCGGCACCTGCAACCCCTGCAGCCAGGGCTCCTCGTGCACCACCAACCCCAACTCGGCCTGCCGCAACGGGTACGTCGAGTGCGGCTCCGGCAGCGGCGTGTGCACCGACGGCAGCAACAAGATGAATGGCACCACCTGTCCCGGCGGCGTCTGCAACTCGGGCAGCTGCAACCCCTGCAACCCCGGCGGGGCGTGCAGCCCGTCCCAGTGCACCACCGGCACCATCGCCTGTGGCTCCGGCTCGCCCGTGTGTCAGACGAGCGGCAACGTCGCCGCCGGCACGCCCTGCACCGGCGGCGTGTGTAACGGCAGCGGCTCGTGCGTCGCCTGCTCGACAGGCGCGCCCTGCACGACGAACCCGAGCCACCCGTGCCAGACGGGCATCATCACCTGTAGCACCGGGACGCCTGTCTGCAGCGACGACGTCGTGAGTCCCAACGGCACGCCGTGTCCGGTGGGCTCGCCCTATGGAGGTCCGGGACAGTGCCACGCCGGATCGTGCTGTGACGGGTGCATCTCGAGCGGCGTGTGCAGTAGCAACACTGCGAGGCGATGTGGCCTCGGGGGGGGCGCGTGCATCACCTGTCCCTTGTCGGCGCCCTGTGTGGACGGGTACTGCGAACCAACCTGCGGCGGCATCTGCCCCTGAGTCTGCGGAGGGAAGTGATGACGTTTCGGAGGTTGTTGGCGGCCGGCCTCACGGCTGCGCTCATGGCGTCCTGCCCAGCGCCGATCGGAGATCGATGCGGTGACGCGCTGCCGCCGTGCCCGAACGGGTCGAGCTGCGTGGAGGGACGCTGCCAGACGCAGTCGGCGGGCGGCGGTGCACCGACGATTGGAGGGGGCGGCGCCTCACCGACTGACGGCGGCGACGATGCCGGCGTCACCGGCGATGGCGGAGCAGATGCCGGGAACGACCGCGACGCGGGCCGCGTGCTCACGGTGCTCGACCGCGCGATCTACCTTCAGCCGGACGGCGGAAGAGAGGAGCACCCCAGGGCAGGCGAGCGCGTCAACGCTCTCTTCCTCCTGGCAGACGGCGGGCTGCTCCGTCTCCCGATGGCTGGTGACGGGGGTGTCTTTCTCCTGGAGCACGCCCCCTCTGGCCCGTGGCTCGTCGAGGCGATTCCGGCCAACACGTTCAAGGCCTACTTCGACGTGTCCGGCGACAGGCAGGACATCACCTCGACGGTGCACCTCGGACGACCAGGTGTTCCCGTCACGCGCGCCGACTTCTTCTTCCTCGATCTGATGACCCAGCCATGGGGCGGTCCGAACGAGGCGTATCTCCAGATCTCGTCGAGGAGCGCCGGCAGCCGGTTCATCCTGTACCCTGAGCCAGCCCCTGGCACCGTCGTTCTCTACGGCCAGTATCCACCAGAGGATGTGCAGGGAACGGCGATTCGTCCGAGTGATGACGTGCGGATCTCTCAGCTCCAGCTGGACTTCCGGGACGGCGGAGCGACGTCGTTCGAGATCGTGGGGTCGGTCGCACCTGGAGGTCTCACCCTTCCCGGGCAGTTCGCCTCAGGCGCTCTGACCCCGACCTGGCAGTGGCGGACGAGCGAAGGCGAGCGTGGACGCGGGCACCATCGCGACGCTCCTCGGAGGGCCCATCAATGCCTGCAGTGTTCGGGTGGAAGAGGCGAGCGGAGCGCTCCGCCCCATCGGCGCGCCGGGAGTCTTCTCGATCGAGTTCTCGCACCTCGACTTCGAGGTCTATGAGTTCGAGGTCCCCCACCCGGGCGGACTCCCGACCGGAGCACTCGTCGAGTGCACGCGCCTCACGAGCTCGCCTGTGCCCACCATCGATGGTGGCCTCGAGACGAACGACGGTGGCGTCGTGCTCCGTGCCGGCCTGATCTCGACCACCGCCACCTTCGATCACCTGCGCCTCGATGGGGGCGTTGCCACGCCACCCCGCATCGCCGTGCCCGAGGCCATTCTCGTCGATGGCCTGTCGGCGCCAGGCATCGTCTCAGCCACTCCAACGCTCTTGTGGAGCGCGCCGCCGAGCGGCACGCCGACCTTCTACGAGATCCTCATCCGTCGGGTGACGAGAACGGCGAACTCGTTCGTCAGATCGGCCATTGCGTTTCTCTACACGAGTCGAACGCAGCTCCAGATTCCGAGCGAGCTCCTGGTGGCTGGAGAGCGGTATGTGTTCCAGGTGTCCGCCGTCCAGACCGGCGCGCCGGAGCCTGGCCGTCCCTGGCTCACCGCGGTGCCTGTCAGCCTCGCTGCGACGTCCTCCACGATCGTCATCGTGAAGTAGCAGGCCGGGGTTCGGCTCCGCTCACGGCCCGCCGTCGCGCGCCGCAGCGAGGCACCGGCGGCCAGGCCCCGGCGTCACGCGCGGGCGGGCAGACGAACTCGCAGCGCAGCCCGGTGCGACCGCCCCAGGTGCCGTCGGGGCACTGGAAGGCGTCCTGGGTGCACGCCACGCCTGCGTCACGCACGCCCGCGTCCACCGGGCAGACGAACTCAGAGCGCGGGCCGGTGCGCCCCACCGCGTTGCTTCTTCACCACGCATCGCCGTCCGCCAGACCGTGCGTTGGTGCGCGGAGCACGCGCGCAAGCTGAGGTCTCGAAGCTCCCCTGGCGGCTGCCAGCACCTCATCGAGAACCTCGAGCCGGCTCCGGGCGCGCACGAGACTGGCGGCCGAACCTGGCCAGCCCAACGCAGCGCCCGAAGCAGCCGGTGGCGCTTCACTTGAGGAAGTCGGTCACCTTGTCGCCCTTCGTCTCCCCCTCATCGGGGCTGATGACGAGGCTCTTGTCCTTGCCGACCACCACCACCACGCGGTTGCCCAGCGCGAGCGCCGCCTTGAGTTCGGGCTTCGCCTTCAGGATCGCGAAGTAGGCTTCGGACAGGTACTTCACCTTGAGCTGCTTCGAGGTCCCGCTGACGGCCTCGGAGTCGATCCACCCGCCCATGCGGAAGAGGAACGTGCGACCGGACGCCACGCGCACCGGCTCGGTCTCCTTCGTGGCCACCATCTCGTCCTTCATCGAGCGCACCTTCTTCGCGACCGCGATGCCGGTGGTGCCGTCCACCGACTCGAGCGCCTTTGCGGGCTCTGCCGGCTTCGCTTCGCCCTTCCGCTTGTCGGCCACGCCACCGAACACGCTGTCGTAGTCGTCGGCAGGACGCTCTGCGGCCGAGGCGGCTGGAGCCGACGGGGCAGCCTGACCGGCCGGCCCACGCCCACCGAGGCTCCGGGCGCTCCAGGGCACGTCGCGGCGGGCCTCTTCCTCACGCCACGGGCGCGGCGGCGGAGGCGGCTGACGCACGTTGTTCGCCACCGGCATCGGCGTGTCCTCGACCACCAGGTACGACGTGTACGGCGTCACGATGCCGTACTTCTTCCCGAGCGAGACGATCTCGTCCTTCAACTCGGGCTTCTCGCCGTTGAGGCGGATCTCGTCGAGCAGGTACCCCACCTTGCGAATCGCCCACAGGCGCGGGACGAAGTCATAGGCCTTCGCCTCCTTCGCCGCGTCGGCGCGGTACTCGTAGACCTGCTTCTTGCCGTTCATCGAGCCCGCCAGCACCACCGTCGATTCCTTCGGCGTGCGGTAGCGACCGGTGACGACCAGCTGCGTGCCCTTGAAGAGGTCCGGGAGCTTCTTCGGGTACACGTCGTAGGCCCCGAAGGCCGCGAGATCGAGCGAGAGATCGGCGAGCACGGGGTTGGCGACCTTGTCGAACATGCCTGAGACGCGCACCTCGAAGTCACGCCCGTCGCGGGCGAAGTCGGACGTGCCGCGGCCGTCCTCCGCCAGCCGGTCGAGCAGGCGGGCGTTGAGATCCTCTCCGACGCCGAAGGTGAAGACGCGGCTGGCGCCCTTGTTGCCGGCCTTCGCGCGCGAGGAGATCTCGGGCTCCTCGGTGACACCGACCGTCGGGTGCCCGTCGGTGACGAAGAGCACGATGTGCTGCATGGCGCCGCGGCCCTCCGCGTCCTTGAGCGCGCGCTGCAGGCCCTCGTCGATGGCCGTGCCGCCGATGGCCTCGAAGGAGCCGATGAAGTCGAGCGCCTTCTTCACGTTGGCCTCGCTCGCGACCTGCGGCTTCTCGAAGAGCGCCTCGACGTCGGTCGAGAAGCGCACCACGTTGAACTCGTCCTTCGAGTTGAGGCGCTGCACGCCGTACTTGAGCGACTCGCGCGCGAGCTTGATGCGCTCGCCCATCATCGAGCCCGAGGTGTCCATCACGAAGGTGATGCGCTTGGGCAGCACCTCGTCGGCCTTGAGCTCGGTCTTCGGCGAGAGCAGCGCCATGAAGAAGCCCGGCTCTTCGGTGTTGGCGCGGTACGGCAGGAAGCTGAAGCCGATCGCCTTGTCGGACACGGTGTAGAAGAGGTCGAGGTCCTTCGAGATGTCGGTGCCCGCGCCCAGCTCGAGCCCGGCGATCGCGTCGGAGTCGTTCTTCTTGTTCACGCCCATCTTGTGGGTCGGCGAGTAGACGGAGCGGATCGGCGTCTTCGAGGTGATGTGGGCGGAGAACACGAAGTCCTGCTTCACGAAGACCGACGGGGCGCCGCGCGAGCTCGCGCCCAGCGGGTACTTGTATTGGTAGATGCCCGACTGGAACTCGAGCACCTGGCTGAACGTGAGCTCGATCTTCTGCTCGCCGTTGGCCGGCACCGGGAAGACGCGCGCCCGGAAGGCGTCGGTGTCGATGTACTCGAGCAGGCCGGGGTCCTGCAGCCGGCGCACGATGCCCTCGTAGATCTCGGTGGCCTTCTGCTTCTCGAGCACCTCGCCCTTCGTCTTCTTCCCGTTGATCCAGAGATAGAAGTCCTGCAGCGCGGCGCCCTTCGGCAGCGGGAAGACGTAGTGCGCCTCGAGCTGCCGCGGCGCCGAGTTCACGAAGACCTGCTCGACCTTCGTCACCGCCGTCCCATCGACGATCTCCGCCGACACGCGCTGGTACTTGATGCCCAGCGGCCCCAGCGACTGATCGGTCGGAATCAACATGCCCTGCGCGAGCGAGGTCGTCGCGGCGAACACTGCGGCCACTGCGAGAAGTCGGTTCATGCCCCCTCCGAACGTGTGGGGACCATTGTGGATCTAAGCGGCCGTGGAAGTCCTCATGTTTCCTCGGGAATCTGACGAGGCCTTCGAGGGGAAGTGCTGGCTTGGGAGTCCACCGGCCGTGCTATGGACGCGCCCCGATGAGCGCGACCGCTGCAGACAAGCCCAGAGGGGCCGACGCCGGTGGAAGGAAGCACACCGAGGCGACCAGCCAATACGACGTCATGGGGCCCGCCGCGGCCCTGGTGGTGATCGGGTTCTTCGCGCGCTACTTCGTCGCGTCGAAGTGGGCCCTGGAGTCGTTCCGCCTCGACAACGACAACTCACGCGAAGTGGTGGCTCTCGGCGTCGCCATCGCCGCGATGGTGCTGGTCGGCTGGGGCATGCGCCTGGCCGAAGAGGGGCGCCCGCTCGCGTTCCAGCGGCTGCGCGACCGGCTGATGCTCGTCCTGGGGATGGCCGGGGTGATGGGGTACTTCAACTTCGGCCACCTGCACTTCGGCGGCTTCGTCCACGTCTGGGACACGTACCACTACTACATCGGCTCGAAGTACGCGTCCGAGGTCGGGTACGATCGCATGTACGACTGCGCCGCGGTGGTGGACGCGGAGAACGGCCGCCTCGCCGAGGTGCAGCGGCGCAACCACACCGACCTGCGCACCAACCTCATCACCCCGACCCGTGAGGTGATCGAGAACGCGGATCAGATCTGCAAGCAGTACTTCACGCCCGAGCGCTGGGCCCAGTACACGCGCGACATCAACTCCATCCGCTCGATGGTGAACGAGAACCGGTGGAAGGAGATCCACGTCGATCACGGGTACAACGCCACCCCCGTGTGGACGCTCGCGGGGAAGTTCTTCGCGAACCTGCAGCCTGCGACCAGCGACGGCCTCATCGCCGTCAACCTGCTCGACCCGATCTACATCTTCCTCGCGATGCTGATGATCTGGTGGGCCTTCGGAGTGCGCGGCTTCGCGATGGCCGGCATCGTGCTCGGCTGCAACTTCCCCAACCGCTACTACTGGACCGGCGGCGCCTTCCTGCGGCACGACTGGCTCTTCTACCTCGTCGCCAGCGTGTGCCTGCTCAAGAAGGAGAAGCACTTCCTCGGGGGGCTCTCGTTCTCGTACACCGTGCTGCTGCGGCTGTTCCCCGGGCTCGCGGCGATCGGCCCGGCGCTGGCGGCGGTGGAGTACTTCCGGCGAAACAAGAAGCTCGAGGCCGGCTTCCTCAAGTACCTCGCGGGCGGAGCCGTGGGCACCGTGGGGCTGGTCGGCCTCACCTTCGCCCTGCTGCCCAGCACCCCGCCCAACAAGCTGACCGTCGAGCTCGCGCCGGCCGACTCGGGCGCGACGAAAGTGATCGTGACGCGCGTGGACGCGAAGACCGGCACGCCCACCAGCTGGCTGAAGGGCCCCAACCTGTTCCCGTCCAGCAGCCTGCCCGGGCTCGCGACGACGCCGCTCGAGGGGAGCTCCGGGTTCATCCTGGGGGGGACCGTGGCTCCGCCCGAGAGCCCGATCACCGAGGCGTCGTTCTTCTCGGTGAAGATCGGCGGCGATGAGACGCTGCAGGTCCCCATCGCGGTTGGAGACACCGCCGCCTCGATCGCCCAGCGCGTCAAGGAGGCCTTCGACGCCAAGGCCGTGCGAGACGCCGACGGCTCGGGGGTGGCGCTGTGGAAGCGGTTCTCGGCGAACACGGTGAAGCACGCCAGCACGCCGCTGACGAACCTCATGGGCCTCAAGACGTGGCTCACCTGGCGTCCCTCCACGGTCGGCGCGCAGATGACCGACCGCCTGCTCATCGACGCGTGGAAGCCGTGGAAGGAGAAGAAGATCGAGCTCTGGAACCAGATGAAGCCCGTGTTCGCGGTGATCGTCCTGGCCGCGATCGCCCTGCTCTACCTGGCGATCCGCCACTCGGGCCCGCAGCTGTACCTGGGCGCCTGCCTCGGCGTTGCGCTCTGCGTGATCGGCGCCGAGCTGACGAACTACTACTACTGCTTCCTCCTCTGCATGGCCGCGCTCTATGCCGAGAAGCGAGAGGTGGGCCTGCTGATGGCTGGCCTTTCGGCGGTGACGCTCTTCATCAACTTCGGCTGGCTGCAGTTCCAGTCGCACGACCTCGATCAGCAGTACACGGCGATGTCGGCGGCCTCGGTCGTCGCGATGTTCTTCGTCATCTGGAGCTTCACGAAGTGGGGCGAGCAGGGCGCGCCTCAACCTGAGCCGGACGCCGGTCCGTGGCACAACCGCTGGGTGCTCGTCGGCCTCGCGCTGATGTCCCTCTTCGTCCTCTACTACGCGGTGCAGCTCACCTGGGGCGCCCCCATCGGCGACGCGTCATTCGGCGTGAAGGTGTGGATCATCATCGCCGGGGTGCTGTTCGCCGTCTTCAAGCTCGCGGCCCGTGACGCACCCGTCGCCGCCAACGCTGGCCAGCCCCCGGCTGCGCCCCTGTCGGGTGAGAAGAAGAAGGCGAAGAAGAAGCGCTGACGGATTTCAGTACGAACGGACGGGACAGCAGGCCGCCGTCTGGACGAACTGTTGCGCAGTTGGGACAACACTGACGAGGCCGGGCGGTTAGAGAGCGGGGGCCGCTGCACGGAGCAGCTCGCACCGACCTGTCACACCCTTTCGGGAGGAACCACCATGAAGAAGCTCATCGTCTCTGCAGTGCTCGCGCTGTCCGCCGTTGCGTCTGCCGCCACCTGGGAGATCGACACCGCTCACGCCGTCGCAGGGTTCACCGCCAAGCACCTGGGCATCACCAACGTGAACGGCACGCTCGGGCCGGTCACCGGCAAGTTCAACGTCGACGACAAGGACATCACGAAGTCGACGCTCGAGGCGTCCATCGACGTCAACGGCATCGCCACCGGCATCCAGAAGCGCGACGATCACCTGAAGAGCCCTGAGTTCTTCGACGTCGCCAAGTTCCCGACGGCGACCTTCAAGTCCACGAAGGTCGAGAAGGGCGGCGCCGACAACAAGCTGAAGATCTCGGGCGACCTCACGATGCACGGCGTGACCAAGCCGGTGATGTTCGACGTCGAGCTGTCCGGTGAGGTCGCGGACCCGTTCGTGCCGGGCGCGTCCGTCCGCGCGGCCACTGCGTCGCTCACCCTCAACCGCGAGGACTGGGGGCTCACCTGGAACAAGCCCATCGCGAACAACGGCTTCCTGGTCTCGAAGGAGATCAAGGTCGCGCTCGAGATCGAGCTGAAGAAGGCTCCGGCGGCCCCGGCCAAGGCGGCTCCGGCGAAGAAGTAAGCAACCGCCTTCCCCCCCGATTGCTTCGAGCCCCGGCCCACCCTCGCGGTGCGCCGGGGCGTTGTTTTTCGCACCCTGTGCACCAGCACGTGCTCGGGGACGGCTCCGCAGGCGTGGGCGAGCTCCGCCCCGTCCCGGATGAAAGACGATGGGCACGCGCAGAGCACTGACGCGGCGCAGCGACCGGCAGGCTCTCCGCGCGCCAGACACGGTCGTCACGCGCGGACCTCGCGCAGACGGTCGATGTGGAGGGCCAGGGAGCCGTCCCGCGAGGAGTTCGCACAGCACCGACGTTGGGCCTCCGGGGAGCAGTCCGCCCTGCCCTCGGTGAGGGGGCAGGACAGGACCGACGTCCGCTCGCGACCGGGCGCCTGCGTGACCTCGCGCGTCGCGGCACACCACCGGGACGCTCGATGAGGTTTCAGCCAGGGCCGGGACGTCCGCTCGCCGCGCCACCGAGGGCGTCTGCCGTGACATCGCGCCGTCAAGCTCGCACACCACCGGGACGCTCGGTGAGGCCAGCCCAGGGCCGGGACGTCCCCGCGCCGCGCCGCCGAGGGGCGTCTGCCGTCACACCAGGTCGTCGAGCTCGCACACCACCGGGAAGTCCGCCCTCTCCTCGGTGAGGTCGCGGCCAGGCGGAACGTCCGCTTGCCGGGCGACCGCGGGGTCCTGCACCGCGGCCGGTGAAGCCTCGCTCCAGCTCACCGCGCGTCGTGATGGAGGTGCCGTGTGCGGCGATCTCCAGGTGAGCCGTGCCTGTCGTGACGTCGCGCCGTCAAGCTCGCACCGGGGGCCGCTGCCGGGAGTGCAGAGACGACGATGGCGGAGCCCGTCGCCAGGCCCCGCCACGGGCAGTCACGCCGACGACCGCGTCAGGCCGTCTTTTCCTTCATCGCGCCGCCGGGCGTGCCGGTCTTGCCGCTCCCAGCCTTCGCCTTCGTCGCCGCTTCCCGCTCATCGAGCCAGATGACGAGTGGGCTGGCGATGTACACCGACGAGTAGGTGCCGACGATGATGCCCCACAGCATCGCGGCCGCGAAGTCGAAGATCTCACCCACCCCGAAGATCAGGAGCCCGACGAGAGAGAGAGACGTGACGCCTCCCGTGAGGATCGTGCGTGACAGGGTGTCGTTGATCGCGATGTTGATGATCTCGGGCAGCGGCTTGCCCTTGTACTTCACCATCTCCTCGCGGATGCGGTCGTAGATGACGATGGTGTCGTTGATCGAATAGCCGAGGATGGTGAGCAGGACGGCGATCGAGGTCAGGTTGAACTCGCGACGTGTCACCAGGTAATAGCCGGCCACCATCACCACGTCGTGCAGCGAGGCCACGAGCGCCCCGGGGCCGAACTTCAGATCGAACCGGAACGCCACGTAGACGAGGATGCTCAGCATCGCGAGCAGGAGCGCCGCCACGCCCTTGTTCCGCAGCTGCTCCCCGACCTGCGGACCGACGTAGTCCGTGCGCCGCACCTCGAACGTCACGCCCGTCACGCCCTTCGTGAGCGCCTCCTTCACCTTGTCCGACATGCCAGCCGAGGTGACCTGGTACTGAAAGCCGCTCTCGACGCTCGAACCGGGCAGCACGGCGACGTTCGCGACGCCCGTCCCAGAGCCCACGACGGCAGCCTTGAGATCGTCGGGCTTCACCTCGCCTTTCGTGCGGATCGTGATGAGGCCGTTGTCGAGGTCCTTGTTGAAGCCCGTGAGCTCGATGCCCGGCAGCGCGCGAATGGCCGCCTCGGCCGCCTGCACGCTCTCGGCGGTCAGCTGGGTGACGCCGCCCATGCGGAGGATGAAGGTGTTGTCTTCAGCCGCCCCGATGGACTGCACCTGCGGCTCGTGCAGCCCGCCCGACACCGCGCCCTCGCGCACCTTCTCGGCGGTCACGTTGCCGTTGAACTTCACCTCGACCAGCGTGCCGCCGGCGAAGTCCACGCCCCAGTTGAAGCCGGCAGCGGCGATGCCGACCAGCACCGCGATGTTGAGCGCCGTCGACACCAGCACCGCGACGCGGCGCTTGCCGATGAAGTCGATGTTCGTCTTGCCTTTGATGATCTGCATGTCGGATCCCTCAGACCGAGACCGTCTCGGCGTTGCGGCCGTGGACGAGGTAGGTGGTCAGCACGCGCGTCACGACGATGGACGTGAACAGCGAGGCGATGATGCCGATGATGAGCGTGGTCGCGAAGCCCTGCACCGGCCCCGTGCCCGTCTGCTGCAGGATGAAGCCGGCGATGAGCGTGGTGACGTGCGCGTCGAAGATCGTCCAGAAGGCGCGGTCGTAGCCCGCGTCCACCGCGTTGCGCGCCGACTTGCCGTTCGCCAGCTCCTCGCGCACGCGCTCGTTGATCAGCACGTTCGCGTCCACCGCGATGCCCAGGGTGAGCACGAAGCCGGCGATGCCCGGCAGCGTCAGCGTCGCCTTGAAGAGCGCCAGCCCCGCGAGGATGAGCAGGCCGTTGAGCACCAGCGCCACGTCGGCCACGAGGCCCGACACCTTGTAGTAGAGCGCCATGAAGAGCACGACGAGCGCGAGGCCCACCAGCGCCGCCGTGGTGCCCTTCTTGATCAGCTCGTCACCCAGCGAGGCGCCGACGAGGCGGGTCTCACCGATCGACACGGGCGCAGGCAGCGCGCCGGACTTGAGCGCCAGCGACAGCATCTGCGCCTCCTTCAGGCGCTCGTCCGACCGGCCCTTGCCCAGGGTGATGCGGCCGTTGGTGCCGATCTTCTCGCGAATGACGGGAGCCGAGATGAGGTTGTCGTCCAGCACGATGCCCATCTGACGGCCGACGTGCTTGCCGGTGAGCTCCTCGCTCAGCTTCCCTCCCTGCGCGTTGAACTGGTAGTCGACGACGATGTCGTTGGTGGTCGGGTCCTTGCGGGCGTCGGCGCCGGTCAGGTTCTCACCCGACAGCCCGTTCGCCTGCACGAGGTAGGTCGTGTAGCGCAGGCAGCTCTTGCCGCTCGGCGCCTCGACGCAGTGGAGCATGACCTGCTTGCCCTCGCCGCCCTTGCCCTCGACGTAGGCCAGCAGCTTGTTCTTGTCGGTCCCCGCCAGGTACGGCGTCGCGGGCTCGTTGCCCTCGCTGTCCTGCCGCGAGGTGACCAGCGTGATGCCCGCGTTCGGGTCTGGAGGCGTGTTGCTGTACAGGTCCTTGAAGACGTCGCCGTGGTCCTCGACGATGCGGAACTCGAGCTGCGCGGTGGTGCCGATCAGCTCCTTGGCGCGCTCCGGGTCCTTCTCGCCGGGCAGCGAGATCTGGATCGAGTCGGTGCCCAGCTTGCGCACGTCGACCTCGGCCACGCCCCACTTGTCGATGCGCTTGCGCACGACGAGCATGGCCTGATCGACCGACTCGCTCATCATGTAGTCCACCTGCGCCGAGTCGAGCTTCATCACCAGCACCCCCGCGTTGCGCGAGACCTTCGAGAAGTCCCTGAAGGTGGCGATGAGCTCCTTCTCGATCGCGTCCATGGTGGCGGGGTCCTGCGCGGTGAGCGTCACCTCGTAGGTCTCGGTGTTGGTGGACTCGGTGAGCTTCCCGAGCTTCTTGCCGTCGATGTACGAGATCATCTGCTGCGCGAGCCGCTGCGCGCGCTTGCCGAGGGCCGTCTTCGTGTCGACGCGCAGCACGAGGTGAATGCCGCCCTGCAGGTCGAGGCCGAGCGAGAGGCGGTACCGGGCGGGCGCCGACCACGCCGGCAGCACCTTCTCGAGCTTCGCCACGTCGTTCCGATCGGCGCGATCGAGCACGAAGAGCGAGTAGTAGCTGGGGGTGAGGAACCAGATGCTCCCGACGGCCACCAGGGCCACGATCGCGAAGCGGGTCCACCAGTTGCGATCCATCGTCACTTCTCCTCTTTCTTGGCGGCTTCGTCGGCCTTCGGGGCCTCGTCGACCACGGTGACCTTCGCCTGCACGCTGGACTTCAGCACCCGCACCTTCACGCCGCTCGCGATCTCGAGCGAGACGGTCTTGTCGGTGACGGCCGCGATCTTCCCGAGGATGCCCGACTGCAGCACCACGTCATCGCCCTTCTTCAGCGAGGTGAGCACGTTGTCGTGCTCCTTCTGCTGCTGCCGCTGCGGGCGGATGATCAGGAAGTAGACGATGGCCGCCATGGCGACCAGGTAGAAGGCCATCGGACCGCCGAAGGCGGACTCGGCGGCGAACAGGGGTATGGCTGCAGGCGTCATGTGTGAGACGGCGGCCTCTATCAGGCACACATGGGTCCAGCAAGGTGTGCTAGGGGCCTGCGCCCATGATCCGTCCTCTTCTGATGGCGAGCGGTTTTCTGGCCCTGGCGGCCCTCTCGACGGCTTGCGGCCCGGTGGTGACCGCGGGTGATGCGTGCACGACGCGCGCTGACTGCCCGCCGAGCTACAGCTGCTTCCAGAAGCAGCCGAGCGGCACCGTCGAGCTTCCGGGCGGCTTCTGCTCGCGGGGGTGCGCCGTCGAGGGAGACACCCGCGAGTGCCCCGGCGGCACCGTCTGCACGTTCTTCGGCGACAGCCAGCTCATCTGCTCGCCCCAGTGCACCGCCGACGGCCAGTGCCGCAGCGGCTACAAGTGCGCCGACGTCGCCATGGGCAGCACCACCGTGGGCAACGCCGGCGGCTCGAAGAAGACCTGCAAGCCGAACGGGGCCTGAGTCCTGGCGCGCTCGCCCTGGCCCGACGGGCATGAGGCCGCCCGCGAGCCGCTTCGCCAGCGCTGAGTCCCGGCGCGCTCGCCCTGGCCCGACGGGCATGAGGCCGCCCGCGAGCCGCTTCGCCAGCGCTGAGCGCTACCCGGCCTCGGCGTCGATGACGTTCTGAGGCCGCGCGCGGAAGCCCGCGACGAACCCGGCGTAGCGATCGTGCTCGATCGCCTCGCGGGCCGCCTTCATCAGCGACAGGTAGAAGTGCAGGTTGTGCAGCGTGTTGAGGCGCATCGCGACGATCTCGCCTGCGATGAAGAGGTGGCGCAGGTAGGCGCGCGAGAACGTGCGGCAGGTGTAGCAGCCACACGACGGATCCAGCGGCCGCTGGTCCTTCGCGTAGCGCGCGTGCTTGATGACGAGCTTGCCCTGGCTGGTGAAGAGGAAGCCGTTGCGTGCGTTGCGGGTCGGCATCACGCAGTCGAACATGTCGATGCCCGCGCCGACGCAGGTCACCAGATCGAGCGGCGTGCCCACCCCCATGAGGTACCGCGGCTTGTCCTTCGGGAGCAGCGGCGCCGAGAACGCGACCCCCGCGTGCATCTGCTCGGGAGCTTCGCCCACCGCGAAGCCGCCCAGCGCGTACCCCGGCAGCCCCGCCGCGCAGATCTCCTCGGCGTGGCGCTTGCGCAGATCCTCGAAGAGCCCACCCTGCACGATCCCGAAGAGCGAGCTGCGGAGCCGGCTCCAGGCGCCGACGCACCGGGCCAGCCACCGCGTGGTGCGGGCCAGCGACGGCTCGAGGTAGCTGCGCTCCGAGAGCGCGGGCGGGCACTCGTCGAAGGCCATGATGACGTCGGCGCCGAGCGTCTCCTGGATCTCGATGCTGCGCTCGGGCGTCAAGACGTGCTTCGCGCCGTCGAGGTGCGATTGAAACGTCGCGCCCTCTTCGGTGATCTTCCGCATCTCGGCGAGCGAGTAGACCTGAAAGCCGCCGGAGTCGGTCAGCATCGGCCGATCCCACGAGGTGAAGCGATGGAGCCCGCCCAGCTCGCCGATGAGCTGCTCTCCCGGCCGCAGCATGAGGTGGTACGTGTTGCCGAGGATGATCTGGGCCTCGAGCAGGCGCAGATCGTCCGGCGCGACCGCCTTCACGCTGCCCGCGGTGCCCACCGGCATGAAGATGGGCGTCTCGACCGTGCCGTGTGGGGTGTGCAGGCGGCCGCGGCGAGCGCCCGTGGTTGCGTCCACGTGGAGCAGCTCGTACCGCACCAGCGACGGCGCGACCGACTGATCTCCACGCTGCTCCGGCGACAGGCTCACGCGCCACCCTCGATGAACATGGAGTCTCCGTAGCTGAAGAAGCGGTAGCGCTCGCGCACCGCCTCGGCGTAGGCCGCCAGCGTGCGCTCGCGACCGAGGAGCGCGCTCACGAGCATCACCAGGGTGGACTTCGGCAGGTGGAAGTTCGTCACCAGGCCGTCGATGACGCGAAAGCGGAACCCCGGCGTGATGAAGAGCGCGGTGTCCGAGGCTCCGGGCTGCACCTCACCCGTCGCAGCCGCCGCGCCCTCCAGGGTGCGCGTCACGGTCGTGCCCACGGCGATCACGCGACCGCCAGCCTGCCGGGTCGCCCTGATCGCCTCGGCGGCTTCGAGGGGCACCGTGTAGCGCTCGCGGTGCATCTTGTGCTGCGACACGTCGCCTTCGCGCACCGGCAGGAACGTGCCCGGCCCGACGTCGAGGGTGACGCTCACCTGGCCGACTCCAGCCGCCTCGAGCGCGGCGAAGACCTCGTTCGTGAAGTGCAGGCCCGCGGTCGGCGCCGCGACCGAGCCGAGGGTGCGGGCGTAGATGGTCTGGTAGCGCTCGGCGTCGTCGGCCGAGGGCGCCCGGTGGATGTAGGGGGGCAACGGGAGCTGACCGGCCCGCTCGAGCGCCGCCTGGAGCGACGCCAGCGACGAGGTGAACCGCACGAGGTACTCACCGCCCCCCTTCGCGCCCTCGACCTCGGCCATGAGCCCACCGTCGAACTCGAGCCTCGCGCCCGCGCGGATCGGCTTCGAGGCCTGACCGAGGCACGTCCACGCGAGGCCCTTCGCTTCGCCCTCGAGGGCCGTCGCAGGCGCGACGTCCGCGGCGGGGCGAACGAGCAGCAGCTCCACGCGACCGCCGGTGTCGGCCTTCCGCCCCATCAGCCGCGCGGGGATGACGCGCGAGTCGTTGAGGACGAGCAGGTCGCCCCGTCGGAGCAGCGCCGGCAGCTCGGTGAACCGGCGGTGGGCCCATGCCCCCGTCTCGCGCTGCACGTGCAGGAGCCGGCTCGCGTCGCGTCGCGGCAGGGGCGCTTGAGCGATCAGCTCCTCGGGCAGCTCGTAGTCGAACTCGTCGGTGTGCATCGGCGACGTCCCCGTAGCGGCGGGACCGACCGAGCACAAGTCACGCCGGGGGCTTCTTGCCGACCACCGCGTCGATCGCCGCCTCGAGCTCCGCGCGGCCGTAGGGCTTGTGCAGCACCGGCAGCCGGGTGCGGGCGAGGAAGCCTGCCGCCTCGTCCGTCGAGGCGCCGCCGGTGACGAAGACGATGCGCGTGGCCAGCGCCGGTCGCAGGGTCGAGAGCTCGGCGTAGAGCCGCGCCCCGCCGCCGTCGGGCATCGACAGATCGCAGAGCACCACGTCGAACTCGGCCGTCCGGCAGAGCTCGAGCGCCTCCGCAGGCCCGGCCGCCACCTTGACCTCATCGCCCCGGAGCATGCGCACCGCCACCCGGGCGACCAGCGGCTCGTCATCGACGACCAGCACCCGGCGCCCGCTCCCGGCGGGTGGCGCCGCGAGCGCCTGCTCAGACGCGGGCCTCGCGGCCGCGAAGGTGATGGTGAACGTGGCGCCTTGTCCGAACGTGCTGGTGACGTCGATGGTGGCGCCCATCCGGCCGAGCAGCTCCTTCGACAGCGCGAGGCCCAGCCCTGAGCCGGCGCCGTTCGGGCGCGTCGTGAAGTAGGGCTCGAACAGCCGTGGCAACACCTCGGCCGGAATCCCGCGCCCGTTGTCACGCACCGAGAGGGCGACCTGCTGGGTCCCCTTCGCCGCGGCGGTGATGACCAGCTCGTTGCTGGCAGCAGGGCGGCCCTCGGGCATCGCGTGGGCGGCGTTCTGCACCAGGTTCACCAGGACCTCACAGAGGCGCCGCTCGGCAGCGAGCACGGCCGGCGCCCCGCTCGCCTCGAGCCTGACCGTCAGCCGCTCTCGCACCGAGGGGCCGACGAGGTTGAGCGCCGTCTTCACCACCGTCTCCAACACCACCGGCCGGGCCTCATCGTCGCCCTCGCGAGAGAAGAGGCGCAGGTCGGCGACGATCGAGGCGATGCGCTCGGCCCCGGCCTTCGCCTCGTTCACCAGCGCACGCGCGGGCCCTTCGGGCAGCTCCGCGGCTGCCCGCGAGAGGTTGTCCAGCATCCACGTGAGCGGGTTGTTGATCTCGTGCCCCACTCCGGCCGCGAGGTTCCCGAGCACGGCGAGCCGCTCGTTGGCGGCCGCCTGCGCCCGAAGACGGTCTGCCTCGAGCCGGGGCCGGAGATCGCGCGCGACGGTGAAGATTCGCCCGTCGGACAAGACGTTCGCGTTGACCTCGACCGGAATGCGTTCGCCGGACTTCGAGGCGATCGTCCGGGTGACGTTCATCGCTCCGCGCTCGCGCAGCATGTCGAAGCGAATCGGCCGCTCCTTCAGCTCTTCAGGCGCGATGAGCCCGGGCAGCCCCAGGCGCCTGAGCTCGTCGAGTGGGTAGCCGACGAGCGCGAGGGCCGCCGGGTTTGCATCGACGAAGGCCCCCGCTGCGTCGTGCAGGAACATCGGGTCGCTCGCCTGCTCGAACAACACCCGGTTCCTCTGCTCCGCCTCCGCAGTCGCGCGGTGACGCTGGGCCAGCTGCTCGGCCATCGAGTCGAAGAAGCGGGCCATCGTGCCGATCTCGTCGTCGGTCGTGACTCCGCTCCGCGCAGAGAGATCGCCTCTCGCGAACGTCTTCGCAGCCTCGAGGACTGGCCGCGTTCTGCGCACGATCGCCCGCTGGAAGGCAAGCGTCGCCGCCGCGGCGGTCGCGAGCATCAGGAGGGCAAAGAACGCGATGGCGAGCCGCGCGTCGTGCAGCAGCGCACGCCACTGCGGCCCGACGTCGAAGCCGATCACCAGCACCGCCGGCGCGACGGGGGTGTCGGGGTCCCTCGTGAGCGCGATCGCCCCCCAGGTCCGAAGGGCCGTGTCGTCACGACGCACCACCGGACCGACGCCGCTCCGGGCCTGCTCGACGACCGCGCTGGCCGCCTGCGACCAGCCCAGGGAGCCGACGGCGCGACCGACCTCTGCGAACTGGCTGCTGGCCTGCACCCTGCCGTCCGCCACGAGGGCGGCGCCGATGACGCGCCGATCGCCGCCGATGCTCGCGATGATCTCCTCGACGAAGGCCTCGTCACGCCGGCGCGTCGCCGCGTCGAGGATGTGCTGGTAGCGGCCCAGCCCGTTCATCAGCGCCGCCTCGGCTTCCTCGAACGCGCTCTCACGCGACAGGCGCGCGCTCAGCGCCAGCGCCAGCGCCGCCCCGAGCAGCGTGCTCACCATCACCGTCAGGGGGATGACGAGGGACAGGCGCAAGGTCCCCAGCCGTGACCCTCCGCTCACGACCCCTCCTGGTCGAAGAGCGCGCGGGCATCGGCTTCGGTCGGCGCACCCGGCCCCTGGACGAACGAGAGCGTGCTCTTCGCGGTCTCGAGCAGCGCTCCCCGAAGCTGTGCCTGGCTCTCCTCCTCGGTCGGCAGGCGAACGCCCTCCAGCTGGGCGCTGACCTCGGACTCCGTCACCTTCAAGCGGAGCGCCGCGCGACCCGCGAACCGCGCGGGCTCTGAGAGGGCCCACCCACGCGCCTGGAAGCACGCCCTCGTCAGCTCTGCCCGCACGGTCGGCCTCGCGGCCAGCGACGATCGGCGTACGACAAGCACGTCGACGATCTCGCCGGGGATGTCGCGCGACGAGAAGACCTCGACGCCGCCCAGCGCGAGCAGCCGCGAGCGAATGGGCTCGAAGGTGACGACCGCGTCGAGGCCGGCGTCCCACTTTACGACGTGATCGTTCACCGGCAGCGAGATCACCTGCACCTGATCACGCGACAGGTGGGCGCGATCGAGCGCGCGACGCAACATCAAGTGCCCCACGGCCGTGTCCTCCACCGCGATGCGCGCGCCAGCGAGCTGGTCGAGCGAGGCGCGTGGGGGCCGCGCGATCACCGCGTCACCACCGTGGGAGACGTCCAGCACGGCCACCAGGGCCACGTCGCGGGTCGAGGCCGAGAGGCTCAGCGCCTCGTCGAGCGTCACGGCCGCGGCGTCGATGTCGCGGTTCTCGAAGGCGCGGAGCACCTGGGTCGCCGAGACGTACTCGACCAACTGCAGATGTGAGGGCAGCTTCCCTTCGGCCGCCGCAGCGTGCAGCGGCTCATAGCCGATCCACCGGTTGGTCCCGATTCGAACGGGAGCCGCCACGACCGGCGCACCCCAGGTGCCCAGCGCGACGAGCAGTCCGAGTCCAAGAGCGGCGGCGACGACACCCAGGGGCTTCATGAGGCAGTGCCGACTGTATCGTCGGCGCGGCCGACCGGCTCGTGAGAACTGAGGGTGGACCGCTATTCGTAGAGCTGCTGCAGCTCGGTGCCCGGGTAGTAGTGCTGGAGAATGCCGGCGAAGTCGCGACCGGCATCGGCGAGCAAGCGGGAGCCCCACTGACACAGCCCCGCGCCGTGCCCGAAGCCGTGCCCCTTGAGCACCCACCCATCTCCGCCATGACGCTCCACCTCGAAGTCGAGCGACTTGAGGCGCATGTAGCCGAGCCGCTCCCTGAAGCTGACCGCGTCGATGGAGCGCGCGCCCACCTGAACCCGCCGGGCCCGCCCGGTGGCAGAGCGCCCCTGGACCTGCAGGCCCGAAGCCTTGCCTCCCGCGACCGGAGCCAGCTCCTTCGGCGCCACCTTCAGGGTCCAGTGGCTCGTCGGCAGCCTGGCGCACGGGCAGGAGACGCTCTTGAGGTACGGCAGATCCCGGCCGAGCGCCTCGAGCCCCGACTCGGTGCGGCCACCGCACGACGCATGGAAGTACGCCTCGATCGGCTGCAGTTGCCACGTCAGCACCAGGCCGCGCGTCTCCTCGATCGCCTGGCGGGTCCGTGGATCGTCTGCCTCGAGCCCCCGGTAGACCTGAGAGATGACTGAGCTGCCGAGGTGGAACGGCTGCCCGTACTGCTCGAGCTTCTTGTTGAGCGCGTAGGTGCGCGCCGCCACCGCCTGCGCCTTGAGCGCCTCGAGGGGGAACGTCTTCGGCATCTCGCTGCCGAGCACGCCTGCCAGGTACGCCTCGAGCGGCAGCACGTTCACGGCCACGAGCTGGAGCCTCCCGTTCACCACCACCACATCGCCCTGCACCTTCACGCCGTTCACCGAGAGCGCCGCGCTCTTCGCGGCCCGGCACCGGATCGCCCCCGCCGGCAGCGGCGCGTCATCCAGCGTGAGGGCGTCACCGCGACGGCGGATCACCAGCGCCTCACGGCCCAGGCTGACGAAGTCGGCCTCGTCGACGTCGTCGCCGCACGCCAGCCCGCTGCCCTGCACCGCCACCGAGGCCACCTCGGGCCCGATGGCGATGCGCATCGTCTCGGCCCCGAACGCGACCCGGGCCCACACCCCGAACAGGAGCACCACCGCCACACGCATGTCGCAGATGGTACGGGTGCTCGCGATCGCCTCAAGAAATTGGCAAACCCGGGGGGTGGACGCCGAGACGCTGCACCAGTCGCTGAGCCGCGTGCACCCGCGCACCCTGCAGGTGTTGCTCGCGCGCTTCGTGGCCCCCACGGCCGAGCTGGTCCGCGAAGGAGCGGTGACGCAGGTGCACGAACGCGCCGGGCGCTCGTTCGACCAGTTCGCCGCCTTCTACGGCGTGGCCCCGGCGGCCGCGAAGGTGCTGCTGTGGCGCGCCGTGCGCGAGTTCGACGCCGTGGTGCGCGGCCAGCCCGCCCCCGCGCCTCTGCCCTTCGAGCTCGAGGCGCGGGCCGCCGAAGCGCTGCACGCCGCCCTCGAGTCGCCCCTGCCCCCACCCTCGCAGGAGCTCGCGAGCCTCGTGGAGCCGCTGCGCGCGCTCACCACCCACGCCCCCGCCCTGCGCGAGCGCCTCGCCGCTGCCGAGCGCGCCGAGCTCGACTCGCCCGCCTACGCCCGCGAGACCTGGCTGCGCCGCCTCGCCATCGTGCTCGTGCTCGCGCTGAGCGCCTGGTTCTACTGGAAGGCCGATCTCACCCGGCTCTGGCAGCGCTGGGGCCCCGCCGTCTCGGCGACGAGCGACGCTGGCGGGTGAAGTTCTTGTCTGGGTGCGTCAACGCGCCTACATACGAGCCATGCTCCGACTCATCTCCGCGCTGGCGCTGACCTTCGCCCTCCTCGCTGGCTGCCCGAAGCAGACGACCACCACCGTCGCTGGCTCGGATGACGAGATGATCGACCAGCTCTCGGCGCAGCTCGAGGAGCTGCGCACCCGGGGCGATCTCACCTGCAAGGACTTCTGCCAGGTGAAGGAGAAGGCCTGCGCCCTGTCGAAGCAGACCTGCGACATCGCGGCGAAGGCCCCGGATCGGAACGACTTCCAGAAGAAGTGCGTCACCTCGCAGGAAGACTGCGCGAAGTTCGGCGAGTCCTGCGCCGGCTGTCCGAAGTGACCGTTCACCTCCGCTGAGAGACGCCCACGGGCGGTGGAGCCGCGACGGGCGCAGGCGCTTCAGGCGGTCGGCGGCGACGGCGATCGACGAGCTGGGCCTGGTCGTCGCGCTGACCGGGTGAACCGAGGCCGTCGAGCCGTCATGGGCGCCGTCGTGCAGGCTGGTCGCGGCGGCGATCGATTCGACTGGGCGCGGTAGTAGAGTCAAGGACATCTCGCTGGAGGTCCGCATGCTCGCTCCCTCACTCCTGGCTGTAGCGCTGTGCCTGGAGCTCGCTCCCGACGAGTTCGACGCCGAGCGCGCCGCCACCATCGAGCGCGAACAGGCGAAAGAGAGCGCAGCGATCAACGAGAAGTACGGCAACAAGAAGTCCACCGAGCTCTCCCGCGAAGAGCGCTCGGCAATGATCCGCGACCAGCAGGCCGCGGAGAAGAAGGTCCTCGACAAGTACGGCGTCAGCCAGAAGGAGTGGGCGCGCGCGCAGATGAACCGCACCCGCGACCAGGCGGCCCAGGTCCGCGAGGCCGACAAGGCCCTCGAGGCGAAGGAGAAGGCGGCAGAGAAGGCGAAGGCCGAGAAGGGCGGCCCGAAGGAGATCGTCATCCAGAAGGGCATCTCGGACGACAACCCAGTCGTGCTCGAGGAGCGCGAGAGCGCGACGCCCGTCGTCGAGCACGGGCTGCCGAAGGACTTCGAGAGCGATCAGGCGGCCGCTACCGAGTCCGACTCCGCCGAGAAGGCTGCCGAGGCCCCTGCCCCCAGGGCGACCGGCAAGGGTGGGAAGAAGTAGCTCTACCGCGAGCGCCAGATCTCGTCGTACGGACAGGAGCAGTCGCGCTCCTCCGGCTCCGGGTAGGCGTAGGCCTGACCGCGATAGCTCCGGAGGATCGTCTCGGTCGGACGACGCTCGAGGACGTAGTCTGGCTGCAGCGTCACCTTCCCGCCCCCACCGGGGAGATCGACCGCGAGGTGCGGCACCGCGAGGCCTGTCGTCCACCCGCGCAGCTGCTCGATGATCTGCACGCCGGCCTGCAGCGGGGTGCGAAG
This sequence comes from Myxococcaceae bacterium, assembly GCA_016793095.1. Classification (GTDB taxonomy): domain Bacteria; phylum Myxococcota; class Myxococcia; order Myxococcales; family Myxococcaceae; genus Xiheimicrobium. The sequence goes on along the minus strand of JAEUJQ010000004.1, from coordinate 9,921 downwards.
GTGCTCGAGCCCCTCGGCGACGTCCATCTGGTGCAGGTAGTACGGCCGGACCCGCATCTTCAGGCACTCGTGGTTGAGCTCCTTGATGATGCGCGCGTCGGAGTTGAGCCGGCGCATCAGCACCGCCTGGTTCTCGACCGGCACGCCGTGATCGACCAGCAGCTCGCAGGCGCGCCGCGCCTCGGGTGTGATCTCCTTCGGGTGGTTGAAGTGCGTCACCACGAAGAGCGGCGCGTGGCGGCGCAGCAGCGTGGCGAGGCGCGCGGTCACGCGCATCGGCAGGCAGACCGGCACCCGCGTCCCGATGCGGATCATCTCGACGTGAGGGATCGCCCGGAGCGGCGCGAGGATCTGCTCGAGCCGCTCGTCCGACAGCAGGAACGGATCGCCCCCGGACAGCAGCACGTCGCGCACCTGCGGGTGCGTGCGCACGTACTCGAGCCCCTTGTCGAGCTCTGCCTTGTTCAGCTCGGCCTCGCCGCCCTTCGTGATGCGCCGCCGCGTGCAGTGCCGGCAGTACACGGAGCAGGTGTCGAGCGCGAGGAAGAGCACCCGATCGGGGTACTTGTGCACGATGGCCTCGACCGGCCGCCGGGGATCCTCGCCGAGCGGATCCCGCAGCTCGCCTGGCCGCACACGGGCCTCGGCCTTCACCGGCACCGCCTGCATTCGCACGGGACAGAACGGGTGCGCCGGGTCGATCAGCGACAGGTAGTAGGGCGAGATGCCGAGCCGGAAGATCGCCGCGGTCTCGGCGACGCCAGCGCGCTCGTCGGGGGTGAGCGACAGCACCTTCGCGAGCTGGTCTCCGCTGCGTACCGCGTGGCGCATCTGCCAGCGCCAGTCGCTCCACTCGTCGTCGGTCGCCGAGGGGAAGAGCTCGGCGCGGCGAGAGGCGGCCGGGCGCACGCAGGCGCTGTCGGACGCAGGGAGACGCTGCTCGTCGAAGCTCACGCGCGGTCGCTTAGCCCACCCGCTGCCACGGCCGGAAGAGGCACGGGCCATCGACCCCACCGGGCGGTGGCCAGCTCTCCCCGACCTGCCTCATGGGCCCGCCGCCGGCGTTCAGGTGAATGGGACGGGGGCACCGTCCATGGGCGAGCGTCCTGTCGCACACCCCGTCCGCGCCGCGCCCGCACCAGCGCCACGCCTCGACCTGGCCGTGACGACCGACCGGGAGCCGTGACTCGAACTTCGGTGCTGCCGGCACCGCGCCTCGCCGCTGGATCCTGGCTCCTCCACAGCTTCAGCGACCCGCCGACCCCGTGCAGACGCACCCGGGCCCCACCCACGCAGTCTGGCTCGTTCAACGTCGACTGCGTGCGTGCGTGACCTCCCGACAATCGAGGATGTGCCGCCGGGTCTCGTCCGGGTCTCGCTGATGGCCCACGCTCGAACCAGGCGTCGGTGCTTCGGTGCAGGCGGCGCCGACGATGGATGGGGGGCCTCTGCGCTCGGGAGGCAGCAGTGGCGCGCCCTGCCCTGGCGGAGGTGCCGCGCCCTCAGAAGCAGGCGGTGAAGTAGCTCACGGTGACCTGACGACCGGCCGTGGGAGCCGTCGCTGGCGTGAAGATCACCGCGTTCGCCGCCGCGTCGTAGCTGTAGTCGGCCGCCGCCACGCTGGTGCCGTTCACCCGCACGTCGAGCGTGCGCCCCATCGAGAGGTCCGGCGTGTTGTTCAGGTAGAAGACCGTGCGGAAGCCGAACGCCGTTCGCCCGAGGCTCTGCAGGGTGGCCGACCAGTTCGACGAGCAGATGTCGTCGGTGACGCCAGCCGTGGCAGCGCTCACGGTGAGGTAGCGCTGCGGATCTCCAGAGTCGTAGCTGCAGGGCGGTGGCGGCGTCGGCTGCATCGGCACGATGCTGCTGAAGGTGAACATCGAGAGCCGGTTGAAGCCTTTCACGTTGATGAGCCGGTTCTGGTAGTAGCTGACCGGCTGCGGTGATTGATCGCCCGCGTCCGACACCACCACCACCGCGAGGTTCGCGTCAGCTCGAAGGAACCCGGCGTTCTCGTTTGCGATGCGCGGGGGCGTCAACGCCATGGTGGCCGTCGACAGGCCCGACTCGTCAGCGTCGCCGTCCGTGCCGACGCGCACCAGGGTGGTGAACGCCTGCGCGAGGTTCGGCGTCATCGAGGTGAGGATCGGCCCCACTCCGCCCCGAGTCACCAGCTTGCCTTCGCCCGCCACCCCGAGGCACGGCAGGGGAGGCAGGCACGGCTGCGGATCCTGCGAGGTGGTGATGACGCCGACCTGGTAGTCCGTGTTCGTCGTCGTCGCGTACTGGATGAACGACGCGAAGTTGTTGGCGAGGTTCATCTGCTTGTCGTCCATCGAGCACGAGTCATCGATCACGAGCAGAATGTCGGCCTTCGGCTGCTGCAGCTGCTGGAACGTGTCCGTCTGCCGGCCCACGGTGTCGCCCTCGCCCGAGAGCTCGGTGAGGTAGGTCACCGTCTGGCCGCTCTGCAGCGCCGTGAGCGCGAGGGCGCCGGTCTCGACGCCGACGTCCAGGGGCGTGAAGCGCAGCTGCACCTGCACCGGCGCGCTCCCGGCCGCCAGCGTGAGGCCCTGGGACGGCAACGACGGCGCGGTCGTGATGAAGAACTCCGGGCACGCCCCCGGGCCGGGGCAGGCGGAGGTGCCTGGCGGCGGGCCGCCGGCGACTGCGAGCGAGAGCCCCGTCACCGTCACGTTCGCCGCGCAGACGTTGTAGACGCTGACCGTGCGCGCCTGGCTGTTGCAGCCCACCTTCACGGTCCCGAAGTGCACCGGGTCGGGCGTGACGGCGAGGCACGAGGCGCCCACCAACGTGGTGAGCGGCACGCGGACGACGGGGGTGGCCGGTGTCGAGACCTCGAACGAGAGGTGCCCCAGCGCCGGCGTGAGGCTGGTGGGCACCGGGCCGGGTGGCGCGACCCGCACCGTCAGCGTCCACGCCTCGCCCGGCCGCAGCTCCTTCTCGGCCACGGGCCCGCCGACGAGCGAGTACGCGGGCGACGAGCCCGGTTCGATGCCCACCGCCGAGAGGAGACACACGTCGCCGCTCGCCACGCCCAGGTTGGTGAGCGTGATCGGCAGCTCCTTGGAGAGGGGCGGCGTCACCAGACCGAAGTTGAGCGCCCCCGGTGTCACCCGCAGCTGACACGGCGGCAGCACCTGTGCGTCGGCGCTCAGCGTGAGGCGCACGGCCGGCTCCATCGGATCGTTCGTGTAGATGACGAGCTCGGCCTCCTTGCGACCGGGTGACGTGGCGGTGAGGGTGACGACCAGCTCGAGGCTGTTCCGCCCCGCGACCGCCTCGAGGCCCCGCGTCGGATCGTACGAAGGTGGCACCGTCACCGAGAACTCACCGCTGCTGGTGGTCGCGTTGCGTGGGGTGAGCTCGAACCAGGGCCGCTCCCCCGGCGCGCCGTCGGGGCCCAGCTGACCGAGGTAGAGGTGCGCTGTCGGGTCTGGCGGCACGGGCACCGTGCCGACGTTCTGCACGGTGAGGCGGCGCCGGGCCGAGACGGAGCCGCCGGGAAAGAAGCCGACGCGCCCGAACGCCAGGTTCGGCGAGGGAGTGACCCGCACTCGCGGCCCACCCCCGGCGCACTGGAGCGCGACCGAGCCCATCGGCTGCCGGCGCAGCGGCGTGGTGAAGGTCAGGGTCGAGTCGCGGCGTCCGAGGCCCGTGGGCGTGCAGGCGATGGTGACGGAGGTGGGCACACCGCCGCCCGGAACGACGAGCCGGGTGGCGTCCTCGCCGGCCGCCACGACGCGGCGGTAGTCTGAGAGCGGCGAGGTGAAGCCCGAGAGGACGAGCGGCACGTTGGAGAGGTTGGTGACGGTGAAACGCGCGGTCCGCTCGACGCCGGGCGCCACCGTGCCGAAGGCGAGCGTCGCCGGCATCCACTGCAGCACGTCGTCCGCGCCCTCCCCTCGCACCGTCACCAGGACGTCTGGGCACCCACCGGCGCCCCGCAGCGTGGTCTGGGCGGAGTAGGCGCGGCGCTCGGTCGGCGTGAAGGTGAAGAGCGCGTCGATCTGCCCGCCGGCAGGGACGCTCGTCTGCCCCACTGGGGACACGGCGAAGGCTGGTGCGTCAGCGCCCGACAGCGGGCCGACGAAGGCCGCCGCCTCGCGCGCCAGCACGTTGCGGAGCGCGACGGGCAGCGAGAGCGCGTCACCGACTGGCACCTTGCCGAAGTCGACGACACTGGGGAGGTCACAGGCGCCGCGCACCCCATTCCCACGGAGGGTCACGAGCGCGGTGCTGTCCTCCGGACGCCCGCCCGTGCTGAGGAGGCGCACCTGCGCGATGAACGGGCCAGGGCCGCGGGGCGTGAAGGCCGCCGTGAAGTCCACCTGGTCGCCGGCCGCAAGCACGTGCCCGCGGAAGTCCAGCTCGAAGGCCGAGGTGGCAGTCGCTGTCCCCACCCCGACCTCGGCGCTGCCCGACTCGACCTCGACCGAGGTGAGCCTCAGCGAGTTGACGCCCAGGTTGCGAACCTGCACCGGCAGCGCCGCGCGATCGCCCACCTGCACGTCGCCGAAGTCGAAGGTGGCGTCACGGCTGATGACCTGCGAGCCGGTCGCGTCGCGCCAGACGACCCCCAGCTCGCCCAGGTTGTTGGCGACGCGCTGGACGGGGCAGCCGCACCCGGCCACTGCGAGGCCGGCCAGAAAGCAGAGCGCGTGAACAGGCGAGATGGGACGGCGCATGGGCTCCTCCGGGTGAACGGCGCGGCATGCTCGCGACGGGCTCGCGGTCGTTCAACCCCCGGGCCCCCATCCCTGTGCAATCCGTGACGCAGTGCGAGGAGGCACCACCGCGCCGAGCCCGTCAGGCGTGCACGGGGTGCGACTGCAGCGCCGACGTCGCGTGCGCCTTCCACCACTTCTGCCCCGACTCGGGCAGCGTGTAGATCGGGTCGTAGAACTCGTACTTGCGGTTGAGCGCCTCGGGATCCTGCCACTCGATGCCGGTGCGGTAGTTCTTCGTCCAGTACGAGATGCCCTTCTCTCGATCGTACTCCGCCACCTGGTGCACCCAGCGCTTGCCGACATACGGCACGTCGCACACGATGCGCGGCGTCGCGAAGCCCGGCATGTAGCCCATGATGTCGTGCTGGAGCTTCTGCGCCTCCCACACCGAGACGCGCCAATGCTCCGAGTTGGGGATCATGTCGCACATGTAGAAGTAGTACGGCAGCACCCGCGCGTGATCGAGGAGCATGAAGGACAGCTCCAGCAGGTCCTTCGAGGTCGCGTTCACGCCTCGCAGCAAGACGCCCTGGTTCCGCACGTCCCGGAACCCCACCTCGAGCAGCTTGCGCGCCGCCTTGCCGAGCAGCGGCGTCACCTGGTTGGCGTTGTTGACGTGCGTGTGCAGCGCGAGATCCACGTTCCGCTCGAAGGCCTTCTTCGCGAGCCGCTCCATCGCCGCCACCACGTTGTCCTGCAGGTAGTGCTGGGGAATGCCCATCAGCCCCTTCGACGCGAGGCGAATGTCGCGGACGTTGGGGATCTCGAGCAGCTGACTGACGAAGCTCTCGAGCTGGGCAATGGGCACGTTCGCGACGTCGCCGCCCGAGACCACCACGTCGCGCACCGTCGGGGTGCGGCGCAGGTACTCGAGCATCTGCTTCCAGCGCTCAGGCTGGGCCACGGTGAACTTCAGCTTGTCCACCTGGGGCACGTCGTTGCCGACGAGATCCATGCGGGTGCAGTGGCCACAGTACTGGGGGCACGTCGAGAGCAGCTCGGCGAGCACCTTCGTCGGGTAACGGTGCGTGAGGCCCTCCACCTTCCACATCTCGGCCTCGTGCAGCGAGTCGCGCGACGCCTTGGGGTGGTTCGGCCAGGTCGGGTGTCGATCGTCGAAGGCCGGCAGCATGTAGCGCCGCAGCGGGTCGCCCCACAGATCGTCCACGTTCATCGTGTTGAGCATGTGCGGAGTCAGCAGGATCGACATCGTCGCCCGCTCACGCTGATCGCGATCGATGGAGGCCGCCAGCGTCTCCGGGAGCAGCGCCCCGAACGCCGCCTTGAGCTCCTTCAGGTTCTTGACGCAGTTCTTCCGCTGCCAGACCGCGCTCTCCCAGTCCTGCTTCGACACCCCTTTGAAGCCCGGAATGCGGTTCCAGTCGGGCTCCACGAACTGTCGCTCGAGGGGGTACTTGAAAGGCTGAGCGGTCGTGGGTGCGGTGTTGGTGGACGTCGTTGGGGCGGGAGCAGTCTGCATGGCGCGGCGTATGCCACGAGCCGGCCCCTCACGGGAAGCCGCGCCACGTGCAGCGACGCGTCAGCCTACTGGGGGATCTCGCCCTTGATGACGGGGTTGTCGCCCTCGGTGACCATCACCTCGTACACCTGGGAGAGCTTGCCGTTCAGCTTGAACTGGATCTTGTGCTTGCCGACCGGCACCTCGATGGGGTTGCTCGGCAGCACCGGCGTGTCGCGGCCCGTGGGCTTGCCGTCGATGATGACCTGCGCCTTCGTCGGGTTGGAGGCGATCTTGAGCTTGCCCTTCGCGAGGGTCTTCGGCGCAGCCGGCGGGTCCTTCTTCGGCGGCGGATCGTCGCGGGGAGGCGGATCCTTCTTCGGTGCGACCGGCGGCGGGTCCTTCTTCGCGACCACCGGCGGCGGGTCTTTCTTCACTTCGACCGGCTCGGGCTTCATCACCAGCGACACGGTGATGGCCGACTCCTGCGCCTTGTTCTCCAACGTGAACGACTCGGGCAGATAGCCAGGCTTCTTCGCCGTGCCCTTGTAGCTCTTCCCGAGGGCCAGCTCGCCGATCTTCACGTTTGGCGTGGTGCCCCACGACTTGCCGTCCACGACGATCTCGACGCCGTCTTCGGTCGCGCTCACGGTCGCCGTCCAGGTGGTCGGCCTGGGCGGCTCCACCTTCGTGTCTGGCGACTTGCTGTCTGGCGACTTCGGGTCTGGGGACTTCGGGTCGCCGGGCTTTGGGGTGTCCGATGCGGCCACGGGCTCGTCGGGCTTCGTGTCGGGCTTCGGCTCCGCTGGCTTCTCGTCAGGGACGAGCGGCACTTCGAACTGGTTGATCCTGCCCGCGACGACCTCCACGGGGATCTGCTGGCGTCCGTACCCTGCCTTGGCGGGCTTGAGGGTGACCACGTGCTTCCCGGGCTCGAGCTCGATCGCCTGGGCGCCGTCGTAGGTCTTCCCATTGATGGTCGCGGTGAAGGGCACCTTGGGCTTCACGAGGATGAGCAGCTTCGCCTTGTTGCCGGCGGTGAGCTTGTAGACCGCGGCCCCGACCACGAGCACGGCCACGACGGCGAGGGCGCCGATCGCGATCATCACTCCGGGTTTTCGGCTCTGCGCCGGCCGTCCACGGACCTGGCTCTGGCGACGGTTCTGGGGCTGCTGACGGGGTGCTGGCGTCTGGCGCCGTCGCACGGCTGGCCGCTCGGCAGTGCCGGAGTCGGACGCCTCTTGAAGTGCCTCTTCTTCCGGCTCCTGTTCTGCCTCCTGCTCCTCCTCCGCCGCCTCCTCCTCCTGCACCGGCTCGAAGGCCCGCGTAGAGGACGGCGCGATGGTCGCCGAGATCGGCGACGGACCGACGGTCGTCGCGCCGTTGACCGGCGCGTCGCCGATGACCACCTTCGGTCGGCTGGGCCGCTGGGCCTCCACCTCTGCAGCTTCGTCCTCCTCGGCCTCCAGGGCGGGACGGAAGCCCGTCATCTCGATCGGCTTGAGGTCGTTCCCGGTGTCATCGTCTCCCGGCGGCGGGACCCCACGCGGAGGCATCGTCAGATCGACCTGGTTCGCTCCAGACAGCGCCTTGAGCTGCGGAGAGCCCAGGTTGTCGTGAGTCGTCGCGTTTCCCGTGTTCGAGGGCGCTCGCGGAGTCGCTGGCCGAAGCTGCTGCCGTGAGGGAGGGGGCCCGTTGTCCTTCTCGCCGGGCTGGTTGAAGGGAGAGGGGAGCCCGATGGCCGTCTTGACGGCCTCGGCGCCGCCACCCGACGGCATGATGATCGTGCGATCCGCGGAGCCGTCCATCTCTGCCAGCTCTTCGGCGGTTGGCGGGGGGATGTTGAGCGTGGCGTTCTGCGGCCCCATGGCGACGGCGCCAGCTCCACCTGAGACCGAGACCGACTGAGAGCTCCGGCTGCGGGGAGGCGCTGGCGCGGGTGGAGGCGGCGCAGGCGCTGGCGCGGCCTTCTTCTTGGGCGCAGCGGTGATGCCCGACGCCTCGAGATCCTCCGGCCGGGTGACCGAGGCGTAGCGCTCCATCTTCTCGGCCTCGCGGTACAGGTCCTCCGCGAAGGCCTCCTTCATGTAGGCCGACAGGTGCTTCGCCGAGTAGATCGCGTCGCCGGCGAGCAGGAAGCGCATCAGGTCTTCCTGGAGGTCGCTCGACCACTGGTACCGGTCCTCGACCTCGCGGGCCAGGGACTTGAGGACGACCTTCTCGAGCCCCGCCGGGATGTTCGGGTTGAACTGGCGGGGGAGCGGGACCTCGGCGTTGCGCACCTTCTCGAGCGTGGAGAAGTCCGATTCCCCGACGAAGAGCTTCTCGCCGGTCAACATCTCGTAGAGCGTGACACCGACGGCGAAGATGTCGCTGCGCCGATCGATCGGCTGCCCCCGCACCTGCTCGGGGCTCATGTAGCCGAACTTCCCCTTGAGAATGCCCGCCTGGGTCTTCTGGCTCCGGTTCGCCGCTTTGGCGATGCCGAAGTCGATGATCTTCACCTCGCCTTCGTACGAGATGAGGATGTTCTGCGGCGAGACGTCGCGATGAATGATGTGGAGCTCCTGGCCCCGCGCGTCCTTCTTCCGGTGCGCGTAGTCCAGCCCCTCGCACATCTTGGAGGCGACGAAGACGGCCATCGCCGTCGGCATGATCTCGCGGCGCCGGCGGAACCGCTCCAGGAGCGCGCGCAGGTCCTTGCCTGACACGTACTCCATCGCGATGTAGTAGGCGTCGTCGTGTTTGCCGAGCTCGTGGATGTGCACGACGTTCGCGTGGTTCAGCTGAACGCTGATCCGCGCCTCGTCGATGAACATCGTGATGAACTCTTCATCCTCCGCCATGGTGGGGAGGATCTTCTTGATGGCGAGGATCCGCTCGAACCCCTCGACGCCGAACGCCTTGGCGGTGAACACCTCGGCCATGCCGCCCACGTTGAGCCGTTCGAGCAGCAGGTACTTGCCGAAGACCGTGGGCTTCTTCATCCGGACCGTTGAACGCGGGTGAACCGCCAAAAGGGTGCACCAGAAAGCACCCGGAGGGTTCGACGATAGATCCGCACTGCCGATCCGTCAATCATCGAACTGGCCGTTTCGGAGCCCAAGTACTCGGAACCCTTCGGAAACGCACCGACCGTGTGAAAAAAAAGCCCCCACCCCGGTTTCCCGGAGTGGGGGCAAAAGATCCGGCAGCGACCTACTCTCCCGCGCGGTTTCCCGCGGAGTACCATCGGCTCTGGAGGGCTTAACTTCCGTGTTCGAGATGGGAACGGGTGTGACCCCTCCGACATAGCCACCGGAAAAACTGAGCGCATACGAAGCGACAAGAATTGAACGAGCGTGATGACGCTCTCAAAGAGCTGCAGTCTGCTGACTGCAGGGGCCTCGACCTCGACCTTGAATCACCTGGACCGCACAGGGTCTCAGGCATCATCGAGAAAAAGGTAATGCAAGCCGCACGACCGATTAGTACCGGTTAGCTGAACACGTTACCGTGCTTACACATCCGGCCTATCAACGACGTAGTCTCCATCGGGTCTTCAGGGGGATTGCTCCCCGGGAGGCCAAGTCTTGAGGTCGGTTTCCCGCTTAGATGCTTTCAGCGGTTATCCAATCCGCACATGGCTACCCAGCGATGCCACTGGCGTGACAACTGGTACACCAGAGGTGCGTCCAACCCGGTCCTCTCGTACTAAGGTCAGAGCCTCTC
>JAEUJQ010000085.1 GCA_016793095.1 Myxococcaceae bacterium | reverse complement strand
TCATCTTCATCACCATCTCGGTGAAGCCGCTCGACTCCATCTGGAACACGCCGGCCGTGTCGCCCGCGCTGATCAGCTGGAAGGTGTCGACGTCGTTGAGCGGAATGCCGTCACGCGAGATCTGCTGATCGGCCGGCAGCTTGCGGTTGATGAGCTTGATCGCGTTCTCGATCACCGTGAGCGTCTTGAGGCCGAGGAAGTCGAACTTCACCAGGCCTGCGGCTTCGACCTCGTCCTTCGCGAACTGGGTGACGAGGAACTTCTCGCCGGGCGGTTGATAGACGGGCACGAACTCCCACAGCGGCTTGTCGGCGATGACGACGCCGGCCGCGTGCATGCCGGCCTGACGGTTCAACCCTTCGAGCGCCATGCCGACGTCGAGCACGTCTTTGCTGGTGATCTGCCGGCCTTCGACCTCGGCCATCGGCTGGGGCGTCTCGTACATCTCCTTCAGCTTCGGCTCGCCGGCGATCTCCTTCTCAGGGTCGCCGAAGATGGCCTGCTTGAGCGTGATGCCGAGAATGTCGGGCACCAGCTTCGAGAGGCGATCCCCTTCCGCGAACGGCAGGCCGTACACACGGCACACGTCGCGCAACACGCTCTTCGCCTTGAGCGCGCCGAAGGTGATGATCTGACCGACGTTGGCCTCTCCGTACTTGCGCTCGACGTACCGGATCACCTCGTCACGGCGGTCCTGGCAGAAGTCGATGTCGAAGTCGGGCATCGACACGCGCTCGGGGTTCAAGAAGCGCTCGAAGAGCAGGTTGTAGGGGATCGGGTCGAGATCCGTGATGCGCAGGGACCAGGCGACGATCGAGCCCGCGCCCGAGCCGCGGCCCGGCCCCACGGGGATGCCGTGCTGCTTCGCCCAGTTGATGAAGTCCTGGACGATGAGGAAGTAGCCCGAGAAGCCCATCTTCGCGATCACCGACACCTCGAGCGCGAGGCGGGCGCGGTAGACGTCGGGATCCCACTTGTACGAGACGTTCTGGGCCTTGAGCTCCTTGAAGCGCGCCTCGAGGCCCTGCGCCGCGAGCTCGGCCATGTACGACTCGGCGGTGTGGCTCTCGGGCACCTTGAAGCTCGGCAGCATCGGCTTCTTGATGAGATCGAGGTCCTCGCACAGGTCCGAGATGCGCATGGTGTTGTCCACGGCCTCGGGCACGTCGCTGAAGTACCCGCGCATCTCCTCGGGGCTCGAGACGTAGAGCTTGTCGGTGGAGTGCTTGAGCCGCTTGTTGTCGGCCAGCGTCTTGCCAGAGGCGATGCACATGAGCAGCTCGTGCGCGCGCGCGTCTTCCTGCTTGATGTAGTGGGCGTCGGCGGTGGCCGCGAGGGGGATGTCGAGATCGCGCGAGAGCTGCTTGAGGTTCGCGTTCGCCTTGTCCTGCTCCTCCATGCCGTTCCACTGCACCTCGAGGAAGAAGTGGCCGGGCTCGAAGATGTCCTTGTACTCGGAGGCCGCGCGCCGGGCGTGATCCATGTCGCCGCGGAAGCAGGCGCTCGTCACCTCGCCGCCGAGGCACGCGGTGAGGCCGACGAGGCCCTTCGAGTGCTCCTTGAGCACCTTCTTGTCGATGCGCGGGTGGTAGTAGAACCCGTGCATGTAGCCGGTGGACGCGAGGTACCTGAGGTTCTGGTACCCCTCCTTGTTCTTCGCGAGGAGGATGAGGTGGTTGGCGATCTTCTCGCTGCGATCCTCACGGCCCTTCGGCCCGGCGACGTAGGCCTCCATGCCCACGATGGGCTTGATGCCCGCCTCCTTCGCCTTCTTGTAGAAGTCGATCGCGCCGAACATGTTGCCGTGATCGGTGACCGCCACCGACGACATGCCCTTGGCCTTCACGGTCTTGATGAGATCCTTCATCCGGATCGCGCCGTCGAGCAGCGAGTAGAGGGTGTGCAGGTGCAGATGGGTGAAGGACATGGCGGTCGGCCCTCCCGGCGTCGCGGCGAAACGTGCGCGTACACTAGCGAGCCCCGAGCGCGAAGGGGCGGTGGTGTGGGGCTTGCTTTTCGCGCCCGCATGAACGGTGAGCCCACCCTCTTGAACGCCAGCCCCGCGGGTCTGTGGACGCCATCGAAGCAAGGGCTCGGCGCGAGCGTGCCCAATGGCGATGGCCGGTGGTGTGGAGCTTGCTTTTCAGGCCCGCATGAACGGCGAGCCCACCCTCTTGAACGCCAGCCCCGCGGCGCTGTGGACGCGGCGCCTGAAGATCGCGGCGCTTGGCGTGCGGCGCCTCGTGGCCTGGCAGACACGCACCGACGCGTTCCCCGCGCCGCGCTTCGAGGCCCGGCCGTTCGCGCACGTCCTGGCGTCGAGCCGCATCCCCCTTCACCGCCCCGACGCGCACCCCCTGTTCGAGGCAGGGAAGAAGCACAACCTCGCGCTGGCGGCGCCGAGCTTCGACGGGCTGCTACTGTCGCCGGGCAGGCCGTTCTCGTTCTGGCGCGCGCTGGGGCGGGTGACGGAGGCGCGCGGGTTTCGCCACGGCATGGAGCTCGCGGGCGGTTGCATCGTGCCGGCCATCGGCGGGGGCCTGTGTCTCATGGCGCGGGCCTTGTTCCAGGTGGCGGCGCTGGGCGGGCTGCGGATCATCGAGCGCCATGGGCACTCCATGCAGGCCGTCGAGCCGCCGCCCGGCGTCCCCTTCGGCATCGACGCGACGGTGCTGTGGCCGTACGTCGATCTGCGGTTCGAGGTGACGAGCGGGCTCGCGCGGCTCGGCGTGGTGGTGCGCGACGAGGCGCTGTTCGTGACGCTGACGGGCCCCGCGCCCCTCGCCGCGACGTACTCGCTCGAGGCGATCGACGAGCGGATCACCCGCGAGGCTGACGGCCGCATCCGCCACAACCGCATCGTCCGGCATCGCGTCGACGCGCTGGGCCGGCGCACCTCGGAGGACCTGGCCGTCAACCGCACCCGGCAGCTGTCGCCCGAGAAGCAACGCCGCAGCTGCCTGACGTGCGGGGAGACGGCGTGCCACGCCCGCGTCGAGGTGCCCGCGTGAAGCTGGTGATCGCTCCAGAGCCGGCGCCGTGGGTCGCGCCGCTGCTCGAGTCGATGAACTGCGCCGACGTCGCGCTCGTGGCGCCGTGGGCGAGCGGCGCCATCGCCGGGCTGCGGCCGCTCACCCTGCCCGGCTGGCGCGTGCTGCGGGCCGTGGGACGACGGGCGGGCGCGGTGTTGGGTGGCGGGGCCGATCTCGCGCTGGGCTTGAGGATCCGCCAGGCCGTTGACGAGGCGGTGGCTGCGCTGCTTCCGCGAACGGTGCGCGCCGTGTTCGCGCCGTCCATCGGAGCTCACCGCGTGTTCGCCCGCACGCCGCGCGCGGAGCACGTGCTGCTCATGGACCTGCCGGTGCTCCGGCAGCTGCACGCGGATCTCGACGACGCCGCCGAGGTCCTCCCCCGCGCCACGTTCCTCGAGAACTACCGCGCTCCGAGGGCGCTCCTCGTCCGCCAGGAGGAGGAGCTGGTGCTCGCGTCGCGCGTGCTGGTGACGAGCCGTTACGCCCGGCAGCGGCTGCGCTCGCGCGGCGTTCCCCCGGCGCGGCTCGGCGTGCTGTCCATGCCCGCCCGGGCCCTGCAGCTCACGCCTGCGCCTGCGAGTCCGAACGTGCTGCTCGCGGGGACGACGGCGTCACGGTGCGGGCTCGAGCTCGCGCTGGAGGCGATCGAGCAGACGCGCGAGCTCGTCCTCTGGGCGCGGAGAGGTCCGGGGTCGAGCGCCGCGGCGCTGCGCCACCCGCGCCTGCGGCTCGTCGAGGGCGCTCCTCCGCCGGTGCGCTGCGTGGTGGCCCCGTCGTGGGTCGAGGCGCATGCACCGGAGGCCGCCGCCGCCGTCGCCGTCGGCGTTCCCCTGCTCGCCACCGAGCGCGCGCTGGGCTTCGCCGAGCAGGGCCGCGCGGTCACCCTCATGCGGCCTGGCGACGTCGCGCGCCTGCGGGACTTCCTCGAGACGTCCGGTCCTCCCCATCGCGGGACTGGGTCCTCACCGCCGACTGCCCACCCTGCCGCCCCGCACGACTCGCAGCCTCCAACTGGGAACATGGGCAGTTCCAGGCTGGGGTATTCGGCCCGCTCGCGCCCACCTGCTCCGCCCTCGCAGGCGCAGAAGTGCACGGATTCCCGGCGCGGCTGACGGGCCGCTGGTGTCTGCCAACGCGACCGTCTTCGGGCTGGAATTGAACGAGCTGCGGCGCCCTGCGCGCCGGGTCCGCGTCGATCGGTCACAGGTGGGTTCGGTGACCGTCTGGGCTGTACCCGACGACGAGAACGGTCTCCCTCGGTCTTCGTCGATCCGGGCGGCGTGCGGCTCAGGGCGCAGGCTTGCTGCCGCGGCGTTTGAGCTCGGCGTCGAGCAGCCGCACCTCGGCCTTGAGCTTCACGAAGCTGGCGAACATGCCGCTGGGCTGCTTGCCCGGCAGCTTGCGGATCTGATCGCGCAGGTTCTCCATCGTGTGGCCGATCTCCTTGAGCCGCCGGGTCAGCTCGCCCTCGTCGCTCACGGCGATGAGGAACAGCTCCTCGATCTCCAGCTTCCCCTCGAGCTCCTTCTCGAGCACCTTGAAGGACAGCTTGCGCGGCTTCTCGAAGCTCATGACCCGCTGCACGGTGCCGATCGCCTTGTGAGCCTCCTCCTCGAAGGTGGCCAGATCCCTCGCGGCCCGCGCTCGGTTGAAGTCAGCCACCAGCGTCGAGAAGAGCGGGTCGAGGCCATCGCGGCCCGGCGGCTTGAGCAGCGCGTTGAGCCACGCATCGAGGCCGTCTCCGCCCCCCTGCTCGAGCGCCTGGCGAATCGTGGGCAGCCAGGCGCGGCGCAGCTCTTCGAAGGCGACGCGTGGGTGGTTGGCGCCGCCCAGCACGGTGCGCAGCGAGGCCTCGAGCGCGGCCAACACCTCGTCCTTCGACATGACGATGCGGGGCGTGAAGGCGCGCTCGCGCCACAGGCCCTGCGACACCTCAGGAGCGATCTCGCCGCTCGTCACGGCCTTCTTCGGGCCCGAGGGCAGCTCCGAGAGCTGGGGGTGCGACGAAGACGTGGTGCGCGGGCCCACGAAAGAGTCGGTGGGCGGCGCGTCGATGGGCACCGCCTTCAGCGAGGGCATCGACGGCGCCGACTTCTTCGGGGTCAGCCCCGGAGGCACCTTCATCGTCTCGTCGCCCGGCTTCTTGCCGTTGCTCATGACCGGAGGGCTCCGGAGGCTGGGACACGACCGCGCACGGCGACAGTCTGCCCGCGCGCCCGCCTCGTGGCTACCAACCCGTCACCCCGCCGCCGCCCGCCTCGCCCGCATACGGAAGAACTTCTGCAGCGCGAGCGCGTAGTCGGCGCCGCCCGACAGCTCCACCGCGTCGAGCTGGAGCTTCTTGAAGAGCGTCTCGCGCGCGACCCGCCGCTCCTCCATCAACCGCCTGAAGCGGCCGCGCACGCGGGGATCGCTCGTGTCCACCAGGAAGCGCGCGCCCGTCTCGGGATCCTCGAGATCAACGAGCCCGAGGTTCGGGAACACCTGCTCCAGCGGGTCCACGATCACGCACGGCACCAGGTCGTGCTTGCGCGCCACGATGCGCAGCGGCTTCTCGAAGTCCTCGGTGAGGAAGTCCGACACCAGGAACGTCACCGTCTTCCGCTTCGCCACGTGCGTCAGGTACGTCAGCGCCGCGTCGAGGCTGGTGCCCTGCCCCGCCGGCTTGAACGAGAGAATGTCGCTGATCAGCCGCAGCACGTGCGAGCGGCCCTTGCGCGGCGGCACCACCTTCTCCACCCGGTCGGAGAAGAGGATCAGCCCGACCCGATCGTTGTTGGCGATGGCCGAGAAGGCGATCTGCGCGGCCACCTCGGCGGCGATCTCGGCCTTGCTGCGCTGCCGCGAGCCGAACGTCTCCGAGGCCGACACGTCCACCACGAGCATGACGGTGAGCTCGCGCTCCTCGGTGAAGACCTTCACGTACGCGTCGTTCATGCGCGCCGTGACGTTCCAGTCGATGGTGCGCACCTCGTCGCCGGGCTGGTACTGGCGCACCTCGGAGAAGGCCATGCCCCGGCCCTTGAAGACCGAGTGGTACTGGCCGCCGAGCACGCTGGTGACGACCTTCCGGGTCGAGATCTCCAGCTTGCGGATGCGCTTGATGAGCTCCTTCGGGAGCATGCGCGCCTCTCGTGTTCGTCAGGGCACTTCGACGCGCTCGAAGACGCGCTGGATGATGCGCTCGGGCGTCAGCTCTTCGGCCTCGGCCTCGTAGGTGATCGCGACGCGGTGGCGCAGCACGTCGAGCCCCACGGCCTTCACGTCTTCGGGCGTCACGAAGCCGCGGTGCCGGAGGAACGCATGGGCCCGCGCGGCCTGGGTGAGCGAGATCGTCGCGCGCGGCGACGCGCCGTACTGGATGAAGTCCTCGAGGTCCTTCAGCCCGAACTTCGCCGGCTCGCGGGTCGCGAAGACGATGTTGAGGATGTAGTCCTTCACCTTCTCGTCCACGTAGATGCGGTGCATCACCCCGCGCGCCTGGGCGATCTGCTCGGGCGTCACCACCTTCGACGCCTTCGGCATCGAGTCACCCGACATCCGGTTGAGGATCTCCTTCTCCTCCTCGCGCGTCGGGTAGCCGACCTTCACCTTCAGCATGAAGCGATCGACCTGCGCCTCGGGCAGCGGGTACGTGCCCTCCTGCTCGATGGGGTTCTGCGTCGCCAGCACGATGAACGGCGACGGCAACTGGAAGGTCTGGTTGCCGATGGTGACCTGCCGCTCCTGCATCGCCTCGAGCAGCGCCGACTGCACCTTGGCGGGCGCGCGGTTGATCTCGTCGGCGAGGATCACGTTCGCGAAGACGGGGCCCTTGCGCACCGCGAAGCTGGCGGTCTGCTGGTTGTAGATGACGGTGCCGATGAGATCGGCGGGCAGCAGATCGGGCGTGAACTGAATGCGCATGAACGACGCGGCGATCGCGTCGGCGAAGGTGCGCACGGTGAGCGTCTTCGCGAGCCCTGGCACGCCCTCGAGCAGCACGTGCCCGTTGCAGAGCAGGCCGATCAGCACCCGCTCGAGCATCGGCTTCTGGCCGACGATGACGCGCGAGGTCTCCAGGAACAGGGGCTCGATGAACGCGCTCTCGCGCTGCACCTGTTCGGTGATGGCCTTGATGTCGGTGTTCATGGAGGCTGACGATCAACGCAGCTGATCGAGCTTGGTGCGCGCGTCGCTCTGCAGCTCGGGCCGTACGTCGGGGGCGGCCGACGCCACGTAGCGCTGGTAGTAGGTGCGCGCGTCGTCCACGCGGTTCATGCCCCGGTACGCCTCGGCGAGGCCGTAGAGCGGCGACGAGAGGCTGGGGTCGAGCTTGAGCGCGTACTGGTAGTCGATGGCCGCCTCGGCGAAGCGGCGCAGGCCGATCAGCGTCGAGCCACGGGCGATGTAGCCGACCGAGAGCGCGGGCTCGAGCTTGAGGCACTCGTTGAGCTGGGCGAGGGCGTCACCGAAGCGGCGCTGGTTGATGAGCTGCACGGCCTGCTCGTAGAACTGCCGGGCCTGCGCGCGGGTGCTGTCGGCGATGGGGCCCGTGCCGGGCTGCTTGCCGGCCTCCTGGGGAGAGCCTCCGCCCGACGTCGTCAGCTTCTGCTGGGCGCGCGCGATGTTGTCCTGCGCGCTCTTCTTGACGGAGGGATCCTGCGTCAGCGTCGCGACCTGGTTCCACTTGTCGATGGCCTGGGAGTAGTAACCCAGCACCGCGTAGCTGTTGCCGAGCTTGAAGAGGCCCTCGACGCCGTTCGGGTCGGCGTTCACCGCGTCCTGGTACGAGAACGACGCCTCGCGGTACTTCTTCTCGGCCATGAACTTGTCGCCCTCGGCCATCTTGCGCGCCGCGAGCGACGGGAGCGGGTCGGCCGGCGCCGGCGCGGTGGTGGTGGTCGTCGTCGTCGTCGTCGGGTTCGCCGCCGGAGTCGTGGTGGTCGTCGTCGGGGTCGTCGCGGCGGTGGTCGTCGGCGCCGGCTTCGTCTCGGCGGGCTTCGCAGCCTTCAGCTGGGCGATCGACTCCTTCGCGCGGTCGATGTACTTCTGCTCCGTGGGGCGGGTCTCCTTCTTGATGTACGTCTCGTACGCGCCGATCGCCTTGTCCGGCTGGCTCGACTGCTTGTACGACTCCGCGAGGCCGTAGAAGCCGTCCGGGTCGTTGGGATCGAGCGCGGTGTACTTCTCGTACGCCTTCGCCGCGGTCGCGAAGTCCTGCGTCTTGCGTGACGCGAAGCCGAGGTTGAACCACGCGAGCTTGAAGCCGGGGTCGGCCTCGGTGGCCGCCTTGAACTGGGCGAGGGCCTCGTCGCGCTTGTTCTGCTTGAAGAGCGCGCTGCCCATGCCGTTGAGCGCCGCCGCGTAGTTCGGCGTGGCCTTCAGCGCGTCTTTGTAGGCGGCGATGGCCGCGTCGAAGTTGCCGCCTTCGAGGGCCTTCTCACCACGCTCGAAGGCCGCCTTGGCCGTCGGCGAGGGCACTGCTGGCCCCGCGAACGCCAGCCCCGAGAGCAGGACCGCAAGGGAGATCATCGACTTGAGGAAGATCTTCGACATGGTTTCCAACGCCTCCGGAGGCCACCGACGAGCGCTGAGCTAGCAAAGTTCAACGCCGGGCGCGACGAGAGCCTTCCCGAATCGTGCCCTCGCCGCCCGGTTGGATGCCCGAGCCCCCGACGAGCGATCACCCGCGGGAGACGAACCCGGTGACCGGGGCCGGCGGGCTCAGCTCAGCTTCAGGTTCTTGAACTTGTCGGCCAGGGTTCCGAAGCCGGCCTTGCCGCCGCCCTGGGGCTTCTGGGTGGCCTTCCAGGCCTCGAGATCGGCGCGCTCTTCGCTGCGCTGGGCGGCGGAGATCGACAGCTTCACCTTCTGGCCCTCGAGCTCGATGATCTCGGCCTTCAGCTCCTTGCCCATGGGGAAGGTGCGCTTGAGATCGGTGCCGCGCTCGGTGCCCGTCTCGCTCGCCGGGATCAAGCCGTTGCCACCCTCGAACTCGATGAAGACGCCGAAGGACTCGATGCGCACCACCTTGCCGATGACGACCAGGCCACGGCGCAGCTTGACGGTGGGCTTCTTCGGGCCAGCGTCGCTCTCGGTGGCCTGCGTGGGCGCAGCCGCCGAAGCCGACGAGGAGACGCCCTCTCCGATCGGCGCGCCGTCCTTCACCAGGCGCAGCCCCATGCGCTTCTCGTCGGGGTCCACCTTCTCGATCTTCACCTCGACCTCGTCGCCCACGCGCACGGCGTCACGCGGGTGCGCGATGCGGCGCTCGGACAGGGCCGAGATGTGGATGAGCCCGTCGACGCCTGGCGTCAGCTCGACGAAGGCGCCGAACTGGGTGAGGCGGGCCACCTTGCCCTTGACGATCATGCCCTCCTTGAAGGTCTCGAGCGCCTTCTTGAAGGGATCGTCGAGCAGCTTGCGGAGCGAGAGCGTGATCCGCTCCTTGCGCCTGGACTTGTCGGGCGAGTTGGGCTCCGCGGCCTCCATGCGGATGATCTCGACCTCGAGCTCGTCGCCAACCTTCACCACCTCGCTCGGGTGGCCGATGCGGGAGTGCGACAGCTCGCTCACGGGCACCAGCCCCTCGAGGCCGCCGAGGTCGACGAAGGCGCCGAAGTTCTGCACCGACACCACGCGGCCCTTCACCACCTTGCCGACCTCGAGCGTCTTGCGCAGCTCGGCCGCCTTCACCTTGAGCTCTTCTTCGACCAGCGCGCGGCGCGAGAGCACGACGTTGCGGTCCTTCACCTCGGTGACGCGGAAGCTGAAGCGCTGCCCCACGTACTCGTCCAGCTTCGTGGGCCGCACGTCCACCTGAGACGACGGGCAGAACGCGCGCACCTCACCGACCGCGACCTCGAGGCCGCCCTTGTTGACGCCGATGACGATGCCCTCGACGGGCATGCCCGACAGCTTGGCCTCGGCCAGCATCGACAGCGACGCCGCGTCCTTCGACAGGCGGCGCGAGAGCATGATGCCCTTGGCGCCCGTCTCGATGACGTGGGCCTCGATCTCGTCTCCCACGCCCTGGCGGAGGATGCCCTGCTCGTCCTTGAGCTCGTCGAGCTCGATCATCGCCTCGTGCTTGCCGATGGTGACGAAGGCCGTCTCAGCGCCGAGCTGGAAGATCTTGCCCTTCACCTTCTCGCCCACGCGCGGCATCTTGCGGGTCGGCAGGCCGCCGTCCTTCACCTGCTTCTCGAACATCTCGTGGAAGGACTCGGCCTCGTGCACCTCGTCCGAGACGGACGGGCCGTGGGGCACCACGACGGGCTTCACTGGCGCAGCCGCGGGGGCCTCGCCACCGTTCGCCGCCGCCGCGGGCGCCGGCGCTTCGGGCTTGCGCGTCTCGACCGCGCCGCCAGCGCGCTTCACGACCACCATCGGGCCGACCTTCTTCTCGGCGGGCGGGCCGTCGGTCTTCTCGCGTCCCCCAGCGGGGATCCCCAACATCACGTCACCGAACGTCGCTGCCGGCTTCTTCTGATCGCTCACACTGCCCTCGGGAAAGGAAAGACCGCAGGCCCTTACCCAAGCCCGTCGAGGGGGGCAAGGGCGGGCGCGGCTCCAGGCTCGAGTCAACGACGGCCGGCGTCAGGGCCGGCAAGGGCCCCCAGGCGGACGCGCACCTTCCTGCCTGACTCGACCTCGTCCTTGAAGTCCGGCTCGGCGGGCGTCCCGGGCTGGGTCGCCTGGTAGACCTCGAGCCGCAGGGGTGACGCGTCTGGGGTCACCGTCTCGAGCTCGAGGTGCATGCCGGGGGCGACCTCGTACGGGTGCTTCACCTCGAGCAGCAGCGCCACCGAGATGGCCGTGCGCGAGACCCGCTGATCGTCGCGCAGGTTGAGCTTCGTGTCCTTCACGGTGAGCGGAATCGGGTAGCCCGAGATCGCCAGCTTGAGCGGGCGCGTCACCAGCGAGGCGACCTTCTTCTCGAGGGCGGCGCGCTCTTCGCGGGCCAGCAGGCCGTCGCGGTTCGCGTCAGCGCCAGCCCGCAGCAGCTCGCACCGCTCGCCCGAGTCCACGTCGAGCACCAGCAGCGCCGTGAGCTGGGTGCGCTCGACGGTGAAGACGTAGCGCGCATGGAACCCCTCGGGGTGCGCCCAGGCCAGCCCCGAGCCGAAGCACCAGGCGAGGGCGAGGAGCCGCGCCATCGCCAGCCGTCACTCCGGATCCGAGTGGAACGCGTGGAAGAGCGTGCGCAGATCCGGCAGCCGGCGCGGCTGGTACGGGTCCGAGTTGCTGAGCGGCAGCACCTTCTTCGGCGCGCTGAGCGGCTGCCGGCGCGTACGCGAGGCCCAGATGGGGTTGGTGAACGCGTAGGGTTTCACGAACTGGGCCTGCTGCGGCTCGTACTTGCCGTAGGTGCTGCCGAAGCCGAACGCGCCCCCGATCACCCCGACCGCGTCGCTGATCTGCAGCGAGGGCACCTCGTAGGGGGAGAACACCGGCCACATGGACTTCTCTCCGAAGACCTCCACCACGAAGTACGAGTCGTCCGGCACGCCGGTGAAGAGCTGCACGTGGTTGTCGAGGCGCACCACGTCGGTCGAGGCCGGCACGTCGATGATCGCGGCGACCGCGGGGCTCTTCCCCTGGTCCTTCCCGCCGCGGCGCACCACCACCTTCGTCACGTCGATCCACGACGCGGCCTTCACGGTGATCGACATGCGGAAGACGCCGTTCTCGTTCACCACCGTCGCCCCGGGGCCCTGGCCGTCCACGGTGGCCTCGACGATGGGGCCGTTGGTGATGAAGCCCCTGCCGGCGCGCACCGCCTCCATGGCGCGATCGACGTCGAGCGCCACCATGGAGCCGTCGGCCGACGCGCCGACGTCGAGGTAGGTGCGGGGGAGGCCCGCCTCGGCGCCCGCGGAGTGCGAGTCCGAGTTGCCCGTGGCGGTGATGCGCTTGCCCTGACCGAGCAGCGTGAACCACTCGTCCTGCGCGCCGGGGAAGGCCGGCTGGAGCACGATCTTCTCGACGCCGTTGTCCATGTACTTGATGGGCTTCTCGATCACCTCGCCTGGCTTCGGCAGGCAGTTCTGCGTGAGGTTCCCGTCGGCAGGGCACGCGGGCAGGTTGGGCTCTGGCCCGTCCACCGGCCGGACCTTCACCGAGAACATGTTGTCGATGCGCTTGCCGTTGAAGACCTCCATCACGTCGAAGTCGAGGCTGAAGTTCACCGGGTCGTAGGGCGATGGGTCGCCGTTGGGCTGCGGGTTGCGATCGAGGCGGATGAGCGACGACGGCGCTGGCAGCGGCTTGCCCGTGTAGGTGTGCACGTCGAAGGCGTTGAAGTAGCCGAGCACCGTGTCGCGCGGGTGGTTCACCTGAATGATCGTCTTCTGCGGGTCCTTCCCCAGCCCGCGGAGCTGCGCGAACAGATCGCCCGGCTTCCGGTAGAACCAGCGGAAGCTGCCGTGCTGAATGGGCCCCGGCTGGATCGCGATGGGGAAGGCGTTGAAGTGCCCCATCTCGAGCGAGGTCAGCTCGAGGCCGACGATGCTCTTGAGCCACTGCTCGAGGCCCTGCTCCTCGATGGTGGGCTGGTAGTCGGCCACCATGTTGTGATCGGTGGACGCCATCAGATCGACACCCTCGACGGCGAAGCTGGTCACGCGATCGACCAGGCCCATGTCCGAGTCCACGCTGCGCACCGAGTGCACGTGGAAGTCGGCGCTGATGAGCCCCTTCGTCGGCACCTCGTGCTTGAGCGTGAAGCTCGCCATGGCCGTCTTGCCGGCGACCACCTCGAGCTCGCGCTTCTCGAGGCTGTACTCGACGCCCCGCGAGGCCCACACGGTGTACCGGCCGGGCCTGATCGACGTGCCCACCGTGCCGTCGCCCGCGAACAGCACCTTCTCGAGGTACCGGCGCGTCTCCGGGTTCGCCGGATCGTCGGGGACGAAGTCGCTGCGCCGGTACCGCTCGCCGACCTTCAGATCGTACAAGAAGCGCCGCGGCAGCTCGCCCGCCTTCGGGTTCTCGTAGACGCCCTCGATCGAGATCTTCGCCGGGAGCGGCTGGCCCTTCTCGTCCCGCACCACCACCCGCAGATCGCCGGGCTGCTCCATCGACAGATCGATGCGCGCCTGGCCGCCCGCCGCCACCTCGACGAGCTCGCTCTTCGCGACGTTGCGCACCTTGTCCACCGCGAACGCCCGGTAGCGCCCTGGCGGCAGGGGCGCGCTGAAGGCGCCGTTGGCGAGCGTGGTGGCCTGGCTCACGTAGTCGCCCGCCTCGTTCTGCAGCACCACCGACGCCTCTGCCATCGGCTGGTTGGTGCGCCCCTCGCGCACGAAGCCCGAGAGGGTGCCGTACTCGGTCTTCTCGCGCAGCACGGTCTCGCGGCCGTTCGGGTTCACCCGCACGTCGCGGATCTCGTAGGCGACCCGCTGCACGCTCGCGACGTCACCGGAGCCGACCGCGAGGTACCCCACGTAGCTCATGCTGCCCTTCGGCCTCAGCGTCTCGGGCGAGCGCGCCCAGAAGCTGCCGAGGAACGAGGAGGACGCGATGGGGATGAGCAGCGAGTCGGACTTCGCGGTCGGGTAGAACTGCGGCTTGCCGTCCATGTAGCCGCCCGACGGGGTGCGGGCAGCCACCAGCGCGTACGAGACGCCGTCGCCCTCCGTCGTCCACATCGACGTCACCTCGCCCGGGAGCGCCTGCAGATCGGCGCTGCGCTTGTAGACGGTGTCTTCCAGGTGGAAGCGCATGTCGAAGCCGGCCTGCCCCGGCACGAAGAGCCGCTGGCCCTCGCCGAGCAGCGTCACGAACCCGAACGGAATCGACAGGGGGAACGAGACGTCGGTGGCGTTGTTGTTGGTCACCGTGGTGACGATCTTCAGGTACTGCTTGCCGGGCTCGAGCTGGTACTCGACCTGATAGTCGAGCGAGTCCCTGGGGTAGACGACGTCGGTGATCGCGTTCACCACGCTGATGAACGAGCCGGACTTGCCCGACACCACGATCTTCGCCGAGCCGTCATCGTTGTTGATCGCCTCCACCTTCGCCGGCTCGATGGCCGTGAGGAAGAAGGCCGGGAACATCTCGGTGAAGTAGTCGTTCCCGACGGGGCCCTTGACCGGGTTCGGCTCGGTGCCGCGCACGAGATCGATGTCGATGAGCGAGCCGCCGAAGGCGCCGAAGCCGCGCGAGGTGCCGACGTTCTGCACGATGGCGTGGATGAGGCCGTTGCTGATCTTGTAGTCGCCCACGTCGGCGAGGGCGCGCTTGCCGCCGATGAGATCGGCACGGCTCTCGACCTTGAACGCGCGCGTCGGCGGCGTCGTGCGCGTGCAGCCAGCCGCGAGCACACCGAGGGCGAGGGCCGCGAGCCAGACGCCGCGGACGAACAGACAGGGGAGCTGCTTCATGACGTCACCAGATCGCGTGGAGCATCAGGTCCACGCTGTCGTTCGGGTAGGAGACCAGCCGCTCCTCCTCACGGTGGGTGTACTGCGCCAGCACGCGGAAGGGCAACCGGAAGGGCCTCCAGCCGACCATCGCGGCGAGCTCGATCACGCTGTCGTCCGCCTGCGCCCTCGACGGCTCGTACCAGGCGAAGCGCGCGGCGCCCTCGAGCCCGGTGCCGTCATGGAAGTACCGCAGCTGGCCGAGCGCGCCCATCGAGCTGTCGGGCGGCAGGCCCTGGAAGCTGTAGGTGGACGAGCGGCCGAGGAAGGCGCCCAGCACCTGGAAGCCCCACTTGTGCGCCTCGAGATCGACGCCGTAGTCGAGGTGGTTCGTCGACAGCCGGTTCGGCCGGGTGCCGGCGGTGAGCACGTTGAAGCCCGCGTTCACGCCGAGGGTGATCGTCTCCTGGAAGTCCACCTCGACGCGGCCGACGGGGTTGATCATGTTGTTGTCGTTGAAGAGCTGGTTCTGCCCGTTGCCGTTGAAGACGCCCACGGCGTACTTGAAGCCGATGGTCTGGTTGCCGAGGCGCCTCGAGCTCGCCTGCACGCCGAGCTGACGGTCGGGAGCGAGGTGCGTGCGCGGGCCGTACGCCTCGGGCGGGTTGATGCCGCCGGCCAGCACCGAGCGCGAGACGAAGGGGATCGCGCCGTCAGACAGCAGCATCTCGGCGTAGTACGGCGGGCGGAACTGCCCGGCCTTCACCAGGAAGCCCGTGCAGATCTCGTACTCGATGAAGGCGTCGCGCAGATCGACGATGCGCCGGCCCACCAGCGGGTCATTCGGGTCCACCAGCGGGGCAGCGAACTCCACCGAGGCGTAGACGGTCAGCTTGTTGACCGGGCGGAAGTCGAAGTTGAGACGGAAGTCGGCGAGGCGGAAGCCGCCGTTGCCGCCCACGAGCTGCTCCTCGCGAAACGGGAACGCGTAGAAGACGCCGACGCGCGCGAAGCCGCCCACCTTGAGCCGTTGCCACCACGGCGTCTCGGTCTCGAGCTTGAGGCCCCCGACGGGGTTCGCCTTGCCCGAGCGATCCTCGGCGACGAGCGCACCCTTCTCTCCCGAGGGCTTCTTCTCCTCTGGCGCCGCGGGCGGGTTGGCCAGGGTCGCCACCTCGGGCTTCTCGGCAGCGGGAGCTGTTGACGTGGTGGCCGGCTCGGCAGCGGGCTGCGCGAGCGCGAGTGCGGCGATGGCGAAGAGTGGGTTCACGGTTCCTCCCTGGTGGTCAGCGAAAGACGGTCTCGAGCGCGGCGCCCTCGGCGCCAGCCGGCGTCGGCACCCGAAGGAGCCGGGTGAAGGTGGGGGCGACGTCGATCGCCTGTGCGGTGCCCGCGACGCCCTGGCGAACCCCCGCGCCCAGGAACAGCAGCGGCACGTCGCGATCGTAGAGCCAGTGTGAAGCGTGGCCCGTGGGATCGCCGAGGCTGTAGACCCAGTAGGGCTTCGCGACGACGACGAAGTCGGGGCTGCGGCCAGGCACGTAGCCCCGCCTCCAGAGCTCCTCCATCGAGCCCGGCGCCGCGCCCTGCACCCGGCTGGCCGACAACAGGTCCATCACGCCCGGCTGCTTGAGCGCGACGGCGCGGAGGTGGTGGGCGATGGTGTTCAGCTTCTCGCGACCCTGCGCGGTGGCGGTGAGGCCGGGCGTCTTGCTGCCGGCGAACCAGTCTCCCGCGCCCAGGCGGGTGTCCGCCTCCAGCTCGAGCTTCGCGCGCAGCCCCTTCATGTCGATGCGGCCCGCGTCGACGCGGCGCTCCTTCAGCAACTCGGGAAGCGGCGCGACCCCGTGATCCGACGTCAGCACCGCCACCCAGGCGCCCTTCCCCACCTGCTGATCGAGGCCGTCGAGGAGCCGGCCGATCTCCCGATCGATGGCGAGGAACTCGGCGAGCGCCTCGGGGGCGTCCGGGCCGAAGGCGTGGCCGATGCGATCGTGCCCCGAGAAGCTCACCGTCAACAGATCGGGCGCGTCGTCCTGGCCGAGCTTGAGGGCCTTGATCGCCGAGAGGGCGACGTCCACCTCCCACCCATCGAGCAGCGGCTGCAGCTCGGGCTGCTCGACGTCGGGTTCGCTGTCGCCCTGGCGGCCCTGACCCTTCGGCGGCAGGGGGTTCTTCCCCGTCGTGCCGCCACCCGGCAGGCCCCAGGTGAAGAGCTTCTTGAGCAGCGCCGCGCCGACCAGCTGGTTCACCGGCGTGACGAAGTCGGGCACCTTCTGCGCGTAGTAGGTGCTGGTGGTGAAGACGGGCCGCTCGGGGTCGAACCAGATCGCGGCGTCGGCCGACTTCCCGCCCATCAGCACGGCGGAGCGGTCCTTCGCCGAGATGGCCACCACGCGGCTCCGGGCGTCTGCCACCTTGCACGAGTCTCCGACCGTCGGCACGCGCAGGAACGTGGGCGCGGTGCCGTCCTGCTTCGCGGGCTCCCGATCGAGCACCTTGAACGCCGGGTCTTCCGTGGACAGGGTGCTCTTGCCCGTCTCCCAGTCGATCCACTCGTTGGCGACGACCCCATGCGTCGCGGCCCACGCGCCGGTGGCGATCGTCGCGTGACCTGACGAGGTGAGCGTCGGGGCCGCGTCATACCGCGCGTGCTGGAACCGCAGGCCCTGCTCGACGAACCGCTTGAAGCCGGCCTTCGTCTTCGGCAGCCGCGCGTTGAACGAGTCCACCGAGAGCTGATCGACGACGAGCATCACCCCGAGCCGGGGCCGCTCCTGGGCGGCGGCGACCGACGCGACGAGGGCGAGGACACAGAGGCACCGGGACACGCGGCGCTTCTACCTGCTGGGCCCCGGCGCGACGTGACAAAAGCGTGAACACCCTTTTCGCCCGAATGGGATTGGAAGGGCCCGAGGTCTCCTCTACGAGGGCCGTTCATCCTCTGGGGGGGCGCGTGGTCCGGCTCGTCATCGTCGTGCTGCTGCTGGCTGGGGCCGCCTGCGCCCCGTCGATTCCGTCCTGCGGTCCGTCCACCTGTGAAGGCGGGTGTTGTGATGGGCGCGGCCTCTGCGTGGCGGGACGAACGAAGCGCGTCTGTGGGTTGGGCGGCGTGGCCTGCGCGTCGTGCGACGGAGCCCTCCAGTGTCTCGCGGGCCGGTGCGAGGAGCCCGCCACGGACGCGGGCGTGGACGGCGGCGAGGTGGACGCGGGGGCGCTGCCTGACGCGGGGCGGCTGCGGACCGTCCTCGTGCGCCGCACGAACGAGGTGTGGACTCCGGACGGAGGGTTGATTGTCACCGAGACGGACCTCAACAACGAGCCCGGCCAGCGCCTGCTCTACGAAGACGTCGAGGGGAATTGGATCAGCATGCCGCCTACGCCCGGCGTGGGCGCGGTGCTCCGCTTCGACGAGGTCCCCGAAGGGCCCTACCTCGTCTTCCGGGGCAACGAGGCGCTCGTGTCCGACGTGGACGAGCTGGAGACGGGCGTGCGCACCGTCGGCCGCAGGGACGAGCCCATCGGCGCGCCCAACACCAGCCTCACCGTCGAGCTGAGCGGCGTGACGCCAGGCTACCGGACGAGCGACGCCGTGGCGGCCTTGAGCTTCGGGTCGGGGTTTCTCGCCGAGAGCTTCACCGTGCGGGGTGACGGAGGCGCGTTCCCGGCGACCGCCGACCTCTCGCTCCAGTCCGCGGCCTACGCGCTCTCCGGGTCCCGCGGCGACGAGCTGTTGGTGACGCTGAGGCGTACGGTGAGCGACGGCGGCCTGTCGTGGGGCAGCACCCTGTTCGCAGCGACGGTGCTGGCGCCCGAGCTCGGCCTGGGCCAGGCCGCGCGGGTCGCCGTCCCGCTCGCGCCAGTCCCCCAGGTGCCGGTGCCGCTCGTCCTGCGCAGCTCGGGCTTCGAGCAGTTCTCCGCTGAGGTCCACCCAGCCGCGACGCCCCTGGCGACCTCCGCCGTCGTCGTCGCGGCGCCTCCCGTGCCCGCGGACTTCGACGGCCGCTCGATGGCGCTCAGCTTCATGTCCAACCAACCGGGCCGGGGCGATCTCGAGGCCACCATCACCACCGGGAATCCCGTGGCTGGCGGCACGCTGCACGTCGAGGGCCGGTTGATCGTCGGTGTGCAGCTGTCCCTCTCGGGCCGAACGCTCAACCGGCAGCTCGACGCCATCGCCACCACGCGCGCTGACGGCGGCGCGCTGGACGCGACGCTCAGCCCGCCCCGCTTCGTCCGCCTGAACGGCGTGCGCGCCGACGTCAACCGCACAGGCGTGGGCACGACGCCCATCTTCGAGTGGTCGCCGCCGGCGCTGGGCACACCCCTCACCTACTGGCTCGTCCTGTACCGGCTGACGCCCCAGGGCACGTCGTTGACCGAGTCCTTCGCGCTGCGACTCCGTACGCCCTTCACCCGCGCGCGCATCCCTCCGGGGCTCCTGAGCGAGGGCACGGCCTACTACGCGCTCGTCCTGGCGCTGTCGGGAGACGGCATCGACGCCCGACGCTTCATCGCCCGCGCGCCACGCGAAGGTGGCCGAGCCACCGCGGTCACCGCCGTCTTCACCCCGTGAGCCGCTCATGATCCTCC
The DNA here is from genome assembly GCA_016793095.1 of Myxococcaceae bacterium. Taxonomy (GTDB): domain Bacteria; phylum Myxococcota; class Myxococcia; order Myxococcales; family Myxococcaceae; genus Xiheimicrobium. The sequence goes on along the minus strand of JAEUJQ010000085.1, from coordinate 7,366 downwards.
TCACGCTCGCCGCAGCGCTCACCAGCTCCACGCCCACCAACCTCGACGTCTTCTTCTCGAGCGACGTCACTCGCCCCACGCTCGACCCACCCGCCGGGGCCTTCGTCGCGCATGTCGAGCCCCGCCTCGGCGTGCCCTCGTTCGTCTGGGTCGTTCAGGTCGGCCCCGACGCTCCGGCGTGGACCCGCGCCGAGCTGACGCCTGCACAGGCAGCGCGCCGCCACCTGCTGGCCTTCGCTCCGCTGTACCGCTTGAGCGGCGAAGCCATCGGACGCCTCGATCACCGCCACACGCTCGATCTGGGCCACGGCGCCGTCGTGGTGACGTTCGGCCGGAGCGTTGACGGGGTGCCGCTGTTCCGCGACGAGCTGCACGTGGTGATGACGCAGCGGCGCGAACTCATCGCCGTCTCTGGGCTGGTGAACCCTGGCGAGCCGAAGGAGCGCGGCGCGCGGGGGTTCCGGCTGACGGCCCAGACCGCGGTCGAGCTCTCCATGCGGGACCTCGAGCTCGCGCCGAGCCTGACGACGGTCTCGCCGGAGCGCGACGGGTGGCAGCAGGTGGCCGATGGGGCGGGGCTGCTCCGCGCCGCCCGCGCGCGTCGCGTCTGGTACGGCCTGCCCGAAGCTGGGCTGGAGCCCGCGTGGCACGTGGAGCTCGACACCGGCGACCTCGCGTTCTTCGTCGTCGTGAGCGCGTGGGACGGCCGCCTGCTGTCCCGGAAGAACCTCGAGGACGACGCGACGTGGCGCGTCTTCGCGCAGACCTCTCCGCCCTTCGCGCCCGACGACTCTCCGTATGGCGTCGCCCTCACCCCGCATCCCACGGGCGCGCGCGCACCCGCCATCGACGGGCCGTGGATCAGCGCGTCCCTGGTGACGACGAGCGCGCTCCCCGGGGCGCGGCAGGACCCGTGGCTCCCGGCAGGCGCAACCACGCTCGAAGGCAACAACGCCTTCGCGTTCGCTGATCTCTTCGCGCCTTCCGGCTTCAACAGCGACGCCGGGCTGCCCGACGGCGGTGCGCGCCCGCAGGACCAGCTCACCCCGACGACCGCACCCGACACCTTCGACTACCTCTACGGGCCAGACGCCGGCCCCACCGCAGGGAGCCAGGCGAACGCCGCCAGCACCCACCTGTTCTTCACCGTCAACTGGGTGCACGACTGGCTGCTCGCGGCCGGCTTCGACGAGGCCGCCGGCAACGGCCAGCACGACAACCTCGGGCGAGGGGGCAAGGCGAACGACCGCCTCGAGGTGTCGTCGCTCAGCTTCGCGCGACCCAACAACGCCTCGATGACGACGCTCGCCGATGGCGAGCGCTCGCGCATGCAGATGGGCAACTTCGCCGTGAGCGCCGTGCGCTACCTCGATCTCGGGGCGATCGACGGCGGCCGCACGAGGGTGACCGTCTCTCCTCAGGGCCCCTCGACGTTCTCGATCACCGCGCCGGTCGCGGTGATGCAGTCCGACGCCGGCCCCAATGGCTGCGAAGAGCTGTTCGATCCGGCCGCCCTGGCGGGGCGCATCGCCGTCTCGATCGAACGTGGCACCTGCCTCGCGGAGTCGTTCGCGCGCGCCCTGGACGGTGGCGCGGTGGCGCTCGTCGTGCTGCCGCCGTCCGGCTTCTTCCCCACCATCTCGGCGCCCGACGCCTCGTTCTCGATGCCGGTGGTGGGCGTCTCGGCCCAGGCCGCGCTGCTCCCGGCCCTCGACGCCGGCAGCGCGTTCAGCGCCTCGCTCGTCGGTCAACTCCCGCCCAGCCGCCCGAGCGCGCTGGACACCCAGGTGATCGTCCACGAGTTCGGCCACTTCCTCTCGAACCGGCTGATCGCCGACACGGCGGGCCTCCAGCTGCAGATCTCCCGCTCGATGGGCGAGGGCTGGAGTGACTTCCTGGCGCTGCTGCAGACGGTGCGCGCCGCGGACGCGACGCAGCCGGCGAACGGGAGCTGGGCTGGCGGCTATGCAATGGGCGCGTTCGTCAGCGGTGGCCTGTCCGAGCTGGGCACCACGCAGGAGCACCACTGGTACGGCATCCGGCGGGTGCCCTACTCGACCGACTTCGAGAAGAACGGGCTCTCGTTCCGCCACATCCGCGACGGGGCGGCGCTGCCGGCGGGGGCGATCCGCGCGCAGCCGAACTCGCAGGTGCACGCGGCCGGTGAGGTGTGGTGCACCATGCTGTGGGAGGCCTTCGTCGCCCACCTGCGAGCGAGCTCCGACGTCGAGCGCGCGCGCACGCAGATGCTCGAGGCGCTGGTGGCCAGCCTGAAGGCGACGCCGGCCAACCCGGACTTCCTCGAGGCCCGGGACGCGCTACTGGCCGTCGCCTTCGCGGCCGACCCGGCCTTCTTCCGGACGCTCTACGGAGGCTTCGCGCGACGCGGGGCGGGGCCGCGGGCGCAGGCACCGTCGAAGCTGGCGACGACGAACGCGCCGGTGCTCGAGGACACGTCGATGGGCGACGCGGTGAAGGTGACGGCCGCAGGGCTGGACGACTCCGTGTCGTGGTGCGACCGCGACGGAGTGCTCGACAGCGGTGAGACCGGCCTCCTGCTGCTCACCGCGCGCAACCTGGGGCTCTCCGCCACCTCGACACCGCAGACGCTGCAGGTGCGCGCGCTGTCGCAGGGGGTGACGGTCGAGGGCTCAGGTCTGATCACCTTCCCGCCGGGAGCGCCCTTCTCGGTGGTGCGCGCCTCGACGCCCGTGCACCTCGAGCGGGCGACAGACGTACGCGCGCTCGAGTTTCAGCTCGACACGGTGGGGCAGCAGCCGACGACGAGCACGATCGTGTCGGTGCTCGCCAACGCCGACGTCATCGCCTCGACTACCGAAGACTTCGAGGGCCAGGTCGCGCTCGATCGCGGCACGGGCTGGCGGCGCGGCGAGGAGCTGGAGGCGGACAACTATCTCGTCGAGCAGCTGTGGAACATCTCGCCGCAGACGCCGACGCAGACGGTGATCAACGGGCCGAACGCGGCGGCGCAGGGCCGCTCCTGGCTGGTGACGCCGGCGCTCACCGTCGGGGCCTCGCCGCTGACGATCCGCTTCCGGCACCGCTACCAGTTCGAAGCGTCTGGCACCACGAGCTGGGACGGCGCGTACCTGGAGGTGTCGGAAGACGGGCAACGGACCTGGGCGCAGGTCCCCTCGGCGAGCCTGACACCAGCGTACAGCGGGACCATCTCGGCGACGACGAGCGCGGGCAACCCGACCGGCAACCCGTCGGCAGGCAGCGCCGCGTGGGTGGGGCGCAGCAGCGGCTACCCGAGCTTCGCGAGCCAGCTCGTCAACCTGGGCACCCGCTACGCGAACAAGACGATCCACCTCCGATTCGTCATCGCCACCGACCGCGGCGGGCCGACGCCCCCGGGGTGGGATCTCGACGACGTCGAGGTGATCGGCGCGTCGGGTACCCCCTTCTCGGAGCGCGTCGCCGATCGCGCGCGCTGCGTCAACCGGGCGCCGGTGGTGGACGCCGGCCCGGGCCTCACCGTCGATGAAGGCGCTGCGGTGACGCTCGCAGCGTCGGTCGTCGATCCCGACGGAGACGTGGTGAGCCTCTCGTGGACCCAGCTCAGCGGGCCGTCGGTGACCCTCACGGCCGACCGCTTCACCGCGCCGGCCGTCACGCAGCAGACGACGCTCGAGTTCGAGGTGACGGCGCGTGACGCTGTGCACGAGACGAAGGACCGGCTGACGATCACGGTGAGGCCCGTCAACACGCCGCCCAGGGTGATGGTCGGCGCTCCCAGCATCGTCCGCTCCGGCCAGACGTTCATGATCACGGCGACGACGAGCGACGACGACGATGATCCGCTGGAGACGACCTTCATGCAGACGCGCGGGCCGCTGGCGAAGGACCTCGGCGGCGGAAAGTTCCAGGCGCCACCGGTGACCGAGCCCGATCGGCTCTACTTCGAGGTCGTGGTGTCCGACGGTCAGGCGAGCGCGACCGCGCTGATCGAGCTGGGCCTCGAGCCGTCCGCGTGTGGGTGCGCCGGTTCGCCCGCGGACGCGGTGGGCTTCCTGAGTGCGCTTTTCCTGCTTGCGCGCAGCCGACTGCGAGCGCGGCGCGGGCACGATGCAGCGGTCAGCGGCTGAAGACGGCAGCCAGGGCGGTGGGCTCAGGCGGTGAGCTCCGCGACCCCCTGCCCCCACGCCCGCGCGCGCTCGAGCTCGCCCGGCATCAGCGGGCCATCCATGTCCTTGACGAAGAAGTGCTGGGGCCGACCCGTCATCGTGTAGCCCCTGGCCGAGAGCAGCGACGCCTCGCCGCGCGCGGCAGACCCGATCACGAACCAGCCAACCTTGACCGCTGTGTCGAACGTCGCTGCGTCCACCTGCCCCGTCGCCGGTGGCAGCCGCTCGAGCCACTCGCGCACTCCGGCGCCGGTGTGCACGTCCTTGATGCCGAGCTTCTCGGCCTGCGCTTCAGCGTTCTCGCGGGTGGTCGGTCTCGACATGCCAAAGGCGTGAATGGGCCCGCCCACCACGATCAGCGACATGCCCTCGGGCGAAGGATTTGCGCTGGCCTCGGCGAGGGTCACCTCGAAGTGCGCGGCCAGTCCGGCGGCGATCGCCTCCGCGATCTGCCGGGTATTCCCGAAGATTGTCTCGAAGACGACCAACGCGCGCCTGCGGGGCTCCGTCATGGCGGCACCTCTCACTGACGGTTGCAGCAAGCAGCGGGCCGCGCGCGTCAGCGGCGGCGCCGGTACTTCCGGGGCTGGGCCTTCCGTCCCATGGGGCGCTGCTCCTGCTTCTCCTTCGCGGCCGCGAGCAGGGACTTGAGCGGCGGCTTCACGCCGAGATCCATCTCGCGCAGCACGATCAGCCGATCACGCTCGACGGCGGCCTTCTCGAACTCCATCTCGTCCGCGAACGCGACCATCCGCTTCTCAGACTCGGCGATGAGGCCCCGCAGCTCGTCCCTGGTCAAGAGCGCGGCGGCGCCCTCGGCGGCCATCGGCAGGTCCAACGCGTCGGCGGCGTACACGTACTGGGTGAGATCGGTGATCGCCTTCTTCACCTGGGTCGGGGTGATCCCGTGCTCGGTGTTGTGCTTCGCCTGCAGCTCGCGGCGCCGCGTCGTCTCGTCGATGGCCTTCTTCATCGAGTCGGTGACGACGTCCGAGTACATGATGCACCTGCCGTTGAGGTTGCGGGCAGCGCGCCCCATCGTCTGGATCAACGAGACGTGGGAGCGCAGGTAGCCCTCCTTGTCCGCGTCGAGGATCGCCACCAGCGACGTCTCGGGAATGTCGAGGCCCTCGCGCAGCAGGTTGATGCCGACGAGCACGTCGAACTCGCCCTTGCGCAGATCGCGGATGATCGCGGTCCGCTCGATGGCGTCGATGTCGGCGTGCAGGTAGCGCACGCGAACGCCCACCTCGGCGTAGTACTCGGTGAGATCCTCCGCCATGCGCTTGGTGAGCGTGGTGACCAGCACGCGCTCGCCCTTCTTCGCGCGCACGCGGATCTCCTCGAGCAGGTCGTCCACCTGGTTGCCGGCGGGCCGCACCTCGATGAGGGGATCGAGCAGGCCGGTCGGGCGGATCACCTGCTCCACCAGCACGCCGCGGGCCTTGTTGATCTCCCACTCGGACGGCGTCGCCGAGACGTAGATGGCGTTGGTGAGGAACTCCTCGAACTCGCCGAACTTGAGGGGGCGGTTGTCGAGCGCGCTGGGCAGGCGGAAGCCGAAGTCCACCAGCGTCTCCTTGCGCGAGCGGTCGCCGCGGTACATCGCGCCGATCTGCGGGATCGTCTGGTGGGACTCGTCGATGATCAGCAGGAAGTCCTTCGCGAAGTAGTCGAGCAGGCACGGCGGCGCCTCACCGGGCGAGCGACCCGACAGGTGGCGCGAGTAGTTCTCGATGCCGTTGCAGAAGCCGAGCTGCTCCATCATCTCGAGGTCGAACATCGTGCGCTGCTCGAGGCGCTGCGCCTCCACCAGCTTGTTCTGCTGCTTCAGCTCGGTCAGCCGCTCGCGCAGCTCCTCGCGGATCGCGGCGATGGCCTTGTGCCGTTGATCGAGATCGGTGACGTAGTGACTGCCGGGGAAGATCGTCATCTTCGGGATCGTGCCCAGCGTCTGACCGCGCAGCGGGTCGAACTCGGTCATCTTCTCGACGGTGTCTCCGAAGAACTCCACCCGCACCGCGCGCTCGTCCTCGTAGATGGGGAAGATCTCGATGGTGTCGCCGCGCACCCGGAAGGTGCCGCGGTGGAAGTCCATGTCGTTGCGCTCGTACTGGCACTCCACCAGCCGCTTCATCAGCGCGTCGCGTCCGAAGTCCTTCCCGGTCTCGAGGGTGATCGCCATGTCGAGGTACACGCGCGCGACGCCCAGGCCGTAGATGCACGACACGGACGCGACGATCAGCACGTCGTCTCTCGTCATCAGCGAGTGCGTGGCCGAGTGGCGCAGGCGCTCGATCTCCTCGTTGATGCTCGAGTCCTTCTCGATGTACGTGTCGGACGACGGCACGTACGCCTCGGGCTGGTAGTAGTCGTAGTAGCTGACGAAGTACTCGACGGCGTTGTTGGGGAAGAGCTGCTTGAACTCCCCGAAGAGCTGCGCGGCGAGCGTCTTGTTGTGCGCGATGATGAGCGTCGGCCGCTTCACGTTCGCGACGACGTTGGCCATCGTGAAGGTCTTGCCCGAGCCGGTGACTCCAAGCAGCACCTGGTGCTGGTCGCCGCGCAGCACCCCTTCGGTCAGCTCCGCGATCGCGCGCGGCTGATCGCCGCGAGGCGTGTAGTCGCTCACCAACTGGAAGTCCGCCATGGGGGACTTCTACCCGGCCTGGCGGCGGCCTGGGCTCGGGATTCGACCCCGCGATGTGGCACACTGGTCTTTCCGGGAGGTCGTGATGGTCAAGCGGTTCGGTCCCTTCGTGCTCGTCCTCGTCTCCGGGGCCTGCGGCACCCCTGTCCCTCCCCCGCCTCCGGCCTGCACGGCGTCCACGTGCGCCGGGTGCTGTGACGCGACCGGCACCTGCCAGGAGGGGACGTCGACCTCCGCGTGCGGCCGCCTCGGCCTCGTCTGCGCGAGCTGTCAGCCCGGCCAGACGTGTGTCGCCGGCCTCTGTCAGGGAATGATCGTCGCGGGAGGTGGCACCGCGGGTGGAAGCTCAACGGGTGGCGGCGCAGCTGGCGGCGGTACGAGTGGCGGCGGTTCGACTGCTGGCGGTGCGACTGGCGGCGGTGCGACTGGCGGCGGTTCGACCGGCGGCGGTGCGACTGGCGGAGGTTCGACTGGCGGAGGTTCGACGGCAGGCGGTTCGACGGCAGGCGGTTCGACGGCAGGCGGTTCGACGGCAGGCGGTTCGACGGCAGGCGGTTCGACTGGCGGT
>JAEUJQ010000052.1 GCA_016793095.1 Myxococcaceae bacterium | reverse complement strand
CGGCGCCCCGGTGTTGCCCATGCACGGCTGGTTGTCCTGACAGCCGCTGCCGCCCGACGTCCCGCCGCCCGTCGCGCCACCGCCCGTCGCGCCACCGCCTGTGGAGCCGCCGCCCGACGTCCCTCCGCCCGTCGCACCACCACCTGTGGCGCCACCAGCAGCGCCGCCGCCCGTGCCCGCGGTACACGACGCGCGGCACATGCCGTCGGGGCAACACTGCTGGCCCTCCCGGCACGCGTCACCGTCACCGCACTTGAAGGCCGTCACCTTCGATGGGTCCACGCACACGCACGCGGGCAGCGCGAGCAGGACGAGCAACAGATGCAGACGAGAGTGGAGCATAGGCACCGCAAGGGAACGGAGGGCCGGCAGCCAGAGCATCGCACACTTGTCCCGCTGACGTGCCCGAGGTGGCCAGGAGAAACGTCCGCGCCGGGGGCTCCCGCAGTTGGTGATGGCGAAGACGAGTCGAAGACGCGCTGCCTCTGAGGAAGGGTCGCCGAAGCCGTCGCGCTGTTCAGGTGGGGCCGACGACCACACCCGACGGGCGCAACGCGTCGCCACGGGAGTTCGTTCTGCTGTGGCAGACGCCGAGCATCTTGCCCTCCCGATGAGGAGCGCGATCTTCGTCAGCCTTCCTGCTAACTCGCGGCCTCATGACGACGCCCGCTCGTGAGCTCGATCTCCTCTGCATCAACACGCTGCGCACCCTCGCCATCGACGTGATCCAGAAAGCGGACTCCGGCCACCCGGGCCTGCCGCTCGGCGCAGCGCCGATGGCCTGGGTGTTGTGGAACCGGCACCTCAAGCACGCGCCACACGATCCCTCGTGGGCTGATCGCGATCGCTTCGTCCTCTCGGCGGGCCACGGCTCGATGCTGTTGTACGGGCTCCTGCACCTCCACGGGTACCCGCTCTCGTGGGACGAGGTGATGAACTTCCGCCAGTGGGGCTCGAAGACGCCCGGTCACCCGGAGTTCGCCCACACCCCCGGCGTCGAGGCCACCACCGGACCGCTCGGGCAGGGGCACGCGAACGCGGTCGGCATGGCGATGGCGGAGCGGGCGCTGGCGGCGCGCTTCAACAAGCCCGGTCACACCGTCGTCGATCACTTCACGTACTGCCTCGTCGGTGACGGCGACGTGATGGAGGGTGTTGCGATGGAGGCTGCCTCCCTCGCGGGCCACCTCAAGCTCGGCAAGCTGATCTGCCTGTACGACGCCAACGACGTGACCCTCGACGGCCCGGCGAAGCTCTCGTTCACCGAGGACGTGGGCAGACGCTACGAGGCGTTCGGGTGGCAGGTGCTGCACGTCGCGGACGGCAACCACGATCTCGACGGCCTCGACGCGGCGATCCGGGCGGCGAAGGCCGAGACGACGAAGCCGACGATGATCGTCGTGAAGACGACCATCGGCTTCGGCTCGCCGAACAAGTCGGGCAAGTCGTCGTCACACGGCAGCCCGCTCGGCCACGACGAGATCGCCCTCACCAAGAAGGCGCTCGGCTGGGATCCCGAGAAGAAGTTCCACGTGCCGGACGCCGCGCGCGCGAACTTCTTGAAGGCGGTGGACGCGGGCAAGGCGAAGCAGGCCGAGTGGAAGGCGCGCTTCGAGGGGTACGCGAAGGCGCACCCCGAGCTCGCGCAGGACTTCGAGCGGGTGATGAAGGGCGAGCTGCCGAAGGGCTTCGAGCAGGCGCTGCCGGCGTTCGCGGCCGGCACCGGCGTCGAGACGCGCACGGCAGCGGGCCAGGTGCTCAACGCGTTGGCCCTGAAGGTGCCGGAGCTGATCGGCGGCGACGCGGACCTCGGCGGCTCGACCAAGACGGTGCTGAAGGACGCGGGCAGCTTCGACGGCCAGACGGGCGCGGGGCGCAACATTCACTTCGGGGTCCGCGAGCACGCCATGGCCGCGATCGCCAACGGCATGGCCTACCACGGGGGCCTGCGCCCCTTCACCGCCACCTTCTTCTGCTTCAGCGACTACATGCGCCCGGCGGTGCGGCTCGCCGCGATGAACCACCTGCCCGTCGTCCACGTGTGGACACACGACTCCATCGGTCTCGGGGAAGACGGCCCGACGCATCAGCCGGTCGAGCACCTGATGGCGCTCCGCACGATGCCCAACCTGCACGTGGTGCGCCCCGGAGACGCCGCTGAGGCCGCCGAGGCCTGGCGCTACGCCCTGGAGCGCAGAGACGGCCCGACCGGTCTCGTCCTCACCCGTCAGAAAGTGCCGACCCTCGATCGCGCGGTGATGGCGCCTGCTGCGGGCCTCCACCAGGGCGGCTACGTGCTGGCGGAGGCGACAGGCGGGGCGCCGAAGGTGATCCTGCTCGCAACCGGCAGCGAGCTGCAGCTCGCCGTGAAGGCCCGTGAGGAGCTCGAGAAGGGCGGGGTGCCCACGCGGGTCGTCTCGCTGCCGTGCATGGAGCGGTTCCGGGCGCAGCCGAGGGGCTACCAGGAGCAGGTGCTGCCCAAGGCCGTCACCGCTCGCGTGTCCATCGAGGCAGGCGTCACGCTGGGCTGGGAGCGCTTCGTCGGCGATCGTGGCATCGCGCTCGGCGTCGATCGCTACGGCGCGTCCGCGCCCGACAAGATCCTCTTCGAGCAGTATGGGCTGACCGTCGCGAAGGTGGTCGAGGCGGCGAAGTCGCTGCTCTGACGTGCGGCTCGTCACTGGTGCGGCGTCGGGTGGTTCGGGGCCTCTTGCCTCGATCGTGAACGGGGTCGATGGCTCGCTCGTCTTCGTCAGCCGCGCCACGGCCCACGCCGCTTCGTTCCCACACCCGGAGCACGTCGCGCTGCTTCGGGAGGCGCTGGCGTCGGCGTGGCGAAGGGAGGGCGGGACGCCCCAGCGCCTGGCTGCGCTCCTCGACTTCCTCCACACGACGCTCGTGCGCGATCACGGCGAGACCCGTCGGTCGCGCACCCTCGAGCTGTGCGCAGCCGCGCTCGACGGAGACCGGCTGTGGGCCACCAACGTCTCGGCGCACCGCGTGTCCCTCGTCCGCGAGGGTGCGGTGCAGCAGCTCACCCGTGACTGGACGCTGGGCGAAGAACGGAAGCGCCAGGGCCTGCCGCCCCTCGATGCCGGGTTGGGCAGCCTCGTCACCCGCGTGCTGGGGCGCGAGAGTCAGGCGAGCGGCGAGATCGTGATCGAAGCGCACCCGGTCCGCCCCGGCGACGTCGTGCTCCTCACCTCTGGTTGGTTTCACCACGAGGTCGATGAGGCGCAGGTGGAGCGGCTCTTGCGCCGCGCCGCGGAGCTCCCCGAGGCCGACACCGCCGCGCGGTTCCTCGTGGCCGAGCGCGCCGCCGCAGCGCCGATGGGCAGCTTCCCCGAGCTTGCGGTCTTCAGCACCGGCGTCCTCGTCGCGCACCTGCGCTCCTGAGGGCGGCCACCGCGTCGGCAGCCGCGGGCACGGCCAGGCAAGCGCCGGAGCCGCTTCGGGGCTCTCGTCCGTGTGCGAGGGGGACCCCGCCGATTGTGTGACAGACGTGTGACGGCGCGCCATGCTGGTCGCCGTGTCCGAGCGCAGGGGGATCAGCATCTGGTGGTGGGCGTTCGGCTACTTCGCGGCCTACGCCCCGTACAGCGCGCTCACGAAGGCGCTCAGTGACGGCCAGCTCGGCGAGAAGGTGCCTGGCAACCGCATCTTGCCCGTGTCCACCACGGCCAGCTTCTTCGCGATGGCGATCTTCGTCTTCGCGACCGGCTGGTGGCGCTTCGCGACCCGCCGGAAGATCGGCGCGCGCGAGGTGCCGTTCCCGACGAGGTGGACGGCGCTCTCCGGCTTGTGCGGCGCCACCATCCTCACCACCACGACGCTCGCGTACACGATCGAAGGCATCTCGATCGTCTTCATGATGCTCTTGATGCGAGGAGGCGTGCTGGCGATGGCGCCCATCGTCGACGCCCTCTCAGGTCGGAAGGTGCGCTGGTACTCGTGGGTGGCGCTGGCGCTGACGCTCGCTTCCCTGGCCGTCGCCACGTGGGGCCGGGTCGAGCTCAAGCTGTCCACCTTCGCGCTCTTCAACGTCGCCCTCTACCTCGCCGCGTACTTCGTGCGGCTGCGCTTCATGAGCCGGCTCGCGAAGAGCGACGCCGCCGACGTGACGAAGCGCTACTTCGTCGAGGAGCAGCTCGTCTCGACGCCCTCGGCCCTGCTCGCCCTGGGGCTGTTCGCCGCCATCGGCACCGGCGGGTTCGAGGAGTTCCGCCGAGGCTTCACCGAGCTGCCCTTCAGTCCACAGGTGGGCTGGGCCCTGGTGATTGGCGTGTTGTCGCAGGGCACGGGGATCTTCGGCGCGCTGGTGCTGCTCGACAAGTCAGAGAACTCGTTCTCGGTGCCGGTGAACCGCGCCTCGAGCGTGCTGGCGGGCGTGCTGGCGACCCTGTCGATGTTCGCGCTCGGGCTCGGCAAGCCGCTGGCGCTCCAGGAGGGCCTCGGCGCGGCGATGGTGGTGGCCGCGATCCTCGTGCTGAGCCTCGCGCCGATGCTCGAGGCGAAGAAGGCGCGGCCCGGAACCTGAGTCCACGCCAGGGCAGGACCCGGTGCGCGACGGGCTTCCCGGGCGGCTGATCTCGAGCGGCTCAGGTCTTCAGCTTCACGACCTGTCCGGTGATCGTCACCTGAGACGGCAGCGGGAAGATGAAGAAGAGCGCGCCGAGGACGCGGGCCCACGGCGTGTACTGCGTCATGTGGTAGCGCACGCGCACCACGCCGTCGCCGCCGAGCTTCTTCACCTCGGGGATCAGCGTCTCGCGGAAGCCGGCCTCGAGATCGGTGCCGATGATGTCGATGTTGCCGAAGAGGAGGATGCCGGCGCGGTGCACCTGGACCAGGCCGAGCACGTCGTGGGGCGCCGTGATGTCGCCGGCGGTCACGAAGATCTCCTGGCCGGGCGCGCCGGGCACCGACGGCAGCGACACGGAGTTCACGACGGTGCAGCTCGAGGCGAGCGCGACGGCGAAGCAGCAGAGCAGGGGACGCATCATGGTGGTTACTCCGTGAAGACGATGACTTCGCCGGTGACGGTGACGTAGCGCTCTTTGGTCTCGATGCGGGGGCTGCCCGACAGCGCGCTCGTCACGGTGTTGTAGGCCCGCTGGGCCTTCTCCACGTCGGTCGAGGGGTTCTCGTCGAGGAACTCGATGTTGATGACGCCCTGGCCGCCCATGCGCGCGGCCTCCTTCGCCAGCGCGTTGTGAATGGTGCCGTCGAGCTGGGCGTCGCCGATGTCGCCGTAGCCGCCCCACTCCTGGCCGTAGCCGCGGATCTGCACGAAGCCCACGGTGCGGAACTTCCGCGGGCTGGTGCCGGTGGACATGTACAGGCCGCTCGTGGTCGGCGGCACGCTCGACAGCGGGCCTCCGCGGACGACGGCGTTGCAGCCAGGGCCCACCAGCAGCAGCAGGGCGAGCAGGGTGAGGTGGAGTCTCACAGCGGACCTCCCGTCGTCGGCGGGGCGACCGGCAGCGCGGGCGGAACGCCTGGCTGCGCCGACTTGAGCCGCACCAGCTCGCCGGTGATCGTGACCTCCGCTGGCAGCGGCGCGAAGAAAAAGATGAGCCCGAGGATGCGCTGGGCCGTCGTGTAGTTCGTCTGCTGCACGCGGGCGTTGATGATCCCGTCGGCGCGCGCGCGGCGCACCTGGCCCTCGACCTCGTTCACCGCTGCCTGCAGATCCGTGCCGGCGGGATCGGCCCAGCCGAACAGCAGCACGCCCCGGCGCGTCACCTGGACGATGCCGACGCTCTCGTACGGCTCCGAGAGGCCCTCGGCGTTGACGAAGATCTGCCCCTGCGCCCGTTGAGACGGCACCGGCGCGTAGTTGACCGCCGTGCACCCGGTCAGCCCGAGCAGCACCAGCGAGACTGGTATGCGCATGCGTCCCCTCCGTCGAAGGCAGCGATGTTCGCGGTTGGCGGGGCGCCCGCCAAGCGCAAAACGAGCGGGGACGCTCAGTGGCCCTTCTTCAGCCAATGGAGCCGGGGGAGCTCGTGCGGCGCCATCAGCGACGCCAGCATAATGCCCACGGCCATGAGGGCGAGCGCGACGAAGACGAGCGCTCTGGCGTCGAGGGGAAGCCGGGGGAATCGCCCGCGCGCCTGCCGGATCTCGACGATGAGGGTGCCGATGCGCAGGGTGAGCGCGTCGCCCGGCTCGAGGCGCAGGTGAAACCGCTGCCCGGACTCCGTGAGGCGCTGCGCGGCGGCGAGCTCACTGAACGTCTTCGCGCGATCGCCGTGCCGCGACAGCTCGCCCTCGACGCCGGCCGTGAAGGCCAGCTCGAGCCCGTCGGGCACCCACGTCAGCTCGACCCGCGCCGTCGAGCCGATCGCGACGTCGTCTTCAGGCCCGTCGCCCAGGGTGAGGACCGTGCGGCCACGGCCGTCGAGCAGCTCGGCGGTCAACCGCCGGCTCCCCCACCGCAGCCGGGTCTCCCAGGTGCTGTCGGGCGCGGCGACCGTTCTCATCCGAGCGCGCTTCGTAACGCCCGACCCCCGGCCTGTCACCTCCAGCTGCCGGGCCCGGAAACGACACAGCCGGCGCCTCCCGTCGGGGAGCGCCGGCCGTGGGGAACCAGAAGACCGTCCCGGTTACTTCTTCTTCAGCTCGTCATCGATGACGGCCTTGAAGGCGTCGATGGGCTGCGCGCCCACCACCTGCCGGCCGTTGATGAAGAACGTCGGGGTGCCGTTCGCGCCGACCCGCATGCCCTCGTTCGAGTCGTCGGTGACGTACTTGTCGAACTTGTTCGAGTCGAGCGCCGCGCGGAACTTGCCCATGTCCAGCTTGAGCTCCTCGGCGTACCGCTCGAGCGACGGGCGATCGAGCGCCTGCTGATTGGCGAAGAGCTTGTCGTGGTACTCCCAGAACTTGCCCTGCTCGTTGGCCGCCATCGAGGCCATCGCCGCCGGCTTCGCGTTGTTGTGGAACGGCAGCGGCTGGTGCTTGAAGACGATCTTGAGCTTGCCCTGGTACTGCTTCTCGAGGTCGTGCAGCGTGGGCACCACGCGCGAGCAGAACGGGCACTGGAAGTCCGAGAACGCGATGATGGTGACCGGCGCGTTCTTGGGGCCGGTGACCGGCGCGCCCTGAATGTTGATGTCGGTGACGACCTTCTGCGGCTCGGGAGCGCCCGGGGCGGCCGGCGGCGGGGCCTTGCCCGCGTCCTTCATGAGCTCGGCGTAGAGGTTCTCCATCTTCACGCCGCGCGCGAGGATCTGATCGGCCTTCTTGATCTCCTCGTCGATGATGCCCTTGAACGCCTCGAACGGCTGGGCGCCGACGAACTCGCGGCCGTTGATGAAGAAGGTGGGGGTGCCGTTGGCGCCGACCTGCATGCCCTCGGCGCTGTCAGCCTCGACCTTCTTGGCGAACTTGCTGGAGTCGAGCGCCGCCTTGAACTTGCCCATGTCGAGGCCCAGCTCCTGCGCGTAGCGCTCGATGCTGGCGCGATCGAGGGCCTGCTGGTTGGCGAAGAGCTTGTCGTGCATCGGCCAGAACTTGCCCTGCTCGTGCGCGGCCATGGACGCCTCGGCGGCGATCTTGGCGTTGTTGTGGAAGGGCAGCGGCTGGTGACGGAACATCACGCGCACGTCCTTCGCGTAGGTGTCCTCGATCTGCTTGAGGGTGGGCACCACGCGCGAGCAGAACGGGCACTGGAAGTCGGACCAGGCGACGATCGTCACCTTCGCGAGCTTCGGGCCGCGCGACGGCGAGTCGTCGGGCAGGTCGATCTTCCGCACCGCAGGGGGCGGGGGAGGGGCGGCGGGCTGCGCCGGCTGCGGCGCGGCGGGCGGGGCGGTGACGCCCTTCTCGATGATGCGCGCGTAGACCTGGTCGGCCGGCGTGCCGCCCTTGACCATCTCCTGCGCACGGCCAAGCTCGGCGTCGATGATGCGCTTGAAGTTGTCGATGGGCTGCGCGCCCGACAGCTTCTTGCCGTTGATGAAGAAGGCCGGCGTGCCGGTGGCGCCGAGCGACATCGCGAGCGCCTGCTCCTTGTCGATCTGCGACTGGAACTTCGGGCTCTGCATGTCGGCCTTCCACTTGTCGACGTTGAGGCCGATGTCGCGCGCGTACTGCTCGAGGTTCGCGTCCTCGAGCGCCTGCTGGTTCGCGAACATCTTGTCGTGCATCTCCCAGTACTTGCCCTGCTCACCGGCCGAGAGGGCCGCGAGGGCCGCCGGCTTGGCGCGGTTGTGGAAGGACAGCGGGTTCTGCTTCATGACGACGCGCAGCTTCTCGCCGTAGTCCTTCTGGAGCTGCACGACGGTGTTGTGCGCGCGGCTGCAGAACGGGCACTGGTAGTCAGAGAACTCGACGATGGTGACGAGCGCCGACGCCGCGCCCTTCTGCGGCGACTCCTCCAGCGGCACGCGGAAGGTGGTGTCTTCGCCGGGGGCGCCCGTGGGCCGCGCAGCGGAAGGAGCAGACGGCGAAGGCGCGACGGCCGCGGTGTTCCCGCTGCCGGAGCCGGACGAGCTCTTGAACATCGAGCCGACGGCAAAGCCGACGACGCCGCCGACGATGAGGGCGATGATGACGGAAGGCTTCATGGTTTCAGGGACTCCCCTTGGTGGTGTAAAGGCGCGCGTCCTCTAGCAACGCGCGACGTGTCGCACAATGGCCACGCTTCATGAGCCCGCCCGGCTGGAAGTTTCAGCCCTCCTGGTCGATGCGCGGGGGAAGCCCTGCCCGGTGCCCATCATCGAGCTGGCGAAGGCCCTGAAGTCGCGGCCGCTCGTCGAGCTGTGGGCCGATGATCCCGCCGCCGAGGGAGATCTGGCGACCTTCTGTGCGGCCACCGGGCGGGTGACCGAGCGGATCGAGCGGGCCCCCTTTCTCCGGGCCCTCGTCCGCTGCTGAGTGCTGGAGTCGCGAGGCTGTCCAGCTAGACTCGCGGTCGGCTGCGGGCTCGCGGGCTCACCGGCGGGTCGAAGATGGGGGCAAGACGAGGTTCGCACGATGACGGACCAGGATGTCGAGCTGTCCCGGCAGGAGGCCGCCCAGCAGCAGGACGAGGCGAACCTGCACGCCGAGCTCGCCCGCATGGTGGGCACGAGCGCCGAGTACGTGCGTCGCCTCACCCAGCTCAAGGCTGCGCTGGCTGACGCCGAGGCGAAGGGAGTGCGGGATCCCCAGGTGAGTGCCCACGTGCGCGCGCTGGCGGTGCCGACCCTCGATGGTGAGGCGCCGTTCGCGCAGGCGAGGCAGCTCAGGGGGCAGGCGCTCAAAGCCCGGCAGCAGGCGACGGCGGTGGTCCGGCAGCAGCTCGGGCAGGTGCGGGCCGCGCTGCAACAGCTCTCGCAGACGCTCGCGACCGACGAGCAGGTGGTCCAGCGGCTGGTGCAGCAGGCGGCGAAGCCCAGGCCTGCGCCCGCGCCCCTTCCGGCAGACGACGTCGGGTTGGGGGCGACGCTGGTGTCGGCGGCGCCGCCCGCGCTCAAGCCCCGCGGCGGGCAACCGATCAACCCCGCTGCGACCCTGGCCGCAGGGCCGGCGACGACGCCCGCGGTGCCGAAGCGCCAGTCGCCGCGCGTGCGCATGCAGGCCCGGGTCGATCTCGAGAGCGACGACAACTTCTTCAACGGCTTCTCCGCCAACATCTCTGACGGCGGCGTCTTCATCGCCACCGTGAACATGCTCCCGCTCGGCACCAGCGTGGACGTGGGCTTCACGCTGCCCACCGGAGAGCGCATCGAGTGCAGGGGCGTGGTGCGCTGGGTGCGGGAGGTGGACGATCGCAACCCGCAGAACTCTCCCGGCATGGGCGTGCAGTTCGTCGATCTCGAGCCCCGCGCCGTGCAGGCCATCGAGCGCTTCATCGAGCAGCGCGAGCCGATGTTCTACGTCGAGTAGCTCAGGTGAGCTGCAGCACCTTCTCTTCGAGCTTCTTCCCGCGCCAGACGGTGAGGAACAGCACGTCGCGCTGGGCGAGCAGGCCCACCACCCGGGTGATGATCTCTTCCGGCTGCACCGCCTGACCGTCGAAGGTGACGCAGAGCACCTTGTTGGGCTCGAGCCGCGCGTCCTTCACGCCCGACTGCGCCTTCACCTCGAGGAGCGGCACCTCTCCCTTCGCGATCTGCACGCGGAACTCGGCCATCTGGCCGGTGAGATCGGCCATGGACGCGGCCGAGACGAGCTTGCCCTTGTCGAGGATCGCGGTGGCGTCGCAGAGCTCTTCGAGCTCCTGCAGGTTGTGGCTCGAGACCACCACCGTGTGCTGTCCTTTCAGCTCGCGAATGAGCTGGCGCACCGAGGCAGCGATCTTCGGATCGAGGCCGGCGGTGGGCTCGTCGAGGAAGATGACGGGCGGGCTGCCCATGAGCGCCTGGGCCATCGACACCCGCTTGGCCATGCCGTGCGAGAGCTGGTTCGCGAACAGGCCCCAGGTCTCTGGCAGCTGCACCTTGTCGAGCACCCGGCGGGCCTCCTGCTCGGCGTTCGGCAGGCCCGAGAGCTGGCCGAAGTAGGTGAGCAGCGCGCCGACCGGCCACGTGGGCGGCAGGATCGCGTCCTGCGGCAGCACGCCCACCTTGCCCTTGAGCGCGCCGGGCTCGAACGGGTCGACCCCCAGGATGCGGATGCTGCCCGTGGTCGGGAACAGGTAGCCGCACATCATCGAGAAGGTCGTCGTCTTCCCCGCGCCGTTGGGGCCGATGAGGCCGTAGCAGTGCCCCTCCTGCACCGAGAACGACACGTCATCGACCGCGCGCTTCGGGCCGAAGTGCTTCGACAGGTGCTCGAGGGCGATCGCCGGGGTGCTCACAGGTCCCTCTGCTTGAGCGCGAGCTGGGCGAGCCCGAGGAAGACGGCGGCGTAGCCGAGGTGCATCAGCGCCGCGGTGACGAAGCGCAGCCAGTCCGGGTGCAGCAGGTCCTGGCCGAAGTGCCACACCGAGAGGTAGCGCGCGTACGCCATCACGCTCTCGTCCTTGATGAGGGACGTGAGCGAGCCCGTCTCGGCGAGCTCTCCCGGCAGCCGGTACCACTCGCCGATGAGCGCCACGAACCAGATGCCGAAGAGGATCATGATGTTCAGCACCAGGCTGACGGCGCCGTTCTTCACGATCGCGCTGCACAGCGTGGTGAGCGCGAGGTACGCGAGCGCGAGCACGAAGGACGAGATCAAGAGCCTCAGCGTCCAGACGGCCATCTCTTTCGCCGAGAAGTCGTCGTTCAGCACCCGCGCGACCAGCACCATGAGCAGCGTGCAGACGAAGAGCAGCGCGGTGAAGATCGTCACCTGCGAGGCGAACTTCCCGAGGATCAGGTTGTTGCGCTTGAGCCGCACGATGAGGAACCGGATGGATTTGGGCCCCATCTCTCCAGCGAGCTGATCGAAGCCCATCAAGGCGACCAGCAGCGGCACGAAGCGCAGCGTCAGCTTGAAGACGACGAGCAGCACCAGCGGCAGGGTCAGCAGCGAGTCGAGCATCTCTTCGTCGTCGGTGATGAAGACCGAGAGGAACTGCTTCTTGCCCTCGCTGAACTGCTCCTTCGCCTTCTCGTCGTTCAGATCGACGCCAGCGGCCTTTGCCTGCTCCTCGACCTTCGCGTTGATCTGCTTGTTGAAGAAGCCGACGACCGCGAGCGCCAGGCCCACGAACATCATGAAGAGGAGGAGCAGCACCACCACGCGGCCCGAGCGGGTCGCGCGCACCGTCTCGCCCCGCCACACCGCACCGATTTCCTGGAGATCCGTCACGGCGCGCGTGCATAGCGGCGTGGGGCTTGTCAGGGAAGCAGAGATGGAGGAATCCTCGGTGTGTGAAGTGGTTCCTCGTCGCGCTGCTGGTCGCAGCGCCCGTCCTCGCGGAAGACGCAGAGCAGGGTGACGGCCTCGAGCTCGAGGTGCCGAGCCGTCTGCTCGCGCCGCCCATCGCGTCGGCGTCGTCGATTCCGGCCGAGCGCGATCTGCTCCGCCGCTCCGTCGCCGTCGGCGGCAGGCTGTACGTCGAGCACGAGGGCCAGCAGCACCAGCTCACCATCGACCCGGCGCTGCAGGAGCAGCTCACCGCGCTCCTCCGTGAGTACCAGACGCCCTGGGCGGCGGTGGTGGTCCTCGAGCCCTCGACCGGGCGTGTGCTGGCCATGGCCGAGCACAGCGAGGCGGCGCCGGGGCTCCGGGGGCTGGCGACGCGGGCGCTCTACCCGGCGGCGAGCATCTTCAAGATCGTCACCGCGGCGGCGCTGCTCGACGCGGGGGTGCCGCCTGCCGAGGAGCTGTGTGCGTATGGCGGCAAGCGCAAGGTGACGGTCGCGCAGCTCACCGACTCGGAGCGCGACACCCGGTGCCTCACCTTCGGCCGGGCGCTCGCGCTCTCTGCGAACGTGATCTTCGCGAAGCTGACCTCCCGCTACCTCGACGCCGACAAGCTCAAGGCCGCGGCGCGCGCGTTCCACTTCAACTCGCCCATCCGCTTCCCGGTGCCGACCGACGTCTCGCGGGCCGCCGTGCCAGAGGACACGTTCGAGCTCGCGCTCACCGGGGCCGGCTTCGGCGATGTCTACCTGTCCCCGCTCCACGGCGCGGCGCTGGCGTCGGTGGCAGCGAACCAGGGCTACTGGCGGCCGCCGGTGTTGTTCGAAGACGAGGCCCTGTCGCCGCCGAAGGCCGAGCGCGTGGTGAGCGAGCAGGTCGCGGCGAACCTCACGGCGATGATGGAGGAGACGGTGACCGACGGGACCGCGCGGCGCATCTTCCACGAGCGCGGCATGGGGGTGCGCGGCGCGGTGGGGAAGACGGGCTCGCTGGCCGACAAGACGCCGTTTCGCGACTACTCGTGGTTCGTCGGCTTCGCGCCGCGCGAGAGCCCGCGGGTGGCGGTGGCCGCCGTGATCGTGAACGACCCGTACTGGCGCATTCGCGCGACGTGGCTCGGCCGCGAGGCGATGCGGCTGTTCCTCGCGCGCTGACGACCGACGGCGCTCAGGTCTGCACCCAGCCCTGGCTCAGGAACCGGTCGAACGCGGCCAGCGCTTCGAACTCCCGCAGCGGCGCCACCCGCACGATGGTCTCGAGCTCGCGGGTGCCGTCCACCCGCGACAGCAGGTACCGCTCGGCGGCGGTGAGGTTGAGCGCGAGCATCGCCTCGGTGGGGACGGCGGACTTCGGCACCAGCCTGCGCGCCAGCAGATCGGCGCGGAGCTGCGGGTGCCAGGCGGCCTCGATCTGCTTGAGCAGCAGCGTCGCGTCGAGCGTCGGGACGAGCTGGTTCGACCGCCGCGCCACCGAGAACGCGTCGCGGAGCTTCGACTGGGCGTAGAAGGCGCGCGCGTTCGCGAGCAGCTGCTCGGGCGTGGGGCTGTCTCCGAGGCCGAGGTCCACGTCGATGGCGAACTCGGGCTCCTTCTCGGCGGGCGGCTTCACCACCAGCGCGCCCATGGCGTGGAGCGCGTAGAGGCGCTGGTAGAGGAAGAAGTCGGTCGCGTGCAGCCCCAGCGCGAGCTCCTCGAGCGTCTTGCCGGCGCCGATGCCCTCGAGCAGCTTCGTCTCGAGCGACCCCTTGCGCGGCGCGACCTCGAGCTGGCTGGCCTTCACCTCGAGCGTGCAGTGGGGCGAGGGGAAGACCTTGCGGATCTGCTCCCAGGCCTGCGCGCGGAAGTCGGCTTCCTTGTAGATGTCCATCAACGACACCTGCACGTCCAGCCCGTCCACCATCGGCGGCGGCAGCTGCGGGAAGAAGGAGAAGGTGCCGACCTTCCACTCGCACGCCTCGTGCACGGTCTCGCGGAACTTGGTGGCGAGCGCGGTCACGACGACGTCCTCCTTCACCAGGCCGATCATGGTGAGGATGCGCCCCAGGTAGACCTTCGTGTCCTGTTGGGTCTGCCAGGCGCGGTTGAACTGCTCCTCGGTGATGTGCCCCATGTTGATGAGGAACTGCCCGAGGTACTCGCGCGGCAGGTTGGACGACGCGTTGATGATGCGGCCCTGCTCGAGCTGCACCTGCTTCTTCGTGCCCTCGCGCTCCAGCGTCAGCACGCCCGTGGCCAGGCGGTTGGCCAGGTAGACGATCAGGTCCTTCAGCGGCATCGTCTCGAAGTCGCCTGCCAGGCCGCGGCTCATGCCGTTGATTCCACGCGAAACCGGCTTCTGCCTCAATGACGGAGAGAAGGGTGGGGGCGTTGATGGAAGTGTGGAACCCACAGGGGACCTCGTTCTTCGCCGGCTGTTGGGAATGCCACCGCCCGGCTGGAACCTTCCCGTGACACGGAAAAGGCAGTGAGCGCGGAGCCGACGACTACACTTCCCGCGATGCACGTCGTCGTCTACCGCAAGCCCGGCTGCCCGCTCTGCGACGAGGCGGTCGAGCTGCTCGCCGAGGTGGAGCCCCCGGTGGAGCTCGAGCTGCGCAACATCCTCGAGCGGGACGACTGGTTCACGACGTACCGCTACCGGATCCCCGTCGTGGTGATAGACGGAATCGAGCGTCTGGAGCTGCGGTTCTCGGCGCAGGAGCTCAACGCGGCGTTGGCAGCCGCACGCAAGTGAGGGGTCGTGAGCGTCGAGGAGCACATCACCGCGTTCCGCCAGGTGCCGCGCACCGGCGTCATCTTCGTCACCACCGAGGCGCAGAAGCTGGGCTTCAGCCCGAAGAACGCCGACTGGTGCAACCTGGGCCAGGGCCAGCCTGAGACCGGCGAGCTGCCCGGCGCGCCGACGCGGGTGCACACCATTCCCGTCGACGTGGACGATCAGGAGTACGCGCCCGTCGCCGGCCTGCCCGAGCTGCGAGAGGCGATCGCGAACCTCTACAACCGGCTCTACCGCAAGGGGAAGAAGTCGCAGTACGGCCCCGAGAACGTCGCCGTCTCGGGCGGCGGCCGCGCCTCGTTGACCCGCGCCTGCGCCGCGCTCGGCCACATCAACCTCGGCCACTTCCTGCCCGACTACACGGCCTACGAGGAGCTGCTCGACATCTTCAAGGCGTTCACGCCCATTCCCATTCTGCTCGAGGGCGATCGCGGCTATGCGTTCTCGGCTGACGATCTGCGGCGCGAGGTGATGGGGCGCGGGTTGTCCGCGGTGCTGCTGTCGAACCCCTGCAACCCGACCGGCAAGGTGGTGCAGGGGAAGGAGCTCGAGAAGTGGGTCGAGGTGGCGCGCGAGCTCGACTGCACGCTGCTCATCGACGAGTTCTACTCGCACTACATCTGGAACAGCCCCCCCGGCGTGTTGCCGGTCGAGTCCGCGGCCCGGTACGTCGAGGACGTGAACGCGGATCCGGTGGTCCTGTTCGACGGGCTCACCAAGAACTGGCGCTACCCGGGCTGGCGGGTGACCTGGACGGTGGGGCCGAAGCAGGTGATCGACGCGGTCGCCTCGGCCGGGAGCTTCCTCGACGGCGGGGGGAACAAGCCCGTGCAGCGCGCGGCGATTCCGCTGCTCGAGGAGGGCTTCGTCGTGCAGGAGACGAACGCGCTCCACAAGACCTTCCAGGAGAAGCGCGATCGCCTGCTCTCGGGCCTCCTGCGGCTCGGCATTCGCGCCGACCGCGTGCCCGACGGCACCTTCTACGTCTGGGGCAACGTCTCGCAGCTCCCGGCGCCGCTCAACGACGGCATGGGCTTCTTCCGCGCGGCGCTCGACAAGAAGGTCATCACGGTGCCGGGCGAGTTCTTCGACGTGAACCCGGGCAAGCGCCGCGCCGCCCGCGCGAGCCGCTTCCGCCAGTACGTGCGCTTCAGCTTCGGGCCCAGCATGCAGACGCTCGAGACCGCGCTCGCCCGGCTGGAGCAGCTGGTGGCCGAGGCGATGAAGCGCGCTCACGGGGGCTGACGGCGTCGGGTCAGCAGCAGGCGACGGCGCCCAACTCCCGGTGGCCCTGAGCTAGCGTCGCGCGCGTGGAGGTCTGCCCCTTCTGCGGCACTCAGGTGATCCCCGTCGAGGGCGTGTGTCCCTCGTGCATGGGCACGCTCCCGACGGCGAAGGAGCCGCGTCGCGCGAAGACGAGCCCCGCGCTGGCGGAGCCTCCGAAGAAGAAGCTCGACCTGTCGGATCGCTCGACCGACGCGCAGGCCCCAGGCGTGCAGGCGCTGGTGATGGACGAGACCGGGGACCTGCACTGCGCCATTCACGAGCGGGCGAAGGCCAGGGGCAGCTGCAGCCGGTGCCAGCGGCCGGCCTGTGAGATCTGCCTCAGCCATGGCGGGGTGTGTCCCTCCTGTCGGCGAGAGGCGGCGCCGCCTCGCATCACCGACCTCTCGCGCGACGTCGGGGTCTTCACGGTCCTGGCCGGCCTCGCCCACTTCGGCTTCGCGGCCTGGCAGCAGCTCGATCGGACCGTGCTGGACGTGGACCCGCGACGAACGGCGGTCGCGGTGGTCCTCGGCGTGCTCCACCTCTCGAGCGGCGTCGCGGTGTGGCTGCGGCGGCGGGTGCTGCTCGGGCTCGTCTGCACGGGCGTCGTGGCCGGTGGGGTCATCGTGCCCCTCTTCGGCGGCGAGCCCTGGTGGATGGGGCTGGTCCGCCTCGCCCTGTCGGTGCTGGTGCTGGCCCGCACCGTGAGCCTCAAGCGCCAGTTCGACGAGCTGTACCTTCCCCTCGATCGCCCGGAGTGACGCGTGCTGCTCCCGCTCTTCCCCCTCCTCGCGCTGGCCGCCGATCCCACCGTGGCCGGGGCCGTGACGACGCCGTACCCGACCTTCGAGAGCCTCTCGATCGAGTGGGCGATCACCGGTGACGACGACGCGGACGGCGTGGTGGCGGTGCGG
Source organism: Myxococcaceae bacterium (assembly GCA_016793095.1). Lineage (GTDB taxonomy): Bacteria > Myxococcota > Myxococcia > Myxococcales > Myxococcaceae > Xiheimicrobium. The sequence continues at coordinate 308,667 of JAEUJQ010000052.1, read as the reverse complement.
TACCGCGCGATGGGTAGCGGCGCGTGGCGAACGGGCCTGCCGCTCAGGCGCGTGCCGGCGGGCGCGGCCGAGGGCTTCTCGTGGGGGAACAAGCACTCGGGCTCGTTGTTCGACCTCGTCCCCGGCACCACCTGGGAGATCGAGCTCACCCTCACGGACCCGGACGGCGGCAACGCCACCCGCACCGTGACGGCGACCACCCGGCAGCTCCCCACGCCCGCGCCGAACGCGATGGTGCGCCGGGTGACGCCCGCGACGATCGGCGCCGCGCTCTCGGCCGCCAACCCGGGAGACGTCATTCTGCTCGGCGACGGCACCTACAACGCCATCACCGTCACGAGGGACGGCGCCGCGGGCGCGCAGCATGTCTGGCTCAAGGCCGAGAACGCGCTCCAGGCGATCGTGAACGGCGAGGTGCGCCTCGATGGTCGCGCCTTCTGGGTGGTGGAGGGGCTGCGCGTCAACGCGCAGGTGAAGTTCAACAACGCGCACGACATCGTGATCTCGCGCAACCAGATCCAGACCGCCGGCTCGGGGGTCGTCGCCTACGACACGACGACGGGCACGGCCGTCTTCAACATCACCGTCATCGACAACGAGATCGTCGGCTCCACCACGTTCTCGAACGCCACCGTGGGCGCGAACGGGAACAACCTGGGCGAGGGCGTCGAGCTGACCGGCGCCGGCAACGTCATCGCCTACAATCGCGTGCGCGGCTTCCGCGACTGCATCTCGACCCTCGAAGACGCCCAGGCGCGCAACCAGACGAGCCTCGACATCATCGGGAATGACCTCGAGGTGGGCGCCGACGACGCCATCGAGGCCGACTTCACGATGGGCAACACCCGCATCGTGCGGAACCGCATTCGCAACTCGTTCGTCGGCATCTCGGGGCAGCCGACGCTCGGGGGGCCGATGTACGCGGTGCGCAACGTGATGTTCAACGTCATCTACGCGCCCTTCAAGCTGCACCGGGGCAGCGTGGGCGACGTCGCGCTGCACAACACGGTGGTGAAGACCGGCGACGCGCTGGCCATCTACTCGGGCGTGCCGTGGCAGCGGGCGTACTTCCGCAACAACCTTTTCCTGGGCGGCACTGGCGGCGGCACCTACGGCGGCTTCGGCAACGGCACCGGGCGCGTGCTCGAGCTGGCGCAGTCGGGCGTCGGGTGCAGCTACGACTACGACGGGCTGGGCTCCATCGGCACCGGCTCGTTCCAGGGCCGCGTCGGGAGCGCGACCTTCACCAGCCTCGCGACCCTCAGGAGCAACACGTCCGAGGTGCACGCCCAGCAGGTCGAGCTGAGCGTCTTCGCGCAGAGTGTGTCGTTCCCGTCGTCGCCGTTCCCCGAGGCGATGATGCCCGACCTGCGCCTCGCGATGATGTCGCCGGCCATCGACACCGGCCTCGCGCTCAGCGGCGTCAACGATGGCGCGATGGGCGCAGGGCCAGATCTCGGCGCGTACGAGGCCGGCGCGTCGTTGCCCGTGTACGGACCGCGGCCGGTGACGCCGACGGCCGTGTGCGGCAACCACGCGAGGGAAGGCGCCGAGGGCTGCGATGACGGGAATACGCGGTCGGGCGATGGCTGCTCGGCGGCCTGCGCGCTCGAGGGAGGCAGCGGCGGGGGCGCAGCGGGTGGAGGCTCGTCCGGCGGCTCGCCTGGCGGAGGCACGTCTGGCGGAGGGTCGTCCGGCGGAGGGTCGTCCGGTGGAGGTTCGTCCGGTGGAGGTTCGTCCGGTGGAGGTTCGTCCGGTGGAGCAGTTGCGGGAGGCGCGGCTGGCGGCTCGGCAGGCTCAACGGCTGGCGGGAGCGCGGGCGGCGAGAACTCCGGTGGCGGCAGCGCAGGCGGGGGAAGCGCGATGGCGACGGGCTGCGGGTGTCAGAGCCCCGGCGGGTCCCTCGCGAGCCTGGTGCTCGTGAGCGTGCGCGCCCTCTTCGGGCGTCGGCGGCGTGTGGCGCGGGGTTGAGCGCGGAGGTGACGGGCTGCGGGTGTCGGAGCCCCGGCGGGTCCCTCGCGAGCCTGGTGCTCGTGAGCGTGCTCGCCCTCTTCGGGCGTCGGCGGCGTGCGGCGCGGGGTTGAGCGCGGAGGCGACGGGCTGCGGGTGTCAGAGCCCCGGAGGGAGTCGGTGCTCGACTGTCCCATCCGCTCCGACGGTGCCCGCCAGGTCCGAGCTCCCTCAGGAGCGCGACTGCTTCGTCTGCCGTGCGGGCTGTGGCCACCTGAGCCGCTGCCGGGGCCTCAGCGCGTCGGAGCGCCGATCAAGCCCTTCACCAGCTCGACCGTCCCGGGGTCGCCCTTGTGCAGGAAGCCCAGCACCCCGCACTCGGTGGCGCGCTGCTTCAGCTTGTCGCCCTCGAGCTTCGAGTGGAGCACCAGCGGGACGTGGCCGAAGCCGTTCTTGCGCATCGCCTCGATCACGAAGATGCCCGCGACGGTGACGAGCTCGCTCTCGAGCAGGACGAGATCGGCGGGGGTGCGGCGCAGCGTGGCCGCGACCATCATCGGGTTGTCGAGCGTGTGCACCTCGTAGCCCGCGCCCTCGAGGGTCGTGCGGGTGAACTCGAGGGAGGCGTGATCGTCATCGACTACGAGGATCCGGCGGCGCTTCGACGAGGCGGCAGGCCGGGGGACTGCTGGCGTCACCCCTCGCGCCGTCTCGGCGCACCAGGCGGCGAGCTTCTCCACCGACAGCGCGAGATCGGTCGCGCCCACCTCGAGCGCCGCGCGTGGCATGCCCCACACCGCGCAGCTCGCCCGATCCTGCACGGCCGTTCGCGCGCCCATGCGGCGCATGCGCAACAGGCCCTGCGCTCCATCGTCGCCCATGCCGGTGAGGAGCACGCCGAGGCCCCGGCCCTTGAGGGCGGTCGCCATCGAGAAGAAGAGGCTGTCGACGGACGGCGAGATCAGCTGGCCTGGCGGGGTGTTGAGCAGCTTCACCGTCAGGTTCTCGCGCACGAACAGCTCCTGCCTCGGCGGGGCGACGCAGATCGAGCCCGGCACCAGGGGCATGTCGGGCACTCCTGCGACGACCCGTCGGCGCGTCGAGTCGGCGAGGAAGCGCACGAAGCTCTCGAAGAAGTCCTCGGCCATGTGCTGCACCACCACGATGGGCAGCGGGAAGTCGGTCGGCAGCTCGGTGAAGAACTTCGACAGCGCGCGGGGCCCGCCCGTCGACGCCCCCACGCCCAGCAGCTGCGGCGCCTCGGTGGTGACGGGGATCGGCGGCGGAGCCGACGCCGGGGCAGGGCGCTCGTCGGCCAGCCCCTCCTCCGCGAGCCGGCGAATGCGCTCGGCGAACCGGCGCACGTCGTCGGGACCCTGGCCGAACACCGACGACTTCGGCACCAGCTCGAGGGCGCCGCGGCTGATCGCCTCGTAGTTGTAGTCGGTGACGCCGGCCGACGAGCGCTCGCTGATCACCACGATCGGCGTCGGCCGCTCGCGCATGATGACCTCGATCGCCTTGAGGCCACCCATGCCGGGCATCTGCAGATCCATCGTCACCAGGTCGGGGGACAACGAGCGCACCAGCTCGATGGACTCCTCGCCCGTCTTCGCCTCACCCACCACCTTCATGCGGGGATCGAGCTCGAGCGTGCGGCGCAGCGTCTCGCGCGTCAGCGCCGAGTCGTCCACGATGAGGATGCGGATCGCGCCAGCCATGAAGCCGCGAGGTTTTCAGATGGGTGCCGGGCTGTCGATTCGAAACGCGCCTGCAGCCGCGCGTCAGTTGCGCTGACAGGTCGTGCTCAGCCCCTCGGTCACGCGCGGCGACTCGATGGTCTGCGTGAGCGTGCAGGAGCCTCCGCCCACGACGTCGATGTGCAGCCGGCCGCGGCTGCCGCCCCCGCCCCCGCCCGCGGGTTCGTTGTTCGCCATCGTGTCTCCGTTCGTACCCGCCGTACCGCCGTCCTCCCCGGCGCCCCCCACGCCGCCGTTGCCACCGCAGCAGTTCCCTCCTGAGCCACCGGGCGCGGGAAGGGTGCTGCGGAAGGCCCCGATGGCGCCCGCGTCGCCGTTGCTCAGCAGGACCGATGGACTGGTGCGCCGCGTGCCACCTTCGCCCCCACCGCCCCCGTTCGCGGTGAGGTACGCGTTGACGGCCAGCACGTTGAAGGCTTGCAGCAGCACTGCGCCACCCGAGCCACCCCCGCTCGCCGCGGAGCCAGCGACTCCACCCAGCCCGCCCAGCCCTGGCGCGGCGATGCCACCGTCGAGCAGCCGCACGGCCGCGCGGGCCGTGATCTGCAGCCCGCCGCCTCCCCCCGCGAAGCCGGCGTCCTGCCCCCAGCCCAGGCCACCGCTGCACCCGCCCCGCAGAGGTTGGAGGGGGTCATCGCCGTTGGCTGCGCCGCCGTTGGGGGTGGCCGCTCTGCCGCCGCTGCCGCCCACGTCGAGGAACCCCCCGCCCCCGCCGCCCTCGCGATCGCCGCCCCCGGTGCCGCCCACGCCACAGAGGGGAGAGTCGGCGCCGGCGCCCGGCAAGGTCGCGCTCAGCGCCCTCAGGTTGATCAACCCCTCGATCGTCACGTCGCCATGCGAGAGGAGCGCGACCGCCCGTCGCCCCACGAAGCGCACCGTCACGGTGGGATCCACGGTGATCGAGCTGCCTGCGAACACGACGACCTCCGGCGCGTTGCCGGGCTGGGCCTGCACCACCGGCGCCTGCGCCTGCGGTGGCCAGAGGCAGGTGGTTCCACCCTGGGGCGGGACGAGGGCGGCCCCCAACTGCCCGGGCCCGGTGTCCCAGCCATAGACACAGCCGGCGCCGCCATCTCTCCGGAAGTGCAACGGCGCCGTCGGCCAGGGCGCGCGCGCCGCCGTCACGTTCGCCGCCGCGAGGAACGGCTGGCACTCGCCGTTCGCGTAGCAGACCAGGGTCGCACCGCACGACGTCGCCACCGTCGACGGGTCGAGCTCGAAGGCGCACCCGCCGTCACTCGCGCAGACGTTGAGGCGACGCCAGCAGGGGGGAGGCACGCAGCCGGCGAAGGAGGGCTCGCAGGTGCCCGCGTCCGAGCAGACCCCGACCGTCGTACACGAGAGGCCCGCGTCGCAGGCGGTGCGGGGCACACAGCCCAGCGTCGGGACACACTGACCGGCGCCGTTGCAGGTGCCGCCGTTGCACGGAGCCGTCGAGGGCCGGTTCGAGCGCTCACAGCCTCCATCGGGGACGCAGGCGGCGAGCTCACACTCGTTGAGCGTCGAGCAGGTCATCATGTCGCAGACGCCGGCATCGGGGCTCCCGCCGTCCACGCCCCCATCACCGCCAGCGTCGCTCGAGCCGGCGTCCCCCGGGCCCGCGTCCGGACGACCTGCGTCTGGCGCGCCTCCGTCCACGCCTCCATCCATCGCCAGACGCCGGAAGCGGAACTCGAGCGCCGTGTCGAAGGGCGGCGCTCCCAGCTCGGCCTCCTGTGGCGGGAGCACGACCAGCGCGGCCCCGGTACAGCCCGCGGTCGCGTAGCCTTTCACCGTCACCCGCACCCGGCCCGAGAAGGTGGCCGTCTCGGTGATGCCGACGTGCAGCACCTCGCGCCCGGCGACGTCGGCCTGGCTCGTGAGGGTGCGGTTGGTGTCGAGCGACTCGGCGACGACCTCCACGCAGGCGATGCCCGCGCCCGGCTCGACGTTCACCACGGCCCGCAGCGCGCCGAGCTGCTCAGGCGGGCGACAGGCTCCGACGAGGAGCAGCAGGAGGAGGCGCGGGGTCCACCGGAGCATCAGGCTCGCGACGATAGCCCACCGACTCGCGCTCGTCGTCCCGGCGCGCGGCGCTACAGGCGTGCAGCATCGGCGACGAGAAATTCCCACGACAGCCCCAGCCCCTACACTGCCGCCCATGGTGAAGAAAGACGAACGCCAGCTCGAGCTGCCCCTCGCCGCCGCGCCGAAGCTGCGCGTCATCAACGGCCTCGGGCAGAAGCAGGTCGAGCCGCTCGCCGATCGCGACGCGGTGGCGCGGGTGTTGATCGAGGCGGGCGCCGATCTCCTCCTCCGCCGCATCAGCCCGGATCGCGCCGAGGCCATCGAGCGCGAGGTGGACGAGGTGCTGGCCCTCTTCGACAAGGTGGACTCCAACCCCCTGCTGATGCCGGTGCTCAAGCGCAAGCTCGACGAGCTGGAAGGGCTCGTGCGGGAGACGCGCGAGAAGAAGGCCCTGCGCCGCCGGCGGTGAGTGTCGCGCGGGTGCGTCACGAACCCGCTGGAACGGATTGCCTCGCTGGTTTGATCAGTGTCAGAGCGGGGCCTACCATCGGAGCCTTCCCGGAACGGACGCGTGTCACTCGAGACCTACGGCCGCTACCAGCTGATCAAGAAGCTCGCCACCGGCGGGATGGCGCAGATCTACCTCGCGCGGCAGCTGGGCGTTCAAGGGTTCGAGAAGCTGCTGGTGGTGAAGCGCATTCTCCCGCACCTCGCGGAGAACGAAGACTTCATCACCATGTTCCTCGACGAGGCCCGCATCGCGGCGCGCCTCAACCACCCGAACGTGGTGCAGATCTTCGATCTCGGGCAGCAGGACGACACCTTCTACATCGCCATGGAGTACATCCACGGCGAGGACGTGCGGAAGATCTGGAAGCAGGCCGAGCGGCAGGGCACGCCGATTCCGCTGCCGCTCATCTGCCGCATCGTCATCGAGGCCTGCGCGGGCCTCGACTACGCCCACAAGAAGACGGACCCCGGAGGGCGCCCGCTCAACATCGTGCACCGCGACATCTCGCCGCAGAACATCCTCGTGTCCTTCGAGGGCGGCGTGAAGGTGGTGGACTTCGGCATCGCGAAGGCCGCTGACCAGGCGACGGTGACGAAGTCGGGCGTGCTCAAGGGCAAGTACTCGTACATGTCGCCGGAGCAGGCGCAGGGCCGGCCGGTCGACGCCCGCACCGACGTCTTCGCGCTCGGCGTGGTGCTGTACGAGCTGCTGACCGGCGCGCGGCTCTTCAAGCGCGCCAACGACATTCAGACGCTGAACGCCGTCACCGAGTGCAAGATCGAGCCTCCCTCACGGGTCGATGATCGCGTGCCGGCCGATCTCGATCCGATCGTGATGAAGGCGCTCGCCCGGGAGCGGGACGACCGCTACGTCAACGCGCGCGAGATGCAGCAGGCGCTCGAGGACTGGGTGCTGAAGAACAAGCTGCCGTCGGGCTCGGTGCACCTCGCCGCCTTCATGCAGGACATCTACGCCGAGCGGCTCGCGCGGGAGGCCGAGGAGGGGCGGCTGCTCTTCACCGACTCGGTGGCGGAGATCTCGGCGTCCGACATCGAGAAGGCCACCCCGAACCGGCCGACGAAGTCGATCCGCACGCCCACCGTCTCGAAGCAGCAGGCCGCCTCGAAGGTGACCGGCGCGCGCAAGGAGGCGACGCGCGCCGAGGGTGGCCGGTCGGGGCCGCACGCGCAGCCGCCAGAGCTCGCCCTGGGCGCCGACGTCAAGCCACCGCCCACCGAGAACAGCCTGCCCACGCAGCAGAGCGCCGTCAGCCGGGGCCCCCTCATCGCCCTCGCCGCGGTGGTGGGGCTCGCCGTCGTGCTGGGCGCCTTCGTCGCGCTGCGCCCCGCGAAGACGACCGTCACCATCGCGACCAGCAGCCCGGGAGCGTCTGCCGTCATCGACGGCCGCGCGCCCTGTCGCACGCCCTGCCAGCTCACCGACCTCGAGCCGGGCCCACACGACGCCGAGCTCTCGGCGCCGGGGTTCGAGCCGACGCGCTTCCCGTTCACGGTGGTCGCTTCGAAGGCGAACCACTTCGACGTCGCGATGACGGCGAAGCAGGGCGCGCCTCCCGAGAAGCTGGAGCCGGTGGTGGTCCGCCTCACCTCTCAACCCGCCGGAGCCGTCGTCACCCTCGAGGGCGTGAAGAAGGGCCAGACGCCGCTCGACCTGCAGCTGACGCCTGGCGTCGGCGCGGACCTGATCCTCGAGCTCGAGGGCTACGAGCGCGTCACCGAACGGCTCGACGTGCCGAAGGATCGACGCGAGCTGACGCGGGCGTTCGAGCTCAAGGCGGTGGCCGCGGCGGACCCGGTCGTCGTCGCGAAGAAGGACCCGATCAAGAAGGACCCCGTGCTGCCGGTGAAGAAGGACCCGGTGGTGGTGGTGAAGCCGCCCGACGTGCGGCCCTCGGGCACCGGGACGGTGCGCTTCATCGCCAACCCGTTCGCCATCGTCGAGTGCCCTCCGCTGAGGTCGTTCGGCGAGACCCCGTTCGGTGACAAGCAGCTCCCGGCCGGCGACTACAAGTGCATCTTCACCAACCCCGAGCTGGGCAAGCGTGAGGTCCGCGCCGTCCACGTCGAGCCCGGGGAGGTCCAGAAGGTGAAGGTGGACTTCTGACGTCTCGCGGCGGAGCGCGCTACCGCGCAACGCCATGGAGGACGCCCAGCTCGGCGAGCACGCCGGCGGGCACGTCGAGCCCTCCGCGGCCGGTGTACGAGAAGAAGGTGCGCTCGGTGAGGCGATCGGCGCACTTCCTCGCGAGCTCGGTCTTCGGGTTCTCACGAACGCACGACTCGAGGGTGATCCACTCGAGCCGCCACAGGGTCGGATCGGCGACGGCGCTGCTCACCACGCCGAGCAGGTAGAGCGCCTCGCCCCGGAACGGCGCGGCGGGCTCGCGGCGCAGGGCCTCCTGGAGGTAGCCGGCGGCGCGCAGGTGGCTGACGAGGCGCGCGTCATCGGCGGTCGGGCCCTTGTCGATGCCCGAGTTCGCCATCAGCGCCTTCGCGCGGGCGACGAGCGCGGCGGGCTTCTGCTTCGCGGCCTCGAACTTCTCGGCCTGCCAGGCCTTCGCCTCGACGAGCCACTGGGCCATCTGCACGGTGGTGAAGCGCGGCAGCTCGGCGCGCGCCTTGTTCTTCTCGAGCAGCGCGATGGCGATGGCGGGGTCGTCTTTGCCCTGCACCGCGACGGACAACGCGAAGCGCAGCGCCTCGGTCTGCTCGAAGGCGTCGACGTCGTTGGCGGGCTTCGTGGAGAAGATCCTGTCCCACTCGGCGAGGGCGCGATCGAGCTGGCGGGTCGCGGCGAAGACGCTGGCGCGCTCGAGGGGCGTCAGCGGCAGCCCGTCGAGCTGGAGGATGGGCGCCTTCGCGTCCTTCTCCGGCTCGCGCTGGTGGCAGCCGTTGCAGAGGCTGGTGATGGAGCGCAGGCGCATGCGGGCGTCTTCGGTGCGCCCTTCGTCGAAGTCTCTTCTGCTGCGCTGGAGCTCGCGGGCGAACAGGCTGGCGATGCCGGTGGCGGGCGTCGTGGGGCCGGGCTTGACGAAGAAGTGCTCGAGCGGCGTGAGCACGTCGAGGGCGGCGCGGATCCGGGCGGCGTTCGCGGGATCGCGGAAGGCCACGGGGCTCGCCACCAGCGGCTGCAGGGTGACGACGGAGGTCAGGGCGGCCTGCATCGAGGGCATGAGCTGCGCCTTCGCTGGGGCTGGGGGTGGCGCGAGGAGGACGGCGGCGACGAGCAGCGCGTTCATGAGGGCCTCCGGTGAGCGCGCAGGAAGTGCACCGGGCGCGCCATGGCGAATCCGCGTGGATCGAGGCGCGGCTCGCGCAGAGCCTGCGTCAACGGGCTCGGCTGGCGTCGCGAGGCGCGGCTTTTTCACGGCAGGTCGGGGCCGATCACGCGGCCCGGCGCGGAGCGGTGTTGGCGAGCCAGGTGTCGAGGCGCTCCCAGTGCTGCTGGAGCCAGGCGATCCGCTCGGCGGTGGTGGCGGGGATGCTGGCGGCGGGCTCGCGCCAGAAGCGGACCGAAATGGTGCGGCCGACGAGCTGTCCGGACCAGATGTCGCGGAAGCTGGAGAAGCCCTCGAGGCCGGCGTGGCCGACGAAGAGGACGTCGCAGGCGGGCGCGGCGTCGAGCAGGGCGAGGGCGCCGCCGGGGCGGATGGGGAGGAGGTGGGCGAGGCGGCCGGCGCGCTCGAGGGCGGCGGGATCGTCTTTGAGGCGCTCGAGGGTGCGTTGGCGTTTGGTGGGCGAGAAGCGCGTGCCTTCCGGGTAGAGCAGCACGCCCTGGTTCGGGGCGAGGTCGCGCTTGAGGGCGCGAACGGCCTCGATCTCCTTCGTGGAGTCGACGCCGTCGCGGCTGACGAAGTGGTTGGGCAGCCAGTGGCCGGCGATGTCGAGGCAGGGGTCGACGAGGAGCTCCTTCTTGAGCACGTAGCGCAGCTCGAGGCGGTGGCGGTTGGCGAGGAAGGCGCCGGGGATGAGGGTGTCGACGATGCTGGCGTGGCGGATGAGGACGAGCAGCGGGCCCGTGCGGGCCAGCTCGTCGCCGTCGAGCTCGAAGCGCAGCCGGTAGATGGTGCGCGCGAAGAAGAGGTGCATGGCGACGAAGCGGCGCTGGACGGGCCAGGTGGTGCGCTCGAGGGCGTCGCGGCGGCCCAGGCAGCGGACCCAGACGACGAAGAGCTGTGCGAGGCCGACGGTCTCGGTGAAGAGCAGGCTGGTGAGGAAGGCGACGAGGCGGAGCGATGGGCGCGTGCGGGCGGCGCCGCGGAGCACGTCGAAGACGAAGGCGAGGGGCAGGGTGACGGGCAGCAGCGCCGCGGCGAGGACGAAGCCGAGGGTGACGGCGGGCACGGTGAGGGCCCGGCGGAGGAGCGCGCTGCGAGGCATCACTGCTCCGTACGGAGCAGCTCGATCGATGTTGCGGCGATCCACGCGAGCCAGGCGGGGCCGGCGAGCATCAGCAGCTTCGCGGCGTCGGCGGACATCCACTGGAAGGCGATGGGGAGGGACAGGATTCCGGACGCCAGCGCGAGCCAGCGCAGCTTCGAGCGCTGGGCGAAGAAGGCGGCGATGAGGCCGACGCCGAGGCAGCCGTTGAAGGTGGCGTCGAGGATGAGGGTGTAGCGGAGGAAGGCCTGGCCGACGGCGGGGTCGGCGTTGAGGGCGACCAGCGGGGCCGGGGTGCCAGCGGCGTCGAGCAGGGCGCCGAGGCCGATGAAGACGGCGGCGACGACGGCGGGCGCGGTGCGCAGGTGGGCGGCGAAGCCCAGCGCGAAGGCGGCCAGCGCCACGAGGCCGAAGGTGAAGGCGAACGACGAGACCGCCGTTCGGATGGGGTATTGGCCGCAGCTCTCGAGCCAGCCGGGGATGTCGGCGGGGGAGTACGGCGAGGTGAAGGGGTTGAGGGCCACCACCGCCACGACGTTGAGGATGACGCCTGCCAGGCCGGCGATCGCGATGGCGCGGGGGCTCCCGGTCATGGGGGCAGGCTACGCGCCCGTCAGGAAAGGGCCATGATTTCCTTCCTTGACGCGGACGGCTCGAGTCACATAGTGGAGCCGCACATCTCGCGGGGTGGAGCAGCCAGGTAGCTCGTCGGGCTCATAACCCGAAGGTCGCAGGTTCAAATCCTGCCCCCGCAACATCCTTTTTCGGCGGAGCCGAAATCGAAGACCCCCGAGGCCCAAAAGCCCCGGGGGTTTTCGATTGTTGGGGTCATGATGACCGACCCGGCGTGCTTGCGGAGGATGTCGTTCGCGGTCTTGGGGTCCTCCTCGATGGCCTTGAAGAGCCGCTCAATGAGCGCCTCGACGGCGGCGGGTGTGGTCGCGTCGGCCTTGCCGGTCTCGCGCGGCTTGGCGAGGAGGGCGGCTCGACGGTCGCGGAGCGCCGAGCGGCGGGTCACTTCGGCCTTCAGAGCGTCGCTCAAGACCTCTGACAGGCCATCCTTGGCGACGGCCTCGGTCAGATTGCGAACCCTCGCCTCGACCTCGCGCAAGTCGGCCTCGACCTGGGCAACCTCCGCGTTCGAGGGGCGGCGCTTCGCTTCTTCGATGCGCTCCCGGTAGCCCTCCCGCACCAGTTCCAGAAGGGTCGGGTCGAGGAGCGTGGCGCGGAGCGCCTCAACGACGGCCTCATTCGCCTTCTTCTCCGCTACCAACATCGCGTTCCCGCACGATTCGGGTCCCCGGACCCGAGCGCGATTGCAGCCGACCGTCGCGTACCGCACGCCGTTCTTCCACCGGCTGCCGGTCATCCCGTAGCTGTAGCCGCACTCGCCGCACTGGAGAACACCTCCGAGGAGGTGCCAGCCGTTCCGGGCAGAGCCGAGCGGGCGACCACGTGTGTTCCCGTGCGAGGTGCGCATCGCGAACCTCGCCTGCACCGCGTCCCAGAGTTCCTGTGGGACGATGGCGAGGTCTGGCCGCTGGGTGGTGATGACCCTTTCGGGCGGGTTCCTCTTTGCGCGGCGGCTCTTCGCCTCGCTGGTTCTCACGTGCTTGCGGACGTTCCACGCAAGTTCCCCGAGGTAGCGTCGATTGGTCAGGATGTTCCGCACCGTGCTTGCTCCCCAGCCGGGGCCATGACGCTTGTTGCCACGTCGGAGGTCGCCTGGAGCAGGGATGCAGTCCGTGTTCAGGGCGGACGCGATGGCGCGAAGGCCCATCAACTTCTGCGCGTACATCTCGAAGATTCTCACGACGATGCGGGCTTCCTCCTTGACCACGACGTAGACCTTTCGGACGCGCTGCGGGTCGGGCGGGTTCGACTCCTCTTGCGTCGAGTAGCCGTAGGTCTTGCCGCCTGTTGCGAACCCAGCAAGGGCTCGACCTTCGAGACCACGGTGGGTCTGGCGGCGAATCTGGTCGAGTTGGAGCGAGTTGAAGAGGGCCGCGACCTTGAAGTGCATCCGCGCGCCCTCGTCTCCCGAGGAGCCGCCGCTAGACACGTCGACGACCGAGACCTCGAGCGCCGGGAGCTGCTCGAAGACGATGCCGTTGAAGTCGTAGTCGTTGCGGCTGAGCCGTGAGAGGTCATCTACGAGCACGACCTCGAACTCTCCGGCACGGGCGGCCGCCAGCATCGCCTGGAGCCCGGGTCGGTGAATGTGGCTGCCGCTGGTCGCGCTGTCCTCGTAGACGCGTAGCGCCCGAAGGCCGTGGGCTGCGGCGAAGGCCCGACACCTTCGCACCTGGTCTTCGATGCTTCGGGCGTCCTGCTTGTCGGTGCTGAAGCGCGCGTAGATGACCGCGAGTCGAAGAGGCAGGTCCTTCATGGCTTCTCCCTTGTTGGTGTTGGCGCACCGCGCCCTCGGCGCAGGGCGTGGTCAGCGAGGAATCGCCCGAGGTCGCGGGCAAGCTGTCTGAGGTCTGGAACGCGAGACCGCCGCCAAACGAGCCGCGACGAGTACCGCTGGAGGTGTGCGATGCGCAGTTGGTTGGCGAACCACTCGGGCGGTGCGCGACACCAATCCGAGCGGGTTGACCGGTCGTGGTTCATCGCCTTCTCCTGGGGCAGTCGATGGTGATTTCGTAGATGTCGGCGTGCAGGCCCTCTTCGCCCCGCCGCCGGAGCCGGAGCCAGCCCGCCTCCTTCGCGTATCTGAGCATCACCCGGTACGCCGCCATCTGCCGTCGTTGCCCACGCAGGAGCGGCTGAAGCTCCTCGGGAGCGCGATTGCCGGTTGCGATGGCGAGCAGGTCGTCGCTGTGCATCGAGGCAAAGCGCCCACCGCGGAGCATGAGCCGGAGCAGGCCCGCGAACACCGGCATCGTCCGCTGGAGCCATGGGTGAGCGCCAGCGAACGCCTCTACGTCGCCGGGCTTGGCGAAGGTGGCAGCGACCTTGCGCCATGCCCGCCGCCATTTCCCATGGCGTTTGAGGGCGAGTAGTTGGACGCCTTTTGGTGTGTGTGTTGAGGAGGAGTACTGCTGGATAGCCGGTAGACCGGCCTTCCTCCTCTTGGTCTCGATGGTACTGAGCGAGGGACCGTGGCCGGGGAGAACCTCGTGCTTGCGCCGGTAGCCACCGGCAATCTTGGGAATCGCCGCCAGCATCTTGGAGACGGTCCCGTCGAAGTCGGCGGTCAGGTCCTTGGAGACGTGGTTCTCGCTGACCAGCCACTTCTTGATGCGGCGCTCGATGGCGGCGTCGGACTTTCGCTCGCACACCGCCAAGAACCAGACCAGCTTCTTGAACAGCGCCCACCGCATCCCGAGCTTCGGAATCGCCGCCCGCAGTGCCGACCTGCACTCCTCCTTGAATGGGTTGCTCAGGGTCTTGAGCGTCGCCAAACTTCCAAGGGTGAGCCGCTGATGGGGTTTCCTCCTTCTGAGGCCCTCACGCCCCGGTGGCGTGAACGTGGGTATCGTCGCGAAGAGGCGCTCCTTGGAGACCGCGTTCCTCCGCGCAAGGGTGATGAAGCGCCTCACTTGCCGGAACCTTGTTAGCGGCAGCTCGTCGAGAGTGCGGTCATTGAGGAGTGCGCCACCGCGCCCAAGGGGCAGCCGTAGAGCGTTGCTCGACGGGAAGAACTCCAGCGTGCCCGGTTCAAGGGGAATCCCCGTCGTCTGCGAGACGGCCTTCGCGAACGCCGCGACCTCCCTCGTCGTCGCGCCGTTGCCCGACAGGAAGACGTGAACGTGGAGCCCGCCGCTCCCTGAAGACCTCGTGGTTACTGTCGGGACCCCGGCCAGCGCGCCAACCAGCGCAGCGTGACGGGCTTTGCGCGTCCGCCTCTTTGCCGGTGTCTTCGTGTCGATGTCGAAGGTGAGCCAGCGCGCGGTGTCGCGCTCGTCGCGTCTGACCCCAACGACCACGGCGTCGCTGACGTGGGCCGCGAGGAGTCCGATGTCCAGCCGAACCCCGTCCTTGCTCTTGCCGGGTGGGGTGAACCAAGCCTTGTGCCGCAACGCCACCCGGAGGCCGCGCGCATCGTCGAGGACCTCAGCGAAGTCTCGCAGAGTGGCGACCAGAACCTCCGGCGCAACCCCGAGTTGGCCTGCGCATCGGCGGACGTTCCGGTTTAGGAGGAACCAGCCGTCAGTCCATCGAACGGGAGGGGTGAATGTGCTCTTCTTCATGGTGGCAGCTCCAATGAGGCCACCCGGTGCGCGCTCCTTGGCCGGACTCGCGCCGTGGTGGCTTTGTTGTTAGCGGGTGGCCGTCGGCAGGCGAACCAGCACGCGCCGCCCAACGCGGCAGTGCGGAAGCTCCCTTCGGGCGACCGCGTTCCGAACTGTGTTCGGATGAACGCCGAGCTGTCGTGCCGCATCGGCCACGGAGAACCACTGCTCGGAGGTGGCGCGGTCGAGGTCGGCGAGCAGGCGCGCAAGGCGGGTGGAAACGTGCAGCGTTGTGACTCGGTGCTTCTCGGTGTGCGTGGTCATGCGGTCGTGTCTACGGCGCGACCAGGCCTCCCGAGAAAGCCCACCAACCGGGAACTCGGTTACGAGGAGCGTGCGTGTTTGCGCAGATGGCGGACGACGCCGTTCCGCGTTCGGCCCAGGACCTCGGCAATCACCTCTTCGGCGGCGGCGACAGGCCCGGCCCCTCCCTCAGTGGCGACCTCGGTGAGCCGCAGCATCGCCCTCTTGTTCGTGACCGCTGAGGTCAGGCGGCCGAGGGCCCACAGCGTCGGGTGTTTGGCACGCAGCCTGGGTGCCGACTTGCTGATGCTCGTGGCAAGCCCGAGAGCCTGCGCCGCATCATAGAGACGCGTCTCGAATCGAGCTTGTCGCGCGCGCCCGGCGATGTGGTCTTCGAGCAGGCCCCTGCTGTTGGACCTCCACTCGCGAGCGAGTTCCGCCAAGACCGAGGCGATGTTGCGTCTGGCCTCGTCGACCGCCTCCGCGATGCCCGGCGCGGCGAGCGCATCGAGTTTGGCCCAGATGCCCTTGACTTGGAGCACGGCCCGTTCCGCTTCACGGAGAGTCGGGTCGGCGGGGTTCTGCTTGAGTCGCTCGTCGAGAAGTGCGACCGCCGACGCCAGTCCGCGAAGGGTGCGAGGCACTCCTATGCGAGGCACCCCGGCGTGCGGGTTCCGCCTGCCTCTTGTCGAATCCATGTGACCTCCATCTCATTCAGCAAAAAAAGAAACGCCGCCTCCTTGCTCCAATGCAGTAGCACCGGCCCGGAGGGGCGCAGAGTAACAACGTGGTGGTCATCCCCGGCGACGCCATGGTTTGAACTCCCTGATGGCCAGCGGGGCCGGGCCGAAGCTGGTGACGTGCTCGCGGCTGGGAAGTTCGAGGTAACGGGCATCTCGCGCCGCCGACAGCCATGCCGGGGTCGCAACCCGGAACCTGCGGCACCACCACCGGAGTGCTGGGCGAACTTGCTCCACGTGTCGTCGTCGTGCGCCGCGCGTGTTGGGGAGCCGGAACCACATCGACGCCGAGCCGAACCACCGGAGGTACGCCGTCAGGTCGGCGCGGGTCTTCAGGTCGGGCAGGATGCTCTCGGGCGTTCGGTAGTCCACAGACCATCGCCCGTCGTCGCGCCTCCGAAGGTCGAGGTGGGGCTTCGCGCGCCGGGTCATAGGTCGAGCCCCGAGAACGCGTTGTCGTCGAAGACACCGGCTGCCCGCACGTACTCGTTCACCATCGCCACGCTCCTGTGTCCGGTCTGCCGCTGAATGCTGGCGACCGACTTGCGCGCCTTCGCGGCGGCGGTCACCAGTCCTGCCCTGAGGCTGTGGCCGCTGAATCCTCGCGGGTCGAGCTCGGCCTCATGGCACCGGCGCTTGATGACCTTCACCACGCTGCGGTCGTTGAGCCGCGTGGTGCCGAGCTTCCCGTGGCGCGTGACCTCCCGGAAGACCGGGCCCGACGTGATTGTCGCTGCATCGAGCCACGCGCGCATGGCTCGCACGGGGCAGGTCTCGGGGTGTGCGCCGGGCGGAACACCCACGACGCGCCCATGGCCTTCTTGGTCGGTCTTCGAGCGTCGGAGCGTGACCTTGAGTCCATCGCTCTCGAACTGCAGGTCCTCGGCGTTCAGGCCGACCAGTTCGGAGCGGCGAAGGGCCCCGGCGAAGCCGATGACGAGGAGCGCCCGGTCGCGAATGCCAATGAGCGATGCGGGGAGGATGGACAGCAGTTCGCGAAGGTCGCGCGGGAGCAGGGGCTTGGCTTGGCGCTTGGCGCTGCCGAGCTGGCGGCGGATGCCCTTCATCACCTCACGGACCATCGGGGACGAGCGCGGCGAGACGTGCCCGGCGAGCTGATGGGCCTGCGAGATGGCGACGAGCGCGCGGGCGATGCTCGACGCCTTCGCGCCCGTAGTCGCCCGGTGCGTGAGATAGAGCGCGACCGTCTCGGGCATTGCGGGGAGCGGTGCGGCGTCGTGCTTGCCGCACCATGCGGTGAACGTCCTCCAATCGGCGCGGTACGCCTTGCGGGTGTTCTTCGCCTTCGCGGACGCGGCGAACGCCTTCGCGGCCTCGATGAGCGTGGGCTTGGTGAGGGTGCTCCCGTGGGGCGTCGCGGACACGACGGCCCTCTTGGGAGCCGGTCGGGCGGCTTCCATGGTGGTCTCCTTGGTGGTGGGTTGTGGAGGCCGATAAGCGGGGGTTATCGGCCCCTAGAATCGAGCCGTGACGGCTCGAAGGCTTGAGGGTGGCCCCAACCGGGTCGGTGGAGCCGTCGTCGCTCCATGGGCCGAGGGAGGCGCTACGGGACGCTCGTGTCGGAGGGGTCGAGGGCCTCGACCGCAAACCGGGCCATGCGCTCGAACTCGGGCTCTTCTCCGGGCGGCGCGTTTGTGACGGTGACCGCAAGCGGCTCGGCGAAAGCGATGGTTCCGCCGAATTGCCGTCGGCCCTCGACCGTCACTCGCGCTTCGCCGAGGAACCGACCTTCGGCATCAAAGGTCGGTTGAACGATGGTGAGGCTCGCGGTCGAGCCCTTGATTCTCACTTCGACGTTGGGCGCGGCGGCCTCGCGGAGTTTCTTCTCGCTGGCGACGTACACGGCTCGGCTCCATCAGTCCGCGCGCTCTCGCCACGGGACACCGGCAGGGATGCGAATCCCCTGCGCCGAGGCTCGCTCGTCAGTGGAGATGGTCCAGACCTCCACGTCGGCGTCATCGTCAAGGTTGGCGACGCACGCACCAACGAAGCTGCACTGAGGGCACTCGCCGTGAACGCCGACCTGGGCAAGGACTTCGGCGGGTACGCGGGTGAGCAGCTTGTCGTTTGACTGGCCGTGCTTCTTGTCCACGCCGAGCATGGTCCACCCGGTCTTCGGCATGGGGCCGTGTCGCCAGACCGCGCCCTCCGGGGCCAACAGATAGAGGAAACGATTCCCGAGATTGGGCACGAAGCCCACCTTCGCGCCGTCGGTCTCGTAGCGGTTCGTCGGGCCTGGCGGAGTACTCGGCAGCCTTTCGCCGCCCGGTCCATACATGATGGGCGGCCCCTCTCGGTAGTAGCTGTGTTCCGCGAGGAACATGACCTTCAGGTTCGTCTGGCACTCGCTGGCCAAGAAGTCCTTCCTCGGGGCGTCGTGGTCCTCTGCGTATCGGGCCAGAAGCTCCTCGGCCTCGTCGTTCGAGATGCGGCGGAACTTCCGCTGGCTGGACCCGTCGCCAAGCTCACAGCGGTCGAAGTCCTCTGAGAACTCGACGAAGAACGAGGCGTCGCCAAGGGGGCCCGCTTCCTTCATGACCCTGCCGGTTCTGGTCAGAATGCCGACGTGCGCGGTCTTGCCGGTGACCGTCTTCACTAGCTTCGCTGAGTAACTCGTGCCGTCTTCCTGCCTCAGATAGAGCAGAACGTCTTTGATGTCGTTCGGGGCCCAGACCCCCTCGGCCTCATCGGGTCGGGCGTCGCGGGCCTGCGTCGGTTGCGCGGGCTCTCTGGCTCTCTCGAGTCCTGCGTCGGGCACGGCTCCTGTGCTCTCGCGGCAACCGGCCAGTGCGAGGAGCAGCGTCAACGTCGTGGTCGTCCTCATTCTGCTCCTCCTGTTGGGCAGGGTAATATGTTGCCCTAATAAAGCGAGGCTCCTTGCGGTCCTCTGCGTCTCGTGCCGAAGCGGTCACGAGCGCTGCGAAGACGAGTGGGGCGCAACGTCTATGCGCTACGCGTCCGCGCAGGTCTGACCCAGGAAGCGTTCGGCGAGCGGCTCGGGTCTGATGACCGGTACGTCCGTCGCCTTGAGGCGGGGGCGTTCAACCTCGAACTCGATACGGTCGAGTTCATTGCCGAGCGGCTTGGGGTTGACCCCGCGTTGCTCGTTCGGCGCGCTCGGCCCGCCGCGAAGCGGCTTCCCGGTCGGCCCCGCCGCCCCCTCACCTAGAGATACCCCTACACGTAGAAGGGGCGTGCCGATTTCCCTCGTAGGAACATGGACTTGGGGGGGTGTGTTTTAGGTGTACATCGTCGCCAAGGCCGTCGGACCGTCCCACGGGGCCTCGTTGGGGCCGGTTCGTCGAGGTCCCTCGCCCGCTCGATGCATGCGGCGCTCGCTAACAACTTTGATCAATAACAACGTTCGCCCGGTGGGCGCGCCGCCGAGCCGGTGACCGCACTGGCGCGGCGAGCATCGCGAGTCGGTCGGCTGCGTGAGCGAAGAAATCTCAAAACCCAAAAAGGAAAACGACGATTGGGGAACCCGGACTCCCAATGGCGCTGTCGGCGGCTGGGTGGTGCCTCTGCACTCCACCAGCGAGACTCCGCCGTCGATGGTCGGTCGCGTTCGAGGTACCTTGGGCCATGCCCATCGAAATCGGCGTGTGGCGCATCGACGGCAAGCTCCAGCGCATCGCCCCGGTCAAGCTCGACCTCGAGTCGCGCCTCGAAGAGGCCCTTCACACAGACATCTCGCTCATCCGCGACGACCTCTGGGTCATTGGGCGACAGGTTCAGACCAAGTTCGGCCACTTCATCGACCTGCTCGCGCTGGATGCTGACGGGAAGGTCGTCGTCGTCGAGCTCAAGCGCGACAAGACCCCGCGCGAGGTCGTCGCCCAGGTCCTCGACTACGCGTTGTGGGTGAAGGGGCTGTCCCGCGACGACATCGTTCGCATCTACGAGGACCACGCCCGCAAGCTCACCAAGGGGCCGGTCGCGCCGTTCGACGAGGCGTTCGCCCAGAGGTTCGGGGTGGAGACCGTGCCCGAGACCATCAACGACGGCCACGAACTGGTCATCGTCGCCGCCGAACTCGACGAGAGCACCGAGCGCATCGTGCAGTACCTCAGCGACGAGGAGTACGGCGTCCCGCTCAACGCGGTCTTCTTCCGGGTCTTCAAGGACGGCGACCGCGAGTACCGCACGAGGTCATGGTTGCTCGACCCGAGCCAGGTCGAAGCGGCCTCCGAGGAGGCGACGGCTCGCAAGCGCGGGAAGGAGCCCTGGAACGGGCGCGACTTGTACGTGTCGTTCGGCAACGGCGAATCTCGGAACTGGGACGACGCTCGGAAGTACGGCTTCGTCTCGGCGGGAGGCGGGGCTTGGTACACGCGGTCGATGAAGAACCTCCAGCCCGGGAACCGAGTCTTCGTCCATGTCCCCGGTCACGGGTACGTCGGGGTCGGTCGGGTGACGGCGGTCGCGCGGCGCGCTGACCAGGCGACGGTCACCGTCGATGGCTCCGAGGTCCCGCTGGCCAAGGTCGCGGTGGGCGCGAAGAACATGCTGCACGACAAGGGCGACGATGCGCTCGCGGAGACCGTTGTCGGCGTCGAGTGGCTCAAGGCCGTAGGGCTCGATTCAGCGTTCTGGACCGACGGCCTGTTCGCCAACCAGAACAGCGCGTGCAAGCTCCGAAGCCGCTTCACGGTCGAGAAGGTGGCCGAGCACTTCGGAGTGCAGGACTGACCCCCGCCAGCGGGAAGGTCTCCTGCACAGTCTTTGGACGACGCTTGGAGCCGAACCGCCCGTAATCTCATCGGAATCGACCGCAGCCGAGACAGGGCGCTGCACAATTTCGATGTCCAAAATTGTGCACCGATTGTGCGCTTCGGCTCGGTTCTTGGGCTACTTCCGACCTTCGGCGCTCGACAGGTCGGCCTGAATGGCCTCGAACTGCTCAAGCGCGGCGCGGAGGTCGTCGGCAATCTCCCCGGCGATGACCTCCGGCGCGGGGAGGTTGGCGGCGTCTTCGAGCGAGTCGTCCTTCAGCCACCCCGGCAGCTATGGGGCCCTGCTGTAGCGACGTGCGCGCGCGGCGAACGCCTCTCGCCCGCCCTCCAGCAGGCCGCATACGGTCTCCCGCACCCACTCCTCCTCAAGCCCGCCAGCCTCGTAAACGATGTTTGGCAATGCCCCCGCCGTCGCCCGTTCGCTCGCTGCGATAACAACCTGGTCCGCGTCGGTGTTCACGACGAGATTGGCGTTGTGGGTCACCATGATGACCTGACGCCTCTGCGACGCCGAGCGGAAGAAGCCCACGAGTTCCCCGTAGACTGACTTCGGGTCGAGGTTTTCCTCTGGTTGGTCGATGACTAACGGCCGATTGTCGGCGTCGTCGAGCGCAAGGTACAGCGTGAGCAGGACCACGCCGCGAGTGCCAGGCGAAAGCCGATGCAGGTCCACGTCCTCGTAGCGAACGGAGTACCGCACGCTGACGTGCTCGAGCGCGAAGAGCCACTCGCCGAGTTGCTGGGGCGACACCCCTGTGGCCAAGACCTTCGGCAGTTCTGCACCGAACCTCTCAATGAACGCGCTCATGGCTGCGCGAACCTCGGCCGCTGAGCCCGCCTGCCAGGGCTTCGCGAAGAACTGCTCGGCAACGTCTGCCAGCCCCTTGCCATCGGGGAACGGCAGCCTCTTTCGGAGGTCGAGCAATTGCTCGCCGCGCTCCACCCACCCGGCCAGGTCCACTGTTCGGTGAACGCAGAAGCTGAGTTTCTGGAGCGACGGGTCGGCCAGTCGATTCCGGAGGGGCTCGTAGAGCGCCTCAAGGTGTGTGACCTCCTCCGTCATTGCAGCAACGCAATCGGCGTAGGCGTCGAGTCGGGTCTTGGTGGCCGTGCTGATTCGCTGTGGGGCCGTCTCGGCGTCCGCGATTTCTCGGTCCTTCTTTTCGACGAGGCCCGCGGTTGCGCGAAGTTGTGTCTCGCAGGCCGCGCGCTGCTTGGCGGCTTGGGCGTCGAGCCCAAGGGTCTTGCTCAGCCGCTCCACCTCCGCAACAAGAAGCGCCAGTGGCTTGGCGTCGGGCGTCATCCCTCGCTCCTTGAGCGCGAGGACCAGCGCGTCTGCCTCCTGCTTCTTCCGCCCGAGAAACGCGCGGGCCTCGGACAGGTCGCTCGGTGCGACCCCCTGCCACTCCTGAATGGTCGCCACGTCGCTGAACTGGTTCGCAAGCGCCCGGTACCGGGCCTGGAATTCCGCTTCGAGGTTCTGTGTGCCTTGGAGCGCAGCGCCGAGTCGCTGACTCCTCTGCTCTGTGCTTGCCACGGCCTTCCGCAGACGGTCGAGCATCCCGTTGGCCGCGTCGAGCGCCTTCTTGGTTTCTT
The DNA here is from genome assembly GCA_016793095.1 of Myxococcaceae bacterium. Lineage (GTDB taxonomy): Bacteria > Myxococcota > Myxococcia > Myxococcales > Myxococcaceae > Xiheimicrobium. The sequence continues at coordinate 286,465 of JAEUJQ010000052.1, read as the reverse complement.
CCCCTGCCGTGATGACGAAGCTGTTCAGTTGCTGGGTGAGCGCGGCCTGCTGTCGAGCAAGCTGGGTTCGTTCGTCCTTCAGTTTCGGCAGGCGCGCTTTTTTTGCGGTCTCCTCTGCGATTCGCGCCGTCTCCTCCCTAATCCGTTGGAGCGCGGCGTCCCTTCGGGCGCGGGGCTGGGCGACCAAGAGGTCCCGCAGTTCCGAGAAAGTCGACGCCTCCATGCGGTCCTCTGGCGGAAGATGCTCGAAGACGATGCGCTCAAGTTCCTCGAGAAGCGGCTCCGCGAGGCCTTCCGGTGTGCAGAGGCTCTCGACGAACTTCTGCGACAGATACTGGACGCGCGGCTCGCCGCCCGCTCCGACCGACTCAGGATAGACGCCCTTGGTCGTTGTGCCGTCGCCCCATTCGAGTTCAACGGTGAGGCCATGCGCCAACTCTTGGGCCCGGTCGAGGAAGGAGGCGCTCTCGCTGTGGTGGTCGAGGGCATTCCCCGCCAGCGCTATCGAGTCCGCCAATGCGGTCTTCCCCGAACCACGGGGGCCGATGATGGTGACCAGCCCGCTGTTGAGCTCCAAGGGCGTGGTCTTCATCCAGGTTGCGTTCTCTAGACGCACCCGGCGAATCACCTCTCCGGCGGCTGGGCCTTGTGGGGCTTGTGCGCCCAGGTGCACTCGTCGGTCAGGCTCAACCAGAACTTGCCGCAGCCCGTCGGCGGTCGCCCTCGCCTTGATGAAGCAATGCCGTTGTCCATCCGCATTGAGGAGCCGCTTGAGGTCATGGGCATCGCAGCCGTGGAGGCACGGCTTGCGCGCGTACCCACGCTTCTCGAAGTCCTTGTGGTTGCCAAGCCAGAAGTCGCGTTCGCTGGGGTTGCCCGAGAAGATGATGTCCGCGAGGGCCGACAGTTCTTCGCGCGCGGCATGGAAGGCGTCGTCGTGCCCCAGCCCCTTGAGGCCGTCCTCCCCGGTCGGTATCGCGACCAGGACGTTCTCCTGAAACCACTTGTCGCCCCGGAGCTTCATGAGCGCGCTTGGCTCGACCTTGAACTGTTCCGAGCCCTTTGCCAGGGCAGTCACCTCGTCGAGGTTCGGGTTCTTGTCGTGAGCCCGCCCCAGTCGCACCAGCTCCGCATCGGTGCAGGCGAACTCCTCTTTGCCGTAGATGAACTTGAGGCTGGCGAGCTTCGCCTCGAACGTGCCGACCACCGCATCATCCGTGGATGGAAGCAGTAGATGGGCGTTCACGGCACTGCCCTTGTGTGCCTGAATGTTCAGCCGGAGTTCGACGTTTGCGATGAGGAGTTCGACCCCCGGGAGCTTCCCCGACCGCCAGTGCTCCCTAACGGCCTTGAAGGCGCGGAGCGTGCCGTAGTCGGTGATGCCGAGCACCGACACGGCGGGCTTCGTCTGGTTGATGGTTGTCAGGTAGTCGTCCCAAGCGCCCTTGAAGTTGTCGTTCCGAAGGGTGCCCGGCGCATGAAGGTGCGGGTCGATGCGCAGCCACAGTGAGCCGACATGCCACCGACGTGTCTTCGGGATTGTCACCGTGCCCCCTCCTTGGTGTGCCGCAGACGTTGTTATCGACAACGTCTGACCTCGGGCGGGCTCCTGTCTACCTCGGACGGGGCTGGGTCGCGAGGAAGGTCAGCCCCTGATAACAACCAACGTCAAGGAGATGCTCATGGCGAAGGTGATTCCGGTGCCCAGGGAGTTTCGCCCGTCGGAGGTGATGGCCCCGCTGGTGCTGGCGGCTGACACGCCAACGGTTCGAGCGGCCTGCGATGTGCTGTTCATTGCTGGCCCCGACCTCGCGTGGGACGAGCAGGCCCTTGGCCACTTTCTTGTCGATGGTCCCTTTGACCCGGACCTCCGCGAGACCCTCGAGCTGGCCGCAGCCGGGGCGGAGTTCTCGTTCACTCGCCTGATTGGCTCGATGTGGCCCGTAGTGAAGCCACTACTCGGGGCGGCGGTCGCCGAGGCGCAGGAGGGCAGGAGGCGGAACAAGAAGTGGGGTGAGGCCGAGGGCATTGCAACGGTCGTAGGGGCCGTAACCCGTGGAACGATGGGACAGCCCGACGCCCTCGGGGTTCTTCCGCTCTTGGCGAACCTTCTGCCGCAGGGGATGGGGTGGTTGGCCAGCAGGCTCGCCGTCGGCGCAATGGCACTGCGCGAGCGCGAGTTGGCCGCAACTGGGCTGTCGCCCGCGAGGTACGTGGCGATGGTGCAGGCGCTTGTTCGAATCGGCGCGGTTCATCCGCTGGTGCGCGTGGCTCGGCCACCCGGCAACAACGCGGCGGAGGTGACCTTGGCATCGCCGAGCGGGTTGTTTGGCTCAACGCCGACGCCTGGTACCCGCTCGCTTGATGTGCTCCGTCTCGACCCGGCGCTCTCTGCGCTTCGGGCAGGGGAGGACCGGGCGCTGCCGCTCTTTATCGCCGAGTTCATAAATCACCGGCTGCTCGGCTCGCCTGCTGCCTTTGCGTGCGCGAGATATGGCAACAGCGACGCCCCTGAATTCGATGTGCTCGTGCCCGAGGCGAAGGTGGGTGTCGAGGTGAAGCTATTTCAGGGGTCCAATGCGAAGTTGGTCGAGAACCTCAAGGCGGCGGCGAAGAAGTTGGCCGAGAAGCAGTTGCCCGCCTATCGCGACCTCGGGTGCAAGAAGGTCCTGCTGGTCACCAACCTTGATGAAGGTCGCGCCGAGGCCTTCTTGGGTGAGGTGCGGAAGATGAACCCGAAGCTGGCTCGATTGCCCATCGTGCTCGTTGGCGGTGTGGAGCGCCTCGCGGCCGAGTTGCGCGAGGTCGTGAAGACGGTCTCCGCGCCAAGGAACCGGGCCGCATCGAGAGAGTTGCAGGGGCTTGCCGACGAGGCGCGAAGAGGGTCAAAGCGACGTAGTGCACGTGGGCCCGTCGGGGCGCGCGACCCGTCACCCGGCCTGAGTCCGACCCAGACCCGCGCCGATGCCTGAGGAGGCCCGTGCTTCGATGGCGCAGATGCTCACATACACGCAGCCCACGAAGTCCAAGGCGCGCTCGCTGCTGCTTGAGTGTGCCGTGAGAGCCCTCACCGAGCGCCGAGATGAGTCAGTGGTCGTGCGGGCCGGTGCGTTCGACGAGACGTTCCGGTATTCGGTCGATTGTCTTCGTCAGCATGGCGTTCAGCTTCCAGACGACTCCGCGTTGCGCGCGGAGGTTGTGCGGTTTGAGGCGCTTCACGGGGCAACGGTAGCTGCCAAGCGTCCGTCGGACCTTCGAGTGCTCTACCTTTGTGGCCCCGAGCCCAACAACGACCTCGACGTGCTTGTGGGACTGGGCGTCGCGCCTGAGAATATCTGGGCCGTCGAGAGTCATGCTGAGACCTACCGGGCCGCGACCGACCAGTTGATTCGCACGGGACGCTTCCCCAAGGTCCACCGAGGCAACACCGAGTCGTTCTTTCGTGTCGTCCACGAGCAGTTCGACTTCGTCTACTTCGATGCCTGCGGACCGCTGCTTGGCGGTCAGCCCAATACGCTCAGGAGCCTGTTGGCGTTGTTCGAGCACAACCGGCTCTCGCCTTTGAGCGCGCTCGTTACGAACTTCGCGGAGCCCTCGCCACAGGCGCGGGAGGCCTACTCGCGGTCGATGTGTGCCTTCTTTGCAATGCGGTACAACGACTGTCCCAGGGCGCTGTGGGACGCCGGAGCTGACCCTGCGATTTCAATGCAGAGTGGCGGCGACCGGGAGCACTTGCTGCCGTATGTCGAGCGCAACTTCGGTGCGACCTACAGCGACTTCGTAACCCGCCTTGTCGTGGATGTTGGGAGGCAGTTGATTCCCTTCGCGCGCGCCCATGACATCCCCGAGGTCGAGCAGCAATACTTCGCACCGCGTGAACAGCAGCAGGAGACGGTCCGCCGCTCGGGAATTCCCATGCCCGGACCACAGGCGGATGAGACGAGCTGGCGCAGCTACTTCGAGCGCGTCTTCACCACGACCGGTGTCGTCAACCTCATTCCGTCGTCGTATCCGTTGCTCCACTTCCTTGAGGCCGCAGACCGAGCGCTGCTGGCTCCGTTCCACAACTACAAGCTGAGTCGCGAAATGCTCCGGGATGCGTTTTGGAGCACGAGCTTGCTTGCTCAGATGATGAACGGCACGGCGGACATCGCCAGCCCGCAGATGATGGCTGCGGTCCGTGCGCATTGGCTCGACAACGCGATGAACCAGTACTTCTGCGACATCCCGTTCCCCCACTTGATGGTGAGCTGCCTGCTCGGCATTTACGGTCGTCCGTACTTCGTGAACCCGAGGCGCTCAACTCGGTGTCGCTACGTTGCGAAGGCCACGCCCATGTTCGCGGACTGCCTCGTTCTCGACCAGTGTCGCTACTTGTTCGACTACTTCCCCACCATCGACCTCGTGCCGTCGCGAATGAGGTCGGTTGGCTTTCAGTTGGTTGCGCGGAGCTGCATCGACCAGATTCAGTGGCACGACTTCTCAAGCTCGACGCGCGTGTTCGATGGAGCGGCGCTCGCCGGGATGGGTGCGCTTCCGCACTCCAAGCCGCACGACTTCGAGGACCGAGTGGTCATTGAGTGATGTCTCGACGTGGGCGACGCGAGCCGCAAAGCGCCGCCACGCGACGAACGCCTACGCGGCCCTCTCCAAGGACGGGATGAACACCCGGAACGCTCTACGAGCCGCCGCAAAAGTCGAGTCCGCGCCCCCGCAACTCAATGAGGACGCCCGGTTGGCCGCGAGGTTGACCGGGCGTCGTGCTTCGTCGGGGCCTGCGCCGAATCCTGGGCTGAGGCTCACCTGGGTGCTGGGGCCCTCTTCGGAGGCGCTTCCCGACCAAGCGACGCCATCGCCTCCTCGGGGTACCGCAACCCCGCGGCGCAGCCGACCGGGAAGGCAGCATCGAGCGCGGTCACCTCGGCCTCATCGAGCCGCACGCGCATGGCCTCGAGGTTGCGATCGACGTTCTCCGGGCGACCCATGCCGACGAGAGGAACGACGTTCTCGCTCTTGCGCAGGATCCAGGCGAGCGCGACCGACGACATCGACACGCCCTTCTTCGTCGCCATGGCCTCGAGGGGCGCGAGGCGGGCCACGTTCGCCGCCAGATTCGCCCCCTGAAAACGCGGAACCTTGCCGCGCCAGTCGCCGTCGGGAATGTCGGCCGGCGTGCGGATCCTGCCGGTCAACAACCCGCGATGGAGCGGTGAGTAGGCGACGAACGTGATGCCGAGCGAGCGGGTGAGGGGAAAGAGCTCGAACTCCGGCTCTCGCTGCAGGAGCGAGTACTCGGTCTGCAGCGCGGCGATCGGGTGGGTCGCGTGCGCGCGGCGAATCGTCTCGGGCCCCGCCTCGGACAGCCCGATGGCCCTGACCTTCCCTGCGCGAACCATCTCGGCCATGGCGCCGACCGAGTCCTCGATCGCGACCTCTGCGTCGACGCGGTGCAGGTAGTACAGGTCGACGTAGTCCAGTCCCAGGTGCTTGAGACTGCGATCGATCGCCTCGCGCAGGTAGGCAGGGCTGCCCTGGCTGGCCTTGGTGGCCACCACGGCCCGCTCGCGCCGATCGCGGACCGCCCGGCCCACCATCGCCTCGCTCTTGCCCCGGCCGTAGACCTCGGCGGTGTCGATCAACGTGATGCCCTCGTCGAGCGCGCGCTGGATCGCTCGCACGCCCGCCTCGTCGTCTGCGCCGCCGTACCAGCCCGCGAACCCCATGGCGCCGAGCGCGATCGCCCCGACGCGCACCTCTCCCTGCCCGAGCCTGCGAGTGTCGATCATCGTGCCTCCCCTTCGTCAGCGGACGCTCTTCAGGTTGAACGTCGACCGGCGTCTTCGCCTTCCACGATCGATACCATGGTCCTCGCTGCGAGCGCTGATCAGCACCGCGAGCAGCGCCAGCATTCGGCGAGGATTCCGGGTCTGCGTTTCTCGAGCTGTCCCCGAGAGAGCCCCGCACCTTCGGGCCGGAAGTCCGCAGGGGTTTCCGGCGGCTCAACACTTCTCAACACTCCCGCGCTGGCAGCCCGGCGACCAGGCAGCGAGAAGGCCAACCATGCTTCCTCCACGTCCCCCACTGCACCCCGCCGTGACCGCCGCGCAGCAGACGTACCACGCCGACCTCGTCAACGAGGTGGCCCAGGCGGTGGCCGCAAACGAGGTGGTGGTGGTGGGCGTCTCGGGGCTGCAGCCCGGCGCGAAGGCGCGCCGCTCGCTCGAGGCCGCGGGTGTGCCGTTCAAGTACCTCCAGTACGGGAGCTACTTCTCGGGCTGGCGCCGCCGCCTCGCGCTCAAGATGTGGCTGGGGTGGCCCACGTTCCCGCTCGTGTTCGTGAAGGGCACCTTCATCGGCGGCGCGAGCGACCTGAAGAAGCTGATCGACTCCGGCGAGCTTCAGAAGCTCCGCAGCGGCGCGACCGCCGCAGCGAGTCCCAGCCAGGGCCACCCCTGAAGGACCTCGTCCACCGACACCACCTTCAGCGCAGCTCGCGGAGCAGCACCGTCTTCAGCTTCGCCGGCTTCGTCCGCCGCGGATCGCTCAAGTACACCTCGAGGTGCGAGCGGCCCGGCCGGAGGCCCTCTTCCCGCAGCAGACCGTCGATCTTCGCGAACGTCTCGGGCTCGTCGGCGTACGGGCCGACATGGAGCGCGCGCCCGAGCTGCTGCCGCGGCACCTTCTCCAGCTCGACCCTCCGCGCGGCGACGCTGCCCTCCAGCTTGCCGCCCTTCTTCGTCGTCGCGGCGGTGATGGTCCGCTTCAGCTCCGCCGCCGTCACGTCGCTCGGCACCGCGATGCGCAGCCGCCACTGCCAGGCGTCTCGCGGCGGGGGAAACGGACTCCCGGCCTTCGCCCACCAGCGCCCCTCGAGCGGGCCGATCTGGAACCCGGTGCCGCCGTCGAACTTCCGCGCGAACTTGAGCGTGTACGCGACGCCGTAGAGCGCGCCGATGGCCTGAGCGAAGGCGTCTCCGTCAGGCGAGCCCGCGCCCTCGATGCTGAGCACCTTGCGCGCGGGCACCGTCACCACGTCGGGCGTTCGCGGCGCCTCGAAGAGGACCTCAGGCATCGGCAACGTCGGCTGCTTCGTCTTCGCGCGGCTCATGGTGGCTCCTCAGCGTCGCTTCAGGACCGAGCGCTCGTCGCCCTGCACGCCGAGCGTCGGATCGGTGTTCGGGTTCCAGTCGCCGTTGTCCGTGTAGATGACCTCGCCCCAGGCGTTCTCCCACCGGTGCTTCCACTCGTTCGAGCCGAGCTCCTCGGCGCCGGTGTGCGGGTTGACGTAGCGCTCCTGCCCCGTGAGGGTGAGGTACTGCTGGTCGGCGATGCGCTCCTGGGTCTGCTGCCGGCTCTCGGTGATCTCCCGGTCGATCTGCGCGATCGCCTTCCGGGTGTCGGTGACGATCTTCGCGCGCGCCTGCTGCTCGTGCGAGGCCGCGGTGCTCTGCGCGGCGAACGCCCGGGGCTCCTCGAACTCGATCGCCGGCTTCACCTCGGCAGTCTCTCCTCGTCAATGACCCCTCCGACACCGGAAACAGCCTACTTCTTCGACAGCGTCGATACTCCGCCGGTCGCGCGAGAGAGCGCGCTGCCGTTCAAGAACGCCTTCGCCTCGTCGCGCTGGTTGAGGAACGCGTCGAAGAAGGCCACGGCGGTGCGCGCCAGGGCCAGCTCGTAGCCCGTCACGCCCTCGTCCTTCTCGAGCGCGAACAGCCCGTGCGGCGTGCCCTCGTCGTCGATGTAGTGCTCGAAGGCGTCAGGCCCGGGCAGGTTCTTGAAGGCGTCGCGCCGGCCCGCAGGCTGCTCCCCCTCGGTGGCGTCGCGCTTGCCCGTCTGCACCAGCATCGGCCGGGTGATGCCGCTCCACGACGTGGCCGTGATGCCCGTGTAGTTGAGGCCCTGCGGCGAGTTCGCGACGAACGCCTTGAAGCGCGAGTCGACGCCCCACGCCTTCGCCCGGACGGTCGGCGACAGATCGATGACGAGCCCGGCGAGCGACATGGTGGCGTGCGCTCCGGCCGAGTGCCCGAGCACCCCGAGGCGCTCGCGATCGATCTGCACCCCGGCCCGCTGCTCGACGCTCGCGAGCTGATCGACGATGGCCTTCGCGTCCTGCGGGCGGGTGTAGAGCCACGCGGGAATGGTGCCGCCCTCCGCGACCTCCTTCGTCAGGAGCGCCGCCGTGCACTCGCTCGTGGGGATCATCAGCGGCGCGCAGTGGGCGTTGCCCTCGTCGTCGGCGTTGCCGAAGTTGATGGCGACGAAGCCCGCTGCGGCGAGCTGCTCGCCCCAGTCCTCGAGCGCGTTGAAGCCGTTGGGGTTGAAGCCCCCGCCGTGAATGATGATGACGGCCGGCAGGGGGCCCGTCGCGCCGCGCGGAGCGCGGATGCGCAGCGTGATGGTGCGCGAGGGCGTGGTGGGGTCGCCCGTCACGTAGGTCAGCGGCTGATCGACGGTGTCGATGACCCGGTACGTCTTCGCGGGCGAATAGTGCAGCGACGTGCGATCGGGCCCGCACGCGGCGAGCAGCACCGGGACGACGAGCAGGCAGCGCATGGGCGCATGGTATCGGCTCCGGACGGCGAAGCACGCCCTTGGCAAAGCGCCTCCCATGCGCTGCTGCGTGCAAGGCCGTGAGCGGTGTGCGAAGCAGCGGGTCATGCGCCTGACCGCCACGCTGGCCGTGTTCGTGTTGTCCTCGTGTCCACCAGGTCCGACGGCGCAGGATCGCTGCAAGCCGTCGTGCGGTGGCTGTTGCGACTCGTCCGGCGCGTGCCTGGCGGGCACCACCTCTCAGAGTTGCGGGATGTCGGGTGAGGCCTGCACGCCGTGTGGCCCCGGGCTCTCGTGCGAGTCAGGCCGGTGCCTCCTCGGTGGGCAGGGGGCTGGCGCCGGAGGTGGCTCGGCGCAGGGCGGTGGCTCGGCGCAGGGCGGCGGGAGCGCGGCCGGCGGGGGACCCGTGGGCGGGGGGCTCGCGGGTCGCCTCGAGCAGGAGCTCGTCAGTGGGAGCCGGCTGCGGGCGATCGTGCTCGTCGGCCCCGATGGTTCTCGGCGCTCGACCCAGCTCTTCTGGGACAGCCAGCTCGAGCGGTACTGCGGGGTGGCCGACCCGACGGCCTCGGCGACGGACGCGCGGAGGGCGCGGGAGTGCCGGACCTCGCTGATCGCGGCGGGCCGCGTCGGGTTGAGCGACTGGGACTACGCGTTCTCGGAGCCCACGTGCCGAACCTCGCTGGGCCTCGGGCCGCGCGCGTCGAGCGTGATCTTCGGCGCGGCTCAGGACTCGCTCTCGGACGTGCTCGCCGACGCCGGCCTGCCCACCATCGAGCCGCTCCCGGTGGCCGAGCTCTCCGACGGCGGCTGGGTGAGCGCGACGCCCTTCACGGGCACCGCCTATCGCCTCTACATCGGCGATGGTGGCTGCGAGGCCCTCGCTCCTGCGCCAGGCGCCTTCTTCACCCTCGGGGCGCCGGCGCCGAGGCCGTCCTTCGCGAAGATGTCGATCGTGCGCGAGTAGGGCGGTCGCTCACGGCGGCGCGCCCGAGAGGATCCACGCGCGCACGGTGTCGAGCTCGGCCTGGCTCAGCGAGCCCATCTTCGGCATCTGCGAGCCGAAGCACATGCCGCTGCCGGTCAGCTTGTTCATCAGGTAGCTCGCGGCGACGTCGTTCGGCGTCACCCGCTTGCGAGTGGTGCACTGGGTGGAGTTCACGTCGACAAGGCCCGCGCGGCCCACCGCTGCGCTCGAGAGGTCGAGGCCCTCGGCAGGGCGAACGCCGCTGTGGCAGGCGCCGGTCCCGCACCCGTGCGTCACCCAGATCGGCTGCACGTCGGCGCCGTACGAGCGCTGTGCGACGGTGCACGTCCCGCTGCTGCTGCAGGTCGCGCCGCCGCTGCAGGTGCCGCACGAGCCGCCGCACCCGTCCGAGCCGCACTGCTTCCCCGCGCACGAGGGGCTGCAGCCGCACTGGCCCGCCTGCGAGCAGGCCTGGCCACCCGGGCAGCTGCCGCACGATCCGCCGCACCCGTCGCCGCCGCAGACGCGCCCCGTGCACGACGGCGTGCACCCGCACTGTCCCGTCGCGCTGCTGCACTGCAGGCCGCCCGCGCACGACCCGCACGAGCCGCCGCACCCGTCGTCACCGCACGCCTTCCCGACGCAGTTCGGCTGGCAGACGCAGGCTCCCGCCGAGGTGCAGACCTGAGTGCCGGAGCAGGTCCCGCAGGAGCCCCCGCACCCGTTGTCGCCGCAGACCCGGCCCGCGCAGCTCGGCATGCAGTTCGCGCCACAGCGCCCCGTCTGGGTGTTGCAGACGAGCATGCCCGCGCACGAGCCACAGGTGCCGCCGCAGCCGTCGGGTCCGCACTGCCGGCCGGTGCAGTTCGGCGTGCAGGTGCACTGGTTCGCGGCGCTGCACGTCTGCGGCGCCTGGCACTGCCCACAGGAGCCACCGCACCCGTCGTTGCCGCACGCCTTTCCGGTGCACGACGGCAGGCAGGTGCACTGGCCGCTCGCACCGCACACCGACGAGCCCGGGCAGGCGCCACAATTTCCCCCGCAGCCGTCGGGGCCGCAGCTCCGCCCCGTGCAGGCCGGCGTGCAGACGCAGGCGCCCGCCGTGGAGCACGTCGAGCCCATGGCGCACGTGCCACACGAGCCGCCGCAGCCGTTGCTCCCGCAGGCCTTCCCCGTGCAGTCCGGGAGGCACACGTTCCCCGGCGTGCACTGCCCCGCCGCGCTGCAGTTCTCGTTCGGCATGCAGGTGCCGCACGAACCGCCGCACCCGTCGCCGCCGCACGCGCGCCCGGCGCACGACGGCGTGCACATGCTCGACGCGAGCGACTGGAGCCACCCATCGACGAGCGCGAGCTCGCAGGCCGCCAGCGGGCCCTGGGGCGGCATCGTCTTGTCGACGAGCGTGCGGGTGCGGATGCGATCGCTCCAGCGGCGCACGTCGGCGTCGGTGTCGAAGTCCACGCCGGGCGTCGCGCCCGCTCGCGCCGCGCCGCTCACGTTCACCGAGTGGCAGTTGAGGCAGCGGGCACGGTTGACGGCAGGGCCGTCGGCGACGGCGCACCCGGGACCGGTGATGGGTGGCGTGGTCATGGTGCCGGAACACCCCAGCCCGAGCCCGCCGATCGTCAGCAGGAGCAATGAGCGCATGGGCGACGACAATAGCGGGGTCGGCCCGTGCGCCGAAGGTGCTCCGAGGTAGGCGTCAGGCGACTTCAGCGGCGCTGAACCGGCTTCTCTCGCTGCGATCCGGCCTCTACGCTCCGCCCTCCGAGTGCGTCTCCGCTCCTGCTCCCGTTCTCTCATCATGGTGGCGGCGCTCGTGGCCGCGACGGCGTTCGCGCAGGAGCGCGGCTTCCGCCTGCACCGCTACGAGGGCACCACCGCCGGCTCGACGCTCTTCCTCGTGGAGCGCCCCTGGTACTCCTCGACGCGCTTCTTCGCCGCGGGCGTGACGGCGGACTTCTCGCTGCGGCCCCTCGTGCCCCTCGTGGCGACGGGCCGGGGGGAGCTCACGCCGATCGTCTCCCAGGCTTTCGTCGGTCACGTCGAGCTCGCGGGCTCGCTCTTCGATCGCGTGCTGCTGCGGGCGAGCCTGCCCATCACGTTGTTCGAGGGCGGCGCGACCGAGCTGGTGAGCCAGGTGGGGCCGCTGCGCGCGGTCGGGCTCGGCGATCCCCGCGTAGGCGTGATGGTGCGCGTCTTCGGGCAGAGCGAGCGCGACGCCTTCTCGCTGCACCTCGGCGCCGACGCGTGGATTCCCCTCGGCGCCCAGCTGACTCACCAGGGCGACACGGGCCTGAGGCTCCTGCCCCGCGCGGTGCTCGCAGGCGCGTTCGGCGTCGGCCGGTGGACCTTCGACGCCGGCTTCCTCGTGCGCAACTACGCCTCCTACGGCCCCCCAGCGCTCCGGCTGACCGCTGCGTCGGAAGCGCGCGCGGGCCTGGGCGTCGGGATCTCGCTCTTCGACGATCACCTGTACCTGGGGCCCGAGGCGCAGCTCGCCCTGCAGGTCGTCGGTGAGAACGCCTTCGCGGTGAACGGCATGGCGCTCGAGGTGCTCGGCGGCGCGACCTGGCTCATCGGCAACCACGTCTCGCTCGGGGTCGCAGCAGGCGCCGGGCTGCTCGGCGCCGCAGGAACGCCCGACGCGCGAGGGCTCGTTCGCCTGGCCTGGGCCCCACGGCGCGCGGCCGAGACACCGGAGCCTGCGAAGACGATCGACCCCTGCACCGACGCATCGCTCGCGCGCGAGACGAGGGCCTCGAGGGGCTGCGCGCCGCTCCCCTTCGATGACGCTGACCTCGACGGAGTGCCCGACGTGGACGATCGGTGTCCGCTCGAGCGCGAGACGGTGAACGGCGTCCGCGACGCCGACGGCTGTCCCGAGCTGGACGTCGAGCTCGCTCCGCTGATCGAGCCGAAGCCCACGCTCCCGACGCCGCTCGCGCCCGCTCTCGACGGGGGCGTCGCTCCGGCAGCCGCCGGGCGCTCCGTCGCCGACGCCGACCGCGACGGCGTGCCCGATGACGCCGACCGCTGCCCGCGCTCGCCCGAAGATCACGACGCCTTCGAAGACGAAGACGGCTGCCCCGAGCTCGACAACGACAGGGACGGCATCGCTGACACGCTCGACCGCTGCCCGTACGAGGCCGAGACGTTGAACGGCGTCGACGACGATGACGGCTGCGCCGACGTCGTGGACGCGAAGCAGGACGCCGACCGGGACGGCATCGCGGACGAGGTCGACCGCTGCCCGCTCGAGGCCGAGACGATCGACGGCGTGCGCGACGACGACGGCTGCCCCGAGCCCCAGGCGCCGACGCAGCCCGTGATGGCGAAGCTGCTCACCCCCGCGGCGCCGAAGCCGATCGAGCCCGCGCCCGTCACGCCGACCCCGACACCGACAGCGCCCCCCGCCCCCACGCCGGCACCCGCGCCCGCGCCCACCGACTACGACAAGGACAGCATCACCGACGACGCCGATCGCTGCCCGTTCTCGCCGGAGGATCTCGACGCCTTCGAGGACGAAGACGGGTGCCCCGAGCTCGACAACGACGCCGACGGCATCGCCGATGATCGCGACCGCTGCGCCGACGTGGCCGAGGCCTGGAACGGCTTCGAGGACGACGACGGCTGCCCCGACGAACAGCCCGACGTGGACGGTGACGGCTTCGCGTGGCTCGTCGATCGCTGTCCGCTCGAGCCGGGCGGCGCCCCCGATGGCTGCCCACGCGCGCCGCCGGCCGCGCTCTCCACCTTCGTCGAAGCGCCGACGCCCGCGCCCACGCCAGAGCCGGCTCCACCCGTCTCGGCGCCGGCGACTCCCGCCGACTTCGACAAGGACGGCGTGCCCGACGACGACGACCGCTGCCCGGTGCTCGCCGAAGATCGCGACGCCTTCGAAGACGACGACGGCTGCCCCGAGCCCGACAACGATCACGACGGCGTGCCCGACGCGAAGGACAAGTGCCCTTTCGAGGCCGAGACGATCAACGGCGTGAAGGACGACGACGGCTGCCCGGACAAGGGCGCAGGCGCCGTCACCGTCACCGCGACCGCGGTGGAGCTCAAGGGGACCATTCAGTTCAAGACCGCCTCGGCGACGCTGCAGCCGTCGGCCACGCCGCTGCTCAAGCAGGTCGCCGCCACCCTCAAGGCCGCCGCGACCCTGTCCATCGAGATCCAGGGGCACACCGACGACGTGGGCAACGCGGTGAAGAACATCGCGCTGTCGAAGCGGCGCGCCGAGACGATCCGCGCCTTCCTCGTCAAGGCTGGTGTCCCCGCCAACCGCCTCGTCGCCACCGGCTTCGGGCCGACGCGCCCGCTGGCGAGCAACAAGACCGCCGCCGGCCGTGAGCAGAACCGCAGAGTCGAGTTCCTGATCCTCGGAGAAGCGAAATGACCGCACGCGTCCTCGCCGTCGCCATGCTGCTGGCGCTGCCCTCGCTCGCCGACGATCGCTGCGGCGGGGTCAAGCTCGAGGCCGGCAAGGTCCGCCTGGGCAAGCCCGTCACCGAGGCCTGGGTGAAGACGCCCGAGGGCCAGGCCTGCCTCGCCGACGTCGTGAAGGAGATCGAGCGCTACCGGTTGGTGCGCGCGGTGACGGTGGCGGCCATCGTGTCCGACGCCGAGCGCGCGAGCGGCAAGGGGCTCTCGAGCGCGAAGGCGATCGCCGAGGCGCTGGTGGCAGCGGGCTTGCCGAAGAGCCGCGTCTTCGGGCTCGCCCCCACCCCGCAGCCGAACGAGCAGCCGGGCATCTCGCTCAGGTACGTCGAGCGCGCGCCCGATGACGTGGTGGCGCGGGTGGCGGCGTCGAGCGGCTCGGTCTTCCTCGGCGCCGAGGAGGCCTCGATGAAGCCCGCCGAGCCGGGCATGCCGGTGCTGGTGAACGAGCTGCTCAAGACGGGGCCCAACGCGAAGATCATCGTGAACTTCAAGGACGGCAGCGGCATCGAGGTGAAGCCGGAGTCGACGGTGAAGATGGCGGCGCTCGCGGTCGGCGTCGGCGGCGACCGCCAGGTGAAGATCGAGGTCCTCAAGGGCGGCATCGTCGCGAACGTGCGCAAGGCGAAGGAGCTCGGCTCGACCTTCGAGGCCTCGAGCCGCGTCGCGGTGGCGAGCGTGCGCGGCACCGTCTTCCGCTTCGGCGTGGACGACGAGGGCGAGAGCCGCCTGGAGACGCTCGAGGGGCTGGTGCAGGTGAAGTCCGCGATCGATCCGTCTGCCAGGCCTGTAGACGTGCCGGCAGGGCAGGGCACGGCCGTCAACCGCGAAGGCCGCGTCGCGCCGCCGCACGGGCTCCCCGAGGCGCCGAAGGTGGTGGCGCCGCTCAAGGGCGCCCTCGGCCCCGACGCCCGGCTCGAGTGGCAGCCGGTGACCGACGCCGCGAGCTACCGCGTCGAGCTCGCCCGCGACGCCGACTTCCTCTTCGAGCAGCAGAGCGCCGTGGTGAGCGCCGCGTCGCTCTCGTGGCCCGAGCCGCTCGCGAAGGGCAAGTGGTTCTGGCGGGTGACGGCGCTCGACGCCCGCGGCTTCCAGGGCGCGCCGTCGAAGGTCTACGCGTTCACGGTGGGGAAGTGACGCGGCGGTTCGATCCAGCGGCGCTGGTGCTCCTCGGCGTGGCGGGCCTCGGGTGGCTCGTACGCGACGAGCTGGCGTGGGCGCTGACGGGTCGAACGGCGGGGCTCGGCTTTCCGATGCTGTCGCTGCTGGTTCGGGTGGTGCTCGCGCTGGTCGCCGCGGTGGCCGCCTATCGCCTGCGCGCCGTGCTCCTGGGCTGGGGGCGTGTCGTCCTCGGCTGGCTCGACGCCTCGGAGGCCCGGCTCGAGAGGCTGCCGCTCGCCGGAGGGCGGGCGGTCCGCGCGGCGGGGGTGGGCCTGCTCACGAGCGCCGCCTTCCTCGCGCTCGGCGAGGCGACGACGATCACGAGCTACCTCGAGACGCGCGCCATCGACCTCTTCTTCCGCCTTCGTTTCCCCGAGCACTCGCAGGTCGAGCTGGCCACCGGGCGGGAGCTGCCGTCGGCGAACAAGCAGGCCGAGGTGGTGATGGTCGCCATCGACGACGAGACGATCGCGCACCTGGGGTGGCCGTTGCCGCGGCTGTCGTACGCGCGGCTCATCGAGGCGGTGGGCGCGGCGAAGCCGGCGAGCCTCACCTTCGACGTCTCGCTCGTCGATCCCTCCCGGGAGCACCCGGAGTGGGACGCGGCCATCGGCGAGGCGGCGAAGCAGATGGGGAACGTGGCGTTCACCTTCACGGTGGCGCGCGCCACCAGCGAGAACCGCAACCCGCTCTCCGAGGCGTCGCTGAACGCGCTCGACGCCAACTCCATTCCGGCTCACGAGTCGGCGAAGGCGCTGCCCGAGTACGCGGAGCTGGTGGGCGGAGACGTGGCCCCGCAGCCGGTGCTCGTGCCGCTCGCCGCCTCGGCGAAGGCCATCGCGATGGCCAACGTGCTGCTCGACGGCGACGACGACGTGCTGCGGCACTCGCTGCTGGTGGCCCGGCTGCGCGACCGGCTGTTGCCGTCGCTGTCGCTGCGGCTGGCGGCCCAGGCGCTCGGGGTGCCGCTCGAGACGATCCGCGTGGTGCCTGGCTCCCACGTAGACCTCGGCGGGAAGCGGCGGGTGCCGATCGATCGCATCGGCCGCACGCTCGTGCGGTACCAGGGCCGCCACGACACGCCCGGGGGCGGGCCCTTTCGCTACCTGTCGTTGTGGTCGTTGATCCGCTCGGACTCGACGCTCACGCTCGCCGGGAACCCGCTGGGCGACGATCAGCGCTTCGTGGTGGACGAGCAGACGAAGGTGACGCTCGACGGGGCGCCCGTGTCGATGGCCGAGCTCGACCAGGCGCTGCTGCGGGCAGGCGCGGCGATCTCGGGCAAGGCGCGGTACTCGACCGACCCGGGCAAGGTGCTCGAGCTGTCGCTGGCGACGCGGCCCGCCGTGGGCGCGAAGGAGCCGGCCTTCGAGATGCTCGACGAGACGACGCTGCGCTTCTCGACGACGATCGGCACCGCGAAGCACAACCGGGCGGTGGCGGCGGAGCTCGAGGGCAAGCACGTGCTCGTCGGGGCCACCGCGCTGGCGGCGGCCGACCTGCGCAACAGCCCGCTCGGTGAGCTGCCCGGGGTCGAGCACCACGCGACGATGTTGGCGAACCTCCTGCGCGACGACTTCTTCCACCAGGGCCCCGCCTGGACGAACAAGGCGGTGATCGTGCTCGCGTCGCTGGTGGCGGCGGCGCTCGGCGTCTCGCTCGCGGCGGGCAACGGCCTGCTCTTGACGGCGCTCCTCGTGCTCGTGCTGCAGCTCGTCAGCTTCGTGCTCGCGTCGAACGGCGTGTACGTGCCGGTGGTGGTGCCCTCGCTCGCCGTCGGCACGACGTTCTTCCTCTGCCTGCTGCTGGGCGCGCGCGCCGCCCGGAACGCCCGCGAGCGCGCCGAGCGGGATCGTGAGTTCGTGCGGCAGACGTTCGGCCGCTACCTCACGGATCAGGTGGTGCAGACGCTGCTCGACTCGCCCGACGGCCTCAAGCTGGGCGGCCAGCGCGGCTTCGTCACCATCATGATGACCGACCTCCGCGGCTTCACCAGCATGTGCGGCTCGATGGAGCCGGAGGCCGTGGTGAAGCTGCTCAACCACTACCTCGAGGCGATGACGCGCATCATCAACCGGTACGGCGGCACCATCGACGAGTTCATCGGCGACGCGATCCTCGTCGTCTTCGGCGCCCCGTTGCCCCTCGAGCGGGCCGAAGCGCGCGCCGTCGCCTGCGCGATCGAGATGCTCAACGAGATGCCCGCCATCAACGGCTGGAACGCGGCGCAGGGGCTGCCGACCGTCGAGATGGGCATCGGCGTGCACAGCGGCGAGGTGGTGCTGGGGAACATCGGGTCCGAGCTGCGCGCGAAGTACGGCATCGTCGGCTCGACCATCAACCTCACCTCGCGCGTCGAGTCGTATACCGTCGGCGGCCAGGTGCTGATCTCCGAGACGACACGCGAGCGCTGCGGCGAGCTGATCACCCTCGGCCAGTCGCAGGTCGTCTCGCCGAAGGGCGTGAAGGGGACGATGACGATCCACGAGGCGCTCGCCGTGAGCGCGCCGTTCGACGTGCGCCTGCAGTCCGGTCACGAGGAGCTCGTTCCGCCCAGGACGGCGCTCGAGCTGCGCTACGGCGTCGTGAAGAACAAGCAGGTCGCCGAGACGACCCGTGTCGCGCGCGTCGAGGCGTTGTCCGCGCAGGGCCTCGAGCTGCGCATCGACGGCGAGCTCCCGGTGCTGAGCGATCTGCAGCTGCGCGTCGTCGATGGCGCGGCGTTGCGGCCAGGCGATCTCTACGGGAAGGTGCTCAAGGTGAACGTGCGGCCGAACGTCGTCTACCTGCGCCTCACCTCGGTGCCGCCCGAGCTGAAGCCCGTGCTCGAGGCGGCGCGCGGCGGCGACTCGCCGGTGAAGGTGGTGGCGGAGTCTGCGTTGGTGTCGGCATGAGAGCGCTCGTCGTCTGCCTGTCGATGATGGGGTGTCAGCTCGTGTCAATCGCGCCGCGGCCGGCTGACTGTGGCAACGGGCGCGCCGACGGGCGCGAGACCGACGTGGACTGCGGCGGGGCCGACTGCCCGGCGTGCCCGGCGGAGCGCATCTGTCTCGTCGACGCGGACTGCGTGAGCGGCGCGTGTGGGCTCAACCGGTGTCTGGCGCCGAGCTGCAGCGACGGCCTGCGCAACCAGGAGGAGGTGGAGGTGGACTGCGGCGGGCCGTGCGCGCCGTGCAGCAGCGACGGCGGGGTGATCGCCAGCTGCACCGACGGCCGGAAGAACGGCGCCGAGACCGATGTGGACTGCGGAGGAGGGGAGTGCGCGCCGTGTGCCGTCGGGCGCGCGTGCGTGCGTACGCGTGACTGCGCGAGCTCGAGCTGCTTCGACGGAGCGTGTGGCCCGCTGTGCGGCGCCCCGCTGCTCGAGTGCGGCGGCGCCTGCGTCGATCCCCGGAGCGACCCGGCCAACTGCGGCGCCTGCGGCACCACCTGCACCGGGGGGCAGAGCTGCGTGGCGCGCCAGTGCACGCTGCTCTGCCAGGGAGGCACCCGGGACTGTGGCGGCGCCTGCGTGGACATCGCGGCGCACCCCTCACATTGCGGCGGGTGCAACCAGCCCTGCAGCCCGATGCAGGTCTGCCTCGCGGGTCGCTGTGAGCTGGCGCCGTGCCCGTTCGGCCAGGTGCCCTGCGCCGGCGCGTGCGTGTCGCCGTCGCGAGATCCCCTGCACTGTGGCGGCTGCAACCAGCCGTGCTCCCCGGGGACTCCCTGCGTCAACGGCCAGTGCCAGGGCGGCTGCGTCACGCCGCTGCTGTCGTGCAACGGCGGGGTGCTCTGCGTCGATCCGCGCAACGACGCCGCGCACTGCAACGGCTGCAACCAGGCCTGCCCGATGCTGCCGCAAGCGTTTCCGGTGTGCGCAGGCAGCGCCTGCATCATCGGCACCTGCCAGCCCGGCTTCGAGAACTGCAACGGGCTGACGGCGGACGGGTGTGAGGCGAACCTGCTGGCGAGCGCCTCGCACTGCGGGCGCTGCAGCAACGGCTGCGCGATGAACGAGGCCTGCGTCATGGGCGAGTGCTGCGGACCGTTGCCAGCCGGCACGTACCAGGCGACGTGCACCGGCTGTTCGGCGTGCGGCGGGGTCCTCCGCTGCCTCTGCGACGATCAGATGCAGGTGCCGCGGCCCGCGCTGGTGCCGCTCAGCCCGCCTTGTCCAGGCGGCTTCCACAACTGCAACGGGGTGCTCCAGTGCATGGCCTGCTGAAGCGACCGGTGCTCCTGCTGGCGATCGCGGGCGGGCTGTCGCTGCTCGCGGCGGAGGGCTGCGTCACCCGCGCCTCGTCCTGCACGGACGGCGTGAAGAACGGACAGGAGAGCGACGTGGACTGCGGCGGGCCTGAGTGCCCGCTCTGTGCGCCCAGCGGCGCCTGTCTGGTGAACGACGACTGCGTGACGAAGCGGTGCGTGCGCCGGCAGTGCGCCGCGGCCTCGTGCGCCGACGGGCTGCGCAACGGTGACGAGACCGACGTCGACTGCGGCGGCGCGTGCGGCGGCTGTGGCGTCGACGGTGGGTGCGCCCTGGCGCGTGACTGCGCGAGCGGGGTCTGCGTTCAGGCGAGGTGCGCCGCGCCAGCCTGCGACGACCAGGTGCGCAACGGCGTGGAGACGGGCGTGGACTGTGGCGGAGGGTGCTCCGGCTGTCCGCTGGACGCCGGGTGCCGCCGCGGGGCGGACTGCGCGTCGGGCGCGTGTCTCGACAGCGCCTGCGTCGAGCGCTGCCGGTCGCCGCTCGTCGCCTGCGACGCGGGTTGCGTCGACCCGAGGTTCGATCCTTCCCACTGCGGCGCCTGCGGCATGGCGTGCGCGGCGGGCCTGCGCTGCAACGGCGGGCAGTGTGGCCTCTCGTGTCCTTCAGGGACGGTGGCCTGCGGCCCGGCGTGCGTGGACACGACGCGCGACGTGCTGAACTGCGGCCTGTGCGGCCTCCCCTGCGAGTTCGGGAGCCGCTGCGTGGACGGGGGCTGCGCGCCCCTCTGTGGCACGGGCCAGACGGCGTGCGCCGGGGAGTGCGTCACGACCTCGAGGGATCCGCTCCACTGCGGCGGCTGTGGGATGCCGTGCGCCCCGGGTCAGGTGTGCACGCTCGGCCAGTGTGTGCCGGCCGCCGGGTGCGCCGCGCCGCTCATCAGCTGTGGCGGCGGCCGCTGCGTCGATCCCCGCTTCGATCCCGACAACTGCAACGGGTGCGGCCTTGGCTGTCCACCGACGCCGAACGCCACCCGCCTGTGCCTGGGCGGCATGTGCACGCGCTCGGAGTGCAACGCGGGCTTCGCGGACTGCAACGTCATGCCGGGCGACGGGTGCGAGACGAACCTGCGCACCGATCCCATGCACTGCGGCGGCTGCGGCGTGTTCTGTCTGCCGACGCAGCAGTGCGACGCAGGCACGTGCGGGTAACGAGGAGGACCGATGGCTGATCAGATCCGCGAGCTGAAGGACAAGGCGCAGGCGCTCACCGCGAAGGGCAAGCTGCCGGCGGCGATCGAGGCGTGGCAGAGGGTGCTGGCGGCGTCGCCCGACGAGCTGGTGGCCCTGCAGAAGATCGGCGATCTGCAGGCGAAGAACGGCCAGAAGCCCGAGGCGATCGCGACCTACGAGCGCCTCGCCGACCGCTACGCGACCAACGGGCTCTTCTTCAAGGCGTCCGCCGTCTGCCGGCTCGTGCTCGCGCTCGACCCAACGCACTCGAAGATCCAGGCGCAGATCGCCTCGTTGTTCGCGCGCGCCAAAGCGCCGCCGCCGCCGCTGCTCGCCAACCGCCCGTCGCCGCCATCGCCGCAGGCCGCGCCCACCGCTGCGCCGCCCCCACCTCCAGCCGACGCCATCGAGGCGGACTTCGACGTCGAGATCGAGGTCGAGCCGCCGGAGACCCTCAGCGGACTGCCGTCGATTCCGCTCTTCTCGACGCTGACCGCCGAGGAGCTGAAGGAGATCTTGAGCACCGCGATGGAGGTGCGCTCGTTCGCGGCGGGCGAAGCGCTGGTCCGCGAAGGGGCTCCGGGCGACTCGATGTTCGCCCTGGCCGAAGGCGACGCCGGCGTCTTCCGCGGCTGGAAGACCGAGGTCGAGCGGCGGGTCGCCACCGCGCAGGCGGGCGAGATCCTCGGCGAGGTGGCCCTGCTGACGAGGGGCCCTCGGCTGGCGACGGTGGTGGCCGACACGGACTGCGTGGCGCTGGAGATCCGCCGCGACGCGATGGCGAAGGTCGTTCGCCGCTTCCCGCACGTCGGCGTCGCGCTCAACCAGTTCCACCGCGAGCGGCTGCTCGCCAACGCCCTGCGCGCGACCCCGGTGCTCCGCGCGATGAGCGAGCCTGACAAGCGGGCGCTCGCGCTGGCGTTCAAGCCGTGCACGTTCGCCGACGGCGTGAAGATCATCGCCGAAGGTGACGCGCCCGAGGCGGTGCACATGCTGCTGCGTGGGACCTGCGCGGTCAGCCACCAGAGCGGGGCCCGTTACCCGGACATGCACGAGGGCGATCTCTTCGGAGAGCTGTCGGTGTTGATGGACAAGCCCGCGACGGCGACGGTGAGCGCGCTGGGCCCTGCGCTGACCCTCAAGATCCCCGGCGACACCTTCAAGGCGCTCGTGCTGAGGGATCCCACGGCGGCGCTCGCGGTGAAGAAGGTCGCCGCGCAGCGCCTCGCGCGCACGCTCCAGCTCGACCGGAGGCACGGCGCCGCGGCCGAGCCCGACACGGGCGCCGGGCCCGATCTGCGCGTCTGACAGGGAGGCGGGAGTCCGCGAACCCGGGAGCCCTCCAGCCCTACTCCCAGCCGACGCGGTTCCGGCCCGCGCGCTTGGCGGCGTAGAGGGCCTCGTCGGCGCGGTGCATGAAACGCTCGAGCGTCTCGCCCGGCCTGAACATCGTTCCACCCATCGTCGTGGTGATGCGAATGCCCTGCTCGTTGCCCGGGTGAGGCATCAGCCCGACGGCGGTGCGCAGGGCTTCGGCGCGCTTCCAGGCCGCCTGCTCGTCGAGATCGGCCAGGAGGATCACGAACTCGTCGCCGCCGAGGCGGCACGGCAGATCGGACTTGCGGACCCCCGAGAGCAGGATCTTCCCCACGCCGCGCAGCACGAAGTCCCCAGCCGCGTGGCCGAGCGAGTCGTTGACGGGCTTGAAGTGATCGAGGTCCATCGCGATCAGCGCGAGCCCGCTGCCGATCGCCTTCGCGCGCTCCATGAAGAGGGGCAGCTCGGCGTCGAAGCCCCGGCGGTTGGTGAGGCCGGTCAGCCCGTCGGTGCGGGCCGTCTGTTCCTCTTCGGAGAGGCGCTGCCGGGTGAACTCGAGCTTCGAGATCGTCTCCTGCAGCTCGGCGTTCCGACGCCGCAGGTCGGCGATGAGGGAGCGCTCGGCGTCCACCAGGAAGGCGCAGGTGCGCCGCAGCAGCGTGAAGATCGCGCGCGGGTGAGACGAGAGCAGCGCCTGAATCGAGGTCTGGTCGAGCACCTGCACCGTCGTGGGGGCGGTGGCGACGATGGTGGCGCTGCGGTGGTGGCCGGGGTTGATGAACGAGAGCTCTCCGAACCAGCTGCCCGGATCGTAGCTGCGCACCGTTCGGCCACCCGCCACGCGCGCCTCGGCCTTCCCCTCGACGAGGAAGAACATCGAGTCGCCGGGCTCTCCCTCGGTGATGATGGCCTCGTCGACGGCGCAGGACCGTGCGCGCCCGGCGGCGAAGATGGCGTCGATCTCGTCGTCGGTGAAGGCATGCAGCGGAGAGTCGGGCGGCAGGGCTTTGCGCATCGGGGGCGAGTGTAGCGTCCGCCCACCTCGACGCGAGGCTGATGCGGGAGCCGCGGCTCTGGTAAGCCATGCACCATGCACCGCTTCAATCGGAACGCCTCGGCGCTGCTCGTCATCGACCTTCAGGAGCGGCTCGCGGCCGCGATGAACCCCGCCCGCCTCGAGCGCCTGCTCAACCGCACGCTGGCGGCCATCGAGGGCGCGAAGGCCCTGGGCCTGCCGATCGTGGTGACCGAGCAGTACCCGAAGGGGCTCGGGCCGACGATGAAGGTGGTGGCCGAGCGGATCCCCGGCTTCAAGCCCATCGAGAAGCTCGAGTTCTCGGCCTTCGTGCCCGAGGTGAAGGCGGCGCTCGGGAGCCGGCCGAGCGTGCTGATCGCGGGCATGGAGACGCACGTGTGCGTCTTTCAGACGGTGCGCGCCCTGGCTGAGTCGGGGTTGACGCCGTACCTCGCGGCCGACGCGGTGCTGTCGCGCACCGAGACGGACGAGCGCGTCGGGCTCGAGCTGTGTCGCGGCGCGGGCGCCCTCGTCACCACCGTCGAGACGGCGCTGTTCGACGCGCTCGGGCGCGCCGGCGGCCCCGACTTCAAGGCGATCTCTGCGGCGGTGAAGTGAGCGGCTTCGTCGACGTCGGCCCCTCGGCGGGGCTCGCAGAGAAGGGCAAGCAGGTGGTGACGGTCGGCGCGGCGACGGTGGCGCTCGTGCGCATCGATGGGCGCGTCTACGGCGTGGACAACCGCTGCCCGCACCGCGACGGCGAGCTGGGGCAGGGCGACCTCGAAGGCTTCAACCTCTTCTGTCCGCTCCACGCGTGGGTCTTCGACGTGCGCGACGGGCGCGGCTTCTTCCCGAAGGGCGCCGAGGTGGCGTGCTTCGAGGTGAAGGAGGAGGGCGGGCGCATTCTCGTCTCGCCGAAGGGCGTCAAGCCGAGCCAGGGCGGGGCCTGGCCCTGAGCGCCCATGAGCACCTGTCTCTTCACGCGTTGGCGACGGGCGAGCGAGCGCGAAGGCTGGGAGCCCGACCTCCCTGCAGGCGTTGGCTTCCGCGTCGTCAGCTCGGCGCGCGCGCACCGCGTCGGGGCGGGGTGGGCGCTCGTCGAAGCCGACGTGGAGTCGTGGTCGGCGAGCGTACCCCGCGCCGTTCGGGCCCCTGAGCTGCTCGCGAACCTGCTCGGCTCTGCGAAGCGGTTCCCGCCTGCGCTCGCGATCGCGCGGAGGCAGTACGAGCGGTTCTGTCAGGCGTCGTGGGGCCCAGCGGAGCTGGCGCGTCGGTTCTCGCAGCTGCTGTCGACGCAGCTCCGCGCCCAGGCCCGCACGCCCTTCATGCTCGTGGAGGCAGCGCGGGAGGAGGTCGGGTACCTCGAGCCGGGCGAGTTCGTCTGGGCCCTCGGCGCGGGGCGGCGTCACGGCAGGCAGAGGGCGAGCGGCTCGTGGCGTGGGTGTCGGGCGACTACGAGGTCTACACGAACCCGCTGAGCGACTTCAGGCGCCCAAACACCATCTGGCGGCAGCTTTGCCCCTGGAGGCTCCCTCGCCGGCGCTGGCGGTGACGCCCGCAAAGGCGTCGAGCGGAGTCAGGTTGGGGTCGGGCCCCTGGGTGATGTGTGGGGCGCGGCCGGCAGCGGCGTGAGCGTCATGCCCGGCACGTTGGTGAAGGTCTTCATCAGCACCCGCAGGAACTCGCGCACCCGCGTGGGCGTGTACTTCGCGGTGGGCACGACGGCGCTCACCTCGAGCGCGGGCGGCGGCGCGTCGGGCAGCACCACCACCAGCTTGCGGCGGCGCAGGTCGTTCTCCACCAGCCACCGCGTCACCAGCCCGATGCCCAGCTCGCCGAGCAGCGCCTGCCGCAGCGTCACCGCGTTGTTCGACAGGTAGCTGGGCGTCATCTCCACCGTCACCGGCCCAGCACCCCACGGCAGGGTGAGCGCGTTGCCCTGCGGCAGCCCGCTGAAGCGCACCGAGCGGTGGCCGGCGAGATCGTCGGGGCGCCGGGGCACACCGTGGCGCTTGAGGTAGCCGGGCGCCGCGACGAGCAGCCGCTCCATCGAGCCGAGGCGGCGGCGCACGATCGACGCGTCGGTGATGGCCCCGAGGCGAATGGAGAGATCGGCCCCCTCGGCGACGAGGTCGACGTAGCTGTCGAGCAGCGTGAGCTCGCACCGCACCTGCGGGAAGCGCTGCTGGAAGGCGACGGTCGCGGGCCCGAGGAACAGCTCGCCCAGCACCACCGGCCCGTGGAGCTTCAAGGTGCCCCGGGGCACGTCGCCCTCGCTGACCTCCACCTGCGCCTCGTCGAGCACGGCGAGCGCCTGCCGGCACCGCTCGTAGTAGCGGCGCCCGGCCTCGGTGAGCGTGAGCGTTCGCGTGCTGCGCAGGAGCAACCGCGCGCCCAGCTCGTCCTCCATGGCGGCGATCGCCTTGCTCACCGCTGGCTGCCCGACCCCCACGTCCCTCGCGGCCTTCGACAGGCTGCCGCGCTCGACCACCTTGCTGAACAGCCTCAGTCGCTGGAGCTGGTCCATGCCACTCATTCCACGCTGGAATGAACGATATGGCCAGCGCCGACGTTCTGGAGTCGCCGATCGGCCGCTACGGTGCGCCCATTCGCGACGGAGTTCACCGTCGCTTCACACGAGGAGCACGTCATGAAGATCGCAGTCCTGGGAACCGGCATGGTGGGTGAGACGATCGGCGCGAAGCTGGTGGCGCTGGGCCACGAGGTGCGCATGGGCTCGCGCACGGCGACCAACGAGAAGGCCGCGGCGTGGGTGAAGAAGACCGGGTCGAAGGCCTCGGCGGGCACCTTCGCCGACGCGGCCGCGTTCGGTGAACTCGTCTTCAACTGCACGCTGGGCAGCGGCGCGGTCGAGGCGCTGGTGATGGCGGGAGAGGGCAACCTCGCCGGCAAGGTGGTGATCGACGTCTCGAACCCCCTCGACTTCTCGAAGGGCATGCCGCCGAGCCTCTTCGTCAGCAACACCGACTCGCTGGGCGAGCAGCTGCAGCGGCGCTTCCCGAAGGCGCACGTCGTGAAGGCCCTCAACACCATGAACTGCAACATCATGGTGAACCCGCGACTGCTGGCCGACACGCACCACACCTTCCTGTCCGGCAACGACGCGGGCGCGAAGGCGAAGGTGAAGGACGTGCTCAAGCAGTTCGGGTGGAAGGACGAGGAGCTCGTCGATCTCGGCGACATCACCACCGCGCGCGGGACCGAGCAGATCCTGCCGCTGTGGGTGCGCATCTGGGGCGCCACGCAGAACGGCACCTTCAACTTCAAGCTCGTCTTCGCGAAGCAGTAACGGCCTCAGTGGCCAATCGACCGCCGGCGGGTTAACCCACGGGCATGCCGCTGGCGGTCGTGACAGGCGCTGGAGTTCGGGTCGGCCGGGCCATCGCGCTCGCGCTCGCGGGCGGCGGGTACGATCTCGTGCTCCACGCCAACCGCTCGGTGGAGCAGGCCGACGAGGTCAAGGCGCTCGTCGCCCGGCAGGGGCGCCAGGCCTTCGTCGAGCGGGCGGATCTCTCGGACGGCGACGCAGTGGCGGCCCTCGCGTCGCGGCTTCGGGCCCAGCACCCGGCGATCGATCTGCTCGTCAACAGCGCGGCGGCGTACGGCCACGTGGCCTTCGCCGACGTCACCCGCGCGCAGCTCGAAGAGATGTGGCGCGTCAACGTCGCGGCGCCCTTCTTCCTCACCCAGCAGCTCCTGCCGGCCCTGCGCGCGTCGCCCGCCCCCGCGATCGTCAACATCACCGACATGGCCGTGAGCCACGCGTACACGCCCACGCACTTCTTCTCGCACTACCTGGCGTCGAAGGCGGCGCTGGAGCAGCTGACCCGGTCGCTCGCCCTCGAGCTGGGCCCGAAGGTGCGCGTCAACGCGGTCGCGCCCGGGCCGGTGGCGATGGCAGGCGAGACGACGAGCGCGCAGCGCGCCGAGATCCTGAGCCGGGTACCGCTCAAAC
The DNA here is from genome assembly GCA_016793095.1 of Myxococcaceae bacterium. Classification (GTDB taxonomy): domain Bacteria; phylum Myxococcota; class Myxococcia; order Myxococcales; family Myxococcaceae; genus Xiheimicrobium. The sequence continues at coordinate 259,609 of JAEUJQ010000052.1, read as the reverse complement.
GCGAAGGCAGCCCCGACGACGTGGCGAGGGCCGTGTTGTTCCTCGCACAGGCGCCGTACGTCACCGGGCAGACGGTCCGCGTCGATGGAGGTCTGAGCGTCGCATGAGCACTCCCCTCGATCGGCTCTCCCTGCGCGGCATGCGGTTCGACTGCATCGTCGGCCTCTTCGACTACGAGCGGAACACGCCGCAGCCGGTGGAGCTCGACGTCACGCTGCACTTCGACACCCGAGCGGCCGCTCGTCACGGGCGCCTCGCCGCGACGGTGGACTACTCGCGCCTGCTGGGCGAGCTGCGCTTCATCCTCGTGGCCGGCCGCTTCCGCCTGCTCGAGAGCGCCGCCGAGGCGGTGGCGGCGTGGCTGTTGATGCCCCCCAGCCAGGACGTGCAACGGCCGCAGGTCGAGCGGGTGGACGTGAAGCTGTCGAAGCTGGTCGCGCTCTCGGGCGCCGCGGTGCCCACGCTCGAGATCCACCGGCTGCGCAGCGACTTCGCCCCGGTCACCGAGCACAAGTCGTTCGGCTTCGTCGACGTCGTCTTCGAGACCAAGGAGTGCGGGGTGTACCGGGAGCGCATTCACCCGAAGACGGTGCTGCCCACCCACGTGCACCAGCACCTCGACGAGTCCGAGCTGGTGCTGGGTGACGGGCTGCTGCTGCAGGGACAGCCGGTGGCGCCGGGCGTGGCGCACACCTGGCCCCGAGGCTTCCCGCACCGCTACGAGAACGTGACCGACGTCGAGCAGAGCTTCCTCTGCATCGATCGCCCCGCCTTCATCCCCACCGATGAGGTCGAGGTGGACATGCCGGTCGAGAAGCTCACCCGCACTGAACCGACCCGGTTCTTCTAGCCGGGGCGGCGCGTCAGACGCAGGTGGCGCGCTCCGTCCCGGCCAGCTAGAGGCACCCGCCATGGAGATGTCGCTGTCCGTCGAGTTCCACTTCAGCGCTGCGCACGCGCTCCCGTTCTACGAGGGCCCCTGCAAACGGCTGCATGGGCACAACTACGTGCTGCACGTGGTGCTCGCCGGCCGGCCCTCTCCGAAGGACGGCATGATCCGCGACTTCGACGAGGTGAAGAAGACCGTGTGGGACCAGGTGCTCACGAAGGTCGATCACTATTACCTCAACGAGATCGTCGAGAACCCGACCGCCGAGAACCTCGTAGTGTGGATGTGGGCGCAGCTCGAGCCGATCGTCGGAGGGCTCATCGAGCTGAAGCTGTGGGAGACTCCCGAGTACTGCGTCACCTACCGCAAGCGGTGACGCGGCCCTGCACCCATGAGCGCCGCTCGCCGACAGAGACGCGCCACCCGCCCCGAGCGCCGGGCGCCCGATCGTGAGGCGATGCGTCGGGCGATCGCCGACTTCCTCGTGGCGGCGGGGCTCGACCCGTCCGACGCCAACCTCGTCGAGACGCCCGACCGCGTGACGGACGCGTGGGCTGACGAGTTCCTCGACGGCTACCGCAGCTCCGCGAAGCAGGCGCTCGCCGAGCGCTTCCCCGTCAGCGTCGCGTCGGATCGCGAGCTGGTCATCGTCACCGGCCTCTGGTTCCGCTCCATGTGCCCGCACCACCTGCTGCCGTACTCGGGCCGCGCTGCGGTGGCGTACGTCCCCGGGAAGACCGTGGTCGGCTTCGGGCGCCTGTCCGCGCTCCTCGACGTCTTCGCGCACCGCCTCGTGCTGCAGGAAGAGCTCGCGCGGCAGGTGGCGCAGGCGCTCATGCACGAGCTGGGCAGCCAGGGCGCGGCCTGCGTGCTCGAGGCGGAGCAGACCTGCCTTCGCCTTCGAGGCGGCGAGCAGTGCGACGCGGTGACGCACGCGGAGGCCTACGAGGGGGTGCTCCGGGAGCCGGGCTTACGGGCCGAGCTGTGGGCCCGCCTCGGACAGCGCCCGTGAGCGTCCCGAAGGCGCAGCTCGAGGCCTTCCTCGCCGAGCTGCGAGGCGCGAGCCCAGGCCTGGACGTGACGACGGCCGAGGCCACCCTCGCGCCGTTCGGGCAAGACGAGTCCGGCCTGGGGACCTTCCCGCCCCAGGCGCTGGTGCGCGCGGTGAGCACCGCCCACGTCTCGACGGTCTTGCGCCTCGCGACGAAGCACGGCGTGCCGATCACGCCGGTCGGCGCGCGCACCGGGAAGAGCGGCGGGAGCCTGCCCATCGCCGGGGGCGTCGCCCTCTCGCTCGAGCGCATGGACCGGATCCTCGAGGTGAACGCCGACGATCTGCTGATGGTGGTGCAGCCCGGCGTGCGCACCGCTCAGGTGGACGAAGCGGCCGAGAAGCTGGGGTTGTTCTACCCGCCCGATCCGAACTCCGCCGACGCCTGCACGATGGGCGGCAACGTCGCCGAGAACGCCGGCGGCCCGCGCGCTCTCAAGTACGGCGTCACCCGCGACTACGTCCTCGGGCTCGAGTGGGTGATGCCGACGGGCGAGGTCCTCCGCGTCGGCCGCCGCACCCACAAGGGCGTGGCGGGCTACGATCTGGTCGGGCTCTTCGTCGGCAGTGAGGGGACGCTCGGCGTCGCCACCGAGATCACCCTGAAGCTGATCCCCCGCCCCCGCGTGGTGAAGACGGCGCTCATTCCATTCAGGAATGTGTCGGACGCGGCGCGCGCCCTGTCGTCGGTCCTCACCAGCGGCGCCTGGCCCCGGACCCTCGAGCTGCTCGACGAGGTCGCGCTGAAGGCCATCGCGGGACAGGGCCTGCCGACCCCACCCGACGCGGGCGCCGTGGTGATCGCCGAGCTCGACGGCAACCAGGACGATGCCGTGCTCTCGGAGCTCTCAGCGGTCGTCGAGCGCTGCGCGAGCTGGGGCAGCCTCGAGGCGGTGGTCGCTCAGGACGAGGCGCAGCGGGCGAGGCTGTGGGCGGTGCGCAAGGCCGTCTCGCCCGCGCTCCGAAGCCTCCTGGGCCAGAAGATCTCGGAAGACGTCGTGGTGCCCCGCTCGAAGGTGCCGGAGGCCATCGAGCGCTTCAAGGCCGCCGGCGCCCGCCAGGGCCTCGTCGTCGCCACCTACGGCCATGCCGGAGACGGGAACCTGCACTCGAACGTCCTCTATCGGTCCATGGACGAGTGGCCCCGCGTCGAAGCGGTCCTCGCCGAGCTGATGGCCATTACCCTCGAGCTGGGCGGCACGATCTCGGGAGAGCACGGGATCGGATTGGCCAAGAAGCGCTTCCTGGCGCTCGAGCTGTCAGCCCCCCTCCGTGAGCTGCAGCGGCGCCTCAAGGTCTTCTGTGACCCATCGGTCGTTCTCAACCCGGGCAAGATCTGGGATTGACCCGCTGCCCTGTTGATTTTGCTGGGTAATCTCTGACCTCCCCGGGCGGCCCCCAGATTGCTCTGCGATCCCTCGTCCCGCCGTCACTGAGCAACCGGGGAGGGCGTCATGAGCACTTTCGAAACCGAATTCGGGGAACTGCATCTGTTGCCCGAGCCTGAACAAACCTTGTTCACGCTCGAGGAGGAAACGATGCTGTCCCCCGCACAGAACGGCCGCGATGGACTGTCGCACTACATGCGCAGCATGGGCGGCCACAAGCAGTTGACCCGAGAAGACGAGTACGAGCTCGCTCGCCGGGTGAAGAAGGGTGACGAGGCCGCGCGGCAGCTGCTCGCCCGCAGCAACCTGCCCTTCGTCGTCGCCGTGGCCAGGAAGTTCGCCAGCCGCGGCGCGCGCCTCGACGACCTGATTCAGGAAGGCAATGTGGGCCTGATGAAGGCCATCGAGCACTTCGATCCGAAGAAGAACGTGCGCTTCGCCACCTATGCCGTGTGGTGGATCCGCGCGTACATCACCCGCTACCTCAAGGACAACCGCAGCCACGTGCGGGGCGGTGAAGCCGAGCGCCTGTCGATGACGGACTTCTCCCTCGACACCCCCGTCGATGATGAGTCCGATTCGACCTACCTCGAGCGCCTCGAGGACCAGGGCCCGACGCCCGACACGTCTTTCCTCAAGCTCGAGCGCGACGAAGAGGTCGCAGCCGCCCTGCAGCGCGTCCGTCGCCGGCTCGGCGACCTCGGGTGGGACATCCTCCAGGAGCGCCTCACCCAGGACAAGCCGCGCACCCTCGAGGAGCTCGGCGAGCGCTGGGGCGTCTCCCGGGAGCGCGTGCGGCAGGTCGAGCTCAAGACGAAGAACTTCCTCGCGCGCTACCTCGAGACCATGAACGAGGCGCAGAACGACTCGACCGATCTCGAAGCCGCCGCCTGAGCTCGTGAAGCTCGGGCCGCCAGGGGCCGTCACGAGCGCCATGAGCCAGTCTTCGTCAGTTGCCGCGATGCGCCACATCGGTGCATCGCGGTTGTATTTCCGCCGCACTCGACGAGCATGCGCGCCCATGCGCCTGCTCCTCCTCGCTGTCGTCCTCGCAGCCCCCGCCTTCGCCCAGCCCGCCTCGGCTGCTGACGTCGCCACCCGGCTCGACGAGCTCTGGAAGTCGAGGGACGAGGCCGCCTCGCTCAAGACGGCCGACGAGGCGCTCACGGAGGGGCTCAAGGCCTTCCCTGACGACTTCGAGCTGCTCTGGCGCGCGGCGCGGGCGCGGTGGTGGATCGCGGACGGCCCGGTGGATGAGAAGCTGCGCAAGCAGGTCGCGAAGGAGGGCTGGACGTTCGCCGAGCGCGCAGTGAAGGCGAAGCCCGACGCGATTCAGGGCCACTACTACATCGCGCTGAACATCGGGGCCTACAGCCAGGCCGTCGGCATCTTGAAGGCGCTCGGTGAGGGGCTCGAGGGCAAGTTCAACGACGAGCTCGAGAAGGCGCGCAAGATCGACGCCACCTACGATCGGAGTGGGCCGGTGAACGCCAAGGGGCGCTACTACTGGGAGCTGCCGTGGCCCAAGCGCGATCTCGGCAAGTCACGCACCGAGCTCAAGGCGGTCACGGCGGCGCACCCCGAACACCTGCGGTCCTGGCTCTACCTCGCCGAGACGGAGCTCAAGGATGGCAACGCGAAGGAGGCGAAGACCTGCATCGACAAGGCGCTCCAGGGCGGGGATGCCTACGATCCGCCCGAAGCGCGGCGCGTGAAGAGGTGGGCGAAGACGGTCTCCGAGGCGATCGACAAGGAGCTGAAGTAGTCAGCCCTGCTTGGTGGCGGTCTTGTCGTTCGACTGCACCTGCTGCTGCCCGCTCGAGTCGGCGAGCTTCTTCTCTTCGGGCTCGGCCTCGCCCGACAGCCCCTTCTTCAGGTTCTTCACGAAGGACCCGATCGAGCTCCCCAGCTGAGGCAGCCGCGACGCGCCGAACAGCACGATGATCGCCACCACGATCAGCAGAATTTCCCAGCCGCGAAGACCACCCATGGTGCCGACTCCTTGTGAACCTCGAAGGCGAGTGTAGGCCGCAGGGCTGTATCACCGCCACTGGGCAGCGTCACCGATCGATCAGGCCGCGGTGATGGTGCCCGGGGTCGCCCGCGGCTCGGTCTTGTCCACCACCGGCGCGGCGACGTGGCGCAGCACCGGCTCGGACGCCGTCGCGCCCTGCCGGCGGACGAGGTCGAGGGTCGCGGTCTGGCTGCGGATCGTCTGGCCGTCGAGGGCCAGTGGGCGGGGCAGATAGGTGCCGTCGGGCTGGAGCTGGCGGGCCTTCACGTTGTCCTTCAGGCCGATGCTGATGACCTCGTCGAGCAGCCGCAGCTTGAGGGCTGGATCCTCGACGGGGGCCATCACCTCGACGCGCCGGTGGAAGTTGCGCGGCATCCAGTCGGCGGACGAGATGAAGACGTCGGTCGCCGCGCCGGTGCCGAAGGCGAAGACCCGCGCGTGCTCCAGGAACCGATCGACGACCGAGTACACGCGAATGCGCTCGCTCACGCCGGGCACGCCGGGCCGCAGGCAGCAGATGCCGCGGATGAGCAGATCGATCTCCACCCCCGCCTGGCTCGCGGCGTACAGCGCGCGAATGGTCACCGGATCGACGAGGGCGTTCATCTTCGCGAGCACCCGCGCCGGCTCTCCCTTGCGGGCCCTGGCCGTCTCGCGCTCGATCAGCTCGAGCACCTTCGACTGCAGGGTGTTGGGGGCGACCGCCAGGCGCTTCCAGTTCGGCTGCGTCGAGTAGCCCGTCAACAGGTTGAAGAGGGCGGTGACGTCGTCGGCGATCTCGGTCCGGACGGTGAAGAGCGACACGTCGGTGTACACGCGCGCGGTCGCGGGGTTGTAGTTGCCCGTGCCGAGGTGGACGTAGCGGCGAATGCCGTTGCCCTCGCGGCGGACGATCAGCGTCACCTTGCAGTGCGTCTTGAGCCCCATGAGGCCGTAGACGACGTGCACGCCGTTGTCCTCCATGCGCCGCGCCCACGCGATATTGTTGGCTTCGTCGAGGCGGGCCTTGAGCTCGACCAGCACCGCGACCTGCTTGCCGTTCTCCGACGCGCGAACCAGCGAGCGACCGATGGGGCTGTCGCCGGTCGTGCGGTAGAGCGTCTGCTTGATGGCCAGCACGTTCGGGTCGTCGGCCGCCTCTTCGAGCAGCCGCACCACGGGATCGAACGACTCGTACGGGTGGTGCACCAGCAGATCGCGCTGGCTGATGGCCGCGAAGATCGAGTCGTCCTTCATGAACGACGGCTGCACCGGCACGAAGGGCTCGACGCGGTTCTCAGGCCGCTGATCGACCTCACTCACCGCCGTCAGATCCGACACCTGAAGGGGCCCCCGCACGCGGTAGACGTCGGTCGGCGTCAGCTTGAGGGCGCCGGTCAGCACCGACTCGATGAACGGCGACGCCGAGTCGTCGAGCTCGAGCCTCACGGCCGCGCCACGGTCGCGCCGCCGAAGCTCCTGTTGAATCGACGCCAGCAGGTCGATCGACTCTTCCTCGTCGACGTCGATGTCCCAGTTGCGGGTGACGCGGAACGCGCACGACTGCTCGACCGCGAACCCGGGGAAGAGCTCGGACGCGTGCATCGAGATCAGCTCCTCCAGCAGGAGGAACGCGTGGCCCGAGCTCGCCGGCAGGCTGACCAGCCGGGGGAGCACCGACGGCACCTGCACCACCGCCATCGACGTCTCGGTCGCGTCGCGCTTGCGCCGCCGCTCGCTGCGCCGCACCACCATCGCGAGGTTGAGGGACTTGTTGCGCAGGTGGGGGAACGGGTGCCCGGGATCGACCGCGAGCGGCGTGAGCGCGGGGAAGACCTGGCTCTGGAACGCCTGCCGGGCGGCGCTCTTCTGCTCGGCGGTGAGCTCGTCGCGGGCCAGCAGGTGCAGGCTGTTGGCCGAGAGCAGCGGCACCAGCTCACGCGTCCACACGCGGTACTGCTCCGTCACCATCTGGTGCGTGCGCGCGGCGATCGCGGTGAGCTGCTCCTGCGGCAGCATGCCGTCGGCCGGCAGCTCGGCGACCCCGCCCGAGGCCTGCTGCTTGAGGCCGGCGACCCGCACCATGAAGAACTCGTCGAGGTTGCTGGCGACGATCGACAGGAACTTCAAGCGCTCGTGAATCGGCAGCGTCGCGTTGCGCGCCTCGGCCAGCACGCGATCGTTGAACTCGAGCCAGGACAGCTCGCGGTTGATGAACAGGTGCCGGTCGGATGGATCGACCATGGGGGGGTGCTCCTGCCCCGGTTCTCGCACGAGGCCCCCGCCCGAGCCAACTCATGGCACGCGCCCGTGACAATCGCTCATGCCACGCCGCCCACGTGATTCTCCTTCGCCGCCGCGACCGGCATGTAGCAGCTGCGCCCGCCGCGGCTCGGCGACATCGACTCACGTGGGCGGTCGCGCAGCGCCGAGCCGGCGAGCGACGGAGATCGACTCGAGTGGGCGGTGTAATAGCCTCCCCGCGTCACATGGCCACTCGACGAACCCTGGATGCAGGCGGTGAGGTGCTGGCCGCCATCGACGTCGGCACCAACGCCGTGCGGCTCGAGATCGCCCTCGCGTTCTCCGACGGCTCCCTCGAGACGCTGCACACCGAGCGTGACCCGGTGCGGCCGGGTGAGGGGCTCTTCAAGACCGGCGTCATCTCGAAGGAGGTCGCGGGCCGCCTGAGTTCGACGCTGCGCCGCTACGCGACGCTGTGCAAACGGCACGGGGCGCGGGTGCGGGCGGTGGCGACCAGCGCGCTGCGCGAGGCGAAGAACCGCGAGGAGGTGGTTCGGCGCGTGAAGCGGGAGGCGGGCCTGTCGCTCGAGGTCGTCTCGGGTCGTGAGGAGGCGCGCCTCATCTGCCTCGGCGTGCTCACCGGCAAGCCCGAGCACCAGCGCTCGCTCTGCGTCGACATCGGCGGCGGCAGCACCGAGGTGATCTCGGCCCTGGGCGAACAGCCGAAGGATCTGTGGAGCCTCGACATCGGCGCCGTTCGGCTCACCGAGCTCTTCAACGTGCGCGGCGAGGTGCCGAAGCGCGAGCTCAAGCTGATGCGCTCGTTCGTGCGCGAGATGCTCGAGGAGTCGATCCCCGCGGGCGTGGACGTGCCCGCCTCAGCGCTGGGCTCGAGCGGCACCATCGGCGCCATCGTCGCCTTCGCCCGGGCCAACGACGCGGGGCACGCGACCCTGCTCGAGGTCTCGAGGTCGGTCGAGGAGCTCGCCGACATGGACCTGGAGAAGCGCCGCAAGCGCTTCGACCCGCGCCGCGCCGACATCGTCACCGCGGGCGCCGTCATCCTCGAGTCGGTGATGAAGCACCTCAAGGTGCAGACGGTCACGCCGGTGGACCGGGGCCTGCGAGAAGGCGTGCTCGTCGATCTGGTCCGCCGGCAGAAGCAGCTCGGCGACCGAAGCCTGAGCGAGGCCGCCGTGGCGGTGGGGCGGCGGTTCGGCTTCTCGGAAGGCCACGCGCGCCAGGCTGCGAAGCTGGCCCTGACGCTGTTCGACGCCCTCGCGCCGGTGCACAAGCTGCCAGCGTCGGCGCGCCCGTACCTCGAGACGGCAGCGCTGCTGCACGACGTCGGGCACGCGGTGAACTACCAGCGCCACCACAAGCACTCCTACTACCTGATCTCGAACGTCGATCTGCCGGGGCTGTCGGATCGGGAGCGGCTGCTGGTGGCGACGATCGCCCGCTTCCACCGGCGCAGCAAACCCGAGCCGACCCACGAGCTGATGGCCCCGTTCACCACGGCTGAGCAGCGCGTCATCCGCAAGTGCGCGACGCTGCTCCGGGTCGCCGACTCGCTCGATCGCAGCCACCACCAGCCCGTTCAGAGCCTGTCGGTGGCGTCGCGCGCCCGCACGGTGTGGATCAAGGTTCGCGCGCGGCACGCCATCGACCTCGAGCTGTGGGACGTCGCCCACGAGACGCAGCTGTTCCGCGAGACGTTCGGTCGCACGCTGCTGGTCTCGGCGGAGCGCTGACGTCGGCTCACGCGGCTGGTGGAAAAGCGGTCCGGTCTCTCCGCGCTCGAGCACCGCCGCCTCCTGGTTCAGCGGCGGAGTGCGAGCCTGCAGGGCCTGACGGCCGCCGGGCGAGACGCAGCTCGGGAGCCATGGCGGGCGAGCGCTCCGGTCTCTCCGCTCGAGCACCGACGCCTCCTGGTTCAGCGGCGGAGTGCGAGCCTGCAGGGCCTGACGGCCGCCGGGCGAGACGCAGCTCCGGAGCCATGGCGGGCCAGCGCTCCTGTTCCTCCGCTCGAGCACCGACGCCTCCTGGTTCAGCGGCGGAGTGCGAGCCCGCAGGGCCTGACGGCCGCCGGGCGAGACGCAGCGGGGCGAGCGCTGGCGGAGCCTCGTCGCGCTTCAGACCGCCCCCTCGACGGCTCAGCATCTGGAAGCACGTGCGGGTCGTCTGGTCCCTCCACAACTCGTGCTTGCCCCACACCGCACGTGGCCATGGAGAGCCCTCCGTCCTGAGGCCGAGGAGCACAGGCCGAGCGAAGTCGAACCGGACGTCCGGGGCCGCTGGCGGTCGAGCGCTCACCCGCGGCAGGGCGGCCTCTTCCTCCGCTCAGGCGAGCTGCAACCTGCAGAGCGGCTGCGGGGCGAGGTGCGGGCTGGGTCTCGGCGTGGGCTGGAAGTGGACCCAGCGCCCGCCGTCGAGCTGCGCTGCGGGGGCGTCGAACTGTCGGAACGCGCCCAGGCCGGTGGTGCTGCCGGCGTTGAAGACGCGCAGCGGCCGCGCGGCGTCGGGGTCGATGACGAACTGTCGGGGGACGTGGCGGTGCCCGTGCAGCACCAGATCGCATCGACCGCGCAGCACCTTGAGGAACTCGGTGCCGAGGGCGAGCTCGGAGTGGTTCGGCAGGTGCAGCGCCTCGGACACCCGCTCCCAGAAGCCCTCCGCGGGCAGCGGGACGACGTGATGGTGGAGCGCGACGACGGTGAGGCGGCCGTCCCGCACCGAGGCGAGCGCCTCGTCCACCTGCCGGATGACGAGCTCGCACAGCCGCCCGTGGCTCAGCCACGCGATGCGGTTGTGTGGCGCGGTGGAGTCCACCCGGACGATGGCGCAGCCGCCTCGTGTCACCAGGTCGACCCGCGCGCCACCCATGAGGCCAGCGCCCACGTCGTCACCGCAGCGATCGTGGTTGCCCGGCACCACGATGAGCCGGTCGGCCACCGGCTCGACGAGGCGATCGAACCGCGCGAGCTCGGAGCGACGCCCTCCATTCGTGAGGTCGCCAGTCACCACGACGAGGGCCGCTGGCGGCACCGCTGCGACGGCGGCCTCGAGCGCGCTCGCAGCCGCGGGTGAGCCGCCGAGGTGCAGATCCGACAGGTGCACGATCGGGCCCATGACGTCACTCTGCCGCGCTGAGCTGGGTCGCCCGGCGGGCCAGGGTGGCGTCGTCAGCGCCCCGGTCACGGCGGGGGACGGCAGGGGCGCTGAGTGTTCGCGGCGACGCTCGGGCTCGTCACCGGGCCCATCTGCCAGCAGCCGCCGGGAGGCGATGGCTCGAGCGGCGAGGGCGACGACGCCGAGGCCGGCGCACGCGAACAGGAGCAGCGAGACTGTGTGGAGCACCGGGCACCTCCTTCTTCGAGATGCGGTGAGTCTGCCGGGGCTCGATGGCGCACGCGGAGCGCCAGGGTGAAGCCTGTCGAACACCTCGGTGACGCTGCGGTCGCGCCGTGACCCGTGCGTGATCGCCCTGCGATGGTGACGTCGCGTGGAGAGGTCAGGCCTGCGCCGCCGCGCCCGCGCCGCGCGTGTCCGTCATGCGGTAGCCGACGCCCCGCACCGTCTCGACCAGCTCGCGGGCCACGCCGAGCTTGTCGCGCAGGCGCATGACGTGGGTATCGACGGTGCGGGTCTCGAGCGCGCTGGTGATGCCCCACACCTCGGCGAGCAGCCGCTCGCGAGTCTGTACCCGCCCGGGCTGGGACATGAGGTGGTGCAGCAGCTTGAACTCGAGGGCGGTGAGCTCGAGCTCGTCGCCCGCGACGAAGGCCCGGTGGGCGCCGAGATCGAGTGACAACGGGCCGATCGAGAGGTGCTCGCCTCTCTCGTTCACGCCTGCGCGACGGAGGATCGCCTTCACCCTCAGCACCAGCTCCCGCGGGCTGAAGGGCTTGGTGACGTAGTCGTCGGCGCCCACCTCGAAGCCCTGCACCCGGTCGGCCTCTTCGCCGCGGGCGGTCAGCATCACGACCGGCACGGCGCTGGTCAGCGGGTTCGCGCGCAGCCGCCGGCAGACGTCACGCCCCGAGAGGTCGGGCAGCATCAGATCGAGCACCACGAGGTCGGGCTTGAGGCGCGTCGCCAGCTGCACGGCCGCCTCGCCGGTGAGGGCGACCGCCGTCTCGAAGCCAGCCTGCTTGAGGTTGAACTCGACGAGGCTCGCGAGATCGGCTTCGTCGTCGACAATGAGGATGGTGGCCATGGTGCCGGGAGGAATAGGGACCGGCTTCGACACCGCGATGAACGGCGGGTGACAAGGTGGTGACGCCCCAGGCGCCGCTCAGGTGCCGGTGTCGGGCTCGGCCGTGGGCGCTTCGACCTCGTCACCGGGCTCAGCGCCGTCGTGCGGCTGGGCGAGCTCGGGGCCGGCTCCGGGGTCGACCGACAGGTCGCCGGGCTCGTTCCCGTCGAGCGGCTCGCCGAGCTCGGTGCTGGTGGCCTCGGTCTCGGCCGGCACGTCGCCCGGCTTCGGGTCGGGCAGCTTCAACCTCGCGAGGACCTCGTCGGCCGCCTCGTCGGCCTGGGTCGCCTGGCCCGGCGGAGGCGGCTCGATGCCCGGCGGCGGCGGCAGCGCGGGCGCAGGGTGGCCCAGCGGCTTGAGGTGCAGCGGCGAACCCGGAGGCGGCTTCAGGTAGGGCGGCAACCCGGAGTGGCGGCGCGCGGCCTGGGCCATCAGCTCGTGGTGGCGATAGCGGCACTCGAGCATCTTGTGGATGAGGAGCGAGGCGCCCGGCACCTTGCGTTCCTGAAGGCCAGAGGTCGCGCGGCGCACGGCGTAGCGCACCCGGCGGATCTGCACGCGCCAGCCGCGCGGCGTCCAGGTGAAGAGGCCCCACGCCGGGCGCAGATCACCGTCCCTGGGGATGCCGGCCGAGGCGACGTCGGCGATCACCATGCGCCCCAGCCTCCGCCGGTAGGGGAAGTGCAGGTGCCCGAAGGCGAGCGCCGCCGCGTCGAGGTGGCCCAGCAGCTTGCGCAGCGTGTGATCGTCCAGCGTCGGCTCGAGCGAGTCCTCCAGGTTGCGCGGGTTCGCGTGGCAGACGAACAGGTCCTGCCCCTTGCGAGGGGAGTAGCGCTTCGAGAAGGCGAGCTGCCCCAGCTTCGCGGTGCGCTCGGCGCCGAGCTGATCCCTCGTCCAGTCGAGCAGCTCGGTCTTCCAGTGCTCCTTCTCGCGGTAGGCCCCGGACAGGTAGTTCCCGGCGAGGTAGCAGTCGGTGTTGCCCATGAGCAGATCGTCACAGGTGTCGTGCAGCAGCTCGAACGTCTCGGTGGGCCACGCTCCGCGTAGGCAGAGATCGCCCGCGGCGATGATCACGTCGGGGCTCTGCCGCTTGATGTCGTCGAGCACCGCTTCGCAGGCCGGGAGGTTCCCGTGGATGTCGGCGAGCACCGCGACGCGCATCGGCGGTGGAGTCTACCCCGAGGTCGCGGGATTCCCAGCGGACTCGGGAGCTGACACGGGCAGGGTGACGAAGAACGTGCTGCCCTGCCCGGGGGCGCTCTCGACGCGCACGTCACCTTTCATGGCCGTCGCGAGGTGCTTCACGATCGACAAGCCCAGGCCGGTGCCGCCCATGTCGCGGCTGCGGCCTTTGTCCACCCGGTAGAAGCGCTCGAAGATGCGGGGCAGGTGGCGCGCCTCGATCCCGGGCCCGTCGTCTCTCACCGTCAGCACGATCTCGTCACCGGAGTGTCGCGCGGCCAGCCAGACGTGGCCGTTGGGCGGGGTGTACTTCACGGCGTTGTCGAGCAGGTTGAGGATCACCTGCTCGACGCCGCGTGGGTCGGCGAGCACGAACAGGTCGGGGGAGACCTGCAGCTCGATCGTCGTGTTGCGCGCGCGCGCCTTGGGCCGCACCGCTTCGGACGCCCGCTGCGCGGCGTTCGCGAGGTTGATCGGCTTCTCGGCGAGCTGCAGGTCCTTCGACTCGAGGCGCGAGAGCTCGAGCAGATCCTCCACCAGCTCGGAGAGGCGCTCGGACTGCCGGTGGATGATGTCCACCATCTTCGGCGCCGCGACGGGGTCGGCGAGCGCGCCTGACAGCAGGGTCTCGGCGTAGCCACGGATCGCGGTGACGGGCGTGCGCAGCTCGTGGCTCACGTTGGCCACGAAGTCCTTGCGCACCTTCTCGAGCCGCCGCAGCTCGGTGACGTCGAAGAAGACCGCCGAGCTGCCGCTCAGATCGTGGCCCAGCGGCGAGACGTGCACCGACACCACGCGCGGGCGCACGCCCTCGAGCTGCAGCTCGAGCCGGCTCGAGCTGTTCTCGCGGCACGCCTTCTCGACCGCCTGCTGCAGCTCGCCGCTCGGCACGATCTCGGACACCCGGTGCCCGACGATGGCGGTACCCGAGAAGAGCAGCTCCTTGAGGGCGTTGTTGTGCTCGAGCACGGTGCCGAACTCGTCCGTCACCCAGACGCCTTCGGCCATGCCGTCGATCACGGCGCGCAGCACGGCGAGCGCCCGCGCGGCCTCTTTGGAGCCCGCGCCCGGTCCCAGCTCAGGCTTCGGCGGCATTCGTGTCATGCCTTCGCTCATACCCGGGCCTCGTGACGAATCGGCAACGATGCGGTCGCAGTCACGGCGCAGTCAGCTTGTAGCCGACCCCGCGAATCGTCTCGATGATGTCGCCAGCGGTGCCGAGCTTCTCGCGCAGCCGCTTGATGTGGGTGTCCACCGTGCGGGTGGTGATCTCGGCGTCGATGCCCCAGACGTCCGAGAGCAGCGTCTCGCGGGTCTGCACGCGCCCCGGTCGTTCGAGGAACGTCTTGAGCAGGCGGAACTCGAGGGCGGTGAGCACCACCGGCTTGCCCTTCACCGTCACCTCATGGCGATCGGCGTCGAGCACGATGTCGGGCGCCGTGAGCTTGCCCCCGGCCGACGACGGCTTCGGCTCGCCGCTGTCCCGACGGAGCACGTTCTTGATGCGCAGCATCAGCTCCTTCACCGAGAAGGGCTTCACCACGTAGTCGTCGGCGCCCAGCTCGAGGCCCTTCACCCGATCGGTCTCTTCGCCACGGGCCGTCACCATGATGATGGGCACGCGGCGGGGCTCGCCCTCGCGCACCAGCCGCGCGACCTCGGTGCCGGCGATGTCCGGGAGCATGAGGTCGAGCAGGATGAGGTCGGGCTTGAAGCTGCGCGCGCGAGCGACCGCGGCGGCCCCGGTGCGCGCGACGTCCACCTCGAAGCCGTCCTGCTTCAGGTTGTACTCGAGCAACGACGCCAGGTCCTGCTCGTCTTCGACGATGAGGATGCGCGGCATGCGCGGCTTCCTAACTCATCTGGCTCCGTGGCATAAGCCGCTCGCGCATGGCCACCGGCAAAGAGAAGCGGAAGGAAGAGCGTGTACCCGTCGATCTCTGGATCGAGGCGTCGCGAGAAGGCGAGCTGTACTTCCAGCGCGCGGCGAACCTCTCGGTGGGCGGCGCCTACTTCGCGCAGACGATCCCGCTGCCCGTGGGCTCGCGGGTCGCCCTCAAGTTCGAGCTGCCCGGCGACGCCGCCGAGATCGTGTGCGAGGGCGAGATCGTCACCGCGAAAGAGCTCGGCATGGGCGTGTCGTTCCTCAACCTCGCCCCTCAGGATCGCAAGCGCATCGAGGCGCTCATCCAGAAGATCGCCGCGCGGCTGCCCACGTAACCCCACGAGTCGTCGAGACCGCCCGCGGCACACCCCTTGATTTTGCGGCGCCGTCGACGTGCCGTGCCGAGGCCGCCACCAGCGCGTCACCAGCGCTGCTGAAGCTGGGGGCATGCGAACAGCGATTCCAGCGCAGTGGAGCGTGCCGGCGAAGTTCAAGGCGCGCATGGGAGAGGTGGCCGGTCGCCAGCGGGCGATGGTGGACGAGGGCCACCTGCTGCTGGTGCTGCACGAGGTGCCGATGCCGTCGAGGAGGGAACGCGGCGCGCGGCTCTTCTGGCGGGCGCCCGGCGGCGAGTGGAAGACCCAGGGCATGGGGAACGGGCCCGGCCCGCTGCGGGATCACGTGGGCGAGTTCGAGCTGGCGGTGGACGAGCTCGAGGAGCGCCTGCGAAGGGCGACGCGAGCCGTCGAGTGGTTCGGCGTGTTGCGCGAAGCGACCCCGCTGCACCGCACCGCGCACCACCTGGCCGCCGCCCTCCAGGCCGCGCGCGAGGCGATCGACGATCGTGAGCTCATCAACCTGCGCGATCGGGCCAACGAGCTCGAGCGTGCGGTCGAGCTGATCACCGCCGAGGCGCGCGACGCGCTCGACTTCATCGCGGCCCAGAAGGCCGAGGCGCAGGCCGCCGCCAGCGTCGAGCTTGGGCGCGAGAGTCACAAGCTGAACGTGGTGGCCGCGGTGTTCCTGCCGATCACCGCGCTCGCGTCGATCTTCAGCATGACGCTGCACAGCGGGCTGGAGGCCGTGCAGGCCCCGTGGCTCTTCTGGCTCGTCGTGGCCTTCGGGGTCGGCCTGGGCACGCTCATGCGTCGGCGGCTCAGCCTGCCGAGCGGCGAGCCCCGGCGAACCGACGTCGGCGAGAAGGAGGCCGCTGAGGCCGACGAGCCCCTCGCCGGTGCTCGAGACGCTCCGGTGGCGTCGTAGCCGATCGACCAGCCGCTCAGGGGACCAGTCGCGGGTCGCACATCTTCGGCGGGTCGTACTGCTGGATCCGCATCAGCACGCGCGGGTTGGAGCCCGCTGAGAGCTGCGGCACGAACTGGCACTCCGCGCCCGCCAGCCGCACGCCGTCCTTCGCGATCGCCTCGATGATGAGGCCGTAGTCGCGGCCCGGCGGCACCTCGGTGAGCGTGAGATCCTGGGTGTTGGGCGTGCCGGCCTTCAGGTTGATCGGGAACACCAGGGCGACCTGCGGCTGGTTCGTCTGCGGGTTCTTCAAGGGCACGAAGCGGTTCGTCGGCACCTGGTCCTTGATGCAACGCTGGCGAATGACGGTGCAGTCGCCGTTCTCGATCGACGAGATGTTGGTGACGAGCGCCACCTGGAAGCCGCCGATGGTGTCCAGCAGGCCGCGCTGCACCACGAGCTCGAGATCGAAGCCCGGCTCAGCGGAGGTCCCCTCGGGACCGCACGCTGGAAGCCACGACGCGAGCAGCAGCAGCAGCGCGCGCCTCATGGCATGCCCTCGATCTGAATGGTGATGGGCAGCGTTCCCGTCGGCTTCTGCGTCGCGAGGATGATCGCGCCGGTGGTGACCGCGGCGGCCCCTGCGCCGATGCCCACCCAGACCCACGGGTTCTGGTACCAGGGCCTGGGCTTCTCGGGGTCCTCGGCCACCAGCTTCGCCGTGACGCGGAAGGTGAGGGGCGTGAACGGGTCTCCCCGCCCTGCGAGGCGGCGCTGGGCGGCGTCAGCCACCTCCACGTAGTACTCGAGATCGTAGGCAGCCGACTCCTCAGGGAGCTCGAAGGCGGGGATCGTCGCGCGGTAGATGCTGCGATCGCTCCGGTCGCGCTGGAAGTCCGTCGAGCTGAAGTTCTGCACCCCCGCGCGCCGGTAGAAGAGCTTGGCCTTCGCGCCGAGCGCCATGTCGTCGATGCGCGACTCCACCGTCACCGCCTGGCCTGGCGGCTGCTCAGGCACGCCCGACACCGTCAGCGTCACCGGGCGCACCCGTCGCTTGCGGATGTCGTCCTTGATGCGCGCGTAGAGCGTGCGGATCTTCGGAGGCGTCGCCTTCGGCAGCTCGTAGTCGGGCCGGGCCTGGAGCAGCTTCTCGAACGCGTCGCGCGCCCTGTCCTCGTTGTTCAGGTACAGGTACGAGAGCCCCAGCAGCCGGTACATTTCGGCGAGCTGCTCGTCGGTGAGATCGGCCGCGCCGATGCCCGCCTCGAGCGTCTTCACCGCGTCTTCGAAGTCCCCGTCCTCGACCTGCTGCTGGCCCTTCGTCAGCGCCTCGTTCCTGGGCGTCACCTGGGCGAGCGCCGAGCTCGAGAGGAGCAGCGTCGTGAGGGTCACGGCCAGTCGCACGACGCAGGCCATACCAGAACTGTCGCGCCGATTCCCGCTCAGCCAGCACGCTGCGGTGCCTGCACGCCCGCTCCGGGCTGGCGTCAGCGCGTGGTTTGACTCCCGTCTCCCCGGCATGTACACGACGCGACCCGTTCGGGGTGCAGGAACGCAAATGCTGGTCAAGATTGAGGAAATTCAGGAGCCCGGCCTCGAGCTGAGCCAACCGATCGCGCGCGGCGTGCTGGAGCAGGCGCTCGCCGACAGCGACGGCTTTCGACTCGTGAGCGCCTCCGAGCTCTCCGCCGCGTTCCGCAAGGTGAGCGGCCAGGTCCACGTCACCGGCTCCTTCGAGGCGAAGCTCGTCTGCCCGTGCCGCCGCTGCACGAAGGACGTGCCCGTGGACGTGCCGGTGCAGTTCGCGCTGCGCATGATTCGCGAGCAGCCGAAGGTGGAAGACGAAGCCGAAGACGACGGCAGACCGCCGCGCCGTCGCCGCAACCAGAAGGACGACGACGAGCAGGCCGAGAGCGCCGCCAGCTTCGAGCTGGACGAAATCGACGCCGAGCCGTTCGACGGAAAGACGATCGATCTGGACCCGATCGTGCGTGAACAGGTATTGCTGGCCCTCCCGGTGACGGTGCTGTGTCGGGAGGACTGCAGGGGGTTGTGCTCGACGTGCGGGCAGGACCTCAACGAGAAGGACTGCGGTCACTCCGAGAAGAAAGAGATCGATGTCCGGTTGGCGAAGCTGAAGGACATCAAGCTGAAGAACTGAAGTCGTCGAAAGGAAGATTGAAGCCATGGGCGTTCCCAAGAAGCGGACCTCGAAGATGCGGCGCGATCGCCGCCGCGCCGCGAACAACAAGCTCAAGAGCGCGGTGCAGGTGATCAAGTGCGCCAACTGCGGGGCGCCGACCATGCCCCACCGCGTCTGCCCCGCGTGCGGGCACTACAGCGGCAAGAAGGTCGCGCGCGGCACCAGCGACTGAGCTGACCCTCCCTCCTGAACCACCACACGACCTCTCGTGACGCCCCCACGGCGATCGCGAGGGGTTTTCGTGTTTCCAGCCCTCCGACGGGCGCTCCCAGGCGAGCCCCCGCGAAAACGCGAGCAGCGGAGCCCCTGACGACACCACCAGCTCCCCGCTGAAGCGGTCGTTTTTCCAGACCGTTGCAGAACGGAATGCGAGCAAACCGATGCAGTGACATGGAGTTGGTTTTGCGGGTAAGGAGCGCCCCCTCATGCGCGCACACATCATCGGCACTGGCAGCTACGTCCCCGAGAAGGTGCTGACGAACCGCGACCTCGAGAAGATCGTCGAGACGAGCGACGAGTGGATCGTCGAGCGCACGGGCATTCGGGAACGGCACATGGCCGCCCCCGACGAGACGACCTCGGACATGGCGGTGAAGGCGGCGATCCGGGCGCTCGAGCTGGCGAACACGAGGGCTGACGAGCTCGAGCTGATCGTCGTCGGCACCATCTCGCCCGACATGCCGATGCCCGCCTGCGCGGCGTTCGTGGCGCACAAGCTGGGAGCGACGAAGGCCTTCGCGTTCGATCTCTCGGCGGCCTGCGCGGGCTCGCTCTTCGGGCTGTCGGTCGCTGCGCAGTTCGTCGAGACGGGCCGGGTGAAGCGCGCGCTCGTCATCGGCGTCGAGCTGCTCACCCGGATCGTGGACTGGAAGGATCGCAACACCTGCGTGCTCTTCGGCGACGCCGCGGGGGCCATGGTGGTGGGCCCCTCGCCTGAGCCGTCGCGAGGCCTCATCTCGACCCACCTGCACACGGACGGCTCGCAGACCGGCATCCTCTGCATCCCCGGCGGTGGCTCGAAGACGCCCGTCTCGAAGGAGATGGTGGAGCAGCGCCTTCAGTTCGTCTCGATGAACGGGCGCGACGTCTACAAGTTCGCGGTGCGGGCGCTCTCCGACGCGGTCAACGAGGCCTTCGCGGCCAACGGCCTCACCGCCGATCAGATCACCCACGTCGTCGCGCACCAGGCGAACGTGCGCATCATCGACGCCGTGCTCGAGCGGGTGAAGCTGCCGCGCGAGAAGGCCTTCCTCAACATCGACAAATACGGCAATACGTCGTCGGCCTCGCTCCCGATGACGCTCGACGAGGCCAGTCGGGCCGGTCGGCTCAAGCCGAACGACACGATCCTGATGATGGCCATCGGCGCCGGGATGTCCTGGGGAAGCGCCATCGTTCGCTGGTAGCAGCCCGCAGTCGATCACTCGAGGTCTCAAGGAGCGGACATGGGTTCGGTCGCGTTCGTGTTTCCGGGGCAGGGGAGCCAGTACGTCGGCATGGGGAAGGCGCTCGCCGAGGCGTTCCCCGAGGCGCGCGCGGTGTTCGACGCGGCCGATGACGCGCTGGGTGAGAAGCTCTCGGCGCTGTGCTTCGAGGGCCCCGAAGACGCGCTCAAGCTGACGGCCAACACGCAGCCGGCGATCCTCACCGCGTCGGTCGCCGCGCACGCGGTCTTCTCGAAGCGCTTCGCCACCTCGCCGGCCTTCGTCGCCGGCCACTCGCTGGGGGAATACTCCGCGCTCGTCGCCGTCGGCGCGATGTCCCTCGCGGACGGGGTGCGCGCGGTTCGAGCTCGCGGAACGTTCATGCAGGAGGCCGTGCCCGCCGGGGTCGGCGCGATGTCGGCGGTGCTGGGCCTCGCGCCTGAGAAGGTGAAGGAGCTGTGTGCGCAGGCATCGCAGGGCGAGATCGTCTCGTGCGCGAACTTCAACGAGCCTGCGCAGACCGTGATCGCGGGCCACGCGAAGGCCGTCGAGCGCGCGGGTGAGCTGCTCAAGGCGGCCGGCGCGAAGCGGGTGCTGCCGCTGCCCGTGAGCGCGCCGTTCCACTGCGAGCTGATGGCCCCTGTCGTTCCCCGGCTCGACGAGGTGCTCTCGAAGGTGGCCTTCAAGGCGCCCGCCGCCCCCGTCGTCACCAACGTCGAGGCGACGCCGAACGCAGACGCCGCGCGCATCAAGGAGCTGCTCCTGCGCCAGGTGACCGGCTCGGTGCGGTGGATCGAGTGCGTGCAGGCGCTCGAGCAGGCCGGCGTGTCGAAGGTCGTCGAGCTCGGACCGGGCAAGGTCCTGTGCGGCCTCGTCAAGCGCATCTCGAAGGGCCTCGAGTGTGTGAACGTCGAAGATCCCGCGAGCCTCGAGAAGGCCCTCGCCGCGCAGTGACAGGTGCGAAACCGTTTGTGCAGTTCCCCCGGGGTGCGAACGAACTTCGCCACCTGCTGAGCCTCGACAACGGGCTGTTCCCTCCGTAAAGGCCCGCACCGTGATCGGCCCTGCGCTTGCACCGCGCGCGCGGCCCCTCGGGAGAACGTGATGAAGGACTTCCAGAACAAGGTCGTGGTCGTCACCGGGGGCTCCCGCGGCATCGGGCGCGCGATCGCGCTCGAGTTCGGCAAGGCCGGCGCCACCGTCGTCTTCACCTACGCGGGCAACGAGGCGGCCGCCGTCGAGACGGTGAAGCTCGTCACCGACCTCGGCGTCAAGGCCCAGGCCAAACGCTTCGACGTGAGCGACTCGGCCGCCTGCACCGCGTTCATCGACGAGGTGATGCGCGAGCACGGCCGCATCGACGTGCTCGTCAACAACGCAGGCGTCGCCATCGACGGGCTGCTGATGCGCTTCAAGGACGAGGACTGGGACAAGACGCTCGACACCAACCTGCGCGGCGCCTTCGCCCTGATGCGCGCCGTGAGCCGCCCGATGATGAAGGCGAAGGGCGGCGCGATCGTGAACGTCTCGTCGATCGTCGGAGAGATGGGCAACGCCGGCCAGGCCGCCTACGCCGCCTCGAAGGCCGGCCTCATCGGCCTCACCAAGGCCATCGCGAAGGAGCTCGCCTCGCGGAACATCCGCGTGAACGCGGTGACGCCCGGCTTCATCACCACCGACATGACGGCGGGGCTCAACGACGAGCTCAAGCAGAAGATGGCCGACGCCATTCCATTGGGTCGCATCGGGAACCCCGAGGAGATCGCCAAGGCCGTGGTCTTCCTCGCGTCAGACGCCGCCTCGTACATCACCGGAGAAGTGCTGAAGGTGAACGGCGGCATGTACATGTAGTTTCACCGTTGGTTGCCCGTGGCCCCCGTGCTAGGGGCGCGGCGCAACCGTTTCCTCCCCCCAACACCCCAAGGACACACGCAATGACGGCCCAGAACATCGAAGGCAAGGTCAAGTCGATCATCGCCGACCAGCTCGGCGTCAGCGAGGACGAGATCAAGATGGAGTCCTCCTTCATCGAGGACCTGGGCGCTGACTCCCTCGACATCGTCGAGCTCGTGATGGCGATGGAGGAGGAGTTCGAGATCGAGATCCCCGACGAGGAGGCCGAGAACATCAAGACCGTCGGCGACGCGATCAACTACATCAACACCCACAAGAAGTGAGCTGAGGCCCGCGGGCCTTTCGGAACTTCACCATGAGCGCTCCACGTCGCGTCGTCATCACCGGCACGGGTCTGATCACCGCGCTGGGCACCGGCACCGAGAAGTCCTGGCAGGCCGCCATCGGTGGTCAGTCGGGCATCGCGAAGATCTCGCTCTTCGACGACACGAACCTCAAGGTGAACATGGCGGGCGAGTGCAGGGACTTCAAGGTCGAGGACTACCTCGATCGCAAGGAAGCCCGGCGCATGGACCGCTTCAACCACTTCGCGCTGGCCGCAGCCGAGCTGGCGATGAAGGAGTCGGGCACCCCGATCGGCCTCGACAAGCCCCACGGCTTCGACCCCGACCGGGTCGGCGTCATCGTGGGCAGCGGCATCGGCGGGTTGTCGTCGTTCGAGGACAGCCACAAGACCGGCCTCGAGAAGGGCTTCGATCGCCTCTCTCCCTTCTTCATCCTGCGCATGATCGTCAACATGGCGCCCGGTCGCATCTCCATGCGGTACAACGCGCGCGCCGCGAACTGGAGCCCGGTCTCGGCCTGCTCCACGAGCGCCCACGCGATCGGCGAGGCGTGGAAGTCCATTCGCTACGGAGAGATGGACGCGGCCATCGCCGGCGGCGCCGAGGCGGCCATCACGCCCCTGGGCATCGGCGGGTTCGAGGCCATGCACGCCCTGTCGACCCGGGTGGACTCGCCCGCGACCGCGAGCCGGCCCTTCGACAAGGACCGTGATGGCTTCGTGATGGGCGAGGGCGCCGGCGTCGTGGTGCTCGAGGAGCTCGAGCACGCGAAGAAGCGGGGCGCGAAGATCATCGCCGAGCTGGTCGGCTACGCCGCCAACAGCGACGCGCACCACGAGACGGCTCCAGCGCCCGAGCACGAGGGCGCGCAGCGCTGCATGCGGCTCGCGCTCAAGTCGGCGGGCCTCGAGCCGAAGGACATCGGCTACATCAACGCCCACGGCACCTCGACACCCTTCAACGATCTGCACGAGACGAAGGCGATCCATCGCGTCTTCGGCGAGCACGCGAAGAAGCTGATGGTGTCGAGCACCAAGTCGATGACGGGCCACATGCTCGGCGCGGCTGGCGGCGCTGAGTGCGTGTTCACCGCGCTCGCGCTTCAGCGCGGCATCATTCCGCCGACGATCAACCAGTTCACCCCGGACCCGGAGTGTGACCTCGACTACGTGCCGAACAAGGCGCGCGAGGTGTGGGTGGACGCGGCGATGTCGAACTCGTTCGGCTTCGGCGGCACCAACGCCGTGCTGGTGATGCGCCGGTACCGCGAGTAGCCGCTCACGACGGAGGGCCCATGCGAGCGGTCTTCTTCGCCTCGATCGCCGTCAGCGCCGCTTCCTGTGCGCTCAACCTCGAGCAGGTGCGCACCGAGCTCACGCCGCGCGCGGTGAGCGACCTGTCCTGCAAGGCCTCGAAGCTCGAGTTCACCGAAGTCCAGCAGCTCCTCGCGCCGTCGAGGGTCAAGGTGACGGGCTGCGGCCGCTTCGCGGAGTACATGCTCGAGCAGAGCCGCTGGCGCCCGGTGAAGTCGTCAGGCCCGCCGCCGGACCGGCTGCAGCCGCAGTGAGCCGCTTCAGTTCTTCACCTCGAAGCGCACGCGCACCGTGGTGAGGATGTCCTTCTCCCAGGAGGTGGTGTCGAAGTTCCCCTCCCACGACGTCTCGGTCGAGTTGGCGGCGTTGATGTTGATGACCCCCGTGTCGATGCCCACGACCTGCCCGACCTTCGCGCCGCCGCCTGCTGCCTCGATCATGCGCTCGGCCCGCTGCCTCGCATCGTGGGAGGCCTCGGCCAGCATCTCGATCTTCAGAGGCCCGACGCCGGTGAAGAGATAGGAGGGCGACTGCGAGGCGAGATCGACGCCCTTCTCGAGCAGCTGGGTGGCCTCGCGGGACACCCGCTCGACTCGCGGCACGTCCTTCGACACGACGTTGACGGTCTGGGTCGCGCGCCACCCGTCGAAGACCGTGCGGCGCGTGACGCGGTTGTTCTCCTCGATGACGTCTTCGTGGGACAGCTGATCGAGCGACGCCGCCGAGATCCGCACCTGCTCGCGGGGGAAGCCCGCCGCCTCGAGGAAGGCAGAGACCGCCTCGACGTCCTTCTTGAGCGCCGTGTAGGCCTCGACGCGTTCCTTCCGGGTGACGCTCACCGACGCGGACCACTCGGCCAGATCCGACGTGATGCGACGCTTGGCCGAGCCGCGCACGTCGATGGTGGTGGGGCGTGAGAGCCGCACCACGCTCCACGCGATGGAGGCGATGAGGGTCGACACGACGAGGGCGACGGCCAGGGCTTTGCGATCGAGATCCATGGGTCCTCTTCACGCCGCAGAACGTCCCGGGCTGCAAGCCCGTTCCCTCGTCCGCGCTTTTCGCTACAACGCGGCTCCGTGACCGCACTCGCCATCGCAGCCGACCACGCCGGAGTCGCCCTCAAGGCCGAGCTCGTCACCGAGCTGCGGAAGCTGGGCCACGAGGTGAACGACCTGGGCCCCGACTCGACCGCCTCGGTGGACTACCCCGACTTCGCGACGAAGCTGACCGCGCTCGTGACGAGAGGGGCGCCGCCGCTGGGCATCCTCGTGTGCGGCACCGGCATCGGCATGAGCATCGCGGCGAACAAGGTGAAGGGCATTCGCGCGGCGGTCTGCCGCACCGAGTTCGAGGCGCGCGCCACGCGGCAGCACAACGACGCGAACGTGCTGTGCCTCGGCCAGCGCGTCACCGGTGGCGGGGTGGCGCTCGAGATCGCGAAGGCGTTCCTCGCCGCGTCCTTCGAGGGCGGGCGCCACCAGACCCGGGTGGACAAGGTGAAGGCCCTGGAGGTGGACCGATGAGGCTCACGCTCGCGCTCGTCCTCTCGCTGGTGGCGGCCGGCTGCCGCACCGAGATCGCGCCCTTCCTCAAGAAGCCGGACCCGAAGCCGAGGGTTCGCCTCGTCGATCAGGGCTGTGAGGCCACGGACTACCCGGCAGGCACCGACGTGCCGGCGGGGGCGCAGAACATCGGCTGGGTGAAGGTCGATCGGAAGGAGACCGACGACGCCACCTTCGCCGCGCTCCGCGAGGCCGTCTGCAAGGCCGGCGGCAACGCGTTCTCCCAGATGCGCTGGATCCGCGCGCCCGGCGCCAGCGTGGCCGACCCGCCCATCGAGCTGGAAGCCAACGCGTGGGTCGTGCCCTGAGCGGTCAGCGGGTCTGAAGCACGCGCGTGTTGCCCAGGTTGACCTGCTGCGCTACCTGCCCTCCGCCATGGAGAACACCGCCCCGCTGTCGCAGGTCGACCCGGCCATCGCCGGCATCATTCAGGCCGAGACCCGCCGCCAGGAAGAGGGCCTCGAGCTGATCGCGTCTGAGAACTTCGTCTCGCCCGCGGTCATGGAGGCCTCGGGCAGCGTGCTCACGAACAAGTACGCCGAGGGCTACCCGGGCAAGCGCTACTACGGCGGCTGCGACGAGGTGGACAAGGCCGAGTCCCTCGCCATCGAGCGGGCCCTCGAGCTCTTCGGCGCCGAGGCGGCCAACGTACAGCCCCACTCGGGTAGCCAGGCGAACATGGCGGCCTTCATGGCGCTCATGAAGCCGGGCGAGCTCATGCTGACGCTCGATCTCAACTCGGGCGGCCACCTCACCCACGGCGCGACGTTCAACTTCTCGGGCAAGACGTACAAGGTGGCCCACTACGGGCTGACCCGCGACGGCGAGACGATCGACTTCGCCCAGGTGAAGGCGCTCGCGGCCGAGCACAAGCCGCGCGTGATCATCGTGGGCGGCTCCGCGTACCCGCGCACCATCGACTTCGCGAAGTTCCGTGAGATCGCCGACAGCGTCGGGGCCTCGGTGCTGGTGGACATGGCCCACATCGCTGGCCTCATCGCCGGCGGCGCGCACCCCTCGCCGGTGCCCTTCGCCGACATCGTCACCTCGACGACGCACAAGACGCTCCGGGGCCCCCGCTCGGGCATGATCCTCATGAAGGAGCAGTACGCGAAGAGCGTGAACAGCAACGTCTTCCCCGGCATCCAGGGGGGGCCGGCGATGCACACCATCGCGGCGAAGGCCGTCGCGTTCCGCGAGGCGCTCCAGCCTGCGTTCAAGGACTACGCGAAGCAGGTGGTGAAGAACGCCGCCGCGCTCGCCGAGGGCCTCAAGGGGCAGGGCCTGCGCCTGTGCTCGGGTGGCACCGACAACCACCTCATGCTCGTGGACGTGCGCGCCAAGAAGCTCACCGGCAAGGCCGCCGAGGAGGCGCTCGGCAAGGCGCACATCACCGTCAACAAGAACCAGATCCCCTTCGACCCCGAGAAGCCCACCATCTCCTCCGGGGTTCGCGTCGGCACGCCGGCGCTCACCACCCGGGGCATGAAGGAGGCCGAGATGGCCACCGTCGCGAAGCTGATCGGCCGGGCGCTCGACGCGGCCGCCGACGACGCGGCCCTGGCGAAGATCAAGGGCGAGGTGACGGACTTCACGAAGTCGTTCCCGCTGTACGCCTCGCGGCTCAAGAAGGGCTGACGACTCCGTGCGGTGCCCCTTCTGCTCGGCGCAGGACACCCGGGTGATGGACTCACGCGACTCGAGTGAGGGCGCCGTCATTCGCCGCCGCCGGGAATGCGAGACGTGCAAGCGCCGCTTCACCACCTACGAGCGGGTGGAGGAGCTGAACCCGCTGGTGGTGAAGAAGGACGGCCGCCGTGAGGCGTTCGATCGCGACAAGCTGATCGCCGGCCTCAAGAAGGCTTGCGAGAAGCGCCCCGTGTCGGTCGATCAGCTCGAGGCGTTCGTCACCGACCTCGAGCGGCGCCTGCAGGAGTTCGGAGAGAAGGAGGTCAGCTCGACGCGGCTGGGCGAGCTGATCATGGAGCGCCTGCCGACGCTCGACGAGGTCGCCTACGTGCGCTTCGCCTCGGTGTACCGCAGCTTCCGCGACATCTCGGAGTTCATGGACGAGCTCAAGGAGATCCTCGAGGCGAGGGGCTCGCGGCCGAAGGGGAAGGGCTGACGCGCATGGCGCGCACGGGCGACGACGAGCGCTTCATGCGGCTCGCGCTGGAGGAGGCCAGGAAGGGCCTCGGCCGCACCCACCCGAACCCGGCCGTCGGCGCCGTGATCGTCAAGGGCGGGAAGCTCGTCGCCAGCGGGTACCACGCGCGCGCCGGCACCGCGCACGCCGAGGCCAACGCGCTCCTGCTCGCCGGCCCGAAGGCGCGCGGCGCCACCATCTACTCGACCCTCGAGCCGTGTGATCACTTCGGCCGCACCCCGCCGTGCACGCAGGCGATCCTCGACTCGGGGATCAAGCGCGTCGTCTACGGCTCGGCCGATCCCAACCCGCTCGTGGACGGCAAGGGCGTGCGGCGCATGCGCCGGGCCGGGCTCGAGGTGAAGGGCGGGGTGCTCGAGGCCGAGTGCGACGCGCTCAACGAGCCCTTCTTGAAGGTGATGCGCACCGGGCTGCCCTTCGTGACGCTGAAGGCGGCGATGACGCTCGACGGGAAGATCGCCACCCGCAGCGGAGAGTCGAAGTGGATCACCTCGGAGGCGGCGCGGCGGCGGGCCCACGAGCTGCGCGACCGGGTGGACGCGATCGTCGTCGGCGCCGGCACCGTGGTGGCCGACAACCCGCGCCTCACCACCCGGCTGCCGAACGGGCGCGACGCGATGCGGGTGGTGATCGATCCCTCCCTGCGCACGAAGCCGACGGCGAAGGTCTACGCGCCGGGCGCGCCGGTGGTGGTGGTGACGTCGCAGGCCACCTCGCCCAACCGCCAGCAGCGCTTCTCCCAGAGGGGCGTTCAGGTGCTGGTGGTGCCGTCGCGGAGCGGGGTGCTCGAGCTCGAGGTGGCGCTCCGGGCGCTGGCGAAGCAGGGCGTGCTGCACGTGCTCGTCGAGGGCGGCGCGCGCACCACCAGCCTCTTCCTCAGGGCCGGGCTCTGCGACGAGCTCGTGCTCTTCCTCGCTCCCACGCTCTTCGGCCACGAGGGGCTGTCGTGGTCGGGCGTGCTGCCCGTCGGGTCTCCGAAGACCGCGCCCCGCTTCGAGATCACGAAGGTCGAGGCGATCGAGCGGGACCTGCTCGTGCGCGCGCGGCCGGTGCGCTGACGCGGCCGATCGTCTCCGGCAGCCCCGGCAACGAAGTGGCATGCGAGTGACGCCAGTGTCCGGTGCGGTGTTGTCAGCGGTGCTCCTGCTGGTCCAGGGCTGTGGCCACGCCCCGGGGAAAGAGCAGCGCGGCTTCGACGAGGCCTGCGGCTGCTTCGTCGGCGAGGTGCCCGCGGCTGGCACCCTGACCCTCACCGCGCGCTCCGCCGGCCCCGACTCCGACGGCGCCTATTGGAGCGCCGCCGCCAGCTTCGAGCATGGCGGCATCTCGGGCTCGGACAAGCTCACCGGCAACGACTGGGATCTGCTCTTCGGCAACGATCCCGACCCGTCCGGCGACCTCTTCGACGTGAACACCGTGACCGACGATCGGAGCTTCATCGTCGATCTCGGCGAGCGCCCGCTGCGCGACGCGCCCGAGACGGTGAACCCCGACGCCTTCCCCGCGCAGAGGGGCACCATCGCCGTCGACGCCGCGGTCCAGGCGCACAGCGGCGCGAAGGTGGCGGAGGGCCACGTCTACTGGGTGCGCACGAACGACTCGAACTCGTCGCTGGTGACGCTGGTCGGCGTGCAGAAGCACGTGAAGAACCAGTCGGTGACGATCGCCTGGTTCCGATCGAAGGAGGCCGATCGTTTCGTCTTCGACTGGCCGGCCGCGAAGTGATCAGCCCGGCGCCGCGAGCAGCGTCGTGCGCAGCAGCACGCTCGCCACCGTGAAGTAGACGACGATGCCGGTGACGTCGACGATGGTGGCGACGAACGGCGCGGAGGCGGCGGCGGGATCGAGCCCGAGGCGCCGCAGCCCGAACGGCAGCATGGCGCCGATGAGCGCCCCGAACAGCACCACGCCGATGAGGCTGGCCGACACGGTGAAGGCCACCAGCACGTAGTGCTCTCCGTAGCCGCGGGAAAAGACGCCGAGCCGGAAGAGGTGCTCCCAGGCGATCACCCGGACGAACCCGATGCTCGCCAGCATGACGCCCAGCATCAGCCCGCTCCTCGCCTCGCGCGCCGCCACGCGCCACCAGTCGCCGAGCTCGATCTGCCGCAGCGACAACGCGCGGATGATGAGCGACGTCGCCTGGCTGCCCGAGTTGCCGCCCGACGCGATGATCAACGGCAGGAAGAGAGACAGCACGTCCGCCCGCGCCAGCTCGTCCTGGAAGAAGCCCATCGCGGTGGCCGTCAGCATGCCGCCGACGAGCAGCACCGCGAGCCAGCCGCCGCGCTTCTTGAGCATCTCGAGCGCGCCGATCTCCATGTAGGGCGCCTCGAGGGCCTCCATGCCGCCGAGCTTCTGGATGTCTTCGGTGGCCACGGCCTCGACGACGTCGAGCACGTCGTCGGCGGTGATGATGCCCAGCAGCGCGCCGCGGGAATCCGTCACGGGCAGCGCCACGCGGTCGTACTTCTCGAACGTCTGAACGATCTCGTCCTTCAGGGCCGTCGCGGGGAGCGACACCAGCGGCCTCGTCGGCAGATCGCCCACGCGAGCGTCTGGCGCGGCCATCACCAGCTCGGCGAGGCGGAGATCGGCCAGCAGCGTGTTCTTCTCATCGACGATGTAGAGGACGTTGAGCGTCTCGCGGCCCTTGCCGTTCGCGCGCAGGTAGGTGAGCCCTTCGGAGGCGGTCATCGACGGCTTGAGCGCCAGGTACTCGGGCGTCATGTAGCGCCCCGCCGTGCCCTCGGCGTACCCCAGCAGCTGGCGCGCGACCTTGAGCTCGTCTGGCTTGAGCGTCTCGAGCGCCCGCCGCGTCACCTCGGCCGGCAGCTCCTCGAAGAGGCGCGTGCGGTCGTCCGGCGCCATCTCGTTGAGCACGT
Organism: Myxococcaceae bacterium; assembly: GCA_016793095.1. Lineage (GTDB taxonomy): Bacteria > Myxococcota > Myxococcia > Myxococcales > Myxococcaceae > Xiheimicrobium. The sequence goes on along the minus strand of JAEUJQ010000052.1, from coordinate 229,719 downwards.
TCGCGAGCTGCTCGCTGCCCAACAACTGCACCAGCTCGGTCTGCTGATCGAGCGGCAGGTACTCGAACGCGATGCCCGCGATGTCGCGCGGCAGGATCCGGAAGATGACGCCCTCATCTTCAGGTGGCAGATCGTCCAGCACCTCCGCGATGTCAGCCGGGTCGAGGTCCTCAAACGCGACGCGAAGGGACTCCCAGTCCTTCTTGGCGATCAGCTCTTCGTAGTCGGCCTTGAGCAGGTGACCGAGCATGCAGCTCCCCAGCGTGGCCCCCCGGCCATCGGGAGCGCGCGCCTTGTGCTCCCGTCGCTGAGGGGATGCAAGCGCCCGCGTGAACCTGCAGGTCGATTCTCAGAGCTGCTTCTTGATGGCGTCTTCCAGCTTCGCCTTCGGCATCGCGCCGACGAGCTGCTCCACGACGCGGCCGCCCTTGAAGAAGAGCAGCGTGGGGATCGAGCGGATGCCGAACTGCTGCGCCACCTGCTGGTTCTCGTCCACGTCCACCTTGGCGATCTTCACCTTCCCCTTGTACTGGGTCGCCAGCTCTTCGAGCGCGGGCGCGATGGCCTTGCAGGGGGCGCACCACGTGGCCCAGAAGTCGACCAGCACCGGCACGCTGGAGTCGAGCACTTCGGCCTTGAACGAGGCATCCTGGACGGCGACGGTGTCTTTGCTCATGGAGTTGACCCTTCCCCTTGCGGGGGCTTTGGTTGGCTGTGAGACGGCGATGTAATACGCATCTTCGGACCGCGCAGCCCGGGAGTCGTTTTCGTGAAGCTCTTTCTGCCTCAGAAGACCCTGGAAGATTGGTCGATGAACGAGAAGGCCGATCTCCAGGACGGCAAGCTCGTGGTGAAGGAAGGTGGGGCGTCGTCGCACCCCGTCTCTCCCGCCGTGCACTTCGTCAAGCTGGTCTCGGGCGAAGACACGAACAGCCTGGTCGGGCGGGTGAAGACGCAGGCGCAGCTCCAGGGGCTGGGCGCCGAGCACTTCGCTGACTCGGTCATCCTCGGTGAGGCGGCCTACGAGGTGGCCGAGGGGTACGTCACCGAGGTGCAGGCCCCCGCGCCGCCCAGAGCAGACCCGAAGAAGAAGGCCGCGAACCCCGAAGCCGACCTGCTCGCCGCGTTCATCCTCGACAAGCTCTGAGCGCGCCAGCGATGGCCACCGTCCTGCTGCTTCGCGATCCCTCGGAGGTGCGCGACCTCGCGTTCCTGCTCGAGGAGGAGGGCGCGTCGGTCGTGCACTGGCCGGTGCTGGCGGTGAGCCCTGCCGCAGCGCGGCCGTCTCTGCAGGCGCTCGGGGAGCAGCTGGGACGGTTCACCTGGGTGATCCCCGAGTCTCCGACCGCCGTGCGCGTGCTGGCCGAGGTGGTGCGCGCGAGCGGCGCCCGGAGCGCGTCACAGCGGGCCACGTTCCTCGCGCCGAGCCTCGACACCGTCCGCGCGCTGGGCCGCCACGGGTGGGAGGCACGACACGTGCTGCCGGAGCGCGCCGAAGGTCGCCTCGAGACGCTCCAGGCGCTGCTCCACGAGGACGACGAGGTGCTGTGGGTCGGCGGGCCTGCCGAGCCGGCCTGGCGCGAATGGCTGGGGCAGGTGCCTGGTCGCTCTACGTTCGTGAGCCTCTACGATCAGGCGGAGGTGCCGGTGGCCCCCGAGCTGCCCGACGGTTCGATCGTGGTGGTGCACTCTCCCTCTGCGGCCGAGGCCTTCGTCGCCTCGACGGAGCCCGGGTGGCGTGGGCACGTCCACGTCGTCGCGAGCGGCCCGACGACCTCGGCGGTGCTCGCGGAGCTGGGCATTCCGGTCGGGGCCGCCGCCGAGCGACCCACCACAGAGGCGTTGTTCGAGGCGACGCGGCGGGTCCTCGACTCCCAGCGCCCTGGTGACGCAGCGCCGACGACGCGTTGACGTCTCCCGTGGCCGCACCTTCCTTCGTTTCCACCGGCCCTCGCCGTGCGGGCCCGCGACCCGAAGGCGCAGGTCAACGGACACCGCAGGGCGGGTGACCTGGGCTACGCTCCACGGCGGGCCACCCGAGGAGGCAGTTCCCGATGAAGAGGCGAGTGTTCGTGGTGCTGGCGGCGCTGTCGTGCGCGGCCTGGGCGACGACGCAGATTCCGCACACGGTGCCCCAACGGGCGATGGCGTCCGACCGGGTCGCCGTGGTCGAGGTCACCGAGCGCAAGACCGTGACGGACCCGGTGGATCCGCGGAAGTTCAAGACGCACACACTGCTGACGGTTCGAGAGAACGTGCGGGGGACGGGGCCGTCGAGCGTCACCCTCATCCAGCTCGGGGGCCAGCGCGGCGAGGAGCGCGTCATCGTGCCCGGCGACGCGGAGTTCACCCTCGGCGAGCGGGCGCTCGTCTTCCTGCATTGCCCGGCGGCCTCGCCCGAGCGCTGCTACCTGGTCGCCATGGGGGAGGGGAAGCTGCCCATCGTGGACACGGACACGGTCATCGTCCACGACATGTTCACCCACGAGCGCGCGCGGCGCTCGCTGAGAGACCTCATCGCCGAGGTGCGGGCGCTCCCTGCCGGCAAGGTGCGTGGGCCCGCCGCGCCGAAGGAGCTGTCGCGATGACGCGCGCGCTGGTCGTGACGGTCCTCGCGCTCTCGTCCGCCGCGCTCGCGCAGGATCCCAAGTTCCTGCAGTACCGCATGCTGTCGTCGGCCCCCGCGCCCTTCCCGTACTACATCGACAACCGCGTCGCCGCGCCGGGAGGGTTCTCGATCAGCGCCGCGCGCCCCGCCATCGAGGCGGCGTGGAACGAGTGGAACAACATCCTCTGCTCGATGCCGAAGACGCAGAGCCAGGGCTTCACGGCGGGCCTCGTCGCCAACCCGCAAGACCGCTTCGACAACTTCTCCGTGACGCCGGCGTGGATCACGAACGCCTCCGATCCCGATGCGCGGAACCTGCTCGACAGCGGCTTCACCCTCGCCATCACCGTGCCCAGGGCGTACGGCGGCGTGCTGCAGACCTGCGACGTCTTCCTCAACGGGCTCGGGCAGTTCAGCTTCAGCACCACGCTGCCGATCGCCCAGAACGACATCGACATTCAGTCGGTGATGACCCACGAGGCGGGCCACTGTCTGGGGCTCGATCACTACGGCTTCGGGGTGATGGAGGGGAACATTCGGCGTGGCGAGAACAAACGCAGCGTCACGCAGATCGACGTGCGCGGCGTCTGCGACGGGAACCCCGCCTTCGGCAAACCCGGCGCCCAGTGCTTCGCGGACGGAGGCTGCGATCCGTCGCTCCAGTGCGTGAACCGGACGGGTAACGTCGGCCCCACGCGCTTCTGCTCGAACGCGTGCGTGCCCAACACGGTGCCCTGCCCGGTGGCCATGGAGTGCCAACCGACGACGGTCTTCCAGCCCAACGGCACCCACGGCTGCACCTACCCGAGCGCCGGCGTCACCGAGGTGGGCAAGGCGTGCACCATGTCGAACCAGTGTGGTTCGGCCCTCGGCAACTGCCTGCTGCCGGGCCAGGCCTCGACCGGCACGCCGCTGTGGACCGACGGCTACTGCACCCAGACGTGCGAGGTTGGCCAGCCCCCGTGTCCCGGGAACTCCGTGTGCCTGCCGGCCACGTCGGGCACGCGGGTGTGTCTGCAGAGCTGTCGCGTCGGCTTGTCGGACTGCCGGCCGGGCTACGCGTGCGACACCATCAGCATGACGTCAGGCAACGCGGGCATCTGCATTCCGCTCTGCCGCGTCGAGGCCGACTGCGTCGATCCGGTCATCAACGGCGTCACCGTGGACCACGAGTGTCGTCTGTGCGACGGCCGGTGTGTGCCGAAGCAGACGCCTGGCGTCTCCGTGGGCACCCTCTGCACGCAGGACACGCAGTGCGGCTCGGGGCAGATCTGCCGGCAGGCCGATCGCCGGTTCGCCGCGAAGCAGTGCACGTTGAGCTGCGCGCGCGGGTGCAGCGCGTGTCCGACCGGCGCCGCCTGTGTCCCCGACGATCGCGGCGAGCTGTTCTGCTTGAAGACGTGCTCGGGCCCGCGCAGCTGCGGCCCGGGCCTGCGGTGCGCCGACTACCCGGGCGTGAAGGCCTGCGTCCCCGCGTGCCAGGGCGACTCCGACTGCCCCGTCGGCCAGGCCTGCCTCGATCAGGAGTGCGTGTTGCCCGTCGATCCCAACGACGCCGGCTGCGGCACCTTCTGCAACGTGCCCGACGCCGGCCGGCCGTTCGTACCGAGGCCCGACGCAGGCGTGTCGAACGGCGGGGGCAACGCCGGGTGTGCTTGTTCGACGCCGGGCGCGTTCGGCCCCATGCTGGCGCTGCTGGGGCTCGCGCTCGAGGCCCGCAGGAGGCGTCGGCGGTGACGAAGCTGGAGGACAGGCGGCGGCGGGCGACGGACTTCTCGCTCCAGTTCGTCCTCGACGCGCTGGTCGACGGGAAGCTGCTCACCCGCAGCCAGGCGGGGGACGTCCTCGCCCGCGAGGCGCAGGCGAAGAAGCGGGTGCTCAAGCAGGTGGGCGACGACAAGTACGAGGTCTCGCCGATCGAGATCGTCGCGCTCTTCCAGGTGCCGATGCCGAACAAGCCCGGCGAGCTGCTCGATCAAGATCGCATCACCGAGCTCGTCGCGGCCGCCGCGAAGGTCCCCTACAAGAAGATCGACCCGCTGCGCCTCGACATGAACCTCGCGGCGCGCACCATCTCGAAGCCCTTCGCCGCCCGGCACTGCCTGTTGCCCCTCGAGGGCGGCGGCCCGGGCATGCCGCTCAAGGTGGCGGTCGCCAACCCCTTCGACGCGCAGCTCTTCGAGACCCTCGAGCGGCAGGTGAACTGCCCCATCGAGCCGGTGCTGTCGGCCAAGCAGGACATCTTGAAGGGCATTCAAGACGTCTACGGCTTCCGGCGCACGCTCGCCGCGGCCGCTGACGAGTTCGCGACGAGCGCGACCGGCGTCTCGAACTTCGAGCAGCTCGTCACCCTCTCGAGCGCGTCGAACAAGGAGCTGGCGCCTGAAGACGGCTCGATCATCCAGGCCGTCGAGCACCTGCTGCGCTCGGCCTTCGACAACCGGGCGAGCGACATTCACATCGAGCCCAAGCGCGACAAGTCCATCGTGCGCTTCCGGATCGACGGTGTGCTGCACGGGGTCTACACGTTGCCGCCGCAGGTGCACGCCCCCGTCGTGTCACGCGTGAAGATGATCGCGCGCATCGACATCAGCGAGAAGCGCAAGCCCCAGGACGGCCGCATCAAGATCGACCGCGACGGCCACGAGGTCGAGATCCGCGTGTCGACGCTGCCGACCGCCTTTGGCGAGAAGGTGGTGATGCGCATCTTCGACCCCGAGACGCTGGTGGTGGACATCGCCCAGCTCGGGTTCGACCCGCTCGAGAAGAAGCTCTTCGAGTCGTGGATCGCCGAGCCTCACGGGCTGATCCTCGTCACCGGCCCCACCGGCTCAGGCAAGACGACCACGCTCTACTCGGCCCTCAAGGCGCTCGCCGGACCCGACGTGAACGTCACCACCATCGAAGACCCGATCGAAATGGTGTGGGAGGCGTTCAACCAGACCCAGGTGCAGCCGAAGATCGGCCTCGACTTCGCGAACGCGCTCCGTCACATCCTCCGGCAGGATCCCGACATCATCATGGTCGGCGAGATCCGCGACCCCGAGACCGCCGAGAACGCCATTCAGTCGGCCCTCACCGGCCACCTGGTGCTCTCGACGCTGCACACGAACGACTCGGTGGGCGCGGTCGGCCGAATGCTCGATCTCGACGTGCCGGCCTTCCTGCTCTCCTCGAGCCTGTTGGGCGTCATGGCCCAGCGCCTGGTGCGCCGGATCTGCACCAACTGCGCGACGCCGGTGAAGCTGGCCAGGGCCGAGCTCGAGGCGCTGAGGGCGCCCCTGCCCACCGATCTCGGCGAGCCGAACTTCATGAAGGGGGCCGGCTGCGTGAAGTGCCGCAACACCGGCTTCCGCGGCCGCACCGCGGTGTTCGAGATCTTCTCGGCGACGCCCGAGATCAAGTCCCTCATCACGCACAAGGCGCCCCACCAGCAGCTCGTGGAGGCGGGGCGCAAGGGCGGGCTCCGCAACCTGCGCGAGGCCGCCGTCCGCAAGCTGTACCAGGGCGTGACCGCCTTCGAAGAGGTCGTGCGCATGACCACCGGCGCGGAGTGACGGGCCGACGTGACGGGGGCGCGAGCAGGCGGTAAGAACTGCTCCTCATGAAGGTCCAGCGCCCGACCACACCCCAGACGCAGAGCGTCTCCACCCCCACCAGGCCGGCGACCACCACGTCCGCCGCGCCCACCGCGCCCACCCAGAAGAGCTGGGCGGCGCAGGGGCCACAGCCCGCGAAGAAGGTCTCGACCCCGCTGCCCACCGCGCCGCCGCCGTCGGGCTTCCGCAGCGCCGCCTTCGAGGCCCGCCTCGACGCCGAGACGAAGTCGCGCAACGTACAGGGCAACACCGTGTCGATGCTGTACGACGGCGTGCAGTCGTTCGCCGAGCGCGAGAAGATGATCGCCGGCGCGAAGCACTCGGTCTGCTTCCAGACGTTCATCTTCAACTCCGACGAGACGGGCTGGAAGCTGGCCAACCAGCTCGCGGCCAAAGCGAAGGAGGGCGTGCAGGTGCGCGTCATCTACGACGCCGTGGGCTCTGGCCGCGCCGACCCGAAGATGTTCGAGATGATGAAGCAGGCCGGCGTCGACGTGCGCGCCTACGGCGAGAAGTGGAAGGTCTGGGACATCAACGATCGCTGGCACGAGAAGAACCTGATCGTCGACGGTCAGGCGGCGGTGCTGGGCGGCATGAACATCGCCGACGAGTACGCGCTCGGCGGCTCCGGCAAGATGGTGCTCTCGCGCGGCGGCGGCAAGGAGGGCAAGGGCACCGAGGCCTGGCGCGACACTGACGTGAAGCTCGAGGGGCCGGCGGTGCGTGACTCCATGAACGCGTTCCTGCGCAACTGGAACGAGGTCGGCGCGCCGATCTCCGAGGCCGACAAGGCGAAGCTGTACCCGCCGCTGGTCCCGAAGGAAGGCGGCCCCTCGGTGCGCGTGGTGCAGCACAACCCCGAGGTGAAGGGCATCGAGCAGGCCAGCTCCCGCCTCTACAAGACGGCCATCGACACCGCGACGAAGAGCATCACCATCGAGAACGCGTACTTCCTGCCGCCGCCCGAGATCCGCAGAGCGCTCATCGACGCGGCGAAGCGCGGGGTGGACGTGAAGGTGATGACGAACAGCCGCGAGGCCAACGACATGGGCTTCGTCTCGGACGCCGCGCGCCACTTCTACGACGACCTCATGAAGGCCGGCGTGAAGATCTACGAGAAGCACGGCGGCACGCTGCACTCGAAGACGGCGACCTTCGACGGGGACTTCTCCATCGTCGGCTCGGTGAACATGAACGGGCGCTCGAAGAACACCGACGCCGAGATCGCGATGGCCGTCACCGACCCGAAGACGGCCAGATCGCTCGAGGAGCGCTTCGCGGGCGGCCTCAAGGAGACGAAGCAGATCACCCTGGGCGAGCTGAAGCGCGAGAGCTTCATGACGAACCTGAAGCAGTGGGCGCTCTCGACGCTCGCCTGGACGTTCTGATGAGCAGCGCCGCGCTGGACACGGTGCTCGAGCAGGCGAAGGCGCTCGAAGCGAAGGGCGACGTCGCCGGGGCGATCAAGGCCCTCACCGCTGCGCCCGTGCCGGTGCAGGGGCGCGGGCTGTGGCAGTACGCGCGCGGCACCCTGGCCTTCCGCCAGGGCGATCTCGACGCCGCGCAGGCCCACTTCGAGAAGGCCGTCGACGCGGAGCCGGAGGTCGCCGAGTACCGCTCGAACCTGGGCTCGGTGCTGCTCGAGCGCGCCAGGGGTGGAGACGCCACGGCAGCCGCGAAGGCGCTCGAGGTGATGAAGACGGCCATGCGCTGGGGGCCCGCGCTGCCCGACGTGCACGTGAACTACGGGCTCGCGCTGCTGGTCGCCAACCGCGCCGACGAGGCCCTCAAGTCCTTCGACGACGCGCTCGCCATCGACGGCGCCCACGTGGCCGCCCGCTACAACCGCGCCGCCGCGCTGAACGCCCTCGGCCGCTTCGACGACGCCCTCACGACGCTCGACGCGCTGCTCGGGGCGCAGCCGAACCACCCCCAGGCGACGGCCAGCCGGCAGCGACTGCTCGAGAAGCTCGGCAAGAAGCGATGAGGCTGCGCGCGACGGTCGTCCTCCTCCTCGTCTGCGGGGCCTGCAAGAAAGACCCGCCGCCCGTGGACCCGAAGACCGAGGCCGACGGGCACTACGTGGCCGCCACGGCCGCGTACCTCAAGGGCGACTTCAAGGAGGCCCACACGCACTTCGACGAGGTGCGCAGGCTCTCGCCCGATGACAAGCGGCTCCCCGGCGCAGAAGGGGAGCTGTTGATGGCCGAGCAGCGCATCGACGAGGCGCTCGCCCGCTTCGAGGAGGCCGCGAAGCTCGACCCGAAGCGCGGCACCACCTGGAGCCGGCTGGGCGTGCTGTACGCGATCAAGGATCAGAAAGCGAAGTCGGCCGAGGCGCTCGCGAAGGCCCTCGAGCTCAACCCGAAGGACTTCAACGCCCACGAGTCGCTCGGCGACGCGGCGCTCGAGAAGGGCGAGCTCGACGAGGCGGTGCGACGCTACCTGCTGGCGGCCGACTCGGCGCCCGGCAAGGCCCAGGCCGAGCTGGTGGTGAAGGCCGCGCAGGAGCTGGTCAAGGCGAAGCAGGGCGCGAAGGCCCTCGAGGTGCTCGAGCAGGCGAAGGGCAAGGGCATCACCTCGCCGGAGCTCCACCAGGAGCTGGGCGATCGCTACGTCGAGGCCTCGCGCTGGGACGACGCGATCGGCGCGTACGGGGCCACGGCCGAGAAGGACCCGACCGCCTGGGAGCTGGTCGCCGAGCTCGAGCTGCGCCAGGGCCGCCTCGAGAAGGCCGAGGCTGCCTGGAAGAAGGCGCTCGCCTCGAAGGACCAGGCCCTCTACCACGTGGGGCTCGGGCGCATCTGCCTCGCCCGCAAGGACAGCGCCTGCGCGAAGGCCGAGCTCGACCGGGCGCTGGCCACCGCGACCGGGGAGGAGGTGCGCGAGTCGATGGAGCTCGCCGCCTTCCTCGCCTCGCTCGATCGCAAGGCCGACGGGCTCAAGCTGCTCGAGGCGGTCGCCGCCGAAGAGGAGCAGAAGAAGAACGAGCCGCTGCAGCTCGCGCTCGCGCGCATGGCGAAGGAGCAGGGCAGGGCGGAGCTGGTGAAGACGGCCTGTGAGCGCATCGCGCCGGCGAAGTGCCCGTGAGACGGAGCCGCGAGTGAGGGCGGAGACGACGAGGCAACGTCACCTCGTCACCATGCGCCGAGGAGCGCAGGCCGAACGAAGGCGGAGTCGAACCGGAAGAGCGTCTCAGCTCGGCATCTTCCGGTACACGCCGACGACCTTCCCGAGGATCATCGTCTGCTTGAACTGGGACTTCTGGACGTAGATCGGCTGCATCGTCTTGTTCGCGGGCTGAAAGCGGATCTTGTCGCCCTCGGGGTAGTAGCGCTTCACCGTGGCCTCGTCCTCGATCAGCGCCACCACGATGTCGCCCGGTGACGCGCTCGGCGCCTTGCGCACGAAGAGGAAGTCGCCGTCGTAGATGCCGTCTTCGATCATCGACTCGCCCTTCACGCGCAGGGCGAAGACCTCTTTCCCACCAGCGCCGCCCAGCAGGAACGAGTCGATGCGCACCGAGTCTTCGATGTTCTCGGTCGCGAGCAGGGGTGCACCTGCGGCGACCCGCCCGAGCAGGGGGACGTCGATCATGTTGGCGTCACGCTTCGAGGGGCTGCCCAGCCCGAGGATGAGGCGCGCCCGCTTGGTGGGAACGAGCGAGCGGCTCTGCTGTTCTCCCCGCGTGAGGTACCCCTTGCGCTCGAGGGCCTTCAGGTGATCGTTCACCCCGTTCGTGGAGGCGATGCCCATCTCCTCGCCGATCTCGCGGATCGTCGGCGGGAACCCGCGCTCCTCGCTCGTCTTGGTGATGAACGAGAGGATCTCTTTCTGCCGGTCGGTGAGCTCTTCCACGGGACACCCTTTCAGTCGGAAACGTGCGTTCAGTATGGTCCCTGAACGTCCGTGTAGAGTCAACTTTTCAGGCGCCGGCCGGGGCGGTGGCCGTTCGAAATCGTGCTCGGCCGCTCGTCTCGGGGTTAGCTGCCCGCCGATGCGTCTCCTGTCGTCAGGGGTGTGCCTGGTGCTCCTGCTCGGGTGCGGGGCGGGGCTGCGCGAGGGTCGCTTCTTCAAAGACGGGCTCGCCTACAAGGTGGTGGCTCCCGCCGACCCCGCGTGGCGCCGCATCGACTTCGCCGAGAACGATCTCGCCTGGGCGTCCACCGACGGCCACCTCATCGCCACCAACTCGACCTGCAAGGATCACGGCGACCCCACGCTCGAGGTGCTGACGAGTCACCTGCTGATCGGCTTCGAGGAGCGGGTGCTCACCGACCGGGCGCCGTTGACCCTCGATGGCCGGGCGGCGCTGCGGAGCATCTACAGCGTCTCGATCGACGGCGTGCCCGCCGAGGTCGAGGTGGTGGTGCTGAAGAAGAACGGCTGCGTGCACGACTTCACGTACGTCACCCCGCGCGGCCAGCGCCCGAAGTGGCAGGCCACCTTCGACGGGCTGGTGAGCGGGTTCGCGCAGGAGAAACGCCCATGAGCGAGCCATCAGCCCCCGCGCCGCGCCGAACGACGTCTGGCGAAACCGAGCTCGCCGACATGGTGCAGCAGGAGCTCGCGTCGATCGTCCCCTTCTCGGCGCGCATCAGCCGCGCGTGGCTGCAGCTCGGGGGCATGGTCTTCATGTTCACGCGGGCGTGCGTCCGCGCCGTCACGCCGCCGCTGGCCCTCGGCGCGACCGCGTACCAGGTGGTGATGCTGGGCGTGCGCTCGTTGTCCATCGCCACCCTGGTGGCCCTCTTCGCAGGCCTCGTCATCTCGCTGCAGTTCGCCTACTTCCTCGCGAAGTTCGGCGTGCAGCACACCGTGGGGAAGGTCGTCATCTTGACGCTCTTCCGCGAGCTGGGGCCGGTGCTGACGGCGCTGACGGTCGGGGCGCGCATCGGCTCGGGCATCACCGCAGAGCTCGGCTCGATGAAGGTGACCGAGCAGATCGACGCCATCTCGGCGCTCGGCGCAGATCCGATCAAGAAGCTCGTCACGCCCCGCCTGATCGCCTGCGCGATCGTGATGCCGTCGCTCACCGCGCTGGCCGACATCCTCGGGCTGGCGGCGGGCTCGGTGGTGGTGAACCAGCAGTACGACATTCCGTTCGATCAGTACTTCCGCTCGGCCATCGACACGGTGTCGCTGATGGACTTCTGGGGCGGCATCTTCAAGTCCTTCGTCTTCGGCCTCATCATCGCCATCGTCGGCTGCTTCAAGGGCTTCAACGTCACCGGAGGCACCGAGGGCGTGGGGCAGGCCACCACCGAGACGGTGGCGATCGCGTCGGTGTCCGTCTGCTTGTCCGACTTCTTCATGACCAAGCTGTTCCTCGCCTTCTGACGTGATGCCCGTGAGCGCCACCGAGATCACCCGCCGCGCGCCCGAGCCCTCGAGCGAGGAGCCGGTGATCCGCTTCGTCGAGCTCTGGAAGAGCTTCGGCCCCAAGAAGATCTACGAGGGGCTCAACCTGGACGTGAAGAAGGGCGAGACGCTCACCATCATCGGCGGGTCGGGCTCGGGCAAGAGCGTGCTGCTCAAGTGCCTCATCGGCCTCATGTACCCGGATCAGGGGCAGGTGCTGTTGCACGAGGAGAACGTCGCGCAGATGAACGAGAAGCAGCTGCGCGAGGTGCGCAAGCGCGTGTCGATGGTGTTCCAGGGCGCGGCGCTGTTCGACTCCTTGAGCGTCGGCGAGAACATCGCCTACCCCCTGAACGAGCACCTGAAGCTGTCGCACGACGAGCTCACCGAGCGCGTGGCGCGGGTGCTGAAGCTGGTGAACCTGCCAGGCGTCGAGCACATGCGGCCGTCCGATCTGTCCGGTGGCATGCGCAAGCGCGTGGGCCTGGCGCGCGCCATCGCCATCGAGCCCGAGATCATCCTGTATGACGAGCCGTCCACCGGCCTCGACCCCATCTCGACCCGGGTGATCGACGAGCTGATCCTCTCGATGAAGGAGAAGCTGGGCTGCACGCAGATCGTCGTCACCCACGACATGGACAGCGCGTTTCGCGTGTCCGATCGCATGGCGATGCTGGCCCACCGGAAGATCGTGGCCCAGGGCACCGTCGCCGAGTTCAAGGCCTCGACCCACCCCGACGTGCGCGCCTTCCTCGACGCGCGAGCGAGCTGACCGATGAGCACGCCCCAACCCCTCAACCCGGCCGAGCGCGAGCGCCGCATCATCATTCGCGCCGGGCTCTTCATCGCCCTCGGCATCGCCCTCGCCCTGCTCGTCGTCTTCGTCATCGGCAAGGAGCGCAACCTCTTCGACAAGCAGAACGTCTACACGGGCGCCTTCGAGAACGTGGACGGCCTGCAGTTCGACTCGCCCGTGCGCCTGGGTGGCGTCAACGTGGGCCGGGTCACCAGCATCAAGTTCGGCTCGGATCTCGAGGACAAGCGCATCATCGTCACCATGGAGGTGGTGAAGAAGTACGAGGAGCGCATTCGCAAGGACTCGGTGGCGCGCATCACCAACCGCGGCGTGCTCGGCGACAAGGCGGTCGACATCTCCATCGGCAGTCAGGCGGAACCGGCCATGGCCGACGGGGCCGAGCTGACCACCGGCTCGTCCGGTGACATCTCGTCGATCCTCAAGGCGACCGGAGAGATCATCGACAACACCGTCGGCATCACCCGCGACCTGCGCACCGGCGTGGCGTCGTACACGAACAAGGAGCTCGTGTCGGACGTCTCGGAGATCGTGAAGTCCACCAGGAACATCATGCGCGAGGTGGAGCAGGGGAAGGGCCTGGCGCACACCCTCATCTACGACCGGAGCATCCCCGCCGACGTGAAGACGGTGATCGCGCAGATCTCGCAGAGCGCGGTGAAGCTCGACTCGGCGATCGTGAAGGTGGACGGCCTGCTCGCCGACGTGAAGACCGGTGAAGGCTCGCTGCACGCCCTCATCTACGACAAGCAGATCGCCACCTCGATCTCGGACCTCGGGAAGGCCGCTGAAGAGGTGTCCACCCTGGTGAACGACGCGAAGACCCGGAAAGACGGGGTCGTCTACCAGCTCGTCTATGGAGACTCCCGGGTGCTGCTGTCCGACCTCGGTCAGGCGGCCGCCGACATCAAGGCGCTGACGACGAAGATCAGCAAAGGGGAGGGCTCTCTCGGCGCGATCATCAACGACCCCACGGTCTACGAGGATCTCAAGGAGATCCTCGGGAACGTGAAGCGCAACCGCATCCTCAGAGAGCTGGTCCGCTACTCCATCTCGAACAGCGAGCAGGTGGACAAGGCCGGCAAGCCCGTCGAGAAGAAGTGACGAGCCGTGGGCACGCGGCCCCGGCTCGTGTAGAGAGGCCCCGAGTGCCCTTCGACACCAGGAGTAGCGTGTGATCGTCTCGTTGCTGGCGTGCGCAGTGGTGGCCGGTCTGCCGGGAGAGGCAGAAGGTGAAGCCGGGTACGCGGACTACTTCGCCCGCGCCGAGGCCATGGCCGCGAAGGGTGAAGACGCGGCGGCCATCGCCCTGTACCGCGAGGCCGAGCTCTACAAGGGCACCCCCGAGTCGGCGAAGCGGCTGGGCAAGGCGTACGAGAAGGTCGGTGACGGCGCCTTCGCGACGCTCTACTACCGGGTCGCCCTCGCGCGGGCGCCCGAGGCCGCCGACGCCTCCGTACTCGCGCAGCAGGTGGGCACCTTCCTCGGCAAGGCAGGCTCGGACGGCAAGGGGCTGGTCGAGGTGTTCGCGGCGCGGGCGGCCCGCATCACCGTGCAAGGCAGGGAGTTCCCCGCCGGTCCGGTGGCGCTCTTCGTCGCGCCCGGCGAATACGAGGTCGAAGCCGTCTTCCCGTCAGGCAAGCGCACGACGCGGCTGCGCGTGAAGTCGGGCCAGGTGGCCAGCATCAACTTCGAGCCGCTCCAACCCCCGCTGCTCGCCGCCGAGCAGGGGCTCCCCGAGGCGGTGTTGGCGAAGGGCGTCACCAACGACGAAGGACCCCCGGCGAACGTGGTGCGCATCGTCTCCATCATCGCGATGGTGGCAGGCGTCGCCGCGGCGGCGCCAGGCATCGCGCTGGGCGTGAGCTCGGCCAACGACGCGGCGCAGGCCCGCAACACGGCCATCTCGCGCGCCGAGCGGCAGGAGTTCGCGAACCAGGCCAACGCCAAGGCCGTGCCCGCCAACGCGTTGATGATCGGCGGCGGCGTCGTCCTGGTCGGTGGCGTCGCCGGGCTCATCTACTCGTTCGTCTCGCCGCCGAAGTGAGCGTGTCGGGCCGGGTGGGAGTGCAGGGGCGCTCGGGCAGGGCGTAGGCTCGAGCCAGTCCCCGGGCCCATGCGCACCACCCTCGTCCTCGCCCTCACCCTCTGCACCTCCACGGCTGCGCTCGCGGGGGCGCCACGCCGCATCAGCCTCGAGCTGCACAACGCCGAGCTGCACTCGGTGCTGCGCCTGTTCGCCGAGGTGGGCCGCTTCAACCTCGTCACCAGCGAGGAGGTGTCGGGCAAGGTGACGCTGAAGCTGCGGAACGTGCCCTGGGACGAGGCGTTCCGGGTGGTGGTGGCGTCGAAGGGGCTGGGCGTCGAGCGGGTCGGCTCGATCGTGCGGGTGGCGCCGCTCTCGAAGCTGGCCGAGGAGGCCGAGGCGCGCCGCAAGGTGCAGGACGCCCAGCTCGCCGAGAGGCCGCTCTCAGTGCGCCTCATCCCCGTCAACTACGCGAACGCCGAGGAGCTCGCGCAGCAGGTGAAGGGCCTCTTGTCGCCGCGGGGCACGGTGAGCGTGGACGCGCGCACCAACACGCTGATCGTCCGCGACGTGGAGTGATCACTCCTCTGGCGGCTGGGTCTGGTGCCGCGCCGCGGGCGTCGCCTCGAGGCCCTTCGACGCCATGTAGATGATGTTCCGCGAGCCCTTCTTGCCGCGGTACATCGCGCGATCGGCGAAGTCGAGCAGGGTGTCCTTGTCCTGCGCGTGCTCCGGCCAGGTGGCGATGCCGATGCAGGTCGTGATGTTGAGCCCGAAGCCCTCGCGCGCGAGGAAGCGGTGGCTCTCGACGGCGCGGCGAATGCGCTCGGCCACCTTGAGGGCGCCGCCCGAGTCGGTGCCCCGGAGCAGCAGCACGTACTCGTCACCGCCCCATCGGCACACGATGTCGTTGTCGCGCACGCAGCCCTTCAGCACGCGCGCCACCTCGACGAGCAGCTTCGATCCCACGACGTGGCCGTGGGTGTCGTTGACGCTCTTGAAGTAGTCGAGGTCGAGGAAGAGCAGGGAGAAGGGCTTGGCGTCCTTCGTCGAGTTCTTGAACTCCTTGTCCAGCACCAGCTCGAGGTAGCGGCTGTTGAAGAGGTGGGTGAGATCGTCGAGGTAGACGAGATCTTCCACCTCGGCGAAGCGGCCCAGGTTCTTCAGCGCGAGCGAGAGGTGCCGCGCGAGGTAGGCGCCGGCCTCGACGCCCGCGTCGGGGATGTCGCCGGTGAAGAGCAGCACCACCGCGCCGAGCTGCGTGTCGCCGTCGATCGCGGGCAGGAGGAAGGCGGTGTCGTAGGGCCCGTGCGCCTCGGTGAGCTCGAGCTCCCGGCCGAAGCGGGGGTGGGCGGCGAGGGCGGTGGAGACGAGCGGGGTGAGGACGCTGGTGAGCGCCTCGCGGCCGTCTTCTGGAGCGCCCGCCCAGCCCGCGAGCGTCAGCGCGTCTTCGTCGCGGATGAAGAGGGCCGCGGCGTCGGCGGCGCACAACGACAGGAAGCCCGCGCTCGCCGTCTCGATCAGGCGATCGCGCTCGAGCGTGGTGGCGATGCGCTGGCCGGCCTCGAGCAGGGTCACGTAGCGGCGCAGCGCCTCGTGCTCCTTGAGCAGCGAGTTCTGCGTGAGCGCCCGGACGACGGCCTGAGCGAGCACCTCGGGGGTGACGGGCTTGACGAGGTAGTCCGAGGCGCCGCTCTTGATGGCGCGCACCGCAGGCTCCACCTTGTCGAGCGCGGTGATGACGAGCACCTCACAGCCCGGGTACCGCGACTTCACGGACTGAAGCAGCTCCATGCCGTCCGACTGCGGGAAGATCAGATCGGTGACGACGAGGTCGAACTTCTGGCTCGCGAGCGCGGTGTGCGCGTCTGCGGTGGACGCCGCGGACACGACCTGGTGGCCTGCCCCCGTGAGGAAGTCGGCGTACAGGGTGCGCGCGACCTTTTCGTCGTCCACCAACAGGATCTGCGCCATGGTCGAGGCTCGTCGTACCAGATGACGCGGGCTTTTCCCGCAGCGGATTCGCCTTGAACCTCTCGGAGCGCCGGCTGTGTGTGTTCTTCGAAGCGGCGCGCACCCGCTACGCCATCGAGGCGACCAGCGTGGTCGAGGTCGCGCGCGCGGTGGGAGACGACGAGACGCTGCGCGGGCACCTGGCCATTCGTGATCTCTCGGTGCTGCTCGGGGGTGATCCCGAAGAGCGCCCGGGCACCGTCATCCTCCTCGACTCGAGCCCCACGGTGGCGGCGCGCACGCGTCGGGTCGAGGGGGTCTTCGACGCGGCCCCGCACCTCACGCTCCCGTTGCCCAACCGCCTCGTGCACCTCGTCGCGCCGGTGGTGAAGCAGGGGCTCGTGTCGGAGGCGGGGCTGTCGTTCGAGCTCGACGTCGCGCACCTGGTGCGGGGGCTGCCGAGGCAGGCGAAGCGCCTCGAGCTGGCCACGACGACCGCGAAGGGGCCGTGCCTGGTCTTCGACTCGGGGCCGCTGCACCTCGCGCTGCCCCTCGCGGACGTCTCGCAGGTGGCGTCGAAGGGGCCGATGTTCAACGCCGCGCCGGGCGTGGGCGCCTTCGTCGGGGTGCTGATGCACCAGCAGCGCCTCGTGCCGGCGTTCTCACTCACCGGGACCGACGCCGAGGGCCTGCTGATCGTCATCGAGCTGCCCTCCGGGCCGGTCGCGCTCTCGGCGTCACGCGCGCACGGCGTCAAGGGCGCTGACGCCCTCGGGGACGCGCAGGTGATCGACGCGGTCGCGACCCTCGGCTGAGCGCCGTGGCAGCGTACTTTTCTTGGCTGGAAAGAGCCGGCTGCCTACACTCCTGACGCCATCTCGCCGGAACTGTCCGGCCCTCGAAAGACAACGAAGATGCCCAAGAGCGTTCTGGTCGCTGACGATTCCATCACCATGCGGAAGGTCATCGGCATGGTGTTCTCGACCGAAGACTTCACCGTGACGATGGTGGACAACGGCATCGACGCCATCAACAAGGCGCGGGAGCTGAGGCCCGATCTCGTCATCGCCGACTGCATGATGCCGGGGAAGACCGGCTACGAGGTCGCGCAGGCGATCCGGCACGACCCCTCGACGGCTGCGACGCCCGTGATGCTGCTCGCGGGCACCTTCGAGCCCTTCGACGAGAACCGCGCCCGCGCGTCGGGAGCGACCGCCCACATCGTCAAGCCCTTCGACAGCCAGGGCTTCATGGAGCGGGTGCGAGCGCTCGTCGGCATGGCGCCGGGCGCAGGGCCGATCACCACCGTCGCGCCAGTCTCCACCGCCACGGCGCCTGTCGCGCGTCCGCCGGTCGCGGCGCCGCCCACCGGCATCCCCATGGGCACCCAGCCCGGCATGATGCGCAACCCGATGGCGCCCGGCCCGGGCATGCCGCCGGGTCCAGGCATGCCGCGGCCTCCGGGCCCCGGGATTCCCCCCGGTACCCAGCCCGGGATGCGGCCCGGAATGCCCCCGGGTCCCGGCATGGCGCGTCCTCCCGGGCCTGGCATTCCACCCGGAACCCAGCCCGGCATGCGGCCGCCGGGAATGCCTGGCGCCCCGGGAATGCCGGGCCCCGGCATGGCTCGACCGCCAGGTGTCCCGATGGGGACCCAGCCCGGCATGCCACGACCGCCGGGAATGCCCGGCCCTGGAATGCCGCCCGGTCCTGGAATGGGTGGGCCCGGGCTGCCGCGTCCCCCGGGTGGCGCGCCGCTCCCCGGTGCGCCGATGCAGCGCCGTGATCCCTTCGGCCTCGGGGCGCCTCCACCCGGTGGACCCATGCAGGGTCGGCCGATGGGCCCACCGCCCGGTCGCCCGCCGATGCCCGGCCAGCCCCACGCGCCGCACCACCCCCACGCGCCGCCTCACGCCCAGCCCCACCACGAGACCCTGTCGCTCGACGACAAGCCCGCCGACGGTGGCGAGGCTCAGCTGCGCGCCGCGCTCTCGGCCGCCTCGAGAGACGTCATCGAGAAGATCGCCTGGGAAGTGGTGCCCCAGCTCGCCGAGACCATCATCCGCGAGGAGCTCGACCGCCTCATCAAGGAACGCGAGGCGAAGGGCCTGGCCTGAGCCCTCGGCGTCGGCGTCGACTCCGTTGTGTTGAGGGTCAGATGTGAGAGAAGACGGCGTCGGCTCCAGGGTGGGTCGACGCCGTTTTTCGTCGCCCCCACGGGCGCGGGAGCACCATGAGTTCTGCCGAATTGTCGAAGTCCTACGAGCCCACCGAGGTCGAAGCGCGGTGGTCGAAGCAGTGGATCGCTGACGGCCTCTTCACCGCTGACCCGGACTCGAAGAAGCCCCCGTTCTGCATCGTGCTGCCGCCGCCCAACGTCACCGGCAGCCTGCACCTCGGCCACGCGCTGACCGCCACCATCCAGGACATCCTCACGCGGTGGAAGCGCATGAGCGGCTTCAACTGCCTGTGGCTCCCGGGCACCGATCACGCCGGCATCGCGACGCAGATGGTCGTCGAGCGCGAGCTGATGAAGACCGAGAAGAAGACGCGCCACGATCTCGGTCGCGAGGAGTTCTTGAAGCGCGTGTGGGCGTGGAAGAAGCAGTACGGCGAGCGCATCGGCGAGCAGCACAAGCTCCTGGGCGCCTCCCTCGACTGGTCCCGCGAGCGCTTCACGATGGATCCCGGCCTGTCGGACGCGGTCAAGGAGGTCTTCGTCCGCCTGTACCAGGAAGGCCTGATCTACCGCGCCAACCGGCTCATCAACTGGGACCCGGTGCTGCGCACGGCGCTGTCGGATCTCGAGGTCGAGAACGAAGAGACCAACGGCTCGCTGTGGAGCATCGCGTACCCGGTCGAGGGCTCGAACGAGAAGCTGGTCGTCGCCACCACGCGCCCCGAGACGATGCTGGGCGACACCGCCGTGGCCGTGCACCCGGAGGACGAGCGCTACAAGCACCTCATCGGCCGCCACGTGGTGCTGCCGCTCGTGGGGCGGCGCATTCCCATCATCGCCGACGCGGTGCTGGTGGATCCGAAGTTCGGCACCGGCGTGGTGAAGGTGACGCCCGCGCACGATCACAACGACTACCAGACGGGCCTGCGCCACGGTCTGCCGATGGTGAACATCTTCACCGAGACCGCCTTCGTGAACGAGAACGGCGGCCCGTACCAGGGGCTCGAGCGCTTCGCCGCCCGCAAGCGCGTGCTCGAGGATCTCAAGGCTCAAGAGCTGCTCGTCGAGGAGAAGCCCCACAAGCTGCCGCTGGCGAAGTCGCAGCGCTCGGGCGTGCCCGTGGAGCCGCGCCTGTCGCCCCAGTGGTACGTGAAGACGAAGCCGCTCGCCGAGCGCGCGCTGGGCGCCGTGGCCGAGGGCCGCACGAAGTTCGTGCCCGACCAGTGGACGGCCACCTTCAACCGCTGGCTCGAGAACATTCAGGACTGGTGCGTGTCGCGGCAGCTGTGGTGGGGCCACCAGATCCCCGCCTGGTTCCCCGTGGGCGCCGACAGCACGGTCGACTTCGAGAAGTCCACGCCGGTGGTGAGCAAGGAGGCTCCCGCCGAGGGCCAGTGGGTGCAGGACCCCGACGTGCTCGACACCTGGTTCAGCTCGGCGCTGTGGCCCTTCTCGACGCTCGGCTGGCCCGACGCGAACGCGAAGGATCTCAAGACCTGGTACCCGAACTCCGTGATGGAGACCGGGCACGACATCATCTTCTTCTGGGTGGCCCGCATGATGATGATGGGCCTGCACTTCATGGGCGAGGTGCCCTTCCGCACCGTCTACCTGCACGCGATGGTGCGCGACGAGAAGGGCGAGAAGATGTCGAAGACGAAGGGGAACGTGATCGATCCCCTCGACATCATCCAGGGGGCGCCGCCCGAGCGCCTGCCCGCGAGCATCAGGAACAAGTACCCGAAGGGCCTCGAGCCGATGGGCGCCGACGCCCTGCGCTTCACGCTCGCCGCGCTCACCCAGCAGGGCCGCGACATCAAGCTCTCGATCGATCGCATCGGCGGCTACAAGGCCTTCTGCAACAAGATCTGGAACGCGGCGCGCTTCGCGCTGATGAACCTGGGCGACTTCCAGGAAGACGGGCGCGTGTACATCAAGGAGCGCGCGCTCAGCCTCGCCGACCGGTGGATCCTCTCGCGGCTCGATCGCGCCGTGCGTGAGACCACCGACGCCCTCGAGCGCTACGCCTTCTCGGACGCCGCCTCGACCCTGTACCAGTTCCTCTGGGGCGAGTTCTGCGACTGGTACATCGAGCTCGCGAAGGGCGCGCTCTACGGCGACGACGACGGGGCGAAGGAGTCGACCCGCGCCACGCTGGTCTTCTGCCTCGATCGCGTGATGCGCCTGCTGCACCCGTTCGCGCCCTTCATCACCGAGGAGATCTGGCAGAAGCTGCCGATGACGCGCACGGTGGACTCGATCGCGATCGCCGAGTTCCCGAAGCCCGACGAGCGCCTCCGCGACGAGGTCGCCGAGGCCACGATGGCGCCGTTGATCACGGCCATCGAGGGGATCCGCACCATTCGAGGCGAGTCGAACCTGCCGCCGTCGCTGCGCATCGAGGCGCACGTGCAGAGCGCCGAGACGATCGTGCGCGGCACGCTCGAGACGTACCGGCACTACGTGATGCCGCTCGCGGGCCTCTCGAAGCTCTCGGTGGAGCCGCTCGGCACCAAGCCGCCCCAGGCCGCCGCCGAGATCCGCGCGCAGATGGAGATCTTCGTGCCCCTCGCCGGCATCGTCGACCTCGCCGAAGAGCGCGAGCGCCTGAAGAAGGAGATCGGCAAGTCCGAGGCTGAGACGGCGCAGATCCAGAAGAAGTTCGAGAACCCGAACTACGCGACCCGCGCCCCCGCGGACGTCGTGGAGAAGGACAAGGCCCGCATCGCCGAGCTCGAGGGCCGCATCGCGAAGCTGTCAGAGAACCTGCGCCGGATCGCGCCCGTCGAGGTCAGGGTCGCGCCTCCCGCGGCCGGCCCCGTCAACCTCGAGGAAGAGCTCCGGGAAGAGCTCTCGGGCGTGATGGTCCCCGATCCCGACAACCAGGTGAAGGAGGCCCTCGACAAGCTGCGCGAAGGCACGAAGGAGGGGCTCTCGTCGCAGGATCACCGGGATCTCGGCGTCGCCTACATGAACATGGGCCTCGTCGATGACGCCGTGCGCGAGTTCAACGCCGCGAAGGAGCCCGACGAGAAGCCCGCTGCGAAGAAGGCCGCTCCGAAGAAGGCCGCTCCCAGGAAGGCGGTCGCGAAGAAGGCGAAGCCGGCGGCGGCGCCGAAGAAGAAGCCGACCCCGAAGGCGAAAGCGAAGAGGCCCGCTCCGAAGAAGCCCGCCCCGAAGAAGCCCGCGTCGAAGCCGAAGAAGCCTGCCCCGAAGAAGTCGAAGCGCTGAGGACGCCATGCGCGATCACTTCATCGAGCGGCTGATCGACCTCGCCCTGGACGAGGATCTCGGCTCGGCAGGCGACGTCACCAGCGACGCCCTGGTGCCTGCGGCCTCCCGTGGCCGCGCCGAGTTGTGGGCCAAGGAGGAGATGACGCTCTCGGGCCTGCACGTCTTCGCCCAGGTGTTCCACCGGCTCGATCCCTCGGTGCAGGTCGAGCTCGTGCTCGGTGACGGCGAGCGGACCGGGAAGCGGGAGCTGGTCGCGAAGCTCGAGGGGCCGCTTCGGGTGCTGCTGGGCGGGGAGCGCACCGCGCTCAACCTCGTTCAGCGGCTCTCGGGCATCGCCACCATGACGGCGAACGCGGTCGCGGCCATCAAGCACGTCAAGGGCACGAAGCTGCAGATCCTCGACACGCGCAAGACGACGCCAGGGCTGCGCGGCTTGTCGAAGGCGGCCGTGCGGCACGGCGGGGGCACCAACCACCGCGTCGGCCTCTTCGACGGTGTGCTGATCAAGGACAACCACATCGCGGCGGTCGGGGGCTCGGTGCGCGAGGCGCTCCTGCGCGCGCGGAAGAACGCGCCGCGGCTGGTGAAGATCGAGATCGAGGTGACGTCGCTCGAGCAGCTCGACGAGGCGATCGACGCGGGAGCCGACATCGTCATGCTGGACAACATGGACGACGCCCAGGTGTCCGCCGCGGTGAAGCGCGCGAACGGCCGCTGCGAGCTCGAGGTGTCGGGTGGGGTGACGCTGGAGCGGCTGCCCGTGCTGGCGAAGCTGGGCGTGGACTTCGTGTCGATGGGGGCGCTCACGCACTCGGCGCGGGCGATGGATCTGTCGCTCGAGATCGTCGCGGCGAAGGAAGCGCCCCGCGTGAAGCCGCGTCGCTGACAGAACGGCGCGGCCTCGAGCTTCGATGAGTCAGGGCGCGATGGACGCGACCGGCGTGACGCGCTTCACGGTGAGGTCGTCGCGGCGGTTGAGCGCCCAGGCCTCCTCAGTGCCCTCGAGGCTCAGCGGGAGCTCGGCGCCGTAGCTGATCGTCTCGAGCTGGCGCTCCCGCACGCCGAGCACCCAGAGGTAGTGCGCGGCCGCCTCGGCGCGGCGCTGCGCGAGCAGGAAGTTGTACTCCTCGGTGCCGCGCTCGTCGCAGTTGCCGGCCACGGTGATCTTCACGTTGGGGTGCTTCCTCAGCACCCGCGCGAGGTGCTGCAGCGACTGCTGGGCCTCGTGTGTGAGCTGATCCTGATCGAACGCGAAGCGCACGGTGGTGTTCTTGAGCGCCTGCTCGACGGCGGCGATGGCGTCGGCGGTGGGGGGCAGATCGTCCGGGTCGGGCGCGATCGCCATCGAGGGCGGGCGCGTGAACGACGTCTGGACGGCGCGGTTGCAGCCAGTGAGCACCACGAGGACGGCGAGCAGCGTGAAGCGGTTCATGAGACCTCCGTTGTCTGCCGTCGAGGTGCGACGGCGTGCATCGGGGTTCTACGGCCCGCTACAGCCGTGTCGAATTTTCGGCCTGATCAGCCTCGAAGTGCCTGATCAGCGGGCGAACCCCTGATCAGCGCTCCTCCACGCCCAGCACGACGCCGTCGCGGAGCAACAGCCGGTACCGGCCAGAGCGCGCGAAGGACAGGAAGTCGTCGTGCGTGGTGGGCGACCAGCTCCAGGTCGCTGGCCCCGACAGCGCCCTGAAGACGATGCGGTAGTGGGCCCGGCGAGCGGCGGGGCGCTCGGTCACTCCTCGTCGAGGCGCCTCGGGCCAGCGCGTCTCGAAGCCCTCGCCCCGCGCCCGCTCCGTGCGATCGAAGACGTACTCGAGGCCCTTCCAGGTGAAGTAGGGGGCGTACCGTGGCACCTGCGTGAACGCGGGGACCCTACGGGAGCGGGCCTCGGTTCTCGTGGCCGGCTCCGAGATGGTGCGGGTCACCGTGCGCGTGCGGGGGCTCTGCTCGGTGCGGCGCTCGTCGCACCACTTCGTCGTGCAGCGCTCTCGGCCCGGTGTGCACTCGGTACGGCAGGTCGCGAAGCCGTTGCCGTTGGGCTGGCAGCGCTCGCGGCAGGTCTCGGGGCCGGGACTACACTCTTCACCGCAGCGCACGCGGTCGGTTCGGTGGCGGGTGTCGAAGCCGTCGGCGACCTGCTCACTGACGGTGCGGGTGCGCGTGCCGTCGGGCACCTCGACCTCGTACATCTCCGTCGTCCACCCGTCCTGCACGGTGTCGTGGTGGTGCAGCCGGGTGCCGGCGGCCTTCACCCCCTGGGCGCCCTTCGGAACGTCGTCACGAAAGCCCTCGCGGTCGACGAGCTGTTCGCGCTCGATGTCGACCTCGTGCTCCCAGTGCGCCGACGCGACCGTGGCTTCGACCGAGGTCTCGGCGGAGAGACCGAAGACGCTGGCGTTCGAGGGGGCCTGCGGCGGGCGAAGGAAGAACCACGCCCCTCCGCCGATGAGGAGCGCACCGCCCACGACGACCCCGGCGAGGAGGGTCAGGATGGCGCCGCAGCCCCACGTGCAGCCAGTGGTGCGGATGACGGTGGGCGGGCGGGCGGAGACCGGCGCCGAGGGCTTGCCGGCGCCGCAGTTCCGGCAGGAGCCGTCGGCGTTGCGGTGGCTCGCGTCACAGTGCGGGCAGCGCCAGTCGGCGCCGCCCTTCGCGATCGCGAGCAGCGCGGGATCGGTGACGGTGGGCGCGGCCGCTGTGTCGGCCGGCATCACCCATTCCTCGGAGCCGTCCTTCGGGTTGGCGCAGCCCTGACAGGTGCCGTGGCGACCCAGGTTCTGGTGGCCACAGCTCGAACACCGCCACAGCATCTCGATCTGCCGCTCGTTCATCGCTGGTGTGTGTCCCTCCCCTCGGAACGCGACGCGACAGACGAAGGGATCGCGCGTCGATTCACCGTACTCCGCACGGGGCAGGGGTGGGAGACTGGCCGTCGATGCGAACGGCGATCATCGCGGGGGCAGCGGCAGCCGGCGTGCTCATGGTGGGCGCGGCGAGCTGGTGGGCCACGAGGCCGGCCGAGGGACCCGCGCACGGCACGCTGAGCCTCGTCACCACGCCGCCCGGCGCGACGCTCACCATCGCCGGCAAGGAGGTGGGCACGACGCCCTACTTCGCCGACAACACCTGGCAGGGCGAGGTGCCGTTCGAGGTGACGAAGCGCGGGTACCGGAGCTGGGCCGGCACCTTCCCGGGCGGCCGCGAGACGCGCGTCGAGGTGACGTTGGTCCAGAAGAAGGCCCGCCGGGTGGCCGACGCCGGCCAGGGCGACGCCGGTGAGGTGGCCATCGAGTTCGACGACGAGGTGAGGATCGAAGACGACCGGCCGCTGCACCCCAGAGGGCCCTTGCGCCCGCCCGAGCCGGCCGGCTTCGTTGACGAGGACCTCGAGCGCGAGGCCGAGGGACAGAAGAAGTGATCGCCTCTCAGTCCATCAACGGCTTGAGGGCGTCGTAGAGCGCAGTCGAGCCATGCGCGTACCCGTGCGGGTGCGCGAACGAGATGTGCCCGCGCGCGTGGGCGTGGAACCACTCAGCCTCGAGGCGCGCCGCCGAGTCGGACGCGCCCCCGGCCCGCAGCAGGTCGCCGGCGTCGTCAGGCGTCATGGCGACCGCCTTGACGGGACGCTCGAGGAGCCCCGCGAAGGCCACGGCGACGTCGTCGGCAGACCACGGCTCCCTGCCGGCGAGCTCCAGCACCTTCACGCCCTTGTGTACGTCGAGCAACGCCCGCGCCGCCGCGTCGCCCACGTCGTGAGCGCCCACCTGGAGGAACTTCTGGTGCACGGGGATCGCGCTCTTCAGCTCGCCTGACTCGAGCGCTGACATGAGCTGGCTGCCCCAGCGCTCCAGGAACGTCGCCGCTCTCAGGTGCGTGACGACGGGCGCGGCGCTCTTGAGCAGGGCCTCGGCGCGGTGCAGAGCGACGGTCGCGCCGGTGCCCGACGGGTGCTGCGCGCCGATGCACGAGAGGAACACCACGCGCTGCAGCTTCGCCGCCTTCACCGCTGCAGCGACCTTCTCGAAGAAGGCCACCCGATCAGCGATGACGTCGTCGGCCTTCGGGTTCGGCGGCAGCGTGAGGGAGGCCCCGGTGACGCCGGTGAGCGCCTTCGTCAGCGCGGCCGTGTCGGCGAGATCCAGCGTCACCGCCTCAGCGTGGCGTTTGTGCCAGCGCTCGGCCTGCGCCTCGGTGCGCACCAGCGCTCGCACCTTCTCTCCCTGCTTCAGCAGCGCCTCGGCGATTGCGGCTCCAGAGCGGCCCTGCGCGGCGGCGACGGCGAACATCAGCGACCTCCTCGGGTGTGAAGGCAGAGTTGAGCCCCGGAGGCTGCGAGCGCTTCCGGGTTCATCACGCGCCACTGTAGCAAGCGCCCTCGCCAGGGCCATCGGGAGGCCGCGGGGTGGGGCGCCTCGCACCTGCGCTCGCGCTCGACGCGCGGCCTGAATGAGTGAATGCAGGGAGCCCGAGCGGACCTGGCGTTCGGCGGACCAACGAGGTCCCCTCCCTGTCAGCGGACGAGGGGCAGCAGCAGGCCACCGTATTCCCTGCGGACGCGCCCGAGGAAGGTGCGGAGGAACGACGCCCGCGTGCGCAGGTCGCTCCACAAGGGCTGCTCGACCCCCGCGATGGTGCGCACCTGCTTCGAGAGATCAACCAGCCCCGTCTGGACCACGCCGTGCCCCACCAGCGCTCGTCGCTCGTCTTCGTGGCGGCTCACGCGGACGAAGAGCGTGCGGGTGTCGAAGAAGAGGTCGGGGCCGGGGTCGTCGACGATCTCCTTGTGCCCCTCCAGGGTGAACACCGTGCCATCCCGCGCGCGCAGCTCGAGCACGTGCCGCATCCGGGTGCCCTCCGGCGTCTCGACGAAGAGCTGGAACTGGCCACCGGTGACCGTCAACGGCTCGTCCGCCAACATCGAGCACCGCAGCGTGCCCAGCGATCGCGCGACGACCGAGGGGTCAGCCGCCAGCGCCGCGGCGGACGGCCACTCCACCGTCAACAAGAAGGACAATGAGACCGCATCGCTCGGCTTCGAGGCAGGTGCCGGCCGCGCCGGAGCCGTTCGACTCAGCCACCCGCTCATTCGCTCCGTGAAGCGCACGGCGTCCTCACGCCGGACTCGTTGACTGCGAGGCCGCCGCCGGCCGAGCCTGGGGTGCGCCTCCAGCACCTTCTCCGCGCACCGCTCGGCGAGGGCCGAGATGGTCCACAACGGGTTCGTCCCCAGGGCGCCCCGGAAGACCGAGCCGTCGCAGACGTACAGGTTCGGTGATGGCTCACCGCCGTCGCTCCGGAGCACGCGGTGCGATGCATCCACCACCTCGCCCATCGCACACCCACCGAGCGGGTGCGTGGTGATGAGCGGAGCGCCCGGGAGGCTCGCTGTCGGGTTGCGATGGTGCCGGCCGCCGAGCTGCCGAGACACCTCCTCGAGCGCGGCGTCGACCTCGCGCTGACGCGGTGTCCTGCTCGCATTTGGCCACTCGATTCTCAGCCGGCCGTGCCTCAGCTCGAGCCTGCCGCCGGCGTCGTCTCCTGCGGTGACCGACCAGGCGACGAGCGAGGCCCCCCTCGTCCGCAGCGCCGTTCTCAAGAAGGGGACGAGCGCTCGGGGAACCGCCGTGTCCTGGAGGAGCATCGACGGCTGGCGGCCCCGGAGATCGAACATGCCGGTCAGCGAGGGGCCGACTCGCGCCGGGCCGAGCGAGGAGCGGTTCGCCAGCGCCTCGAGCTCCGCCGAGAGCTGGTCGGTGAAGGCCAGGACCGTTCCGTTTCCCGAGAAGCGCAGCCCGAGCTTCGACGACACCGGCAGCCCTGCATCTCTGGAGCGGCAGAGCAGCTCGGTGCTGCCGAGCGCGCCAGCCGCGACGACCACCACGTCGGCCGTGAGGAAGAGCTCCGTCTCTTCGAAGCGCTCGCGACCGAGCCTCAGCGGCCGAAGGAACAGCCCCATTCCCCGCGAATGCTCGACGAGCCGTCGCACCTCGATGCCGGTGAAGAGCTCGGCGCCGTGCCGATGGGCGAGCGGGAGGTAGTTGCGATCGAGCGAGCCCTTCGCGCCCACGTTGCAGCCGGTGATGCAGTTGCCGCAGCCCGTGCACGCCGGCGAACCGGCACGGCCCTCGAAGGTGACCGCGACCGGCACTGGCTCGTGCGGGCGACCGTGTACCTGATGGCGCTCGAGCACGGCGAGGCGGGTCGCGAGGTGGCGAGGAGCGATGGCCGGCGTCAAGACCCGCTCGACGCGCTCGAACGCCCGCTCGAGCTGAGGCCCCAGCACTGCGCCCGGGAGCGCGTGCTCGAGCTGCGTCGAGGTCGGCCTCAGCAGCACCCCCGCGTTGATGAGCGAGGTGCCGCCCAACCCGGAGCCGGTCAGCGCCGACAGATGCCGTCCCATCTGAAAACGGTACAGGGCGTCGGCGCGGCCCACCGTCGCCCGCGGGAAGTGAAGCGAGGTCGCCTCCGCGAACGCCAGTTGGCTCTCGGGGAACTCGCCGGGCTGCCACGCCCGCCCGCGCTCCAGCACGCAGACGTCGACGCCTGCCTCGGCCAGCCGTGCCGCGACGACCGCCCCGCCATAGCCGCTGCCGATCACCACCACGCCGTAGTGCGACCGAAGCTCGGTCACCGGCTGCGTCAACCCCCCGCCAGGCTGCTCTCTCGCCATGCCGCCGTTCCTTCAACACCCGTGCCGTGCGCCAGGTCTGCCAGAAGCCGGGCGAAGCCCCGGTCCGCTGTGAGCGCCGATGTCACACCGTGTCGCCGCCGGTCACGCTCGAGTCGTCACACTCCGGGACACCAGTACGAGTGGAAGCCGAGCGAGATGCGCTGCGGTAGATGAACGGTGCTGGCCAGCTGCATCGTCTTCGCGTCGATCACGAAGGCCGCAGACTGCTGCTCCCGCGCGTTGGTGCCGAAGGTGACGAGAAAGCCGTCGTCTTCCGAGCGCTTCGTGTCGTTCGGCGCGAACGACGCCTCGCCGACGAACCACCCTGCCGGTGCGTTCCACGTCGCCACGGCCTTCGCCGACGAGTCGCCAAAGGCGTACTTGATGATCCCGTCGAACATGAGGTCAGGGCGCTTCGCGACGCGCGGGTGGTAGCCGAAGGCGGCGCGCCGCCCCTGAATGGAGTCGTTGATGCGCGGGAACTCGGTGGCGACGTCGTCGAGCTGACGCTCCGTGGTGGCGCCGGTCTTCAGGTTGAAGCGCCACTCGTAGAGGTGCGGCACCAGCTCGATGGTGTCGAGCCGCGCCACGGTGCCCGTCGTGTCCTGCGTCTCGGGGATGAGGTTCTTCACGCGGCAGCCGAGCAGCACCACCTCGTCGCCGACCTCGTACGCGTTGACCGTGTGGTACATGTAACAGGGCTCGGCCTCGAACCACTTCACGTCGGCGGCGGCGCCGTGCCGCGGGAGAACGCCGAAGCGGCTCGGCGTGCCCCGATCGAAGGCGATGCGCCGCTTGCCCTCCTTGAGCTTCGCCGCGTCCCACCCGAGCGGGAAGTCCATGAGGATCGAGAAGCGCTCGGTGATGGCCATGTCGTGGAGGATGTGCGGCGCCGGCGTCTCGATGGCCTCGTAGCGGATCAGCTCTCCCGTCGGGCTCACCAGGCCGTAGCGAAGGAAGGGCTTCTTCACGATGGAGTAGTCGAAGAAGACGAGCTCGTTCGTGCGCGGGTCGACCTTCGGGTGCGCCGAGAAGCCCCCCGTGAGGCGGCCCTGGAAGTTCTCGGGGCCCTTCGTCGCGAGCGAGGTGACGTCGAGCTCGTACGGCGTGCCCGACAGCCACCACAGCGCGAGCAGCCGGCCCTGATGGAAGACGAGGTCTGTGTTGGCGGTGTCTTTCAGCGGGCCGCCGGGCAGATCCTTCCGGCGCGGCGCCTCGAGAATGCCCGTCCACATCGCCTGGCCTTCGGCGCGCTCCCGCTCGAAGCCGGCCGTGCGGATCCACCGGTTCGCGTAGCGCGCCTGGCCATCGCGGAGCCACAGCCCGTGCACCATGCCGTCGCCGTCGAACCAGTGGTAGCGGCCGATGGGCGCGAACTGTGGCGCGGGCGAGTTGCGCACGTAGAGGCCGCGGAGCGCCGCCGGGAGCGCGCCCGTCGTCTTCAGGTGCTCCGCCGACACTTCCTGGTGCACCGGCTCGTGTTCACCGACGAGGTAGAGGTTCTCGGACATGGTGCGTCACCGTACTCGGTCGAAGCGATGGAGTTGGAGGGTCAGAGAGACGAGTGGAGAGAAAAGAAAAACCCCGGAGGCTGCGAGAGCTTCCGGGGTTCATCTCTGCGAGGGGTAGGGGACTTGAACCCCTGACCTTCGGCGTGACAGGCCGACGTTCTAACCAGCTGAACTAACCCCCCATGTGGGGACCTGCGTATTCAGTTGTCCTTCACCAGCTTGGGCGGAGCAGGCTTCGAACCTGCGACCCTCGCCTTGTAAGGGCGACGCTCTACCCCTGAGCTATCCGCCCTGCTCAGTCCTGCATCGAGAGCGCGCGGCTTGTACGTTTCGAGGCTGCACGTGTCAACCGTGATCCGCCAGACTCCCGGGCCAGCGCACCCTGACGGGCCGGCGGTCACGGCACCACGACGCCCAGGTTCACGGGCCCGCCGAGATCGCCCCTGAAGCCGTCCCACGACTGGCCCATGCCGTTGGCTCCGTTGCCGTCGTTGTCGGCGTAGCACCAGGTGCCGCCGTCATCCCTCGAGAAGCGGAACGCGTAGTTCGGCGCGCCGCCGTCCGGCCGATAGTCCACGAAGTACTCGTTGTTGTTGTTCATCGTCGGGGGCAGGCCGAACCCGAGGAAGGCGGCCCGGTCCCACTGCCACGCCAGGGCGGGCTCGGCGTTCCGGGCGCCGATGCCGAACTCGGCCCGAATCGGCGCGCCGGCGTCGGGGGTCAGGCCCGCCTGGAACACCTGCCCGTAGATGCGCGTGGTGCCCGCGTCGATCGAGGCCGTCGTGGGGAACTGCAGCTTGCAGAACTGCAGCGACTGGTGTCGCGTCACCGTCACGTTGTACTGCTGGCTGACCTCGTAGCCGTTCTGATCCGAGCCGTTGAGATCGCAGTAGGTCCAGCTCGCGCCGTTGGTGACCGACACGCGCGCCGAGACCGCACGCAGCCCGATGTACGAGGGGTGGAAGGTGAGCTGGTAGACGTCGCGCTGGCCCATGTCTGCCGAGTAGCTGGCCTCAGCCCAGCCCCACAGCGGGCTCTGCGACGCGTCGTCCTGCGGGCCGAAGCCGAGCTGCGCCCGCACGTTCGGCGCCTGCCCGCTCGCCGAAGTGCCCGTCGCCTCGACGCTGACCGACGCCGTCAGCGGGCTGCCGCTCTCGACGCTGAAGGCGCTGGGCATGATCAGCTGACAAGCGCTCAGCACCGCGCTCGACACCAGCAACTGCGAGGCCTGCGCGCTGGAGTAGCCGTTCTGCGAGCCGTCGCGATCGCAGTACACGAAGGCGTTCGACCCGACCTGGACACGGAAGGCGACGTCGTAGCTCCCCACCATGGCCGGCGCGGTGAAGCTCCCCGAGTACGCGTCGAAGTCCATCATCGCGTCGGCGCTCCAGGTCGCGGCGCTCCAGGTCGTCCAGGTGGACGGCTGTGTTCCCTGTGCCCCGTAGCCGATCTGCGCGATGAGCCCTGAGGGCATCCCCGTCACGTCGGTGATGGTGGGCACCTTCACCCTCGCGAGGTAGCCGCTCGCCACGGGGGTGGACGGCAGGGCGGTGTTCGACGCGGTGTCGACGAAGCACTGCTCGACCGCGAGCGGCAGCGCGGTGAGCGCGCCTGCCTGCGCCGTCTGGTAGCCGTTCGCCGCGCCGTCGCGATCGCAGTACTGCCAGGCGCTGCCCTGGTGCCGCGCGCGGTACGCGTAGTGGTAGTTGCCCGGCGCGGGGCCGGTGAGCCGTGCCTGGTACTCGACGCCGCCGCCCATCACCGGCACGTTGAAGGCGCTGCCCGCCCACGTCCACCCTGCGTCCGACGGCGTGGAGTTGAGCGGCCCGAAGCCCAGCTCCGCTTCGACGCCTGTCGGCGCGCCCGCGTCGGGAACGTCGGTGATGCCCGGAGCGAAGAGGCGCCCGTAGACGAGCGGGCTGGGCCGCCCCTCGTACGCGGTGAGGCTCGCGGGGAACTGCAGGCGGCACTCGGCGAAGCTGAAGGGCGTGACCGTGTACACGCCCGCCTGCGCCGCCTGGTACCCGTTGGAGGCGCCGTCGCGATCGCAGTACGTCCACGCGCCGCCCTGGTAGCGCACGCGCCAGGCGTAGTTGAACGTGCCGCTGCTCGCGCTGGTGAGGCGCCCCTGGTACTCGACGCCCCCACCCATCACAGGGACGTTGAAGGCACCGGCCGCCCAGGTCCACCCGGCGTCGGGCGTCTGCGGATCGCTGTTGTTCGGCCCGAAGCCGAGCTGCGCCTCGACGTCCGGCGGCGCGCCCGCGTCAGGCGCCACGCTCGTCACGCCCGGCGCGAACACCTGCCCGAAGATGGGGCCGCTCTGCCGGCCCTCGTACCCGGAGAGGGACGCCGGGAATTGCACGCGGCACTCGGAGAAGCTGAACGGCGCGACCGTGTAGACGCCGGCCTGGTTCGGCTGGAAGCCGTTCTGGCTGCCATCGAGATCGCAGTACGAGTACGTGCCGGTGGCCCCCAGCCGCGCGCGGAACGCATAGGCGTAGGTGCCCTGGACGACGGCCGGCAGGCGTGCCTCGTACTCGGCTCCCCCACCCATCACCGCGACGGGGTTGAAGGTCGCTGGCTGCCAGGTCCACGAGCTCTGATCCGGCTGTACGCCGCCGGGGCCGATGCCGAGCTCCATGGTGAGCGTCATCGGCGGTGCGCCGCCGTCGAGCTGATCCGTCACGCCCCCCGCGAAGACCCGCCCGTACACCGCCGGCCCCACCGCGTTCACCAGCGCCTGCGCGTTGTTGGGGAACTGCAGCACGCAGCTGTCGATGCCGGGGGCCGTCACGCTCAACGTGCCCGTCTGATCCTCGGTGAAGCCGTTCATCGCGAGGCCATCGTTGTCGCAGTACGCGTACGAGGCGCCGTCATCGAGGTTGAAGCGCCACGCGAAGCGGTACGTGCCCTGCCCGGGGTTGGGCAGCGTCGCGCGCCACTCGTCGTTGTTGCCGAGGTCGGTGTTGAAGGCGCCGTCCACCCACGTCCAGGTCGCGGGATCCGAGCCCATGAGGCCATAGCCGAGCTGGCCCTTGACGCCCGAGCCCGCGCCCATCGCCTCGGTGCGGCCCATGGCGAAGACCTGCGCGTAGACGACCGGGCCGGTCTGGTTCCCACGCAGCATCACCGACGGAGGCACCATGCCCACCGACTGCCCGCCCATTCGGCACCAGTCGATGCCCTTCGGCTCGACGACGAAGCGGGGCACCTGTGCCTCCTGGACACCGTTCGCGCTGCCGTCGCGGTCGGCCAGCTTCCAGGTCATGCCGTTGTCCACCGAGAAGCGGGCGGCGAGGCGGTAGGTGCGGGGCGTCGTCGTCACGCCCATCAGGCTGACCGCGCCGGTGTAGACGTCGCGGGCCAGGTCGCCAGCCATCGCGCCATCGGCGTCACCCGAGTGCGTCGCGTCGGTCCACGTGAAGTCGGACTCCGCAGGGGTCGCCGAGAGCATCGTCGCGAAGCCCACCTGCGCCC
Source organism: Myxococcaceae bacterium (assembly GCA_016793095.1). Lineage (GTDB taxonomy): Bacteria > Myxococcota > Myxococcia > Myxococcales > Myxococcaceae > Xiheimicrobium. The sequence continues at coordinate 196,284 of JAEUJQ010000052.1, read as the reverse complement.
GCACGCCCATGCCCGGCCCGACGCCCCGCGTGACGTTCGGCACTTCGACCTGCGCCGTCACCGTCGCCATCACCGTCGCGCTGCCCGATCGATCACTCGCGGTCGCGGGCAGGGTGACGATGGCCTCGGTGATGGTGCGCATCATGCCCGCCTCGAAGGTGAAGGCGTCGGGCAGGGTGGCCGAGGTCCCGTCGGGGTTGGTGACGGTGACGCCGACGCGCCCGGGGTTCGTCACGGCCGGGGTGCGCGCGGTGAGGCGGAGCGCGTTCGTCACGACGACCTGCAGGCCGGACGCCTCGCCGAACTTCACCGTAGCGCCGTCCGCGAAGCGCGAGCCGGTGATGGTGACGGTGGTGCCGCCGGTGATGGGGCCGGTGGTGGGGGAGACGGCCGAGATCGTCGGGGGCTGCGCCATGCCGCCGTCCGGGCGGGAGTTGGTGGGACAGGCGAGGGTGAAGGGGATCAGTCCGATGGCGAGCAGACGCAGGCGCATGGGCGCCGTCGTAGCAACGTCGTCGTTTCGTGCAACAGGCCCCGGCGCCCGTGTTGCTGCTCGGGTGTCGCCGCGTTACGGCACGCCGCCATCGGGCAGCTGGCCCACGCACTTCCCGGCCACGCAGCGAGCGGCGAGGAGCGCGGCGTCGGCGGGCTGAGCGCAGCCCGGCTGTGGGCCGCAGGCTTCTCCGGTGGGTGGGGCGCAGGTCGCGGCGGCCGGCGTCTTCACGCATGGACAGGCCTTCTCGACGTCAGCGCGCAGGTAGACGTTCGGGTACGTGCAGAAGGGCTGACCCAGGTTGCAGGCGTTGGGGCACGCGCCGATCGCGCAGTCAGTGTCTGCGGTGCACGCGCCGCCCGGCGTCAACCCCACGAAGGGCGTCTTGAGCGGCAGCGCCCCGCACGCCAGGGCGCTCGCCAGCACAGTCATGGACAGCGTCTTCATGGGGCTCCTCCGCATTCAAAGGCGATGCTGGCGACGACGCCGTCAGCGTTCACCGCGACCAGCTGTGTGTCGAGCGGGATCAGGCGCAGCCCGTCGCCGGGAAGGCCAGCGCCGCTCCGCCTCGGCAGGGCAAGGGCGAGCTCCTCGTGCAGTCGCCAGGTGGCGAGCCCCGCGTCGGGGCGCTCGAGCGTGAAGACGCCGGCGGGAGTGGCCGCAAAGGCGTGCCCGCAGAGGCTCGCGTAGCTCGTCGCAGCGCCGGCCAGCGGTTCGGAGAGCGGCACCCGGGTCGGCAGGCCGAAGACCCGGCCCGTGCTGGTGCCGACGCGCCCGCGCACCCCGTCGAACCAGACGCTGACGGCGAGCTCTGGCAGCTCGATCTCGTCGCTGCGCCACACCCGGTTCCGTGACTCGAAGCGGAAGAGCCGACCCTGCGCCACGAGGTACCCCCAGCGCTGCACGACGCCGCCATCTGGCAGGCTCACCGGTCCGGGAGCTGCGGCGAGCGAGGTGATCGCGCTGCGACTCGCCGGGACCAGCCGCAGCGCCATCGGGGCCTCCGGGTTGATCGGCCCCGCGAACAGCGCGTCGAAGCTGCTGACGTAGAGGAACCCGCCGTCACCCTCGGGACGCCCGACCGCGGTGACGTCGCCCTCGAGCGGCCGGATCGGATCGACCCGCGCCAGCGCCTGCTCGTCACCGGTGCGGATCTCGCCGTTCGCGAGCACCCGCACCCCCGGCCAGCCGACGACGTTGGTCAGCGGCTGAACGCCGTCGTCTCCGCTCGCGCGGACGAAGCCGACGCCCGCGACGTCGGTGAAGCGCACGAGGCCTCCATCACCGGCCGCCCTTCGCCCGAGGACCTCGAGGCCTCCGTCGGCGCCGCGGGTCACCGACACGAGCGTGTCGCGCTCGACGCCCCACGTGCCAACGCCTGACCCGAAGAGCGGCCGCTCGAGGGTCTTGAACTGCTGACGCGCCGTGAAGCCCAGCTCGTCGACGATGACGTCGCTGTCCCTGGCGGAGGCGCGCGCTCTCTCCTGCGCAGCCGGCGCGGCGCTCGCGGGGCAGTTCGTCGAGCGGCACAGGCCGACCTCTCGCACGGTCCCTCCCGGCGCGCGGCACTGAACCCAGACACCGCTGAGCTGTTCGTCCGCGGGCCGGAGGCCCGTCGCTGTCGACTCGGAGTCACAGACCTCTGCTTCCACGGCGGCCTCGACTCCGCCGTCGGCCAGTCGATCGTAGAGGACGCCACAGGGCGTCCCGCCGTCCTGGGCCTGGAAGAGGGCCGCGACGGCCGGCGGGGAGTTCCCGCGTTGAAGGGCCCCTGCGTCCTCTCCGCCGTCCTCCTCGCCGGTTTCGACGTAGCGCGCCGCGATGGGCGCTCCGCACTTCCTCGAGGAGGGGAGCGGAGTCCACCCGCCGTCACCGTCACGGATCAGCTCGAAGAGGCCCTGGCTGGTCGCTGCGACGAGGCGGCTCTCCTCGCGCGGTCCCCGCGTGATGGGCGTGCGCCAGGTGTCGATGGCGGCCGTCGCGCCCGGCGGCGCCGGCAGCGGCTCGAGGGCGTGGCCGTCGAGGTTCCACGCGGCGAACCGGCTCGGCGTCCAGGCGATGAGCAGGCCCGGGGCTGGCAGGTTCGGTCTCCAGTGGGGCTTGTAGCCGGGAGAGAGGACGAGCCCCGTTGGCCGGAAGCCGGGGAACGCGACCGGAGCGAGTGACACGTCCTGCCCGATGATCGGGCCGACCTGGGTCGAGCCCCTGTCATCGGCGACTGCGAGCACATCGCCGGAGCGCACCGCGAACAGGCCGCCGTCGATCGGGAGCCGGCGTGCCCAGAACTCCCGCTGGCCGACGGTCAGCACCTGGACGGCGCCGGGACCGAGGGCGATCGCCTGCCACTCCCCGTTGTCCGTCATCGCGGCGCCGAAGCCGCGGAGCGGGAAGGGGGCAGGGCTCAGGATCGAGGCAGGGCGGGCGCGGCCGGGAGGAGCGAGGAGGGCGTCGTTCGTCGCTTCGAGGCAGACCCCGCCTGGACCGCAGCGCCAGCCGCCCTCGCACCACGAGTCGTCGAGGCACGGGTAGGGGGCGGGAACGCCGACTCGTTGGCACGCGCCCACGCCATTCACGGCAAGCCCACAGCGCCAGCCTGTCGAGCAGTCGAGGGGGCCCTCGCAGGCGCGCGGCTCTCCGGCGTCCGGGTCGAAGCAGTACCCGTCGAGGCCGCAGCGGAAGCCGGCGGAGCACTGGTCAGTGCCGCCATCGGCCCCCACCCCCGCGTCGCGTGCGCACGCGTACCTTCGGCCCCGGTCGAGGTCGAGCTCGGTTCGGCAGGCCTGGCCCACGAGCACCGTCACGATCGTCAGCGCCGCGACCCTCATGGGAAGACTCCCACGACGGCGGCGCCGGTCCCGGTTGGGACGAGGGAGATCTGGGCGCGGGCGACGTCGGGTGGCCACAACAGAATGCCCCCGGCCAGCACCGTGCCGCCCACGATCAGCCCGACGAGGCCGAGCGCCTTCTGGATGGTGAGTGGGCGCTCCTGCGCCTGGTACGAGGCGAGGGTGTCGAGCCGCCCGGGCACGTCGACGCCGCGGTCGAGCTCGCGCCGCAACGAGACCTCGGTGCCCAGCGCCTGCAGGCCGAAGATGCCACCGGCGGCTGCGACGAGGCCTCCACCGACGATCATGACGAGGGGACCGACCTTCGAGGGCGCGGGGGGCGGGGGCGTGGCGGTGGCCTCCGCGATCGCCCACGGCAAGAGCCCCCGAAGCGCCTCGATGTTCTTCGCGATCCGGGTGCTGCGCCCGACGGTGCTGGACTTCGTGGTGTCCTGCACCTGGAGCGAGAGCTGCCAGCTCGCGCCCAGCGGGGCCAGGGTGCCCGTCATCAGGAAGCGGGCGCCCAGCGCGCCGCTCAGCTCTGCGAGACACGAGCTGGCGTCGGAGGCGCAGCCGAGGAGCTGCTTCTGCCGCTCGAGCCCGAGCAGCGACTGCACCTCGCGCGACGAGACGACCTCGAAGTACCCCCGTCGGCCGGCCTCTGCGGCGACGGCGTCGTCGAACGCGCCCCGCACCGCGGGATCGACGCCCGCCGGCATCTCGAGGGACAACACCACCAGCTTCGGGCGCTCGGGGGCGTCGGCGCCGAGGGTCAACAGCACGAGGAGGGGGAGCACGCGCCCGAGGCTACTCCGCGCTCACCTCGAAGCGGAGGACGAGGTGCTCCATGATCTCGACGCGGTCACCAGGCACGAGCGCGGCGTTGAAGAACTCCATGCCGTTGAGCTTGACGTCGTCGCTGCGCGGCGCGCCGTGCCTCCACGCAACGAACCACCGCCCGTCGTGGAACGCGAAGTCCCACGAGGGCCACGAGTCGTAGCGGGGCCACTGCGGGCGCTCGAAGAGGACCTTCTTCGGGAACACGCGCAGGCGCAGGCCTTCGGCGAGGTCCAGCGAGTCCCCCCGCAGCCCGTCGAGCGCGAACGCGTCGGAGCCTGCCTCGAGCACGAGGCGGGCGTGATCGGCCCGGTGAAAGAGCGCACCACGCGCGAGCCGCGGCCGCTCCTCGAGGAGGCGCTGGGGAGTCGCCACGTTCGGCGGGGTGGACATGAGGCCGAAGTCCAGGCGGGTGAGCCACCGCGGCCAGGGCAGGGTGAGCAGCTCGTGAGCCAGCGGGGCCAGCTCTGCGGCGGTCGCCTCGGGCTCGAGCCGCGGGAGATCGATGGAGACCTCTTCGAGGAAGCGGCCGCTGCGCGCGCAGAGCACCTCGAGGAGCGCCTCGCGCCACGGCACCCGGCCGGCCCACTCAGGGCGGCTGATGAAGACGCGGCGCAGCACCCCATGGCGCCAGTGCGTTCCGAGCCACGTGTGCGGCGAGAGCGGCGTCGCCGAGCGCCGCCCGAGCGCCGCCGAGATCTGCTCACCGAGCGGGTCGCCGTGATCGAGCAGGTGGTCCGCGAGCACGCCCCAGTGCGCGGTGTGATCCCAGTTCTCGACGGCGCGGCGCTCGAGCGCAGGCTCCCGATGCTCGGGCTCGGGCGCGATCAGCAGGCCGTCGCGGGAGCCCCACAGCACGTCGCCGTCTTCGAGCAGGGAGCGCGTCTGCCGGGGCACCATCACCTCCTGCTGCAGGCGGCGGCGCACGCTGACGACCTCCCCGCTCGTCTCGAGCAACCAGCCGTGCTCGGCGCGCACCACGCGGAAGGAGTCCGGGCGCGGCTCGGCGAGCGGGGCGATCGAGAGTGGAGCCAGACCCAGCGCGCGGAACACCAGGCGTCATTCTACGGTCACTCGAGCGCCCCGGTGGGCGCCGTGAGCGTCAGCCCTCGCAGATCTTCAGCGCCTCCGCGACGTCAGCCTGCCCCTCGAGCACCTTGCAGGCGCCCTTGCGGAACGAGGTGCTGTCGTTCTTCTTCAGCTTCTCGGCCACGGGCTTCTTGAGCTGCGCGGCGCAGCGGGTCGTCACCAGCGGCTTCATCACGTCGAGCCAGCTCTGGTAGTCGATGACGTCGATCACCACGTCCACCAGCTTCGCGTCAGCGCACACCCCATCACCGTCACGCTTGAAGGCGAGCTCGTAGAGCGGCCAGGCGCTCGAGGCCACGAGGCGCGCGGCCACCACGTCCTTCGCGAAGCGCTGCGCGAGCCCCTTCGTCAGCGTGTCCTTCTCGACGAACGCGACGACCTTCGGCACCCACTGCTCATCGCTCGTCGCGTGGCGGTAGTTCGAGTACGTCCACTTGAAGGCCTCGACCCCCTTGTCCGCGCGGGCGGCGAACCAGGCCGCCGACTTCTTGAGCGAGGGGAACGCGACGAGCTGCTCCTCCATGGTGCGCAGGGCCACCTCGCCGGCGCTGGCGTCTTTGATCTCGGCCTTCGCGAGGGCGTCGATCGAGGCGCGCTCGACGAAGCCCTCCCACTCGTCGTCACGAGCGGCCGGCGGCACGTCCTTCAGCCGGCCCATCATCTCGACGTAGTTCTGCTGTTTGTCGAGCGCGCGCAGATCATCGAAGACGGCGGGCTTCGCAGTGGCGCAACCCACGAGGAAGAGGACTGGGAGCAGGGATCGGATCATGGCGGAAGGGAAGATGCCGCATGAGGAGCAGACGTGCACCGACTGCGTTCAGCCCTTCACGGCGCCGGCGGTGAGGCCGCCCACGAGGTACTTCTGGAGCGCGAAGAAGAGGGCCATCACCGGGGCCGAGACGACGAGGGCGCCGGCGGCGAAGTGGCCCCATTCGGTCTTCCACTCACCGACGTACTGTTGCAGGGCGACGGGCAGGGTGAAGCGAGCCGCGTCGTTGATGAGCGTCGCCGAGAGGATGAACTCGTTCCACGCGGTCATGAACGAGAACAGCGCCGTCACCGCGAGGGCGGGGCGGGCCAGCGGCAGCACCACCTTCCAGAACACCTGCCAGGCCGACGCGCCGTCCATCACCGCGGCCTCTTCGAGCTCGCGCGGGATGGTGTCGAAGTAGCCCTTGAGCATCCACACGCAGAACGGCAGCGAGGTGGTCGAGTACACGAGCACCAGCCCGCCCCACGAGTCGAGCAGCGACAGGCGCTGCAGGATCGCGAAGAGCGGCACCAGCATGAGCGTCGCCGGGAACATCTGCGTCACCAGCAGCGTCTGCATGCCCGCGTCTTTCCCGGGGAAGCGGAAGCGCGAGAGCGCGTAGGCCGCGGTCACCGCGAGCGAGAGGCCCACGAGCGTCGTGGCGCCCGACACCACCACCGAGGCCAGCAGCTGCCGGCCGAACAGCCAGCGCCCCTGGCTGTCGTGTGAGAGGAGCACCTCGCGGAAGTGATCGAACGTCACCTCCTGCGGGAAGGGGTTGAGCGACAGCGAGAGCGACTGCGCCGGAGACAGCGCCATCTTCACGACCCACAGCACCGGGTAGAGCGACGCCACGCAGGCGAGGACGAGCACCACGTGCACGAGCGCGACGGTGAGCTGGGAGCGCTTCATGCCGCCTCCGGGCCGGTGAGGCGGCGGGTCAGCCGAGTCCACCCGAGCAGCACGAAGAAGATCAGCACCGCGTAGGCCGCCGCGAAGCCGTACTGCTCGTTGCGCTGGAACGCCCAACGGTACGCCTCGCTCACGAGGATGTCGGTGGCCCCGCCGGGCTCACCGCCCGACACGAGGTAGATGATGTTGAACATGTTGAACGTCCACACGCAGCCGAGGATCACCGACGGCAGCAGCGCGGGCTTGAGCAGCGGCAGGGTGATGCGGCGAAACTGCGTCCACTTCGAGGCGCCGTCCACCTCGGCGGCCTCGTAGAGATCCTGCGGGATCGACTGCAGCGCGCCGAGCGACACCACCATCATGAAGGGGAAGCCGAGCCAGGTGTTCGTGATCACGTTCGCCGCGAAGGCGGTCGAGAACTGCGTGAACCAGCTCACCGGCTCGAGCCCCAGCGCCGAGAGCAGCCCGTTGATGGCGCCGAACTGGCGGTGGAACATGCCCTTCCACATGAGCGCGGTGATGTAGTTCGGCACGGCCCACGGCACGATCAGCAGCACCCGGTAGACGCCGCGCAGCTTGAGCAGCGGATCCTTTAGCAGGATCGCCAGCGCGAGCCCGATCGACACGTGAAGGGTCACGTTGACGAACGTCCACGCGATGGTGACGGCGAGCGTAAACCAGAACGAGAGGGGCTCGGTGACGCGGTAGCCCTTCGAGGTGAGGATGTCGGTGAAGTTGGCGAGCCCGACGAAGGAGTACTCGCCCGCGTCGTGGTGGAAGAACGCGAGCGAGATGCCCCAGACGAAGGGGATGACGATCAGCACGAAGATGCCGACCGCCGCCGGGGAGACCCACGCGAGCCCACGCGCCGCCTCGGGGTAGCGCCTCGCGAACGCCTGCGCAGGGCCCCGCTTCGTCCACCGCCAGAACGCGAAGCCCGCGAGGGCGACGACGAGGGCGATCGCGTACGGGAGCTTCGGTGCGTCGGGAGGCCGGTCACGGTTCAGCGCCCGGTAGCGCCGCTCGGCCAGCTGGCCTGCCGCCTCGGGAGCGACCTCGCCCTGCAGCACGCCGCGGAGCGCGAGCTTCATCGGCTCCCACACCTTCGCCATCTCGAGGGTGTTCGGCGTCGGCACCGCGCGCGCGGCCACGTCCTTGAAGGCCGAGATGACGGGATCCTGCTGCACCTCGGTCAGCTCGTAGGCGGCGAGCTCGGCGGGGATCTGCCGGCCGGGGTTGACGCGCAGGGCGGTGGCTTCTCCCAGCGAGAGGAACTCGGCGAGCGCCTGCGCCTGCTCGGGCTGCCTGGTGCGCGCGGACACGAGCGCCGCCTCGACCCCGAGGAACGGCATGAGCGGCAGGCCCGTCTCGGTCACCGTCGGCAACGGCACGATGCGGTACTTCACGGCCTGGTCGATCTCACCGGTGAACCAGGGCCCTGAGATCACCATCGCCGCGCGGCCCTCGTTGAAGAGGGACTTCACCAGCGCGCCCGAGACCTCCTGCGGCAGGAAGCCCCGATCCTGCAGGCCCTTCACGAAGGCGAGCGACTTCGCCATGCCCGGCGTGTCGAAGGTGGCGCGGCCGGTGGTGTCGTCGAAGAGCTTCGCGCCGAACCCGAACACGAACGGCGCGTGCAGGTAGAAGTCACCCGCGGCATAGGCGAGCCCGAAGCGCGGCTTCGAGGGATCGGTCGTGCGCTCGAGGGCCTTCAGCCAGTCGTCGGTGGTGGTAGGGGCGTCGGGCACCAGCTCGGTGTTGAGGAACAGCGCCAGCGTCTTCAGCGACAGCGGGTAGCCGTACAGCTCGCCGTCCACCTCGAGGGCGTCGACGGTGCTCTTGATGTACTTCGAGCGATCGAGGCGGCCGGTGGAGGGCGCGATCACCTTGAGCCGGTGGAACTGCCGCAGCCGCTCGTGGGCGAAGATGAAGACGTCGGGCCCCGCGTCGTGGGGAATGGCGCTGGTGAGCTTCGACGAGAACGCGTCGTAGGGCACCGAGAGCAGCTCGACCTGGACTCCGGTCTTGTCGGTGTACCTCTTCACCGCGGCTTCGATCGCCTGCTCCTCGCCGCCCCGGTACGCGTGCCAGAGCTTGAGCGGCTCGGCCGCCAGCCCGTCGGTCGCCATCAGCAGCGCGAGCACCGACAGCCGCGTCACCGCCGGGCCTCGGGGTGCCAGAGCGCCTTCGCGCCGTCGGCGGAGAAGAGGTGCACCACGTCTCCCAGCGGCTTCACCTTCACCTGCTGGCCGACGTCCACCGGCACGGAGCCGTCGAAGCGGGCCGCGAGCGGACCCGCGGCGGTCTTGAGGAACGCGTAGCCGTCGAAGCCCAGGCGCTCGACGGCCTCGACCTCACCCGAGAAGGGTCCGTCGGCCGCGACGCTGAGATCCTGCGGGCGCAGGCCCAGCTTCACCTCTCCAGTGACCTCACCACGCGCTTCGAGCGCGAAGCCCTGGCCCACGAACCGGGAGCCATCGCGCCGGGCCTCGAAGAGGTTCATCGACGGCGACCCGAGGAAGGTGGCGACGAAGGTGTTCGCCGGCCGGTGGTAGAGCTCGAGCGGCGGGCCGACCTGCTGGAGCACTCCCTTGTTGAAGACCGCCACGCGCGTCGCGAGCGTCATCGCCTCGACCTGATCGTGGGTGACGTAGATCATCGTCACGCCGAGCTGCCGGTGCAGGCGCGCCAGCTCGCCCCGCATCTGCACGCGCAGGGCGGTGTCGAGGTTCGAGAGCGGCTCGTCGAAGAGGAAGAGGCGCGGGCGGCGCACGATCACCCGGCCCATGGCGACGCGCTGCCGCTGGCCGCCCGAGAGCGCCTTCGGCTTCCGATCGAGCAGGTGCGACAGCTCGAGCATCTTCGCGGCCTCGGCGACCCGCGCGTCGATCTCGGCGGGCGGCACCTGGCGCAGCTCGAGCCCGAACGCGAGGTTCTGCTTCACCGACATGTGCGGGTAGAGCGCGTAGCTCTGGAACACCATGCCCACGTCCCGATCACGCGGCGGCAGGGGCGTGAGGTCCTGGCCGTCCATCAGCACCTGACCCGCGTCCACCTGCTCGAGGCCGGCGATCACCCTGAGCAGCGTCGTCTTGCCGCAGCCCGAGGGGCCCACCATCACCAGGAACTCGCCCGGCGCGACGTCGAGATCGACGCCCTTCACCACCGGGTTGTCGCCGTAGCTCTTCTTGATTCCGACCAGTCGCAGTCCAGACACGCGCGGCAGGGTACAGGAGCCCGTCTCGGCTGGCGTGCCTTTCCTTCTGACACGGCGCTCCAGCCCGCGGTTCACCGCGGACGGTGTGGCCAGGACCGTCATCCTCGCTCCCCCCGCCCTCGCAGACCGCCTCGCGAGGAGGTCGGAGTGGGCCGCGCCGTCGAGCGCATCGTTCGATCGGGCGCTGGCTGACGCGGGCGAGCGGCCGGCGACCCTCTGTGCGCGCGCCCGGGTCTTCTGGTACAGCGATCTGCCGGCCGCCTCGACCCCTTCAAGCTCATGATCCGTCTCATCCAATTTCTCTGCCTCGCCGCCGCCGTCCTCTCGTGCGGACCCACGACGGGCGCGCGCCTGTACCAGACCCAGGACAAGGCGCCGTCCCTCGATGCCCAGAAGATCGAGAACCTCGATCACATGGGCCCGACGATCATCGACAAGGGCGTGAACTTCGCCGTCTTCTCGGAGCGGGCGGAGCGCGTCGAGCTGCTGCTCTTCGACTCCGACAAGACCGAGTCGAACACGCCGACCCGCCAGTTCCCCATGAAGCGCTACGGCGACGTGTGGAACCTGTACGTCGAGGGCGTCGGCATCGGCCAGCACTACGGGTTCATCGTCTTCGGCCCCAACTGGGTCTACGACAAGGAGTTCGTCCCCGGCACCATCACGGGCTTCAAGGCGGACGTGGACGCCGACGGCAACCGGATGAACCCGAACAAGCTGCTGTTCGATCCGTACGGCAAGGCGATTCACCGCGATCACGATTGGTCGAAGGGCAGCGTGGCGACGGGCCCCAAGCGCACCGAGTCGACGTACGCGGCCGCCGCGAAGTCCATCGTCGTGAAGAGCCGGTACACCTGGAGCGAGAACGAGGCGGCGTGGCGCGACCAGCGCATCAAAGGCGAAGCGCCGGGCCGGCGGTGGAACGACATGATCGTCTACGAGCTGCACCCGAAGGGCTTCACCGCGAGCCCGGCCTCTGGCGTGGATCACCCGGGCACCTGGCGTGGCCTGGGCGAGAAGGCCGCGTACCTGAAGGATCTCGGCGTCACCACCATCCACATCATGCCGCCCTTCGAGAAGCCCATCGACGGGGGCTACTGGGGCTACTCGACGCTGTCGTTCTTCATCGCCGAGAACACGTACTCGTGGAAGCGCGACGCGGCGAACGCGGAGATCATCGACGAGTTCAAGTGGATGGTCGATCAGCTCCACCAGAACGGCATCGAGGTGATGCTCGACGTCGTCTACAACCACACCGGCGAGGGCGGCTTCTGGCGCCAGAAGCTGGAGTTCGACTTCAACCCGGATCCCTGGGTGACGCAGACCTCGCTCACCAACGTCGATCCCGAAGAGGTGGTGGGGCTCTTCACCATGCGCGGGTTCGACAACAACGCGTACTACGGCCTCGATCCGAACAACCGCCGCCGCTACTGGAACAACTCGGGCGTCGGCAATCAGACGCGGCCGAACCACAAGCCCTTCCGCCGCTTGATCATGGACTCGCTGCGGTACTGGGTCGAGGAGATGCACGTCGATGGCTTCCGGTTCGATCTCGCGCCGGTGCTCGGCGAGCGCGATCAGGAGTACTGGGCCTGGGACGAGCCGAAGAACACCGTGCTCCAGGACGTGGTCGATGATGCGACGCTGCAGAAGTACAACACGCGCATCGTGGCCGAGCCGTGGGCCGCCGGCGGGTACGATCTCAGCAAGTCGTTCAACGGGCCCAACAACAACGAGCTGTCCAACGGCTTCGGCACGCGCATCGGCCTCTTCCCCGCGTCCACGTCGAAGCCCGGGTTCGGGTGGGGTGAATGGAACGGCCGGTTCCGCGACTGGTGGCGCGCCTTCTGGAACCGCGACGAGTTCAAGCTCAACAGCCGCGAGGTGAAAGACGGCGGCTTCTTCCTCACCGGCTCGACCGACTGGTTCCGCTGGAACAACCGCAAGCCGTACCACTCGTACAACTTCGTCACGGTGCACGACGGCTTCACGATGTACGACCTGTTCTCGTACGACAACAAGCAGAACGGCTGCGGGCCGCTCAACCCCATCTGCTGCACCGAGCCCAACTCGTCGTGGTGTGAGAAGGACTCCGGCGAGAACAACAACCGCTCGCGGAACTGGGGCAACAACGAGGGCATGAAGCGGCAGCTCATGCGCAACATGTTCGTCGCGATGATGGTGAGCCACGGCACGCCGCTGCTGTGGGCTGGCGACGAGTGGATGCGCACGCAGCTGGGCAACAACAACGCCTACTCGACGCGCGCCGACGTCGCTGAGAACTGGATGGACTGGGGCACCTTCCAGTCGAAGGACGAGCGGCACCGCATGCACGACTTCGTGAAGAAGATGATCGCCTTCCGCAAGGCGCACGCGTACGCGTTCGCGCCTCTGGAGTACGGCGGCCCCACCGACCCGGGCACCGCCGCGCCGTTCTCGTGGAAGAGCGCCGCCAACGCTGACACCGTCGACTGGGGCTCCAAGCAGCTCATGCTGCACTACTGGGACCGGACGAGGGGCCCCGAGCTCGCCATCCTCATCAACGGAGAGACCTTCGACGTGCCCTTCACGCTCCCAGGCGGCCGGACCTGGACGCGGGTGCTCGACACCCAGTCTTACTGGGACGAGCCCTCGACGTTGACCACCATGACCCTGCCCGCGCGGCAGTCGAACAACATCTGGCTCGAGAGCCCCACCGCGGTGTCCGGGCAGTACACGCTCAAGCCGCGCACCATGGTGATCCTCGAGTCGAAGTGACGAGTGGAAAACTCCAGCCAGCCTGGAGTTCGCACTTTCCGCCTGGCTGCCGTTGCGAAACCGATCGCGCTGCGCGACAACCCCGGCGTCGGTCTGGGGGAGCGCGAGATGGTCGAGATCTTCGTGAGCAAGCGGCCGGGCTATTCACAAGCGAGACGGCACACCCGGGTGCCAGTGTCGTTCCCCGTTCGCATCGTGTGCGACGGGCTGCGGCTCGCGGACGAGGCACGCGACGTGAGCGAGAGCGGAGTCGGGGTGTTGACCAGACACCCGCTGCCGCCGATGACGCTGGTGCCGGTGCGCCTCGAGCTGCCCACGCAGCGCGAGCCGATCGAGATCCTGAGCCGGGTCATGTGGGCGTCGGCCGACGCGATGGGCCTGCGCTTCGAGCAGCCTGACGTGCGCCTGCTGGACTCGGTGGGCCGCATGCAGGCCGCGCTCGACCGGATCTGAAAACGAGCCTTCGAACGGCGTCGCGAGTGGGCTATCAGCACCGCCCGCGTGAACCGATCTTTCTTCGCAGCGCTCCTCGTCGTCTCTTCGGCCGCGCTCGCCCAGGCGCCTGATAGCCGCTTCAGCGCGGGCGGCTACTACCGCATCAGCGCCCGCCCGGACTTCCAGGGCGGCAACGGCCGGCTCGGCTTCTGGAACCTGTACGGGCGACTGCTCAACGAGGGCACCTACGCGGCGCTCGAGATGAAGCTCGACCTGCTCCAGGCGCCGCCCGGCACGACCGACATCTGGGCCAGCCTGCACGCGCGCATCGAGGGCGGCACCGTCTCGACGGCCGACCCGATCAACGGCTTCTTGAGCAGCTTCCGGCTCTCCCAGCTCTACGCACGGGCCGGCAACATCCTCGCGCCGAACCTGATCTGGCAGCTCGGCACGCAGCAGTTCTTCTTCGGCGATCTGGGGCTCTACGACTTCCGGCCCGCGCAGCTCTTCGAAGACACCATTGGCCTCTCGGGTCGCTACATCTCCGACCACCTCGATCTGCTGGTGACGGTCGGCGACTCGGGCTTCACCCTGCGGGGCGCGCAGTACGTGCCGGTGCTGACGGCGGGCGCGGCCGCCCGGGTCCACGTGAACGATCACTTCGAGTTCGGTGGTGGAGGCCAGGTGGGCGTCGAGCCCTTCATCGCCGGGAACCGCTTCTCGTCGTACGTGACCCCGAGCGTGAGGTACGAGGACTTCGCCCGCCGCGAAGTGCTGCGCCGCTTCCTGGAAGAGAACCCGGGCATGTTCGATCGGTTCCCGCAGCCACAGCAGGCCGGCGCGCTGAACGTCTCGTGGCGTGGGGTCGGGTACGTGGGCTTCGGGGGCTTCGGCCCGCTGCGATGGAACAACTTCTTCGCGCGCTACCAGCGGCTGCACCCGCAGAACTTCTACTCGGACACCTGGAACGGGCAGTCGGTCACGATCTACTCGGCCGACCTCACGAGGGACCGGTACGCGCTGCTGCTCGGCGACGAGATGCAGCTCGGCCTGCTGCCCGACCGCCTCGACCTCGTGCTGGCGGGAGTCTACGGCAGCGATCGCGACCTCGCCGACGCCATCACCGCGAGCGAGGCGAACCGCGTGTACATGTCCACCGTCGCCCGCTTCCAGCTCTACCTCACCCGCGTGGTGCACGTGCTGCTCGAGGGCTCGGTGGCGCACGAGCGCTCGCTCAACGGCAACCTGTTCCGAGGGCAGTACGACTCCTTCTTCCGCTCGTCGCAGGGGCTGCCCGACGCGCGTGGCCTCGAGTTCGGTGATCAGAACGTGAGGAACACCGTCCAGGTGAAGACGGGCATCGTGCTGAACCCGACCGGCCGCGGCATCTACACACGCCCGTCAATCCGCCTGCTCTACGGCTTCCAGTACAGCACCATGCACGCCGCGTTCGGCAACGCCTTCGCCGAGCGGCTCGACCAGTTCAACGTCTTCACCCCCTCACAGACGCTCGCGTGGCACCACCTGCTGTCGCTCGAGTCGGAAGGGTGGTTCTGATGCGCTCCCGCCTCGCCCTCCTGCTCCTCTGCTCGCTCGCGCTGTCGTGCATGCCGAAGGTGCCCCGCCAGCGCCTCGAGAACGCGACGCCCATTCTCGTAGGCTACATCGTCGATCCCACCTACTCCGGCGCGCCCACCACCGCGCCCGACACGCTGAAGGAGGCGATCGCCCGCACGCTCGAGGAGCGAAACCTCTCGGTGGTCGAGGCTCCGCTCGAGGTGCTCAAGGACCAGCGCATCACCGACACCCGCCGGGCCGCCCTCGAGGCCTCGCAGCCCGACGCGCCCTACGTCCTCCTCGTCGAGCTGCGGGTGCACTTCTTCTCTCAGCTCGACGGCCGCTACCGGTGGGAGGTCGGCGCCGCGCTCACCGCCGCCAGGCGTGGCGGCGTCACCACGAAGGACGCGTTCGAGGTGCCGGTCGTTCTCGTCTACGACCACGAGAAGCAGCGGGCCGCGATGAACGCCGCGTCCCAGGACATCGCCATTCGGCTCGCGAGCCTCATGGACGGCCTGCTCGTCGGTGGTGAGAAAGGCGCTGCCGACCAGGGCGCCCCGGCGTCGTTCCAGCAGCCCCTCATGCCGGGCCAGCTCGTTCCCACGAAGTCGAAGCCGAAGGAGGCTCCGAAAGAGGCTCCGAGAGAGGCCCCGAAGGACGCTCCGAAGGACGCTCCGACGCCGACGGGCCAGCGCCTCTCTCCGCGCTCGATCTACTTCGTCATGGTCGATCGGTTCGCGAACGGCGACCGCGCCAACGACGGCGACGCAGACCCGAGAGATCCGCACGGCTTCCACGGCGGTGACCTCAAGGGGCTCTTGTCGAAGCTCGACTGGCTCGAAGAGCTCGGCGTGGACACCGTGTGGCTCTCGCCGGTGTTCGGCATGCGGACCACGAAGTGGCACGGCTACGGCGCGTTCCACGGCTACTGGACCTGGGATCTGACGACCATCGAGCCACGCTTCGGTGACGAGGCGCTGCTCGTGAAGGTGTCGGACGAGCTGCATCGCCGGGGCATGAAGCTCGTGCTCGACCTGGTGTTGAACCACGTGGGCCCTGACGCGCCGCTGCTCACGCAGAGGCCAGAGTGGTTTCATCGCAAGGGCGGGGTGACCGACTGGAACGATCCGGTGCAGCTCACCACCTGGGACGTGCACGGCCT
This sequence comes from Myxococcaceae bacterium, assembly GCA_016793095.1. GTDB lineage: Bacteria > Myxococcota > Myxococcia > Myxococcales > Myxococcaceae > Xiheimicrobium. Next base: position 180,249 of record JAEUJQ010000052.1, on the reverse strand, counting down.
GCCCGATCTCGCCACCGAGCGCGCCGACGTCGTGAAGTACCTGACAGACGCCTCGCGGAGGTGGCTTCGAGCGGGTTCGACCTGACGGCTACCGGCTCGACGCGGTGAAGCACGTGCCGCTCGACTTCTGGGCCACCTGGAACGCCGAGATGAAGAAGGCGGCGCCGGGCGTGACGCTCCTGGGCGAGCAGCTCGACGGCGATCCTTCGGTGGTGGCCACCGCCTGGGCGCAGGGCGGCTTCACGTCGATGTTCGACTTCCCGCTCGGCTTCGCGATCGGCGACGTGTTCTGTCGCGGCGACGCGCCGGCGAAGCTGGGGGCGGTGCTGACGAACGATCGGCGCTACCCCGATCCGTCGCGCCTGGTGACGCTGGTGGACAACCACGACCTGCCGCGCCTCATGAGCATCTGCAACAGCGAGCTGAGCCGGGTTCGCGGCGCGCTGGCCTTCCTGCTCACCGCGCGTGGCGTGCCGTCCCTCGCCTGGGGCACCGAGGTGGGCTTCGACGGCGCGAAGGAGCCCGAGAATCGGAAGTCGATGGTCTTCCGCGCGCATCCCCTGAAGGACGAGATCGCCTTCTGGCTGAAGGCCCGCAAGCAGAACCCTGCGTTGTCAGAGGGCGTTCCGGTGGTGCTCAAGGCGGGCGCTGACGGGCTCGCGGTGATGCGGGTGACGGGCTCGCAGCTCGCGATCATCCTCGTCGGCAAGGACGGAGTGCGGCCGACCGTGCCTGGCACTGCCCTCAACGGGCCCGAGTTCCGTGAGCTGGTGCCCCCCGGCAGCGCCAACGTCGGCACCGCCACGCCGATGTCCGTCTGGGTGGTGGTGTCGCGCGTGGAGCCGAACCGGTACGACGCCCTGTTCGCCGAGGCGCAGGCCCAGTGGCGCACCGGTGCGAAGAAACGAACGGTGACGTTCGAGGGGCCGGCCGGGTCCTTCGTGGTGGGCAGCGGCCCGGAGCTGGGTGACTGGGCCCCGGCGAAGGCCCTCAAGCTCCCGGCGACCGTCGAGCTGCCCGTGTCGGGCGCGTTCGAGTTCAAGGCGATCCGGCGGGACGGCGATCGCGTGATCTGGGACTCGGGCCCCAACGGCGCGCTCCTCGTGGGCGAGCCCGGCCGCGACCGGGTGGTGCTCAAGCCCGTCTACCCGAGGTGACGACATGGAGCGCCGGCTGCACGCCACTCAGCCGCAGCCGCGCTTCTGGCGCATCAGCCGGGCGGGCTCTGAGCTCGTCATCCGCAGCGGAGCCGCGGGCACGCCTGGCACGGTCAACCGCATTCCCTGCAAGTCCGAAGAGGCCGCGCAGAAGACGTTCGACGGCCTCGTCGCGCAGCGCCTGAAGGACGGCTTCATGGACGAGGCGCAGGCGCCGTCCACCCTGTCCGTCGAGGCCGAGCGCGAGCTGCTGAAGGACGACCCCGAGCGCTGGCTCGTCTTCGCCGACTCGTTGCTCGAGACGGGTGATCCGGTGCGCGGCGAGCTGATCGGCCTCCAGGTGAAGGCGGCGAAGCGCGCGCGCGGCTCGATCGGCCAGGCGAAGGCCTTCGTCAAGGAGCACTACGACGCGCTGATCGGCGCCGAGCTCGCCGGCTTCCACACGCAGGTCACCGTCGAGTGGCGCTTCGGCTACGCGCGCACCCTGCGCATCTGGTCCGGCCCGTACACGGCGCCCATCGGGGAGGTGCTCGAGGCCGCCCTCAACAGCCCGGCGTCGCGGTTCCTCGAGCGGCTCGAGTTCGGGTCCCCAGGCACCGAGGGCCGCTACGACGTCGCGCTGAAGCGGCTCGCCTCGCTCGAGTGGCCAGCCCACCTCGCCACGCTCGCGCTCGGCGAGTTCGACGTCGCCGAGGCCTTCAAGAACGAGAGCGCGTGGCCACGCATCGACTCGCTGCTCGCGCTGCAGCCGGTCGGCTCGCGCCTCACGACGCTCGAGGTCCGCGCCGCGCTCAACACCCTGGGCCGGGGGCTCGCGCTTCCGAACCTCGAGCGGCTGGTGCTCAAGCCGTGGCGACTCGACGCGCGGCTGCTCACCGATCTCCAGTCCTTCGAGGTGCCGAAGCTGAAGACGTTGTCGTTCACCCAGGAGGGCGTGGTGGGCGTGACGCTCGCTGCTTGGGCCAGCGCCATTCGCCGGTTCCTCTCGCACCCCGGCATCACCCGCCTCGAGCTGCGGCGCATGCGCGAGGGCGCCGCGCTGCTCGTGCTCCTCGACGATCTCGCAGGGAAGCTCGAGCGCGTCGAGCTGATCGGCACGCCCGCCTCCGAGGCACACCACCTGGGCCCCTTGCGCGGAACCCTGAAGAACGTCGTCTTCGAGTGTCCTGAGAGCGGCGCGCTGGCCCGGGCCCTGCAACAGCTCGGGCTCACCGCGGAGGGCCCGAGCGAGGAGGTCGTCGAGCGGAAGAAGAAGGCGAAGGCCGCGCGCGCCGAACGCGCCGCCCGCCGCGCCGATGAGGATGACGAGCGCTACGACGGCGTCGTGGAGTGATTCCGCGCCGCCCAGGAGGACGACGAGCGCTCCGACGGCGTCGTGGAGTGATTGCGCGCCGCCGTGAGGACGACGAGCGCTCCGACGGCGTCGTGGAGTGATTCCGCGCCGCCCGTGCGGACGACGAGCGCTCCCACGGCGTCGTGGAGTGATTGCGCGCCGCCCGTGCGGACGACGAGCGCTCCGACGGCGTCGTGGAGTGATTCCGCGCCGCCGGTGAGGACGACGAGCGCTCCGACGGCGTCGTGGAGTGACTCCGCGCCGCCGTGAGGACGACGAGCGCTCCGACGGCGTCGTGGAGTGATTCCGCGTCCCCCGTGAGGATGACGAGAGCTGCGACCGCGTCGTGGAGTGGTTCCGCGCCGCCGTGAGGACGACGAGCGCTCCGACGGCGTCGCCGTGAGGACGACGAGCGCTCCGACGGCGTCGTGGAGTGACTCCGCGCCGCCGAGGATGACGAGCGCTGCGACCGCGTCGTGGAGTGGTTCCGCGCGCGCCCATGCGCCCGCCGCGCTGCGTCAATTTCGTTGACCGGCCAGTCAACGGTCCCTATGACCGCGGCGCTCGAGCGGAGTCTTCGTTCCCTCCGCGATGGCCCTCAACGGCCCTCGCGGCCGACGGCCCCCCCGAGTGGGCGGCTTCATGCCCGCTTCTCGTCGTCGCATCAGCACTGGAGGCTGCATGGCGAAGGCAACACCCAATGGCCACCGTCGCGTGGCGATCGTGAACGGGCTGCGCACGCCGTTCGTGAAGGCGGCGAGCGTGTTCGCCGAGCTGACCGCGCTCGATCTCGGTCGCATCGTCGTGCAGGAGCTCCTGCAGCGCAGCGAGCTCGACCCGGCAGAGATCGACAGCGTCGTCTTCGGCCAGGTGATCCCCGGGCTCACCGCCGCCAGCATCGCGCGCGAGGTGGTGCTCGCGGCCGGGCTTCCCAGGAAGATCGAGGCGTACACCGTGGCCCGCGCGTGCGCGACCAGCGTGCAGGCGCTGGTGAACGCCGGCAACGCGATCGCGCTCGGCCAGTCCGACGTGGCCATCGCCGGCGGCACCGAGTCGATGAGCGACCCGCCGATCTTCACCAGCCGTCCGCTCGCGCACGCCCTCGCCGAGTCGTCGCGCGCCCGCACGCTCGCTGCGCGCGTGAAGCCGTTCCAGAAGCTGTCGCCGAAGGACCTCATCCCCGTGCCGCCGGCCATCGCCGAGTACTCGACCGGGCTCACCATGGGTGAGTCTGCCGAGAAGATGGCGAAGGAGAACGGCATCACCCGCAAGGAGCAGGACGAGATCGCCCTGGCCTCGCATCAGAACGCCGCGCGCGCGTGGAAGGCCGGCGTGTTCGACGCCGAGGTGATGCACGTCCCGGTGCCGCCGAAGTACTCGACCATCGCCGACAAGGACAACATCGTGCGCGAAGACACCTCGCTCGACGCCCTCGGCGCGCTCAAGCCGGTGTTCGATCGCAAGTACGGCTCGGTGACGGCCGGCAACGCCTCGCCCTTGACCGACGGCGCGGCGGCGCTGCTGGTGATGAGCGAGGAGAAGGCGAAGGCCCTCGGCTACACGCCGCTCGGCTACCTGCGCGCGCACGCGTTCGCCGCCACCGATCCTGCCGATCAGCTGCTCCAGGGCCCCGCCTACGCGGCGCCCATCGCCCTCGATCGCGCGGGCATGACGCTGAAGGACATCGATCTCGTGGACATGCACGAGGCCTTCGCGGCGCAGGTCGCGTCGAACCTTCAGGCGCTCGCCTCGAAGACCTTCGCCGAGAAGCTGGGCCGCAAGGCGCCGGTGGGCGAGGTCGATCGCGCGAAGCTGAACGTGAACGGCGGCTCGATCGCGTTGGGGCACCCGTTCGCCGCCACCGGCGCGCGCATCGTCCACCAGGTGCTGCGTGAGCTGAAGCGCCGCGACCTCGGCACGGCCCTCGTCACCGTCTGCGCCCAGGGTGGTCTGGGCGCCGCAGTCGTCCTGGAGCGAGCCTGATCATGAGCACTCCCAGCTTCGCGTACGCCCTCGAGGATCAGGTCGCCGTCATCACCTTCGACATCGAGGGCGAGGCGGTGAACACGCTCTCGCCCGCCATCAGCCAGGAGTTCGAGGCGCTGATGACCAGGGCGGCCTCCGACCCGGGGGCGAAGGCGATCGTCTTCATCTCGGGCAAGAAGGACAGCTTCATCGCCGGGGCGAAGATCGACTTCCTCTCGACCATCAAGACGCCCGCCGACGCGCTCAGCATCGTGAAGCAGGGCCACGCCGGCTTCGATCGCCTGGACGCGTTCGAGAAGCCGGTGGTGGCGGCGATCAACGGGGCGTGCCTGGGCGGCGGCCTCGAGTGGGCGCTCGCCTGTGACTACCGCGTCGCGACCGACAACCCGAAGACGTCGCTCGGCCTGCCCGAGGTGCAGCTCGGCCTGATCCCCGGCGCGGGCGGGACGCAGCGGCTGCCCCGGCTCATCGGCGCGCAGGCAGCGCTCGATCTCATCCTCACCGGCAAGTCGCTCAAGGCGAAGAAGGCCCTCAAGCTCGGCGTGGTGGACGAGGTGGTGCCGGCGCCGATCCTCGAGGAGGTCGCGAAGCGGCGCGCGCTCGAGCTGGCGAGCGGCAAGCTGGTGCTCGATCGCTCCCGAGGGCTGCAGCACGTAGCGCGCAGCCGTTCGTTCAAGGAGATCCTCCGCGGGCTCGCCGATCAGAAGGCGTGGGCAGAGCTGGCCCTCGAGGACAACCCGGTCGGTCGCAAGGTGCTCTTCGATCAGGCGAAGAAGCAGCTGCTCAAGAAGACGCGCGGGAAGTACCCGGCGCCGGAGCGCGCGCTGGAGGTCATCCGCGTGGGGCTCGACAAGGGCTTCCAGGCAGGGCTCGAGGCCGAAGCCCAGGCGTTCAGCGAGCTGGTGGTGTCCGACGTGTCGCGCCGCCTCGTCGAGATCTTCTTCGCCACCACCGCGCTCAAGAAGGACAACGGCACCAGGAACCCCGCGGTCAGGGCGCGCGAGGTGAAGAAGGTGGGGATGGTGGGCGGCGGGCTGATGGGCGGCGGCATCGCCTACGTCACCTCGGCGCTGCAGGGCGTCCCCGTGCGCATCAAGGACAGGGACGACGCCGGCGCGGGTCGCGCGCTCGCCCTGGTGCGGGGCCTCTACGACGAGCGGGTGCGGCGCAAGTCGATCACCTGGCGCGAGCGTGATCGCCAGCTCGCGCTCGTCACCGCGACCACCGACTACTCGGGCTTCAAGAACGCCGAGCTCGTCATCGAGGCGGTGTTCGAGGACCTCAAGCTCAAGCACCAGGTCGTGAAGGACATCGAGGCCGTCGGCCGGCCTGACGTGATCTTCGCGTCGAACACCAGCAGCCTGCCGATCTCGAAGATCGCCGAGGCGTCGCGCCACCCCGAGACCGTCATCGGCATGCACTACTTCAGCCCGGTGCACAAAATGCCGCTGCTCGAGATCATCACGCACCCGGGCACCGCGGATTGGGTGACGGCCACCTGCGTCGAGGTCGGCAAGAAGCAGGGCAAGACGGTGATCGTGGTGAACGACGGCGTGGGCTTCTACACCTCACGCATCCTCGCGCCGTACCTGAACGAGGCCGCGTTCCTGCTCGCGGAGGGCGCCGACATCGCCGAGCTCGATCGCGCGCTGATCGACTTCGGCTTCCCGGTGGGGCCCATCACCCTGCTCGACGAGGTCGGCATCGACGTGGCCGCGAAGGTCGCGAAGATCATGCACGAGGCGTACGGCGATCGCATGCTGGCCCCGAGCACCACCGACGCCCTGGTGGCCGACGGGCGCCTGGGCCGGAAGGCGAAGAAGGGCTTCTACACGTACGCCGAGGGGAAGAAGAAAGAGGTCGATGAGACGATCTACGCGCTGCTGCCGCACAAGGAGCGCAAGCGCGTCGATCGCGCCGAGATGGCCGAGCGCTGCGTGCTGCAGATGGTGAACGAAGCGGTGCGGTGCCTGGGCGAGGGCATTCTGCGCAGCCCCCGCGACGGCGACATCGGCGCGATCTTCGGCCTCGGCTTCCCGCCGTTCCTGGGCGGCCCCTTCCGCCACGTCGAGGCGCAGGGCCTCGGCCGCACGCTGCAGCGCATCGAGCACTACCAGGAGCGCCTCGGGCCCCGCTTCGCGCCCGCCCCCCTGCTCGGTGAGCTGGTGAAGAACGGCAAGCGCTTCTACTGATCGTGCGCGGCTTCCACCCCTCACTGGCCGCCTTCGAGCCGCTGCCCGTTCAGGAGCGCCTCTTCGTGCACGCGCGGCTCTTCTCAGCGCCGCTGGAAGCGCTGGCTGCCCGCGCGAAGGGCAGGCGCCTGGCCGATCTCGGCTGTGGCCACGGGGTGCTGACCGCGCTCCTCGCCGTGGGGTTCCCCGAGCGCGAGGTGGTCGGGCTCGATCCCGACGCGCGGAAGATCGACTGGGCGCGGCGCTCCGTCGGCCGCTTCCCCAACGTGCGCCTCGAGGTCGGCACCGTGCACGAGCTCGCCGCGAAGGAGCCCGGCCGCTTCGACTGCCTCTTCGTCGCCGACGTGCTCTACCTGCTCCCGCCGTTCGAGTGGGGCGCCTTCCTCGCCGCGTGTCGCGCCCTGCTCGTCCCCGGGGGGCGCCTGGTGATCAAGGAGGCCGAGAACGACGGCTCGTGGCGCGCGAAGACGGCCCTCTGGCAGGAGCAGGTGATGGTGCGGCTGCTCCGGCGCACCCGCGAGAGTGGCGCCCTCGGCTTCGAGCCGCGCGAGACGCTGCACCGTGAACTGGAGAAGACAGGTTTCTCAGTTCGCGAGAGCGCGTCGATGCACCGCGGATACACCACCCCCCATGTACTTTTCGTCGCGGAGTGTGCGTAGAGTCCGCCTCGTCAAAAGGGGCCGCCGCTCGAAGTCGCGGCAGGCAGCAACTTTGGAGGAGTTCTCAACCATGACGCGTCTCTCGCTCGTCGCGCTGCTCAGCGCTGGCGTCATCTCGTGCAGTCCCCCCGTCCGCACCTGCACCAGCACTGCTGAGTGTGGCGCTGGCCAGAGCTGCATCGCCGGGCAGTGTCGCGCTGGCACCGGCACTGGCGGCGGCATCAGCGGCGCTGGCGGTGGCGCCAACAGCGCCGGCGGTACTGGCACCGGCGGTGGCTCGGCTGGCGGCGGACCGCGCATGGTGACCGGCTGCGATCCGATGGCGGCTGACAACGGCTCTCGCGACACCGACTGCGACGGCCTGTCGGATCTCGAGGAGTACGGCACCGACTACGGCAACAACGCGCGCACCGATCCGTGCAACAGCGACTCCGACGCCGACGGCCTGCCCGATGGGCTCGAGATGGGCAAGACGATGACGCCCAACGCGACCTGTGGCGCGACCTTCCTCCCCGACGCCGACCCGGCGAGCAAGACGAACCCCACCAACGCGGACACCGACGGCGACGGCCTGAGAGACGGCCAGGAGGACGCGGATCAGGACGGGCGCCGGCAGGCGAACGAGCCCAACCCGCTGCGGGTGGACTCCGACTGCGACGGCTACTCCGACGGGCAGGAGGTGATGGGCGCCGCCGGCTGCATGACCAACCCGACCCTGAAGGACACCGACGGTGATGGCCTGAGCGACGGCGTCGAGGGCAAGCTGGTGCCGCCAGGCGCCGACCCCCGCGGCTGCAGCTACGCCGCGACGACGTTCGACGCCGACACGGCGACCGGCAGCAATGCCTGCGGAGCCGACACCGATGGCGACGGCATCGCCGACGGGGCCGAAGACACGAACTCCAACGGCCGCATCGACATGGGCGAGCTCAACCCCAACGACTCCATGGACGCGATGGGCCCCGCGCAGCAGGCGTGCTCGACCGCGAACCTGAGGCCGGTCTCATTCCACACCTCGGGCTCGGCCGACGTGCAGCTCGCCGCGGTGCCCGAGTTCACCGAGATCTCGAAGCTGACCCTGGGCACCGACGAGCGCGGCATCGCCTTCTACAACCCGAGCGCGAAGGTGGGTGGCATCGCCATCTCGAAGACGATGGGCGTGGGCGCGAGCGCGTCGGCCGAAGAGACATCGGCGCGCGCGATCCTGGGCGGCCTTGGCTCCGTCGGCCTCCCGCTGACGCAGACGTACACCACGTGGGACGGCTTCGGCGCCGTGCGCGCGAGCTACGATCTCGCCTCGACCCGTGACGTGAAGGAGGCCGTCAACGAGCTGGCCCGCCGCTTCCTCGGGATGAACGCCGGTGGGCTGCTCATGGGCGCTGGCGGCACCAATGGTCCGTTCAAGGTGCAGGCCGTGTACGTGCGCCGCACCGCGACGAGAGCAGTGACGGTGATCGCCGTGATCCCCGCGTCGCTCTACTCGGGTGGCGCGCTCTTCCAGCTCGACGACGTGGGCGGCGGCACGGCGGTGGCGCAGGCGGGCGATCTGACGGCGACCCAGTGTGAGGCCTTCACCGCGACCGCCAACGCGAAGGTGGACTTCCTGTGGGTCGTGGACGACAGCTGCTCGATGGCCTCGTCGCAGGACGCCGTGCGCAACGCCGGCTCGCTGTTCGGCAACAAGCTGAACCAGGCCGGGCTCGACTGGCGCGCCGCGGCGGTGACGACGGGCTACTACCCGAGCAGCTACGCCGGCTCGACGCGTGAGTGGACGACGATGTCGGCCACCATGGCGAGCTGGTTCGATCAGAGCACCGGCGCGAACTGGTTCGGCACGGGCGGCAACGGCTTCGAGCGCGGGTTCCCCTCGGCGCGCGCCTTCATCGACCGCACCGGCTCTCAGCAGCGCGGGCCGTTCCGCGCCGACGCCAACGTGAACCTGATCTTCCTGTCCGACACGAGCGATCAGTCGTCCACGACGCCGCAGCAGTTCGCCTCATCGCTCCAGGCCACCTTCTCGGGGCGCCAGGTGATCGCGCACGGCATCACCTGTCCTGCCGGGCGTGACTGCGGCGACGGCACCCCCGAGACCAACCCGCCGACCTACGCCACGGTGGTGCAGCTGCTGGGCGGGGTGAGCGGCAGCATCGAAGAGTTCAACGTGCCCAACCCCAACGCGACCCAGCGCGCCCGGCAGGAGGCGGTGATCGACGCGATCCTGAGCGCGGCGATCGGCGGTACGGGCCGGCAGCTCAACCGCCCGCCGATCTCCCCGACGATCAAGGTGGCGATCGAGGCCGGGCGCACCGCGGGCATGTGCAACACGTCCGACGTGCCGCGCAGCCGCCAGAACGGCTGGGACATCGACTCGGCCACCCGGCGCATCGTCTTCTACGGCACCTGTCGGCCGATGATGGGCGCGAAGGTGGCGGTCTCGTACCGGTACTGGATCGACAACAGCCCCGACGCGAACGGCGACCCGTGCGGCGCCACGTGCGTCGCGCCGTTCGTGTGCGATCCGAACAGCCGGTCGTGCGTCTGCGCGCCGAACTGCGGCAACACCTGCGGTGCCGGGCTGTCGTGCAAGCAGGCCACCTGCACCTGCGAGCCGAGCATTCAATAGGCGTCGCAGGCGTGACGTCGGACCCGAGCCCGGCGCGCTGCAGGAGGTCCGTGTCGGTGACGCGCACCACGCCCCCGCCCCGGCCGCGGGGGCTCGAAGCGGTCGCTGACCGAGCGTGCTCTTACCGGGCGTCGCAGGCGGGCGCCGCTGGCGTCACGTCGAACTCGAGCTCGGCGCGCTGCAGGAGCTCCGTGTCGGTGACGCGCACCAAGGCCCGCCCCGGCCGCGTGGGCTCGAAGCGGTAGCCCAGCCAGGTCGTGCTCTTGCTGATCTCGAGGTCACCCGAGAGCTCGGCCTCGAGCTTGCCGAGGAGCGGCAAGCCGTCGGCGTCGATGGGCACCACCGAGGTCTCCAGCACCTGGTTGAGCGCGAGCGCGACCGGCCCATGCCCAGCGAACTGCACGGTGTTGTGGGTTTCGGCGCAAGCGCCGGTCGCGGCGTGGGTGGTGACGCGTCGGAACAGCGGTGAGAGGCGAAGGCCAGCCTGCTCGACGACCTCGAGGTCCTGGCGCAGCGCGGTGCCGTCGGCGAGGGTGGCGGTGAGCTCATAGCGGCCCGCATGCTCGAAGCGCGTCGTGAAGGTCCCCGCCCGCGGGAGCTCGAGCGCGACCAGATTCCCAGCGGCATCGCGGAGGCTGAAGGACACGTCGACCGCCTCCAGGCTGGCGGTTGCGTCGATGCGGCCAACCATGGCGCTGAAGCGCTTCCCCCGGGCGATGGGCCCGAAGCTCGTCATGCAGGGGGTGAAGTACACATCGGCGAGCATCAGGAGCGCGTCGCTGCTCCGCTCCGGCGGCAGGGCGGACGTCCCACCGCACGCGCCACCGAACAGCAGAACGACTCCCACCACCAGTGGTCTGGTCATGCGGTGGCGACCAGCAAGGCACAGGCCAGCAGGATCGTCGTCTGAGCTCTGGCGCCGATGTCGCGAGATGCGCCCGATCCGGGCGGCTGATCAGACGCCGATGTCCTGAAGTCGCGGACGCTCTCGACGCCAGGCACGACGCCGTTGCGAGCGTGCTTCGCGATCTCCCAGCCACGAGGCCGGCGGTCGTCTCGAACGGCAGCAGCGCCGACCGCCTTGCGCAGCGCCGAGAACTTCGCGCACGCCGACTTGATGAGCAGCGGGTGCTCGCCGAGCAGCGTGATGAAGTCGCGGTCGCGGCGCTTGCCGTCGCCCCTTCGCCCCGGCCCGCCGCGTGCTTCCCGCGGGGTCATGCCCCCGGCAACGACCGTTCTCCTCGTATTAACCGTCTGGATTCCCGGCGCGGCGCACGCCCACGACTCGGGTGAGGCAACCAGGCCGTGTGTCCGTGGAACCACGGAGGAGGTGACGGCCTGCCTCCGGCGGGGCTGCGAGACCGAGCTGCACGACGTCAGCGGCCGCGGCCTGGCCAGGCTCGGGTACCAGCTCTTCCTCTGCGAACAGGGAGGACCCGAAGGCGCGACCTCGACCGAGCCGCGCGGGCAGGTGTGGCTCTACCGCGCCTCGAAGGGCGAGCTCGTTCGCGCAGCGCACCTCGCGACGCTGGGAGAGAGCGCGAAGTACTACCGGGCCGAGTCGTTCTCCCTCCTGGGGGCCGAGGAGCGGGTCCTCGGCGACAAGCACGTCCTCCGACTGGAGTACCGCCTGAGCAGCTCCGTCGGGGGCGGAGCCATGTGTGGCTCCCACGCCTCCGACAGCACCGTCGCCGCGTTCTGCGTGGCCGAAGCCGAGCCCGACCGCGCGTGCCGCGTCATCGTGCCGCTGCGGACGAGGTTGGAGTTCACGCCGAACCCCGGCTGCGACGTGGGGCAACCGGCCCCCGTAGCGACCCTGGGCTACCGGGCGAGTCTGGGGCCTGGCTGGGTGGACGTCACCCCGGTCCGGCCGCCCGCCGACTCCGGCGACGCATCGGCTGGAGACCCCCAGGGCATCGCCGGCCGCCACGCCCTGTGGTGAGCCCTCGGGCAAACCGAAGGCCGGCATGTCCCGCCGCGCGTCCCTTCGCTCCACCGCAGGCGGGAACGTCAGCCGAGCTGGCGGTACGAGACGACCTCGATGTTCCGACGGGCGATCACGTCCTGCACGGCGGGGCTGGTGAGGGCCTCGAGCTCGGCCTCCCAGTCGTAGCGCCAGGAGGGATCTTCGCTCACCACTCCCGGGGCGAGGCCCGGGTGCATCACGATCTCGTGCTCGCCGTCGGGCAGGCGCTCGAGCAGGCGGGTCAGTCGCCTGGCGTTCAGCCGGCCCGACTCGAAGACGCCCCAGGCATTCACGCGCCGGGCTTCCTGCTGCGGCCGGGTGCGGGCGAGGCCGGAGAGCAGGGTGGCCTTCATCGCGCTGGTGGGGTGGGCGAGCCAGCGAACGTGCGGGCGCTCCCGAGGCCAGCGCATCGGCAGCTTCTCTCTCGCGGCCAGCGCCTCGACGATCGGCGCGACGCCAGGGAGCAGGTGCAGGTGCTGGTGCGTGTCGAGGTGGTCGATCTCCGCGCCGAACGAGCGGGCGCGCGCGAGCTGCGCCTCGAACTCGAGCTCGACCTCTTCGCGCGGGATCAGCCCGCTCAGCCAGGCCACCGAGAGCTCGGCCCAGTCTCTGCGGAAGCGGCCTCCGGGCGCGAGCCACCGAACGGCCTTCGCTTCGGCGGCCGGGGGCAGGTGCGTCGTGAGGCAGAGGTGCACGCCGATGCCGAGGCCCAGCTCTCTCGCGCGGCCGATCGCGAAGCGCGCCGTCTTGCCGGTGACGAGCACGGTCGTGCTGGTGAGCACGCCCTCTTCGCGCGCCCGGAAGATGCCCTCGTCGATGCGGGGGTGCAGCCCCAGATCGTCGGCGTTGAAGACGACGCGCACCATGTCAGGCGGTCTTCTTGCGCGAGCGCTTGAGCGGCTTCACGGACTCGGGCAGGCGCACCGGCCGCACCGGATCGGTCGGGTGCTTCACCTCGCCGTACAGCTCCGTGAGCTCCTTCACCATCTTCACGATCACCGAGGGCGAGGCGAGCGTCGAGACGCCGCGGGTGCGTGGGAAGTAGTCGACGCCCATCTGGAACACCTTGAAGCCCTTCTTGATGGCCTTCACGACCAGCTCCGCGTCGATGAAGCTGCCCTGTGACTTGAGCTCGATGGCCTCGAGCACGCGGCGGTGGACCACCTTGAAGCTGAAGTTGATGTCCTTCATGTTCGTGCCGAACAACGAGGTGATGAGCGCGTTGTAGACGAACGAGTAGAGAATGCGCCTGGGCCCCTCGCTGGTGCGATCGTGGCGGAACGCGCTGATCATGTCCGCCTCGAGGTACTCCATGAGGTGGAGCGCACGCCCGATCTCGTTGAGGTCGAACGGCAGATCCATGTCCGAGTAGACCACGATGTCCTTGGTGGACGACGAGAAGCCCGTCTTCATGGCGCCGCCCAGCTTCTGGTTCACCTCATGGGTGATGCAGCGCACGCGCGGATCACGGGCGGCGATGGCCTCGGCGAGCTCCTTCGTGCGATCCGTCGAGGCGTCGTTGATCACCAGCACCTCGAAGTCGTCGCTCAGCCGCTCGAGCACGGTGACGGCCCGGCTCACGGCGCGCTCGACGTAGTCCTCTTCGTTCCAGGCGGGCAGGAACAGGCTGATGGAGGGTCTCGACATGCCGGCCGCTTTACCCGCGAGGCGCGGTCCAGGTCCACCGGCACGATGCGGCCGGTGAAGCGGGGGTGGAGCATTGCAGGCGTGGGAGAACCGCCTGAAGGGGCTGTGCAGCGGCGGAGGCGATGAGTATGAGCGCCCGGCGATGAACGCGCCCAGGGCCACGGTGCTGGTGGTGTCGAGTGGATCGACGCTCGCGCAGGACGCGCGGCGGGCGCTGGACGAGTCGGGCTACCAGAGCATGCACGCCGGCTCGGTGATGGAGGCCGTTCAGCTCACCATGGACACCCGCTTCGACGCGGCGCTCGTCGAGCAGGGCCTGCCTGGCGAGAGCGGGTTGGCGTTGCTCCGGCACCTTCGGGGCGACGACCAGCATGTCCCCGTGATGATGCTGCTCTCGGCGGTGGATCCCGAGGCCGTCGCCGACGCGCTGGGGCAAGGCGCCGACGACGTGATCTCCCCGCCGCTGTCGAAGCGCGAGCTGCTGGCACGGCTCGAGCGGTGCCTGGCGTGGTCGCGCCGCCACGCCGAGATGCTCACGGAGCGGGACGAGCTGCGAGCCCTCTCGACGACCGACGGGCTGACCCAGGTCGCGAACCACCGCGCCTTCCAGGAGCGCCTGCGCGGGGAGTTTCGTCGTGCGCAGCGCTATGACGATCCCATCGCGCTCATCCTGATGGACGTCGATCACTTCAAGGCCGTGAACGACGCGCACGGACACCTGGTCGGCGACGAGGTGCTGAAGGGCGTCGCGGGCGCGATCAGCGCGGCCGTTCGCGAGACCGACTTCGTCGCGCGGTATGGCGGCGAGGAGTTCGCCGTCATCCTCCCGAAGACCCACCTCGCCGGCGCCCTGACCGTCGCCGAGCGGATGACCCACGAGCTGGGCCGCGTGCGAGCGGGGCCGGAAGGCGCCGTGCGGGTCACCGCCAGCTTCGGGGTGTCTGGGTTCCCGGGTCGCGGCATCACCACCACCGAGACCCTCCTCCGCAGCGCCGACGACGCCCTCTATCGCTCCAAACGCGAGGGCCGGAACAAGATCAGCCTCTTCCAGGCTTCGCTCTTCGTCCCCCGCAACGCCTGACTCCCCACATGGGTCGGAGTTGACCTCTTTGACACCCGTGGGTCATGCTTGACCCCGTGGGTGAGCTCGTCCGAATCCGAAGATCAATGGGTTGTCCATGACTCAGGTGTGGCCGCTCCCTTGCTCAGGAGCAGGCCCGTGGAGCCCGCCCAAGCCATGACGAAACCGGAACAGTCCAGACAGGGACGGCTGTTGCTGGTGGACGACGAGGAGAACATCCTCCGGTCGCTGAAGCGGGTGCTGCGGCAGAGCGACTGGCTGGTGGAGACCGCCCACGACGCCGAGTCGGCGCTCGAGGTGCTGAGCACCTTCAAGCCAGAGGTGGTGCTGAGCGACTTCCGCATGCCGGGCATGAACGGCGTCGAGCTGCTGACGCGGGTGAAGACGCTCTCGCCCCTCACCCAGCGGATCATGCTGACCGGGCAGGCGGACCAGCAGGCGATCGAAGAGGCGATCAACCGCTCCGAGGTGTTCCGCTTCATCTCGAAGCCCTGGAACGACGCGCAGCTCGTCCTCACGGTGCGCAGCGCGTTCGAGCAGCACGCGTTGCTGGCCGAGAACGAGCGGCTCTTCACGCTGACGCAGAACCAGAACCACGAGCTGCGCGAGCTCAACGCCGAGCTCGAGCAGCGCGTGGCCCAGCGCACGAACCTGCTCTCGAAGGCCAAGCGGGACTGGGAGCTCACCTTCGACACCATCGATCACCCGTTGCTCGTCGTGGAGTTCGGCGAGCTGAAGGTGCGCCGTGGAAACCGGGCCGCCGCGACGGTGGCGAAGCGCGAGATGGTGGCCATCGGAGACAAGCCGACCTGCCACGCCTTCCTCTTCGGCCGCGACACGCCGTGCCCCGGTTGTCAGATCACCACCGGCATGAAGGAGCCGCACGCCGCCGAGGTGCAGCACGACGGGCGCACGTACGTGGGCCAGCTCTTCCCGATGGAAGACGAGCCGGTCGCGGTCTGCAGCTTCCGCGACGTGACCGACGAACGGAGCCTCACCCGCCGCATGGTCGAGAGCGAGAAGATGATCGCCATCGGCAACCTCGCGGGCGGCGTGGCGCACGAGATCAACAACCCGCTCGGCGGCATCCTCGCGTTCGCGCAGCTGATGCAGCGCGACAACACCCGCACGCCCAACGATCGCGAGTCGCTGCAGCTGATCGAAGAGAGCGCCCTGCGCTGCAAGCGCATCGTCGAGAGCCTGCTCAAGTTCAGCCGCCGCTCGAAGGCCGAAGATCGGCGCAACTTCGACCTCTCGCGCTGCATGGACGACACCGTGGTGTTGTTCCGGGCGCAGGCGAAGAAGTACCCGCGGCTCGTCGTCGAGCTGAAGCTGGCGCAGGGGCTGCCGCAGCTCTACGGCGATCCCTCGCAGGTGGGCCAGGTGGCGCTCAACCTGCTCCAGAACAGCCTGCACGCCCTGCCGAACGGCGAAGGCCGCATCACCGTCGAGACGGGCACCGCCGACGCGCACTGCTACTTCAAGGTGATCGACAACGGGTGCGGCATTCCCGAGGAGAACCTGTCCCACATCTTCGAGCCGCACTTCACCACCAAGCCCCCGGGTGAAGGCACCGGCCTGGGCCTCGCGATCGCCTACCGCATCGTCGAGGACCACGGGGGCCACTTCGTCGTCGAGTCGTCGCCCGGCGCGGGCACGACCTTCACCGTGATGTTCGCCGTCCAGCCCGGAGGGGCCTCATGAGCACCGTCACCGTCGCCCAACCCGAAGTCCAGCCCGCCGCGAAGAAGGCCAGGGTGCTCGTCGTCGACGACGACCGGATCGTCCTCCGCGCGGCCTCCGAGATCTTGAGCCGCGAGGGCTACTCCGTCGTCGCGATGGACGACGCGGTCGAGGGGTTGTCGGCCGCGAAGGACCCGACGATTGACGTGGCGGTGCTCGACATCAAGATGCCCAACCTCTCGGGCATGGATCTGCTCAAGGCGTTCAAGCAGAGCCGCCCCGAGATCGAGGTCATCATGATGACCGCCTTCGCGACCGTCGAGACGGCCGTCGAGGCGGTGAAGGCCGGCGCGTACGACTACCTCACCAAGCCCTTCGAGAGCATCGACGTGCTGTCGCTCGCGGTCGCGCGCGCGGCCGAGAAGAAGTCGCTGCGTGATCGCACCCGGGTGCTCGAGGAGGCGCTCAACGCCCGCAACCAGTTCGAAGATCTGGTGGGCCAGTCGCAGCAGATGCGCAGCGTCTTCAAGCTGGTCGAGACCGTGAGCTACTCGAGCGCGACGGTACTCATCCAGGGCGAGAGCGGCACCGGCAAGGAGCTGGTGGCCCGCGCGATCCACTTCCGCAGCCCGCGCAAGGACAAGCCCTTCGTCGCGGTGAACTGCTCGGCGCTCACCGACACCCTGCTCGAGAGCGAGCTCTTCGGCCACGTGAAGGGCTCGTTCACCGGCGCCACCGCGAACAAGAAGGGCCTCTTCGAGGCAGCCGACGGCGGCACCATCTTCCTCGACGAGATCGGCGACATTCCGCCCGCGACCCAGGTGCGCCTCTTGCGCGTGCTGCAAGAAGGGGAGGTGAAGCGGGTCGGGGCGAACGACAGCATCAAGGTGGACGTGCGGGTGATCGCGGCGACCCACGTCGATCTCGCCAGGGCCCGCGAGCAGGGCCGCTTCCGCGAAGATCTCTTCTACCGGCTCAACGTCATCACCGTGCAGCTGCCGCCGCTGCGCGACCGCCCTGAAGACATTCCCCTGCTGGCCAGCCACTTCCTGTCGATCTTCTCGACCAAGATGCAGAAGAAGCTGAGCGGCATCGCCCCCGCCGCCATGGAGTGCCTCACCACCGCGCGGTGGGTGGGCAACGTGCGCGAGCTCGAGAACGTGATGGAGCGCGCCGTCGTGCTGAACGCCAGCGGCACCGTCGAGATCGACGATCTCCCGGTCGAGCTGCGCAACAACCAGAAGGGAGGCGGAGAGGTCGAGATCCACAGCCTCGCCCACCTGCCCTATGCCCAGGCGAAGAAGCTCGCCATGCGCGCCTTCGAGCGACGCTACCTGTCGGCGCTGCTCGAGAAGTCCGCTGGGAACGTGTCGAGCGCGGCGCGCGCCGCGGGCGTCGATCGCTCGAACTTCCGGCGCCTGCTCAAGCAGTACGAGGTCGGTGGCCGCTCCATCAGGAAGGAAGACGACTTCGACGACGATGACGGGCCGAACGAGCTGTCGGCCTGACGCCGCTCACCCGAGGGTGAAGCCGCCGTCCACCACGAGCGTCTGGCCGGTCACGAAGCCGGCGGCCGCGGACGCGAGGTAGAGCGCGGCCCCGGCGATCTCCTCGGGCTGGGCGTGACGCCCCAACGGCGTGCGGTTGGTCACCAGCTTGAGGATGTCTTCGTTCGAGGTCAGCGCCTGGGCGAACTTCGTCTCCACGAGCCCCGGTGCGATCGCGTTCACGCGAATGCCCGAGGCGCCCAGCTCGGCGGCGAAGGTCTTCGTCATCGAGATCACCGCCGCCTTCGTCATGCCGTACACGCCCTGCATCGGCGCTGCCCCGAGGCCCGCGACGCTGGCGACGTTGATGATCGAGCCCTTCGCGCTCCGCTGCTGCAGATGCTGCGCCACCTCACGCGTCAGCCAGAAGTAGCCCTTCACGTTCACCTCGAACGTCTTGTCGAAGGCGCTGTCCTCGATGTCCAGCATCGGGCCGAAGTAGGGGTTGGTGGCGGCGTTGTTCACCAGCACGTCCACCCGGCCGAACGTCGCCACCGCCTCCGCCACGAGACGCTTCACGTCCTCCGGCTTGCCGGTGTGCGCGGCGATCGCGAGCGCCTGACCGCCGTCCTTCACGATCGACGCCGCGACCGCCTCGAGGGCGTCGGGCTTGCGGGCCGCGAGCACCACCTTCGCGCCGGCCTTCGCGAAGGCGCGCGCGATCGCCTCGCCGATGCCGCGGGAAGCGCCGGTGATGAGGGCGACCTGATCGGCGAGGTGGATGAGCGGGGTCGTCATGTCGTCTCCGTTGGTGGGAAGGGTTCAGCCGTCACTGCCGGGCTCTCTGGGGGCGCGCCGCGCGCGAAGCTCGGCGAGGCGCGTCTTCTGGGCGCTCTCTTCGCCGCTGTCCGACGGCTCGAAGAAGCGCTGGCCGCGCAGGCCCTCGGGCAGCCCGTCATCGGGCGCGAAGTGGCCCTCGAAGTCGTGCGGGTACTGGTAGCCCGACCCATAGCCGAGGGACTTCATCAGCTTCGTGGGGGCGTTCCGCAGGTGCAGCGGCACCGGCAGCGGGCCCTGCTGGGCGACCGCCTCGCGGGCCTTCGCGTACGTCGTCAGCGCGGTGTTCGACTTGGGCGCCATCGCCAGGTACGTCACCGCCTGGGTGAGGGGGAGGGTGCCTTCGGGCAGGCCCATCAGCTCGACCGCGTGCAGCGCCGCGACCGCGACCTGCAGCGCGCGGGGGTCGGCGTTCCCCACGTCTTCGCTCGCGAAGATCACCATGCGCCGCACGATGAAGCGCACGTCTTCACCTGACTCCACCATGCGCGCGAGCCAGTAGACCGCGGCGTCGGGGTCGGACGCGCGCATCGACTTGATGAACGCCGAGATGACGTTGAAGTGCTCCTCGCCGCTCTTGTCGTAGAGCAGCGTGCGCTGCTGCATCGCCTCTTCGGCGCTCTGCTTCGTCACCCGCGCGCCGCCGTACTGGGCCGCGACCTCGAGCGCCGTCAGGGCCCGCCGCGCGTCGCCCGCGGCCATCAGCGAGATGAAGGCCAGCGCGTCGTCGTCCACCTCGACCTTGCCCTCGAGGCCGCGCGGATCGGCGAGGGCGCGCCTCAGCACCCCCCGCAGCTCGTCCTCCTCGAGCCCGCGCAGCGTCAGCACGCGCATCCGCGAGAGGAGCGCCGCGTTCACCTCGAACGACGGGTTCTCGGTGGTGGCGCCGAGGAGCGTGATGGTGCCCTTCTCGACGTGGGGCAGCAGGGCGTCCTGCTGGCCCTTGTTGAAGCGGTGGATCTCGTCGACGAAGAGGATCGTGCGCTTGCGGTTGAGCTTCCACCGCTCGTTGGCCCGCGCGACGGCCTCGCGGAGCTCCTTCACGCCCGAGAGCACCGCAGACACCGCCTCGAAGTGCGCGCCGGTCGCGTTCGCGATGATCCGCGCGAGCGTCGTCTTGCCGGTGCCCGGCGGGCCCCAGAAGATCATCGACGGCACCTGATCGGTCTCGATGGCGCGGCGCAACAGCTTGCCGGGCCCGGTGAGGTGCTCCTGGCCGACGTACTCGTCGAGGGAGCGCGGGCGCATGCGCTCTGCGAGCGGCGCGCGCGTGGCGGCCTCGGCGCCGGCGGCATGGTCGAACAGGTCCACGGCCGGCTCATACACCCAACCAGGCCGCGTGGGCTCGGCGGCTGCGATGACTCGAACCCGCCGCAGGCTCGGCCCCGGCGAGCACGCGGTGCAGGAGCTTCGACGGCGCGGGCCCGCTCCTTCGATCTCCCCCGCCGTGGCGACCGCACGGAACATCGGCGTCCGCCGCACCTGGACGATCCGGGCCCGCCCGGTGTTCTGCAGGTCGCGGCCTTCGCGCGGTGCGGTAGCGTGAGCTCGCGATGCGATTCCTCGACGACCAGGCCCCGCCGTACGAGCTGACCTACGCCGACGTCTTCATGGCCCCGACGCGCTCGGAGATCGGGTCGCGGCACGAGGTCGATCTGCGGCCGCCGCCCGGGCTGGGTCTCACCACGCCGATCGTCGTCGCGAACATGACGGCGGTCGCGGGCCGTCGCATGGCCGAGTCCGTGGCGCGCCGCGGCGGCATCGCCGTGCTGCCGCAGGACATCCCGCTCGACATCGTCCAGCAGAACATCGCGTACGTGAAGTCGCGCCACCCCGTCTACGAGACGCCCATCACCCTCGAGCCCACCGAGACGCTGCAGGTCGCGCTCAACCTCATCCACAAGCGCTCGCACGGCGTGGTGATCGTGGTGAACGACGCGAAGGAGCCGGTCGGGGTCTTCACCGAGCACGACGCCGAGGGGCACGATCGCTTCACCCAGCTGCACCGGGTGATGTCCACCGAGCTGCTGTCCTTCGAGGAGGGCACGCCGCTCGAGACGATCTACGAGCGCCTCGCCGTGAAGCGCTTGTCGTGCGCGCCCGTGCTGCGCGGGAAGACGCTCGTCGGCGTGGTGACGCGAAAGGGCGCGCTGCGATCGACGCTCTATCAACCAGCGCTGGACGCGAGCGGCCGGCTGGTCGTCGCCGGCGCGGTCGGCATCTCGGGCGACGTGGTGGGGCGCGCGAAGGCGCTGCTCGAGTGGGGCATCGATCTCGTCGTCATCGACGCGGCCCACGGCCACCAGCGGAAGATGCTCGAGGCCGTCGAGGCCGTGCGGGCGCTCTCGCCGAAGGTGCCGGTGATGGCGGGGAACGTGGTGACGCGCGAGGGCACCGCCGATCTCATCTCCGCCGGCGCCGATCTGGTGAAGGTCGGCGTGGGCCCGGGCGCGATGTGCACCACGCGCATGATGACGGGCGTCGGCAGACCGCAGTTCTCGGCCGTGCTCGACTGCGCAGCCGAGGCGCGCAAGCGGGGCCGCTCGATCTGCGCCGACGGTGGCATTCGCCACCCACGGGACGTCGCCCTCGCCCTCGCCGCCGGCGCCGGCACGGTGATGATCGGCTCCTGGTTCGCCGGGACCTACGAGAGCGCCGCCGACATCCGCCAGGACGGCGACGGCCGACTCTACAAGGAGAACTTCGGCATGGCCTCGCAGCGGGCGGTGAAGGCCCGCACCGCGAAGGACTCCCTCTTCGAGCGCGCCCGCAAGGAGCTCTTCGAGGAGGGGATCAGCACCTCGCGCATGTACCTCGACCCGCAGCGGCCCGGCGTCGAGGATCTGATCGATCACATCGTCGCGGGCGTGAAGAGCGCGTGCACCTACGCGGGCGCCTCGACGCTCGAGGAGCTGCACCAGAACGCGCTGGTGGGCGTGCAGGGCGCGGCGGGCTTCGACGAGGGCAAGCCGCTGCGGCAGAGCTGGTAGCTGCCTCGTTGACTCACGAGTCAATCGTCGCCATACGTTGAGCCCATGGCGACGAACAAGGCAGTGCTGACGTGTGCGTTGACGGGCGTGCTCACGGATCCTGCGCAGCACGGCGTGCCGGTCACGCCGGAAGAGATGGCGCGAGAGGCGCGACGCGCGCGCGACGCCGGCGCGTCGATCGTCCACGTGCACGTGCGCAACCAGGCGCCCGGCATGGGCCGGCTGCCGAGCTGGGATCCCGCTGACGCGAAGAAGGTGTGCGACGCTATCCGCGCCGAGTGCCCGGACCTTCTCATCAACCTGTCCACCGGCGTCGTCGGCGACGACATCAGCGGGCCGGCCTCGTGCCTCGAGGCGGTGAAGCCCGAGCTGGCGGCCCTCAACGCGGGCTCGCTCAACTACCTGAAGCTGCGCTCCAACAACGACTGGGCCTGGCCACCGATGCTCTTCGACAACCCGGTCGAGAAGATCGAGGCCTTTGAGAAGGTGATGAAGGCCAACGGCGTGGTGCCCGAGTGTGAGTGCTTCGACACCGGCATCCTCCGCAGCGTGGCGATGTTCGCCAGGCGGGGCACGGTGCCGACGCCGCCGCACGTCTCGCTCGTGATGGGCGTCGAGTCGGGCATGCCGAACAAGCCCGCGTGGCTGCCGCTGCTGCTCGAGGAGATGCTGCCCGGCACGCACTGGCAGGTGATCGGCATCGGGCGCCAGGAGGTCTGGGCGCTGCATCAGCGCTGCGCCGAGCTGGGCGGCGACCTTCGCACCGGGCTGGAGGACACCTTCTACCTGCCCGACGGCACGAAGGCCTCGAGCAACGGGCAGCTGATCGACGCGCTCGCGAAGACGGCCCTCGCCGCCGGTCGCACGATCGCGACGCCAGCCGAGGCCCGGACGATTCTCGGCCTGCGCGCGCGCGCCTGAGGCAATGCCGCACGCCACAGCGCGTCTCCACCGCACCTATTCCTCTGTCGGCGGGCGCCGACTCGTGGTCTCGTCACGCCGATGGAAGCCTTCCTGCGCACGCTGCTGACGTTCCCGGCGGTGCCGTTCACGGTGCTGCTCGGCATCGCGTTCCTCTACTGGATCTTCGTGTTGCTGGGCGTCGTGGCCTTCGACGGCGACGGGGCCGTCGAGGGCGGCGTCAAGGCCGCGGGCGATGCGCTGTCTGGCGGCGTGAAGGCGGCGGGCGACGCGGTGACGGGGGGCCTCAAGGGGGCCGCGGAGGCGGCGGGGGACGCGGTCGCTGGCGGGGTGAAGGCGGCGGGCGATGCAGTCGCGGGGGGCGTGAAGGCCGCGGGCGACGCGGTGACGGGAGGTGTGAAGGCCGCGGGCGACGCGGTCACGGGCGGCGCCAAGGCGGCGGGCGAGGCCGTGAAGACGGCGGGCGAAGGCGCCGCGGGCACCGGAGACGGCGTGCTGTCGGTGCTGGGCTTCGGCAAGGTGCCCTCCACCATCTCGGGCAGCTTCCTCGTCTTCTTCTCGTGGGTCTTCTCGATGTTCGGCTCCTCGTGGCTGGGCGCGGACGCGGGCCTGCCGGCGAAGGGCGGCGTGCTGCTGGGCGCCATGGTGCTCTCGCTCCTCGCCACGTCGGTCGCCATCAGGCCCCTGGTGAAGGCGTTCACGTCGGCGCCCCCCGCGCGGCGCCACCACTTCATCGGCAAGGTCTGCGAGGTGAGCTCGGGGCGCGTCGATGGAGGCTTCGGCACCGCCACGGTCAACGACGGCGGCGCGGGCCTCAACCTGCACGTCGTCTGCGCGAAGGCCAACCAGCTCAAGAAGGGCGACAAGGCCCTCATCATCGACTTCGACGAGAAGACCGAGACCTGGGAGATCGAGCCCATCGACTGGCTCGAGCCGCAAGAGCTCGACGCCCTCAACGATCCGGCGCGCGCGCACCAGGTGATCTCTTCCCGGGTGCGGCTGCGGGGCTGAGCCTGGCCTGTCGACGGAGATCAACCTGAAAACGACCGTTCAAGGGGTTCCGAAGGCTGGAAATCGCCCTCGGGCCGCAGCGTGTGTTCTTCAACTCTGCGCCGAAACCCGACGACCCGGGGCGCGGCGCAGCATAAGGTGACCAGGCTTCTTCCTGGGGAGGATGGGACATGTCAGAGACTGCGTGGATCGTCGGCGGCGTCGTCGTCGCCGGGTTCGTACTCGTGCTGTTCGTCGGCGTCGTGATCAGCCGCTTCTACCGGCAGGTGAGCCAGGGCCAGGTCCTCATCGTGAACACGATGGGCAAGGAACCGAAGGTCGCCTTCACCGGCTCGGTGGTGCTCCCGATCATCAATCGCGCCGAGGTGATGGACATCTCGCTGAAGACCATCGAGATCGACCGCCGCGGCAAGGAAGGCCTGATCTGCGCCGACAACATCCGCGCGGACATCAAGGTGAGCTTCTTCGTGCGCGTCAACAAGACCGTCGAAGACGTGCTCAAGGTCGCCCAGTCGGTCGGCTGCGCCCGTGCGTCCGAGGAGCGCACCCTGCAGGAGCTCTTCGAGGCGAAGTTCTCGGAGGCCCTCAAGACCGTCGGCAAGCGCCTCAACTTCGAAGATCTCTACAAGGAGCGCGAGGCCTTCAAGGATCAGATCGTGCAGGTCATCGGCAAGGATCTGAACGGCTACAACCTCGAAGACGCCGCCATCGACTTCCTCGAGCAGACGCCGCTCGACCTGCTCGACCGCGAGAACATCCTCGACGCGGCGGGCATCCGGAAGATCACCGAGCTGACGACCCAGCAGAACGTGCTCACCAACGACTTCCGCCAGACCGAGCGCAAGCAGATCACCAAGCAGAACGTCGAGGCCGACGAGGCCGTCTTTGCGCTCGAGCGGCAGCGCGCCGAGGCCGCGGCGAAGCAGAAGCGCGAGATCGACACGATCCAGGCGCGAGAGCTCGCCGAGACGCAGCGCGTGCAGCAGGAGGAGAAGACGAAGGCCGAGGTCGCCCGCATCAAGGCCGACGAAGAGATCCTCATCAACGAGCAGAACAAGTCGCGGCAGGTCGAGGTGGCCCAGAAGAACCGCGAGCGCGTCGTCGGCATCGAGACCGAGCGCGTGCAGAAGGACCGCGACCTCGAGGCCATCGCCCGCGAGCGCGAGGTCGAGCTGCAGCGCATCACCAAGGAGAAGGCGCTCGAGCAGGAGCGCAAGGCCATCGCCGACGTCGTCTCGACGCGCATCGCCGTCGAGAAGAAGGTCGCCGCCGAGGAAGAGGCGATCAAGCAGCTCCGCAAGGTGGCCGAGGCCCAGCGCAACAAGGAGGCCACCATCATCGACGCCGAGGCGCAGGCCCAGCAGAGCGTGGTCGCGCAGGTGAAGGCCGCCGAGGCCGCTGAGGAGGTCTCCCGCCACACCGCCAAGCAGCGCCTCATCGAGGCCGAGGCCGATCTCGAGGCCGCCGACAAGGAGGCCCGCGCGAAGATGCGCCTCGCCGAGGGTGTGCAGGCCGAGCAGGCCGCCGAGGGGCTCGCGAAGGCGCGCGTCCTCGAGGCCCAGGCCATCGCCGAAGAGAAGCGGGGCCTGGCGCTGGTGCGCGTGAAGGAAGCCGAGGCGCAGGCCATCGAGAAGCAGGGGTCGGCCAACGCCCACGCGCTCAAGGTGAAGCTGCTGGCCGAGGCCGAGGGCGAAGAGAAGAAGGGCATGGCCCGCATCACGGTGGAGCAGGGCGAGGCCGACGTGGTGCAGCGCCGCGGGCTCGCCGAGGCCGAGGCGGTCAAGGCGAAGGTGCAGGCCGAGGCCCTGGGCGTTCAGGAGAAGCTGCTCGCCGAAGCGCGCGGCCTCACCGAGAAGGCCGAGGCCATGAAGCAGCTCGAGGGCGTCACCCGCGAGCACGAGGAGTTCCGCCTGCGCCTCGACAAGGACAAGCAGGTCGAGCTCGAGGCCCTGCACGTCAAGAAGGACATCGCCGCAGCGCAGGCCCAGGTGCTCGCCCAGGCCATGGCCAACGCGAAGATCAACATCGTCGGCGGAGACGGCGCCTTCTTCGACCAGTTCGTCAAGGCCGTCACCCTCGGCCAGTCCGTCGACGGCGCGGTGAACAACTCCGACCAGCTGCAGGTGCTGCTGAAGGAGTACCTCAAGGGCGGTCGCTCGCTGCCGGACGATCTGAAGGCGATCTTGTCGAAGCCGGGCGCCAGCCAGGACGTGCAGAACCTCGCCTCGGCGGCGCTGATGAGCCGCCTGGTGCGCGACGAGGACAAGAAGCCGTCGAAGTGACGAGGGCCCTGTCGCCATGGCCACCGACGTGAAGACCCCCTCGGGCGAGTCCACGCTCGAGGGGGGCAGCTATGAGGTGATCCGCGGCCGGCTCCTCGCCCAGGCGAAGGCGCTGGGGACGCAGGTCGAGGCGCTCAACGAGCGACGGCGCAAGGAGTTCGGCGGCCAGGAGCTCACCGTCAGCGGCACCGAGCGCGTGCGCACCGAGAACAACTGCGTGCCGCGCAACATCGTGCCCGTCGGCAACGCACTGCTGCTCGGCTTCAACGTCTTCATGGGCCTCAAGCAGGAGCGCGCCGTCGGCGACGTCTTCTCGCTGCACACCTTCGCCCGCACGCCCGAGGGGGGCTTCGACTTCTCCCTCTTGCCGCCGGGGGCTGCCGGCGGCTTCCTCGAAGACCGCCGCTTCGTGAAGGACTTCGAGGAGCTCTTCAAGTTCTACAAGGACGCGCGCCTCGAGCTCCTGACCAGGACGGAGTCACGCCTGCTCGCGGTGTTCCGCACGGGCCAGACGGCCCGCGACATCAAGGTGCTGCGCTTCTCGGTCGACGTCTCAGGCCGCCTCACCTACGTGGACAACCGCGGCGAGACGGACGTGCCCCGCGCGCCCTCGCACGACTTCACGTGGACCCAGGCGACCCGCGAGAACTTCGTGTCGGGTCGCCACCCGCACGTCAACGTGCTCGACGAGGTCTTCATCGAGACGGTGGGGGGCGACCTCACCGTGAAGGTCGAGAACAACACCGAGTCGGGGCAGGGCATCTACTCGGAGCCGGTGGAGGAGCCGACCCAGTCGCTCGACGACGCCGAGTTCCACTACGCCAGGCTCGGCGCCCTCATTCTCCTGAAGGTGCGGCCGTTCCGTGAGGAGAAGTACCGCTACCTCGTCTTCAACACCCGCTCGAGCACGGTCGCGCGCGTCGATCCCATCGGGGTCTCGTGCGTGCAGCTGCCAGAGGACCAGGGCGTCATCTTCCCCGGCGGCTACGCGCTGCAGACGGGTGAGGTGAAGATCTTCGACGCCGACGTGCAGGGCCTCGAGTTCAAGCGCTCGGTGAAGTCTCCGAACGGCGAAGACGTGCTGTACGTCTTCTATGAGCGCGCGGGCGGTCGCTACGTGCTCCTGCCGTACAACCTCGTGCGCAAGGACGTGGCGTCGCCCATTCACTGCCACGGGTACTCGATCTTCCCCGACGGGCAGATGGTGGTGTTCCGCTCGACGTCTGACGAGCCGACGCGGGTGCACCCGATGCAGGTCTGGCAGACGCCGTTCGTCTCCGCGGAGCACGCGGCCGCGCAGCCGACACCCCACAGCGCGCTCGGCAAGTTGGGCAACGCCGAGCTCGTGCGAGGCATCTCCGAGGTCCTCACCCTCAAGCGCGTGGCCGAGGCAGACAAGCCCACGCGGCGCACCTACGAAGCCCTCATCTCTGGCTGCCAGCGGGTCACCGACGCCTTCCACTGGCTCGGGCAGAAGGACATCGAGCTGCTCGCCAGCGTGCAGGAGCTTCGGAAGTCGGCCGAGCTGATCGTCGACGAGTTCGAGAAGGTGCTGGCGATGCAGAAGCGCGCCAGCGAAGAGCTGGCGAAGGCCCTCGAGCAACAGGACGTGCTGCTCCGCGGGCTGACGCAGGACGACCTTCGCTCGACCGACGCGCTGATGACGGCGCTCGCGTCGCTCCGCAAGCAGCGCGGTCACCTGATCACCCTGAAGGAGATCCGCTACATCGATCTCGCCCGCGTCAACGCCCTCGAGGCCGACGCGGTGAAGGCCTTCGAGCAGGTCAGCGCGTGGACGGTCGAGTTCCTGCTCACCCCGGCCGCGTTTCAGCCCCTGCACGAGGCCGTCGCGCGGCTCGACGTCGAGATCGCGAAGGCCACGAAGACGCTCGAGCTCAAGGGCCAGCTCGACGAGGTCGAACGGCTCGGCACCGGCCTCACGGTGCTCGGCGAGGTGGTGGGCGGGCTCACCTCGGGCGACGCGGTGCAGAAGGCGAAGATCCTCGAGGACATCAGCGAGGTCTTCTCGAAGCTCAACCGGGTGCGCGCCACCGTGCAGGGTCGGCGCAAGGAGCTGCTGGGCCAGGAGACCCGCGCCGAGTTCACCTCGCAGTTCAAGCTGTTCGCGCAGAGCATCGACAGCGCGCTCTCGCTCGCCGACACGCCCGAGAAGGTCGATGAGCAGCTGGCGAAGCTGTCCGTGCAGCTCGAGGAGCTCGAGAGCCGCTTCTCGGACGTCGACGAGTTCGCCGTCGAGCTGGCGCAGCGCCGCGAGGAGCTGTTCGACGCCTTCGCCCGCCGCCGCCAGGTGCTGATCGACGAGCGGCAGCGCAAGGCCGCCAACCTCTTCGGCGCCGCCGAGCGGGTGCTGCAGGGCATCACGCGCCGCGCCGCCAGCTTCTCCACCGACGACGAGCTCAACACCTACTTCGCCTCCGACCCGACCGCCCAGAAGCTGCGCCAGCTCATCGAGCAGCTCATCGAGCTGAAGGACCCGGTGAAGGCCGACGAGCTCGACTCGCGCTTCAAGACGGCGAAGCAGGAGGCGCTGCGCGCGCTGCGCGACAAGAAGGATCTGTTCGAGGGTGGCACGGCGGTGGTGCGCTTCGGCCCGCACCGCTTCAACGTCAGCACGCAGCCGCTCGAGGCCACCGTGCTGCCGAAGGACGACGGGCTGTTCCTGCACCTCACCGGCTCGGACTACTTCCAGCGGGTCTCGGACCCGGCGGTCGAGGCGGCGAAGGCGTACTGGGATCAGGCGCTGCCGTCGGAGTCGCCCGACGTGTGCCGGGCGGAGTACCTGGCGTACTCGTTGTTCGCGGCCGCCGAGGCGGGCGCCGAGGGCCTGACGTTCGCGCGGCTGCACGAGCTCATTCGGGAGGGGAAGGGGCTGGGGGGCATCACCCGGGAGGCCGCGCAGCGCCGCTACGACGAGGGCTACGAACGCGGCGTGCACGACGTCGACGCCGCCCGGATCCTCGAGGCGCTGCTCACGCTGCACGAGTCCGCGGGGCTGCTCCGCTTCGACGCCTGGCCGCGCGTGCTGGCCACGCTGGCGTGGGCGAGCCTGAAGGAGCCGGCCCTCGAGAAGATCCTGGCGCGGCGTGCGCAGAGCCTCGCCCGGCTCCGCGCCCAGTACGGTCACGCGCCAGAGCTCGCGCGCCTGGCCGACGAGCTGACCGCCCGCATCGGCGCCTGGGTCAAGTCGGCGCAGCTCGACGCCACCGTCGGCGATCTCGTGCTGGCCGGCCGCTACCTCGCCGAGGAGCTCGGCCGCGAGCCGATGCGCTTCGTCATCAGCCAGGAAGCGTTGTCCCTCAAGGAGTCGCTGCTCGCCTCGCTCGAGCTGTCTGGTCAACGGCGTGCCTTCGACGACGATCTGCGCACCCTCACGGAGCCGGCCGAGCGGTTCCGGTTGTCCCGCGCGTGGCTCGAGGCGTCAGCGAAGGCTGGGGCGCCGTCGGGGCCTGTGCTCGAAGCGGCCGCGTTGTTCGCCGTCGAGGAGCGCGAGATCGGACGCGAGCCGTCAGCCGCGCTGGTGATGACCGAGCTCTCGGGGCTGCTCGGCAATCACCCCCGCATTCAGGGGCAGAAGCTGGCGCTGCGCCTCGACGAGTTCGAACGTCGGCTCGCCCGCTTCGTCCGTGAGCGGCTGCCCGCCTGGCAGGCCTTCCGCGCGAAGGTGCGGGAGGTCATCGAGCACGAGCGCCGGCGGCTTCGCATCGACGAGCTCAAGCCGAAGGTGCTCTCGAGCTTCGTCCGCAACCGGCTCATCGGCGAGGTCTACCTGCCGCTCATCGGCGCGAACCTGGCCAAGCAGCTCGGCACCGCTGGCGAGAACAAGCGCACCGATCGCAACGGCCTGCTGCTGCTCGTCTCGCCGCCCGGCTACGGCAAGACGACGCTCATGGAGTACGTCGCGAGCAGGCTGGGGCTCACCTTCGTCAAGGTGAACGGCCCCGCGCTCGGCCACGAGGTCGTCAGCGTCGATCCCGCCGACGCGCCGAACAGCACCGCGCGCCTCGAGGTCGAGCGCCTCAACTTCGCGTTCGAGCTGGGCAACAACGTGATGCTGTACCTCGACGACATTCAGCACACGAACCCCGAGCTGCTGCAGAAGTTCATCTCGCTCTGCGACGCGCAGCGGAAGATCGAGGGCGTGTGGAACGGCGTCACCCGCACGTACGATCTGCGCGGCAAGCGCTTCTGCGTGGTGATGGCCGGCAACCCGTACACGGAGTCGGGCGAGGTCTTCAAGATCCCCGACATGCTCGCGAACCGCGCCGACACCTACAACCTGGGTGACATCCTCGCCGGGAAGGACGAGCTGTTCGCGCTCAGCTACCTCGAGAACTCGCTGACGGCGAACCCGGTGACCGCGCCGCTCACGACGCGGCCGCCCGACGACATTCCCCGCTTCTTGAAGATGGCCGCTGGCGAGCCTGTCGCGACCACCGAGCTCGAGCACGGCTACTCGGCGGCGGAGCTGAACGAGATCGTCGAGGTGCTGAAGCGGCTGTTCTTCGTGCAGAAGGTGCTCCTGCGGGTGAACCAGGAGTACATCGCGTCGGCCTCGCAAGACGACCGGTTCCGCACCGAGCCGCCGTTCAAGCTGCAGGGCAGCTACCGCAACATGAACAAGCTCGCCGAGAAGATCGTGTCGGCGATGACGAACGATGAGCTCGAGGCGCTCGTCGATGCCCACTACGCGGGCGAGTCGCAGACCCTGACGACCTCGGCCGAGCAGAACCTGCTCAAGCTCGCCGAGCTGAGGCGGCGGCAGACGGCCGAGCAGAAGGCGCGTTGGGACGAGATCAAGCGCGGGTACAAGCGGGTGCAGACGCAGGGCGGGAAGGACGACGATCCGGTGGTGCGCGTCACGGGCACCCTGGCCGCCCTGGGCGAGGAGCTGTCGCGGATTCGGGAGGCGGCCGCCGACGTGGCGAAGCGCCCCGCGGAGGCGCCGCTCGGCCCGCACCTCGAGGCGCTCACGAAGACGATCGCCAGCAGCGCTGCGCGTCCACGCCAGAGCGATCTGGGCCCGAAGCTCGACGAGCTGCGCGAGGCGGTGGTGGCGGCAGGGCAGGCGATGAAGAGCGCCCCGGCCCCCGATCTCCGCCCCGTGCTCCAGTCGCTGGCCGCCGCGAACGCGCGCCCGCCCGTCGATCTCACGCCGGCGCTCAACCAGCTCGCGCACGTCGCCGAGGCGATGGCGGCGCGCGCTCAGGCCCAGCAGATCGACCTCTCACCGGTGCTGACGCAGCTCACCGAGCTCACGAAGCTGATGATCGAGCGACCTCCTCCGTCACCGCAGCCCGATCTCACGCCCCTGCTCGAGAAGCTGGCGTCGCCGCCGGCCCAGAAGTCTGCCTCACCGCCGATCTCTGACGAGGTGCGTCGCCAGCTCGCCACCTTGTCGGACACGCTGTCGCCGCTCGCGGCCGCTGCACGCAGCGTGCTGCAGGTGGACTCCGACGGGGCGATGAAGGCCGTGGTGGTGTGGCAGCAGATCAACGAGGCGATCCAGCTGGTGCGCGCGCTCGAGGATCGCCTGAGCGGTCGTTCACGCCGTCGCCAGTGAGGGCGAGTCAGTCCGAGACCCGGTTCGACGGTGGCTGTGGGAGAGGCCGTTGCCGGTGCTGCCGGGGACGTGCGGCCTGACCTGCCGGTCCAACGGCCAGGCTGCATGACGGTGGCGCCGACGGCGACCGGGGCCTGCGCCAGTGCGCTCGCAGGGCCGCGACGTCCAGTGGTTGGAGCCCGCCCTCCGAAGGGTCAACGACGAGGACTGCGAGCTGCGGCCAGGCAGGCCTGCGGGGCCCCGGCGCCCGACGCGCGACGCCCGGACGTCCCGGCTGTCGCAAAGTGGCTGGGCTCGGCGGAAAGGCTACCTTCCGCTGCATGCGTCCCTACGAGGTGATCAAGGCAAAACGCGACGGCAAGGAGCTCACGCCCGACGCCATTCGCGCGTTCATGGACGGCTACGTGCGGGGAGACGTCACCGACTACCAGATGTCGGCGATGACGATGGCCGTCTTTTTCCGAGGCATGTCGGCGCGCGAGCTGGCGGCGTGGACCCGCGCCATGCTCGAGAGCGGCGAGGTGCTGGACCTCTCGGAGACGCCCGGGATCAAGGTGGACAAGCACTCCACCGGCGGGGTGGGTGACAAGGTCTCGCTCAGCCTGGCGCCGCTCGCCGCCGCCTGCGGAGTCCCGGTGCCGATGATCTCGGGCCGCGGCCTCGGCCATACCGGCGGAACGCTCGACAAGCTCGAGTCGATCCCCGGCTTCCGCGTCGATCTCTCGGTGGCTGACTACCGGCGGCTGGTGAAGACCGTCGGCGCGTGCCTCATCGGCCAGACCGCGACCCTCGCCCCCGCGGACAAGAAGCTGTATGCGCTGCGTGACGTCACCGCGACCGTCGACTGCATTCCGCTGATCGCGTCGTCGATCATGTCGAAGAAGATGGCCGAGGGCATCGACGCGCTCGTGCTCGACGTGAAGGTCGGCTCCGGCGCGTTCATGAAGACGCTCGATGACGCGCGCACGCTGGCGCGGACCATGATCGGCATCGGCCGTGAGATGGGCAAGCAGGTCGTCGCGCTGCTCACGGACATGGATCAGCCGCTGGGGCGCACCATCGGCAATGCGCTCGAGGTGAAGGAAGCAGTCGAGATGCTCCGTGGCCAGGCGCCGGCGGACTACACCGAGCTCACCCTCGCGCTGACCGCCGAGATGCTCGTGCTCGGGAAGAAGGCGGGCTCGATTGACGAGGCGCGGTCCCAGCTCGAGGCCGCGATGAGGTCGGGCGCGGCAGAGGCGAAGCTGAAGGAGATCGTCGCGGCCCAGGGCGGCGATCCGGCGGCCATCGCCGATCTCTCGAAGCTCCCGAGGGCGCGGACGACGGTCGCGATCACCTCGGTCCAGTCGGGCTTCGTCACCGGCATCGACAGCGAGGCGATGGGGCTCGCCGCCATGACGCTCGGCGCAGGCCGCGAGAAGACCAGCGACGTGATCGATCCTGGCGTCGGCTTCGTGCTCGACGCGAAGGTCGGCGCCGCGATCACGGCCGGGGGCACCCTGGTGACCGCGCACGTCAACGACGATCGTCGCGTGCCTGAGGTGATCGAGCGGGTTCGGCAGGCGTACCGGATCGGCGCGACGGTCCCCGCGCAGCGACCGCTGGTGATCGAGCGCCTCACCTGACGCAGCGCGGGCTCTCCGGCTCGTTCCCTGGTGGAAAAGCCCGCGGGGCTGGGGCAAGCAGTCGCGCATGATCAGCGCGAACCTGCGAGTCCCCCCACCCTCGAACGAGCCGGTGAAGTCCTACGCTCCCGGCAGCCCCGAGCGCGCCGAGCTCAAGGCGACGTACGCGAAGCTGGCTGGCGAGCGCCCCGAGATCCCCGTGCGCATCAACGGCCGCGAGCTCAGGACCGGCAAGGTGGACGAGGTGCGCTCACCCCACCGCCACGCGCACGTCATCGCCACCGCCCACCAGGTGGGGAGCGCTGAAGTCTCTGCCGCCATCGACGCGGCGCTCTCGGTGAAGCGCGAGTGGAGCGCGATGGCCTTCAGCGACCGGGCGGCGATCTTCCTGCGCGCGGCAGAGCTGCTCGCGACGAAGTACCGGCCGATCCTCAACGCCGCGACGATGCTGGGCCAGTCGAAGACCGCGCATCAGGCCGAGATCGACGCGGCCTGCGAGGCGATCGACTTCCTGCGGTTCAACGTTCACTTCGCGCAGAGCCTGCTCGATCAGCAGCCCCAGTCCGCGCCGGGCATGTGGAACCAGACCGACTACCGGCCGCTCGATGGCTTCGTCTTCGCCATCGCGCCGTTCAACTTCACGGCCATCGCGCTCAACCTCTGCACCGCGCCGGCGATCATGGGCAACGTGGTGCTCTTCAAGCCCGCGCAGACGGCGCAGCTCTCGGCGCACTGGATCATGGAGCTGCTGCGCGAGGCGGGGCTGCCGGACGGCGTGATCACCATGCTGCCCGGGCCCGGCGCGACCGTCGGAGGAGCGGTGCTGACGCACCCGCAGCTGGGGGGGCTGCACTTCACCGGCTCGACCGGCACCTTCAACATGATGTGGCGCACGGTGGGCGAGAACATCGCGCGCTACCGGCAGTACCCACGCCTCGTCGGAGAGACGGGAGGGAAGGACTTCATCTTCGTCCACCCGTCAGCCGCTGATGATCTCGACGCGGTGGCGACGGCGATCGTCCGCGGTGGCTACGAGTACCAGGGCCAGAAGTGCTCGGCCTGCTCGCGCGTCTTCGTGCCGCAGTCGATGTGGCCGAAGCTCGAGCAGCGGCTGGTGCCGATGATCGAGGCGCTCAGGCAGGGCGACCCGTCCGACTTCCGCAACTTCATGGGCGCGGTGATCGACGAGAAGAGCTACGCGAACACCATGAAGTACATCGAGCTGGGCAAGGGACCTGACGCGAAGATCCTCGCGGGAGGCACCGGCGACCGTTCGCAGGGCTGGTTCATTCGGCCCACGCTCATTCAGTGCGCCACGCCCACGCACACGCTGATGGTCGAGGAGATCTTCGCTCCGGTGGTGAGCGTCTTCGTCTACCCCGATGCCCAGTACGTCGAGACCCTCAGGGCCTGCGATCAGGCGTCTCCGTACGCGCTCACCGGAGCCGTGTTCGCCCGCGACCGCCGGGCGATCGTCGTCGCCTCGGAGGAATTGCGCCACGCTGCCGGGAACTTCTACGTCAACGACAAGCCCACCGGCGCGGTCGTCGGCCAGCAGCCCTTCGGCGGCAGCCGCGGCTCAGGCACGAATGACAAGGCCGGGTCCCTGCTGAACCTCGTTCGGTGGACCTCTCCACGCACCATCAAGGAGACGTTCACCCCGCCCACGCGCGTGGAGTACCCCTTCATGGCCGCCGAGTAGCCGGTGGCGCGGGTCCACCGGCTCAGTTACAAGTGCAACAGCCATGGCCTACGACCTCACGCCTTCGCTCGACGAGCTCAAGACGACGATTCGCAAGGCGGGCCTGCGCAGCACGGCCCCGCGCATCGCCGTGCTCCGTCGGCTCTCGGTCGCGAGCACGCCCATCTCGCACGGTGAGCTCGTCGAGGTGCTCGCGAGCGATGGCATGGACCGCACGACCGTGTACCGGAACCTGGTGGATCTCACCGAGGTGGGGCTGGTGTCGCGCACCGATCTCGGCGACCACGTGTGGCGCTTCGAGCTGAAGCGCACGCGGGCCAACGGCGACGACGCGCGGCACCCGCACTTCACGTGCTCCGACTGCGGCGCGGTCTCGTGCCTGCCCGAGGTGACGCTCAAGGTGAAGCACGGTCGTGGAGTGCCGAAGGCGCTGAAGGCACAGCAGGTCGAGATCCAGCTACGCGGCCGGTGCGACGCGTGCGCGGAGAGCGCGTGAACGCGGCCGAGCCATCCACCGCTGACGCCGGCGTTGACCCGACCTGTTCGGCGCGGGTCGCTCCCACGGTCAGCGCGGGCGAGGTGCGGACCCGCTGGGTGGTCGCCCTCACCGCGTTCATGATGGTCGCCGAGCTCGTCGCCGGCTACCTGACCCGATCCCTCGCGCTGACGGCCGACGGCTGGCACATGGCCACCCACGTGGGCGCGCTGGGCCTCTCTGCGTTGGCGTACTGGTATGCGCGCACCCGCGCCTCGGAGACGCGCTTCGCGTTCGGGACAGGCAAGGTGTACGCCCTCGCCGGCTTCACCAGCTCGACGCTGCTGGTGCTGGTCTCGTTCGAGATGGTGACCAGCGGAGTGCAGCGGCTGATCTCTCCCGAGGCAGTGGACTTCGTCGACGCCTTGCCCGTCGCGATCATCGGCCTGGGCGTCAACGTCGTCTCGGCGCTGCTCCTCGGCGCCAGTCACGATCATGCCGGGCATGGTCACGGGGCCGCCGAGCATGGACACGCGGGCCAAGGGCACGAGCACCATGATCACGGGCGCGGCCACGATCACGCTCACGGTCACGCGCACGACGCTCACGGTCATCCGCGCGACGCTCACGGTCACGCGCACGACGCTCACGGGCACGCACACGACGCTCACGGTCACGCGCACGACGCTCGCGGCCACGATGCTCACGGGCACGCACACGACGCTCACCGTCACGGTCACGACGCTCACGGTCACGCGCACGACGCTCACGGTCATCCGCGCGACGCTCACGGTCACGCGCACGACGCTCACGGCCACGCGCACGACGCTCACGGCCACGATGCTCACGGGCACGCACACGACGCTCACGGCCACGATGCTCACGGGCACGCACACGACGCTCACCGTCACGGTCACGACGCTCACGGGCACGCACACGACGCTCACGGTCCCGCACACGGCGATACGCCTCGGGAGCACGTCCATCGGCCGGGCGCCGAGGTGGAACAGAGTGAGGCCCTTCGCCGCGCGTTGCACGAGACGGGGCACGATCACAACCTGCGCGCCGCGTACCTTCACGTCATCGCCGACGCGCTGACGAGCTTGCTGGCCATCGGCGCGCTGCTCGCGGGGCGTTACCTTTCGCTGATCTGGCTCGACGCCGTCGTGGCGATCGTCGCTGCGCTCGTGATCCTCCGGTGGGCGTGGCGCCTGATCAGCGACTGCGCGCGGCAGTTGATCGACCTCGGCCCGTCCACGGCGCTCCGCGACAAGGTGCAGGAGGCGCTGGAAGCCGTCGGCGACACGCGGGTGCGTGACCTTCATCTCTGGCACGTCGGGCCGACCCAGTTGGTCTGCGTGGCGTCGGTTGTGACGACCGGGAGCACGCCGCTCGAGCAATACAAGCGCGCGGTGTTGGCGGCAGTGCCGGTCGATCACCTCACGATCGAGATCGCGCCGAAGACGCCGGCCACCGTCGCATGAGCTCAGACGCGCTCGTCGATTTCCGCTGGGGGTGGGACGAGGAGATCTTCCGCGCGATCAATGGGCTGGGGTGGGACTGGCTCGACGCCTTGTTCGCGGCGGCGTCCTCGAGGCCGCTCGGGCTGCTCGCGGCGCTCGCGATGCTGGGGTGGATCGTCGCGGTGCACAAACGGGGGTCGGTGCTGGCGCTCGCGCAGGCGGCCGCCGCGGTCGGGCTCGCCGATTCCATCGGCTCGCGGCTGCTCAAGCCCACCATCGGGCGCATGCGGCCCAGCTTCGCGTTGCCCGAGCACGTCGTCCGCGTCATCAGCCCCGCGGCGAACGTCGGCTCGATGCCGTCGCTCCACAGCGCGAACGCGTTTGCCCTGGCGACGGTGGTGACGCTCGCGGTGCCGCGGGCCGGTCTCGTGGCGCTGCCGCTGGCGACGCTGATCGCCGTGAGCCGCGTCGGCGTGGGCGTGCACTGGCCTTCCGACGTCCTCGTGGGAGCGGTGTATGGGGCCGCGGTCGGCGCCGGCGTCGTGTTCGTCTCGCGGGCGCTCCTCAAGCGCGTCAGGGGCTCAGCGCTTCCGGCGACGCAGCCACAGGCCGAGGCCCAGCAGCCCGACCGCCCAGCCTGACGCGCTGCGGGCGGCGATCGACGCGACAGCCGTCGTCGTGCCGAACGAGCCAGCCCACGGGGCGCACCGCGTGGCACGAGCGCGACACCTCATGTCGTCGTCGTGCCGAGCGAGTCAGGCCACGGCACGCACCGCGTGGCGCAAGCTCGACACCTCATGTCGTTGCGCCGAGCGAGCCAGGCCACAGAACGCATCGCGCGGCGCAAGCTCGACACCTCATGTCGTCGTTGCGCCGAGCGAGCCAGGCCACAGCGCCCTTCTTCGCGGCACGAGCGCGACAGGCGATGTCACCGTTGTGCCGAGCGAGCCAGGCCACGGCCCTTC
This sequence comes from Myxococcaceae bacterium, assembly GCA_016793095.1. GTDB lineage: Bacteria > Myxococcota > Myxococcia > Myxococcales > Myxococcaceae > Xiheimicrobium. The sequence continues at coordinate 142,583 of JAEUJQ010000052.1, read as the reverse complement.
TTCGTGGGATGAGCGCGACACGCGACGTCGCCGTCGTGCCGAGCGAGCCAGGTCGCGGCGCCTATCTCCTGGCACGAGGGCGACACGCAATGACGTCGTCTTGCGGAGCGAGCCAGCCACGGCACGCACCGCGTGGCACAGGCGCGACACCCGATGTCGTCGTCGTGCCGGGCGAGTCAGGCCACGGGGCACACCGTGTGGCGACACCTCATGTCGTCATTGCGCCGAGCGAGCCAGGCCACAGAACGCATCGCGTGGCGCGAGCTCGACACCTCATGTCGTCGTTGCGCCGAGCGAGCCAGGCCATGGCGCCCTTCTTCGTGGGACGAGCACATCGCGTGTCGCATGCCGAGCGAGCCAGGTCGCGGCGCCTATCTCCTGGCACGAGGGCGACACGCAATGACGTCGTCTTGCGGAGCGAGCGAGCCACGGCACGCACCGCGTGGCACAGGCGCGACACCCGATGTCGTCGTCGTGCCGGGCGAGTCAGGCCACGGGACACACCACCGCGTGGCGACACCTCATGTCGTCATTTGCGCCGAGCGAGCCAAGCCACGGCACACCGCTTGAGCACTCGAGCTGCGACGCGAAGGCTCGGCCCCGTCCAGCGAGATTCCCTCGCCCTGAGTGGCGTCAGTCGAGCCGCCACGCCGCGTAGCCATCGAGGCCGCCGACCGGCGTGTCGGGGTAGAGCAGCAGGTACTTCGACTCCGGCCGGGGGATCTTCGGATCGGCGAAGCACACCTCAGCGACGGTCGTGTGAAGCGTCTCGGGGTTCTTCACCATCGCGTTGAGCCGGCTGTCGTACTTCTCGATGATCTCGACCTTCGAGCTCGTGTGAATGATGCGCACCTTCCCGTCGCGCGCTCGCAGCTCCTCCCTGCCGCCAAAGCCCGGACGATCGTCCGCGGACGACACTGCTGCTTCGATCGCGAAGGGGATCTTCGCCACGCTGTCGCCCGAGTACGGCGCGGTGAACTCGAAACACAGCTTGCTCGACTCGAAGGTGGTCAGCCGGTACGCGACGCGCCCCACCTGATCGCGCACGGTGACTGGGGACGTGACGCCGTGTACCGCCGGATTCGGAATCGCCGCAGCGGAGCGGAACATGGTTCCCCAGGGGCCGCTCTCCGCCATCGCGTTGAGCATGGCCTTGCAGCCACCGAGCGAGGTGATGAGAACCGCAGCCTGCGCGAGGGTTCGGAGCGTCATGAGTCGCTGACCCACCGCCTCGTCCCCGAGTGCAGCGAAAACGTCTTGAAGGACTCCTCGCCGCGACTGCTGAGCTCAGCGACTCATCCGCATCGCCGTAGCGGCGTCGCTCAGCCTGCGGCCCGGACCGCCCTTGAGCCACTCGCCGCGCAGCGCCTCGTACACCTCGCCCGCGCGCTCGCTCGTGCCCCGTGGACGTGGAGCCGTGCAGCCACTCAGCCGTGCAGCCGCTCGACCGACTCGGTGACGGGGAGCCCCTTCGGTGTCGCGCCCAGCCGCGTCCGCAGCACCGCGCCCAGCGAGACGCACACCGCCAGCGACAGCACCAGCGGCCCCATCACCGGCACCTGCGCGACGAGGAGCAACGCGAAGAGGCCGACGGCCAGCACCATCGCCTGCGTACGGCGCACCCGACCGAGCGGCATCGCCGTCCCCACCGCGTTGGCGATCGCCGCGAGGCCCATCGGCACGACGAAGGCCAGGGCGAGCCACAAGAGCGCCGCCACCGGAATGCCGATCAGCGTGATGAGCAGGAAGACGGTGAGCGGCAGCGCTACCACCAGCGCGAGGAAGCCAACGACGCCCGACAGCACCGGCTGGCTGCGCACCGCCGACTCGAGCCCCTTCATGCGCTGCGGCGCGAACACCATCAGCAGGAACCCGAAGACGAAGAAGACCACGAACTGCACCAGGAACGCCGCGATCGACAGCCCGCCCGACTTGTCGTCTTCATGCGCGCTGGTCGCGTTCGACGCCTTCGCAGCGTGGGCCGCCATCGACGAGACGATGCCCGACCCGCCGAACGACACCTCTTCGCCCTTCACCGTCGCGTTGCCCTCGCGCACCACCCGCCCGCCGAAGGACACCGCGTCACCCTCGACGATCGCGCGGTCCTTGAGCACCACGTCGCCGCCGAAGGCCACGGCGTCGCCCGTCACCCGAGCGCCCGACTCCACCACCACCGGTCCACCGTAGGCCACGGCGTCCTTCACGGCCTCGCCCGCGGCGATCACGACCGGACTGCCCGCGGAGACGGCCTCACCCTTCACCCGGCCCAGCACCTTGTCGTGCTCCACCTTCTTCTCGACCAGCTCGTTCAGCTTCTCGTCGCGCTCGGCGGCCAGCTCCTCACGGCGCTCGGCCTCGTCGGCGAGCCGCTCGGTCTCGTGCTCCAACCGGCGCTGCTCGGCCTCGAGCTTCTCGACCTCGGTGAGCAGTTGCTTCACCTCGGGCGACGTCTGGTCCTTGCCGGGGGTGGTGTTGATGACGAGGGACGGCGCGACCGGTGGTGGGGAAGGGGCCGCGGCCGCAGGAGCAGGCGCCGCCTGGGCGTTCGCGGTCGCGCGGCGCAGCACGTACAGCTTGCCCTGCTTCGTCACCTCGAGCTGGTACACCTTCGCGACCGTCTCGAGCGCCTCTTCGGCCGTCACGTCGGTGAGGTGAATCTGCGCGGGCTCGGCCAGCTCGCCGACGACGATGACGTTGAGGCCGCCCTTCTCGGCGATGGCCGACAGCCCCTGCTTGAGCGGCCCTTCGAACTGCACCGAGACCGGGCCCGCGGCCAGCGCGAGCGCGAGGAGAGACGGGAGCATCACGACACCACCTTTGCGTTCACCGGGGCGACCAACCGGCGGAAGCCCATCAGCGTCACCATCACCACCACCGCGAGCATCACCGAGAGCGGCAGGCCTGCCGTGCGCCACACCGCGGCCAGCCCGCTGCCGAAGCCGACCAGCAGCTCGCGCGCGGCCACGAAGGTCTGCGCGAACGACACCGCCAGGCCGTCGGCCGACGCGCCCGACGACACGAAGGCCGCCGCCGACGCGGCCAGCGCGCTCAGGGCGATCACGATCGCGCTCCTGATCTCCGACGCGGACATGCGGCGCGGCTCGGCCTCGACCTTCGCCATCACCTGGGTGAGGAAGTCGGGCGGCGGCAACGGGTCGGCCAGGCGCAGCAGATCCTTCTCGAGCTGCCGGTGGGCCTCGCGCAGGGTCTCGCGGTCTCTCTCGTCCGGCGCGCTCTCGGCCAGGAGCCGCTCCAGCTCGAGCTCCTCGTCGTTCATCGGGGTCGTCATGCGGCACCTCGCTCGGTCGCCATCATGCGCACGCGCAGCTTCTCACGGGCGCGGAAGAGCCGGGCCATGATGGTGCCCGGCGCCACCCCCATGATGGTGCCGATCTCCTTCGTGGTGCGCTTCTGCACGTAATAGAGCGCGAGCACTTCACGGTCGTCGGAGGACAGCGTGCTCATCGCCTCCTCGAGCGACTGGCGCTGCTGCTTCTCGATCGCCCGGTCCTCGCTGGTGGGCTCGTGCGACGCCAGCGTGGGCGCGTGCGGCTCGACGTCTTCCGTCTTCACCTTCTGGCGTCGCCGGAGGATGTCGAGGCACAGGTTGCGCGCGATGGTGAGGACCCAGAGATCGAACGGCCGCGCCTCGTCGAAGCGCTCGAGGTTCTGGTAGGCGCGCAGGAACGTCTCCTGGGCCACCTCGGTCGCCTCGGCCTCGTTGCGCAACAGCCGCAGGCAGAGGCCGAACACGGGCCGCTGCATGCCGCGCACGAGGGCCGCGAACGCAGACGCGTCGCCACGCCTCGCCCGGCGCACCTCCTCGACCCAGGGTTGGGTGGCTTCGGCGCTCATCATCCCCAGCGACAACGACAGCGAGCCAGCCATCTCAGCAAGTGCGTTCACGTCACGCAGTACGGGTGGAGCACCCTCTCATTGCGCCCCCCGCCGCCTCGAACAACGCGAGGAGAATCAGTCGGTTGGGTGCCTACTTCGCCGGTTGGGCCTGGCGCGCGGCGGCCCTGGCGGCCTTCTTGTGCTTCTGGCGCGCCCGGAAGCCCGACGGGGTGTCGCTCGACGGGCGGGGCGGCTGACGCGTGGGCCTGGCCTCGGGGGGCGGCAGCTCCTCGCGGGGCTTCGGCCGCTCCCGCGACTCGCGCTCGAGCTGCTCGACGCCGAAGTGGAAGAGGCGCTTGACGGTGAGGGTGGCGTAGCTGCCGGGCGGGAGCGTGAAGGCGACGTTCACCTTCATGAAGCCACGGTTGAGCTCATCGCGGCCAGCGCGGCCGATGACGAGCTTCTGGGGCTGGATGAGCAGGGGCCGCTCTTCGTGTTTGAAGAAGAGCAGGCGCGGCGCTTCCTTCACCACCAGCTGCTCGAGCGTCAGCTTCTCTTTGCCAAGGGCCCAGGTGACGGCCTCCTCGACCCGGCGATCGGTGAACGTCGTCGTCGGCCCCACCAGGGGCACCATCGCCTGGCGCATCCACGCCAGCAGCTCCGTCGGCGCGTCGCGGTGATGGAGCAGGCTGCCCGCCTGGTACGGCATCACGAAGAGCGACTCGCGGGGGAGCACGAGCTGCAACAGCCGCCGGGCGGACTCGTTCCACACGTACGACTGCCAGGTGAAGAGCAGCATCGCGCGGTACTGGGCGTCGATCTGCAGGAAGGCGTTGACGAAGTCGCGCGGCGACTTGCGCAGCACGTGGAGCACGCGGCCGTACTTCTTGTTCGCGGCGTCGAACGGGCAGTGCGCCTTCCAGTCGCCCCAGCGCTCGGCCCAGAACGCCTTCACCTTCGCGTCGTCGGTGCGATCGAGCGGTGAGGGCACCGCCATGTAGTTCTTGAGGGCCGTCTCGAAGTCCCCGCGGAGCAGGTCCTTCGCGATGAAGCCCTGCCCGTGCTTGAGGGAGCCGAAGCGCTGGTTGTCGAAGTAGTTCACCACGCCGAGCCGGTTGACCTCGGCGACCGCGAGGGTGACGTCCTTGAGCTCCTGCTCGCGGAGCTGTCGCACGGTGACGGCGAAGCGGTTCGAGGTGGTGTTGGCGGCGGTGAGGGGCTCGGCGGCCCGCCCGAGGAACTTGAGGCGCAGATCGGGATCCTGCAGATCGACGTCCACGCCCTCGACGGCGATGAGCTGCTCGGTGCGGCCCTGCTTGTCCTTCAGCCCGCAGAAGCTGATCGCGCCGGGCTTGAGCCCGAACTTCTTCGTGATGCGGTTGACCGCGTCGAAGGTGGACAGCTTCTGCTTGTCCATCAGGTACACGCGGTAGCGCCCGTCACGATCCTCCTCGAAGCGGTACGACTCCTTGACCGAGAAGTCTTCGGGACGCTGCTTGAGCTTCATGACGGCACGTTTACTGCGGGCGTGGACGGCGGGGGTCGCAATTCGGTCCCCGGCTTCACCTCGATGGTGAGGTTCGGCAGGTCGTCCCAGCGGTAGCGACCCGGTAGCGGCTTGAGGTTCGCGCGCAGCGCCCGGGACGTGGGCTGGGTGAGCTTCAGCGTCGCCTGGTTGCCGCTCGCGGTGAAGGCGTCGCTGTCGGCGGGCACGACCTCGACGGAGCTGGTCGCCGATCGCACGGTGAACGGTCGTTGGTGCCCGAGCCGGCCCTTGAGCAGGCTCACCAGCGCGTCGCAGCTGCGGGTGTCGAGGGTCCAGGTCGCCTTGTCTTTGCCGGACAGCTCGCTCCGCTCGGCGACCAGCACCCCCATCGACGAGCCCTCCCGCTCGACGCGCTGCTCGATGGCCTGTCGCGCGCGTGGCGAGGACAAGAGCGAGGCCCGCTCGACCGAGGTGGACAGCGTCGGGTCGAGCCTGGCGAGCACCTCCAGCAGGCCTTGCGGGCTCCACTCCCGCACCAGCCGGGCCTCGTCAGCCGTGAGGCCCACCGCGAGCAGCACCGGTACGGCGTCGTGGGCGGTGCGGATCGTGCCGAAGGCGGGGTCGATGGTGAGGGCGAAGACGCCGAGATCCGTCTCGACGCCCGGGCCGAAGGGGCGCGGCCACTCGACCACCTGTCCCTCGGTGAGGCGGCCCTCACGCGCGAAGCCGATCAGCTTCGTCATCACCGGCGCCAGGAAGGGAGGCGGCGTCAGCTCGTCCTTGCCGCGCGGCAACCGCAGCGAGAGCTCGAGCCCGCTCTGGGCGAAGAGCCCCCGCGTCACGGCCCACCAGAGCGGTCTGCCCGGGGTCGCCACTGCGCCGACGCGCAGCTCGACACCCTCCAGCGGCGACACGGTCACCGGCGCCCCGGCCCATCGGCCCGCCTCGGCCGCGGTCATTGCAGCTGCGACGAGGCCTCGACGTTCAGCCAGGCCGATCGGCTGGGCTGGGCGAGGGGAGGGAGAGGCCTTTTTTCGGCGCGCCCCCTTCGTCTGGCGTTTTTTTGAGCGAGTCCGAGGGGTTGTTGTTGGCCTGCGCTTGCGCGACGTCGCCTTCGGCATGGTGGGCGCTTCGTAGCAGGGGACCGGCCGTTTCGCTTCGGGCGGGAGGGAGAAGATCGATGCGCGACCCGCAGCGTTCGTTTTGTCAGAGACGTTCCTCTTGCTAGGGTCTTGGGCGCTTGGCTCCTCAACCGATTCCGTTGACGAACGTCGCGCCGGCAGGCGAGCAGAAGCCGGCCCAGGTCTATGCGCCGGGTCAGCTGAAGGGGCCACGGCTGGCGGGGAAGTTCGCGGACGGCAAGCAGGGGGAGTTTCCCCTCGCTGACAAGACGTCCCTGGGCCGGCACCCCAACAACACCCTGCGCCTCGTCGATCGCGAGGTCTCGAAAGAGCACTGCATCATCGAGCGGGTCGGGGCGACCTTCCTGCTCCGCGATCTGAACTCGTCGAACGGCACCTTCGTGAACGGCCGCAAGGTGCGCGAGCTGCGCCTGCGTGACGGGGACGAGATCGCGCTGGGGAACAGCCGCCTCGTCTTCATGTCGGGGGTCGATCACGCAGGGGCGACGCCCACGGCGAACGCCGGCGTCACCGTGGTGCAGTCGGCGCACTCGATGCCGGCCTTCCTCGCCACCGTGGCGCAGATGGAGTCGGCGGAGTTCCGCCCCGCGGACAAGCTGTCGGATCTCGAGACGCTCCGGCAGGACTACGAGAAGCTGCGCATCGCCAACGAGTTCCATCGCCTCGTCGGCATGGAGCGCGATCTGCACTCGCTGCTCGACAAGATCCTCCAGGTCGCGTTCGAGCTGCTCGCGGCGGACAACGCCGTCATCTTCCTCGCGGACGACGACGGCAACCTGAACCCGCAGGCGATCAAGCGCCGCAAGGCGGACGCGGGCGAGGTGACGGTCTCGGAGACGGTGCTCAAGCGCGTGTCGGAGACCCGGAGCGCGGTGCTGACGGCCGACGCGATCCTCGACTCGCGGTTCTCGTCGTCGGAGTCCATCGTCGCGCAGGGCATCCGGTCAGCCATGGCGGTGCCGCTGCTGTCGAAGGGGGTGCTGCGCGGGATCCTCTTCTGCGACACGCGTGAGCGCACCAACGCCTTCTCGGAGAAGGACCTCAAGGTGCTCTCGGGCATCGCCTCGCAGGCCGCCATCGCGCTCGAGAACGCAGAGCTCGCCCAGAAGATCGAGAAGGAAGCCCTCACGCGCGCCGAGCTCTCACGCTTCCTCGCGCCCGCCGTCGCCGAGGCGGTGGTGTCGGGCAAGGTCGAGCTGCTGCGGGTCGGCCGGCTCGCCGAGGTGAGCGTCATCTTCGCCGACATCCGCGGCTTCACCTCGATGGCCGAAGCCGACAGCCCGCAGGAAACCGTCGCGATGCTGAACACGTTCTTCACCGCGATGGCGCACGTGATCTTCCGGCACGAGGGCAACCTCGACAAGTTCATCGGTGACTGCGTGATGGCCACCTGGGGCCCGCCCATCACCCACACGGACGACGCGTCACGCGCGCTGCGCTGCGCGCTCGAGATGCTCGACGAGATCCACGAGATGAACCGGCAGCGGGAAGAGGCCGGCAAGAAGCCCATCGAGGTCGGCATCGGCGTCAACACCGGGCCGGCGGTCGTCGGCTACATCGGCTCGACGGAGCGGCATGAGTTCACCGCCATCGGAGACTCCGTGAACACCGCGTCGCGCCTCTGTGGGCTCGCCAAGGGCGCGGAGGTGCTCGCGAGCGAGACGACGGTCCGTCGCGCAGGGGCCGGCTTCGTGGTCGAGCCCGTTTCGGTGCTGCAGGTGAAGGGCAAGGAGAAGGGCGTGCCCACCTTCCGGATCCTCAGCTTCAAGGAATGACCGAAGGCGGGTATCCGTGACGCGGTCAACCCGCCAGGCCGTCACGCAGCCCTGCCCCAACTGCGCTCGCGTTCACGACACCTCGGTGTACGTGAGCGGCCAGTACATCACCTGCTCGTGCGGCATCCGGTTCGAGGTCCGCCGCACGGACGTGCGGGTCTCGAATGACGGGCGCACGTCGCCAGCCAGGCCGCCGCGCGACGACAGGGCCGATCCCGCACCGCCGCCTCCGCCGCTGCCCTCGCACGTCGAGGTCGAGCTCGGGGCGAGCCAGCCCAGCACGTCCTCCGACACCACGATCGCCGAGCCCACCCCGAAGGTGCAGGGCTATGAGCTGCTCGAGCTGCTGGGGCGCGGCGGCATGGGCGAGGTGTGGCGCGCGCGGCAGACGTCGCTCGATCGGCAGGTGGCGGTGAAGCTGCTGCCCTCGAAGTTCGCCAGCGATCGCGAGTTCGTCGCGCGCTTCGAGAAGGAGGCGACGGCGCTCGCGTCGCTCAGTCACCCGAACGTCGTGCAGATCATCGACCGCGGGCAGGCCGGCACCCACTACTACTTCGTGATGGAGCTCGTCGGGGGCGTCAACCTGCGCGAGCTGCTCACCGGCAAGCGCCTGCCGCCGAAGGACGCGCTGCGCATCATCGTCGAGGTCGCGAAGGCCATCGACTACGCGCACGAGCAGAAGGTGGTGCATCGCGATCTCAAGCCCGAGAACGTGCTGATCGACCCGCGGGGCCACGTGAAGATCGCCGACTTCGGCCTCGCGGGCATGAAGGACAGCGAGAAGAACATCGCGCTGACGGCGACGGCGGTGGCCATGGGCACGGTCAACTACATGGCGCCCGAGCAGCGTCGTGACGCCAAGAACGTCGATCACCGCGCCGATCTCTACTCGCTGGGCGTGTTGCTCTACGAGCTGCTCACGGGCGAGCTCCCGCTCGGGCGGTTCAAGCTGCCCAGCGAGAAGGTGCCCGGCCTCTCGCCCGCCATCGACGACGTGGTGGGCCGGCTGCTCGACACCGATCCAGAGCACCGGCCCGCGCGAGCCCTCGAGGTCGCCAGGGTGCTGGAGCCGCTGATCGAGACGGCCGGCTCGGTGGCCCCGCCCCGTCGGAACACCACCGTCCCGGCCCGGGTGTCCTCCTTCGTGCAGGAGCCCGGTGGGGGCTGGCGCCTGGCGGTCTTCGTGCTGGGCGGCCTGCTGCTCGTCGCGATCGGCGCGCGCCTGCTTCCCGTGAAGGAAGACCGACCGCCGCCGCCCCCGACCCGAGCCCCCGCCTGGTACCAGGACACCGACGACAGCTTCTTCGCGGCGCAGCGCGAGGAGGGGCGGGTGTTGACGGTGTCTTTCGAGCCCGCGACGGCTGACGGCGGCGAAGAGATCAGCGCGCACGCAGGGCACTGGGCGCTCGATGACGGGGCGCTCACCGCCATTCAGTTCGGAGAGGTGACGGATCCCGAGGGGCCGGTGACGGTGGTGCCCCGCGCCTACCTGGGCGCCCGCTACTACTCGACCGAGGACTACCACGCCGAGGTGGACGTCATGTACGAGGCGCTCTCGCCCGAGTTCCCGCCGCTCGACCCCGAGGCGCAGCGCTTCATCGAGCTCTCGTTCCGCATCAAGGAGACGCAGGTCAGCCTCTTCGCGATCCCCGACGTCCCGGGCGTGCCGCCGGTGAACGAGATGCGGCTGATGTGGCGCTACTTCCTCCCGAGCGGCAAGGAAGAGGTGGGCAACAGCTCGAACGACGGCCTGGTGCAGGATCAGGTGACGGTGCCCCGGGGCCGCTTCCGCATGGGCCTCAAGCTCAAGGCGCTGCCGTCCGGGAGCGTGGCGGTGAAGGGGCTCGTCAACGGCACCGAGGTGCTCCACAAGGAGCTGCCGGCGCTGGGCCTGCGGACGGGCAAGGTCGCCGTCGGGTGTCGCAACCTGCAGTGCCGGTTCTCGAACCTCATGGTGCGGGGCAAGCCCATGCCGCGGCCCACCCGGCCGGTGAACTGAACCCTCGGCCCGCGGCGCTGACTCCCACTGCCGTCTCTTTCTCGCGGAGTTCCTCCATGTGCATGGCAGTGAGTTGTCCGAAGTGCGGAAGGCCTGATTGGCGGGGCTGTGGAGCCCACGTCGAGTCGGTGCTGGGTCATGTGCCGCGCGATCAGCGGTGCAAGTGCCGGGAGGCCCCGGTGAAGCAGCAGCCGGCGACGCCGCACTCGCCGACGAAGAACGCCTGACCTCGCCTGGTCGAGACCGGCGACGAGATCGACTCGAGGGGTGCGTGGGGTAGGCTGGCGCGCGTCGTGGACGGCCGTCTCCTCCTCAAGGACTGCAGCCTCTTCCGGGCCGACGGCCGCGTCCGCACCGGCATGTCCGTGCTGATCGAGGGCGGCGCGATCTCTCAGGTCAGCGATGACGCAGCGCTGCCGCCGCGCCCGGGTGACTGGGCCGTTCGGTGCGGCGGGCGACTGGTGACGCCGGGGTTCGTGGACTGTCACACGCGCCTCGTCAACGCGCAGCTCGCGCCCTGGGCGGGCCACCATCTGCTGCTGCCCCTCGAAGAGCGGTATCGCGCCGAAGCGGTGCTCGACGCGCGGCTGACGGTTTCCGAGGTGGAGGCGCTGACCGCCGCGGCCATCGGCCGGGGGCTCTTGCGCGGCACCACCATGTTCGTCGAGCACCTGCACGCGCCGGCGTGCGTCGAGGAGGGCCTCTCGGCGCAGGCCCGGGTCGCGCGTCGTCTCGGCGCCCGTCTGCTGAACAGCCACGCCTCGAGCAGCACCACCGACAGCCGACCAGGCCCGGCGCAGGTCGAGGCGAACGCCCGCTACGTCGCCAGCACCCACCAGGATCCGCTGGTGCGAGCCTCCCTCGGCGTGGCGGCGTCCTTCGCGGCTGACGACGAGCTGCTCCGCGTCGTGGGGCGGCTCAAGGAGGAGCTGGGGGTCGGCTGCCACTTCCGCCTCGCAGAGAGCGACGAAGACCTCGCGCTCACCTGGGCGCGCCACCACACCCGGATCGCCAACCGCTTCGAGACCTTCGGGATCCTCGGCGGGGCCTCCATCGGCGCGCACGCGCGTGCCATCGACCGCACCGAGGCCGAGCGACTGGCCCGCACCCGGACGCTGGTCGCGCTCAGCCCCCGCCTCACGCATACCCTCGAGGGCGGCAGCGCGCTGGGCATGGAGGCGGTGCTCCTCGGCCAGAACCTGGTGGGACTGGGCACCGGAGGCGCGGGGACGCTGTGGGAAGAGCTGGCGGCGAGCTTCACCGGCGTGATGACGCTGGCGCGATCGGGCCGCATGCTCGACCCGGACAACCTGATGGCCACCTTCCTCGTGAGTGGCCCGGCCGAGCTGTGCACCATGGTGTTCGGCCAGCCGTCCGGGGGCATCGACGTGGGCGCGCTCGCGGACCTCGTGGTGCATGACTTCGTGCCGGCGCAGGAGTCCAGCAACTACACGCCGCACCTGCTGATGCAGCTCAGCCAGACGCGGGCCCTGTGGACGATCGTTCAGGGGCAGGTCGTGGTGCGGGAAGGCCAGCTGCTCGCGACGCCGCAGCTCGGGCTCGAGCACGACGCGGCGAGGGCCGTCGAGGCGGTGTGGAAGCGCGCCTGAGAGAGCTGCTCGTCGCGCGGCGCCAGCGGCTGCCGGCGGAGACGACGTGTTTCCGGTGGGTGGACGGCGAGCTGCCCGGCGTGACCGTGGACGTGTTCGGCGAGGTCGGCGTGCTGTCCTTCTACCGGGATGCCGGCCCCGACGAGCCGGGTCGGTTGGGGACGGCGGTGCTCGGGGCGGGCGCGCTCGCAGGCGTCTACGTGAAGCACCGGCCGAAGGAGGCCCGCCGGACGGCCACGGTGGACGCGGCGGCGGTGGCCCCTCCAGCGCCGATCGCAGGGCGGGCAGTGGAGTCCCTCATCGTGCAGGAGGGTGGGCTCTCCTTCGTCATCCGCCCGGCCAACGGCCTGTCAGTGGGCCTGTACCTCGACGCCCGCGACGCGAGAGCGTGGGTGCGCGCGCACGCGAGGGGCCGGCGGGTGCTCAACCTCTTCGCCTACACCTGCGGCTTCGGGGTGGCCGCGCGGGTGGGCGGCGCCAGCCGGGCAGCGAACGTCGACGCCTCGCGCAAGGTGCTCGACTGGGGCGAGGAGAACCTCGTGACGAACGGCTTCACGCCCGAGCGGTACGACTTCATCGCGGGTGACGCGTTCGACTGGCTGGCGAGGCTCGGAAAGAAGGGCGAGCAGTTCGATCTCGTGGTGCTCGATCCGCCCGGGTTCGCGACGACGAAGGTGAGCCGCTTCACCGCTGCGCGCGACTACCACCAGCTCGTCGCGGCGGCCGAGCCCGTCGTGGCGTCGCGGGGCCTGCTGCTCTCGATGTGCAACGTCGAGGCGATGACGGCGAAGGAGCTGGAGGGCCAGGTGCAGCGGGGGCTCGCCGCCCGCCGCAGCACGCTGGTGCGTTCGTTCGGCGCGAGCGACGTCGACTTCGCCCAGCCCTCGGCCCTCAAGTGCCTGGTGCACGAGCTGGGCTGATCAGAGCAGCGTGGCCTCGTCGTGCACGTCCACGAAGACGAGGCTCCGCACGAGCGGGCCGACGTGCGCAGGGAGGCTGGCCTTCACCGCGTGCGCGGCGTCAGTGGAGGCAGCGCGCAGAGCGCAGAGCACCAGCGCGCCGCCCGCGAGCGCGTCGAGGGCGGCGCCGAGCCCATCGATCAGATCGATGGCCACGACGTCGGCGCCCGAGCACCGCACCAGCGCGCGGGCCTGTTGGGGCTGGCAGTCCGCGCCGACCTCGACCTGATCGACGACCGCCTGCTTGTGCGGATGGAGCACGGTGATCGGCTCCTCCACGGTGACGATCCGCGCCGCGCGGGTGCGGTTGAGGTGATCGACCCACCAGGCCAACACCGCCGAGGCGTGAAGCCTCGGCCCGGCGGCGAGCAGCAGGCCCGGGCCCGGGCCGAGCTGGGACACGGTGTTGGCGACCCACGCTGGCGGGTCGGGAACCCGGAAGGGGACGGGCGAGAAGACCGCCGCGCACGCGCCTCGCTGGCCGTAGCCCGTCGCGAGGAAGCGCGAGAGCTCCTTCACCCCGAAGGAGAAGTGCACCACGCCTTCCTGCTCGAACCCGGCCTGCTGGGCGTCCGTCAGCACGCAGGAGAGCAGCGTCTTCGTCTCCACCGGCGTCAGCGGAGGCGCCTTCAGCGGCACCCACTCGCCCCCGATCTTCAGGAGGGGCGGGGCGCCGGAGGTGACGTGGAGCGACTCCGCGCGCTGATCGATCATCGCCTTCAACAACTGGTGCAGGTTCATGGCCCGAGCCCAGGCCGGTCAGGAGCCCGTTCGAACCGAGGTGATGCGCCATGGCATGCCGGGGAAGGGATCGACGTGAGCGCCGCCGTCCTGGTTGGCTGCGTGGGGCAGGGTGCCGAGCAGCAGCACCGCCGTGTCCTCGAGGTGCTCGAGGCGCCGCTGGTTTGCCCGGTACGCTTTGACCGCACGCCGTCGCCGCACGAAGGCGATCACCATCAGCACCGCGGAGCCCGCCCAGAGCAGGCTGCCGCTCATGAACAGCACCGGCCACCACGGGTACCGCAGCGCCACGTGTCGCCTGAACTCCGCCTGCTCGAGATCGACGGACGTGTGGAACGCCCGCGCGAAGGCCTGCTCGAAGCCCACACCCTGGCCCATCAGCTCGAACAGCTCGCCGAACTGCTCGGGGCCGTGCCGCGAGAAGAGGAAGTTCGCGAACTCGACGCTCTGCGCATAGGCGACCTCGACGTCGGCCGGGCGCTCGGGGAAGCCGTCGCGCAGCATGTCGAAGTCGTAGAGCCGGTCGGTGGCGATCGCGATGGCCATCGTCGAGTAGTGCCCGCTCTGGAACTGCCGCTCGCGCGTCACCATCTGCGCGACGCCCTCCTGGAACCAGCGCGGCCAGCCGCGCCCGAAGCGCCCCAGGGCCACGTGCACGAGCTCGTGCCGCAGCGTCGTCTTGCCCTCGGGGGTGGCGATGGTGCGCGCGTCGACCAGCACCACGTTTGCGTCGGGCCACGCCAGCGCCACCGCCCAGCCCGGAGGACGCGTGCCGGGCAGCGCCATGGCCTCGTACTCCTCGCGGCCCAGCGCCACGCGCACCTCGGTGTGCCCCGGCCAGTCGCGGCCGATCAGCTGCACCACCTCGTCACGGAGCGTCTCGAGCTCGGGGCCCAGCGCGCGGGCCGGCTGCTCCGCCCTCGTGGAGGCGACGACGTGAAAGCGCGCGGTGTCGAACGAGACGGTGGTGACCGGCCCGGCCAGCGGCACCACCGGCGTCTCGAGCGGGCCCTCCTGGGGCGGGGGCGAGGACGCAAGGAGGGCTGTCAGCATCGCCGCGAGCATGGGCTCCACCATCAAACGGCGATCGGGGCTTGTCGACCAGCCCCCCACCGAACGGCTGAGGCCCGCCGCCTGCCAGCCTCGTGCGGGGTCTCGTTGTCACCCGCGCCGCCGCTGAACAGGCCCGCTCACCTCGGGGAGGGGCCGGTGGCTGACCCGGGGCCCGGCGCGCGCCCGGCGGTCGGAGGCAGTCACCGTGGCCCAGGCTCGGAGGGGATCAGCAGGCGTGCGACGTCAGGCCCAACCCCCGTCACGCGCACCCGCTTGCGCCGCGAGGTCTCGCCCTCCACGAGCGCGACCGCCGCCTTCCTCACCCGGAGCGCGTCGCTGAGGAACTCCACCAGCGCGGCGTTGGCTTCGCCGTCCACCGGCGGCGCCGAGAGCGCGATCTTGAGCCGGCCGTCGTGTTCCCCGACGATCTTCGTGCGCGACGCGCGGGGCTGCACGAGCACGCTCAGCTCGACGCCGCCCGCCACCGCCTTCAGCCAGCTCACTCGCCGGTCTTCTTCACCAGGTACGCGACCTCGTTGCCTGCCTGGTTCGTCTTGAAGGTGTCGAGCAGCTTCCGGTGCGACTCGATCGTCTGCTCGAGCTGGCTCTCGAACTGCACCTTCTGGCGGCGCAGCTCGGCGATCTCGCCCTTCAGCTCGACGATGCGGTTGTTCGCGGTGGCGACGATCTTCTCGGCCTGCAGGTCAGCCTCGGCCAGCTTCACCTCGGCCTCCTTGCGCGCCTGGGCCTTCACGTCCTCCGAGATGCGCTGCGCCGTCACCATCGTCTCCTGCAGCGTCTTCTCCCGCTCGAGGTGAGTCTCGAGGCGGGCCTGGGTGCGCTTGAGCTCTTCCTTGAGCGAGATGTTCTCGCGCACCACCTCTTCGAACTCGCTGGCGGTGAGCTCGAGGAAGCCTTCGACCTCCTTGCGCGAGTAGCCACGGAAGGAGAGCTCGAAGCGCTTCTGCCGGATGTCGAGCGGGGTCATCTTCATGGCGGCGTTCCTCTTCGCGAGTGCGTGTGGCCAGAGCCTGCCCCGGCCTCAGGGTTTTTCCAGAAACGCGTCGCCGAGCTCACGGGCGCGGCGGGTCGCAGACTCCACCGCGTCGATGAGGGTGGTGCGCAGGCCGCCCGCCTCGAGCGTGTGCAGGCCAGCGATGGCGGTGCCGCCCGGGCTCGTCACCTGATCCTTCAGGGTGCCCGGGTGTTCGCCGGTCTCGAGCAGCAGGCGGGCCGAGCCGTAGACGGTCTGCGCGGCGAGCTTGAGCGCCACGTGCCGCGACAACCCCACCTTCACGCCCGCGTCCGAGAGGGCCTCGATGATGAGGAAGATGTACGCGGGGCCGCTGCCCGACAGCCCGGTGACGGCGTCGAGCAGCACCTCGTCGAGCACCCACGTGCTGCCGACCGCGTCGAAGAGCTTCTTCGCCAGCTCGAGATCCTGCGGGGTGGCGTGCTCTCCACCCGAGACCGCGGTCGCCCCGAGGCCCACCAGCGCGGGAGTGTTCGGCATCGCCCGCACCACCCGCGCGCCGGTCCCGAAGCGGCGCTCGATGGCGGCGATCGGCACACCGGCGGCGACCGAGATGACGAGCTTCTTCGCGTCGATGACGGGAGCGATCTGCGCGAGCAGCTTGTCCATCGCCTGCGGCTTCACCGACAGCACCACCACCTCGGCGTCGCGGGCCGCGGCGACGTTGTCGAAGCCCACCCGGATGCCGTGCGTCTTCTCCAGCTCGCCCTTGCGCTCGTCGCGCTTGACGGTGGCGGTGATGTTCGACGCCTGCTCCCCCGAGCGGATGATCCCGCGGATCAGCGCGTTCGCCATGTTCCCCGCGCCCAGGAAGGTGATGCGCTGGCCGATCACTGCGTGCCTCCGCGCGCGAGCGGCAGCTCCAGCATGATGCGGCGGCCGAGGTTCTGGACCCCCGAGGGCAGGCTCGTGGTGCGGGGCACCAGCGCGATGAAGCGGATGGCCGACGGCGTGTTCTGGAACGGCAGGTACTCGAGCGCCTTGAGTTTGTGGGCCTCGGACAGCGACGGGTGGCGGATGATGTTCGAGAGGATCTCCTCGGCCCGTGGGTTCCGGATGGCGCCGATGGCCCGCAGGGCCGCGCTCCAGATCGCCGGGTTCGGGTCGAAGATGAGCTGCGCGAGCGGGTTGAGCGCGCGGGCGTCGCCCAGGAGCCCGAGATCCTCGATGGCCTGGGTCCGCACCTCGAGCGGGTTGGGCTCGGTCGCGAACAACAGCCCCCGCAACAGGGCGACGTCAGGTCCGGCGAGCGCGGCGGGTGGCGGCTTCTTCTGCACCTCCTCCTCGTCGTCCTTGGTGTTGCCGAGGACCGAGGGCTTGCCCTGGGCGAGGGCTGGCACGGCCAGGAGGAGCAGCAGGCAGCAGACGGAGCGGCGCATGGGAGCCCTCATAGCCCACCGCCACCGGGAGGTGAGCGGCATCACCGCCGCGACGGGTGGGAGGGCTCGAGGGCGCCGGGTGCGGCACATGCCCGGTGGAACCGTTCGCCCGGCCAGAAAATTGCCCCCGGATCGCACGGGGGTACAACCGGGCACAGACCTGTAGCACCGCGGAGCGAGCCCTTGATGCGATCGGCGAAGTCGGTGGCCCTCGAGAACGTGGACGTCGAGTGCACGGCGTGTGGCGTCACCATGACGTCTTCCACGGGGGGCGGCGGCACCATCAGGTACTTCCAGTGCCCGAAGTGCCAGCGCTGGGTGTCCAGCATGTACACGGAGGTCTTCGGGGCCGACGTGAAGGTGCGCACCCGCGCGGCCAGCCAGGCGCAGACGGCTCCTTCGAACGGCGTGAAGGAGCGGCTCGAGGCATGGCTCCGCAGCCTCGACGCGAGGAACCCGTACCGGGTCCTGGGCTGTGACGAGCGTGACAGCGACGAGGCCATCAGGGAGCGGTACCGCGCGCTCGCACGCAAGCACCACCCCGATGCCGGGGGCGACGAGGCCACCATGCGCGCGTTGAACGAGGCCTGGGAGGCGATCGTGATCGAGCGCCGCGCTCAGGCGCCCTGGGCCATTCGTCGCGCGCCGCTCGTGCCCTCGATCGGGTGAAGCGTCAGCGCGCGGCAGGAGCGCTCAGCCGGCTGCTCTCCCGCACCATGAAGCCGCGGTCCTCGGTCGCGAGCTCGAGACGGACTCCGAAGCCCCGCAGCGTCTGATCGGGCCCCGCCGACTCATAGGCCACCGCGCCGCGGCTGGTGATGGTGCGCCGCGCCTCCTCGAAGTCGAACGTCAGGCCCAGCTTCGTCCCCAGCGGCAGGGGCGGCAGGCAGGGAAAGAAGACCGAGCTGGTGGTGAGGTTCATCAGCCGGTGCGCCGTGAAGACGAAGGCCGTCTGCCGGGTGACGGAGAAGTGGGCCGCGAGCTGGTGCGGTCCCTGCCGCAGGCGCAGCACGTCGAGCTGCCAGGTGGGCAGGCGAGCGCCGGGCGGGGGCGCTGGCGGAGGCGACGACGGCCGCGTGTCGAACACCTGGTTGGCCAGGCGCTTCTCGACCTGCTGCATCACCTCGGTCAGGTGCTGGTACACGGCCATGTGCGCCTTCACGAGCTCGCTGGAGGCGTCGCGTGGCAGGCGGCCGGGGTGGAAGCGCTTGGCGAGGTTCAGGAAGCCGTGCCGGTAGTCCTTCACCGAGGCCGTCCGAGGCACTCCGAAGAGCACGTGCGCGTCGAGCTCACGGAACCGATCGAGCTCGAAGAGCACCCGCTCGGCTTCCTGCTTCTCGCGCGCGCTCCGGGCGTCGGGCGCCTCAGCCGTCACCATCGACTGCACCGCCGTGCTGCGCACCGCCTGCCAGGTCACCCGATCGCGCGACGCCTGGACGAAGACGCCTGGCTGGGCGCGGATGAGATCCACCGCGACCTCACGCTGCAGCGGTCCAAGCTCGTTGCCGCGGGCGTCCTTGAGGAACCAGTCGCTCATGCCGCGCTCATACCACCGATGCCGCTGCGCCTTCGCTGCCGAAAGGTGGGAGTCCCGGCGACCGCGACGTTCAGGCCACCGCCGAGAAGAAGTCGGCGTCTTTCCAGACGCTGACGATCGCACCGTCGGCCAGCGCGCGGTAGCCGTGGGGGACGGAGGCGGCGATCCGGATCGCGGTCGCGGCGGCTGACAACCCCTGGGCCACGCTGATGGTGACCCGTCGGGAGTCGCAGAGGATCGTGAGGAGCGCGTCTCCCCCCAACGCTCCACGCACCTCGATGCGGTTGTCGTCGAGCTGGGTGAGGCGCTGCTGAAGATCGGTCGAGAGGACCCGGAAGCGGGGCGGCCTGGCGGCCGGCACGAGGGCCTCGGTCAGCGACACCTCGATGCCGCCGATCCGCTCGAGCGTCTGCATCACCACGTCGCGGGGCAGCTCCCGCCGCAGCGTCGCGACCGCATGCTCGGGCCGGCTCTGGGTCGCCAGCGTCAGCTCGAAGGACTCCGAGGGCGTCTGCACGCCGAGCGCGGTCGTTGGCTCCTCGCTCACGGTGCCCGACAAGAGAAACTTCGCCGAGCCCCGACGCTCCACATGAAAGGACGGGTCGCTGCTCTCGAGGTGAAAGCGCCGCGCGTGGAGGTGGGTGACGGAGTCGAACACGGGCCGGCCTCTCGAGGGTTGCTGCGCCGCATCTACCGTTTCGCCGCGCCACAGGAAAGAGGGCCCGCTACACTCTCGAACCCTCTGAAACCACGGAGCTTTCGTGCAAGCACCCGCAGACTCCCAGTGCGCGTACCACCCGGGCACCCTCGCGGCGAACATCTGCGGCCGGTGTGGCTCCTTCATCTGCGTCGTCTGCAGCAGCGTCACCGGCTCGGGGGTCTTCTGCCCGAGGTGCCACACGCCGACGCTCGCGCGGGGGAGTCGGGGAGCCCGCTTCGTCGCCAACCTGATCGACTCCTTCGTCGTGGGCTTGCCGGCCATGGCGCTGTTCTTCGTCGGCCTCGGGCTGATGGCGGCGGCGGGGAAGGGAGGAGAACGAGCCGAGGACCTGCTGCCGCTGGCGATGATGGGCGGCATGGTGGTCGGGCTGGGCATCGGCCTGGCGGTCCAGATCGTCATGCAGGTGAAGTACGGCCAGTCGGTCGGCAAGCGGCTCTTCAAGCTCAAGGTGGTGCGCACTGACGGCTCGCCAGTGGAGCTGTGGCGGATCATCCTGCTGCGGAACGTGGCGCTGCAGGTGGCCGCGCAGCTCTGCGGCTTCGTCGGCATCGTCGACGCCTTGATGATCTTCGGCGCCGAGGAGCGCTGCCTGCACGACCTCATCGCCGAGACGATCGTGATCGACGTCAGCGCCGACGGGTGAGGACAGGCTTCAGCGGAAGCGGCTCGCCAGCGTCGCGGCGAGGATGACGGCCGCTCCGCCGCCGCAGCAGCAGAGCAGCACCATCGGCCACATCACGGCGATGATCGCGCGGCCGGTCGTCAGCTTGTGCCCGTCGCGAATGCCCCACACCTCGAGCACCAGCGTGTAGATGCCTACGAGGCCCCCGACCACCGGTACGCCCTGGAGCACGTTGGGCGCCAGCGCGTAGCAGAGGGCGCGCAGCGTCGTCGTGAACGGCTGCTGCGTCCCTCCCACCATTCGCACCCCGACGTGCACCAGCCCCGCCCCGATGAGCACCGAGAGCGGGAACAGGATGATGGACGACACCCCGAGGCCGACGGAGAGCACGACGGGGCTGCCGGTGAAGACATCGAAGAACGCCTGAACGGGCGATGGGACGTCTTTCATGGCCCGCGCGAGGTCACGCATCTGAGCCTGCGTCTGGGCGAAGTTGAGGATGAGGAAGGGGATCTGCAGCACGCCGGCGAGGCTCGAGATCAGCCAGCCGTAGAGGAACGCGTCGAGGCCAGGGCCGTTCGGGTCGTGCTGCGCCCAGAACTTCGCCGGCTCGAACACCGTCTGCTTCCAGGTCTGCCAGACGGCCTGCACGAAGCCGAGCTCCGCCCGGCGCTCCCACGGGGTCGGCGTGGGCGCGAAGCCCGCAGTGCCCGTCGTCTGCTGACAGGCCGGACAGAGGCTGCGACCGTCGGCGTTGCACTCGGCGCAGGTGAAGGCGCCACAGCGGGGACAGACCGACGTCGCGACCCGGTCCGGGTGTCTCGCGCACTGCGCCGTGGGAGTCATGCCGGCGTCTTACTCCACTGCCGTGCGGAGTCGATCGCCGGCGGGGGGCCCGCGGTGCCCGACGGCACTGGCCTGGACCAGCTCAGGACGTCGTTCGCGGGCTGAAGCCGAGGCGTTGGAACGCCTGGGCGAACACCTGCTGATCCTGCGCGCCTTGAATGACGAAGCGGTCGCCGACCAGGAACGTGGGCACCGCGTGCACCCCCGCTTCGGTGGCCCCCGTCAGCGCCTCGTCGAGCGGCTGCTTCCACCGCCCCGCCTCGACCTCGGCTCGCAGGGTCGATCCGTCGAGCCCCGCGGCGGCCGCCGTGGCCTCGAGCACGTCCCAGGCGTGCAGGTCCTCGCCTGCTTCCCAGTACCGCCGCAGCAGCTCGTGGTGGAAGCGCTCGAACCCGCCCCTCGAGCGCGCCCACAACGCCGCCTGGTGAGCGCGCCGCGTCGAGGGGATGAGGTCTCGATCGAACCGCATGGCCAGGCCCATCGCCTTCGCGCGCGTCACCAGCGGGTTGTCGGGGATGGCCATGAACGCCTTGACCCGCGCCGGCAGCGGAAGCCCTTCGTCAGGGGTCTCCGGCCGCAACAAGAAGGGACGCCAGTCGATGACGAAGTCCCACGACTGCTTCAGGCGGTCGACCTCACCGAGGCCGATGTAGCACCAGGGTCAGACGTAGTCGGACCAGACGGTGACGATGAGATCGGTCATGGGACGCAGATGACACGAATTCGAATGATCAGCCAGGCAACGAACGATAGCCTTTCTCTCATGGCCGCCAGGAAGAGCGCGAAGCGGGGCAAAGCCCCGAAGGCGAAGTCGAAGGTGAAGGCGAAGCGGGCGACAGGGAAGAAGGCTCCGCCCCGGAAGAAGCCCGCCCCGAAGAAGGCGGCCCCGAAGAAGCCCGCCCCGAAGAAGCCCGCTCGGAAGAAGGTCGCGTCGAAGACGGCCCCGAAGCGGAAGGTGTACCCGAAGGTCACGTTGCCGGAGCTGCCCGAGATCGAGGGCTACGTTCGCAGCCTGCCTCCGCCCGTGGTGCCGATCGTGAACCGCCTGCGGCAGCTCGTGCGTGACGCGGCCCCCGAGGCGCGTGAGCTGCTCGACCCGCATGGGCCTGCCTACGACGCCAACGGCCTCTTTGCCCGAATCGAGATCAACGATCGCGAGGTCCTCGTCACCTTCTTGAAGGGCGCGCAGCTCGACGCGCCCGAGGGCACGCTGGCCGGCGGGGACGGAGACGCCCGGGCGGTGCTGGTCGATTCGCTCGAGTCGCTGAGAGAGAGCGTGCTCCAGGCGCTGGTGCGTCAGGCGGTGCTGCTCAACGTGCGCGATCCCTCGTCTGGCGCGGTCTGATGTTCCCGTTCCAGGCCGTCATCTTCGATCTCGACGGCACGCTCGCCGACTCCCTGCGCGACCTCGGCGACGCGATGAACCGCGCGCTCGAGGACTTCCGGCTTCCGGGCCACCCGCTCGAGGCCTATCGGCGCTTCGTCGGCGAGGGGGTCGACGTGATGGTCCGACGGGCGGCGGCTCCGGAGTCGCGGCCCGAGATCCTCAAGGCCATCGCTGACGACTACCGCAAGCACTACGGCCTCATCGATCACGCCCACACCGGGCCGTACCCGGGCATCTCCGAGCTGCTCGACGTGCTCACCGCGGCGAAGGTGAAGCTGGCGGTGCTGTCGAACAAACGTGACGACTTCACGAAGGCGCTCGTCGCGAAGAAGTTCTCGCGCTGGCGCTTCGCCGACGTGCGCGGCGAGATGGAGGGCGTGCCCAGGAAGCCCGACCCGACCGCGGCCTTCGAGCTCGCGCTCTCGCTCAACGTGCTGCCGGCGAACATCGCCTTCGTCGGAGACACCGCCGTCGACATGAACACGGCGAAGAACGCGGGCATGCAGCGCATCGGCTGCCTCTGGGGCTTCCGCGATCGCGACGAGCTGCTCGGCGCCGGCGCCCAGCGGCTGCTCGCTGCCCCCATGGACCTCGTCCAGCCCACCTGAAGCCGACTGGTCGCCTGGGCTCGGGAGCCTCACCGGCTCTCCCCCGAAGAGGGGCCGCCGCGAAGCTCGGCTCAGTGGTGCAGGGAGCGTTCGCAGCCAGGCTCGCGGCCTTCGGCAAGCGGCGAGGCCTCTCGTCGCACGTTCGAGGTCCATTGGACTCATCGCCAACCAGGCGAGTGCTCTCTCTGGTCGGTGGCCGGCCGTTCATGCTTCGGGCATTGTTCGTGCGAGACGAACTTGTCCTGAGATTTTTTCCAGGTGATACACCCAACCAGTGCTGGAGGCCCCATGCCCGATCGCGTCAACCGGAACCCTGCGCCCGTCGTCCCCACCACCACGCCGAACCGGCCCACGACGCCCCAGGCCCCCTCGACGCCCACCACTCCGGCGAACACCGGCTGGGCCCCGAAGTCGAACGACAAGGTGCTCTTCGTCGCGATGAACAACTCCGACGCGCACCGTTCGACGCTCGAGTCCGACGCGCTCAAGGCCCGGGGCACGAACGTCACCGTCATCCAGGACGCGAAGAAGGACGATCAGATCACGACCCGCGACGCGAGCGGCGCGCTGAAGACGCACGATCTGGCCTCGCAGGACGGCGCGATGTCGTTCGCGCTCACCCTGGGCCTGCCCGCCGAGCAGACGAAGAAGATCGCCGACGTGCTGGTGAACGCGGGCTCCGACTCCCGTGACGAGCTGGCGCAGCTCGCCCAGCAGTGGGCGGTGGCCGAGAAGGGTGGCCAGGCGCCGTCGCGGCTCGTGCTCTCGGGTCACCACGTGGGCTCCGGCGTCTACGGCGAGAACAACGGCCGGCTCGACTGGCCCACGGTCGGTGCGCTGGCCGAGGCGATGCCGCGGGGCGCGAAGACCGTCGAAGATCTGCTGATCGCCGGCTGCTACTCGGGCGGCGAGAACATGATGGAGAAGTACACGGGGATGTTCCCCAACGCGAAGACGATCGTCGCCTACGACGGCTCGTCACCGGGCGCGGCCTCAGGCGCGACGGCCCACCAGAAGGCGTGGGAGCAGGCGACCCGTGGTACGAGTGAGGGCATCAAGCGTGAGCTCTTCCAGGGCATGCGCAAGGGCGAGAACGTCACCGTGTGGACGAAGACGCGCGGCTTCGACGACGGCAAGCCGAAGGCGTCGGTGGACGAGCTGAAGCAGCGTCGCGCCAACCTCGAGCAGGGCTTCAAGGACGCCTGGGAAGGCGCGCCGATTCCCGACACCCAACGAGGCCCGGTGCGCGACTACTACAACGCCACCCAGCGCCTCATCCAGCACCCGGGCATCTCGGCCGACGAGCGCAAGGGGCTCGAGCACCAGCGCGATCAGACGATCCGCCTCATCTTCTACGGGCCGGTCTCCTCGAAGTTCCAGGAGGTCCACGGGCAGAAGGCGGCGGCTGGCTACCAGGCCCTCGGCATGGCGCCGCCGAACTTCAAGACGATGACGCGGGCCCAGGCGCTCGCGTCGATCCGTGAGTTCGAGGCGAAGCTCGCCGGCACCCCGAACGCCGGAGACGCGGCCACGAAGCTGGCGCCGATGCTGCGCGACTTCGCCGAGCTGAAGCCGAGCCTCATCCCCGACACCTGGGTCTGATCAGCCCAGCACCTCGGCGATGCGAGCCGACGTCACCGGCGCGATCTCTCCGCGCTCGGTGAAGATCGCGGTGATCAGGTCCGCCGGCGTCACGTCGAACGAGGGGTTGAACGCCGTGATGCCCTTCGCGGCGACGCGGCCCTTGCGGTCGTCCGTCACTTCGCCCTGGGCGCGCTCCTCGATGGGGATGTCGGCGCCCGAGGCGATCGAGAGATCGAAGGTCGAGCGGGGCGCGGCCACGTAGAAGGGCAGGCCGTGGTGCCGCGCGTTGACCGCCACCGAGTAGGTGCCGATCTTGTTCGCGGTGTCGCCGCCGGCGGTGATGCGATCAGCGCCGGTGATGCAGGCGTCGATCCGGCGCGCGCGCATGAGCGAGGCGGCCATGTTGTCGCAGATGAGCGTGCACGGAATGCCGGCGCGGGTGAGCTCCCAGGCGGTCAGCTTCGCGCCCTGCAGCCGTGGCCGCGTCTCGTCGACCCACACGTGCAGCTGCTTGCCCTGCTCGACGGCAGAGAAGATCACCCCGAGGGCGGTGCCGAAGCCGCCGGTGGCGAGCGCGCCCGCGTTGCAGTGGGTGAGCACGTTCATGCCATCGACGAGCCGCTTCGCGCCGAGGGCCCCCATGCGTCGGTTGTTCTCGACGTCGGCGCGGTGGATCGAGCGCGCCTGCGTGAGGCAGCGCTCGGGGCCGTCGGGCACGAGCGGCCGCATGGCCTCCAGCGCCCAGAAGAGGTTGACGGCGGTGGGGCGTGAGGCCGCGAGCGCGTCGAGCTCTTCTTTCGTCGTCGCGCGGGAGCGGCTCGCCAGCACGACGCCGTAGGCCGCGGCCACGCCGATCGCAGGAGCCCCCCGCACCGTCATGTCGCGAATCCGCGCAGCGACCTCGAAGCCCGAGCGGCACTCGACCCACCGCTCTTCCTGCGGAAGGGCGGCCTGGTCGATCAGCCACACCGAGCCCCCCGCTGCGTCGCCTCGCCACTCCACCGGTTCGATCGTCTCCATCGCGGTCTCCTCAGGGGGCGCGCCTCATCAACACGCGCAGCTCGGCCTCGTCGAGCCGCTGGGGCCGCTGGACCTGGTGGGCCGTCCAGATGACGCGCGCGGCGTGCTCGACCATCTCGGTGCGGGCGAGCGCCTCGGACACGCTGCCCCCGACGGCGACCGTGCCGTGCTTCTCGATGATCACCGCGTTGGCGCGCTCGAGCCCGTCCGCCACCCGCTCGGCGAGCGCGTCGGTGCCGGGCCGCGCGTAAGGGACCGTCTTCACCTCGCCCAGCGCGATGGCGAGCTCGGGGAGCACGCCGTTGATGGAGACGTTGCGCAACAGTGACAGGGCCACGGCCGTCGGCGCGTGGGAGTGGACGACGGCGGCGATGTCCTTCCGGCGACGGAGCACGGCGAGGTGCATGCTGATCTCGCTGGTGGGCTGGCGGCCGTCGATGGCCGTGCCGCGCGCCTCGTCGAGCTCCACGACGTCGCGCGGGTTCATGAGGCCCTTGTGCACCCCGGCGGGCGTCACCAGGACGGTCCCGCGCCCCGTGCGCACCGAGGAGTTGCCGTCGAAGCCCGCGATCAAGCCGCGCTCGTAGAGCAGCCGGCACGCCTGCACGATCTCGACGCGCAGCGGCTCGTCCTGCTGGCCGCGGCAGCCTCCGAGCCCGGCGCACGAGCCGTCGAGCCTGTTCTTGCACCCCTCACACGACATGCGCGGCTTCATAGCCCACCATCTGAGCGCGGGCGGGCTACAGTGCGCGCCTTCGCAGCGTTTCCGGAGGCCGCATGACCGTCATCAATCGCCTGAAGGCCCGCATCCGCGACGTTCAGGACTTTCCGAAGCCAGGCATTCTCTTCCGCGATCTCACGCCGGTGCTCGAGGACCCGGCGCTGTTCGCCGACCTGGTGGAGGCGATGGTGGGGCCGTGGCGAGACTCGGGCGTCACGCGCATCGCGGCGGTGGAGTCCCGCGGCTTCCTCTTCGGCGCGCCGATGGCGTTGGCGTTGAGGTGCGGCATCTCGCTCATCCGCAAGGCCGGCAAGCTGCCGCACAAGACGATCGCCCGCTCCTACGCGCTCGAGTACGGCGAGGGCGTGCTCGAGATGCACGCGAACACGGTGGGGCCGAACGACAAGGTGGTGATCGTGGACGATCTGCTCGCCACCGGGGGCACGGCGGCGGCCTCGGCGCACCTCATTCACGACTGCGGCGCGAAGGTGCTCGGCTCGGCCTTCGCGGTCGAGCTGGCGGCGCTCGAGGGGCGCAAGAAGCTCGAGGGGCGCGTCGAGGCGCTGCTCCGCTACTGAGGGGAGACACACATGATCGGCATCATCGGCGGCACCTCACTCGGGCAGGCGCTCGGCGCGCTCGGCGGCACCACCACCACGGTCGAGACGCCGTACGGCCTGCCCTCGGCGCCCATCGCGGTGACCAGCGTCGAGGGCGTGGAGGTGGCGCTGTTGCCGCGCCACGGCGTTGGCCACACGACGCCACCGTCGGCCGTGAACTACCGGGCGAACCTCTGGGCGCTCAAGAAGCTCGGCGTCACCCACGTCATCGCGACGACGGCGGTGGGCAGCTTGCGCGAAGAGGTGCACCCCGGCGAGCTGGTGATCCCCGATCAGCTGATCGATCGCACCCACCGCCGCGTGGGCACGTACTTCGACGAGCTGGCCGTGCACGTGGAGTTCTCGCACCCGTTCTGCGAGTCGATGCGCACCGTCTTCAAGGCCTCAGCCGCGAGCGCCGGCGTGACGGTGCACCCGCGCGGCACCTACGTCGTGATGGAGGGCCCCGCGTTCTCGACCCGCGCCGAGAGCGATCTGCATCGCTCCTGGGGGGCGGATCTGATCGGCATGACGGCGCTGCCCGAGGCGAAGCTCGCGCGTGAAGCCGAGCTCTGTTACGCGGCCGTGAGCCTCCCGACCGACTACGACTGCTGGCGGCCCCACGATGGCGGGCGCGAGGCGCTGCTCCAGGAGATCCGCAACAACATGGCGAAGGCGACCGCGGCCGCGATGAAGCTGGTGCGCGCCGCGCTGCCGCAGGTCGCGAAGCTGGTCGGCACGCCGTGCTACTGCCAGACCGCGCTCGATGACGCGGTCTTCACCGACCCGAAGGCGATCAGCCCCGCAGTGCGTGCCCGGCTCGAGCTGCTGTTGAAGCGGCGCCTCGGCTGACGCCGCCGAGCGCAGGCTGCCAGAAGCCGCGGGTGCGGAGCCCGGAGGTCGGGGCGCTCGAGAAGGCGCCTCGCATCCGCGCAATGCAGGCCGCCGCGAACCTCACACGCGCGGCCCGGCCGTCGTTCATCAGCCCGTCAGAACGTCCCGGCGAGGCCTCCGGGCGTGATCGCCACCGAGACCGGGTCACGCCCCTTCGACGGTTGCCCCTCGGCGATCGGCAGCACATGCAGCTTCGGCCCCGAGTCGGCGAGCATCCAGATGAACACCGCCATCATCGGCACCGAGACCGCGCCGGTGATGAGCCCTGCCGTGCACATGCCTCCGCGGCGCTGCACATCGCTGCAGCCGACGGCCGTGAGGGTGATGGCCACGACGGTGCCCATGGCCCCGAACGTGGTGAAGACGATGCCGTTGACCTGCTTCGCGGAGCTCCTGCTCTCGGCGATCACGAACGCCCGCTTCGCATCGCCCAGCTCCGCGCGCACGTTCGGCACGTACAGCCCGTCTCGGCCCGAGGCCACCAGCAGATCGGACGCCGGGCTCACGAAGGAGGCGCAGGGCGTGTCGCAGAGCACCTCGTTCCCGGCCGACGCACGCCAGGTCCGACCGGGATCATCGGACGCGAAGTTGAGCGCCACCATGCCTGGCGGCGGCTCTGTCTGGGGCAGCTCGGGCGGGGCCGCAGCCACGCGGTGCACACAGCCGGAGCTGAAGATCAGGAGGACGGGGGCGAGCGCGCGCACGGCGGCCGTGACGGACGGGACGCCTGCGTATTCACGATCGAGCGAGTAAGAAAATCCCATGCGTGTGCGGGAGTGTACCCACGCACACCGCCGGCCAGAAGCGGAGGGACGACCCGCTGTTGAGGTGGGACGGTCCAACGAATCTGTCCACCAACGTCGTGGGGTTCAGCGAACTGTGTTGCGTGCATCCGGCGAGTGGGAAGCGGGCAACAAGGCGTAGGTGACGAGGCTGTCTCCATCGACTGGCGCAGATCGGAACAGCGTGAGCGCTTCCACCAGTCAGGTCGAATGATGAGGTGAACCGGGGAAGCCTCAGGCAGGCTCCCTGTCTCGTGTCGACGAGCCCCGATCAGCGCCGCCCGCGGCTTCTCTGGGGGCTCGCGCTTCTACCCGTGCTGCCGCTGGCCCTGGTGTTCTCGGCCTACCAGCTTCCGCGCGGGTCCGACGGTGCGGTCATGGCACTGGCGGGTGCGTGGGAAGCGCACACCGCCGAGCCGGGCTTCGATCCGTTCAACGAGGCTCCGGGCTGGCGCCCGCTCAGGCTGCCGGGGAGCTTTCACCAGCAGGGCTTCGCAGGAGAGCACGTCTTCGTCCGGCGCCGCTTCACTGCCCTGCCGGCGATGCTCGGTCACGACGCCTCGTTCGTGATCGGCAGCGTGCGTGGGGCCACCGTGCGACTCTTCTTCAACGGTGAGGCCATCGGGCTCAAGGGAGAGCCCTCGTCGGGCTTCATCGGCCTGGAGGCGGGCGCCGAGACCTTCTTCGTGCCCGCCCGGCTGCTGAGGCCCGGCGAGAACACGCTCACGCTCGAGGTACAGGCGCTGCTGGCCGGCCGCGACGGCATCACCGACCCGCGCCTGCTGTTCGGGCGCCATGCCGTGCTCGGGCCCTGGAGCTTCCACGAGCAGCAGGTGCGTTCGGTGATCGAGCACGGCTCGCTGCTGCTGATCGCGTTCTTGTCGCTGCTGCTCGTCGCGCTGTGGGTCCTGCAGGGCCGCCGCGCCCGCCGCGATCTGTACCGGAGCACCCTGGTGCTCCTCCTGTCCGCGTCGGGCTACCTGCTCGGCAAGAGCGGGTTCCTCGTCTCGGGCGTGGGTGGTCGGACGCAGATGCTCACCATCGTGCTGTCGGTGCA
Organism: Myxococcaceae bacterium; assembly: GCA_016793095.1. Lineage (GTDB taxonomy): Bacteria > Myxococcota > Myxococcia > Myxococcales > Myxococcaceae > Xiheimicrobium. Next base: position 113,191 of record JAEUJQ010000052.1, on the reverse strand, counting down.
CCTGTTGGGCCTGGGCATCGTGGAGTTCGTCGAGGCCTACTACCTGGATCGGGTGACGTGGTTCCGGCGCGCGAACCGCGTCGTCTCGTCGCTCGCGGTGCTGCTGAGCGCGACTGGCGCGGCCATCGTCTACCGGCTGTACATCAACTGGCTCTTCATCATGGTCCTCTACAGCCTCGCGCTGGCGGTGAGGGACCTCGCGAAGGGCAAAGCGCTCTTCGGCCCGCTGGTCGTGGTGGCGACGTTCATCGTGGCTGGCTCGGGGGTCAGCGATCTGCTGGGCGATCTCGACCTGCTCTACGCCCCCCGGCTCTTCACCTTCGCCGTGGCGAACCTCGCCGCGATGTCGGGCGCCGTCGTCGTTGGTGAGTTCGTCGAGCTCGCGCGGGAGAACACGCGCCTGTCACAGTCGCTGCAGCTGCGCGCCGAGGAGCTGGCGGGCGCGCTCGTCAAGGCCGAGGAGGCCTCGCGCGTGAAGAGCGAGTTCCTCGCCAACACCTCGCACGAGCTGCGCACCCCGCTCAACGCGATCATCAACATCCCCCAGGGTCTGCTCGAGCAGTTCCACGAGGTGCGGCGGGCTCGCTGTGGGGCCTGCGGGGCGCTGTTCGAGCTCGAGGCAGGCGAGTCGGCGGAGGTGGCCTGCCCTTCGTGCCACGCGCGCCAGCTCACGCCCGAGCAGAAGCTGACGATGGCGCTGGGGCCTGACGAGACCGCGAAGCTCCTCAAGTCGATCGTGCGCAGCGGGAACCACCTGCTCGCCGTCGTGAACGACATCCTGGACTACTCGAAGCTCGAGGCCGGGCGGGTGGTGCTGCACCGGGAGCCAGTCGCGGTCGCAGCGCTGCTCGAAGATCTGCGGCTCGCGATGGAGCCGGTCGCCACGCGCGCCGGCGTGACGCTGGACGTCGGCACCGCGGACGCGACGCTCGAGGCCGATCGCGTGAAGTTGAGCCAGGTGCTGATCAACCTCGTGGGCAACGCGATCAAGTTCTCCGATGGCAAGGGGGCCGTGACGGTGCGCGCGACCCGGGATGGCGACGTGGTGCGGGTGTCGGTGCGCGATCAGGGCATCGGCGTCGCGCCGGAGCACCAGGCGCTGATCTTCGAGGGGTTCCGTCAGGTCGAGAGCAGCAACACGCGGCGCTTCGGAGGCAGCGGCCTGGGCCTGGCGATCTCGAGGCAGTTGGTGGCGCTGCACGGCGGCACGCTCTCGGTCGAGAGCGCGCTGGGCAAGGGCAGCACGTTCACCATCGAGCTGCCGCTGGTCGCGCGGGCCCCCGAGACCGTCGAAGTGCCCGACGCGCCGGTGGTGGTCGTCGTCGATGACGAGGCGGTCGCGGTGGAGACGACGGCGGTCGCGCTCAGACCGCTGGGCTGCCGCGTCGTGGCCGTCCAGGATCCCCGCGATGCCCTCGAGCGGCTGCGTGCTGCGCGCCCGTCGCTGCTCATCCTCGACGTGATGATGCCGCGGGTGAGCGGGCTCGAGCTGCTCCGCGCGATCGCCCGCGATCCACAGCTCGCCAGCCTGCCGGTGCTCGTCTCGAGCGCCTACCCGGACAACCGCCCCGCGGCCGAAGCCCTCGGCGCGACCTTCATCGCGAAGCCCTGGCTCCCGGGAGAGCTCCTGCGGGTAGTGACCGGCCTGCTCGCGCGCGCCTCGCCTGCTGCCCCTGGAGGAACCCATGAAACGCATCGATGAGGGGCCGCCTGTCGAGGCGGGCCCGACGAACCTGGTCCTCTATGTCGAGGACGAGCCCTCGAACTGGGAGGTCTCCGAGCTGCGGCTGCGCAAGAAGTTCAAGCTGCTGTGGGCGCGGACCGATGAGGAGGCTTGCGCGCTGGTTCGACAGCACGGGTCGCAGCTCTATGCGGTCCTGATGGACGTGCAACTTCGAGGTTCGGTGCTCGACGGTCTGGCGTTGACGCGGCTGTTCCGGGGCAGGCTCGCCGGCCCGCTTCCGCCCTTCGCTGAAGGCCTCGCCCCCGTCTCGTGTCCCATCTTCTTCGTCACCGCCTACGGCAACCTGCACTCACCGCAGGAGATGGAGGCGGCAGGTGGCGACGCCCACGTTCCCAAGCCAGTGGACTTCGTCAGCCTCACCCTGCTCCTTGCGCGGCACAACATGCGGCGGGCGATGGAGACGCTCGAGGGCGGGGGCGGCTGAGATGTCAGAGTGACGTGCGATACGGGTCGCATGGAGACGAAGACGAAGCGGGCGGTAGGAGACGAGGCCGAGGCGCTGGTGGTGGAACACTACGAGCGCGAGGGCTGGGTGGTGCGCGATCGCAACGTGCTCTCGCGCCGGGGCGAGGTCGACATCGTGGCCGAGAAGGGTGAGGCGCTCGCGTTCGTCGAGGTGCGTATGCGCACGACGGACGTCTGGGGCGATCCGTCGGCGACGGTCGGGCGGGGCAAGCAACGGCGGGTGGTGCTGGCGGCGCTGCAGTACCTGCAACGGCAGCGGCTCCTGAACCGGGCGATCCAGTTCGACGTCGCCAGCGTCGTGGGGCGCGGCAGGGCAGGGCGGGTCGAGATCATCCCCGAAGCCTTCGACGCGGGCTTCTGATCGCGCTGCTCAGGCCGATCGATCGGGCGCAGCGCCTCCGCGAGCAGGCCTCAGCGTCGATTGCAGCAGGTGATCGGGCGCAGCGTCGCGCAGTTGCCGGCGGTGGAGACTCCGCCGGTCGGACGCAGCCAGAAGCCATAGGTACTCGACGTCGAGGTCTCCGAGCTCGTCCAGGTGCCGAGCGAGGTCGAGCAGGTGCCGAGGTAGCTCGTCGAGCGAACCACCGTGGGGGCGCTGTCACGGAAGGCGTCCACCCATGCACCGCTCGCCGGCGCAGCGAGGGACGACTCCGCCTCACGCACGTCCGTGGCCGTGCAGAAGAAGCTGTCGGGGAACTCGAGGTTGCACTTCTGGTGAGCGCCCGTCCACCCGCCGAGGTCGCCGGAGTACTGCGCGGTGGTGAAGCCGCGGAGGGTCGCGGGGCGCGGGCGCCGGCAGCAGGCGATCGGCCGCACCGTCGCGCAGTTGCCGGCTGTCGAGACTGCGCCGGTGGGTCGCAGCCAGAAGCCGTAGGTGCTCGAGGTCGAAGTCTCGGCGCTCGTCCAGGTGCCGAGCGAAGTCGAGCAGGTGCCGAGGTAGCTCGTCGAGCGCACCACCGTCGGGGTGCTGTCACGAAACGCGTCCACCCAGGCGCCGCTCGCGGGCGCCGCAAGGGCTGACTCGGCCGCGCGCACATCCGTCGCGGTGCAGAAGTAGCTGCCGGGGAACTCGAGGTCGCACTTCTGGTGCGCGCCCGTCCAGCCGCCGAGGTCGCCCGAGTACTGCATCGCCGTGAAGCCCGCGAGCTGAGGGCCAGAGGGCAGGAACGAGGGAAGACCGCCGTCAGGCAGCAGCAGCGAACCCGAAGGTCCCTGAGGCCCCTGAGGTCCCGCGGGTCCCGCCGGTCCCGCTGGTCCGGGAGCGCCGGCCGGGCCCGGATTCCCCTGCGGGCCCTGAGGACCAGCAGCGCCGGCTGCGCCCGTTGCTCCAGTCGCGCCCGTTGCGCCAGTTGCGCCCGTCGCTCCCTGAGCGCCCATCGGTCCCGCGGGCCCCATCGGGCCGGTCGCCCCCGTCGCGCCGGTTGCTCCAGCCGCGCCCATCGGTCCCGCAGGCCCCATCGGGCCGACCGCCCCGGTCGCGCCCTGAAGCCCATGACACACCGCGACCGTTCCACCGTCCGGCAGGATGACCGCCAGGCCGCCCGCGACACAGGCAGCGCTCATCACCGGCAGCGTGACGACCGAGACGCCTGCTCCGCCCGGTCCCGCAGGTCCAGCGGGGCCCTGCACGCCGGCTGCACCCGTTGCTCCCTGTGGTCCGGTGGCGCCCGGCGCGCCGTTGCAGAGGTTCGAGATGCCGCCGTCGGAGAGCTGCGTCACGCGAATGCCTCCGTACAGGCAGGGCGCGCCGCCCGAGGGCAGGGGAACGACGACCACCGACGCGCCGGGCGGACCCGTCACCACCCCGCCGTCGATCACCAGCACCTGCCCGGCCGGACCCTGAATGCCGGGAACGCCCTGCGGCCCCTGCGCACCCGGCGTGCCTTGCAGGCCCTGTGGACCTTGCGGCCCTTGTGGGCCTTGCGCGCCCTGCGGTCCCGCTGCTCCTGGTGCGCCATCACTGCCCGCTGGCCCTGCCTCGCCCCGCGCCCCTGCTTCACCAGGCTCTCCCTTCTCGCCACGGGGGCCCTGGGCTCCGGCAGGACCCGCCGGCCCCACGGCTCCCGGCTCGGCAGGCGGTGTAGATGGACACGCCGTGGTGAGGAACAAAGCAGCAACCGCGGCAGGCAGGATTGAGCGCATCGTCGGTACGACCCTGGTCGGCGACCCGAAGTGCAACCCGGCCACGCAAGCCATGCGCCCCCAGCCGCGGCTGTGACATGCTTGGCAGCCCCACATGTGCCTTGCCATCCCCGTCCAGGTGGTCGCGCTGCTCCCCGGAGATGTTGCCACCGTCGACATGGGCGGTGTGCGCAAGGACATCTCGTTGGCCCTCGTCGAAGACGTCGCGGTGGGTGACTACGTCATCCTTCACGTTGGCTACGCCCTGCAGAAGCTGGATCGCGACGAGGCCCAGAAGACGCTCGAGGCCATCGCGGCAGCTGGAGCGCCTCCCACGTGAAGTACATCGACGAATTCCGCGACGGCGGCGTCGCCCGAGCGGTCGCGGCCACCATCGCGCGGGAGGTGGACCCGACGCGCCGATACCACCTCATGGAGTTCTGTGGCGGTCACACGCACGCGATCTCCAGGTACGGCATCGCCGACCTGCTGCCGAAGAACATCCGCCTCATCCACGGGCCGGGGTGCCCGGTGTGCGTGCTGCCGATCGGCCGGGTGGACGACGCCATCGCCCTCGCGTTGAACCAGAAGGTCATCCTCGCGACCTACGCCGACTGCCTGCGCGTGCCCGCCTCGAAGGGCCTCTCGCTCATGAAGGCGAGGGCGCAGGGCGCTGACGTGCGCATGGTGTACTCGAGCGCGGACGCGGTGAAGCTCGCTCAGGACAACCCGGACCGGCAGGTCGTCTTCTTCGCGATCGGCTTCGAGACGACGACCCCGCCGACGGCGGTGGCCATTCTCGAGGCGCAGCGGCTGGGCCTCGCCAACTTCACCGTCTTCTGCAACCACGTGCTCACGCCCGCCGCCATCGCCCACATCCTCGAGAGCCCCGAGGTGCGCGAGCACGGCACGGTGCCGCTCGACGCCTTCATCGGCCCGGCGCACGTGTCGGTCGTCATCGGCAGCCAGCCGTACGAGCACTTCGCGACCGAATACCGCAAGCCCGTCGTGATCGCCGGCTTCGAGCCGCTCGACGTGATGCAGGCGGTGCTGATGCTGGTGCGGCAGCTCAACGAGGGGCGCGCAGAGGTCGAGAACGAGTTCACCCGCGCGGTGACGCCCCAGGGCAACCTGAAGGCCCAGGCGCTCGTGGCGCAGGTCTTCGAGCTGAGGAAGTCGTTCGAGTGGCGTGGGCTGCGCGCGGTGCCGTACAGCGCGCTGCGGATCAAGGACGCGCTCCGCGGGTTCGACGCTGAGGTGCGCTTCGGCATCGAGACGAAGTCGGTGGCGGACAACAAGGCCTGCGAGTGCGGCGCGATCCTGCGGGGGCTCAAGCGACCGCAGGACTGCAAGCTGTTCGCGACCGTCTGCACGCCGGAGAACCCCATGGGCTCATGCATGGTGTCGTCAGAGGGCGCGTGTGCCGCGCACTACACCTACGGCCGCTTTCGTGACGCGGAGGCGGAGGCGGGCCCATGAAGCCACTGCGCCCCGGCTCCATGCGCCCCATCGACTTCACCTCGGGTCGCGTCGATCTGACTCACGGCTCGGGCGGGCGCTCGATGGCCCAGCTCATCGAAGAGCTCTTCATCGCCAACTTCGACAACGAGTACCTGCGGCAGCAGAACGATCAGGCCGTCTTCGAGGTGCCGAAGGGCCGGCTGGTGATGGCCACCGACGCGCACGTCGTCTCGCCCCTCTTCTTCCCCGGCGGCGACATCGGCTGCCTGTCGGTGCACGGCACCATCAACGACGTGGCGACGGCGGGCGCGCGGCCGCTCTATCTCGCCGCGAGCTTCGTGCTGGAAGAGGGCTTCCCGCTCGCCGACCTGCGCCGCATCGTGCGCTCGATGGCGAAGGCGTCGATGGAGGCCGGCGTGCCCATCGTCACCGGCGACACGAAGGTGGTGGAGCAGGGCAAGGGCGACGGCGTCTTCATCACGACCACCGGCGTCGGCGTGGTGCCAGAGGGCGTGAGCCCGTCGGGTGATCGCGCGCGGCCCGGTGACCGGATCCTCTGCTCGGGCAGCATCGGCGACCACGGGGTGGCGATCATGGCGCAGCGCGAGAGCCTCGGGTTCTCGACGACGCTCGAGTCGGACACGGCGGCGCTGCACACCCTGGTGGAGCGGCTGGTGAAGGTGGCGCCTGACGTTCACGTGCTGCGCGATCCGACGCGGGGAGGAGTCGCCGCGACGCTCAACGAGATCGCCCGCCAGTCGAAGGTGGGCATGCTGATTCGGGAAGCCGCGATCCCCGTGAGGCAGGAGGTGAAGGCGGCGTGCGAGTTCCTCGGGCTCGATCCGCTCAACGTCGCCAACGAGGGCAAGCTGCTCGTCCTCTGCGCGCCCGCCGACGCCGACGCGCTGCTCGTCGCGATGAAGGAGCACCCGCTGGGTCGCCAGGCCGCCGTCATCGGCGCCGTGCACGAGGACCCGAACTGCTTCGTGCAGATGGAGACGGTGTTCGGCGGCAAGCGCATCGTGGACTGGCTGGCGGGGGAGCAGCTCCCGCGCATCTGCTGACATGCGCGTTCTGCTGCTGGCGCACGCGTTCAACAGCCTCACGCAGCGGCTGTGGGTCGATCTGACCGCCGGCGGCCACGACGTCTCGCTCGAGCTCGACATCGCCGACCCCGTCACCCTCGAGGCGGTGGCCCTGTTCCGGCCTGACGTGGTGGTAGCGTCGTTCCTCAAGCGCGCCCTTCCCGAGGCGGTGTGGCGGAAGGTGCCCTGCCTGGTGGTGCACCCCGGGCCCGTCGGCGATCGCGGGCCGTCGTCGCTCGACTGGGCGATCCTCGAGGGGGTGCCCGAGTGGGGCGTCACGGTGCTGCAGGCGAACGAGGTGATGGACGGCGGTCCCGTGTGGGCGTCGCGCACCTTCCCGATGCGCGAGGCGACGAAGAGCAGCTTGTACCGGAACGAGGTGACCGAGGCCGCGTCCGCGGCCGTGGCAGAGGCGCTGGCGAAGCTCGACGCGAGGGAGTCTCCCCGCCCGCAGAGCGAGGCGCGCGCGGTGTCGCGCCCGTTGATGCGTCAGGCGCAGCGCCGCATCGACTGGACGACTGACGACACCGCGACCGTCCTGCGCAAGCTGCGCGCGTCGGACTCGAGCCCGGGCGTGCTGGACGAGGCCCTCGACCTTCACTGGTTCCGGGCCTTCGCGGCGGGCGTGGAGGGGCAGGGTGCTCCGGGCGCGCTGATGGGACGGGACGACACGGGCGCCGTCCTGCGCGAGACGAGGGACGGCGCGGTGTGGCTGACGCACGCGCAGCCGACGAAGCCGTCCGCCGACGCGCCCGACGCGAAGCCCTTCAAGCGGCCCGCCGCCGAGGTGGTGCAGGCGTCGCTGCCGCTCGTGAGGGACGGCTCGCGCTCCGACATCACCTCGCGCGAGGTCGGCGACGTGGCGCTGCTCCGCTTCGAGTTCTCCAACGGCGCGATGGCCACTGCCGACTGCCTGCGGCTGAGAGACGCCTTCGTCGAGGCGACCCGGCGGCCCACCCGCGTGATCGTGCTGCTCGGCGGTGAGGACTTCTGGTCGAACGGCATTCACCTCAACGCCATCGAGGCCGCCTCGAGCCCGGCGGACGAGTCGATGCGCAACATCGAGGCGATGGACGAGCTGTGTCGCGCCGTCATCGAGTGCACCTCGCACCTGACGATCGCCGCGCTGCAGGGCAACGCCGGCGCCGGAGGCTGTTTCCTCGCGCTCACCACCGACGAGGTGGTCGCGCGCCACAGCGTCATCCTCAACCCCCACTACAAGAACATGGGGAACCTCTACGGCTCCGAGTACTGGACGTACCTGCTGCCCAGGCGCGTGGGTGACGCCGAGGCGAAGGCGCTCACCCAGGGCCGGCTCCCGCTTGGGGCGGCCGAAGCGCGCCGTCGCGGGCTGGTGGACGTGGTGCTCGAGGGCACGCCGCCGGCCTTCGTCGACGCCGTCACGGCGAGGGCTCAGGCGCTGGCGTCTGCTGCGGACTTCGCCGAGCGCCTGGCCGTGAAGCGCGCGCGCCGCGAGACGGACGAGGCGAGGAAGCCGCTGGCAGCGTACCGGGAGGCCGAGCTCGCGCGCATGAGGCTGAACTTCTACGGCTTCGATCCGAGCTACCACGTCGCGCGGTACCACTTCGTGCATCGTCTGCCGCATGCGTGGACGCCGCTGCACCTCGCGCGGCACCGCAGCGACGCCTGGAAGCGGCAGCAGCTGCTCGTGACCCGGGGCGAGTGAGCGGACGCTCCTGCGAGGGGCGGAGCCGTGCGCCGGAGCCACCCGTGCCCACGTCGGAGCCACCCGTGCCTACGTCGGAGCGGCCTGAGCTGCCGGGTGGTGCTGGCGCGCCTCCGGCTGCATCGCGGGTGCAGGGGAAAGCGAGGTGCTACACCACCGGTCGTGCCCGCTCTCGTGGAGCCCTCGACGCTGTACCTCGTGGCCACGCCCATCGGGAATCTCGGCGATCTGTCGAGCCGCGCGATCGAGGTCCTGAAGCAGGTCGACTGCATCGCCTGCGAGGACACGCGCCACTCCCGCGTGTTGCTCGACGCGCACGGGGTGAAGACGCCCACCATCAGCCTGCCCGCCTTCGCGGAAGGGCAGCGCGCAGACGCGCTCGTGCAGCGGCTCAAGGACGGTGAGTCACTCGCGCTCGTCTCTGACGCGGGCAGCCCGGCCATCAGCGATCCAGGAGAACGGCTGGTCGCCGAGTGTGTCGCCGCTGGCCTTCGGGTGGTGCCGGTGCCCGGGCCCTCCGCCGTGGTGGCCGCGCTCTCGGCGTCTGGCCTGCCGACGTCGCGGTTTCACTTCCTCGGGTTCCTGCCACGAACGACCAGCGACGCCCGGGCCATGCTCGAGGAGGTCACCGGCCTGTCCGCCACCCTGGTGCTGTACGAGTCGCCGCGGCGCGTGGTGGAGACACTCTCGCTGCTCCGCAGTGTGCTTGGCGATCGCCCCGCCTGCGTCGCCCGCGAGCTCACCAAGGTGCACGAGGAGTTTCTGCGCGGCCCCCTGTCCACCCTCGAGCAGACCTTGTCGGCTCGCGAGGTGCTCGGCGAGGTCGTAGTGCTGGTGAATGGGCGCTCTGGCGTCGCCCGTTGGACCGAAGCCGAGGTTCGTGCCGCGCTCGAGGCCGGCCTGTCCCGCGGCGAACGGCTCAAGTCACTGGCGAACGAGCTCGCGAAGTCCGGCGGCTGGTCGAGCCAGGAGGTCTACAAGCTCGGGGTCACGATCAAGGCGAGGTGAGGCAGCTCCGCGCTCGGCCACGACGTCGCTTTGAGCTCGAGGCGGGTCGAGCAGCCCTGGACTCCCGTCGAGCCTCGGGGTGTCACATCAGGGTCGGGAACCACCGGCGCCGCGTCTGGGAGTTCACGCGCTCGGAGGCTCGGTGGCCATCGCGCCGTTTTCCACGGCGGGCGAGATCGCGGCGAAGAGAGTCCTTCACGGGTTCTCGGCCACCCGCACCCGTGCGCCGGCGTTCGCAGCGCGCACGTTCTGCCCCGACGTCGGCCCCACGAACTCGAGTACGCCGCCGTTGCCCATCGCGACGTACTGCCCCATCGCGTCGGCGCCCTGCTGGTTCGGCGCCCAGGTGTTGCCCACCGCGAAGACGATGGGCATCGCGCCCGTCGTCGCCGAGAGGTGGGCCGTCGACGTGCCCGAGAAGACGTTGTTGCCCGGTGAGGTGAGCGTGCCGAGGTCGAACACCGCCGCCGCGCCGCCTTCGAGGTACGCCCCCGTGATGCTGTTCGACGTGAAGGTCGAGCTGCGCACGCGAAGCTGGTGCGCCGCCGCCGGGCCCAGCAGGCTGAGGCCCCGCTCGTTGTTCTCGAACGTCACCCCGTCGATGGCCACGTCGGAGCTGGTGAACTGCGCGATGCGCACGCCGGGCTCGAGCATGTTGCGCACCGCCGTGCCCGTCATCGTCAGGTGCGCGGTGCCGCCGATGCCCGAGCGCAGCAGCACGCCGCCCCGGCAGTTCTCGAGCGCGCCGCCGGTGATGGTGACGAAGACGTGGCCCTGGTCGTTCTGCCCCAGGCGGTCGAGCCACACCGCGTGCGCGGCGTCGGCCGTGGGGGACGACATGCCGCGAACGGTGCTGTTCGTCAGCGTGAGACGCGGCGCAGCGGTGAGGCTCTGCTCGAGGCCGAGCCGCACGCCGAGCACGTGCCGGTTGCCCGCCGTCGCCTCGAGCAGGCTGTCGACGATGGTGGCCTCGCCGCGAATGAGGTCGACGAACGCCACCGGCGAGTTCGCGAACATCGCCGCCGGCGCGCCGCGCAGGGTGACGCTGTTGAGGAAGAGCCGCGCCGCCGGGTCGAGCACACCGAGCAGCGAGGCCGGCTGGTTCGCGAAGCCGAAGCCGTCGCACGCGCCGCCGTTGATGGTGAGGTGCGTGTCCCCGCGAAGCTCGATCCACCCGCCGACGCGGTCGTTCATCGTCGGCCCGGGCAGACAGTACGAGGGCACGCCGTCGGGCTCGACGGTGATGCGCAGCGGGCCACCCACCGAGTTGGCGAACACCATCCACGACCAGTTCACGTCCCTCAGTCCGCGGAAGGTGACGCCCCTGAGCGTCACGTTGGCCGCCGCGAGCGCCTGGAAGTTGAAGCAGTTGGGCACGAAGCACTCGAAGTCCTGGAAGGTGACGGTGCCCCGCTGCACGGCCAGGGGCCGGAAGGGCGCGGTCGTGTTGCCGGTGCCCCAGATGGCCATGCGCGGGTGCACCGCGCGCACCGTGAGCGTGGCGTTGAGCGCGCCCAGCACGATGGGGCTGGTCGAGCCCTCGTCCGGGCCGTAGATGCCATCTTCGAGCCAGATGGTGCCGCACGTCGTCGCCATCGCCGCGCGGCGGACCGAGCGATACGGGCTCGCCTGGGTGCCGGAGTTGGTGTCGAGGCCATTCACCGGGTCGACCCACTTGTCGACGGGCAGGCAGCCCGCGTCGACAGGGCCACCTGCGTCAGGGCGGCCCGCGTCGAGGACGCCAGCGTCGAATGCCCCGGCATCGGGCCGACCCGCGTCCAGCACGCCTCCGTCCATCGTGCCTGCATCGGGTCGGCCGGCGTCGGTCACGGTGCCTGCGTCGGTGGGCGCTCCCGCGTCGAGAAGGCCGGCGTCGAGCAGCCCCGCGTCACCCGGTCCGGCGTCGGTCAGCCCCGCGTCCCCCGGTCCGGCGTCGCTCACGCCTGCATCCGACTGGCCCGCGTCCGTCGCGATCGATGCGTCGGGCTCGTACACGAAGAAGTTCGCGTCGGGCGTGCCGCTGTCGAGGAAGTCCTGCAGCTCGAAACACTCGCCGTTCGCCTTGCAGACCGAGGGCGAGCAGTTGAGGCAGGCGCCTCCCTGGAGGCCACAGAAGTCCACCCTGTCGCCCTGATGGCACACGTCGGCCTCGTCGCAGCAGCCGGGGCAGTTCTGCGGGGTGCACGGCGGCCGATCGACGACGCACGAGGCCGCACCGAACACCACGAGCGAGAGCAGGAGGACGCGCTTCATCAGTTCGACTCCGGGTTCAGCATGGTGGTGATGCGACGGCGGATCGGGGCGTCGAGGCCGGGGATGGCGGCGAGCCACACGAGGAAGGGGCGCACCGATGGGTCGGTCGCGACGTGCGGCTCGAGCACGTTCAGCACGAGCGGCGCGGCGGTGAGCTTCACGTGGCCAGCGCGCACGGCGGCCATCACGGCGACCCGGTCGTCCGGAGAGGTGGGGATGAGGCCCAGCGTGGTGACCGCTGTGCGGGCCACCTCGAGCGATTCGTCCGAGAGCGCCGCTTGAAGCGCGAGGTGCGCCGCTGGCGTCGGCGTCTTCCTCAGGGCGTGGAGCGCGGCCATGCGCACCTTCGGATCTCCGTCGCCGGTCTGCGCGAGCACGACGTCGAGGTGCGACTCGAGCCCGGCGTTGCCGAGGGCGAAGGTGAGCCCCAGGCGCTCCCGGTTGGTGGGCGCTGTTCGCAGGCCGGTCGCGAGCGCGTCGGCCATCGCGCCTGCCTCGTCGGGGTGGCCGGCGCGCGCGAGCTGGCCGCTCACCGCGCCGAGAGTGAGCCCGAGCGTCTCGCGTGCATCGCCCACCGCCTGCTTCCACCGCGCCTCGACGAACCGGCCAGTCTCGACGGTGGGCGTCTGGAGCAGCGACAGCCGCTGCACCTGGGGTGGTGTGCTGGCCTCGTCCCCAAGCAGCTCGAGCATCGCCGCCTGCGCCCGGGGAGAGCCCGCCGCGGCCAGCACCTCGAGGGCGAACTCCCGCTCCCGGGCTGTGCGGTTCGGCTCGCGTGCCCAGGCGACGACGTCGGCGCACAGGCCGGGTTGCTGCAGGAGCAGCCCCGACGCTCGCGCCATGAACGCCCCGAGGCCGCCTTCTCCCGCCGAAGCGGCGAAGTCAGCGAGCCCCTTCACGAGGCCCTGTCGATCGAGGCCTGCGACGCGTTGGGCGAGCATCTGCTCCCGCGCGTCACGGGGCGGCTTCAGCTCGCCAAGGGGAGCCACGGCCGTGGTGGTGGGGGCGGTGAGGCCGGCCCGCGTCTCGACGGACAGCGGGGTGAGGCGGACGATCAGCCGACTCTTCGCACCCGTGTCCGGGGCGCGCCCGACGAGCGTCTCTTCGGCGTCGAGGCTTCGCAGCACACCGTCGGCGTCGAACTCGAAGCGGCTCTGGGCCTCGACGTCGGCCGCCCGCACGCCGCCGAAGTTCGTGAGGCTGAAGTACGTCGTGCGGGTGCGGAGCAGGGTCGAGCCCTCACGCAGCCAGCGCGCCTCAGCAGTCCCTCGGGTCGTCGTCTCGACGAGCGTGTACGCAGCCTCGTCGCGCGTCGGGTGCTGGAGCTCGCTCACCAGCGTCTGCGCGGTCGTCTCGAACAGCGTCGGAGCGCCCTCGGAGAACGCGACCTGCTTCACGTCGCCCGTCGGGAACAGGGTGAGCACCGCGGTGGGGCCGATGAGGGCCGCCCGGAGTCCGTCGAGATCCTCCATGGCCGGCGCGCCGAACAACGTCATCGTCGCCCGGTCCAGCGACACGAGGCGCAGCGACAGGCGCGGGGGCTCGTCTGACAGCCGCGCGAGCTCGAGCACGCCGTCCATCTTCAGCGCCCCGCCGAGCGTTCCCTGGCCGTCAGGCGAAGGCACGGCGGACTCGCCCTCGAGGTGGAGCTGGTAGCGAGCCACCCTCGACGCCGGCCAGCGCCACGTCGCGGGCGCCTGACGGGGTGGTCGCGCCCACACGAAGAACAGCCCTGCCACCATCGCGGCGGCGAGGGCGATGACGAGGCGGTTGCGCGTCATGGGGCCGACACGGGGACGACGTTCTGCAGCTGGGCGACGCGGCGCAGGTCCGCCACGATGACCTCGAGCGAGAAGTCGAAGAGCGGGATCTCGTACTCGACGCCGCCCCACTCGACGATCGTGCCCTCGAAGCTCTCACAGATGGGGCAGACGCCCACCTCGAGGAAGACGACGATGCGCCCCGCGAAGAACTCGAGGGTGATCTTCGCGCCCAGGCCGAACTTCGCGACGAGGGCGCCAACGGTCTGGGTCGAGGCGCCCAGAGACAGCTCGCCGCTGATGGGCACGCCCACCTTCACGAGCGTGAGGTACCCCTTCACGCCGGCGCGCGCGATGAGGGCCTCGACCGCGGCGTAGGCCTGTCCATCGACGAAGGTGAAGGGGATCAGAGACGGCCACACGCCCAGCTCCGACACGGAGCAGCCGTTCATGGTGTTGGTCTTCCGGCCTGCCTGCACCCCGAGCATGTAGCCGAGGCCGCCACCGACCGAGCCTCCCACGCGGATGACGACGGGGCCGATGGAGAAGGCGGCGTCGGCCTGGCCGAACGTCTCGTAGGTCTGCTTGCCCTCGCTGAAGAACGCGATGGCGCCCGTGGCGATGTTGACCGGCTGCATGTCGTCGCCGATGGACCAGGTCTGGCCCAGCACGTCTCCGTAGGTGAGGAACGTGGTGTCGTTGGCCTGCAGCTTCGCCTGCACGAGCGGCAGCTTCTGGGCGAGCACCTGCGCGCCGACGTAGATGTCGCCGTTGATGCGCGTGGTGAGCGTGCACTCGCTGGCGTCCGTGTCGGTGAGCCCGGTGCCTTCGAGTGAGAACGACGCTGCGTAGGACATCTCGGCGCCGAACCACTTGTTGCCCATCGTCTCGCTGTCGCCTTCGGCCTTGTGCAGCTTCACCCGGTTCGAGCCGGTGCGCTCGAGCAGGGGCCCCACCGTGTCGGCCAGCACCGTCACGTACTCGTCGAGCCGCGCGAAGTAGGTCTCGAGGCGCTGCAGCGACGTGGTGTAGTCCTGCGCGGGGTAGTTGATGGAGGGCTCTCCCGGCTGCGGGTTCGGCGGGTAGATGAAGGCCCGGTTCTTCGCGAGCGCGAAGCTGTCCACGCTCTCGTCACAGCGGCGGAACGTCTTCTCGCGCTCGGCCTCGAACAGGCCCATCACGCTCTGCGAGAAGTCCGAGGGGCTCCAGTCGCAGGGGGCGGGGCCGGCTCCCGTCATGGGGTTCAGGCAGCCGAGCGCCTTCGCCTCGAGCAGCGCCGTCTCGATGCGGGTGTCGAGGTTCGCCAGCTGGTACGCGCGACAGATGATCGGGTTGGTGTTCGGTCCGCACGCCTGCGTCACCTGCGGCACCTTGCCGAGCAGCTCGAGCGCCGAGGGCTTGAGCTTGCTCTTGTTGAGCTGAACGCTGACTGGCAGCACCGCGCCGGTGATGGCGCTGCCGGGGTGTGCGTTGAGGCCGCTCAGCACGTTGAGGTTCGTCGTCGCGGACTGCTGCGTGATGGACTCCGAGGGGTTCCACACCGGGTCGAGCCACCACCGCGTCTTGAACTTGTTCTGGCTGATGGCCGGCACCTTCGCCTGGCCCCCGCCAACGAGGGTCGCGAGCTCCTCGACGAGCTTGTCGCGCCGCTCGAGCAGCGCGCGGAAGGTCCGGCGCCGGAGTCGCAGGTCTTCCATCACCTCGTCAGGCACCGTGGCGTTGCGCACGTTCATGTCGCGATGCCACACGAGGCTCTCCGTCACCGTGGCCCCCGCGGCGATGGTGGGCGCGAGCGTGGGGTCCTCGAAGGCCGGGCCGGCGATGTCGAGCGCCGTGCGCTTGAGGTTCTTGAGCTTCACCTTCACCGCTCGCCTCCCCGAGAGCGGGAAGGTGATGAACTCGACCTGGTCCTCCCCGAGGGGCATGCCGTTGGCGTCGGTCGGCACCTTCTCGAAGTAGATGCCCGGGCCCACCGGAGTGCCGGGCTGGCCGATCGAGACGGGCGGGGTGGCGAAGAACTCGTTCTTCGGCCGGGGCCCTCCGAAGGTGAGCGCGACGCCGCTGGGGCTGCCGTCGCGCGCGAGGATCTTCGGGTCGATCAGGTGCCGGGTGCCGAGGGCCCAGCGCGGAGCCTGCGCCGGCGAGCTGCCGTTGAAGGCGACGTCGACGATGGCGCGGTGCTTGTTGAACCCGTTCGACACCAGCACCCGGTCTTCGAACGCGGTGTAGTCGTAGTACTTCTCGTGCACGTACTCCTGGCAGGAGTCGAGCGCGTCGCCGTTGGCCTCCCACTCGTTCCGCTTCTGGAGAATGGCGAGCTTCGTCACGACCGCGTTGGGGCCTTTGAGCGCGGCCCCCTTCTTCAGCAGGCTCCCGAGCTGCAGGCTGCCGAAGCCCCCGACCTTGAACTCCGAGTCCTCTGGCACCGCGGCGACGTCGCGAAAGCCGCCGTCGTCCTGGGACACAACGGAGTTGGTGGAGAAGAGCGTGGTGTTCCGGACCGAGGTGCGCGGGTACTTCCCCGCCTCGGCCCTGGCTGCCTGGTACATGAGCAGGCCACAGGCCGCGTTCACGTCGGTCTTCGCCTGCTCGGCGAAGTACGCATCACACGGCGTCTCCGGCTTCGTGCACTGGGCGATGGTGGGCGGAGGGCAGAGCGACGGCATGTCCGTCGGCATGGGAGGAGGGGCGCCACAGCCCATCGGCGCACCGTCGGCGCCCATGAAGCCCAGCGCCACGACCAGCAAAGCTGCGACTCGTGCTCGTCTCATCACTCCCCCGGGCCGCCACGAGGCGGGGCGAAGGGGGCAGTTCTCAGGACTCGATGGCAGATGTCAACCGAGCGGAAATTATCCCGGCCGATGCCCGGAGTAGGCGGGGTCGTTGAGGTACTTGCTGGCTGAGGTGACCCTCACGCCGGTCGGCACCGCTTCGATCATCTGCCCGTTGCCGATGTACATCGAGACGTGGCCGTTCTTCACGAGCAGGTCTCCGGGCTGCAGCTGGTCCTTCGGCACCTGCGGCAGGTTGGCCTTCATGGCGCGGCTGCTCGAGAACCGGCTGATGTCGATGCCGGCCTTCTTCAGCATCGTCACCATCAAGCCTGAGCAGTCGTAGCCGACGACGCCCTTCGGCGACAGGTAGGCCCGCTGTCCCTCCATCTGGTAGGTGTTCCCGTCGCCAGGTCTGCCGAAGCGGAAGGGGCTTGCGCCGCCGACGTACGGCGCGCCGACCTGCGATCGCCCGAAGTCGATGGCCGCCGCAATGCCGGCTGGTGCCTGCGATGGGCCACCGTTCACCGGCGAGGCGCCCTCAGGGCGGGCACCCTGGGACTCGAAGAAGCGCTTGAGGCCCTCGGGGTCCTCCTTCGCCATGCGGAAGAAGTTCTCGAGGTCTTTCCGCTCCTTTGGAGTCATCTTCGCGACCTTCGCGAAGAAGTCCTGCAGCTCCTGGCGCTCCTTCGGGTTCATCTTCGCGACCTTCACCCCGAACTCCCTGAGGTGGGCCAGCTCCTGTCTGAGCTGGGCGCGCGCCTGGGCCTGCTCGGCCTTCGCGCGGCTCGGCGGCTTGACGTTGGCCCACGTCTTCGGGTCCTCGTTGGCGGCGATGCGTTGCTCGAGGTTCGAGAGGGCGCTCTGCACCCCGTCACGATCGCGGCGGACGGCAGCGAGCTCCTCGGCGGCGCCGGGGATCCCATCGGCCACGGCGCGCTCCAGGGCCGCGATCCGCCGCTCGAAGGCACGCTGAACGTCCTGACCGGCCGACGCGACACCCACCGCCTTCTGGGCCCCGCTGCGATGGGCGCGGCCCCGTCCTGTGGACAGCTCGTCGCGCAGGAAGCCGACCCGCGCCTGGGCTCCTGTCTTCGCGGTCGGCTTGTGAGCGGTCGGTCGGCTGGTCGCGACGCCCTGGGAATCGGAGATGCGCATCGACATGGGTTGCTCCTCGCAGTGTCGGATTGTCTGCGCCCCGCAGCCTTGAGATCCGGGCGATTCCGTAAAGAGGCTTGGCGAGCGCCAGGAATGCTCACTTCGCGAGCCGGCGCTTCAGTTGCTCGACGGCTTTCACCTCGTCCTCGAGCCGGCCTGCTTTGCGCTCCCGGTCGTAGAAGGGGAGCGCCTGTTCGAGCAACACGCGCGCCCTGACCCGATCGGTGCTCGCGAGCAGCTCGGCGAAGCTCAGCCGCGCCAGCGCGAGATCCTCCTCGGCGGCGACGTCGGCGAGCGCCAGGGCCGCCTCGTAGTGCTTCACCGCGTCGGTGAGCGGGCGGCCGGCGGCGCGCTCCGCCTGCGCCACGAGCACGTATTCGGACACGATCGCGGGGCCGCGTGGGCCGTGGACCTCGAGGGCGATCGCGAGGGAGCGCTTCGCAGCAACCACAGCGCCGCTCGCGTCTTTCACAGCCAGCCTGGCCTCGGCGAGGTTGTGCAGCACGATGGCGAGGCGCGGGTGGCTGGGCCCGAGCGTCTTCTCGTAGATCTGCGCGGCCTGCTCGAGGCGTGGGACGGCCTCGGCCTGACGCCCTGCCATCAGCGAGAGGCTCGCGAGGTTGTTCGCGCTCCGCCCTGCTTCGTGGCTGTCAGGGCCTGCCAGCGCCACCCGGAGCGCCTGCGCCTTCACGAGCAGCGGCTCGGCGTGATCGATCTGGCCCTGCTGGGCCTTCAACCACCCCAGGTTGTCCAGCACATCGGCCACTCTCAAGTGCCGAGCGCCGAGGGACGCCTCGAGCACGCCGAGGGCGCGTGTGAGGGTCTGCTCAGCCTCGTCGAACCGGCGCGCCCGAGACAGCTCCGAGCCGAGGGCGTTGAGCGCGATTCCGAGCTGCGGGTGCGACGCGCCGCTGGCCGCCTCGATCAGCGCGGCTGCCCGGCCCAGCGCCTCGACCGCTTCGTCATGACGCTCCTGAAGCCCCGCGAGGGTGGCGAGGTGCTGTTCCGCGAGGGCCTGCGCCAGGGGACCGAGGGACGTGCCGACCCTCCGTTCGGCCTCGAAGAAGGCCGCGGCTCGGCCGTAGTCTCCAGCATCCTGCGCCCGCCGACCGAGCGCGCCCTCGAGCCTCGTGCGTAGTTCGTCGCGTCGCGGACCGCCGACGCGCTCGATCGCGGCCCGCGCGATGTCCTCGAGCGCCAGCGCAACCACCGGGTCCGCGGCGTTCTCGACCCGTTCGATCCAGGCAAGGCGTTCAACTTCGAAGTTGCGCGACCGCACTGCCAGCTGTGCCGCCTCACCGAGTGTCTTCGACGCTGCGGGGTCGCCCAGCTCGTGCTGAGCGGAGCCCACCACCAGGGCCGCGCCGGCGACGTCCCACTCGGCGCCGTGCAACCGCACCTCGGCCAGCACGCGCGTAGCGACGTCGAGCGCGTCGCGCGGTCGGCCGCCAACCAGCAGCACCCGCGCTTCGGTGAGCTGTGCCTCTGCCGCAGCCAGACGCTCGCGGGAGGTCTCGGTGGCCGGGCGGGGCGAGGCTTCGAGCAGGGACCGCGCGTCCGCGCACGGCGAGAGGTCGCCCAGCGCGTCGAGCAACGCGTCACCGCGTCGGGCCACCTCCACATCGCCGCTCGAGAGCAGCTTCGCGGTCGAGGTGAAGGCCTGCCGGCGTTCGGTCAGGCAGAGCATGCGTCGATCGAGCAGCGCCTCGGACTGCGAGCCGCGAACCCTGGTCGCCTCGCACGCCTCGAGGCGCATGCGTGCCCACGCCTCACCGAAGGACTGGAGCCGCTCCTCGGCGCGCTTCGCCAGGCCCGGCACCCAGGGTTGAGGCAGCCGCCCCAGTCCCTGGCTGACGAGCTGTGGAGGAACGTCAGCGCGGAGCGTCGCGAGGTGTTCTTCGAGGTCTCCGCAGACCGCCCGCCGCTGGGTGGCCCACGTGCCCGCTGCGGCGATCACCACCGAGCCCGCCACGGCGAGCGCGACACGCACCGCAGGCCCGCCTCGCGTGCGCCGCAGCTCCGTGGCGACCTCTCGCATCGAAGGGAAGCGCTGGGCCGGGTCCCTCGCGAGCCCGCGATCGAGCAACCGCAACAGCCGGCGCGGCACGCTCTTTCCGGCTGGCAGCGGCCGCCGACCGTCGGTGAGCACCGCGCTGCGCAGCTCGTCGGACCCGTGGCCCTCGAACGGACGTTCACCGAGGAGCGCTTCGTAGAGCGCGACGCAGAACGAGAACTGGTCGGCCGCCGGTCCCGCGGGTTGCCCGGCCCAGACCTCGGGAGCCATGTAGGCCGGCGTTCCGAGGCTGGCGGCGGTGCGCGCGAGCTCCAGCAGCCCGGCGTTCCCCTCGGCCTGGTGGCGCTCGACCAGGAAGCCGGCGAGCCCGAAGTCCGACACCCGGGCTCGGCCGTCGACGCCGACGAGCACGTTGGCCGGCTTGAAGTCGCGATGAACGACGCCGGCCGCGTGGGCGGCCGCGAGCCCATCGGCACACTGCGTGAAGAGGGCGACGATCTCCTCGCGCGTTCTCGGGGTCTCGAGCCAGGCGGCGAGATCGGCGCCCTCGACGTATTCCATCGCGAGGTACACGCCCCCTTCGGCCTGAACGACGTCGAAGAGCGACACCACGTTGGGGTGCTGCATGCGCGCGACGGTCTGCGCCTCACGCGCCACCTGTCTCGAGAGAGCAGACGGTGCGCCCTCGCGCGCTCCCTCGACCAGCTTGAGGGCGACCTTGCGGCCGAGCAGCAGGTCGGTGGCGAGGTACACCAGGCCCATCGCCCCCCGGCCCAGCTCGCGCTCCAGCTCGTACCGGCCGACGATGGGCGGGGCCGTGGGGCCACTCGGGAGGGCGCCGGCCGGGGTCGTCTGCGCCAGAGACGACGTCGCGCAGGTCGAGCAGGTCGCCAGGTGGGCGCGGAGCTCGGCCGCGCGTTCGGCCGTCAGCGTGCCCGCCGCCAGGGCGTTCAGCTCTCGAGGCTGTGGGCACGCGACCGCTGACATCGCCGCCGGAGCCTCGCACGAACGCGCGGGCGCTTCATCGGATCGCCGCTCGAATCGCCGTGTTCAGGGCGCGGCGGTCGCGGGGCAGGCTCCCGACTTCGGCGCGCAGGCGCGGAAGTAGACGTGCGGCAGCCCGTTGTTGCCCGAGCAGAAGAACTGATCGCCCTCCTCGTTCTCGACCTGGAAGCCCTTGCAGGTGATCGTCTGCCCCGCGACCGGGTCGCACACGCCGCCGCCCCGACACGAGAAGATCACCCCGCCGCAGTCGAAGCCCGACGGGCAGTCGTCGTCGTTCTGGCAGATCATGCCGCAGAAGGTCGCGGTCTGCCCCTCGGTCACGAAGGACAGGCACCGGGCCGTCGTCGCCGAGCCGCACGACTGGTTGAGCATGCCGCAGGCGTTGCAGTCCACGCGCCCGCTGCGCGTCAGGCACCGGCCGTTCGTCTTGTCGCAGAACTGGTTCGCCGGGCAGCCCTGGTTGTCCCGGCAGAACGCCTGGCAGGCGCCGTTCACGCAGGCGAGCCGCGGCGCCGTCGTCGTGGCTCCGCTCGGGAGGGCGCAGTCTCCGTCGGTGCGGCACCCGGCGCGGCAGGTCAGCGTCTGCACGTTGCAGACGTTGCTCATCACGCAGTGCTCGTCGAGCGTGCACGGCCCGTCGGGGATGCACTTCGTCATGGTGGTGTCGCAGAAGGTGCCTGGCGGGCAATCGAGGTTCGAGGTGCACGACGCGAACGACTGGCAGAAGCCGAGCGGGTTGCAGAAGTTGCCGGCGGGGCAGCCCGCGTTGGACGAGCAGCGGCACCCACCGGACACCATGTCGCAGACCTGCCCCATCGGGCACGACGCGTTCGACTGGCAGATGCACCGCTCGGAGCCGTCCGTCGCCTTCACGAAGCCAGGCGGGCAGCAGTTGTTCCCCACGCACACGCAGGCGCCGATGGTGGGGCTGTAGACGTGGTTCGCGGGACAGCAGTCGGTGCGCGCGCAGACGCAGTCGCGGGTGAGCGGGTCGTACAGGTAGTCCTCGGGGCAGCAGCCGTCGCTCGCGCAGCGGCACGTCATGCGCGTCTCGTCCCAGTTGAAGCCGCGCGGGCAGCACGCGTCGCCGGCGCACACGCACGAGCGCGACTGCTCGTCGTAGCGATAGCCCCCGGGGCAGCAGTTCTCGGCGTCGCACACACAGCGCCGCTCGTCGGCGAGCCAGCGGTGATCCTTCGGGCAGCACTTCGACTCGCGGCACACGCAGGCCTCGGAGTCGGTGGAGTACTCATAGCCGTCGGGACAGCACGCCGTGTTCCGGCAGACGCAGCGGCCTTCCTCGCACGCGTGCCCGGTCGGGCAGCCCTCGTCCGTTGAGCAGATGCAGCGACCCTTCGCCTCGTCGAACGCGTAGCCGTTGGGGCAGGTGCGATCGAGCGCGGTGCGGGAGCAGCCCGTGAGGGCGAAGAGCGACAGGACGACGGTGACTCGGAGCGCGCTCATGGCCGGGCGAAGGCGTACTCGATGCGGACGGTGGAGCCGGGCGGCGGAATGTACGTGCCCAGGAAGACGATGGAGTTGGTGTCGGCGCGGTACTGCCACCCGGTGACGTCGTTCTTCGGGATGATGGTCGTCGTCGCCCCGTCCACCACCGTCACGCGAATGGACGAGACGATGGGAGGCAGCGTCATCGGGAAGACCCGCTTGAGCGTGTTGAGCGCCTGCGCGATGCGGATGAGGGTCTGCTCGAAGCTCGCGTCGCAGATCGAGCCCACGATGCCGCCCGTGCGGGTCGCGACCTCGGTGTACCGGTAGCTGGGCTCGGCGAGGCTGCCGTAGAACGACGCCTCTCCGGGTGGAATGCAGCCGTTCGGAACCGGGCCGCCGATGATGCTGAAGCTGACCAGGTTCTCGTTCCCCTTGCCCTTGAGCGCGCGGAAGGTGCGCCCGAAGTACTCGCTGGTGCCGAAGCTCGAGTCGTCCTCGTTGGTGACGACGATGATCGCCAGCGCGGCGTTGGGGCGAATGAAGCCCGCGTTCGGCCCGCCGGGGTTGATGTTCGGCGGCGTCAGCGCGAACTCGGCCATGCGCAGGCCCTGCTCCCAGCGCGACCGGCTCGCCGGGAAGGTGGTGTTCCGCTCGAAGACGGCCCGGGGATCCGCCGTGCGGTTGGTGAGGATGGGCGTCGTGCCGCGCAGGCGCCCGCCGTCGTTCGAGACGATCGAGATGACGCCCATCTGGAAGTCCACGCGCAGCGCCACCAGCTCCTGCACGAAGCGGTTGAAGTTCGTCACCAGGCGCCGCCGCTCGTTCACCATCGAGCCGGAGTCGTCGATCACCCACAGGATGTCCACCACGCCATCGGCCTGGCGGAGCAGATCGATCTGCGTCGCGTCCACCCGGGGCGGGTCGATCACCCGCACCCGGCCGACGGTGTTGCGCTCGATCGTCGGGGGCTTCACCTCGACCGGCGTCAGCCTCGGCGGATCGACATCGGGCACTGCGTTCGCGCGCCCGTTCTCACGCCCCACGCGATCGCACGCGGCGGTCAGCAGCAACAGAACGGGGAGGAGTCGGCGCATGCGATGCATCACACGATGGAGGACATCGCCGGAACCATGCAAGGCCAGGACATGACCGACAAGTGCGTTGTTTCTTTCAGCCGATTGCGTTTGGCCACGCTCCTGCCTACGACACCCGCGTCACGGATGCGTGCTTTTCTGCCACTCGTCGTCCTGGTGACCGCCGCCAGCGGTTGCCGGTGCTCGCCCGCGACGCCCTCGCCCGTCACCCTGCGCGTGAAGAACGGCGGGCGTGACCAGCTCCTCGTCAACGACACGAAGGGCCAGCTCGGCCTGACGGTGCAGCGGAGCGTCGGCGGGCAGTGGTTTTCGTTCGACGACCTGCCGTGTGAATGCCAGAGCTGTGAGCGCATCTGCGAACGTGGTTGCCGGTGCCCCGACGCGGGGATCATCGACAGCGTCAGGGCGATTCCCCCGAACGGGCAGGCCGAGCGCCAGTGGGACGGCGTCATTCAGGTCGCCGGGGTCGGCTGCAACCAGGTGTGCCTGGTGCCCGAGAACGCGCCCCTCGACGAGACGTTCCGGCTGCAGCTGTGCTTCGTGAACCAGATCGACGGGGTCACCGCGCCCGTTGACGGCGGACGCGTCTCGGCGTCCTTCCCGCAGCCCGACGTGCAGACCTGCGTCACGAAGGAGTTCCAGCCGCAGCAGGGCGTGGTCGAGATCGGCCCCGTGAAGGGGGCTGACTGCACCTCGCAGGCGGACTGCAGGGGAAAAGACGAGCTGTGCCTTTCCGGCAGCTGCACGGCCGGGTGTCCCGCCAACCGCTTCCCCCCACACCCCGAGCTGCTCGTCACCTTCACCTCGATGGGCTTCTTCAGCGAATCCCGCGATGGCGACGCCGGCGTGGTGCTGCAGACGGGGCAGGGGCGCATCACGGCCTTCCAGTACCTCGGCGAGGTGCTCCAGGTGACGTTGTCGAACGCGGGCGGCACGGGCCGGGTGGACGTGAAGCTGCCGGGCGGCCTCGGCGGCCCCAGCCTCGCCGTCAACGCCGAGGTGAAGGCGCTGGTGGTGATCCGCACCGTCGAGAGCAGGGCCCTGCGCGCAGTCGTGCTGCGCGACGCGGTGACGAACGAGCTCCTCTTCGCGGCCGACACCGCCATCGCCGGCGCGATCCTCCGGCCGGCCGACGTGGCGCCCTTCACGATCTCCCGCGACGGCGACCCGGTCGGCTGCCGCATCGACGCCACCTGCGGGAAGCTCGTGTTCTCGAAGCAGAAGCTGACGAGCGGGCCCTCGTCGGTCTCCGTCGAGCCCGGGAAGCTCGCCTCGCTGCTCGCCGGGAGCGTGAACTACCGGTTCTGGAACGTCACCGCTGGCCAGTACCCGGCGAGCTCGACCTGCGACTCCTACGCCCCGTGGGCCGTGTGGCGGGATCGCTGACCGACCTCTCCCCACATTCGATCGCAGACATTCCGATCAGGTTGGACCAGCCGGTGGTAGCCTTCCGGGCTCATGGGTTCGGCGAAACCTGCCTCGGACTTCGACCGGGGCCGGCTCATCGGCAAGTACGAGATCCTCACGCGCCTCTCGATGGGAGGCATGGCCGAGCTCTACCTCGCGTTCCTGCCGGGCCCTGGCGGCTTCAAGAAGTTCGTGGCGGTGAAGCAGATCCTGCCCGACGTGAAGCGCGACGAGGCCTTCGTGAAGATGTTCCTCGACGAGGCGCGCATCACCGCCGCCTTCAGTCACGCGAACATCGGCCAGGTCTTCGATCTCGGTGAAGACCCGCAGTCAGGCGAGCTGTACCTGGCCATGGAGTTCATCGCCGGCCAGAACCTCGAGCAGGTGCTGAAGCGGGCGGCGAAGAAGGAGCTGCCGGTGCCCACCGGGTTCGCGGCGCGGATCATCCGCGACACCGCGCTGGCCCTCCACTACGCGCACCACTTCACCGAGCCGTCCACCGGCATGGCGATGCCCGTCGTGCATCGCGACATCAGCCCGAAGAACGTGATGATCACCTACACGGGCGACGTGAAGGTGATCGACTTCGGCATCGCGAAGGCGCGAGGCCGGTTGAACCGCACGCAGGTCGGCATCGTGAAGGGCACCTCGGGGTACATGGCGCCCGAGCAGGTGAAGAACGAGAAGCTCGACGGGCGCGCCGATCTCTTCGCCACCGCCGTGATGCTGCACGAGATGCTCTGCGGCGAGCGGCTGTTCACCGCGCCGACCGACGCCGCGATGATGCTGAAGATCGTCGAAGGCGAGGCGCAGCCTCCCGCGGCGGTGAACCCGTACGTCTCGGAGCAGCTCTCGAACGTCGTCCTCAAGGGCCTGACGAAGGATCGCAACCGGCGCTTCGCCACCGGCAAGGAGTTCGCCCGGGCCATCGAGCAGTCGTGCCCCGACATGTTCGAGGAGGAGCAGGTCGCGGAGTTCATGAAGCAGCTCTTCGACGACAAGATCGCGCTCACGCGGTCGATCCTCGATCTCGCCAACGAGGCCAAAGACGCGAGCAGCCTGTCGCGGGCGGTCGAGGGGCTGAAGGAAGAGGAGCAGGAGACGCCGAGCGGCGGCCGCAAGAAGATCACCAACGGCGCCGGCATGAAGAACGTCGCGACGCCGTCACCCAGGCCCGGCCTCAAGACCCCCGGCGCGTCGTCCCAGCGACTGCCGAAGGTCGGCACGAAGGGCGCGAGCAGCCAGAAGCTGCCGCAGGTCGGCACGAAGGGCGCCAGCAGCCAGAAGCTGCCGAAGGTCGGCGAGTCGCGCCGCTCCCTCGCGCCCATCGAGGACGAGCCGACCGGCAAGAAGTCGAAGCCGTCGATCGATCAGACGCTGCCGCCGACCTCGAAGGGCAAGTCGAACGGCAAGGGCGTGGTGCCGGTCGATCTCAACCAGCGCGGCACCGAGCAGGGCGCGCCGGGGCCCGCGAGCGGCGGGAGCAAGGTCGCCACCATCGCCATCGCGGTGCTGGTGGTGGCCTTCCTCGGTGGTGGCACCTGGGCGGTGACGAAGGGCCCGCTGGCCGGACTCCTGGGGCCGGCCGAAGACCCGCCGCCGGTGAACACCGGGCCCTCGAAGATCGATCTCGCGAACACCAACCCCAGCGGCCCGAAGCCGCAGTGGCTCATCGAGAAGGAAGAGCAGGACAGGAAGATCGCCGAGGAGAAGGCGCGCCAGAAGGAGATCGAAGAGGCCGCCAGCGATCCCGATCGCCTCGCGTTGCTGCAGGAGATCACCGCGCAGATCGAGCAGCTCAACCGCCTCGAAGAGGAGCAGCGGCAGCTGAAGATCGAGGCGCGGCAGGGGAAGAAGGAGACCGAGAAGAACGCGAAGAAGATCGACCAGCTCGAGAAGCAGATCAACGAGCTCAAGGAAGCGCTGAAGGAGAAGGAGGAGCGCAAGAAGACCATCAGCACCACCAGGAAGCGCAGCGCGCCCTCCGACGAGCCCCCGGTCGCGCCGAAGAGCGCGAAGCTCGAGCTCGGCTACCTGACGCTGAAGACGGTGAACCCGTCGTCGGCCTCGGTGTTCCTGGGCAAGACCGAGCTGGGCTCGACGCCGCTGGTGAAGCTGCCGCTGGAAGCGGGCGTTCACGAGCTGCGCATCATCGACTCCGACTCGAAGAACCGCTCGTTCACGGTGACGATCACGGCCAACAAGACCGAAGAGAAGATCGTGAACGTCGGCTCGCTGCCGCTCGGGCCCTGAAGAGCAATCTCCCTCGCCCCAGCGACGGTGCGCATATAGGGTGCGCGCCGCCATGTACTTCCAGGATCTGATCCTCTCGCTCCAGACCCACTGGGCGAAGCTCGGGTGCATCGTGACGCAGTCGTACGACCTCGAGGTCGGCGCCGGCACGATGGCCCCGTACACCTTCCTGCGCGCGCTCGGCCCGGAGCCGTGGAACGTCGCCTACGTGCAGCCGTCCCGCCGGCCCGCCGACGGCCGCTTCGGCGAGAACCCGAACCGCCTGTTCCAGCACCACCAGTTCCAGGTGATCCTGAAGCCGGCGCCGAAGAACGTGCAGGAGCTCTACCTCGACTCCATCAAGGCCTTCGGCATCGATCCGATGTCGCACGACATCCGCTTCGTCGAGGACGACTGGGAGTCGCCCACGCTCGGCGCCTGGGGGCTGGGTTGGGAGGTCTGGTGTGACGGCATGGAGATCACCCAGTTCACCTACTTCCAGCAGTGCGGCGGCTTCGACTGCAAGCCGGTCGCGGCCGAGCTGACCTACGGCCTCGAGCGCATCGCGATGTACCTGCAGGGCGTCGAGAACGTCTTCGATCTCGAGTGGGTGAAGGGCGTGAAGTACCGCGAGGTCTTCCACGCGAACGAAGTGGAGATGTCGAAGTACGCGATGCAGCACTCGGACAAGGACCAGCTCATGGCCCTGTTCGACAGCTACGAGAAGGAGTGCAAGCGGCTCATCGTCGACGCGCAGCTCCCGATCCCCGCGTACGACTTCGCGCTCAAGTGCAGCCACACCTTCAACCTGCTCGACGCGCGCGGGGCGATCTCGGTCTCCGATCGCGCGCTCTTCATCAAGCGCGTGCGCGACAACGCCCGCCTCTGCGCCGAGGGCTACCTGCAGATGCGCGAGCGCCTCGGCTACCCGCTCTGCAAGACGAGCTGGACGGTGGGCGAGCAGCCGCCGCTCCTCGAGGGGAAGAAGGCCTCGGAGTACTGGAACACCGTGAAGCTGAACAAGGAGAAGGAGGCCCCCCGTGGCTGAGCTGCTCTTCGAGCTCGGCAGCGAGGAGCTGCCCGCGCGCTTCGTCGTCCCTGCGCTCGGCGAGCTGCAGCGGCTGTTCACCGACGCCTGCGCCGAGGCCCGCATCACGCACGGCGCCATCAAGGTGTTCGGCACCCCGCGCCGCCTCGCGCTCCTCGTCGAGGGCCTCTCCGAGAAGACCGACGACGTCGTGAAGGAGGTCCAGGGCCCGTCCGTGAAGGCTGCGTTCGAGGCTGACGGGCGACCGAAGAAGCCTGCCGAGAAGTTCGCCGAGTCGGTGAAGCTGCCCGTCGAGAAGCTCAAGCGGGTGACGACGCCGAAGGGCGAGTACCTGGCCGCCGACGTTGAGGAGAAGGGCCGCCGGGTGATCGAGCTGCTGCCCGACCTGCTCGGCGCGTGCGTCAAGAAGCTGACGTTCCCCAAGTCGATGCGCTGGGGTGACGTCGAGGCCGCGTTCGGGCGTCCGCTCCAGTGGATCGTCGCGCTCTTCGGCAGCGAGGTGGTGCCGGTGATCTTCTCGGACGTGAAGAGCGGCCGCGAGACCCGCGGCCACCGCTTCCTCGCCCCGGGCGCCATCACGCTGGCGAAGCCCGCTGACTACGAGGCCGCGCTCGAGAAGGCCCACGTCGTTCCCTCGCTCGACAAGCGCAGGGCGATGCTGGTCGAGCGCCTCGCCGCCGCGGCGAAGAAGGCCAACGGGAAGCTCATCGAGGACGAGGCGCTGGTCGATCAGGTGCTGAACCTCGTCGAGCTGCCGAACCCGGTGGTGGGCACCTTCGAGGAGCGCCACCTCGACCTGCCGCCCGAGGTCCTCATCCAGGAGATGAAGAGCCACCAGCGCTACTTCTCCCTCACCGACGCAAGCGGGAAGCTGCTGCCGCGTTTCATCGCCGTGTCGAACACCCCGGTGAAGGACGAGGCGCTGTCGGTGAAGGGCTACGAGCGCGTGCTGCGCGCGCGGCTCACCGACGGCCGCTTCTTCTTCGACGAAGATCGCAAGGCGCCGCTGCAGGACCGGCTGCCGAAGCTCGCGCGCCGCAACTGGGTGCAGGGCCTCGGCAACATGGCCGAGAAGACCGATCGCATCCTCGCGCTCGCCGTCTTTCTCGCCGACAAGGCAGGGAAGGGCGCCCACCGCGGCACCATCGAGCGCGCGGCCCCGCTCGTGAAGTGCGACCTCGAGACGGGCATGGTCGGCGAGTTCCCCGAGCTGCAGGGCGTGATGGGACGCGAGTACGCGCTCCACGCCGGCGAGCCGAAGGAGGTCGCGCTCGCGATCTTCGAGCACTACCTGCCGCGCGGGGCGAACGACGCCCTGCCCACGCAGGATCCCGGCGCGTTCATCGGCCTCGCCGATCGCCTCGACTCCCTCTGCGGCCTCTTCGCCATCGGCAAGCGCCCCACCGGCGCGAAGGACGAGTTCGCCCTGCGGCGCGCCGCCATCGCCGTCATCAACCTCGTCATCGGCAAGGGTTACCGGTTCTCGTTGTCGGCTGCCCTCGACGAGTCGCTCAGGCTGCTCGAGCCCACCCTCGCGAACGCGAAGAAGAAGGCGGGGGAGGCGCCGGTGAAGCAGCAGGTGCTCGAGTTCATGCAGGACCGGCTCCGCCCCCTGTGGGGCGAACAGCACCGGGCCGACATCATCGACGCCGTGGTCGCCGCTGGCACCGACGATCTGGTCGCTGTCCACCAGCGCGTCACGGCGCTGTCGGCCTACGTCTCGCGGCCCGACTTCACGAAGCTCGCCGCCACGTTCAAGCGCGTGGCGAACATCGTCGAGAAGCAGGCGAAGGACGTCACGAAGGGGCCGGTGGACGCGTCCAGGCTGACCGACGAGGCCGAGAAGGTGCTCGCCGCCGAGGTGTCGAAGGTGCGCGACGCGGCGTTCGCCGCCATCAAGGCCGACGACTACGCGGGCGCCCTGGCGAAGGTCGTTCCGCTCGGGCCCGTCGTCGACACCTTCTTCGACAAGGTGATGGTGATGGCCGATGACAAGGCGCTGCGGGAGAACCGCGTGCGGCTGCTCATGGAGATCGGCGGCCTCTTCGGCACCGTCGCCGACTTCTCGAAGATCCAGTCGGAGTCCTGACGTGCGAGTCCCGATGTCCCGATGGCTGGCGGTGGCGGTGGCGGTGGGCGCGAGCGCGTGCCCGGCGGTGGACGTGTCGCTCCCGACGCCGCTCGACCGTTTCTACTTTCCTTCAGCGATCGCCCACCTCGACAACCCCGGCCCCGACGGCGGCCACGGCCTGCTGGTGGTCGCGTCCACCAACTTCGACAAGCGCTTCTCGGGTGGCTCGCTGATCGCGCTGAACCTCGACGCGCTGCCTGTGCCGTTGCCGCCGTTCGGTGCGACCCCTTCTTCGCCCGTCGCACAGCTCCCCGCGCTGCGCAGCGCCGCGACGCAGCCCGATGGAGGCGCGCCCGACGCGGTGTTGATCGCCCCCTTCGCGGGACAGATGGCGGCCCTGTCGTTGGGCGCCGACCGCTGGCGGCTGTTCGTGCCCACGCGATCAGAGAGGCAGCGCGTTCACGCCGTCGAGCTGACCGTCGGCGCGGGCGGGGCGCTCTCGCTGGCGTGCTTCAACTCAGCCGATCGCGACTGCAGCACCAGCGCGACGTCGCTCACCGCCTTCGAGCAGACCGAGACTGCCCTGCCTCGCGCGCCAGGAGCGTTCGGGGTCGGCCTGCGTCCCCGGGCCTGCGGCAGCCCCGAAGACTGCGGCGTCGGTCGGTTCGTGTGCCGGCAGTCGCGCTGCGTCGCCCTCCCCGAAGGGAAGCCCGAGGAGCCCGCGGTCGACGTGCTCGTCACGCACATTACGCAGGCCGACTCGCCGCTGGGGTCTGCGAGGGAGCAGCGGGGCTACCTCGTGAAGCTGCAGTCCGAGTCGATGCAGCTCACCCCGGACCAGTTCGTGAACCTCGGGCCGGGCGCGTCGCACGCGGTCGCGGTGGGCGGGCGGTGGAGCTACGTGAGCGGCCGCTTCCTGAACCCGCTGGCGAACCTCGTCAGGCTGGTGGACCCGGCGAAGGGCACGGTCATCTCCTCGGGCCTCGAGTCGGTCTTCCGCGTCTCGGACTCCCGGGGCATCGCGCTCTCTTCCGACGAGCGGCGCGTGTACCTGCTTGGCCGGTCTCCTGACGCGCTGATGGTCGCGAGCGTCGAAGAGCCGATGGGCGACCAGCCCAGGCTGCAGATCGTCCGCGGCAACCCGCTGCCCGAGGGGCCCAGCGAGATCGTCGTGCTGGCCCGCCCGGGCCGGAGCGATCTGGTCGTGATCACGTGCACCGGCGCAGGCGTGCTCGCGCTCTACGACGACGACGTGGGCGACGTGGTGGCGCAGGTGCCGGGAGTGGGCGTGCAGCCGTTCGGCCTCGCGGTGGATCGTCGCGGCAGCGGCGCCCGGATCTACACCACCAACTTCCAGGACGGCCGGGTCGCGGTGATCGACGTCCCCGATCTGGAGCAGCCGCAGAGCGCCCGCCTGGTCGCTCACCTCGGCCGTCAGCAGCTGTGCCTGATTCGGGCGAGTGATCCCTCGTGCGCGACGGACGCGGGGGTTCCATGACGCGCCTGATCCTCGTGCTTTCCCTGACGTTCCTCGGCTGCCAGCAGCCGGGCGTGTCCACGGCCAGCGCGTTCGTGGGGGCGAACGATCTCGTGCTGGTGGACTGGCTGGTGGACGGGGCGCTCGCGGACGGCGGCACCGAGTCCGTCGATCGCTTCCTCTTCGTCACCTCGACCAACACCAACGAGCTGCGGGTGCTCAACCTCGACTCCCCGACGGCGGTGGGAGCACGGCGGCTCGCGATCACCGGGCCCAACCCACTCGAGACCCTGTCGATTCCGGTGCTCGATCGCCCGACGGGCCTGTCCCTCGACACCCGCTACGAAGAGGGAGCGCGGCGCAAGGGCTCGCTGCTCTACGTGACGCGGCCGGGTGGGGCGGAGTTCTCGATCGTGGGCGTCGAGCTGGCCGAGCTGCGCGAGCTGCGCCGCGTCTCGACACCCGCGCCGATCACCGCCCTCACCAACCTGATGGTGGACGCGCAGACCAGCCGCGTGTGGGTCGCGACGTTCGACGGCGAGGACGCGTCGGTGCTCGAGCTCGTGCTCCCGGCTTCAGCGCGCGGGCTTCGCGCCCGCACCACCGCGTCACTGGTCGGCGCCCTCTCGACCCGGCTCCGGGTTTCGGGCGCGTCCATCAGCGCCATGCTCGCGGTGCCGGGCCTCGAGGGCCGCGCGGTGAATGGCCGGCCCTTCTGCGCGAACCCCGCGAAGCCGTGCCTCCTCATGGCCACGCGGCGGCTCGCCGGAGCCGAGGGGACCACGAGCCTCATCGATCCCGAGACGCTCGAGGCCGTGCCCCTGCTGTTCCCGGGGCCTGTGCGCTCGCTGGCCATCTCGGATCGCGCGGTCGAGGGCGTTGACGGCACGTCGCCCGGCGCCGTCGTCTTTGGCGTGCTGGACGAGGAGGCCTGTGGCGGCTCGCGGTGCGGAGGGATCGCCGCCATCGACACCCGGCGAAGCCGCCCCGGCGCCCCGGCCTTCGGGCCGTTGCAGGTCGGGGGCCTGGAGCCGCGCCCGCTCCGCTGGAGCGACGGGCTGGTGAGAGGCGTCTCCATCGTCGGCGGAGGCCGGGTGAAGAACGTCACCGTCGAGGGCGGGATCGCGACGCCAGGCCTGTTGGGCGTGCTGACGATGAGCAACGGAGAGATCGTGTTCTTCGACGGCCTCGCGCTGTCCCTGATCGACCAGGACCCGGCCGCCTCGGTGATCGGGCGTGGGTTCTACTCGGGCGATCCGACGACCTGGCTCGAGGGGCCGAAGATCGTCTCTGGCGGAGCGAAGGACGCTGAGCTCGCGGCGACCCTGGTGGATGGCCGGCTCCGCTCGCAGACGATCACCGTCACGTGGCAGGGCGACCTCACGTCCGGCGTGGGCGTTCCGCTCTCAGGCGACGTGGGCCGGTCCTTCACCGCGCCGCTCCTCGCCCCCTTCACCCTGCCAGGCGACGCGCTGGTCTTCATCGGTGGCAGCTCATGCCCCGCGGCCGTCGTGACCGCCGTAGCAGGGGACTCGATTCAGTTCGCGCCTGCCACCGCGTGCGGCGCGACCTCCGTCGTCATCCGGGCCGGGGCCATGGCCCCCTACGTCGTCCGCGGCTCGGTGGACGGGCTGCTTGGCCGGGCCTCCTCAGGGCAGAGCTTGAGCGCGGGCGGGCTGGTGATCCCCTTCGGGATAGCGGCCGACACGCAACCACCCGCTACAGGGGTGTCGTGGAGCTTCGAGGTCGAGGGCGCCCTCGCCCCCATGGTCTCGAGAATCGACACGACGCTCTTCACCGTGGCCAACCAGTGCCCGACGACGCCACTGCAGCTGCCCGGCGCCGTCGTGTACGAGCCGGTACGCCACCGGGTCTTCCTCGCGTATCCCTCCTCGAACCTCGTCGCCGAGTTCGATCCCGTTCGGGCGAATCGGGGCGGCATGGGGCCGAATGAGGGGGTCGTGTGCCATCGGTAGATTGGACGCTCGCCGAATTGGGGCTATCTTCCGAAGCGTTCGCCGCCCAAAGGCGGTCCGTGAGCCGACCACATGATGGATCCGAGCAGCCGCCCACCGCGTAAGGTCTCGATCGCCGACCACATCTGGCAGGCCTACGAAGACATGGCCTCGCAGATGGGCTCCGATCGCGATGCGCTGATCAACCAGGCGATGTTCATGTTCGCCCGCCTCAACGGGTTCCTCGATCCCACCGGAGCGGCTCAAGGTGCGCCCCGAGCAGCGCCGGTGTCGAACGGCACGCCCGCTCCCCGTCCCCCGCCTCAGCGAGGCCCGCCGCCAGTGCTGGCGCAGGCTCCCAGAGCGCCCGCGCGTGAGCCCGCGCCTTCGATGGACGACGATCCGGTGCGCCGCGAGGTGCAGGAGCGGGTGCTGGAGACCGCGGCGGAGCTCGAGCGGCTCATTCAGAACAAGCGTGGCGGCGCCCCTCAGGCTCCCGCGCCCGAGCCCGAGGCCGACAACATCGACATCGACGATCCCGGCGGCGACTCCTCCGGGGCTCCCGCGCTCTACATGATGGTCGAGGGCGGAGAGCTGGACCGGATCGCGAAGGACCGCTTCGTCATCGGGCGCGGGAAGCACTGCGACTTCGTCATCAACTCCGGCAAGGTGTCGCGCGAGCACGCCGTCATCACCCGCGAAGGGAATGACTTCTTCGTCGAAGATCTCGGCTCGTCGAACGGCACCTGGTTCAACAAGCAGCGCATCAAGCGCCGCAAGATCGAGGACGGCGACGAGTACTTCATCTGCAGCGACAAGGTGAAGTTCGTCTACCGCTGAGCCCTTGCCCGCGCCTGAGCTGGTCCTCTGGCCCCTCATCGGCGTCGCGGCGGTGGTCGCGGCGGTGATCGATCTGAAGCGTGGCGGCGTTCCCTCCTGGCTGGCGTGGGCGACGCTCGGGCTGGCGCTGCTCGTCCGCCTGGTGCTCGAGGGGCCCGGTGACGTGGAGAAGGGCGTGGTTTCGGGGGCGCTGGGCGCGATCGCCTGCGCGTTTCCCTTCGCGCTCCTCGCCCTGAGCGGCCCGCGGGTCGGCTGGAGTGACGTCAAGCTGCTCGCCGCCATGGGGGCTGGCTTCGGCATTCCAAGAGCCCTCGCAGCCGTCATGCTCATCTCGGTCGTCGGCGCCGGCGCCGCGGTCTTCTTCGTGCTCAAGAGGCGGTCGCAGTCTGCTAGCCTGCCCGTCACGGAATCGAAGGCAGCACCGCGCGCCGCCATCGACAGCGCGCGGTCGATTCCCTACGGTGTGCCCATCGCGGTCGGCGTGTTGTGGGCGATGGTGTGGGCGGGGCCAGCAGTGCCCGAGCTGGGCGCTGCGGAGGTCGAGGTGGAGCTGGTTGACGGTGGCGCCGCGGAAGAGACAGTCGAGCAACCTGAGCTGGAGTGATGGAGGGGATGATGCGCACCGGGTGGACTCAGATCTTCGCCACGCTGGCCGTGCTGACGCTCTCGGCGTCGGCGCTGGCGCAGGAAGGCGGGAACATCAGCCTCGGAGTCGGCACGCAGAAGGTGATCACCGTGCCCGGCATCAACCGCGTCGCCGTCGGTGACGCCTCGGTGGCCGACGTGAAGACCATCGGCAACAACCAGCTGCTGATCATCGGCTCGTCCGAGGGCAAGACGACCCTGCTCATCTGGAAGAGCTCGGGCCAGCGGGTCAGCTACCTGTTGTCGGTGCGCAAGCAGGACCCCAACGAGGTCATCTCGGAGATCAAGAAGCTGTTGGGTGAGATCGAAGGCGTCAACGTGCGCATGGTGGGCGATCGCATCTACCTCGACGGCCAGGCCTACACGCAGGGCGACGCCGATCGCATCGATCAGGTCGTCGGCCTCTACCCGAACGTGAAGAGCTTCGTGAAGATCGCGCCCAACGCGAAGAAGCTCGTGGCGCAGAACCTCAACGCCGCGTTCCAGAAGGCGGGCCTCAAGAACGTGCAGGCGAACGTCGTCGGCTCGACGATCTTCCTCGAAGGGTCGGTCGAGTCGCAGCAGGACCTGCAGAAGGCCGAGCTGATCACCAAGGCCATCGGCGAGAAGGTCGAGAACCTGCTCACCGTCGGCATCAAGCGCATGATCCTGTCCGAGGTGCAGTTCGTCGAGATCCGCCGCGAGTCGAAGGATCGGTACGGCATCAAGTACCCGTTCGACATCTCGGGCACCGCGAACGCGACCGTCAACATCACCCGCGACCTGTTCCCGGGGAACTACGGTGAGGGCTTCCTGCGGTCGTTCGGGCTCGGTACGGCGCAGTTCAACATCGGCTTCCAGAACAACGACGGCTACGGTCGCCTGCTGGCCCAGCCCAAGCTCGTCTGCGCGTCAGGCGAACAGGCGGAGTTCCTGGCCGGCGGCGAGGTGCCCATTCCCCTCATCACCAACAACCAGTTCGCCGTCGAGTTCAAGCCGTACGGCGTGATCCTGCGGCTCAAGCCGACCGCCGATCGCACGGGGAACATCCAGACGAACATCGAGGCCGAGGTGTCAGAGGTCGATCAGTCGGTCGCGGTCTCGCTCGGCGGTGGCGCGTCGATTCCAGGCTTCCGTACCCGCAAGGTGAAGACCAACGTCACCGTGCGCCACGGCGAGACCATCGTGCTCTCGGGCGTCTTCGCGCACGACGAGCAGAAGTCGGTGTCGAAGGTGCCGGGGCTCGGGCACATTCCGATCATCGGCGAGCTCTTCAAGAACCGCGCGTTCGACTCGAACAAGCGCGAGCTCGTCATCTTCGTCACGCCCCGCATCGTGAACCCCGACTCCGAGAAGATCCGCACGATCATCGAGGACGTGAAGAGCCGCTACAAGCAGGCGCGCGGCGAAGTGAACTTCGGCATCTTCGACTGAACCCGCTCGCCTCCCTCGAGTGCGGCGTGCCGGGCCTCGGCGTGGCTCGCCGCGTGTAGGTCCAGGTGCGTTGGCGACCCTCGGTCATCTGGCCGCAGAGGCGAGGTTTCCTGAGCGGAATCGACCGCTTGCGTCGTGCGCTTCTCTGCTACGATGCGCAGCCACATGTTTCTGATCACCTTGACCGAGAAGGGCGGCGAGTCTGAGCAGCTGACCTTCGAGAAGGAGGAGGTCACCATCGGCCGCCTCGCGGGGAACGACATCGTCCTCAACAAGGGCAACGTGTCGAAGTACCACTCCCGCATCGTCCTCAAGGACGGGAAGTACATCGTGGTCGATCTCAAGTCGACCAACGGCACGTTCGTCAACGGCAAGAAGATCGCCGCGCCGCAGGTGGTGCGACCCTCGGACAAGATCTACGTCGGCGACTACATCATCAACGTCGAGGAGCCGCCTGAGGACGGCGAGCAGGCCCAGGACGAGGACGGTGACGAGACCGGCTACGCGCCCGACGACGAAGAAGAGGCCGCCCACGAGGACGAGGAGTTCGAAGAGGAGCAGCAGGACGAAGAAGAGGAGGCGCCGCCCGAAGACGAGGAGGAAGCGGAAGAGGAGCCGGAAGAGAAGAAGAACATGCCGGCGTCGCTCGCCGCTGCGCTGCGGAAGAACCGCAAGCACCTCGACCCGCGGCTCGAGGCCTACGCGAACCTGCAGAAGGACATTCACGATCGGCTGATCGAGTACCTCGATCTTCGCCGCCTCGACATGGATCGCCTGGGCGACGAAGAGCTCTGGCGCCGGACCGAGAAGGCGATCCGCGACATCATCGACCAGATGGACGGAGATCAGGAGATCCCCGAGGACATCGACCGGGAGATGCTGCTGACCGACGTGCTCAACGAGGCGCTGGGCCTCGGCCCCCTCGAGGCCTTTCTCGCTCAGGACGACATCAGCGAGATCATGGTGAACCACGCGAACCAGATCTACATCGAGCGCAAGGGCAAGCTGATCCTCTCGGACAAGATCTTCTCGTCGAACCAGGCGGTGCTCGGCGTCATCGAGCGCATCGTCGCGCCCATCGGCCGCCGCATCGACGAGTCGAGCCCGATGGTGGACGCGCGCCTCAAGGACGGCTCGCGCGTGAACGCGATCATTCCGCCGCTCGCCCTGAAGGGCCCGTGCATCACGATCCGCAAGTTCAAGCGCGACGCCCTCGCGATCGAAGATCTCATCAAATACAAGACCGTCACGCCGCAGATGGCCGAGTTCATCGAGATGTGCGTGAAGGCCAAGCGCAACATCGTCATCTCGGGCGGCACGGGCTCGGGCAAGACGACCACCCTCAACATCGTGTCCTCCTTCATCCCCGAGGACGAGCGCATCATCACCGTCGAAGACGCCGCCGAGCTCCAGCTGCGCCAGGAGCACTGGGTGCAGCTCGAGTCGCGCCCGCCGAACCTCGAAGGCAAGGGCGCCATCACCATTCGCGACCTCGTGAAGAACTGCCTGCGCATGCGGCCCGAGCGCATCGTCGTCGGCGAGTGCCGCTCAGGCGAGGCCCTCGACATGCTGCAGGCCATGAACACGGGCCACGACGGCTCGCTCACCACCCTGCACGCGAACACGCCGCGCGACGCCCTCGCCCGAATGGAGACCCTGGTGCTCATGGCCGGCATGGATCTGCCGGTGAAGGCCATTCGCGAACAGATCGCGTCAGCCGTGCACATGATCATTCAGCAGACGCGCTTCAACGACGGCACCCGCAAGATCGCCTTCATCACCGAGATCTCGGGCATGGAGGTCGACATCATCACCCTCCAGGACATCTTCTACTTCAAGCAGGAGGGGTTCACCGAAGAAGGCAAGGTGCGCGGCCGCTACGTGGCCACCGGCTTCGTGCCGCGGTTCTACGACGAGCTTCAGCGGCGTGGCGTGCCGGTGAACATGGGCATCTTCCGCGAGGAGTGAGACCAGGATGCCGACCCTCGTCATCAAGAGCCCCGACGGCACCGAGCAGGAGCAGGACTTCGTCGATCAACTGACCGTCGGTCGCGCGGAAGGGAATGACCTGATCCTCGCCGAGGGTGGCGTGTCGCGAAAGCACGCGCGCTTCTTCCTCGAGGGCGAGGACGTGATGGTCGAGGACCTCGGCTCCGCGAACGGCACCATCGTCAACGGCGAGCGCATCGACGGGCCCACGAAGCTCGACCCCGCCGCGGCGATCGTGCTGGGTGACTACGAGGCCACGCTCAAGACCGGCGGCAAGGCGAGGCCGAAGGTGGACAAGGGCGCCGCGAAGCCGTCGAACCGCGGCACCCAGGCGCTCAAGCGGCCGGCGAACCTCGCGCGAGGCGAAGGGCGCGCCACCCGGGTGATGCCCGTCGTCAAGCCCGCCTCGAGCGCGCCGGGCGCGAAGCGTCCGTCACGCGCCGGCTCGGCCGGCCCAGCGCTGCGTGGGCTCTCGGGCACGGTCACCGGCAAGACGTTTCCGCTCGCCGGCACGGTGGTGGTGGGCCGCGTCGCCGGCGTCGATCTGCGGGTCGATGACGACTCCGTCAGCCGCAAGCACGCGGAGCTCGAGGTGCAGGGGCGCGAGGTGGTGCTCAGGGATCTGGGCAGCGCGAACGGCACGACCGTCAACGGCAACCCGATCAGCGAAGACACGCCGCTGGCGCCGGGTGACATCATTCAGTTCGGCGTCGTCGAGATGATGTACGAGAACGGCGCGGCGTCGGGCGCGAAGCCCGCGGTGCGCCCCTCGAGAGGTGGCACGAGGCCTGAACGGCGAGGCCGTGGCGACGACGAGCCCATCGAGGCGATGTCCACCACCTCGACCCCGATGGACCCGAAGAAGAAGCGGCTCTTCCTCGTCGGCGGCGCGGTGCTGGCGGTGCTCTTCGTCGCCGTGCTGGTGAAGGGGCTCGCTGACGACGGTCCGGGCCCGAAGCCCAACCAGCCGGGAGTCCCCGGGCCTCCGAAGCCGCCGCCCGATCCTGCCGAGGAGATCGAAGAGTTGCTCAAGGTGTGCCGCACCTACTCGAGCTGCGAAGGCCGGGTCGCGGACTGGGGAAGAGCCGAGGCGGCCTGCGCGCAGATCCTCGACATCGAGCCGATCCACGGGCCGGCGAACGATCTGATGAAGCGCATCAAGTACGAGCGCGCGACCGAAGAGGGCTTCGTCAAAGGCAAGGAGCTCGCCGCGTCAGGCCGGCTCGAAGACGCGCTCGACTCGTTCGCGAAGGTGCGCCCGTTCAGCAAGGAGATCGTCGGCTGCTTCTTCCTCGACACCCTCTCGGCGGCGAAGCCGGTCATCGACGAGGTGAAGAAGGCCGTCGGCAACGAGTGCAAGACGTACTCGGCGAACGCGAAGTGGGACAACGCGCTCAAGCGGTGCGAGGTCTACATGCGGCTCGCCTGCCAGACGATGGCGCCCGACGATCTCGAGCCGCCGTACCCGCTCAAGATGAAGCTCGAGGGCCCGCTGGGCAAGAACGACTGGCGGCCGAAGGACCCGAACTACGTCAACTTCCTCAAGGCGCGCGAGAAGCTGCGGCCGGGCGACGCGCCGTGGAAGTGCCCCGACATTCCCGTCTTCCGCCCGCCCGCGCCGCCACCGGACCCGGGGAAGATCGCCATCAAGGAGTTCAAGGAGCGGTACAAGGAGGAGGCCATGGGCCGCGCGCTCATCCTCTACTACCAGGGGGCGTTCGCCGAGGCGCCGGTGCCGATCCAGAAGGTCATCGAGAACGTGAGCAAGGCGGCGATCCACGACGAGGCACGCGGCCTGCTGCTCGACCTGACCAACGCCATCTCGTATTTCAAGACGGGCACCACCGAGCTCTCGAACGACAAGCCGGAGAAGGCCGAGGAGCCCTTCCGCAAGGCCCTCGCGCTCGACGAGAAGCTGGTGCTGGGAGAGAAGCTGAAGACGCTGAAGGAGGACGAGAAGCGCCGTGAGCTGGAGAAGCGGTCGTCCTTCGTGCGCAAGGGCATCGTCGAGGGCATGTCGAGCACCTGCTACCTGAAGGGCAAGACCCAGGCCGACAAGAAGGACTTCCGCGCGGCCTGCAAGGTGTGGAAGCTGGGCCTGTCGTTCTCGCGCGCGAACGCCGATCTGCTGAAGGCCGGTTACTTCTGCACGCAGCGCGCGAAGGAGGCGCTCGACAAGGCGATCGCGTCGGGCTCGTGCGAGCAGCTCAAGGCCGTGCTCGATCTCGCGGTCGACGGCGACGGCTACAAGGAGCAGGTGCAGGAGATGCTCGACCAGAACTGCAAGTGAGCCGTCTTCGCGAGCGGCACGTCTGGCCCGGTGCTACGAGCGGCGTCCATGGGCGTTCAGGGAGATCTCTTCGCGTCGTCGCCGAGCGAGCCGGCTCCGAAGCCCGCTCCGCAGAAGTCCGCGAAGCCGGCGCCTGCACCGGCGCCTGAGCCGCCGAAGGGCCCGCCGACCCTCACGCTGATCGACGCGTCGGGGTTCGTGTTCCGCGCGTACCATGCGCTGCCGCCGCTCACGACGTCGAAGGGCGTGCCGACGCACGCGGTGCTGGGCTTCACGCGCATGTTGCTCAAGCTGCTGCGCGAGCGGAGGCCGACGCACCTCGCGCTCTGCTTCGACAAGGACAGCCGGAAGGGACGACTCGCGATCGACCCCAACTACAAGGCCAACCGCGAAGCGCCGCCGCCCGATCTCTCGATGCAGTTCGAGCTGATCCGCAAGGTGGCCGCAGTGCTCGACGTGCCGATCCTCGAGGAGGCTGGGTGGGAGGCCGACGACGTCATCGCCACGCTGGTGAAGCGCGCCCGGGCGGTCGGCATGGCGACCGAGATCGTCACCAGCGACAAGGACTTCCTGCAGCTGCTGGCGCCTGACGTCACCATCTACGATCCGGTGAAGGACACTCCCGTCGGCGCGAAGGACGCGCTCGAGCGCTTCGGCGTCGAGCCCGCGCAGATGCGCGACTACCAGGCCCTCGTCGGGGACCCGATCGACAACGTGCCGAAGGTGCCGGGGGTGGGACCGAAGACGGCCGCCGAGCTGATCAAGCGCTTCGGCACCGTCGACAACCTGATCGCCCACGTGGACGAGGTGGACAAGCCGAAGCTCAAGGCCGCGCTCAAGGAGAACGTGGAGCAGCTGCGGCGCGCGTACCTGCTGGTGTCGTTCCGCGACGACCTGCCGGTGCAGGCCGACCCCACCGCCCTCGCCGTGCGGCCCGTGCACAAGGCCGAGGCCCGCGCGCTCTTCACCGAGCTCGAGTTCTTCCGGCTCATCAACGAGATGCCGGCGGCCGAGACGACCCCGCTCGCGCGCGAAGCGACCCTCGTCACGACGGCTGACGGCCTGGCCGCCCTGCGGGCACGGCTGGCCGTGGCCCCGCGCGTCGCCATCGCGCCGCTCTTCGACGGCCCGGCGCACTCCGCGACCGTGCTGGGGCTGGGCCTGGCGCTCGGGAAGGAGGAGGTCTTCTTCCTCGACGTCCGCGCCTGCGGGCCGGCCGCGGTGAAGGACGCCCTGGCCGCGGCGCTCGACCGACCAGCCTGCGAGCTCGCCTCGCACGACGCGAAGAGCCTGCTCCACGTGTTCGATCGGCTGGGGCTGGCCCCGAAGACGCCGTGGGCTGACGTCGAGCTGCTGTCGTACCTGCTCAACCCCGGTCGCAAGGAGCACGCGCTCACCGATCTCGCCCGGGAGCGCCTGCGGCAGGAGCTGCCGACCGTCGAGGCCCTGGTGGGCGGCCGAGAGCACGTCACGCTCGAGCAGCTGTCGCCCGAGCAGGTGGCGCCAGCGCTCGGCGCCGCGGCCGACGCCATCGTGCGCCTGTCACCCGAGCTGTGGGACGAGATCGAAGGGGTCGGCCTCGCCGGTGTCGCGAAGGAGCTCGAGTTTCCCCTCATCCCCGTGCTGGCGCGCATGGAGCGCGTGGGGGTGCTGATCGATCGCGACGCGTTGAAAGAGATCTCGGTGCAGGTCGACGCCTCGTGCGACGCGCTGCTGAAGGACGTCTACCGGATCGCCGGCCGGGAGTTCAACGTAGGCTCGCCGCTGCAGCTCGCGCAGGTGCTCTTCGAAGATCTCAAGCTGCCGGTGCTGAAGCGCAACAAGACGGGGCCCTCGACCGATCACGAGGTGCTCGAGAAGCTGGCCGAAGAGCACCCGCTGCCTCAGGCGATCATCGAGTACCGCAACGTCGCCAAGCTCAAGAGCACCTACCTCGACACGCTGCCCGAGCTGATCGGGGCGGACGGTCGGGTGCGCACCACCTTCAACCAGGCCTCCACCGCGACCGGCCGGCTGTCGTCCACCAACCCCAACCTGCAGAACATCCCCATTCGCACCGAGCTCGGTCGGCAGATCCGCCGCGCCTTCGTCGCCGCGCCCGGGCATCAGCTGGTGTCGGCGGACTACTCGCAGGTCGAGCTGCGGATCCTCGCGCACATGGCGCAGGACGAGGGCCTGGTGCGCGCCTTCTCCGAGGCCGCCGACGTGCACGCCCGCACCGCCGCCGAGGTCTTCCAGGTGCCCGAGCCCGAGATCACCGCGGACATGCGGCGCGCGGCGAAGATGGTGAACTACGGCATCGCGTACGGGCTGTCGCCGCACGGGCTGTCCACGCGGCTGCGCCTCCCGCTCGAAGAGGCGAAGTCGATCATCGATCGCTACTTCGCGCGCTTCCCCGGCATCGCGAGGTACATCGACGACACCGTCGCGCGGGTGAAGAAGCACGGCTACGTCGAGAGCCTCTTCGGCCGCCGCCGGTACATGCCCGAGATCGCGAGCCGCAACCGGGCGATCGCGATGGGCGCCGAGCGCGCAGCGATCAACATGCCCATTCAGGCGACCGCCGCTGACCTGGTGAAGCGCGCGATGCTCGAGGTCGAGCGGCGCCTGGCAGGGTCCCGCAGCCGCATGCTGCTGCAGGTCCACGACGAGCTGCTGTTCGAGGTGCCCGACGACGAGGTGGCCGTGGTGGAGCCGCTGGTGCGCGAGGTGATGTCGCGCGCGGCGACGCTGGCCGTGCCCCTGGTGGTGGACGTCGGCCATGGGCGCTCGTGGGCGGACGCACACTGAGCGGGCCCGCCGCGAGCAAATCCAACTCCGGGGGGGCGGGGGAGGGTATGGTGCACGGCGCATGACCGACCGTTCCAGGACACGCACCGATCCAGGCGCGCTCGTCAGCGGTCTGGCGGCCAAGCTGAACGAGCTCGAGCAGGCCGTGAAGCGGCAGACCGAGCGCTTCGCCGCGGTGATCGACGTGGGCACCCAGCTCTCGTCCGCGCGAGACGTCGACGCGCTGCTGCGCACGGTGATGGACCGGCTGACGGGCCTGCTCAACGCCGAGGCGGCGACGCTCTTCATGCACGACGCCCGCACCAACGAGCTGTGGTCGCGCGTGCTCAAGGGCTCGTCGATCAAGGAGCTGCGGCTGCCCGCCGCTGCCGGCATCGCGGGGCA
The DNA here is from genome assembly GCA_016793095.1 of Myxococcaceae bacterium. Taxonomy (GTDB): domain Bacteria; phylum Myxococcota; class Myxococcia; order Myxococcales; family Myxococcaceae; genus Xiheimicrobium. Next base: position 69,575 of record JAEUJQ010000052.1, on the reverse strand, counting down.
CGTCTTCACCTCGGGCAAGTCGCTGCTGCTGGGCGACGCTTACGCCGACGCCCGCTTCAACCCCGAGATCGACCGCCAGTCTGGCTTCCGCACGAGGTCGATCATCGCCGCGCCGCTGCGCCACGTGAGCGGTCGCGTGCTGGGCGTGCTCGAGGTGCTGCACCGGAAGATCGACGTCTTCACCCGGGACGACCAGAGCCTGGTCGAGGGCGTGGCGACCCAGATCGCGGCGGTGCTCGACAACGTGCTCTTGCTCGAGCAGCTGCGGGCGCGCACCGACGAGCTCGCTCAGCGGGTGCGGGAGCTCGATCTGCTCTACGGCCTCGAGCGCGCCGTCTCGGCCACCGAGCAGCAGGTCGATCTGCTCGATCGCATCCTCCACACGGCCATCGACGCGGTGGGCGCGAAGGCGGGCTCGATCCTCCTCGCGGAAGAGGACCGGGACAGCCTCTACTTCCGGAGCGCGAAGGGCGAGAAGAGCGAGGCGCTGACGTCGATGCGCCTCGAGGCGGGCCAGGGCATCGCCGGCCACGTGGCGTTGACGGGCGAGACGGTGCGCGTCGAGCGCGCCGACGACAGCGAGCACTACGACCGCGCGATCGCCCGCAAGCTGGGAGTCACGGTGGGCGCGGTGCTCTGCGTGCCGATCCCCGGCGAGGACGGCTACCTGGGCTCGCTCGAGCTGCTCAACAAGAGGGGCGGCTTCAGCGAGGCCGACGAGCGCCTGTCGGTGTTGCTCGCGGGCCAGATCGGCCGCGCCTTCGCGTCACGGAAGAACCGCACCGAGCAAGAGCGCAAGGCCCGCATGGTCGCCATCGGCCAGATGCTCTCTGGCGTGCTCCACGATCTGCGCACGCCGCTCACGGTGATCGCCGGCTACGCCGAGATGATGGCTGACGAGCCGACGGAGCAGGGGCGCCGCGAGATGGCTCAGGGCATTCTGGCGCAGCTCGATCACGTGGCCGCGATGCAGCAAGAGACGCTCGCGTTCGCGCGCGGCGAGACGTCGGTGCTGATTCGCCGCGTCTATGTGCACCTCTTCATGCGCGACCTCGAGGAGCAGCTCACGCGCGAGTTCGAGCGCAGCAAGGCCGAGCTGAAGGTCGTGACGTCGTACACGGGCGCGGCGCGGTTCGACGAGAACAAGATGAAGCGCGTGATCCTCAACCTCGCGCGCAACGCCATCGACGCGATGCCCGACGGCGGTCGCTTCACCTTGTCCGTCGACCGCGAGAACGACGAGCTCGTCTTCCGCGCCGCGGACACCGGCCAGGGCATTCCCGATGCCATCGCCGACCGCCTCTTCGAGAGCTTCGTCACGGCCGGGAAGAAGAACGGCACCGGGCTCGGGCTCGCGATCGTGAAGAAGATCGTCGAGGAGCACGCGGGCACCGTCTCCTACAAGTCGAAGCCCGGCAAGGGCACCACCTTCGAGGTGCGCTTCCCCGCCGGTACGCCCGCCGACTGAAGCTCGTCAGTCCTGGGCGCGGAACAGCCGCAGCCCCGGGCGCCCCGACATCTCGAGGTAGAAGCCGAACTGGAAGCGCACGAGCTGATCGCTGGCCAGCAGGCCGGCGGGTGGGTTGGGGAAGGGCTGTGCGCGCTCGAACGCCTGGATCGCCTCGAGATCGAGGAAGTCGAGGCCCGAGGACTTCTCGACCCAGGCGTCCTTCAGGCGGCCGTCGGCCGTGAGGGTGACCTGGAGGAGCGTCTGGCGATCACGCCCACCGTAGATCTGCAGCGAGGGGTCGCGGAGGCGGAGCTGCGCGTTGGGGTTCCAGTGCTGGCCCACCGACTGCTTGACGCGGTTGAAGAACGAGGCGTACTTCCACTCGCGGGTGTTGAGGAAGGTGCCGTCGCCCTCCTCCACGTCGAGCAGGTGATCGTTCGCGGCGGCGCCAGAGATCGCGTCCAGCACGGAGGGCGAGGGCAGCAGGTTCACCCGGCCTTCGGACCCCACGCGGCCTTGCGAGCCCTCTCCGTCGGTGCCCGGTTGTCCGGGCTGCAGGAGGAGCCGTTTCGAGTTGCCCGCGATCGCCGGGAGCTCGGAGCGCGGCGCGACCAGCGGCCCCGCGCCACCGACGGAAGGCATCTTGAGCGCCAGCTCGGAGCGCGCCTGCTGCTCGGGGAGCTCGAGGGCCGCCGCGCTGGGGGCTTCCCTGAGCGGTCGATCGTCTTGCCCGATGCCGTTGTTGCCGCTCACCACGGCCTGCTCGACGGGATCGGTCCCGGTCGCCTCCGACGGCGTCGTCGAGGTGCGCCGCGGCATCGCGTTCCGGTAGAAGGCGGTCTGCTCCTTCGCGCGCGTCTCTTTCTTCACGGTGTTGTTCGTCTCAGCGGCGAACTTCGCGTCAGGTGAGCTCTCGCCGTTGCCCGGGGCCACGTCGACGACCTGCCCGGGCGCCTTCTCAGGCACCTTCGGCTCGGGCTTCTTCTGCTCCGGCCGATCCTTCACGGTCCGGCTCGCGAGAGCGGGCGCGTCACGGCCGCGGTTCTTCTCGAACTGCGAGGCGCTGAGCGGCCGGAAAGCGACGGGCCGGTCGAGGGGCTTCGTGCGCTTGAGTGGCGGAGTGTCGAGCTGCAGGTGCGAGAGGAAGAGCAGGGCGACCAGCATCACCCCGTGGCCCAACAGGGCGAACGCGAGCGCCAGCGCGGCGCGGACCAGGCGCGGCTCACGGGGGGCGTTCGGGCGGGGGACCAACAGCACGCAACGAGCATAACGCCGAGGCGGCCGCAGCGCAGGCCCCGCGCCGCCCTTCGGGGGGGAGGGTCAGTAGACCCGGCTGACGGTCGCCCCGCTGAAGTAGTGATCGAGGATCTGCACGTAGGTCTGGCCCGCCTCGGCCCGCCCGATGGCGCCGGTCTGGCACATGCCCACCCCGTGGCCCCAGCCTCCGCCGGTGAAGCTCCAGCCGGTCGGCCGCCCCTTCGCGTCGCGCTCGGCCTTCACCTCGAAGAGCGCGCTGTTCAGGTTCGAGAACAGCCGGCGGATCGTCAGCTCACCGCGGATCGTGGTGGCGCCTTCTTCCCCTGATATCTGCAGCAGCCGCGCCCGCCCGGACACGCCGCGTTCGCTCACCGTCATCGCCATCACGCGGCCGACGTGGAACGCCGCGAGCTTGTCGTCCACCTCCTTCGCGGTGAAGCGTCGCTCCCACCGGAACTTCGTCGGCGCGGCGAAGGACGAGAGTCGGCAGGCGTACCCGCCCTCGGTCGTCAGGAAGCCCTTCAGGTCCTTCGCGGGCCTCGGCGTCGCGGGCTTGTCGGGCAGCAGGTCGGGCCGCCCGCGCAGCGAAGGGTTCGGCACGCCGCCCCAGACAATCTCGTTGTTCTCGGTGTGGCCTCCACAGACGGCGCTGTACACCGCGTCCACGAGGTGGCCCCCGGGGTCGAACAGCATCTCGCCACGCGTCGCGTCCACCGCCGCGCTGGTGGTCGCCGCCTCACCCGAGACGCCCCGGTACACCGCGCAGTGCTGCTCGGTGCACAGGAAGTAGGGGTCGGCGACGTGCTTGAGCCCCACCTTGGCGAGCACCTCCGCCCGCGCCGTCACGGCCTGCGCCTTGAGCGCTTCGAGGTGCGCCTTCGCGAAGATCTCGGACGGGACGAGCCCCTTCAGCAGGTCCTCCATGCCGATCTGGTTGATCACCGCGACGCGCCCCGAGCGGTCGGCGGAGAACTGGATCGCCCCGCGGAACGCGCGGTCTTCGAAGTTGTGGAAGTCGTAGCCGACCCCGAACTCCACGCGCCGCACCTCGATGGGCGCGCCGTCGATGGACTCGGCCACCAGCTTGTCCTGGGCGGTGGCGATCACGTGCCCGTCGCCGTCCAGGAGGTCGAGGGTGGCGCGCTGCGGGGTCCGCACCTCTTCGAGCAGGGCCGTCCGCACCTGGAACCGGGTGAGGATCTCGGCCTGGCGATCGGCGAGCGAGGCGGGCGGCGCAGGCGGTTGGTCAGCGACCAGCACGTAGCGCCGTGTGTCGATCACCTTGCCCGCGATGCCGTAGAGCGCCCCCAGCACCTGCGACCTCGTGGCGAGCCCGCGCTCAGCCCACTCCTGCTGCGCGGCGGCCAGCCCCACCTTGTCGTTGAAGGCGACCTCGGCGATCTGAATGCGGGCGACCAGCTCGGCGGGCGCGCCCTTCACCAGCTTCACCTGCCAGGCGGTGCCGGCGGGCCCCTCGACGAGCTTCTCGACCGGCTGGCCCTCCACCAGCGCAGACACCTTGAAGCGCAAGCGACCCTTCGAGGTGAACGAGACGGCGGCGTTCCCCTCCATCAGGCGCACGGGGATGATCGGGGCGCCGTTGCGGAAGTCGAGGCGGCGGGCCTCCGCGGCGCCGGGCGCGGGGGGGAGCTCGAGCCGCGCGGGAGCCTCGGTCCCTCCGTCCGGCCTCGCCGCTGCTGGCGGGGGCGGCATGGGGACGTCCTGAGGGGTGCCCGCGTGGACGCACGAGGCCGCGAGCGTGACGAGCGCCGCGACGACCGCCGCGCGGCTCCCATCGGTTCGACGACGCGCAGCGGTCACGAGCATGCGGAAACGACGAAGCCCGAAGTGCCTGCAGATGCGGGCAGCTTCGGGCATTTGAGAGGCGGCACCCGGATTCGAACCGGGGAATGAGGGTTTTGCAGACCCTTGCCTTACCACTTGGCTATGCCGCCAGAACCGGGTGGGCTTCTAGGCAGAAGGACGCCGGAACGCAACGAGCAGACGCGGCCCGTCTGCGCGACTGACGAAGGGAGCAACGAGATGAGCAGCGGGTTCGCGACGTTCAGTGAGGAGCACGAGGCCTTCCGCCGCACGGTGCGCGGGTTCGTCGAGCGCGAGATCCTCCCGCACGTGAGCGCGTGGGAGGACGCCGAGGGCTTCCCCCGCGAGCTGTACTCGAAGGCGGCGGAGCTGGGCTTCTTCGGGCTCAAGTACCCCGAGGTGTACGGCGGCTCGAACGCCGGGCCGCTCTACGAGGCGGTCATGCACGAGGAGCTCGCGAAGTGCCGCTCTGGCGGCGTCGCTGCGGGGCTGGGCGCGCAGGCCACCATCGCCACCGGGCCGCTGCACCTCTTCGGCAGCGACGAGCTCAAGCGCCGCTTCCTCGCGCCGGCCATCAAGGCCGAGAAGCTGGGCGCCTTCGCCGTCACCGAGCCGGGCGCCGGCAGCGACGTGGCCGGCCTCAAGACGACCGCGCGGCGCGACGGCGATCACTACGTGGTGAACGGCTCGAAGACGTACATCACCAACGGCGTGGTGGCCGACTACGTCATCGCCGCGGTGAAGACGGATCCGGCGCGGGGCCACAAGGGCCTCTCGATGCTGATCGTCGAGAAGGGCACGCCCGGGTTCGGCGTGTCGAAGAAGCTCAAGAAGCTGGGCTGGCGGACCAGCGACACCGCCGAGCTCTTCTTCGACGACTGCCGGGTGCCGGTGGCGAACCTGCTCGGCGCCGAGAACGACGGCTTCTCGCAGGTCATGGGCAACTTCGTCTGGGAACGGATCACCCTCGCGCTCGGCTCCATCGGGGCCGGAGAAGACATGCTGGAGCTCGCCCGCCGCTACGTGACCGACCGCCAGGCCTTCGGGCAGAGCGTCGCGAAGTTCCAGGTGGTGCGCCACCAGCTCGCCGAGATGGCGACCGAGCTCGAGGCGGCCCGGCAGCTCACCTACCACGCGCTGCGGCTCCACGTGGCCGGCGAGTGGGCGCTGGGCGCGACGGCCATGGCCAAGAAGTACGCGACCGAGATGGCCTGTCGGATCGCCGACCGGGCGCTCCAGCTCCACGGCGGCGCCGGCTACATGATGGAGTACGACATTCAGCGGCACTGGCGCGACGCGCGGCTCGGGCCGATCGGCGGCGGCACCAGCGAGATCATGAACGAGATCATCGCCAGACAGCTCGGGCTCTGACGACGCGACTCACCGGCTGCAGGACACGCAGAACTTCGTCTCGGGCAGCGCGCGCAGGCGATCGCGGCCAATCGCGCCGCCGCACTGGAGGCAGCGGCCCCACGTCCCCGAGTCGATGCGGAGAAGCGCTTCTTCAATCTCCCGCAACTCAGTCTGAAGGGCGTCGGACGAGGCCTGGCTGCGGAGGCTCTCCCGCCGCGCCACCAGCGCACGCCGAGCATCGGCTGTCATCCCCGTGCCGTAGCCCACATGGTGACTCCCGCCCGTCATTGCTGCACAGGCGACTGCAAAGCGTGGTCCAGAACGCCCCACCTCCAAACGGCTTGAGCGCCGTCAATTCTTGGTGGGCGGCGGCGCCTCAGTTTCCTCGGCCTTCGGATTCAAGAACGCGGAGTGACAGGCGACGCAGGTCTGCATCATGCGGGAGAAGGCTTCGCCGAGGTCCCGGTCGGTTCCCTTTTTTGCGGCCTCCGCGAGCGACTTTGCGCGATCGCGCAGCTCGTCCTGGAGGACGAAGAAGCGCTCGGGCAGGGCGGTGTTGAGCTCATCGCGGCTGTCCGGCAGGGGCCGCACGATGCGGGGCTCCGTCGCGATGCCTTCGGCGAGGACGCGAGCGACGTCACGCCGCAGCAGCACCACCGACGTGGTGAGTTGATGCAGGTCTCGCCCATGGCGGTCCATGCGGCGCCGGAGGATCTGCCGGGCCAGGTCGGACAGGTAGTCGGGGCGCGCGAGCCCCACCTCGTCTTTCGGAGGCGGCGCCTTCTTCGGTGGCTTCTTCTCATCTGCCAGCACCACGAAGGACAGCGCGACGAGGACCGAGAAGAGGACGGTGCGCATGGAGTGAGGGCTAGCAAGGCGAGCGCCATGTGGTTCTCGGCCCGACCTGTGCAAAGTCAAAGGGAACTGGCCTGACCGGAGGAGCGATCGTGAAGAGAATTCTCGTGGCCATCGACGGATCTGATGCCGCAATGCACGCCGTCCGCACCGCGGTGACGCTCGCCAGAGGGCTCGGTGGGCAGCTCTCTCTCATCCATGTGGTCCCGCCGACGTTCGTGCCTCCAGAAGTGCCTTTTGGGGTCCAGCCCTGGACCGAAGAGGCCGTGAAGGCTGGTGAGAAGCTCCTCGAAGCGGCGGCCTCCGAGGCGGGCATGACCTGCGAGCGTCACAACGTGACCGGCTCTGCGGCCGAGCGCATCGCCGACCTGGCCGAGAGCGGTGGCTTCGATCTCGTGGTCGTCGGCTCCAAGGGCCGCGGCGCCGTTTCACGCATGTTGATCGGCAGCGTCACCGATCGGCTCGTCCACATCTGCAAGCGACCGATCCTGGTGGTCCGCTGAGCTCCGCAGAAACTGCAGGTCCCCCACGCAACGCGCAGGAAATGCACATGCGACATCGCATTCTCGTGGTCGATGACGAGCAGAACGCCCGTGACGGCCTCACCACCATTCTGCGTGAGGAGGGCTATGACGTCGCCGAGGCGGCAGACGGCGAAGCCGGCTACGAGAAGCTGAGCCAGTTCAGCCCCGAGGCCGTGCTCTGCGACATCAAGATGCCGAAGATGGACGGGCTCGAGCTGCTGCGGAAGGCGCGGGCTGACGGCTTCGACAACCTCTTCATCATGGTGACGGCGTTCGGCAGCATCGAGACCGCCGTCGAGGCGATGCGCGCCGGAGCCCACGACTACATCACCAAGCCGGTGGACGTGAGCGCGGTGCTGGTGAAGCTCGAGAAGGCGCTCGAGGCGCGGCAGCTCAAGCGCGACAACGCGATGCTGCGCGAGCGGCTGCACGAGAAGCACCGCTTCGCGAACATCGTCGGAGAGAGCGGCGAGCTCCAGGCGGTCTTCGACGTGGTGAAGCGCGCCGCGCCCACCAAGGCCACCGTGCTGATCCTCGGCGAGTCGGGCACCGGCAAGGAGCTGATCGCCCAGGCCATTCACGAGGAGTCACCGCGTCGCGACCGGCCCTTCGTGAAGGTGAACTGCGCGGCGCTCTCGGAGACGCTGCTCGAGTCAGAGCTCTTCGGGCACGAGAAGGGGAGCTTCACGGGCGCGGCCGGCAAGCGGGAGGGGCGCTTCGAGCTCGCGGACGGCGGCACGCTCTTCCTCGACGAGATCGGCGACGTGACGCCGGCGCTGCAGGTCAAGCTGCTGCGCGTGCTGCAACAGAAGGAGTTCGAGCGCGTCGGCGGCACCCAGACGCTCAAGGTGGACGTGCGCGTGGTGGCCGCCACCAACAGGGATCTCGGCGCCGAGGTGAAGGCCGGCAAGTTCCGCGAAGATCTGTACTACCGCCTCAACGTCGTGAGCGTGACGCTGCCGCCGCTGCGCAAGCGCAAGTCCGACGTGCCCTCGCTCGTGAGCCACTTCATCGAGAAGTACAACGAGGCGCACGGGAAGAACGTGAAGGGGCTCGCGCCGGGTACGCTGAACGCCCTGCTCTCGTACGACTGGCCCGGCAACGTGCGAGAGCTGTCGAACGTGATCGAGCGCGCGGTGGTGCTGGCGCGCGAGAACGAGCTCACCAGCGACGATCTGCCGGCGACGCTGCGCGGCCCCCGCCCGAAAGATCGCAGCCCCGACTCGCTCATCCCGGGGGCGACGCTCTACGAGATCGAGCGCGAGGCGATCCTCCGTACGCTCGAGATGGTGGACGGCTCGACCTCACGGGCCGCTGACATCCTCGGCATCTCGGTGCGGAAGATCCAGTACCGCCTCAAGGAGTACGCCCACCAGGACGCGGGCACGCCGCTGCCGCCTGGCGAGCCCGATCACTGAGGCGACTTCGCCCTCGGCAACGACACGGTGAAGCGCGCGCCACCGAGCGGCCCCCGGCTCACGGTCAGGGTGCCGCCGTGCTGGCTGACGATGGCGTGGGTGATCGGCAGGCCGAGCCCAGAGCCCTTCGACTTGGTGGTGAAGAAGGGCTCGAAGATGCGCTGCAGCTGCTCCGACGGCACCCCCGGGCCAGAGTCATCGACGTGAACCTCGACGACGTCACCGTCCGTCTCCGTCGTCAGCCGCACCTCGCCCTGCTCGGGCGCTGCGTCGAAGGCGTTGAGGAGCAGGTTCATGAAGACCTGCCGGAGCTGGTCCGCGTCTCCGGCGATCAGGGCCGGGTGGCCGATGCTCGCCGTCAGGTGGACCCGGCGCCGCTCGGCGTCGGTCGAGATGAACGCCAGCACCTTCTCGAGCACCAGCCGCAGATCGACCTGCCTGATCGTGAGGTGCAGGGGGCGGGCGAACTGCAGGAAGTCCTGGAGGATGTGCTCGAGCCGGCGGATCTCGTCCCGCACCAGCGTGAGGGGGTCGAGCAAGGGCCCCTGCACGCCGGGCTCGAGCTTGCGGACCCGCCGCTCGAGCACCGAGAGCTGCAGCGCGGCCGCGTTGAGCGGGTTGCGGATCTCGTGCGACAGGCCCGCCGTCAACGTGCCGACCGTCGCCAGCTTCTCGGCCACCTGCGCGCGGCGCGCGAGCTCCCGCTTCTCCTGCTGGGCCTCGACGTGACGGACCGCCTTGTCGAGCGTGGCGAGCAGGTCAGGCACCGCGCAGGGCTTCATCAGGTAGGCCCAGACCCCCGCGCGCACCGACGCGGCCGCCGACTCCATCGAGGCGTGGCCGGTGAGCAGGATCACCTCGCTGTCGGGGTTCTCCTCCTTCAGCTCGCGGGCGAGCGAGGTGCCGTCGCCGTCGGGCAGCTTGAGATCGACGAGCGCGACCTGCACCCAGTCCCTCGCCGCCTCCCGGGCGGCCGCGCACGAGCCCACGGTGCGCACCTCGTGGCCCAGGTCCGTGAAGATCTCCTTCAGGTTCTCGACGTACGCGTCGTTGTCCTCGACGAGCAGCAGCCGGGCGCTCACGGGTGGCGGGGCTCCGCGTAGAGCGCCTCGAGCCGGCTGAGGACCCTGGCGGTGTCGAAGGGCTTGTTGAAGTGCTCGACGCCGGTCGTCCGCGCCTCGTCCGCGAAGGCGGTGATGACGATGGTGGGGACGCCGGGCCAGCGCCGGCGCACCTTCTCGAGCGCCTCGCCGAAGCCCGCATCGGGCAGCTTGAGATCGACCAGCACCGCGAACGGCCGCGCTGACACCTTGTCGAGCTCGCGGAGGTTCGTCACCGGCACCGTCGTCAGGCCGCGGCTGCACAGGGCCTCGGCCAGGTTGTCCGCCAGCGCCACGTCGTCCTCGACCAGCAGCACCGCGCCGTCACGGCGCGCGGCCCCGAGCAGCTCGAGCAACCGGGGGATCTGCTGGGGCTTGCTGAGCGCCGCGAGCAGCCCGTCGCGCCGCGCGCGGGCGAGCAGCTCGTCCTGGCTGTAGGCGGACAGCAGCACCGCCGGGAGGCCCGCGTCGATCTTGTGCAGCTCGCACAGCAGCTCGGCTCCGTTCATGCCGGGCATGCGCATGTCGGTCACGAGCGCGTCGTAGCGACGGCTCCGGGCGAAGGCGAGGGCGGTGGCGCCATCACCAGCGACGTCCACCGTCGCGCCCGCGTCACGCAGGATCTCGGCCAGGTTCTCGGCGAACGCTTCGTTGTCGTCGACGAGCAGATAGTGCCGCTTCAAGGGGCCTCCGGGAGTCTCACCACGAACTGCGCTCCCCCGAGCGCCGCGCTGCGCCCAACCTCTACCACACCGCCGTGCCGATCGACGATGCGCTTGACCAGCGCGAGGCCCAGCCCGATGCCGCGGGGGCGCGCGCTGACGAGGGGTTCGAAGAGCCGGCCCTTGATGGCCGGGTCGATGCCCGGGCCGGAGTCTTCGATGGAGAGCTCGATCTGGGGCCCGACCCTCGTCACCGTGACCTGAACGGTGCCTCCGGGGCCGGCCGCGTGGAGGGCGTTGTCCACGAGGTTGAGCAGCACCTGCCTGAGCTGAATGGGGTCGCCGGACAAGCGGGGCAGGGGAGGCGTCGGGAGCAGCAGCCGGACGCCGTCGGGGCGGGTGAGGGCCGCGCTCACCTCAGTCACCACGTCCTCGAGCGAGACCGGCTGGCGCCCCAGCGGCTTGTCGCGGATGAGATCGAGCAGCTGGGTGATGATGTGGTTGGCGATGCCAACCTGGCTCGCGATGCGGTCGAGGTGCTTCACCACCCGCGGGTCGGGGTCGTTCCGCAGCTTGAGCACGTACAGGCTCGTCTCGATCACGCCGAGCGGGTTGCGCAGCTCGTGCCCGATGCTGCCGACGAGCTGGCCGTAGGTCGCGAGCCGCTCCGCGGTCGCCTGCCGCGCCTCGAGATCGAGCCGGTAGGTGTGGAGCATGATCGCGAGATCGAGATCGCAGACGCGCTGCACCGACAGGCGCGCCTCGGCATGCTCGGCGGCCCCGAGCGCCTCGAGCAGGTGACGCCGGACGAGGTGCATCGCCGTCACCATGTAATGCTGGGGCAGGCCGATGCGCACGTGCACCGAGCCGATGCGGGCGCGCCGCTCGAGGTACGCGGTGTCCCAGGGGCCCTCGAAGAGCTCCAGCATCCACTGGTCGAGGGTCACCTTGAGCTGCCCGACCCGCCGCTCGCCCCGCTCGAGGGCGGCCCGGGCGTCGGCGTGCTCGAGGATCCGGGCGTAGAAGGCGTCGATCGCCGGACCGAACGCGTGCTGAACGGCCGGTCTGACAGCCCGGAGTCGTGCCTCGTCCGCAGCGGTGAAGCCGACGTACTGCTTGAGCTCGGCGAACAGGGCCTCCATCGCGACTGCGCCGTGTAGCCACTGCTTCTTTCGGACGCAAACCTGTGCTCAAACCGCCCGTCATGTCGGAGGGACCGAGGGGCCATCTCGTCTTCGCGTGCGGGGGCAGCCTGTACGCCGTGCCCGCCGAGCGTGCGTCCGAGGTCGTCAACCTGCCCTCGCTCACCCGGGTGCCCGGCGCGGCCCCGCACCTGCTCGGCGTCTTCGCCCACCGCGGTGAGGTCCTGCCCGTCATCGATCTCACGCGGCTGATCGGCAAACCCGCTGACGAAGCGTTCCGGCGGGTGGTGGTGGTGCGCGTCGGGCGTGGGGTGATGGCCTTCACCGCGACGAAGGTGATCGGGGTCAGCGCGATCGAGGGCGCTCCGCCGCGCCTCGGTGAGAGCGGCGCCCTCGCCTTCATGCACGGCCCGGCGCGGGTCCCCTCGGGCGACTGCGCGACGATCGACCCGGAGGGCCTGCTGGAGTTCCTCGCGAGGGGGCGCTGAGCGTGAAGCCCATCGACGGGATCGCGCTCTGCCGCGTGGGTGAGGCCCGGCTCGCCTTCCCGTGCGACGAGATCGACGCCATCGCCGCGGTCGGGCCGGACGCGCTCGGGGCCGCGCTGGCGTTCGGCGACGTCGGATCGCCCGAGGGCAAGGCCCTCGCCCACGGGCATCGACTGCTCCAGGTGGACTCGGTCGACGTCCTGGCGACGACGGCGCTCGCGGTGCTTCCAGTTCCGGCGGTGATCGCCCGGGCGGCTGGCGGAGCGCTCGCGGGCTTCGTGCTGCTCGCCGGGGACTTGTGGCCGATCGTGTCGGTGGGCGGCCTGCTCGACTTCCTCGAGAGCCGGAGGTCAGGCCCGTGACGACGCCCCTCCCGAAGGGTCGCAGCCGCTGGCTGACGAACCCCTCCTCCGTCGCCGTGCCGCTCGGAGCCCTGCTCGGCGTCTTCTACGTGGCGAGGGTGGTGACGTTGCCCGAGGGCACGCGCGGCTGGTTCGCGGGCCTCGTGATCCTGCTGGTCGGTGGCTTCAACCTCGCCGCTGACGCGTACGAGCAGGGGCGCTTGCGCACCATCCGCGGGCTTGGCGACGGCACCATCAGCTCGCGCCCCGACACCCTGGAACGGGCCGCCCGCGAGGCATCGCAGGCCGGCATGACCACCTTCCTGCTGGCCTTCGCCTGCCTCGGCGGTGGCTCGCTCATCCTCGCTGGCCTCTGGTACCTCATCGCCTCGCCCCCGCTGGCGGTGGCGGTGCGGGTGGGGCTGGTCGGCCTGCTCCTCGGGCCCCTCACGGCGGTGATGGCGAACCTCCTGGTGCTGCCCCGGGCGCGGCAGGTGATCGAGGAGCTGATGGCGGCGGGCCTGTCTCGCGAGGCGCTCGCCACCGCCCTGCCCGGTCGCGAAGGGCTGCGGCGTCGGCTCGTGATCTACGCGGGCGTCGGCGCGGCGACCCCGATGCTCCTGGTCGCCGACGCGAACCTGCACCGCTGGTTTGCCCTCTTCGAGCGGCTCGCGCAGCAGCCCGACGACGCGGCGGCTCGCCTGGTGCTCGCGGCGGAGCAGAGCGCAGGCACGAGCGACCTCATCCTCCTGGGCGTGCTGCTCATCGGCACCGTGGTGCTCTGCGGGTGGCTGGCCGGCAACGCCCTGGGGCAGCCGCTCAAGCGCCTCGGGGGGGAGACCGAGCGCCTCGCGCAGGGCCGGTATGAGCGCGGGCGGGTGGTGATCGCCGAGTTCGAGCCGTGGGCGGCCGCGAACGCGCTGTCGGCCATGGAGGCCCACCTGCTCGACGCGCTGGTGGGCGCGCAGGACGCGTCGAAGGGCATTCGCACCGCCGCCGAGGAGCTGGTGGAGAACGGGGCGCAGCGGGAGCAGGGGGCGGCAGAGCAGTCGGCGGCGCTCATGGCCACGACGGCGACGACCGAGGAGCTGGCCCGCAGCGCCCGGCAGATCTCGGCCAACGCGCAGCGCGTCTCGGAGATCGCGCGCACCACGCTGCTCGCTGCTCAGGCGGGCAAGGACAGCGCCGAGGCCTTCACGTCGGCGATGGGCCAGGTGCGCCAGGGCAACCAGGCGATCGCCGACTCGGTGGTGAAGCTGAACAAGCGGGTGCAGCAGGTGGGGCGCATCATCGAGTTCATCGACGGCATCGCCGACAAGTCCGACCTGCTGGCGCTCAACGCCGAGCTCGAGGGCCACAAGGCCGGCTCCGTCGGTCAGGGCTTCGGCCTGGTGGCCGCCGAGATGCGACGGCTCGCCGAGAACGTGATGACCTCGACCCGCGAGATCTCGCGGCTCATCGAAGACATCCGCGACGCCACCAACGCAGCCGTGATGGCCACCGAAGCGGGCGTCAAGGCGACCGACACCGGCGCGGGGCTCGCCACCACCGTGCGGGACGGGCTGGGCGACATCGTCGAGTTCGCCAACCTGTCGGCCGACGCGATGCAGAGCATCAGCCTCGCCACCGCCCAGCAGCAGGCGGGCAGCGATCAGCTCGTCTCGGCGATGGAGGACATCAACCGCTCGACACGGAAGAACCTCGAGAGCGCGGGAGAGATGGCGCGCACGCAGGGCGAGCTCGTGGGGGTCTCGAGAGAGCTCGAGCAAGCGATCACCACCTTCGGAGGGACCCGCTCGTGAGCTCGCTCGCGGAATGGCTGCCCGGTCGCGCGCGCTGGCTGATGCTCCCCTCGACCCTGGGGAACACCCTGGTCGCGCTGGTCGCGGCGCTCTACGCGTCCTCGACGCTCCACTTCCCGCCCGACACGCTCGATGTGTTCTGGACGCTGGTCGTGACCGTGGCTTCGGCCGGCGTCGCCATCGCCGAGGTGATCGCCGCCAGGCGCCTGCGCATCCTTCGCGGGCTCGCGGTGGGGCGGCTCCCGATCACCCCCGCCAATCGCCTGAGGGCCATCGACGAGGCGCGCCACCTGCCCGACCTGGTCGCCCGGCTCGGGGTCGCGTGCTGGGTCGGGGCCGTCTCGGTGGTCGCGCTGCTGTTCGGGTTGTTGAGCACCGCGCCGCTCGCGCTCGTGGGTCGCATCGAAGCGATCGGTCTCTTGTTCGGCCCGATGGCGGCCGTGGTGGTCGGGCTGCTGGTCGGGCACCGGGCTCAGAGCGCCGTCGAGGTCCTCGCGAGGGGCTTGTCGCCGGAGCAGATCGTCTCGAGCTTGAAAGCACCCTCGGTCTCGGTCTCGAGACGACTCATCGGCTTCACCGTCATCATGGTCGCGCTGCCGTCGATGGTCGCGATGGACGTCACCCGCTCGCTCGGGGTGGACGTGGCGGAGCTCTGGTTCTCCCAGCCCCCGGCCAGCCGCGCCCAGTGGCTCGCCAGTGCCCAGTCGGCGATGATCCTCAAGGTCGTCCTCCTGGTGGGGTTGACGACGCTTCTCGCGGTGCTCGCGGCAGCGGTGGGGGCGACTAGCATCGCACGGCCCCTGCAGCGGGTGGCGACCGACGCGAGCGCGCTGGCGCGGGGGCAGTTGAGCGACGCGACGCTGATCGCAGGAGACGGCGAGGTCTGGCTCATCAGCAACGTCTTCTCTCGCTTGAAGGAGCGCCTCGTCGCGCTGGTGCGGCAGCTCTCGGCCTCGAACCTGCGCATCGCGTCGGCCGCGGCGACGCTCCAGGTGGCGTCTCAGGGGTCGGAGGGGGGCGCTGCCGAACAGGCCGCGGCGCTCAACCAGACGTCGGCCACCACCGAAGAGCTCGCGCAGAGCGCCCGGCAGATCGCGTCCTCGGCGAGCGCGGTCCAGGAGCTCGCCCGCAAGACCCTCGAGGCCGCCGAGTCCGGGCTGGGGAACGCCGAGTCCTTCCGTGCGGCCATCGTGCGCATGCACCAGGACAACCGGTCGGTCTCCGCAGCGGTCGAGCGCCTCAACGGCCGGGTTCAGCAGATCGGCCGCATCGTCGAGGTGATCAACACGGTCGCCGAGCGCAGCGATCTGCTCGCGCTGTCGGCCGAGCTCGAAGGCACCCGCGCCGGCGAGGTGGGCCGCGGGTTCTCGCTGGTGGCCGCGGAGATGCGGCGGCTGGCAGAGAACGTGCTCGAGTCTACCGCCGAGGTCGAGGAGCTGATCGGCGAGATCCGCGCCGCGACCCGCCAGACGGCCGACGCGACCGAGCGGGCGCGGGCGCTCACCGAGGGCAGCACGGCGCTGGCCGATGAGGTGGCGAAGTCGTTGACGAGCGTGGCGCACAGCGCGCGGCAGACGTCAGACGCCGTGCGCACCATCAGCCTCGCGACCCAGCAGCAGCAGACCGGCACCGATCAGCTCGCCGAGGCGATGGCCGACATCCTCGGCATCACCCAGCAGAGCCTCGCCACCACCCGGCAGCTCACCGCTGCCAACGAGCGCCTGCAGGCGCTGTCGCTCGTGCTGGCCGAGGTGGTGAACCGCTTCCAGCGCGAATGAGCCAGAACCGCGAAAAGCTGCTCGCCCAGTTCCGCGAGCTCGTCGTCGAGCGCCTGGCGAAGGTGAATCGGCACCTCATGACGCTCGAGTCGGGGGCCGATCTCGAGGCGGGCAAGGCGGCGCTGCGAGAGCTGCACGGCCTCAAGGGCGAGGCCCGCATGATGGGCTTCGGCGACGTCAACACGCTCGTGCACCAGATGGAGGAGCTCGTGCGGACGGTGGAGCCGATGCGCTACGAGCTCGGGCCGGGCACCGTCGACGCCCTGCTCGTCGCCTCCGACGCCGTGGGCGTGCTGTCTGGTGCGACGCCCGGGGCGTCGGTCGAGCTGCCCCGCCTGCTCGAGTGGCTCGCCTCGGCCATCGCGGCCGAGAAGACGCGCGTGTCGGGTTCGCGCGTGGACGCTGCGCCGGTGTCCGCGCCGGTCCCCACCGCGCCGGTCCCGACGGCCCCGGCTGCGTCACCCAGCGCCCCGGTGAGAGCCCCCGAGGCGGCGCCTGCGCCGACGGGTCGGCCGGCGGCCGATCGCTCCGACGCCAGCATTCGCATCAGCCAGCAGAGCCTCGAGACGCTCACCAGCGGGGTGACGGCGCTGCAGCAGGTCGTTCGACGGCGCGAACTCAACGCGTCGCGGCTGCGGGCCCTCACCCGAGAGCTCGTTCAGCTGCACCGCCTCGCGGAAGAGCTGGGCCCCGCGGCGCAGGAGCTGGCGGCGCGCCTGGGCCGCGCGAAGGAGCTGTCGGGTGATGTCAACCGCCTCCACACGCTCATCAGCACCGACGAGGCGAGAGAGCTGTCGCTGCTGTCGGAAGAGGTGCAGGCCCTGCGCATGCTGCCGCTCGGCGTGCTCTTCGAGCCATACCCCCGCATGGTGCGCGAGCTCTCCCGCGATCTGGGGAAGGACGTCGAGCTCGTCGTGGAGGGCGAGGACGAGCGCGTGGATCGCACGGTGCACGACGCCCTCAAGGATCCGTTGATGCACCTCGTGCGCAACGCCATCGATCACGGCCTCGAGCCCCGCGAGCAGCGGGTCGAGCTGGGCAAGACGCCCAGGGGCACCCTGATGCTGACGGCGCGGCGCGAGGGCGAGCGGCTGGTGCTGCGGGTGCAGGACGACGGCAACGGGCTCAGCCCGTCGACCCTGCGGAAGGTGGCCGTGAGCAAGGGCCTCGTCGATCAGGCGACCGCCGACGCGCTGACGGATCTCGCCGCCATCGACCTCGTGTTCCTGCCGGGTTTCACGTCGAAGAGCGAGGTGACCGACGTCTCGGGTCGTGGCGTCGGCCTCGACGTCGTGAAGACCCGGCTCCAGCAGATCGGCGGCGAGGTGACGGTGTCGTCGACCCCGGGGCTCGGCGCGGCCTTCGAGCTGCGCGTGCCGATCTCGCTCACCGTGGCGCCGGTCCTCTTCGTCCAGACAGGCGATGAGCGGTTCTGCGTGCCGGCCGCCAACGTGCTGCGCGCGGTGCAGGTCGAGCCGGGCCAGGCGCGCGAGGTGGCGGGCCGCGCGGCGGTGGTGGTGGACGACGTCGTGTTGCCGTACCAGTCCATCGCCTCGATCCTCGCGGGAGCGCCCGAGCGACCGGTGTCGGACGGTGAGGTGCTGCTCGTCGTGCGGGGCCGCGGGCAGACGGCGGCCATCGGCATCGATCGGGTGCTCGACGAGCGCGTGCAGCCGATCCTGCCGCTGAAGGGCCTGCTCTCGCGGCTGAGTCACCTGTCTGGCGCGACCCTGCTGCCCGACGGCACCCTCGCGATGGTCCTCTCGGCGCCTCATCTCGTGGCGACGGCGCAGGGGCGCGAGCTCAAGCTGTCGACTCAGGCCGCACCGGGCGCCGAGGCGCGCCGGCGGCGCCTCCTCGTGGTGGACGACTCGCCCCTCACCCGCGAGCTGCTCGTCTCGCTGCTCGAGTCCGTCGGCTACGAGATCGTGCAGGCCGCCGACGGCGCCGAAGCCCTCGAGCGGCTCGACCGGGAGGTCGTCGACGCCGTGGTGACCGACCTCGAGATGCCCCGGCTCGACGGCCTCGAGCTCACCCGCCGGCTCAAGGTGCACCCGACGCTCAAGCGCCTGCCCGTCGTCATCGTCACCACCCGCGGGAGCGACGACGACCGCCGCCGCGGCATGGCCGCCGGCGCCGACGGCTACGTCACCAAGGGCGATCTCGTGCGCCAGGACCTGGTGGACGTGGTGGCGAGGCTGCTCGCGTGAGATGAGATGGCCTTCGCGGGCCGGGAGCGCTACGACTTGAGCTGTCGGTCGCCTCGGTCAGGGAGAGATCAGGATGAGTCGGAAGTGTCAGGTGCTGGTGGTGGACGACTCGCCCCTGTGCCGTCAGCTGATCGTCGACGCGATCACCCGCGATCCCGACATCGAGGTGGTGGGGGAGGCCGAGAATGGCGAGCAGGCCATCGCGCGCGTGATCGAGCTGAAGCCGAACGTCATCACGATGGACGTGGACATGCCGGTGCTCGACGGGCTCTCCGCCTGTGAGCGGATCATGTCCGACACCCCGACGCCGATCCTCGTGTTGACCGCCGACCCGCGTAACCAGGCGCCTGAGCTGACCCACCGCGCGCTGGCTGCTGGCGCCCTGGCCCTGCAGGTGAAGCCGGCGCTCGACGCGGCGCCAGAGGCGTGGAACCTCGCACGCGAGGTGAAGCTCTTGTCCACCGTGAAGGTGATTCGTCACCTGCGCGGGGTGAAGAAGCCCGGCCTGCAGCCGCCTCCATCCTCCTCACCCAACCTCGACGCCGTTCCCGGAGCCGCCTCGCCGGTGGGCCTGGTGGTGGTGGCCTCTTCCACCGGAGGGCCGCAGGTCGTCCACAAGCTGGTGAGCGATCTGCCAGCCGACTTCCCGGCGCCCGTCGTCGTGGTGCAGCACATCAACGCGGCGTTCGCTGACTCGTTGGTCGGGTGGCTCGGCACGTCGGCCAGGCTCAAGGTGCGCGCCGCGAAGGACGGCGATCTGCTCGCCCCCGGCACCGTGCTGATCGCGCCCTCGGGGTTCCACCTCACCGTGCCGTCTCGTGGGCGGGTGGCGGTGCAGGCGGGGGAGCCGCGCGACGGGCACCTGCCCTCGGCCACGCTGCTCCTCGAGTCGGCTGCGAAGGCCTACGGGAAGCGGGCCCTCGGGGTGATCCTCACCGGAATGGGCAATGACGGCGTCGAGGGCATGGCCGCCATCCGTGCGGCTGGCGGGAAGACGATCGCGCAGAGCCAGGAGTCCTGTGTCGTCTTCGGGATGCCGGGCGCTGCGATCGCGAAGGGCGTGGTCGACTTCGTCATTCACGGCGACGACGTCGGGAAGGCGATCGTGCGCCTCGCGCGCGGGCAGGACCCCTCGAGGCCCTGAGGTGGCGGACGACCTCGAGCCCCTCTTCGAGCTCGTCTCTCGCCGCAGCGGGAGCGCGCTCTCGAAGCAGCAGCGGGACCGGGTGACGCAGGCGGTGGAGGCGCTCCGCGGCGGGCGACCGGTTGGCGCGCTGCTCGAGCACCTCGAGAGCCGACGAGGCGCGAAAGACCTGGTGGGCCTGCTCTCGGCGGTCTCGGTTCACAAGACCGATCTCTTCCGCGACGAGGCGCAGCTCGAGGCGCTCGAAGAGCATGTGCTCAAGCCCCTCGCTCGCACGGGCCGTCCGCTGTCGCTCTGGAGCGCCGGCTGCTCGACGGGCGAAGAGGTGGCGACGCTGCTGCTCCTCCTCGAGCGGGCCCAGGCAGACGCCCGCAGCACCGTGCTCGGCACCGAT
Organism: Myxococcaceae bacterium; assembly: GCA_016793095.1. GTDB lineage: Bacteria > Myxococcota > Myxococcia > Myxococcales > Myxococcaceae > Xiheimicrobium. The sequence continues at coordinate 49,833 of JAEUJQ010000052.1, read as the reverse complement.
CTCTCGACGATGGCGGTCGAGCGGGCACGGCTCCTCACCTTCTCGGGCGAAGCGCTGCGGCGGGTGCCCGTCGGGCTGCGCGAGCGGTTCTTCTTCAAGGAGTCGGGCGCCGGGTTCACGCTGCGACCCGAGCTGGCGGCGCGGGCCCGGTTTCAGCAGCACAACCTCGTCGAGCAGCCCTACCCGTTGCCCGAACGCGGCGGCGCCTTCGACGTGATCGTCTGCCGCAACGTCCTCATCTACTTCACGCCCGAGGCCACCGATCGCACGCTCGGCTGGCTCGCGGAGCGCCTGGCCCCTGACGGGACCCTCGTGCTCTCGGCCGCCGAGCCGGTGCTGAAGCCGCGCGAGGACCTCGAGACCCGTCGGGTGGGCGGCGCGTTCTTCTACGAGCCCACGCGGCGGCGCGAGCCCTCGGTCTCGTCCCCGCCACCGTCGAGTCTGACGCCCCGCCCCTCGGCCCCTGCGCCGCGGCCCTCGGCGCCGATGTCGGCTCCGACGCCGCGCCCCTCGGCGCCCTCGCCGGCCGCACCGCCGACGCCCGAGCAGGAAGGGGAGCAGTTGTTCGCGCTGGTGCTCGAGTGGGCCGCGGCGGGGCAGGACGACGACGAGACTGCGCAGGGCCTCCGCAAGGCGCTCTACCTCGCGCCCAACCTCGCCGCCGCGCGGTACTGCCTGGGTCGATTGCTCGAGCAGCGCGGGCTGCGCAACGACGCGCTGACGGAGTACCGCCGGGCGCTCGCGGTGTTGCAGGGCGGCCGCGCGATGCCGACCCCCTTCTTCCTCAACCCCGAGCGGCTCACCGCGGCCTGCCGCGCGGCGCTCGTGCGGCTCGGGGGCTGATCAGCGCTCAGTACAGCGCTCCGCCGTCGTCGTCGCCGAACTCGAGCAGCTCGCGTCGCACCCCGTTCGCGGCCCGCTCCACCACGCCCGACAGCGGCACCGCTGGGTGCACGCCGTCAACGCAGCCGTCGAAGCGGCCAGCGGGAACCACGAGGGTCCGCGGCGGGCCCTCGCTCCGCGGGCGTTCGATGGCCGCCCAGGCCAGGGCGAGCAGCCAGGGCGGCACCGTTCCCAGGTGGTGCACGTCCGGACCCTCGTCCGTGCGAACCCAGGCCTCCGTGACGGCGGCGGAGAAAGCCGCGCGGTCGACCGGTTGATTCGTGAGCGTGAGGCGCAGCCGCAGCTGCGCGCCCCCTCCGAGACGGTCGATCGAGAGGAGCACCCGCGCGCCGCTGATCGACCGCACCGAGACCCGCTCGAGCAGCGTGCCGCGCTCGTCGGAGAGCGCGTGCACCGTGAACTGCCCGGTCACCCACTGCTCGCGCGGCTCCTCGGACCCGATGATCGAGGTTCGCCGCTGCCGGTAGTCCGCCAGGATCGCGTCAGCGCGCTCGTTGACGCCCTGGGCGAGGGTGCGACACCCCGGACTCGCGCAGAGGAGGAAGAGCAGCAGGACGCGGCGCACCCGCTGCTTCTCGCCCGTTCCCGGGTCGGTTTCCATCACGACTCGACCGCGTCTCCGAGCACGAGCGAGGACAGGCGGGGCAGGTGTCGCGACAGCTCAAGCGCCTGCCGCGCCGCCCGCTCCGTGAGGCCACTGCGCGAGAGATCGAGCGTCACCAGGTGCTGGGCGCCCGGGGCGCTGCTGAGCGCCGACACCGCGTCCACGCCCAGCTCGCTGGCCTCGATCACCAGCGTCTCGAGGCTGCCCGCTGACAGCACGTCGAGCAGCACGGAAGCAGCGAGCTCTCCCTGGACCGCCAGCTTGAAGCGGCGCAGGCGCGGGCCGTTGGCCCCGAAGAGCTGCTCTCTCGAGCGCGTGGTCCACTCGAAGAACGACAGCTCGAGGCTGCGGAGGGCCGGCAGCAGCGGGAGCGCTCCCGACGCCTCCGGGAGCGAGAGGTGGAGCTGCTCGAGGCAGGGCAGGGTGTCGGGCACGAGCCCGAGCTCGAGCGGACGAGGCGAGTACAGCGTCAACGCCGAGAGGACCCGCGGCGCGGCCACGCCCAGCTCCCGCAAGGTCTCGCGCACCGGCTCCTGGCCCAGGGTGAGGGCACGGACGAAACGCATCGAGGGGTGGCGCAGCAGCTTCGTCAGCTCGATGCTGCGACCCGCCGGGCCGGGCGGGCGCAGCAGGGCCGCCGTGTGGACGAAGCCCCAGCGCCACTGCGCCAGCGGGCCTGCCAGGCAGCGGATCCCGTTCTCCATCAGCAGCGCCTTCACGCGCTCCCGTTGGCGGCGATCGGGGTTGGGCACCAGCTGCAGCGCGATCAGCTCACCGCGTACGTCACCGCGCTGCGCGAGCCAGTCGCCATAGACGGCGTAGCGACTCGGGTCGTCCGGAGCCGCCTCGATGGCGCGCTGGAGCTCTTCCTGTCGCACTTCATCTGACACGGGTGGGTCCGGGGTGGAGAAGCCGAGCAGGCAAGTCGTGGTTTTCTCGGGTCCCGACTCTACTGCACCGTGACATTCGTGTCCGGCTGCCACTTCGCGCCCGACAGGAAACGAACATGCAACCACATGAAATAACGAGAGAATGGGCTTGTGGCGGGTGTGGAATGTCGTTATCCGGCGCGGGCATTCAGGGAGCGCTCATGCACATCTCACGGACTGGTTGGGGCCTCGTCCTCGTGTCGTCCATGTCGTCCATCGCCGTCGCGGCCCCGGGCCGTGATCTCTTCCTGCAAGGCACCAGGCGCCTCGAGCTGGTGAGCGGAGACGGACTGACTCCGACCGGTCGCGCTGCCCTGGAGGCCTCGTTCGCGTCGTCGCAGGAGCCTCGCCTCGGCGTCCCCACCTTCCTGTGGTTGGCCCAGCCAGCATCGGGCACCGGCACGCCGCGAGCGCAGGGCCTGACGGCGGAGCAGGTCGCCCGCCGCACGCTCTTCACTCACGCGGAGCTGTACCGCGGTGATCGGGTGCGATGGGCCGAGGCGCGGCTGGCTCACCTCCATGCGCCCGCTGACGACGGCGTGGTGATCGCCACGTTCCAGCAGGACGTCCAGGGCGTGCGCGTCTTCCGCGACGAAGTGAAGGTGGCGATGACGGCACAGTTCGTGCCGGTCGCGATCGCTGGCTACCTCACTCCGGCGACGAAGCCCCTCGGTCCGTGGGCGCTCACGCCCTCGACGGCAGCCGCGGCCGCGGTGACGGCCGTCTCGGGGCGCGGGGTGGAGGCGTCGGCGCTGGTGCCGCTCACGGTGAAGGACGGCTACCAGCTCTGGCGGTTGGCAGACGAGCCGACGCCCGTGCGCGCGCGTCGGGTCTGGTTCCCCACCGCGGGCGGCCTCGAGCCCGGCTACTACGTCGAGGTCGAGGTGTCGGAGGGCGCGCTCGACTCGAGGTACTTCTCGTTCGTCGTGTCGGGACGCGACGGCGCCATCCTCTACGAGAAGAACCTCACCGCCGAGGCGGGCTTCCGGGTGTGGGCCGAGGCGACCGGGCCGGGCCTGCCCTTCGACGGCCCCGCGGGGAACTCGCCGACGCCTCATCCGGCGGGCGCGCCGAATGGCTTCCAGCCGCCCTTCGTCACCCCTGAGCTGGTGACGCGCGAGCACGGGCCGATCTCGACGATGGATCCGTGGCTGCCGCCCAACGCGACCCGCACCGAGGGCAACAACACCTTCACGTACATCGACGCGGTGCGACCGAACGGCTTCGGCCAGGGCGATCTGGCGCCGACGCCCACCGGCGACCCGGACGCCGGCGTGGTGCTCTTCGATCGCACCTACGACGTGACGCAGAACCCTGACGTGAACACCGAGCAGCGCCTCGCGGCCGCCACCCAGCTCTTCTACGACATCAACTTCTTCCACGACTGGTACTACGACCGCGGCTTCGACGAGCGGGCGGGCAACGCGCAGACCTCGAACTACGGGCGCGGCGGGCTCGAGGGCGACCCGATCAACGCCGAGGGGCAGGACAACTCGGGTCGGAACAACGCGAACATGTCGACCCCGAGCGACGGGGCGCGGCCGCGCATGCAGATGTACATCTTCACCGGCTCCGAGACCGAGCGCCTGTCCTGGAACGGCGCGAACGTGAGCACCAACGGCGCCGGCTTCGGCCCGCGGACCTACAACGTCACCGCCGAGGTCGTGTACGTGGACGACGGCGATCCGTCAGGAGCCGGCGGGACGGTCAACGACGGCTGCCAGCCTGGCTTCGTCGCGAGCGTCGCCGGGAAGATCGCGCTCGTCGATCGCGGGCTGTGCACCTTCGTTCAGAAGGTCCAGAACGCGCAGATGAACGGCGCGGTCGGCGTGATCATCGGCGACAACGTCACCTCGACGCGGCCGCCCGAGCTGGTGGGAACGCCGATGCCGAACACCACCATTCCGGCGATGTCGCTGACGCGCACGGCCGCCACGTCGCTCAAGAGCGCGCTCGCCACCACGCCTTCCCTCCAGGTCACGCTGTTCCGCAACGCGACCACCAGCCGCGACGGCACCCTGGACAACGCGATCATCGCCCACGAGTGGGGCCACTACATCTCGAACCGGCTGATCGGTGACGGCAACGGGTTGTCGTCGTACCAGTCCGTCGGCATGGGTGAGGGCTGGAGCGACTTCCACGCGCTGTTGATGATGGTGCGCGAGTCCGACGCGACCGTGCCGTCGAACCCGAACTGGACGGGCACGTGGGCCGTCGGCGGGTACACCACCTCGGCGACGAACGCCGAGGGCCACTACTACGGCGTCCGGCGGGTCCCCTACACGGTGGACTTCACGAAGAACGGGCTCACCTTCAAGCACATCCAGCGGGGCGTGCCCCTGCCGATGGTGCCGACCGCCTACGGCCTCGATGGCTCGTACAACGCCGAGGTGCACTCGACGGGCGAGGTCTGGGGCACGATGTTGTGGGAGTGCTATGTCGAGCTGCTCCGCGCGCAGCCCCGGCTCACCTTCGAGCAGGCGCAGGATCGAATGCTCAGGTACCTCGTCGCGGCCTACAAGCTGACGCCCCTGATGCCGACGTTCGTGGAGGCGCGCGACGCCCTGCTCGCGGCAGCAGTGGCCCGTGATCCGCAGGACTTCGCGCTGTTCTGGGCGGCCTTCGCCCGACGAGGGCTCGGCATGCAGGCCCAGGCGCCCGATCGCGACGCCTCCGACAACCGGCCCGCGGTCGAGAGCTTCGTCGTGGGCAACGCCGTCGCGATCACCGACGTCACCATCGACGACTCCATCACGAGCTGCGACATGGACGGCACCCTCGACACCGATGAGGTGGGGAAGGTGAACGTCACGCTGAAGAACGTCGGCGTCGGGCCGCTCATGGCCACGACGGTCACCCTGTCGAGCGCCTCGACGGGGCTCTCGTTTCCGCAGGGAGTCACCGTGAACGCGGCGGCCATGCAGCCCTTCGGCACCGCGACCGTGAGCGTGCCGGTGGCCCTGCGCGGGGTGCGTGGCTTCCAGGGCGTCGTCATCACCGTGGCGGCGAACGACCCCTCGCTCGCGGTGCCGGGGCCGGTCACCAAGGAGCTGCGCGCGCGCCTCAACAGCAACGTCAACCCCACCGGCAGCGCCAGCGACGACGTCGAGGCGCCGATGTCGCGCTGGACGACCGGCCACAACCCCAACGGCAACACCGGCAGCGACTGGCGCATCGCGCAGAGCAGCCCGACCTCGCACTGGTGGTTCGGGCCCAACCCGGCCTCTCCGGCTGACACGTGGCTCGTGTCCCCGCCCCTGGAGGTCGGCAGCGGGCCCTTCCGCATCTCGTTCCGCCATCGGTTCGACTTCGAGGCCGACGCGACCACGTTCTACGACGGCGCCGTGATCGAGCTCGCGCCCGAGGGCGGCGCGTACGTGGACATCGGGGGCTCGGCGATGCCCGGCTACACCGGAGCGATCCCGGCGCAGACGTCGAACCCGCTGCGCGGTCGTCGCGGCTACGTCGGCAAGAGCACCGGCTACCCGGCGTTCCTCACCGAGCAGCTCGAGCTGGGCACACAGTACGCAGGGCAGACGGTGCGGCTGCGGCTCCGCATCGGCTCCGACGACGCGGCAGCGAACAAGGGCTGGGAGGTCGATGACCTCGCCTTCACCGGGCTCAGCAACCTGCCGTTCGCCAGCGTGACGCCCGACCCGAACCGCTGCTCCGGCAACCGGGCGCCCACGCTGGCTCCGGTGACGAACCTGCGTGTGCGTGAAGGCGACGTGGTGAGGCTGAGCGGCACAGGCACGGATCCTGACGGCGACGCCGTCTCTCTCGTCTTCGTGCAACGCGAGGGGCCGCTCGTCGAGCTGAACATGGGATCGTTCGTGGCGCCCTCGGTGGACCTGACGACCGAGCTCGTCTTCGACGTGGCCGCGAGCGACGGAGCGCTGGAGTCGATGCCGCAGCGCCTCACCGTGACGGTGCTCGACGCGGAGTCTGCTCCGACGGTGCTCGCGCCGATGACCGTCGAGGTGGTCGAAGGGAACGGCGGGACGGTGACCGCCCTCGCGACCGATCCGCAGAACGATCCGGTGAGCTTCCGCTGGGCGCAGGTCAGCGGGCCTGCCCTCGCGCTCGAGGGCGCCGACTCGGACACGCTGCGCTTCCGGGCGCCCTACGTGAACGAAGACAGCACGGTGCTCGTCGACGTGGTGGCGAACGACGGGCAGATCGACTCCGTGCCTGTGCGGGTCCAGATCGTCATCCGCGACGCCGAGCTGTTCGCAGTGCCTCCTGTCGTGGGACCGCTGCCGAAGGGCTGTGGGTGCTCGACCGGCGCCGAGCTGACGGCGGTGTTCGGCGTGTTCGCGCTGCTGCTCCGTCGGCGCCGCTGAGCCGCTCTGTCGCGCTCATCGAGCCCCTGCGAGCCGCGCGGCGAGGAGGGACGGCAGCGTGCGGAATGCCCGAGCAGCGTGTGCGGCGGACCTCTGCGCTGGTTCACCGCGTCGCGGGAGCTCCTGCGGGCCGCGTCGACGTCACCGCGCCGCTCGTGCACCTGCGTGAGCAGGTAGTCCCCGAGCGCCCGGGTCGGCTCGAGGTGGGGTGGGCACGTCGACGGACGGCCGCGACGCGGACCTGGACGTCGAGAACGTTCGGCCCCTCGCGCGCGGCCATTCCTTCCGCTGTGACGCCGGCCCAGGACTGGCGCTGCCGGGCCAGCCCGCAGCGTGCCGCGCACCCCCCGCGAGGCGCAGCTCCATGGCCTTCAGGTCGCTGCGCTCGACGCCCACGACACGCTCGAGGGGCCCGCGCTCATCGACGTCGCAGGGCCCTGTCGCGCCGCGCCCCGGCACACATCGCTCGAGGCCGCGTACGCCCGGCGCGCAGGCGTTCGAGGCCGCCTTCGTGAAGGAGCACGCGCCCGACGATCTCCGGAAACTCACACCTGATCGCCCACCGCACGCTCGTGCTCCAGCTGCCCGGCGCCAGCGACGGTGCGATGGAGCGCGCATCGCCGAACTCGACGCCCGGCAGCGACCTGAGCCCCGAGCCTCAGACAGCCTCGCAACCCGTCGTCGCGTGCGTGGAGCCGAGTCAGCACGAAGCCCCTCGGTGCGGAGCTCGCCCCGTGCTGTTCGCGCCATCGCCGCGCCCACATCGGCGCCTTGTGGGCGGCAGGCGCTTTCCGTCAGGCTCGCGCCCCATGGACTTCCGTTCGGTGCTCGACGCGGCGCTCGACGTGGCGATCGAGCGGCTGTGCCGGCAGCACCCTGGCGATCAGATCTTCATCTTCGGCCCCGAGGGCAGCCCCTTCTGGGCGCGCGCGCAGGTCAGAGACGGCGAGCTCGACTGGCTGCGGAAGGCGATCTCGGCGCTTCAGGCCCACGAGTCGCGGCACGCGCGGCCCTTCGTGCTCAGCCCGGCGGGGCTGCCGCTCACGGTGATGGCGCTCGACGCCGAGGGCGAGCTGTACGCCGTGGTGCTCTCCACGCGGCGGCAGCTGCCGGCGGAGCAGCGGGCAGGCTCGCGCCGGCGGGGCCTCGAGCTGCCCGCGACCCCCTGGCTGCGCCTCAAGCAGCGCTGACCCGGGAATGTGCGTTCGCGGGCGCTGTTTCACCCCACGAACCGGAACGCAGCGAGCGGGCCGGTCAGTGCGAGGTGATGTCAGCGCGGGCCCGCTGGGCGCTCCCTCCCGGGTGGGCCGACGCTCGCTGCGCACCGCTCGAAGCACTGGCCGGCCCCTCAGGAGGTTTCTTCTCTGACGGCCCGTCTCTGTGCATACAGTGCGCGCCCGATGCGTCGCCTCCTCGTGCTGCCCCTCGCCCTCGGTCTCACCGGCTGCTTCTTCCCCGCCGATCGCGGCCAGCTCCTCGAGAGCCGCGTCGACAAGCTCTCGGACGAGAACAAGAGGCTCAAGGGCGCGCTCGCCGAGACGCAGGGCAAGCTCGACGACACCACCGCCCAGCTGAAGACGGCGCTCGAGCAGCTCGATCAGGCCTCGCGCACCACCGGCGCGAACATCGGCGTGAAGGTCGACGGCGCGATCCAGGACGTGGCGACCCTGCGCGGGCAGATGGAGAGCTACCAGTTCAAGATCACCGAGCTCGAGGCCCGCCTCGCCGCCGCCGAGAAGAGCCCTGGCGCCGCGCCGACGCCTGGGAAGCCTGAAGAGCCGAAGAAGGACGAGCTCAAGAAGCCCGACGACCCGAAGGACTTCCTCAAGCTGGCCGACGACAAGGCCAAGGCCGGCGAGAACGAGCTCGCGAAGAAGCTCTACGCCGAGTTCCTCAAGAAGTGGCCGCGCGACGAGCTGGCCGGCGAGGCCCACTTCGGGCTTGGCGAGGTGCACTTCCTCGAGTCGAAGTGCCGCGAGGCCCTCTACGAGTACGGGAAGGTGATTCAGGATCACCCGAAGTCGAAGGCAGCGCCGCAGGCGTACCTGCGCTCGGCCGATTGCTTCAAGGAGCTCAAGATGATCGACGAGGCGAAGCTGGCGCTCAACGAGCTCCTCAAGACGTACGCGAAGTCCGAGCAGGCGAAGCTCGCCAGGGCCCGCCTCGCCGAGCTCGAGAAGAAGCCGGCGCCCGCCGCCCCGAAGGGAGGCAAGAAGTGAAGGCCCTCTCGCTCTCGATGCTCCTGGCGTTGCCTGTCCTCGCGGCGCCCAGGTCCCTCACCATCGCGTACACGGGAGACGTCGGGGGCGAAGTCGCCCCCTGTGGGTGACGCGCGAACCCGACTGGCGGTCTGGCCAGGCGCAAGACGATGCTGACTTCGCTCGGGAACGCCGTGCTCGTCCTCGACTCGGGGAACGCCTTGTTCCGCGTGCTGGGGGGCGCGTCTGACGAGGACAAGCGGCGCGCCGCCTTCGTGCTGGGCGCCATGGGCGAGCTGCGGACGGCGGTGCTCGGGGTGGGCTTTCGCGATCTCTCTGCCGGCGCCGAGTTCCTCTCCGCCGAGGCGAAGCGGGCGAAGGTGCAGCTCGTCTCGACGAACCTCGAGCAGAACGGCAAGGCGGCTTTCCCTCGCTCGACCGTCGTCGAGCGAAACGGGGTGAAGGTGGCGATCCTGGCCGCCTCGGGCACGGGTGAGGTCCCCGGTGCGCCGGGGCTCGTGGGCGCCCCGTCGCTCCCTGCGCTGAAGGCCGAGCTCGCGCGCCTGCCGCCGCGTGACGTGACGGTGCTGCTGAGCGCCGCCGGCTACGAAGAGGCGATGGCGCTCGCCAACGAGCTGTCCGGCAAGATCGACCTCGTCATTCAGTCAGGCGAGTTCCGCGGCACCGTGCCGCCGCAGGCGGTGAAGGACGTGCTGCTGCTGGCGTCGGGCCAGCGCGGGCAGGCCGTGGGCAAGCTCTCGTTGACCCTGGGCGCGCCCACGGGCCGCTTCACCGATCTGAACGAGGCCGCGCGAGACCGGGAGCTGCTCGAACACCTCGATCGCCAGCTCGCGACACTCGACGGTCGCCTCAAGGCCGCGGTGGACGCCGAGGGGAAGAAGAGCCTCGCTGCGCTGCGGAAGGACATGAAGGCGCGGCGCGACGAGCAGGCCAGGAAGGTGAAGGCGGTTCAGGGCGCGCGCACGCTTCAGCTCGACTGGGTGTTGCTGGGCACCGACGTGAAGGACGACGAGGCGCTCAAGGCCAGGGTGCTCGAGATCGAGCCCACCTACTCAGGCCTGCACTGACGAGCGGCGCGACCGCCTCAGGCCGAGAGGGCCTTGAAGTCGATGGCCTTGTCTTCGAGCTTGCCGACGTCGAGCGCCACCTGCTTCGGCGCGCCCGCGGCCGGGTCGAAGCCGCGCGGGCCGGCCTCGTCGCCGCGGAAGTCGGCGAGGTGCCACGCGCCGCTCAGCAGCGCGAAGGTCCAACCGCCCTTCTTCGGCAGGTTCTTCACCAGCGCGCGCGGCGGCACGAGGCAGTCCACGCCGCTCGCGCCGAGGTGCGCGGCGAGCGCGAACTCGGGGAAGCGGCCAACCAGCGTGTCGTCCTGCGTGAAGGCGAGGGTGACGGCGCACGGCCAGTCCTTGTGCCCGCTCGGCTCGATCCGGAGCCAGATCGTCCACTTCGAGTCCGACGGCTGCTCGTCGCCGACGTGCACCCGGGCGGAAGGGTACCGGGTCGAGAGCCAGCCCAGCACCGTCTGGCGCGGCACGTCCTTCGAGGTCAGCACCTGGAGCTCGGGGAGCAGCATGCCGGGTTTGTCGCGCACCCTGAGGGGCGGCGCAACGGGTGGCGAGCGGCCCGGCGGGGACGTATGCACGGGGCCGTGGATCCGGCCGAGCTCTTCCGCGCGGTGTACGAGCACCCCTCGGATGACGGGGCCCGACAGGTGCTGGCCGACGTGTTGATCGAGGTCGGCGATCCACGCGGCGAGTTCATCGCGCTGCAGATGGCGGCGAGGCGGTCGCGCAAGGCCGAGCTCAAGCTCGAGCGCCTGCTCGAGCGCTACCGCGAACAATTCCTCGGGCCGCTGGCGCGCGTCGTCTCGAGCCGGGGGCAGACCTGGGAGAAGGGCTTCCTCGTCGCCTGCCGCGCCACGCTCGATGGCACGCTGGCGGACGAGCCGTCGTGGGGCACCGTGCGCTCCATCGAGGTGCTCAACCGCGACGACGAGGTGCCACGCGAGCTCCTCTCACCGCACCTGCGCACCGTGCGCGAGGTCAGCGGGCTGCCGCGTCAGGGGGTGCTGCTCGTCTTCGCGGCCGATCGCTCCTTGCCCTTCACCACCGTGGCCGTCGAAGGGCCCGGCGACGCAGAGAGTTGGTCGGCGGCCGAGCTCGACGCGCTGCGGAGCGCCCGAGCGCTGCCCGATCTGCGCCACCTGGCCCTCAACGTCTGGCGCTTCGACGTCGACGAGCTCGAGTGGGCGTGGACGGCGCCGGTGTTCGGGCGCGTGCGCACCATGGAGCTGCGGTTCCACCGGCTCGCGGCCAACCTGGGCGCCGTGCGCGATCGCCTGCTGACGCTCACCGACGTGCCCGACGCGCTGGTGCTCAAGGGGCGGCAGCTCGAGGCGAAGCTCAAGCCCGCTGACGAGTGGCGGGTGCTGCACCTCACCTTCCGCACGCCGATCGTCGATCCGGTCATTCACGACGTCGAGCTCATGTTGCAGTCGCTGCCGACGACGGGGCTGCTGCGCCTCGACGTCACCTGTCGCTACCCGACGACGAACGAGGCGCTGGCGCGGCTCAAGGCGATGGTGAAGCGCTTCCCGCGCCTCGCGAGGGTGAGCTGGCCCTCTCCGGGGTGATCAGCGCCCCGGTGGACGGGGGGACGGCCGCGTCGCCGCCCCGGGCAGCAACGGAAGCCCGGTCGCGCGCGCGGGCAGGCCCTCGCAGCGGATCGCGGGGGCAGGGTGATCGTCGTCCGCCTCGAGCAGGTCCCACGCCGTCGGCCAGGCCGCGAGCCGGGTCGGCCCTGCGAGTGACAGCTGCAGCGACAGGAGCGCGGGAGGGTCCCTGCGCACGTTCCGACGCTCCTCGGGGTCGCCGCGGCGACACCACTCCGGAACGAACACGGACTCGAAGGTGAGCGTCGCGACCCCTCGCGCGAGCGCCTCGAGACGGACCCCCGGGCCAGCCGACAGCACCCGCTGACCAGCTTCGAGGTCGAAGAGGTCGCAGCTCCAGGACGTGGGCGGATCCCCCGCGATGCAGTGGCCCAGCAGGGCGCCGTCACCGGTGGTCCACTCGGTGGCACCGTCGGGCAGGCTGAAGACGACGCCGCGCGGGAGATGGAGCAGCAGGGCGCGCTGGGCATCGGGCGGGGCTGGCCTGGGCCGGCTCGTCCGGCGGCCGTCGAAGAGCCAGACGTCGGGTTGCGCGCCCCCGGCGGTGAGCGCGTCGATGACACAGGCTGGCGGTCGAGCGCAGCGCGGCACGGGCGTCGCCTCGACCAGGCCGCTCATCGGGACCCGCGACAGATCGGGCCAGACCGCTTCGTCGTCGTCCTTCCGTCGCGTCGTCGACTGGAGGGCGGGCAAGAGGCGCGCGAGCTGCGCGAGGTGAGCGGCTCGCCCGCCGGCGTCGCGTCCTGCGGCATCACCAGCGTCGGCCTGGCCAGCGTCCACCGGGGGAGTTCGCTCGGTGGGCGCCCGGCAGCCCACCAGCAGAGACAGGGCTGCGACGCAGGCGACCGAGCGTCCTCGCGGCTGCACCACGACACGAGACCATGAAGACCCGCGACGTGCGAGGGCGGTGCGCTTCCCTCGGCCACGGGTCGGCGGGCGGGGCGCCACCAGCTCACCGCAGCCCGGTGCGCAGCTCGACGACGCCCTGGAACAGATCGAGCGCCTGGCACTCGCTCGCGACGGTCTCGTCGTCTCCCGTGCAGACGTGCAGGCGGGGCCCGTCGGTGGTGACCCGCGTGACCTTCCGGGTCGCCAGCTCGTAGAGCAGCCCGCGCGGCAGGTCTGCGATCACGGCGCCGTCGAGCGGTGCAGTCAGGGCGCGGGTGCCCGGAGCCGGCGTCACCTGCTCCCCGTCGAACAGCCACACCCCCAGGTGCGCGCGCTCCGACAGCGGCTTGTCACGCACGAGGGCCTCGAGACACGCGGGCCACGGGTGGCAGCGGGGCAGGGGGCTCGTGTCGAGATCGCCGCGCTCGAGGGGCACACGCTCGGGGTTCACCCCGGCCGGATCGATGGGCTCGACCACCATGACGGCTGGGCCCTGGAGGTCGGGTCGCACCTCGTCGGCGACGAGCTCGTTCACCCCGTGCTCCTCTTCCACTTCCTCCACGAAGTCGCCGCAGTGCTCGACGACGGCCTCGACCGTCTCCGGGAGCGGCGCTTCGAGCGCCTGCGGTTCACAGGCCATCAACCCCAGGGACACGCCGAGCCAGCGCATGCCCCGGTGGACTGCGATCAGCGTGCCGCGATGGACCGAGGCCCGCCGCCCGCGTCACTTCGAGCCGGCGCCGCTCGACGTCGCCTTGCCCTTGAGCTCCTCGACGATGCGCTGCGCGCCGTAGATCTTCTCGAGCGCCTCGAGGATCGCCGCCGAGTGCACGGCCACGGCCCGGTTCTGGCTCTCGTCGAAGCCGTAGTCTCCGCCCAGCGACTGAATGTTGCCGTCGAAGATGAGGCCCACCACCTCGCGGTCCTTGTTCACCATGGGGGAGCCTGAGTTCCCGCCGATGATGTCGTTGGTGGTGGCGACGTTGAAGGGCGTCTCGAGGTTGAGCTTCGGCTTCGCGTCGAGCCACGACTTCGGCAGGGCGAACGGGTCGGCGCCGGTGTGGCGCGCGAAGGCGCCGTCGATGGTGGTGAGCGGCTTCACCTCCCGGCCGTCCTCCTGGTAGCCCTTCACCGCGCCGAACGAGAGCCGCAGCGTGAAGGTCGCGTCGGGGTAGATCTTCTCGCCGTAGACGGCGAAGCGCGCCTTCGCGAGCAGCTCCTGCTGCTTCTTGAGCGGGCCCTCGACCTCGTTCTCGAAGCGGGTGCGGATCGCGCGGGCCTCGGCGTCGAAGCGGCGCGCGAACTCGATCATCGGGTCCTTCGAGGCGTCCACCGCGGCCTTGCCTCCGGTGAAGAGGGCGGTGCGGCTGAAGGTGTCGTTCGCCGGCACGGGCTTGCCGGTCTTCGGGTCCTTCTGCTCGGGGGCGGCGAGCACATCGAGCCTGGTGCCGTCGATGAGCGCCTTCGCGACGTCTGCCGGCGACTTGAGGCCCAGCATCTTCTTCACCACCGGGTGATCGGGGCCGAGGTCTTCACGGATCTTGGTGAGGGACCAGGTGAGCTTGGTGATCTCGAGCTCCTTGTAGATGGGCGCGTTCGAGAGCAGCTGCGCCTTCAGCTGCGGCAGGCGCGAGTCGGTGAACTCCTTGAGGCGCTCGCCGTTCGGCTTGCCCGACTCCTCGGCGGAGCGCAGCAGCGTGCGCGCCTTCGAGAAGAGGTCGGAGTACGGGCCCCCCTCGAGCGCGCCGTACTCCTTGCGGATCGCCGCGTTCTTCTTCGTGATGGCGGCGATCTCGTCCCACACCTTGCCGAAGTCCTTCTTGAGCTTCGGGTTGGCGTTCACCTTCTTCTTGAAGTCCTCTTCGTTCGCCTTGAGCTTGCCGAGGAACGCCGCGTCGGCGAGCGCGCCGTGGCGACCCTTGAGCGCCTTGAAGGCGTTCTCGACGTAGAAGAGCGTGTCGTTCGAGTGGCGCTTCTGCTCGGGGCCGCGGAGCTGGTACTCGGTGACGAGGCCGCGCAGCTCGCTCAGCCGGAACAGGCGCATCGGCAGGCGGTAGTCGCGATCGTCTTCGAGCTGCGCGACGGTGAGCGTGCGCGACGTGCCGCCGGGGTTGCCCGAGACGAAGGTGAGATCGCCTTCCTTCGCGCCGCTCGCCGACCACTTGAAGTGCGTGTCGTTCTTCAGCGGCTTGCCGTCGGTGCCGTAGATGCGCACGAACGTCATGTCGAGATCGTACCGGGGGAACATGAAGTTGTCGGGGTCGCCGCCGAAGAAGGCGATCGCGTCTTCGGGTGCCATCACGAGCCGCACGTCCTGGAAGCGGCGGTACTTGTAGAGATCGTACCGGCCGCCCCGATAGAGCGTGACGACGTCACACCGGAACTCGTCGCTGGTCGCGCACTCCTTCTCGATCTTCGCGATCTCGGCCTTCTGCGTCTCGGCGAACTTGTCGTCGGCGACACCCTTCGTGGCGTCCTGCACGCGCTTCGTCACGTCGGTGATCTCGACGAGCTGGTTCATCTCCATCGCCGGGCACTTCGGCTCGTCGGCGAGCGTCTTCGCGAAGAAGCCGTCCTTGTTGAAGTCCTTCTTCTGCAGCCCCGAGAGGTTCTCGATGCAGGTGCGGGCGCAGTGGTGGTTGGTCATCACCAGGCCGTCGGCGGACACCAGCGACGCCGAGCACCCGCCGGCGATGCGCACGGAGGCGAGGCGCACCTGATCGAGCCACTCCTTCGTCGGCTCGAAGCCGTACTTCTTCTTCACCTCGGCCGAGGGGAAGTTGTTGAAGGTCCACATGCCTTCGTCTGCGAAGGCGGGACTGGCGAGCACGAGACCGGACAAGGCGAGGGTGCGCAGCTTCATGAGCAGCTCCAGACGAGACGGCGGGGGGCGAGTGACGGGAGCGCCAATGCCCCTGCCAGCGACCCGGGTCAAGCGCCGCGGCGCGCCCGCGTGGAGCAGCTCGTCAGAAGAACGTCAGGAACGAGTTCACCAGCCCTGCGAGCACGAGGGCGAGCACGGCGGTGGAGCCGACGATCACCAGCGTCGGGTGGGCGTCGGCGGCGTGCACGGCCTCCTGGAGCATGCGCTTGGTGAACGTGCGCTGGCAGTGCACCTCGACCCGCCCGTCGATGATGCGCTGGAGGGCGTCGATCATCTCCTGGGCAGACTGGAAGCGCTTCGCAGGGTCCTTCTGGAACCCGCGGTCGAGGTACCAGCCGAGCTCGGCCGGCACCGCCGGCTGGTGAGGGTTCGTCTTCATCGAGAACAGGGCGGGCTGCTGCGTCTGCACCGCCGAGAGGATCTCTGGCAGCGCGGTCAACGCGCCCAGGTAGTGCTCGAGGTAGAGGAACTCGTGGAAGAGCACGGTGAGCGAGTAGACGTCGCTGCGCACGTCGAGCTTGTCCTGCTCGCCACGCGCCTGCTCGGGAGACATGTAGAGCGGCGTGCCCATCACCGCGCCCACCTTCGTCTCGAGGGCGGTGCCGACCCGGGCGCTCGCGACGGGCAGGGTGTCGCTGGTGGCCTGGTGGCGCGCGAGCCCCCAGTCCATCACCGTCACCTCGCCCCAGGGGCCCACCATGATGTTGGCGGGCTTGAGATCGCGGTGGATGAAGCCCTGCTGGTGCGCGTACGCCATCGCGTTGAGCACTCCGAGGAACACCTGCACGCGCACGTGGAAGGGGAAGCGCGCGTGGGCCGCCGCGTCGCCAGCCTTGAGCCGTTCGATGATCGACTCGAGGCTCTCGCCCCGGAGGTGCTTCATCACGAAGTAGTACCGGCCGCGCTCGTCGATGCCGACGTCGTGCACGGGGACGATGTTGGGGTGCTCCAGCGCGCCGACGGTGCGGATCTCGTCCACGAAGCGCATGAGCAGCCCGAGGTCCTGCTGCTCGGTGAGCCGCTTGATCGCCACCGTGCGCTCGATGTCGTGGTCCTTCGCGAGCACCACCTCGCCCATGCCGCCCCGCCCGAGCGGCCCGAGCTCTTCGAAGCGCAGACGCTGGGTGGGGCTGGCGGTCGGCACCGGCCCCGTCCACTGCAGTCGTGGCAGCACCGTCGAGCGCCGCGCGTCGCCTGGCACCGTCACCTGCTGTGACTGGGACGACGGGTTGACGAGGGTGTCGTTGAGCCCTGCCTCGGGGTGGGGATCGGTCATGACGGTCATGGGACTCTCGCAGCGTTGAGATGCCTCCGCACCGGGTTCGCTTCGTGAAGAAGTTCGAGGTGTGGGTGCGTCGCACATCGCGCCACGGGTCTGAGGCCTCGACCGCATCCACAGCAAGCAGCCAGCCCGGTTCGTCGTGACTCCGCCTCTCGAGCAGCCGCCGCTCGTCTTCAGCGGAGATGGAGCAGGGCCAACAGGCTCGCCCGTGAACGGAACAGCGTGCGTCTGGGGGCCGTCGCGTACCTGCCGACGATGAGATCGAGCTGCGAACACACCTCCTCGTGCAGGAGCCCAGGGGAACGAAGGCGGGCCTCGAGCTCGTCGATTCGGCTGGTCAAGGAATCCCGTTCGGCCTCTGACCGATTCGACGAGCTTCGCGTCCTCGTCGCTCGGAGGGCGCGCTGCGCGCTGGGTTCGGAGAGCGGCGCCACCCCGTCCGTCGCGACGCCCTTGAACACCGGGTGGGCAACGAACTCCTCGGTCCCCAATCGAGTCAGCGCCCACACGGCCTCCGCGTGATCGAGCGAGACGTCGAGCACGCGATCGATCACGCGCTGCACCGCTGGGGTGACTGACCACTCCGAGAGCTGGTCGAGCTGCGCACGAAGCGCCTTCTCCTGCGCGACGAGCCGGTGGGCGATCACCAGCCTCGTGCGGTTGAAGAATGCCTGGAGCAGGTGGCCAATCCAGCCGGTCGCGGGCGCACCCGTGTCGCTGCGAAACGAGAGGGTCGCAACATACGAGCGCATCAGCATCGACCTGGCGTCGAGGTGCCGCAGCACCGCGCGAGCGTACGCCGGCTGCTCCACCTCGTAGCGAACGGCTTCTGAACCGAGCTCCGAGACCCTCACCACTCCCGCCAGGGCTCCCCTGGCGACCCCCTCCGAGATGGCAGCAACGACCTGCGAGGGCGAGACGCCTGGCACGAACCGCTCCAACTGCACGACGCGCAGTGACTCGAAGGTGATCAGGGTGCCAATGTCGAGCTGGCCCTCTCCCGTCTCGTACAGCCGTCGAGGCTGTGCACACGCCACAGGCCAGGCGAAGTCCGGGCCTGGCAGACGACTCATCAGGCTCAGCTCGTTCGAACCAGGCCACCTGGCGATGAGCTTCGAGGCCTCGACGACCTCGCGAAGGTGATGAGTCGGAAACGCGAGCGGCTCTGCGCACCCGTTCACGAGCAGGTTCGGAAAGAAGCCGCCGTGCACCTGGACGCCACCCCCGGAGAGCCGATCGATCATCTCCATCGCGAGCGGCGACAGCCGGTAACGGGAGGCGCTGTGGGCGAGCACCAGCGGGTAGGGGCGCGGGAGTAACAACTCGGAGAGCGCGCGTTCGTGTTCCTCCGTCGCGCCCACGCGCTCGAGCAGTTCCACCCGGCCCAGGTGATTCGGAGCGACCGCAGCCAGCACTTCGATCAATCGTCGTTGAGCAGCAGTCAGGCCGTCACGCTCGTCAGGCAAGAAGGGCGTGGGAACTGCCGTCGCTGCGCGCGGTAGCCACGGTTCAGGTGCAGGCCGTCGCACGTCGTGACGCGCGCGGAGCGTCATCGCCTGAAACCCCTGCTCGAAGTCATCGAGGGCGGCCGCGACCAACTCCGCGCTGCGAGCGCTGAGCCGATTCGCGGCGAGCTCGGTCAACAGCCCAACGGCGCGGCTCTGTCGAGTCGGGTACTCGTACAACGACGTCACGCGCCTCACGACCTCGTCGTGCGCGTAGTTCGTGTTGTGCCCATCCGAGAACGCGATCTCCTCGGGAGGCGGCGCAGCGGGCGCCTCATGCAGCGGCAGCGGAGCCCACACGCCTGACCTCGGCTCCACTCGTTCCGGAATCAGACCAGCCGCACGCACCCGCGACGCCAGCGCCTCTTCGCGCTCGCGCAGCTCGTCTCGCCGCTGTCGTGCCAGCTCATCGAGAGGGCCCACGAACTGTTCGAGCGCTTCACGCGCCTCGTGCCACTCCCGCAGCAGCTGCTCGTTCGACGCGACGCCCACGCCTCATCAAGCAGAGCCGGATGGCCAGCGCGAGGCAAGCCGGTGTGCGGCTCCGGGCGGGGCTCCACCTCATGGCCCTCTCTGGTCGGCCGTGCGCGGAGGAGTCCGCGCCTGCTTCGAATCAAGCCACCGCTGGAGCCAGAGGCATGTCAGACCCATCGGGTATGGGAGCCCCATGACCGAGACGCAGCGGGCAGTGCTGGGCATCTGGAGCTTTCAGGGGCTGGGGCCGCAGGCGCTGGCACGACTCGAGGCGCGGATTCCGCGCGGCGACTGGTTGCGGGTGCCCTGGCGTGAGCTCATCTCGAGGTTCGAGGGCCTCAAGGCGCCGGTGATCGAGGGGCTGTTGCAGTGCCGCTCCCTGGAGGAGCGCATCGCAGAGGTCGAGCAGCGCCTGGCGGCTGACGGTGAGCGCGTGTGCTTCCCGGGCGATCCCCAGTACCCGACGCGCCTCAGCGGGATCGGCAACGCGCCGCCGCTGCTCTTCTACCGAGGCCCGGGAGCGGTCGCGCAGAGCCGCGGGAGGGTGGCGATCGTCGGCACCCGGCACACCACGAAGGAGTGGCTGTCGTGGACCGCCCGCTTCGCTCGTGGCTGCGCGCAGCAGAGCCTCGTGGTCGCCAGCGGCGCGGCCGAGGGCGTCGATACCGCTGCGCACACCGGGGCGCTCTGGGCCCGCGGCATCACCTGGGCCTTCGTCGCCAGCGGGATCGATCAGATCGATCCCACGCCGAAGCGGATCGTCGATCGGCTGCTCGCGGCCGGCGGCTCGGTCTTCAGCGAGTACCCGCCCGGCACTCGCGCCAACGAGGGCCTCTTCGTGCGCCGGAACCGGCTCATCTCCGGCAGCTCGGACGTGGTCGTCATCGTTCGGGGCGGCGAGAAGTCGGGCGCACGACACACCGCGGCCTTCGCGAACGAGCAGCAGCGGCCGCTGCTCGCGGTGGCCGGCGGCCCGGAGGAGAAGGGAGGAGAGCTGTGCCGTGACGTGCTCCGGGCGGGCGGGCGGCCCTGCTTCGACGAGACCGACGTGCTCCGTCAGCTCAGCCTCACCGCCATGCCTGCGGCCGCCCCGATGCCTGCCGTGCGCGGCGAGGTGAGCGCCGAAGCCGGCGCCGTCTTCTCGTCACTCCCGCAGGGGCTCTTCGATCTCGAGCAGGCCCTCACGGCGGTCCCCGAGGTCTCTTCCGGCTCGCTGTCGGCAGCCCTCATGGAGCTCGAGATCGCAGGATGGCTGGCCAGTCGCAGCGGCCGACGCTACGAGAAACGTGAGTGACCATGGGCTCTTCCTTTGTTGACGACCCTCATGCCGCCAACTAGAAGTCGATGGTCTTTCACCGTCGGGTTGAAAGGAATCCCACACTTCCATGTCCGCCAGCATGATGGTTCACCACTTCCTCGACGTGGTGCTGACCGCCGAGCCCGCGCACGCCGCTGAAGGCTCCTTCAAAGACTCGTTGGTCCTCTTCTTCAAAGAAGGTGGACCGTTCATGTTCGTGAACATCTTCTGGCTCGCCTTCGCGCTGGCCGTCACCGTGGAGCGCCTGGTGACGCTGATGTTCCGGTACAACCTCAACGCCGGCCCGTTCATGGAGCAGATCACCAAGCTGGTGCTCACCGGCAACCCGGATCGCGCGGTGAAGCTCTGCGGAGCAGCACCCAACGCGCCCCTCGCGAAGGTGGTGCGCTCGGGCCTGACCCGCGCGAACCGCGGTGAGATCGAGGTCGCCAAGGCGATCGAAGAGTCGATCCTCGAGCAGACCCCGCACATCACCGCCCGCATTCAGTGGCTCTGGTCGCTCGCGAACATCGCGACGCTCATGGGCCTCATCGGCACCATCATCGGCCTCATCGGAACGTTCAAGTCGCTCGGCAACGTCCCCGCTGATCAGAAGCAGGCGCTGCTCTCGAAGGGCATCTCGGAAGCGATGAACAACACCGCCTTCGGGCTGGGCATCGCCGTGACCTGCATCATCTTCCACCTCTTCCTCATGGCGTACGCGCGCCGCATGATCGAGGTCGTCGAGCTCAACGCGATGAAGCTGGAGAACCTGCTGGCTCGCCGCGCGGCCGGAGAGACCAGCGCGATGGACTTCGAGAAGGCCTCCTGACCGCCCATTCGACCGGTCGGCACGTGGGGGAACCTGCGCCGCCGACCGATGTCAGGGGCTTCAACGGTGCGACATGGCGTTCCACGTCTCCAAGCGCAAGCTGAAGCCGAAGGAAGAAGAGGAAGCGGGCGAGCTCAACATCGTCCCGTACCTCGACATCCTGATGAACCTCATCATCTTCATGCTCCTGTCGATGACGGGCCTGGCGACGTTCGGCATCTTGAACGTGTCGGCGCCGACCTACGGCGGGGGCGGCGGCGGTGGGAACCCTGAGGAGAAGCCACCTCTGCTCCTCACCGTGGCGATCGCCAAGAACGGCTTCTACATCGCGGCGACGGGTGGCGTGCTGCCGGGCATCGAGCAGCAGGGCACCGCCGCCGAAGGCGCCCCGCCGACGGTCGGGAAGAAGGGCGACGGGACCTACGACTACGACGCGCTGAACGCGAAGATGAAGGAGATCAAGACGAGCTTCCCTGACGAGAGCAAGGTGATCCTCGCGGCCGAAGCCGACACCTCGTACGAGATCCTCGTCTCGACCATGGACGCCACGCGCGAGACGGTCGATCACAAGCTGCTCTTCCCTGACGTCACCCTGGCCAGCTTCTAAGGACCGATCAGATGGCCACCGCCCCCGGCAACCCCACCGCAGACGAGATCGACGCCGACGACATCGCGCGGAGCCGCTTCCGCAAGGCGCTCGCCCGCAAGAAGCGCATCGAGCGCGAGGCTGAGGGCGAGATCAAGGAGCTCAACATCACCGCGATGATGGACATCATGACCATCATCCTCGTCTTCCTCATCAAGTCGTACACCGCGTCGTCGGTGACGATGACGGCCTCGGAAGACATCCGGCCGCCGCTCTCCACCACCCGCCTCACCCCGAAAGACACCGTCGCCGTCACGGTGACGCCGAGGCACATCCTGGTGGGCGACAAGGTGCGGGCGACCCTCGAGAAGAACATGCAGCCGCGCGCCTCCGACATGCAGGGCAAGCTGATCCTGCCCCTCGACGAGGCCCTCAAGAAGGAAGTCGAGAAGCTGAAGTACATCGCCGATCGCAACCCGAACGCCCCGTTCATGCGGGAGGTCTCGATCATCGGCGACCGCCGCATTCCCTACGAGGTGCTGAGCTCGGTGCTCTACACGGCGGGTCAGAACGAGCTCGAGAACTTCCGCTTCGTGGTGATCTCGAAGGCCGAGAACTGACCGGCGGCGTCTTTTTTCCGCGCCCCGGTTCGTCTACAGGCTCCGCCCCCGTTCAGGAGCTCTGGAAGCATGCCCACTCCCATCACCGTGATCGGCGCCGGCCTGGCCGGGAGTGAGTGCGCCTTCCAGCTCGCGAGGCTCGGCCACGAGGTGGTGCTGCGTGAGCAGAAGCCGCAGAAGCGCTCTCCAGCCCACCACTCGAACGCCTTCGCCGAGCTGGTCTGCTCCAACTCGTTGCGCTCGGACAACCCCGAGAGCGCCATCGGCATGCTGCACGCCGAGCTGCGGCGGGTCGGCAGCGTGGTGCTCGAGGCCGCCGACGCCAACCGGGTGCCCGCGGGCGACGCGCTCGCCGTCGAGCGTGAGGGCTTCTCGGCGCACATCACGCGCGCGCTCTCGGGCGGCGGGCGCGTGTCGATCGTCCCCGGCGAGGTGACGGAGGTGCCCGAGGGCGACGTCGTGTTCGCCACCGGTCCGCTGACCAGCGAGGCCCTCACCACCGCGCTCGCCCGCTTCACCGGTGAGAAGCTGTATTTCTACGACGCGATCGCGCCCATCGTGGCGGGAGACTCCATCGACCGGGCGATCGCCTTCCGCGCCAGCCGGTGGGGCAAGGGCGACGGCGACGACTACCTCAACCTGCCGCTGTCGAAGGACGAGTACCTGCGCTTCGTGAACGAGCTGCGCAGCGGCCAGAAGGTGACGCCCCACGCGTTCGAGGAGCCGAAGTACTTCGAGGGGTGTCTGCCGATCGAGGTGATGGCCGAGCGCGGCGAGCAGGTGCTGGCCTTCGGGCCCATGAAGCCCGTGGGCCTGACGGACCCCCGCACCGGGCGCTGGCCACACGCCGTGGTGCAGCTGCGCATGGAGGATCGCGCCGGCACCGCGTGGAATCTGGTGGGCTTTCAGACGCGGCTGACGTGGCCTGAGCAGAAGCGCATCTTCGGCATGTTGCCCGGCCTCGCGAACGCCGAGTGGCTCCGCATGGGGCAGATCCACCGCAACACCTTCCTCGACAGCCCTCGGCTGCTCTCGCGTGAGCTCTCGTTGCTGGCCGAGCCCAGGCTCTTCTTCGCGGGGCAGATCACCGGCGTCGAGGGCTACGTCGAGTCGACGGCCTGCGGGTACCTGACGGCCCTGGCCGTGCACGCGCGGCGCACCGGCGCGCCGTTTGCCCCGCCGCCTGCGACCACCGCGCTGGGGGCGCTCTACCGTCACGTGACGGGCGAGGCCCACCCGCCCGGCGCGCCGTACCAGCCCACCAACGTCGTCTTCGCCCTGTTTCCGCCCGTGCCCGGGCGGCTGAACAAGGGGCAGAAGCGCCAGGCGTACGCCGCGCGCAGCCGGGTGGACTTCGACGCCTGGGCCGTCTCCGCTCCGCACCCTGTCCGCCCGGCCGTCGAGCCGCCCACCGCTGCCGCCCACGCCGTGGCCGGGTGAGCTCCGTGGCTCCGTCGGCTCTGGCCGGGCACGCGAACCTGGTCGCGGCCGGCGGTGTCGATGCCAGCATGGTTTTCGAGGCCGACAAGGTGTGGTTCAAGGGGCCGCGATGCCC
Source organism: Myxococcaceae bacterium (assembly GCA_016793095.1). Taxonomy (GTDB): domain Bacteria; phylum Myxococcota; class Myxococcia; order Myxococcales; family Myxococcaceae; genus Xiheimicrobium. Next base: position 26,241 of record JAEUJQ010000052.1, on the reverse strand, counting down.
TTCCTGACGCTTGTCCCGACTCCGAGGTGGTGGGTGGCCGTGCTGACCGTCGCGTTGACGGCCTGCGCGAAGAAGGACGCCGGCGGCGGCGGCGGACCGACCCCCGGCGGACCGAAGACGATCCGGCAGAGCATCGAGAAGCCCGCGCGCATGACGTCGCTCGGAACGCGGAAGCTCGAAGGCGTCGCGATCGATCTGCGGGCAGCGCCTGACGGTCGCGTCGTGACCGCGCTCCTCGACGCCGAGAAGCCCCGCATCGACGGGGTGCCACCGACCATGCGCGTGGGGGCGCTGTGGGCCGTCCCGACGGGCGAAGGCGCCGCGGTGAAGATCGCCAACGGCGCGACGAACGTCCCCGGCGGGCTGCTCTTCACCAGCGACGGGAAGTTCCTGCTGGTGCTGGGCGCGTACGACCCGAGCCAGCAGGCGGGCGAGCTGCTCGTGCAGGATCTCACCGATCTCTCGAAGGAGCGCCAGCGCCTCGCGCCCCACGTCACCTACATGAAGCCCAGCGCTGACGGCACGCGGCTGGCCTGGGTGGACGACGGGGTGCTGTTCGAGGGCCCGCTGCCAGCCGGCCCCTTCCGGCAGCTCGCGGGGGAAGTCGCGACCGCCGAGTTCGCGCCCAACGGCAAGCACCTCTACTTCCGCCGCCGCTCCGTCGCGGGCGGAGGCGTCTTCCAGCTGGAGCTCGCCGCCGACAAGCCGACGCCGAAGCGCTTCGTGGACGCGGTCGGCGAGTACGCCATCTCGGAGGACTCGAAGTGGGTGATCGCCATGGCGCGCACCAACCCGCGCATGTTCGGCTTCGAGCTCTTCGTCGCCGACGCCGCCACCCTGAAGGTGGTGAAGCTGGGCGACGACGTGATGCGGTTCGCGATCAGCCGTGACGGCCAGTGGGTCGCGCGCATGCAGGTGCCGAAGAACGTGTCGGCGAACGCGGCCGCCGCGAACGATCTGCAGCTCGGCGAGCTGTGGCTGGGCCGCACCGGACAGGCTGACGCGCGCAAGGTGGGCGACAAGGTGCGCGAGTTCGAGTTCACGAAGGACTCGAAGAAGCTCATCTTCCGCGACAACTACCAGGTGCTCGCGCTGCTGGGCGGGAAGTACGACGAGAAGGTGGGCGACCTCACCACCGTGACGTTGCCCGACGGCGCGCCGAAGGTGCTGCAGAAGCGCTCGCCAAACTACGAGCTGTCTCCCGACGGGAAGGCGATCGCGTACACGGCCCGCATCGAGAAGCCCGAGTACTCGCGCCACCTCTTCCTCCTGAAGGAGGGAGGCGAGCCGGTGAAGCTGCAGGAGTGGCTCTATGACTACGTGTTCGCGCCTCAGGGCGATCGCCTGTTCTTCAGGGCCACGTGCACCCGCGAGGGTCGCAGCTGCGATCTGCTGGTGCAGGATCTGACGAAGGTCGGCGCCGAGCCGCCACGGCGCGTGACGCAGAACACCTTCAACTTCAAGCTGTCCGACGACGGGTCGCGCGCGCTCAGCACGACGCCCCACATGACTGACGAGTACTTCGACGTGGTGCTCACCGACCTCGGGACCGGCGAGTCGAAGGTGCTCGATCAGTACGTCACCCAGCCGGTGCACTTCCTCGCGAAGGACGGCTCGAAGCTGGCGTGGATCGTGGCTGAGAAGAAGACCGCGGGCGTGTACGTCGGGCCCTGAACCGCGACGAGGCGGTGCGCCCGGGCCGGGAACCTGCGCGCCACCTCGAGCAAGGGTAGGGTGCAGGTGTGCACGCGCTGGTCGCCGACTTCCTGAAGCACCTCGAGGTGGCGCGGGCCGCCTCGAAGCACACGCTCAAGGCCTACGCGCAGGATCTCGCCGCGCTCGAGAAGTACCTCGAGCCCCAGGCGGTCGAGCTCGTGGAGCTCACCCACCTGCACCTGCGCGGCTTCCTCGGCCAGCAGGCGGTGGACAAGGCCGCCGCGACCCGGGCGCGTCGCCTCGCGGCCATCAAGTCGTTCTACCGCTACCTCGTACGGCGCAAGGTGATCGAGGTGAGCCCGGCGCGGCGCGTGAAGACGCCGAAGCTGCCGCAGCGGCTCCCACGCGCGGTGCCCATCGACGAGACGTTCGCGCTGCTCGACGAGCCCCAGGTTGACAGGCTGCTCGAGCTGCGAGACCGCGCCATGCTCGAGACGCTCTACGGCGCCGGGCTGCGCGTCAGCGAACTCTGCGGCCTGTCGCTGCGTGACGTCGACCTCCGCGCGCGCATGGTGCGGGTGCTGGGCAAGGGCAACAAGGAGCGCCTGGTGCCGCTGAACGAGGGCGCGATCGCGGCCATCGAGGCGTGGCTGGTGCGGCGCGGTGAGCTGCTCTCGAAGCCGCGCCCGAAGCAGGACCGCGAGGCCATGTTCCTCAACTACCGCGGAGGGCGCCTGACGACCCGCAGCATGCAGCTGCACCTCGACCGATACGCGAAGCGCCTGGGCCTCACGAGGGAGATCTCGCCCCACGCGCTCCGTCACTCCTTCGCCACCCACCTGCTGGCGTCGGGCGCCGACGTGCGCTCGATCCAGGAGCTGCTGGGCCACGCGAGCCTGTCCACCACCCAGCGGTACACCGCCGTCTCCTTCGAGCAGTTGCAGAAGGTGTACGACGACGCTCACCCGAGGGCGTGACGTGGCGAAGAAGCCCGAGCCGTTCAACAACCCGTTCTCGAAGCTCAAGCTCGAGCCGCCGAAGAGATCCGCGGCTCCGGCGCCGCCCCCGGCTCCCCCGAAGCCGAAGGACCGCGACGACGACGCGGCGCTCTTCCTCGAGAGCGTCGGTGAGGTCGCGCCTGTGCGCGCGAAGGCCGATCGCGTGGCGCCGAAGGATCCGCCGGCGGCCGATCAGCTCCGCATCCCCAGCGAAGAGGCCGAGTCGCTGGCCCGCCTCGCCGAGCTGGTGTCGGGTGATGGCGCGTTCGATCTCGCCGACTCCGACGAGTTCATCGAGGGGGCGGTGCAGGGCTTCGACGAGCGCGTGCTGCGGAAGCTGCGCAGGGGCGAGTTCGCCCACCGCGCCCAGCTCGACCTGCATGGCCTGACGAAGGAGGAAGCGAAACCAGCCCTCGAGAAGTTCGTCACCGAGGCGCGGCTGGCAGGCCATCGCTGCGTGCTGGTGGTGACGGGGCGCGGTCTGCACTCGGAGGCCTCGATCCCGGTGCTCAAGCAGAGCGTGCAGTCGTGGCTCACCCACGGGCGGCCCGCGCGGCAGGTGTTGGCGTTCTGCTCGGCTCGCCCGGAGGACGGCGGCGCGGGAGCCGTCTACGTGCTGCTGCGCCGGTGAGCTCCAGTCGTCTCCGCCGTCGAGAGCCACACCCAACCACGCACACGCCCCGGTCGTTGCCCGAACTGAACCCGGCCGGCGAACGAAGGCGCTGCGGCCTCGCTCTCTGCGTCGCGACCCACTGCTCGAACGCCAGGGGAAGGAGAGGCGCCTGCGTGGTAGAGGTCGTCGGCATCTGTTGGCGTGACGCCGTCGATGACGCGGGTCGGGGCGTGAACGAAGTTGGCAGTCCGCAACGACCGGGACACTGAATCGCGTCATCGACCGATGGACTGGAGGGACGAGATGAAGCGTGAGCTCGCCGAACTCGTGAAGGGGCAGGAGAAGATCCGGCTCTGGAGATCGGGTCGACACCTGACCGAGCTTCGGATGCGCAAGACGACGAGCGCGCCGCGCAAGGTGCCGCCCCCGGTCAGCTACGCCGACGTCGACGCCGCGGTCGAGGCGATGGGCGCCCGCCTCGCCGAGCTCGAGCGCGAAGGGTGGGTTGACACCGGCGCCGGGCTCGCGAAGGGGGTGCTCCCGGGGACCCCCGCCGCCAGGCGCCTGGTCACTCCGTCAAAGAGGAAGAAGAAGGCCGCGGCCAGCCGCCCCAGCCTCGACGACGCCTTCGCAGCGCTGGCCCGCGAGACGATCACTGCGCTGGAGCGCTCGAGCAGCGACGCGTCCGACCTCGCGACGTGGAAGAAGGCCATCGCCGCCTACAAGGTGCTGCGAAGGCGCGCCGGAGGTTCGCCGACCGAGAACCTGGTGCACTTCTTCGCGGTTGACGGCGTTGGCGTCGAGCGCGCCCACGAGGTGGTGATCGCGAAGGTGAAGCCGGCGCCCGATCGCTTCGCGCGGTGGATGAAGCTGTTGCAGGCCGCGGCCATCTGACGCGCGAGCCACGGAGTGAGGAGCATGGAGGTTGCGCCTGGATCGACGTCGATCGGCGCTCGCGGCGGTCTCAGCTCGCGAGGCGCGGGCGAGAGGTGCTGCGGCTCGCGCGCGCTCGTGGGCACGAGGTGGTCGCCCTGGGTCGAAAGCCGAGCGCCGCTCTCGCTGCGGCGCGCGACCCAGCCCGGTTGAGTCGACGCCTGCCCATCGCGGCCCGACGGCACGATGCCACCGGGCTCAGCGCTCGCTTCGAGGCCGATAGGGCGCCACCAGCGCCTCGATGCGGTCGAAGCATGCCGCGGCCTTGCCTCGTTGGAGGGCCGGGTCGCCTTCGGGGAGGCTGACCAGGCCCAGGGTGTTGTGCAGGTATGCGCCCGACGTCACCGGCTGGGTGGCGGCCCACAGCGACGTCTGCGCGCCCGTCACGGTGTCGATGAGCATCTGGCGCTTCGCCCAGTCCACCGCGGCGCCGGCGCTGCCGCCCAGCCCGCTGGCCACGACGCCCGGGTGCACCAGCACCACCTCGAGGGTGGGCTCCCGGCGCGCCAGCTCGAAGGCCTGCCACGCGTTCGCCAGCTTGCTGCGACAGTAGGCGGTCTGCCCGCCAGTGGCGCCCGTGAAGGTGAAGTCTTCCGAGGCGTCGCGGACCGTGACGTAGATGTCTCCCGTCACGATGACGACGCGCGCCCTGGTCGCGAGCGCGCCCACGTCGCTGAGGCCTCGCAAGAGCAGGTGATGCCCGAGCACGTTGGTCGCGAAGGCGAGCTCGTGGCCTTGCGGTGAGGTGCGGTACTCGCGCGGCCACAGCCCTGCGTTTGCCACCAGGTGGGTCACCGGCCGCCCCGGGAGGCGACGCGCCACCTCGCGCACGGCCGTCGTCACCGCGGGCAGGTCGCCGAGGTCGAGGCGCACGAAGAAGGCCTGGCGACCCGTCTGGGTCTCGAGCTGGGCGACCGCGGCTTCCCCCTCGGCCTCTCGCCGCGCACAGAGAATGACCTCAGCCCCGCGTCGGGCGAGGCCGAGCGACGTCTCGAGTCCGATGCCCGCGTTGCCGCCCGTGACGAGCGCAAGCGCGCCGTCGAGCCTCGGCGTGTCGGGGCACGGCGTGGTGCGGGCCTGCTGGCGCCAGAGGGCCGCGAAGAGACGGCACGAGACGGAGCTGGGGGCCTGGACGGTCGGGAGCATGGGGGCCGGTCGATCAACGGATGAAGAGTCCAATCGGCAGGGCCCAGGTCACCCGCCTGCCGCACCGGTTCGATCCTCACGAATCGTCGCCTGCCTTCATACCAGTCGGCGATGGCCAGCGCCGCCAGCCGGGCCGTCCCGCGATCGATCGGCGCGTCAGGGCAGGAGGCAGCGCAGGCTGACGCCTTCGACCGAGAACGCTCCGGGCGAGGGCGCGATGCCGTAGAAGACGACGACGGCGTTGGCCGGCCTCGGGAGCTCCCCCGGCAGACGTGCGCAGAGCGGCCCCGCGAAGGACAGGGGCCCCAGCAGCTCGGCGGTGTCACGGGTCGTCCCGTCCGGCAGGACGCGCACCTCACGAATCGCGGTGGCCAGCGCAGGCAGCTCCACCGCGCGTGAGAGCGCCGAGCCCAGCGAGTCGCCGTCGCACGAGCGGTCGCCCACCAGCACCGCCTCGAGCGCCGCCTCGTCGGTCGCGCTGCCTACCCACACCGCCGCCTCGAAGGACTTCACCGCTGCAGTCTCGCCCACCGGTTGGCCTGCGTCGACGGAGCTCGACGACCGGGCGGTGCCGGGCTGCACGAACCCTGTTACACCGCCCCCATGACGACGATTCTGTGCGTCCGGCGCGACGGCAAGACGGTGATCGGCGGCGACGGCCAGGTGACGCTCGACAAGATCGTGATGAAGGGCAACGCGAAGAAGGTGCGGCGCCTCGGTGACGGCTCGGTGGTCGCGGGCTTCGCGGGCGGCACCGCCGACGCCTTCACGCTCTTCGAGCGCTTCGAGACGAAGCTGCAGGAGTTCCAGAAGAACCTGCCGCGCGCCTGTGTCGAGCTGGGGAAGGACTGGCGCACGGACCGCTTCCTGCGCCGCCTCGAGGCCCTGCTGGTGGTCGCGGACAAGGAGCGCACCTTCATCCTCTCGGGGGCCGGCGACGTGGTCGAGCCCGACTTCGGCATCGCGGCGGTCGGCTCTGGCGGCTCCTACGCGCTGTCGGCGGCGCGGGCGTTGTTGGCGCACTCGGGCCTCGGCGCACGGCAGATCGTCGAGGAGTCGCTCAAGATCGCCGCCGACATCGACATCTACACGAACCCCGCCGTCACCCTGGAGGAGCTCTGATGCGCTCCTCGCTGACGCCGCGCGAGATCGTCGCCGAGCTCGATCGCTACATCGTCGGCCAGACGAACGCGAAGCGCGCGGTGGCCATCGCCCTGCGCAACCGCTGGCGCCGACAGCAGGTGACGGGAGAGCTCAAGGACGACATCACGCCGAAGAACATCATCCTCATCGGCCCGACGGGCGTGGGGAAGACCGAGATCGCGCGGCGCCTCGCGAAGCTCGCTGGCTCGCCCTTCGTCAAGGTCGAGGCGTCGAAGTTCACCGAGGTGGGCTACGTGGGCCGCGACGTCGAGTCGATGGTGCGCGATCTCGTCGAGGCGTCGATCGCGCTCGTCCGTGACGAGGAGCTCGCGCGCGTGAAGCAGCGGGCCGCCGAGGCAGCGGAGGACCGGCTGCACGAGCTGCTCAAGGGCGCGGGCGGTCGCGGCTTCGGCCTGTCCTCGTCGTCGTCGGCCGCGCCGCGCCTCACCGACGGCGATCGCGAGAAGTTCCGCGCCCAGCTCGACGCCGGCACCTTCGACGACCAGTCGGTCGAGGTCGAGGTGCAGGACTCGAACCTCATGTTCGTGCGGAACTTCTCGGGCCAGGGCCTCGAGGAGCTGGGGGTCAACCTGCAGGATCTCTTCAAGGGCTTCCCGGGCCAGTCGCGCACGCGCAAGCGCAAAGCGAACGTCCCCGAGGCGCTCAAGCTGCTCGAGGCCGAGGAGTCCGCCAAGCTGATCGACCAGGACCGCGTCAACCGAGACGCCCTGAAGCGCGCGGAGAGCGACGGCATCATCTTCCTCGACGAGATCGACAAGATCGCCAGCCGCGAGGGCACCAAAGGCGGCGGCGGCCCGGACGTCTCGCGCGAAGGCGTGCAGCGCGATCTGCTGCCCATCGTCGAGGGCAGCACCGTCACCACGAAGTACGGGCCGGTGAAGACCGATCACGTGCTCTTCATCGCGGCCGGCGCCTTCCACGTGTCCAGGCCGTCCGACCTCATCCCCGAGCTGCAGGGCCGCTTCCCCATTCGCGTCGAGCTCGAGGCGCTGTCGGGCGACGATCTCGTGCGCATCTTGAAGGAGCCGAAGAACTCGCTCCTCAAGCAGTACACCGCGCTGCTGGCGGTCGAGGGGGTGGCCCTCACCGTGACCGACGAGGCGATCGCGGAGCTCGCGCGCCTCGCCCAGCAGGTCAATGAGCGGGCCCAGAACATCGGCGCCCGTCGCCTGCACACGGTGCTCGAGCGGCTGCTCGACGATCTCTCGTTCACGGCGGGAGACGGCGGGCGCGCGGCCGTCACCATCGACGTGCCGTTCGTGCGCGAGAAGCTCGCCGATCTCGTGAAGGACGAGGATCTCAGCCGTTACATCCTGTAGGAGCACCACCATGATCGAAGCCAGAGGCGAGTCCGTTCCCGCTCCCGCAGCAGCGCCGACGAAGACCGATCGGGTGATCGACCGCGCGAAGCACCACCTGCTGCAGAACTACAAGCAGCAGCCCGTCGTGTTGGTGAAGGGGCAGGGCGCCCGCGTGTGGGACGCCGAGGGCCGCGAGTACCTCGATCTCATCGCTGGCATCGCCACCTGCTGCCTCGGTCACTGCCACCCGGCCGTCGTCGAAGCCGCGAAGCAGCAGCTCGACACGTTGTGGCACGTCTCCAACGTCTTCTACTCCGAGCCGCAGATCCAGCTCGCCGAGCGGCTCACCGCTGCGTTCGGCGGCGCTGACTCGAGGGCGTTCTTCTGCAACTCCGGCGCGGAGGCCAACGAGGCGCTCATCAAGCTCGCGCGGCGCTGGCAGCACGAGGTCGCGGGGAACAGGCAGCGCTCCGAGATCATCACCTTCGAAGGCGGGTTTCACGGTCGCACGCTCGCGACGGTCACCGCGACCGCGCAGCCGAAGTACCAGGCTGGCTTCGAGCCGCTCCCCGCGGGCTTCGTCTACGCGCCGTATGGTGATCTCGAGGCGGTGAGGCGCCTGGTGGGTCCACAGACGGCAGCGATCCTGGTGGAGCCGATCCAGGGAGAGGGCGGCGTGCGCCCCGCGCCTGCAGGGTTCCTCGCCGGGCTCCGCGATCTCTGCGACGCCAACAACCTGCTGCTGCTCATCGACGAGGTGCAGACCGGCATCGGCCGCACCGGCAAGATCTTCGCCTACCAGCACGACGGCGTTCAGCCCGACGCGATCTCGCTCGCCAAGTCGCTCGGCAACGGGCTGCCAATCGGCGCGATGGTCTGCAGCGACGCCGTGGGCAAGGCGCTGCCGTCGGGCACCCACGGCTCCACCTTCGGGGGGAACCTCGTCGCTGCGGCGGCCGCGATCGCCACCTGGGATCTCGCGACCAGCCCGCAGATGCTCGCATCGACGGCCGAGAAGGGCGCGCTGCTCCACGAGCTGGGGGCACAGCTGAAGGGCCGGAAGCCGGGTCGGGTGGTGGACTGCCGCGGCAAGGGCCTGCTGTTCGGCGTCGAGGTGGACACCGGCGCGGCCGAGGTGGTCGCGCGCTGCCGCCAGAACGGCCTGCTGGTGAACCTCGCGGGGGAGAAGACGATTCGCTTCGCGCCGGCCTACGTCACGTCTTCCCATGAGCTCACGGAGGGCTTGACGCGCTTCGAGCGTTCGCTCTGAGATGCGTCGCGGGGGCGGCACACGAACACCATGGCTGACGCCGAGAAGGTCGACATTCCGGAGGATCGCCAGAAGGAGATCCTCGCGCTCGAGGCGAAGCTGAGCGCCAACCACTTCGAGGTGCTCGGGGTGCCTGCGGGAGCCCCCGCCGAGCAGGTGCGCGACGCCTTTCACGCGCTCTCCCGCAAGTTCCACCCAGATCGCTACCACGGCAGGGAGCTCGGCTCGTTCCGGGCCCGGATCGACAGCATCTTCAAGCGCCTCGTCGAGGCGAACAACGTGCTCACCGATCCAGACAAGCGGCAGGCCTACTTCGACGCGAACCCCTTCGTGCGCGCCGCCATCCGCGCCGCCACGGGCACCAACCCTGCGCTCAAACCACAGCCTGCCGCGCCGAAGTCAGCCGAGGAGGAAGCCCGCGACGCCGAACGCCGCGCCCGCCTCGCGCGCCACCCCTACCTCGCGAAGGTGAGCAAGGTGCAGGAGAACCTCGCGCGCGCGCGGGCGCACATGGAGAAGGGCGAGTTCAGCCACGCCTTCACGGTGTTGAACATCGCCAGCCAGGTGGACCCGCAGAACGCTGACGTGAAGGCCCTGCTCTCCGACGCCCGCCGCCGCGCCGAACACGAGCGCAGCGACGCGGACTACAAGCGTGGAATGAAGGCGCTCGAAGAAGGCAACGAGGAGCTCGCGCTCCAGGCCTTCAAGGCCGCGGTCAACATCAGCGCCTCCAACCACGTCGCCGCCTTCGAGGCTGCCCGACTGCTGGAGAAGAGTGGTGGAGATCCAAAGGAGATCAGCGGGTTGGCTCAGAAGGCAGTCGAGGCCATGCCAACGAAGGTCGAGTACCGCGTGCTGCTCGGCCGCATGCTGGACGCAAGTGGGATGAAGGCCCTCGCGAAGAAGCACTTCGAGGAGGCCTTGCGGCTGGGTCCAGACCACCCCGACGTGAAAAAACACGTCAAGAAGCGCTGGCCGTTCTAACCTTTCGGATTCATGGCAGAGCGCGAGCCAGTCATCGGGATTGACCTCGGCACCACCAACAGCGTGGTGGCCTTCATGCAGGACGGCACCCCGACCGTGATTCGGAACCGCTCGTCGTCCAACCTCACCCCGTCGGTCGTCGCGCTGTCGAAGACGGGGAAGATGCTGGTCGGGCAGATCGCGAAACGGCAGGCGATCACCAACGCGACCGACACCGTCTACGCCGCCAAACGACTCATCGGTCGCAAGTTCAGCGCGCCGCAGACGCAAGACGCGGTGAAGGTGCTGCCGTACACGCTCCACGCCGGCGAGCACGACGACATTCGCATCACGCTGGGTGACAAGCAGTACTCCGTGCCCGAGATCTCCGCGATGGTCCTGCGCGAGCTCAAGCTCGACGCCGAGGCCTTCTTCGGGCAGCCCGTGCGCAAGGCCGTGATCACGGTGCCCGCGTACTTCAACGACGGCCAGCGCCAGGCGACGAAGGACGCCGGCCGCATCGCCGGGCTCGAGGTGCTGCGCATCATCAACGAGCCGACGGCGGCGGCGCTGGCCTACGGCTTCGGCAAGACGGTCAACGGGAAGATCGCCGTCTTCGATCTCGGCGGCGGCACCTTCGACGTCTCGGTGCTCGACGTCTCGAGCGGCGTCTTCGACGTCATCGCCACCGGCGGCGACACGTACCTGGGCGGAGAGGACTTCGACAACCGCATCATCGAGTGGCTCGTGTTCGACTTCGCGCGGGAGAACAACCTCGACCTGCGGAAGGACCGCATGGCCCTGCAGCGCCTCAAGGACGCGGCAGAGAAGGCGAAGATCGAGCTCTCGAACACGAAGGAGACGCAGATCAACCTGCCCTTCATCTCCTCGCCACCGGGCGGAGGCGCGGCGCTGCACCTGCAGAAGACGCTCACGCGCGACAAGCTCGAGGAGCTCTGCGGCGATCTCATCTCGCGCACGGTGTCGATCTGCGAGCAGGTGCTTGTCGAAGCGAAGGTGAAGCCCACCGACCTGAAGGAGATGATCCTCGTCGGCGGCATGACCCGGGTGCCGAAGGTGATCGACGCGGTGAAGACGTTCTTCCGCCGCGACCCCTGCAAAGGCGTGCACCCGGACGAGGTGGTCGCGCTGGGCGCCGCGGTGCAGGCCGACGCGCTCACCAGCACCGACAGCGAGGTGGTGCTGCTCGACGTCACGCCGCAGAGCCTCGGGGTCGCGGTGGCTGGTGGCTACGTGCGCCGGCTGATCCCGAAGAACACCACCGTGCCCACGTCGGTCACCGAGATTTTCAACACCTCGAAGGACGACCAGACGACGGTGAAGATCATGGTGCTGCAGGGCGAGGCCGAGCTCGCGCACCAGAACGAGCTGCTGGGCGAGTTCATCCTCACGGGGCTGCGCAAGGCCCGGCGTGGCGAGGTCGAGATCGACGTCACCTTCGAGATCAACTCCGAGGGCATCGTCTCGGTGTCCGCCCGCGATCGCGAGACGGGCCTGCAGCAGTCGATTCAGGTGACGGCGTCGGGCGGCCTCACCGAAGACGAGCTCAAGCGCATCATGGAGGAGCAGGCGGACATGCTGCTCGAAGCGCGCTCGGGTGAAGAGCTCACTGCGAAGCGCGCTGAGCTGAAGGCGCTGATGAAGGAAGTCGAGGGGCTGATCCCTCAGCTCGACAAGGCCACCCAGGGCTCCGAGTTCGGCAGAGACGCGATCGCCAAGGCGAAGACGGCGCTCGAAGCCGCGCGCAAGGCCGCCGAGGGGCCGCTGCTCGTCAGGGTGAACGAGTCGGCAGACACCCTCAACCGCACCGTCAGCCTCTTCAAGGGCGTTCTCGAGCGGATCAAGTGAGGCACGTGGCCGGATGAGCAAGGAGCGGGCAGCGCAGCTCATCGACGCCGGCATCTGGCTCCGGCTCTCGGGAGACCTCGAGGGGGCGCGCAAGCTCTTCGAGCGCGCGCTCAAGCTCGATCCCACGAGCGACCGGGCCGCCCAGCTGCTGAAGGAGGGGGCCACCCCACCGGCGGCGTCACCGCCCGCGCGGGTCGAGGAGCCCTTCGAGCCGCCCGTCGCGCCCGCCGTCGCTCCGGTCACCGAGCAGCCGCAACCCGAGAACCCGCCGGCCGAGCCCCCCCGGGCTGCCGCGAGGCGCGTCTCACCGATACCGGCAGAGGAGCTCGACTGGGGCAAGGCGACCGGCTTCGACTCGCCCGAGCCCTTTCGCGATCCCAACCCACAGTCGGGGAGCGGCGAGTGGGGCGCGATGCTCGAGCCGCCCGCTTCGGCCCCCAACCCCGTCGCGTCCTCGAACAGCGCGACCATCTCGTTGGGCGCGGAGCCCGAGCTTCCGCCGCGGTCGACCCCACCGATCTTCGGCGCTGGGAGTCAAAAAGCGCCGTTGACGGTGTCGCTGGGCTCGACGACCCCCGCGCCTTCGACGCCGTTGTCGTCCTCGGCGGCCCTCGGTCCGGGTTGGCAGGCGCCGTCCTTCGAGGGCGCCTCTGGAGCGCCCCCCGCGCTGACGGTGACGATCTCGAGCACCAACGTCCCCGAGCCATCGCCGCCGCGGTCCACGCCACCGCTGTTCGAAGCAGGAGCGCCGCCGCCACCCTCGCCGATCGGCGTGCCTCCACCGCCGGATCCGATGGGGTTGCCGAGCCCGCCGGAGCCCCGGTTCAAGGCGCCCAGCCCCATTCCCACCAACGTCGACGTGCCCCTCACCGCAGCGCCCGATCCGGTCGGCGTCGCGTGGGCGTGGTCGAACAACACGCCCGCGCCGTTCCGCGACGCCGTCACCAGCCCGCAGGTCGTCCCCGCGGAGCAGCGGCCCCTGCCGCAACCCTCGCCCCTGTCGCCGAACGCCACCTCTGCGTGGGACGTGCGGAGCAACCCGGGCATCAAGCTGTCGTCCATCGTCGGCGAGGCGAAGGCCCTCGAGATGATCTCGTCGGACTCTGCGGTGCGGCAGGGCTCGCCGCCGCCGAGCGCCCAGGACGAGGTGAAGACCCTGTTGCGTGGCGCGCGAGACCTGCTCGATCTCGACGATCACACCGGGGCCATGGAGCTCATCACCAAGGCCCAGGCCCTCGCGCCCAACGACCCTGACGTGCAGGCCCTGAAAGAGCGAAGCGAGAAGACGTTGCTGACGATGTTCGAGTCGAAGATCGGCCGGCTCGAGATGATGCCGCGCGTGCTGCTGAAGGAAGACGAGATCATCTGGCTCAACCTCGATCACCGCGCCGGGTTCGTGCTGGCGCAGATCGATGGCACCGTGAGCTTCGACGATCTGTTCGCGGTGTCGGGCATGTCCCGGCTCGACACGGCGCGCATCCTGGCCCAGCTGGTGGACGAGGGCGTCATCAACCGGGGCTGAGGGGCTTGCTCAGCGATCGAGCGGATCGTCCGGCTCGCGGCCCTCGGCGGCCTTGAGCTGCCGGTCCCGCCAGACGCTCATGGCATAGTCCACCAGCGTGTCGAGGTAGGTGCTGAGCGGCGGGCAGCGAACGCCGGTGCCGTCGAGCAGCTCGAGCGCGGTGTGGCAGTTGTAGAGGGCGAGGTGGTTGACGTAGTTCACCGCGGCGCGCTGCGGCCGTACGAGCTTCTCGAGGCCGGGCAGGCGCATCATGAGATCAGCCGCGCGCGCCGAGACGTTGAAGCGCGGCAGCTTGCGGTTCGAGCGGGCGGCGATCAGCTCGTAGACTCGCCGGGCGCTCATGGGGTTCGGGTCGACGAGGTGCACCGTGCGGCCCTTCGCCGCCGGGTTGGTGGCCAGCGCCCAGGTCGCCTCGACGACGAAGTCCACCGGCACCACGTTCAGCGGCGCGACCCCGTTGCCCGGCAGCGGCAGCGGCAGCACGAGCGGAGACAACACCAGCAGCATGCCGAGGTAGTAGGGCCCCTCGAAGCGTTCGATCTCTCCGGTGCGCGAGTCGCCGACGACCGTCGAGGGGCGGATCACGGTGAGGGGCAGCTCGTCCTTCGCGCGCTGCACCAGCTTCTCGGCGAGGAACTTCGTCTCTTCGTAGGCCGTCCGGAAGCCCTGCCCGCAGTCGAGCTCGTCCTCGGCGATCACGCCGACCCGATCGCCCGAGACGTAGGTCGTGCTGAAGTACACCAGGCGCTCGAGGTGCTTCGCGTCGCGCGCGAGCTCGAGCACGTGGCGGGTGCCGTGAACGTTGACCTGGTGCGCGGTCTCGCGGGGCATGCCGAGGTACGAGATCGCGGCGAGGTGGAAGATGTGCGTCACCTCGTTGCACAGCCGCTGGTACTCGGCGCCCGACAGGCCGAGGTGGATGTCGACGATGTCGCCCGAGTAGATGTCGATCGGCGCCGGTCCCAGCTTGCTGGCGTACTGCGTCGCCTCCTTCACGAAGCGCGGCTGCACCAGCAACACGATGCGGCTGTCGATCGCCACCTTCGCGAGGTGACGCACCAGCCGCTTGCCGATGAAGCCGGGGTAGCCGGTGACGAAGATGGTGCCTGGCACGCGCGGCAGCATACCCAAGCCGACTCAGGTTGCCGCTCGATCATGCAGCGCGTGCGAGCATCTGGCGCCACACCTCGTCTACCTGCCGCTGCGTGTCCTCGAGCGTGCCGCCGTTGTCGATGATCCACGTCGCGTGCGGGCGCTTGGCATCGAGCGGCATCTGCGCGTCGATGCGGGCGTCGGCTTCGGCGGCGCTCAAGCCGTTCCGGGCCATCAGCCGGGCCCGCTGAACCGCCCGTGGCGCGACGACCAGCACCACCCCGGACAGGCCCTCGTGCAGCCGGTTCTCGATCAGCAGCGGGGCGTCGTAGAGGGCGCGTGGCGCTCCTGCTTCGGCCAGCGCGACCGAGCGCTCGAGGACGGCGACCCGGATCCGCGGGTGCGTGATGGCGTCGAGGGCCGCCCGCTCCGCGGGGTCCGAGAAGATGCGGGCGCCCAGCGCCGCGCGGTCGAGCGTGCCGTCGGGCAGGACCACGCCCGGAAAGCGGCGAGCGATCTCCTCCAGCGCGGGTTGCCCTTTCGCCACCACCTCCCGCGCGATCACGTCGGCGTCGATGAGGGGCATGCCGAGCTCGACGAAGCGCCGCGCCACCGTTGACTTCCCGGTGGCGATGCCGCCCGTCAGGCCGTACAGCAGCACGTCATTCCTTCCCCGGCAGGAAGGCGAAGGACAGCACCGTTCCGTCGGGCTTGAAGAAGACCGCGAGGCCCAGCTTCAGGTAGAGGAAGTAGGGCCGCTTTCCCTCCGCCTCCTTCAGGAAGTAGCAGGGCTCGGTCTTCTGCGGCTCCTTCTCGTCGCACTTCGGGCCGTAGCTCTTCTCCACGGCGTCTTTGTCGATCCGCGGCGCCGGGTAGACGTCGATGCGGCCAACCGTCTGCGTGCCCGGGACCAACTTGAACTGCGTCTGGACCGTGCCTCCGGGCGCCTGAATGCCCGAGTACACGAGGACGAGCTGCCCCTTGACGTCGGTCTTCTTCGTCGGCTCGCCGAACTTCCCGAAGACGTCGAGGGTGCTCGAGACCCCGGGGTGAATGCCCTGCCAGGGCCTGGCGTTCGACAGCAGGCCCCACAGACAGACGATCGACAAGACGACCCGCGACATGGTGAGTGCCCGCATGCTACGCCAGCCGAGATGGGTTCGCCGACTTTGAGCCGCTCCGAGCTGGCCCGCGCCTGGCGTGTCGGGATCCTGGCGTGGATGTGCGCCGCCCCGGCTGCGTGGGCCTACGACTTCCTTGGCGCTGAGAGCTGTCAGAGCTGCCACCCCGACGCCTGGGCCACCTGGAAGGCGTCTCCGCACGCGCGCGCGAAGGACGTGTTGTCGCCGACCCAGCAGCGCGACGCCCGCTGCCTGTCCTGCCACTCCCCGAACGACGTCGATCAGAAGCAGGCTGGCGTCACGTGCGAGACGTGCCACGGCGGCGGCCAGTACTACTCCCCACGCTACATCATGAAGGACGCCGAGCTCGCGCGCCTGGCGGGCCTGGTCGATCCCACCGAGAAGGCGTGCCGCGCCTGCCACGACGCGTCGAGCCCATCGCTCAGGCCCTTCGACTTCGCCTCCCGCCTCAAGGCGATGGATCACTGGTCCGTCGAGCGGGCGAAGCGCAAAGAGCAGTCTTCCTCGCGCGCGCCCCTGCCAGCGCGCGGCCCGTCCCCGACGTTCGGCGAGTACCTCGAGCAGCGGGGCTCGTCGCTGGTTCGCCGGTGAGCTCGTGCTGAAGGTCCTCGACGCCGTCTTCGTCACCACCGCCACGAAGGCCGGCCAGTGGCCCCGAGAGCCGTTGCCCGAGGTGGCCTTCGTCGGCCGCTCGAACGTCGGCAAGTCGTCGATGATCAACACGCTGGCCCAGCGCCGGCAGCTCGTGCGGGTGTCGAACACGCCAGGCCGCACGCGCACGCTCAACTTCTTCGACGTCACCATCGAGTCGCACGCGAAGCGACGCACGGTGAGGCTCTGCGATCTGCCCGGCTACGGGTTCGCGAAGGTGTCGAAGGCCGAGCGGGACGCCTGGCACCACATGATCTCCGAGTACCTGTCGGAGCGGCAGCAGCTCGAGGTGGTCGTCAGCATCATCGACGCCGAGATCGGGCCGACCGGCGACGACGGCTCGATGCTGGATTTTCTGCAAGACACGCCCCCGAAGATCCTCGTCGTCGCGACCAAGCTCGATCGCGTGAACAAGGCAGCCAGGAAGCCGAGGCTCCTGGAGATCGCGAAGAAGCTCGGCGTGCCCGCGGAGGCGGTGGTGGGGTTCTCGGCGACCGAGCGCCTGGGCGTGAGCGATGTGTGGAACCGGCTGCTGGCCACGGTCGATGCGCGGTGAACGTCATGGGGGTCGGGCGTTGACCCCCGCCCCGGGCTGCGCCAACACTCGCCCCATGCGGCTCTGGACCTCGGCAGTCATCGCCTTCTCCGTCATCTCTGGCTGCCAGTGCCAGTGCACGAACCGGGTGGACGTCAACGAGGGGGACGGCGGCGGGCGGGACGGCAGCGTCACCGTCGTGCAGCGTGATGGAGGCTCGGGCGGCGGCGCGAGCGGCGGAGGCGCCGGCGGAGGGAGCGCTGGCGGGACGGCCTTCGACGGCGGAGACGGGACCACCACCACAGGCATCGGGCCTGGCGGCTTCACCCTCGACGGTGGCCCGGGGGGCACCGGCTCGGGCGTCGTGGTGAACCCGATGGGCCACATCGTGCTGGGCGTCGGCTCGCTGGACCTCGGCTTCATGTGGGTCGCCAACAACAGCCAGGGGTGGGTCTCGAAGTACGACACCCGCACCGGCCGCGAGACGGGCCGCTACTGGTCCACCATTCCCAAAGACTGCGCGAACAGCCCCGTCGGCCCGCCCTGCGCCGGGGGCTCGCTCCAGCCGTCGCTCACGTTCGGGCCGCGCCACAACCCCTCGCGCACGGCCATCGATCGCTTCGGCAACGTGTGGATCGCGAACCGCGCCATCGGCGTGCAGGGCTCGGTGACGAAGATCGCGAACGATCCGGTCGACTGCATCGATCGCAACGGCAACGGCTCGATCCAGACGAGCCGCGACCTCAACAACGACGGCACCATCAGCACCATGCCGGCCGACGGAGAGATGATCGTCCCCTCCGATCCCAACGACCCGAACCAGTACGACGAGTGCGTGTTGTTCTCGACGCCCGTCGGACCGGTGGGCAGCGACGTCGCCGGGCGCGCGATCGCCATCTCCGCTGGCGCCGAAGGCACCGCGGGCGACGTGTGGGTCGGCATCTACCGCGAAGATCGCATCTACAAGCTCTCCACGCTCACCGGCCAGCCAGTGCCCGTCAACGCGGGAGGGCAGACGTTCGTGCAGCTCCCGTCGGACTTCAACCCCTACGGGGCGATCGTGGACTCGCGGCAGCGCCTCTGGGTCATCTCCATCGGCGCCGCGCGCCTCGCGCTGATCGACACCGGCACGGGCATGGTGGTGGACTCGAACATCCGCGCGCCGGCGAGCGTCCCGCCGGCCAACGTCGCGTGCGCCTCGTACGCGCTGGGCATCGACGGGCGCGATCGGGTGTGGCTGCCGGGCTGGAGCCAGGGCGCGCGCGCGTGCCGCTACGATCACTCGACGGGCACGTGGACGGCGTTCGACTTCTCGTCCGCGCGGAGCCAGCGAAACACTCCCTTCGCCATGGGGCGTGGCATCGCGGTCGACGTGCAGGGCGTCGTCTACATGAGCGGCTACCAGGGCAGCGTCGGGCAGCTCCTGCGCTTCGACGCCGAGACCGGGGCGCTGCGTCGGTACGGCAGCGCTGACTTCATCGACTACTCCGACGGGGAGTCGGCCGCAGCGATCGGGGTCGGGCTCGACAACGACGGCCAGCCGTGGGTCAACAACAGCTCGGGCAACATGGTGCGGATCCACAACACCACGGGCGCGGTGCTCAAGTCGTCACAGCAGCCCGCCGGCCTCTACACCTACAGCGACTTCACCGGTTACCAGCTGCGCAACTTCACCGCGCCGAGAGGCACCTTCCGTCGCGACTTCGAGGGCTGCAGCGAAGAGGCCGAGTGGCGCCTGCTCCAGTGGGACGCGCAGACCCCGCCGAACACCACGGTCAGCGTGATCGTGAAGGTGGCCAACACCCTCGCCGAGCTCTCGTTGCCGACGGCGCCCCGGTACGGGCCGTTCACGATGTCGCCCGTGGATCTGCGGGCTCAGGGGGTGGTGCCGCGGAAGTACCTGCGCGTCGAGTTCACCCTGGCCTCGGCCGACCGCCTGAGCACCCCGGTGCTGCGCTCGTTCCAGGTCACCTCCTTCTGCGGCGCGATGATCCAGTGAGCGAGGGACAGGCGTGACGGAGGGCGGGGAGTGACTGAGCGCCATGAAGGGCTTCGCGCCGAGCTCATGCGGCGGCTGACCGAGCTCGCGCCGAAGAAGAAGCTGGACGCGATGCTCGAGGAGGTGGACGGCCGCGCGCTGGTCCGCAGCATCTCCGCCGAGGAGGTCTACTCGACGATCATCGACGTGGGGCTCGCGGACTCGACCGAGATCGTGCAGCTGTCCACGCCAGAGCAGTTCCGCGCCTACGTGGACCTGGCGAGCTGGCAGAAGGATCGGGTCGACGTGCTCGAGGTGTTGCACTGGCTGCGCGCGGCGCGGGGAGACGACGAGTCCCAGTACCTCGAGAAGCTGCGGCGCCTCGACGTCGAGCTGGTCGAGCTCATGTTCAAGCGGCTCACCCGCATTCACGATCTGCAGGAGAACCCCGACGTTGACACCGAGGGCCTCACCCTCGAGACGCCCGAGGGCAAGTTCCTGCTCGAGTTCACGATCGACGGTGTGGACGAGCACGCGCTGCGCCAGCTCACGCGCGATCTGATGGCGGCGAACCCGTTCGAGCTGACCCGGTTCCTCGAGGCGGTGCGCTGGGAACAGGCCACCGAGCTCGAGGAGGCCGCTTTCCAGTTCCGCCAGAGCCGGCTGCAGGATCTGGGCTTCCCGCCCCTCGAGGAGGCGCTCCGCGTCTTCGCCTGGCTCGACCCCGACAAGCTCCAGGCGCCCGCTGTGAAGCCCGGCCTCACGAAGCCAGGCGAGCGCATCGACTACGTGGCGGCCATGTTCAAGGGGCTCGACGCCGTCGAGCGCACGAACCTCGAGGGCGAGGTGAGGTACCTGGTGAACTGCGTGCTGGTGGCCGAGGGAGCCGAGCCGGGAGATCCGCCCGCCCTGCGCCGGCTGAGCGAGCACGCCCGCGACACGCTCGAGCTCGGCCTCGAGCACCTGACCGGCGGTGACGCCGAGCGCGCGGTCGCCGTGGTGCGCGAGAAGACGCTGCGCGAGATCTTCCAGATCGGCTTCTCCCTCACGCTCAAGCTCAAGCGGCAGGTCGAGCGGCTCGCGCAGGAGCCGGGCAGCCGGTTCGCCGACACGTGGCTCGCGTTGGACGAAGAGACGCTCGCGCTCCAGGCGCTCATGCGGCGGCGACCGCTCAAGGCCCTCAAGGTGCCGGGCGCCGAGCCGGTCAGCTTCCGCTCGAAGCGCGAGCTCGCCGAGGTCGAGGGGCTGCTGACGCGGGTGCGCGGTCAGCGGGCGATCTTCACCGCGCTGCTGGGGCCGTCGCCTGCCGAGGTGATCGCCCGCTTCGGGGTGAAGCTGGCAGAGCTGACGCCCCAGCGGCTGCTCCTCGCCGTCGCCGCGCACGCCGAGCTCGACGGGCGGGTCGAGGTGGGGCCGCTGCCCGAGCTGCGGGTTCAGGAGCTGGTGACGCGCCTGTTCGACGAGCAGGGCCGCCAGCCGGTCCTCCGGGCGAGCGCGGGCAAGCGCGCCGTCGAGGTGCTGTCGTCGAAGCTCACCGAGGGTGTGGCCGAGCTCGAGGGCATGGTGGCGCGGGTGCTCCAGGCGCTGCTCGCCGACGTCGGCCGGAGGTGGCTCGACGACGGCCGCGTGGACCCGAAGAAGGTCGTCGTGCTGCCCATCGCCGGGCAGCCGGTGATCTGACGGTGTCGGTGCGCGTCTTGAGCCTGCCAGACTGGACCGGGCCCGGCCCCGCGGCGTGGCAGCGCGCGTGGGAGCGCCTCGACGCCCGCGTGCAGCGCGTGGAGCAGGCCTCGTGGACCGAGCCGTCGCTCGCGGCCTGGAGCGCGCGCGTCATCGAGGCGCTCGAGGCGACCCCCTCGCCCGCGGTGCTGCTGGGTCACGGCCTCGGCGCTGCGCTGATCGCACACGTGGCGAGGTCGCCGTCGTCGTCGCGCGTCGCTGGAGCCCTGCTCGTCGCCCCGCCGCAGTGCGCTACACCGGCGCTGCCGCCGGCCGTGCGCGCGTTCGACTGGCCGATGGTGTCGCTGCCGTTCCCGTCGATCGTCGTCGCGAGCGAGGACGATCCCCACGGGTCGCTCGGGCACACGACCGGGCTCGCGAGGCTGCTCGGCGCCCGGCTGGTGAACGTTGGCGCACGAGGGCACCTCGACGGCGCAGCGCTGGGCGCCTGGCCCGAGGGCTGGGAGCTGCTCCGCGCGTTGAGGGCAGGGGCGCCCTTCGAGCTCGATCCACGCCTCGCGCGGGACACCACGCTCGTCGCGCATGGCGCTTCGAGCGAGCTGCTGCTCTTCAACGAGGCGCGCTGGCCCTGGCTGGTGCTGGTGCCGCGACAGAGCGGCGCGGAGGATCCCGGGCACCTGTCCGAGGCCGAGCGCCGGCAGCTGGCCGACGAGAGCGCGATCGTGTGCGACGTGCTCCGCGAACGCTTCGGGAGCGACAAGGTGAACGTCGGCGCGCTGGGGAACGTGGTGCGCCAGCTGCACGTGCACCACGTCGGCCGACGGCTCGATGATCCGGCCTGGCCAGGGCCGGTCTGGGGCCACTCGCCGCGCGAGCCGATGACGCCGGCGCAGCGGGCCGAGCGGGTGTCGCGCGTGCTGAGCGACGAGCGGGTGAGGCGCGTCTTCGTCCCGGTGTGAGGCCCTCATCTCCGCCTCGGCTGGGCCGCGGATTCCAGCCTGGAGGTTGGGCACCCGATCGGTTCGCGCTCTCTCACTTCGAGCGACTGCCGAAGGGCCGCGTCATCGGAGGTTCAGGTGGAAATCGACGGGACGGCTGCTCAGGCGGACGCGCCGTGCAGGGTTGCACGCGCGCGCAACTCGCAACCTCCACTCTGGAATCGGCTGTGAAGCTGCCTTTCACGCTGAGCCGAGGTGCGGGGAGTCGATTCCGGTCTGGAGGATCCGCCCCTCGCCTCGCGGTTCTCCGCGTCGTCCGCTCTGCCCGATGCTCGTGCACGTCGATGCGCCCGTCGCGACGCTGGGTTGCACGCGCGCGCCGCTCCGAGCCGGGTCGAGGCCTGGTTCCGGCTGAGGTTCGTTCACGCAGCCCCGACTGGGGCCGGGAGCGAGAACACCTTCTCGGTGCCTGGAGGCGCCGACCGCGTCCCCGAGGCGGCCAGGCGCGGCTTTCCGCCTGAGGGTCGTCCGCACGCCAGAGCGTCGCGCGAGAGGGAGCGCGAATCGCACTCCCGGCCGGCAGTCGTGCACGCCGCGCTGCGCTGCCTCGGTCACGCGTCCCGGCCGACAGCCTGCGACAGGTTCGACAGCTTGAGCTCCGCCACCTTCTCGTCGAGCCGATCGAGTACGCGGCGCGGCAGGCCGGGGCCCCCGTAGATGAAGCCGGTGTAGAGCTGCACGAGTGACGCGCCCGCGGCGATCTTCGCGAACGCGTCGTCTCCGTCGAACACGCCGCCCACGCCGATGATCGGCAGCTTGCCCTGGCACCGCCTGAAGGCCCGACGCAGCACCTCGGTGGAGCGCTGGAACACCGGGCGCCCCGACAGCCCGCCCGCCTCCTTCGCGATGGGGTGCTCGAAGGGCCGGGTGATCGTGGTGTTGGTGCAGATGAGACCGGTGATGCCGGTCGAGGTCGCCACGTCCACCACGACGTCGATGGCCTCGTCACCGAGATCGGGCGCGATCTTCAGGAAGAGCGGCTTCGTGGGCACCTTCACGCGGACTGCTGAGAGGATCGCCGCCAGCGCCTCAGGTTCCTGCAGCTGCCGCAGGCCCGGCGTATTCGGTGACGACAGGTTCACCACCACGTAGTCCCCGAGCGGCCCGACCGTCTCCGCGCACGCGACGTAGTCTTCCACCGCGCGCTCGTTCGGCGTGTCTTTGTTCTTGCCGAGGTTCACGCCCACCGGCCCCGGGCGCCACGCGAGCGCCGCGAGCCGCTGCTTCATCTCGGCCATGCCCTCGTTGTTGAAGCCGAGCCGGTTGATGAGCGCGGTGTGCTCGGGGATGCGGAAGAGGCGGGGCAGGGGGTTGCCGGGCTGGGGACGCGGCGTGACCGTGCCGACCTCGACGAACCCGAAGCCCAGGCCGAAGAGGCCCACGAGCGCCTCGGCGTTCTTGTCGAGCCCGGCCGCGAGGCCGACGGGGTTGGGGAAGGCGAGGCCGGCGATGGTGGTGGCGAGCGCGGGCCGTCGATCGGCGCGGGCGTTGGCGCGCCAGGACCTCGCCATCGCGAGCGGCATGGCCCTGAGCCCCGCCATGCCGAGGTGGTGCGCGCGCTCGGCGTCGAGCTGGAAGAGGACGGGCCTGACGAGCGATTGGTACACGGCGCGGCTTCAGCTCTTCGGAATGAACGAGTACTCGCGGGCCCAGGCGAGCGTCTGATCGATCTGCTCGGGCGTCAGGATGCGGTTGTTCTCGACGAGATCGATCTCGCGCCGCATGTCGGTGTTGAGCAGGTACGGACCGTCGGTGTTGATGGTCACCTTCACGCCGCGATCCCAGAAGGTGCGGACGATGTGCTCGAGCTCCTTGATGCCATCGACGGCCTTCGTCTGCAGGTTCGAGGTCGGGCAGACCTCGAGCACCACATCACGCTCCTTGATCAGCTTCATCGCGGCCTCGTCGTAGGCGGCGCGGATGCCGTGGCCGATGCGGTTGGGCTTGAGCTTCTCGATCACCGCGATCACGCCCTCGGCCCCGGTGCCGCGCGTCTCGCCGGTGTGCACGGTGGCCTTGAGGCCCGCCTTGCGCGCCTTCTCGAAGAGGTCTTCGTACTGCGCGACGACCTCGGGCTTGAGCTCGAGCGCGTGCGACTCGGTGCCGGCGAGGTCGATGCCGCGCACGCCCCGATGCCGGTACTTGATGGCCTTGTCCACGATGATGCTGTTGAGCCGGTGATCGAACTCGCGCGCGAGGCAGAAGATGAGGCACGCCTTGACGCCGTACTCGAGCATCGCCTGGTCCATGCCGCGGATCGCCGCGTGGATGATGTGATCGAGGTCGAGCTCGGAGTGCAGGTTGCGCTTCATCGGGTTGAAGCGCAGCTCGATCTGCGTGACGCGAGAGCTGCGGTACTCCTTGCCGATCACCTCGTAGACCGAGCGCTCGATCGCCATCGGCGAGCTCTGAATCTTCTCGGTCCAGGTGTGCATGATCTTCAGGTACTCGTCGAGGCTCGCCACCTTGTCGGGGCTCGCGGTGATCAGGTCGACGAACTCGAAGTAGCTTTTGACGGGGAGCTTGAAGCCGTGCTGGTGCGCGATGGCCCAGAGGATGTGGGGTGCAACGGCGCCGCCGACGTGGATGTGGAGGTCAATCAGCTCTCTCGTCATGTCTTCCTTTTTCATATCGCCGGGCCCGTTTGAAGTGCTCCGAAGTGCTCACCTGAGCGTGCGGAGGGTTGGCCCGGCGTGGTGAAGTTCGATGCCCTCCGCTTCGTTGGGCGCGATAGACGGTCGTCAGAAGCGTTCCTGACTGGAGGATGGGCCCATGGCAGCCAAGAAGAAGGCATCGAAGAAGAAGCCCGTTGTGAAGAAGAAGCCCGCCGCGAAGAAGCCGGTGAAGAAGGCCGCGCCGAAGAAGGTCGTCGCGAAGAAGCGCAAGGGCACGCCACGCAACCCGCCGATGCACGCGAAGGTGAACCACCCCGAGCTCGAAGACGACGAGCACGAAGAGGTGTTCGAGATCTTCAAGGTCTACGATCGCGACGGCTCGGGCAGCATCGATCGTGGCGAGTTCGCCCGGCTGCTCGAGGCGCTCGGCCAGAGCCCCGGTGAGATGGAGCTGAACATCGCGCTCGACGTGGTCGACGCAAACCACTCGGGCAAGATCTCGTGGGACGAGTTCAAGGCGTGGTGGTCGAGCCGGTAGTCACAAGCCGCGCAGCTGCTTGAGCGCCTCGTACGCGTCTTTGACGATGCGAAAGCGCTCGGTCGCGGCTTCGGCTTCTTTCGCACCGAGCGAGGCGACGCGGTCGGGGTGATTCTCGGCCGCGAGCCTTCGAAACGCGGAGCGGATCTCGTCGTCGCTCGCGGACTCGGGCAGCCCGAGCACCTCGAAGTGCTCCTTGCCCGTGCCGAAGAAGTCCTTCGTGATCTGCAGCAGCTGCTCATCCGACAGGTTGAAGTGCTGCACGACGCGCTTGAGCGTGTCCTGCTCGGCGCGCTTCATCGCTCCGTCCGAGAGCACGACCTCGTACATCGCGCGCAGCACCTCGACGCGCAGCGCAGGCTTCACGGCGCCGCGGTTGGCCTTCACGAGCGTCTCGATGTCAGCCACCGGTTGACCGAGTGCCTCCTTCAGCGAGACCCGCACCACCTCGAGGCCCGGTTCATCGAACTTCAGCGAGTGTTCGAAGAACTCGCGCACCATGCGCACCTCGTCACTGACGACGTCTCCATCAGCGCGGGCGACCTCGATGAAGATCGGGCAGAGCGCGCGGGCGAGGGTGGTGTGCTCTTCGCTGGCAGGCTTCGGAGGAACAGCCTTCGCGCGCGCCTTCTCTTTCGCGCGGCGCTTCTTTCCTTCGGCGAGCAGCTCCTCGACCGACCTGGGGTTCTCGACGCGGGGCACGTCGCCTTCGCGATCGAAGAAGAGGTGTCCGATCAGCCCGCCCGCCACGACGCACGCGAACACCACGAGCGGATTCCACTCGAGCAGCATTCCCACGCAGCCGCCGATGCCGGCGCCGAGCAGCTTCCCGTACACGCGCGTCAGCGTACTCCGTCAGGTCCGCGCAACGAGTGTCATGAAAAGGGCGGTTTTCGCACCTGAAGCGGCACGAGCTGTGCTCAGGCCTTCCCTGTGCGCAGGCTTCGTGGGCTTCTGGCCGCAGGAGTGGTGCTGATCGCCGCGTGGGCGCTCGCCGCGCTGTGGATCGACCACGTCGGGACGAGCTCGTCTGACGTTGCCGGGCGCGATTGCGCGGTCGTCGTGCTTGGCGCTCGGGTGAACGAAGGCGGCGCGGCCTCCGACACGTTGGCCGCGAGGGTTGCGGAAGGGGTGGCGACTCGAAGAGCAGGGAAGGGCCAGTTCCTCGTCTTCTCAGGCGGCGTCGGAGACTTCCCGCCAGCCGAAGCGATCGTGGGCAGAGATCTCGCGATCGACGCGGGCATCGCACCCGAGTCGATCCTCGTCGAGGTGAACAGTCACTCGACCAGGCAGAACGCGCACGAGACCGTGAAGCTGCTGAAGGAACACGGCGTGTCCTGCGCGCACGTCATCTCCGACCCGTACCATCTCGCGCGTGCACGCTGGTGCTTCAAGCAGGAGGAGTTCGAAGTCACCATCGGGGCGGTGCTCGACGCTCCAAGGCATCGCTCGTTGATCTCGCGCATGTGGTGGACCGCGCGTGAGGTGCCGGCGCTCATTCGGCTCGTGCTCACCGAGTGAAGGTGCTGGTACAGATCGCCCATGACCGCACAGCTCATCGACGGGAAGGCGCTGGC
>JAEUJQ010000016.1 GCA_016793095.1 Myxococcaceae bacterium | reverse complement strand
CGTGAGACGAAGCCGGGAGCGAGGGCGGAGTCGACGAGGCCAGCGACCCCCTCGTCACCGTCAGGCCGAGGAGCGCAGGCCGAACGAAGGCGAAGTCGAACCGAGCAACCCGTGAGACGAAGCCGGGAGCGAGGGCGGAGTCGACGAGGCCAGCGACCCCCTCGTCACCGTCAGGCCGAGGAGCGCAGGCCGAACGAAGGCGAAGTCGAACCGAGCAACCAGTGAGCCGAAGCTGGGAGCCGGGCGCGTTGGTGCAGGTCGCGGTCGCCGCGCAGCCGCCGTTGTCCGTGGCGCACTCGTCGATGTCCACGCACTGCTCGCCGCTCTCGCGGTAGCCCTGCGCGCAGCTGAAGCCGCGCGTGCCTGCGGAGCAGAGAACAGCGTCCCCTCGTCGCCGTCAGGCCGAGGAGCGCAGACCGAACGAAGGCGAAGTCGAACCGAGCAACCCGTGAGACGAAGCCGGGAGTGAGGGCGGAGTAGCCCGAGGCCTCCTCCGCACGGGAGGGAGGAACCGTGCGATCCGGTTGCACAGGACGAGCTGCAGCAGGGTGACACGTTCATGGACTCTGCGTTCCCGCCCAGCTGGCCCGCCAGGGAGCACCCCTCCTCCGGCGCCGTACCGGACCAGCCTGCGATCCTCGCAGCCGCAGCCAGCAAGCGGCTGCCCGCGCCAGACTGGGTCCCGCTGCTCGCCGCGATGTGCGCGCTCGGGCCGCTGGACGCGAAGCAGCGCAAGACGCTGGCAGGGCACCTGCTGAGGCACGCCCCGTCGGCTCAGGGCTTCGAGAAGGCGCTCAAGCCCGGCAAAGCGTGGGACGCTGCCGCCGCGGCGAGGCTCGACCCTGAGCTGTTCGCGACGGCGATGCTCTTCATCGCGCCGGCGGCCTCCATGGCGACGGTGCTCAAGAAGCGCCCACCCGAGGTCGCGTTCAGGGCGCGGGCCGCGCACCGACACGTCGAGCACCGCCTCACCTCGAAGTCTCTGCCGAAGGGCCTTGGGCTGCTGCGCGAGCTGCGCCGCTTCGTGCTGCTGAGCCCGGGCAAGCTGCAGCGCAGTGACCATGTCGAGGCGCTGGCCGGGTTGCCGCGGCCAATTCACCTCATCCTCGCGTTTGACGGGCTCCCCGACGAGATCTCCCCGGCCTTCTCGTGGTTCTTCCCACCCGACCTCTCACTGCTCACGCCCGGCGGGTTCTGCGGGCTGAGCTTCGAGACGACAGGCTCGCTCATCCGGCTCACGCTGGAGCAGCTCTCGGCGCTGGCGGACTGGAAACGCCTCGAGACGCTGGCGCTGGGCTCGACGTCGTTGGGGCAGCTCGACTCCGCAGGGATCAAAGAGCTGAAGGCGCGGCTCCCGCAGCTACGCAAGCTCGTCGTCCACACAGTGCCCGAGGAGCCGCTGTCCGGCCTCGAGGTCGTGGCGTGGAACGACTGGGTGAAGAACCCCTGGGGCGTCTGACGAGCAGGCTGCGTCGGGCGGTCCTCTGTGTCACATGGACCGCATGGACTTCCGCTTCTGCCCCCGCTGCGCCACCGCCCTCGTCGAGAAGAGCGCCGGCGGCAAGCAGCGCCCGAGCTGCCCGAAGGACGGCTGCGGTTTCGTCGCCTGGGGCAACCCGACGCCCGTCGTCGCCGCCATCATCGAGCACGACGGCGCGGTGCTGCTCGCGCGCGGCAAGGGCTGGCCCGAGAAGCTGTTCGCCCTCGTCACCGGCTTCCTCGAGGCCGGAGAGACGCCCGAAGCGGCAGTGCTGCGCGAGGTGAAAGAGGAGACCGGCCTCGACGCCCGCCTCGTCTCGCTCGTCGGGGTCTACCCGTTCGAGCTGCGCAACGAGCTCATCGTCGCCTTCCACGTCGCCGCGAGCGGCCCCATCACCCTCTCTGACGAGCTCGAGGCGACGAAGCACGTCCCGAAGGGGAAGCTGAAGCCCTGGCCGTTCGGCACCGGCCTCGCCGTGAAGGACTGGCTCGAACGGGGCGGCCTCGTTCCCGAGCGCCCTGCCGCAACCTGAGCGCAGGTCCCTTGCGTGACTGTGCGGGCTCGTGCGAGACGCTGCCCGTGCGCACGACATTCCTTTGGTTCGGTTTGTTCCTCCTCGCCGGCTGCCTCGCCCCCGAAGGCATGGGGTTGTCGGCCTCGCCCGAAGGCACCGGGCCGAGGGTGATGTTCGATCCGTTCCACCGGCCGCTGCCTGACATCCCCCTGCCGAACGACTTCGCGACGCGCTTCGACGCCCTCTCGCCGACGAAGCGGCGGCTCAACGCCTCGATGGTAGCGCCGACGGAGTGGGAGCAGCGCACGCGGGCGGGCCTCGACGAGCTGGACGGGTGGGGCACGCTCGCGCCCATCTCGGTGAGCTTCGACGCGCCGCTCGACGTCGAGAACGTGATGCGGCGCCACCACGGCGATCGCTACCGCACCGACGACGACGCCCTGCTGGTGGTGGACGTCACCCGCGGCTCCCCGGACTTCTGCCAGGCCGTGCCGATGGACCTCGGCGAGGGCCTGTTCCCGGCCACGCTCGACCGCCCCGAGTACTACCCGGACGATCCGCGCGGCCACCACCAGACGCTCGTCTTCGAGGAGACCGAGGAGGATCTCAACGGCAACGGCGTGCTCGACGAGGGCGAAGACACCGACATGGACGGCGTGCTGGATCACCCGAACACCGTCAGCGCCACCGACCAGCGCCTGCTCACCTTCTACGAGCGCGAGACGAACACGCTGATGGCGAGGCCGGTCTACCCGCTGCGTGAGGGCACCACGTACGCGGTGGTGTTGACGACGAACCTCGTCGGCGCCGACGGCGCGCCGGTGCGCTCGCCGTTCCGCTACGTCAACCACACCAGCCAGACCCAGGCGCTCCAGCCGCTCTCGAGCGAGTGCCTGGCCACCCTCGGCTTCCGCGTCGATCAGATCGCCTTCACGTGGACGTTCACCACCCAGGTGTGGACCAGGCCGCTCGTCGCGCTGCGTGACGGGCTCTATGGCAAGGGCGTCTTCAAGAAGCTGGCCGAAGACTTCCCGGCCGAGCTGAAGCTCGCCGAGGTGCGTGAGCGGGGCTTGTCGGCGCCGCGCAACACCCGCCTGGTGCCTGGCGCCGACTTCCTCGACATGGCGAAGCAGCTCTACTCGCAGTTCGGCTCGGGCCAGACGAGCGCGCAGGAGCAGCTCTTCTTCGACAACTTCTCCTTCGTGGACTTCCACGTCGCCGGCACGATCGCCTCGCCGCAGCTCTTCCCGCGCCGGGCCACCGCCGATGGGCCCCTGCTCCCGCTCACCCAGCAGGTGTGGAGCCTGGATCTCACCACCGGCGCCCTGCCGCACCTGCGCAGCGAAGGCGTCAACTTCTGGCTGATGGTGCCGAAGAACCGCCGCGGCCCAGCCCCCGTCGTCATCTTCGTGCACGGCCACGGCTCGACGAAGTTCGACGCCATCAACGTCGGGGGCTTCTTCGCCCGCATGGGCATCGCCACCATGGGCATCGACGCGGTCAGCCACGGAGTCGATCTCGATCCGATCCAGCTCGAGCTGGTGAAGGGCCAGTTCAAGGCCCGCGGCTTCGAGGGGCTGGGCACGGCCATCGTCGAGGGCCGCGCCATCGATCAGAACGGCGACGGCCGGGTGGACTCGGGGGTGGACTACTGGACCTCGTACCTGTTCCACACGCGCGACGTGGTGCGACAGACGGCGGTCGACCTCTTCCAGCTGATCCGCGCCCTGAAGTCCTTCGACGGCACGAAGACCTGGGCGTACGACGGCAACCGCGACAAGAGCCCCGACCTCGCCGGTGACTTCGACGGCGACGGCACGGTGGACGTCGGGGGCCCAGCGGGGGTGCACCTCGTCGGCGGTTCGCTGGGCGGCATCATCTCGAGCTACGTGGGCGGCCTCGAGCCACAGGTCGAGACCATCATCCCCATCATCGGGGGCGGGGTGCTGGGCGACATCGGCACGCGCAGCTCGTTGTCGGGCGTGCGCGACGCGATGGTGCTGCGAATGCTGGGGCCGCTGGTGCTGGTGCGCGACGGAGTCGTCTACGAGGCGGTGCCCGAGCTCGTCGACTACCGGGAGCGGAAGGTCGCGACGCTGAAGACCCGGCCGAAGCCGGGCAGCATCGCGGTGCTGACGAACCTCGACACGAAGGAGTGGCGCTGCGGGCGCGTGCAGCCGAATGGGCGGCTGCGGGTGGCGGTGCCTTCCGACAAGGGCCACCGCCTCGAGCTCGCGTTCTACGAGGGGCCGCTCCCCAGCCGGCACCGTGAGGGCTGTGAGGTGGAAGGTGAGCCCACCGAGCGCGTCTCCACCTTCGAGGAGGCGCTCACCTTCATGGGAGAGTCGGTTGCTGCCGGCTCACCCTTCGTCGCGCTGGGCGATGGCTTCGGCCTGCGCCGCGGAAACCCCGAGCTGCGCCGCATGCTGGGCCTCGCCCAGGTGGCTCTCGAGGGCGCGGACCCGGCGAACACCGCGCCCTTCATCCACGGTGAGCGCACGCTCGTCTACGGCACCGGAGAGAAGGTCTCGACGCGGGCGTTCTACATCAACACGATGGGCGACTCGGGGGTCCCCACCGCGACGGGGGTCTCGCTGGGCCGCGCGGCCGGGCTGGTGGACTTCAAGACCGTCGACCCGCGCTACGGCAAGTCGGTGCAGCAGGTGCTGACGGACTCCGGCACGGTGGAGAGCGTCGAGGCGTCGCGCCGTTGGCTCGATCGGAACGGGCGGCCGGTGCTGATGGACGTGGACGATCTGCAGGCGCTCTCGACGAAGGGCGGCGACGGGTTCGACGTGCCGAGGCTGATGCCCGCCTTGAGGCTGGTGCGGCGGAACAGCGCCGCGCAGGGCGGTGGCATGAGCGGCATGCTCTTCCCGATGATGGATCCCCTCGGCACGCACGGCTTCCCGTTGCCGACGCCCGAGCGCAGCTTCGATCTCGGCTCGCTGCTCATCAACCAGATGACCCGGTACGTGGCGACCAACGGCGAGCAGCTCGACTTCAGCCTCTGCCAGCTGGACTGGAGCTGCAGCTGGATTCCACCGAAGCAGTGACCAGTAAGAGGCGCGCCCTGCTGACGGCCGCGAGTCGTCTCACGTCTGCGCGGCGCGGAGCGTGCAGCTCACGGTGAGACGATGGAGCGAGCAGCGGGTGCGCTATGGTCGAGCGCGGGAGGCAGTCATGACGTTCAGGCACATTCCTCTTCTCTTCGTACTCGCCGGCTGCGGGGGCGGCGGCAGCACCCTGAAGGGCACGGTCACGGTGGAGGGCGGCAGCGCGGCGAACGTGCCCGTCGCGGTGTACGGCCCGGTCTCCACCGTCGCGCTCACCGGCGACAACGGCGCCTTCGCCGCGAACAACCTGCCTGACGGCGCCTACCTCGTGCGCGCCATCGTGCGGGGCGCGGTGGTGGAGGAGCTGTCCGCCCCGGTCCAGCTCAGCGGCGGCAAGCAGAACGTCGAGCCCGTGCTCGCGTTCAAGCAGAAGCCGGCTCCCGGGAAGCTGACCGGGCGAGTCACCGTCGAGAACGGCAGCGCGGCCAACGTCACCGTCTTCTTCCATGGCCCGCAGTCCGGGGCCGCGACGACGATGGCCGACGGCAGCTTCACCTCGAGCGAGCTGGTGGACGGCGCCTACGTGGTCCACGCCGTCGTGCGCGGCGCTGAGGTCGAGGACGCCACCGCGTCGACGAGGCTGGCCAGCGGACGGCAGGAGGGCGACGTGACCCTCGCCTTCCGCCTGCCCGCGACGAGCCAGGTGTCAGGCCGGGTCGTCTTCACCGACGGCAGCGACGCGTCGAACCTCACGGTCGTGCTCGGGGGCAGCACCTTCCTCGGGGCGCGCACCGGCGCGATGGGCGCGTTCTCTTTCACGGGCGTCCCGGCGGGCGCGGCGACGGTCTCGGTCGAGGTGGCGGACACGCGAGAGGGCCGGGTCAGCCTGGGCGTCGCGGTCTCGGGCGCGATGGTGGACGTCGGCGAGCTGCGCCTGACGCCGGTGGCGCGGGTCGGAGGGACGGTGACGGCGGGCGGCATGCCAGTGGGAGGAGCGCTGGTGCGCGTCGCGGGCACCGGCGCCGCGGCGACGACCAACGCGGCCGGCCGCTTCGACTTCGTGGGCCTCGGCGTCGGCGACAGCACCTTCACCGCGGAGCTGGGGGCACAGACGGGCACGGCGATGGCGCGGCTGACGCGCGGTGCGAACGCCGACGTGATGGTGACGTTGACGGCGGCGCCTCCCCCACCGACGGGCACCATCACCGGCGTCGTCGGCTTCGGCAGCCCGCAGTCGCCCACCCTCATCACCGTCGCCGCCGAGGGCACCATGGCGACGGCACGGCCAGGCCCGAACGGCGCGTTCTCGCTGCAGGCGCCCGTGGGCACGTGGGACATCACCGCCACCGCGCCGCACCACCCGAAGCTGCTCCTGGGTCGGGTCCAGGTGACTGACGGCCGAACCACGAGCCTGCCCGGCCAGGTGCTCTCGTTCTACGAGCCCATCTTCGACAACCAGGCCACCATCACCGGCCTCACTCCTCTCGCGGGGGTCGCGGGCCAGCCGTGGGTGGCAGTGCAGGTGAGTGACGTGCTCCGCACGCGCAACCTGCTGGTCAACGCGCGAACGAAGGAGATCCGGATGCTGGCCTACGGAGGGCTGTCGACGGTCGTGTTCTCTCCGAACGCCCGCTACGTCGCCTACTCGCTCGCGAATCAGCTCTTCACCTACGAGATCCCGACCGGTCAGACCCGAGCGTGGGGCGCCACCAATGGCGCCTTCGTGCAGTTCTCGACGGACGAGTCCGTGATGTTCGTGCTTCGCAGCTGGCTCGAGCGCATCACCCTCTCATCGGCGCAGGTCGCGCGATTCCCACCGATGACGACCGGCACGCTCTCGGTTCACACGAACGACCGGATCCTCGTGCGTGACAACATGACGAACGACGTCACCCTCGTGGAGCCGACGACCGCCACCGCGCTCTTCACCAACGTGGCGGGCCTGTTCACGACTCCGACGGTGATGGCCCTGACAGGCTGTACGCCGCCGTCGGCTTCCTGCTCGTTGCGGGTCGTCGCGCCGGCAGGGCGCACCTCGTCGCTCGTGGCTGGCTTCTTCCCATCGGCGCTCTCGGTCCTGGCCTCCAGCCCACCTGACTACCCGCTGGTCACCTTCGGCACGACGTCGATGATGATCCGCGCGAGCGACGGCACCGTCTTCCCGCTGCCGGCGAACTCCCAGAACTTCACGTTCAACCAGCTCGGCACGCGCATGGCGTTCACCACGACGGTCCCCAGCACCACGCGGGAAGACGTCGTTCCGCCCCCGGCCACTCCCAACCTGGTGGTCTCGACCTCGAACAGCCAGTTCCAGTACTTCACCCCAACCCGCCTCGTCGGCTTCGAGTCCACGACGCGGCGGATGTTGGAGGTGCGTAGCGGCGTGACGACGTTCGACGCCGATGTCGATGGCAACCCTCCCGTCATCGCACCCGCGCTGGCTGCCTGGAGAGCGACCTCGACGATGAAGTGGAAGGTGATCGTCGGCGACGAGCCCGCCATCGAGGTTGACGTGCCGTCGAGCACCGCGCCAGGTTTCTTGGCGAACCGCGCTGGCCTGCCCGTGACCGAGTTCGGGGTCATCGGGTTCGAGGGCTCTTCCTCGTACCTCATCGATGGCCGCACGAACACCGTCCGGCGGCAGCTGGGCGGGCCGCTCGTCACGGCCTTCCGCAACCGCAACACCGAGTTCTTCTCCGGCTCCTGGTCGGGGAATGAAGTCGTGATGAACGCCGAGACCGGTCAGCTGATCGACTTCAGAGACCCACGCCTCGCCAACACAACGTCCCTCTCCGCGCCGGACAACCGGCTCCAGCTCGGCTCGCTCGGCGGCACCTTGTGGCTCGGTGTGCTCTGACTATTGCGGGGTGAGCTGGGCGAGCAACCGGGCCGCCTGCTCACGCACGTCGGCCTCTCCCGACGTCTTCGCGTGCTCGGCGTGCTGCTTCGCCTTCGCCACGTCCTTCAACTTCGCGAACGCGAGCGCCAGGTTGAGGTGCACGCCTCCGTCGTCGGGATGGGCGGCGAGCGCCTTCGCGAGGGCGTCCTTCGCGCGGGCGGCCTCGTCGAGCTCGAGCAGCAGCACGGCGTAGTCGTTCACCACCGCCGGCTCGGTGGGCGCCAGCGCGACGGCCTCCTCCAGGGCCTGCCGGGCACGTCCTTCCTTCTTGAGCGCCCGCGCCACCTGGGCCTGGGCCTGCCGGATCTGCCACGAGCGGGGAGCCTGCTTCGCGGCGCCGTCCAGCGTCTGTTCGGCGAGCGCGAAGTCCCCGTGGGCCATGGCGGCGACCGCGAGCAGGTAGCTGGCCTCGGCGTTGGTCGGCTCGAGCCGCTTGAGCTCGGTGGCGGCCTTCACCGCCGTCTCGGTGCCGCCGGCGAGCAACGCCACCTGGACGAGCTGCCGGTAGAGGCCGGCCTCGGTCGGCGCGAGGTCGATGGCGTCGATGAGCAGGTGCGCGGCCTTGCCGATCTCACCCTTCGCGAGGTGCGCGCTGGCATCGGCCTCGAGCTGCTGCCACGTCTTCGCGGTCACGCGTTCACCGCCGGTCGCCTGGTGGCCATGCTGAGCGCTCCTCAGACCTCGTTCGGCTTCTTGAAGAACGTCTGCTGGTAGTAGGCGAGCTCGCCGATCGACGCGCGCAGGTCGGACAAGACGGTGTGGGTCGCGTCCAGCTTCGACCGCCCGGGCGCGTTGGGGAACCAGGCGCGGGTGATCACCTTGAGGCTCGAGACGTCCACCATGCGGTAGTGGAGCGCGCGATCGAAGCCGGGCATGTACTTCGAGATGAAGGCGCGATCGGTGTGAATGGAGTTGCCGGCGAGAATGCCCTCGCCGTACTCGACGTGCTGGAGGAGCAGGCGGGTCGCTTCCTTCTCGGCCTGGCGCACCGAGATGTCGGACTTGCGCACGCGCTCGAGCAGGCCGTTCTTCGTGTGCATGTCCTTCACGAAGGGCTCCATGCGCTCGAGCGCCTCGTTCGGCTGCCAGACGGCGCACTCCCACTCGGCGATGGGCTTCAGGTCGGGGCCGGTCACGATGAGGCCCATCTCGATGATGACGTTGGTGGCGGTGTCGAGACCGGTCATCTCGAGGTCGCACCACACGAAGCGGGGTTCGCTGGTTGGCATGGGGCGTGTGTATGACGGAAGCCGCGACGAGTCAGCAGACCTGCGCGCCGGGTGTGCGCCGGCGAGTGAACGACGTCCTCAGCTGACGGGCGCCCCACCCCGCTGGTACGAGGCGGCTTGTGGACGCCCTGCGCGAGAAGCTGAACGACGAGAAGGCAGTGAACGAGCTGGCCAGCCTCGCGATCGAGCTGTGGCTCGACAGGCCGGTGCAGCACCTGGCGCCGCCGACGACCCTGGCAGCCATCGCCCGGCAGGCGCTCGAGGGGTGGCTCGACTCGCCGACCGCGGTGGCGGCGCTCACCCGCAACGTCGAGGCGCTGGTGAACGAGCTGAACGCCACCAACCGCCCCGTGAAGGACCTGCTCGCCCGCGACCTGCGCGCGGCGCTGCGCGACCTGGTCGGGCGGCCGCTGTCGCCGGACCGGCGGCTGGTGCTCACCGTCATCGATCGCGAGCCGACGCGTGAGCTGGTGCGGCAGCTGCTGCTCGACTTCGTGCTCGAGTTCGGGCGCAAGGCGAGCGCGCCCGTGGCTGGCGTGGCGAAGGGCCTGGGCACGTTCGCGAAGCTGGCCGGCGACGCCGTCAAGTCACGTGCGGGCACCATCGGGACGCTCGTGGGCGCGGTGGGCAGCGAGGTGGAGCGGCAGATGGAGAAGCGCGCGGTCGAGTTCGTCGACGCCGCGCTGTCGGGCGTCTTCGGCCAGCTCGCTGACGCGGTGAGCGACCCGCGACGGGCGACCGAGGCCGCCGAGCTGCGCGTCGCCATGCTGGACGGCGCCCTCGAGCTCACGCTGCCGCAGCTCGCGCGCGAGGTGGCCAACGCCGACGTGCCGGGCGGCGCCGAGGTGCTGCGCGCGGGCCTCAAGCGGTGGCTCGCGAGCGCCGCGTCTGACGACGAGCTCAAGCGATTGGCCGACTTCGCGCTGAAGGACGTCGCGACCAGGCCGCTGCGCGAGGTGCTCGACGAGGTCGGGCTGCTGGGCGTGGTTCGCACGCACGGCGCCGAGGCCCTGGCCACCCGCATTCGCGAGCTGGTGGCGTCACCCGCCTTCGCCGCGTGGGCAGGCTGAGCGCCTTCAGAACGGCAGCGCCTGCACCGTCACCTTCGCGGCGCCCAGCTCGAGCACCGTGCCGGGCGTGAGGTGATCGCGCTGCACGTACCCGAGCGCGACGTTCTGCTGCCTCGCCTCGCTGCGCACGACGCTGGTGAGCCGACCGACGCGCTTGCCTGCCAGCGTCAGCTCGGCGCCCTTGTCCGGCGCCGCGTCACCGAGCAGCACGCCCACGAGCTTCTTGTTCATCTGCCCGCGGTAGGTGGCGCGCGCGATGACCTCCTGCCCGATGTAACAGCCCTTCTGGTAGTG
Organism: Myxococcaceae bacterium; assembly: GCA_016793095.1. Taxonomy (GTDB): domain Bacteria; phylum Myxococcota; class Myxococcia; order Myxococcales; family Myxococcaceae; genus Xiheimicrobium. The sequence continues at coordinate 121,031 of JAEUJQ010000016.1, read as the reverse complement.
AATCGCCTTCTCGAGGTTCGCCTCGAGGGGGATCGTCGTCTCTGTCATGTCGACGCCGAACTTCGGCACCCCTGCCTCGACGCGCAGCACCTCGAACGTCGCCTCCGAGAGCTCGGGGAGCGCCGCCAGCGCCGCCCCCACCTGCTCGAGCGAAGCCCGCTTCACCAGCACGTCCACCCCTACGCCGAGGAGCCCCGGGAGCACCGCCACCTTCGCCTCCGAAGGCAGCGCCTCGGCCCACCGCGCCGCCTCGGGCCCGACCAGCCCGACCATCGCGAGGTCCGGGGCGGGGACGACCTCGGCCTCCTCGCTGATGAGGTACTTGTTGAGGAACTCGTTCACGGCTGCGCCGAAGGTGGCGCCGGTGTCGATGATGAGCTCGTCGGCGAGCTTCACCACCCGGCCGTCGCCCACCATCGCGCCCTTCGCGGTCAACATCGCCACGGGGCAGCTCTGTCCGACCGGCAGCTTCTCGACGTCGTTCGTCACCATGCCCTGGATGAAGGACACCCGATCGGGCCCCGTCACCCGCAGCTGGTCGCGGGTCGAGAGCCCGGCCCGCGCGCAGGCCTCCTTCGCGGCCCGGTACTCGGTCGTTTGTGCGGCAGGCGGAGCCATGGACTGCGTATATAAGCCCGCTGCGTGAACACGCCATCGAGCCCAGCCCGTCCCTCCAACGCCGCCCTCGGCGTGCTCGCCGCGTCGGGGCTCGCGACGGCAGGCCTCGCCGTCTACCAATGGCTCGAGCTGCTGGTGGTGCGCGAGGGTGGCAAGCCGGCCTGTGCGGTGAACGAGACGGTGAACTGCGCGGCCGTCTGGAACTCGAAGTTCGCGTCGGCCGTTCACGACTCCCTGGGGATGCCGGTGGCGGGCCTCGGGGTCGTCTGGGGCGTCGCGGCGGCGGTGCTGGTGGGCCTGCTCTGGCGCAAGCGGCCGACGGACGACTGGCCGGTGCACGCAGCCGCGGTGAAGCTGTGGGCGCTGGCGGGGCTCGCGTCGATTCTGGTGATGGGCTTCGCGAGCATCGAGGCCCGCGCCGTGTGCCTCACCTGCCTCGGCACCTACGTCCTCGTCGGCGCCTTCACCCTCGGCGCGTTCCCGATGTTGCCCCGGCCGTGGTGGCCCGAGTCGAAGTCCCTCGCCGGCGGCGTCGCGTGGCTCTTCGTCGTCGGAGCCCCCACCTTCCTCGTCGGCCTCGTCCCCGGCGGCAACACCCCGAAGGCCGGTGACATCACCCGCTTCTCGGGCACCACGCAGGAGCAGCTGATCGACAACCTCATGAACCTGCCGCAGCGCGAGGCGCTCATGACCTCGGCCGCGCGGCACAAGTGGCTCTCTTCGCCGGCGAGGGACGTGAGCGATCTCAAGGTGCGGGTCCGCCACGGGCCGGCCGACGCGCCCATCAAGGTGGTGGAGTTCTCCGACGTGCTCTGCCCGCACTGCGCCGTCTTCGAGGAGTCTCTCGAGGAGCTGCGCGGCGCCGCGCCGCAGGGCACCCTGTCCATCGAGCCCCGCGTGTTCCCCCTCGTCGATGACGGCTGCGTCAGGCCGGGCGAGAAGGACTCGGTGAAGGACGTGCGGTGCACCGGGGCGAAGGTGCAGATCTGCTCGGAAGACCACCCGCTCTACTGGGACGTGCGCAAGCAGCTCTTCGCGAAGCAGCAGTCCCTGCGCTCGTCCGACGCGGTGCTCGACATCGCCTCGAAGGTGACGAACCGCTCGAAGGACGCCCTGCTCGCCTGCATCAACTCGCCCGACACGCAGGCGAAGCTGACCGACGACGTCACCTACGCGCGCCGCTACAACCTCGAGGGCACGCCGCTCGTGCTGCTGAACGGCCGCGAGACGTGGCCGTCATCAGGCTTCATCCTCGGCATGGCGGTGAGCGGAGGCGACGTGAACGCGCCGTGGTTCAAGAAGCTGCCGCCGCCCCCACCGATGGACGACGACCACGCAGGCCACGGACACTGACGTGAGCGACGAGAAGAAGCAGCGGATCCCCACGGGGCCTCCGCCCGAGCTCAAGCACAGCCCGTTCGCGGCCTTGAAGGGTGTCGAAGCCGCGCCTCGCCAGGCGCCAACCGCGGCGCAGCCCACCCCGACGCCTGCGCAGAAGAAGGGCCCGCCGAAGGCCGTCGTGCGCATGGAGCGGGCGGGCCGCAACGGCAAGGAGGTCACCGTCATCGAGCAGCTCGAGCTCTCTTCGACCGAGCGCGAGAAGTGGCTCAAGGCGTTGAAGAGCGCGCTCGGCTGCGGGGGCTCCATCGAGGACGGCGGCGTGTTGATCGTCCAGGGCGATCACCGCGAGCGGGTCGCCGCGTGGCTCGAGCAGCGAGGGGTCAGGCAGATCTCCGTCGGGTGAGCTGCTCGCGGATGACAGCCGAGACGAAGGCCGCCGTGGCTCCGCTCAGCGAAAGCACGCCGACGGCCACGAAGCGCTGGACCATCGTCCTCGTGTCCCAGCCGAACTCGTCCACGAGGCGGCTCGGGTCCGACGGCCAGCCGTCCTCGATGCCGAAGGGAATCTGATCGGCGTCGGTGCGGCTGCCCCACCAGACGCGAAACGCGTCGGCCCAGCTCGCGGCGCCGATGACGAGCCAGCCCCAGCGCAAGCCTCCCTGGAAGATCCGCAGCGGGCTGCGCACGAGGAAGCCGCAGCTCACCAGCGCACCGAACACCATCGCGCCCGCGTCGCCGGCGAAGGTGAAGAAGGGCTCCTGGAAGGAGGTCGGAGCGAGGTGCCCGACGAGGCTCGCCATCAGCCACACCGCGCCGAGGCCCATCGTCGTCTGCGAGCGGCGCTGCCAGCCGAACCGCGCCAGCGCTGCTCCGCCCCCGAACATGAGCGCCGACACGATCAGGCTGCGGCCGAAAGAGAACGTGAACCACGGCACCGGCAGCGCCCACCGGCCGGTGAGCCAGGCCGCCGTGGCGTGACCGAGCTCGTGCAGCCACATGCCGAAGAAGGTCCGCAAGATGAAGCTGCCGAGCCCCGTCGCCGACACCAGCCACATCAGCCCGAAGACGGCGGGGAAGGCGAAGAGCCGGTACTGCTCCCAGGCGCTGGGCGTGGAGGCCACCGCCTCGTCCCCGGCGACGGGAGAGGCCACGGGCGCCTCCCCGCGGGCGTCGAGCTTCACGGATGACTGGCTGCAGCCGAACAGGTGGCCTCGGGCAGCGCCGCACTCCGAGCAGGTCATCCCGGACGAGCCTCGCACGGAACACGAGCGCTCGCTGTGTTCACGCGCCGGACCACCGTCAGTCGTGAGTCCGGTCGGGCGACCACGACCCGGTCGCTGTCCGGACCGCCTCAGGTGCGCGACGCTCTGGTTCGACGGTCGCCATCGCGCGCGCCTCGACGATGAGGGGCACCACGCCCACTCCGGTCGCTTGCGGGCCCGGCGTTCCCTGCCGGCTGCCCCTCGTACGGGTGCTCGAGCACGGCGAGCCACTCGTGCAGCGGCTCTCGGGACTCAAGAGCTGCACGACAGCATCGAGCTGCCGGGCTGGTGCCGCGCCCACTCCGGTCGCTTGCCGGCCCAGCGCTCCCTGCCGGGCTGCTCGTCGTACGGGTGCTCGAGCACGGTGAGCCACTCGTGCAGCGGCGCGAGGTCCCCCTGCTCGGCAGCCTGGATGACGGTCTGCGCGAGGTAGTTGCGGGGCACGTAGAGCGGGTTGGCCCCGTTCATTCGTGCGCGGCGCCTCTCCGCGTCCAGGGGATCGCCAGCGACCCGCTCGAGGTAGGCCCGGAGCCACTGTGCCAGCCCGGCCTGCACCTCGCCCCGCACCTCGTCGGGCCGGTAGAACGCGTCGGTGAGCCGGCCCACGAGCTGCTCATCTGCCAGCTCCCGGTCCACCGGCGTGACGTCGGCGAGCCGCCGGAAGAACAACGGCATGTCGATCTCCGTCGTCATCAGCGCGGTGAAGAGCCCGCGCAGCAGCGCGCGATCGGCGTCGTCCCTCGACTCGAGCGGCGACAACCCCAGCTTCGCGCGCGTGGTGGAGAGCTGCTGCGACGCCGCCAGGTCGGCGAAGGCGTCGAGGGCCGCGGCGAGGGGCGCCTCGTCGTTCACCAGGGGGTAGAGCGCGTTGGCCAGGCACATCAGGTTCCACTGCGCGACCGACGGCTGGTTCCCGAAGGCGTAGCGACGACCGGGGAGATCGGTGGTGTTCGGCGTCCAGTCGGGGTCGAAGCCCTCGAGCCAGCCGTACGGGCCGTAGTCGATGGTGAGCCCGAGGATCGACATGTTGTCGGTGTTCATCACGCCGTGCACGAAGCCGACGCGCTGCCACTCCATCACCAGCACGGCCGTGCGCCGCACCACCTCTTCGAAGAGGCGAACGTAGGCCTCTCGCGAGGGCGGCCCGAGCGACGTGAAGTGCTCGGTGAGGGTGAAGTCGACGAGCTCCTTCAGCAGCCCGACGTCGTTGCGCGACGCGGGCAGCTCGAAGGTGCCGAAGCGCAGGAACGAGGGGGCGACGCGCGTGGTGATGGCGCCAGGCTCGTGCCGCGGGTTGCCGTCGTAGAGCAGGTCGCGCTCGACGGGCTCTCCGGTCGCGACGAGGGCGAGCGCGCGGGTGGTGGGCACGCCAAGGTGGAACATCGCCTCGCTGCAGACGAGCTCGCGCAGGGAAGAGCGCAGCACCGCCCGGCCGTCGGCCCGCCTCGAGTACGGCGTGGGCCCCGCGCCCTTGAGCTGCAGCTCGAAGCGGCCCCCGGGAGCGAGGACTTCGGCGAGCGTGATGGCCCGCCCGTCGCCAAGCTGCCCCGCCCAGTTCCCGAACTGGTGCCCGCCATACGCGGCCGCGTACGGCTTCATGCCGTGGACGAGGGTGTTCCCGGCGAGCACGTGCGTCCACTCCTCGGTGGCGGCCTCGGGCAGGCCGAGCAGCGCAGCCACCTTCGGCACCCACGCCAGCAGCTTCGGCGCCTTCACGGGGGTCGGGTGCACGAGCGAGAACGCCGCGCCGCGCACCTGGCGCACCGAGTTCTCAGCGACCGGATCTGCCGGGAGCGAGCGCACGAAGGCGTCGTCGAAGCGGAGCACGCGTTCCTTCTGCTGGCTCGCGCACCGCCGCGCCACCCTTTCGCCCGCCCGGCTCGCCAGAAAGCCGCCATGGGGCTTGAGATCGTTCGCGCGGGGTGGCCGAATGCCCGCCTCGGTCGGACCGGGAGGCTTCGTGTCGATGACGCAGGACTTCTTCAGCCATCTGCTCCCCGGCCTCGTGGTGCACCGCTTCGACGACTTCCTCGCGACGCAGGGCAGCGTGTCCTTCAACGTCAAGGGAGCCACCGGCGGCAAGTGGACCTTCCACTTCGCGGACCCGGACCCGATCCGCGAGGGCTTCGACGAAGAGGCCGACCTCTGCCTCGTCTTCCAGGAGCCTGCCTTCGAGGCCTTCGTGGACGGCAAGCTCGACGCGGCAGACGCCGTGGCGACGGGGCAGGTGAAGGCCTGGGGCGACTTCGAGCTGCTCGCCGCTCTCGGCGTGCTGATGCTCCCGGTGCAGCGCGACAACCTGGGCTGGGAAGCCGGGTAACGCGGCTCGTCGTTTCGACGCGTGCCCCCGCGCTTCCGGGCGTACAGTGCGCGGCCGGTGTCAGTGCTCTCGCGCCTGCTGCTGCTGCTGCCGCTCGTCCCCACGTTCGCGGGAGCGGTGGACTTTCGCGGCGCCTCACGACTGTGGGTGGGCCCCGGCTATGACACCAACGCACGGCGAGACTTCGTCACCAGCGCCTCGGGGCCCCAGGCCGACGGGTTCCTCTTCGGGCTCGGCACGGTGGACGGCGTCATCGAGGGCGAGCGCTGGCGCCTGGCGGGCACCTATGACGTCGCCGCCCGCAAGTTCTTCCTGCTGCCGTCCGAAGACACCATCGTCAACTCGGCGACAGGCGAGTTCCTCTTCGGCCTCTCGCAGCTCTTCACGGTGGGGCTCTTCGGCACGGTGCGCGATCGCCGCGGCGCCGAGCGCGACTACACCGGCCTCATCGGCCAGGGCTTCATCGACTTCACGCCTACCGGCAACATCGACGTGCGGCTGCGCTTCGGGGCGACGAGGTTCCTCTTCTGGCCGCGCTTTGCCTACTCGTACTCGGGCCCGCTGGGCGACCTCACCGCGCGCTACCGCTTCGACCGCCGCCACTCCGTCTCCCTCTCTGGCAGCTTCAACGCGCGCACCTACAACGCGACCGTGAACCCCCGACCGGACGAGCCGGAGCCTCCGCAGGTGCGCCGCTTCGACCCGTTCTTCACGGTGGGCGTGGGCTACGCGTTCCGCGGGCCCTTCCACCTCTCGGTGGGCTACCAGTACCTGGATCAGACCTCGAACAGCTACGGCGAGACGCTGCGACGGCACCGGCTGTCGGCGACCGCGGGCTTCCGGCTGCCGGGGAAGTTCACCCTGCTCACCACCGGCGCGCTGCAGCTCACGAGCTTCCCCGACGGCATCTTCCTCTCACCCGAGCTCCAGGTGGTGGAGGACGACGAGAACTCGAGCACGCTCACCCTCAAGCTGGTGCGGCCGGTGCACAAGCACATCGACGTCGATCTGCGGTACGCGCTCTACGTGAACGTGCTCCCGCAGCGCACGAGCGGCCAGGAGGCCCTCGTCTACGTCCGCAACGTCTTCTCCCTGGGGATGACGGTCTCGTTCTGAGTCAGGGTTGCTCGTGCTGGGCCCGCACCCGGCGCCCCGTGAAGGGGTGGACGATCCACGTCGCGCGGCGGGCATCGGTCGGCGCCTCGGGGCGACCGACGAGCGTGTCGAAGCGCTGGTGAATGCGCGCGTTGAGGCACGAGAAGGTCTTCGAGCGCTCCACCTCGCCCAGCTCGTCGAGCGAGAGCTGCCGGTAGCTGACCTGCCCGTTGGCCAGCGTCACCCGCTCGCCGAACCGGATGCCCTGGTACCCGAAGACGGTGAGCTCGCCGTGGCCTCCGAAGGCCCCCGCGCTCGCGAAGAGCAACACGAGCGCCTGGCAGACGTCTCGCCAGGGCTCCTCGCTCAGGTAGCCCTGCACGGTGACGAGGGACGAGTCGGCGGCGACGTCGAAGAACTGGTGCGGGGCGAGCGCGGCGTCTGCGAGGAAGGCCAGCAGCGCCTCGGGCGTTTCGAGGGGCACGTCCACCCCGCCCACCTCGTCGAGCCATGGGAACTCGTCCCGGTTGATGGGGGCGGTCAGCCACTCCTCGCGGCTGCGCTCCGGCACCGAGATCGACCCGAACATCACCACGTCCCAGCTCATGCGAAGTCCTCCTGCTTCAGGCAGCAACAGGAGTGTCGCCCGGCGCACGGAGCGCTCAAGTTTCTGACCGCCCATCGCAAACCGCTGCCATTCCGGGTGGTTTCGGGCCTTGCCAGGCCGTCACAGGGGTGTGCTGAAGTGGCGAGCGTGTTGACGCTCATCCTCTGCGCCTCCGTGGGCCAGCTCTCGCCGCCCCCGATCTTCCCGGCTGACGAGCTGCCGCCGCCGCCGGCGCCGCCAGCGCTCTCTGACGCGCCGCGGAGCGCCCGGCTGATTCCGCGCACCACCCCGCCCCTCACCACCGGGCAGCTGGTGGGCCGTGCGGTGCTCTCGCCGCTCATCGCGTTCGGTGTGGGCGTGTTGACGGTGCCGCTCGCCATCTACCTGGGCGCGCTCGTCGGCGTCGTCATCGACCCGCAGCAGGGAGAGTCGATCGGCGGTGGCCTCGGCGCCATCACCGGAGGTGCGCTCGGCTATCTCTTCGGCACCACCATCGCCTCGACGCTCTTCGAGCGCGACCCGGGCGCCTTCAAGCGCGCGCTGCCCTGGGCCATCGGCGCTTCGGTGTTGAGCACCGTGGCCATGTGCCTCGTCTTCTTCGTGCCGGCGATCGGGCTGGCGGGCCTGCCCTTCGTCGTCGCGGGGGCCGTCGCGCTCGCTGCGGCCGTCCCCCTGCTGGCCGAGGCGACCCGCCCCAGACCGCCCGAGGGCGTCACGGTCGCGTCGTTCTGAGGCGACCGGAGTACACTCCTCGTCCCATGCGAATCAGTCTGCGCCAGGGCTCCCTCACCGACGGCGACGAGACGGTGCTCGTCAACGCGTCGAACACCAACGCGCGGCTCGGCAGCGGCGTGTCGGCGGCGATCCGGAATGCGTGTGGCGCCGGCTACCAGGCGTTCCTCGACGACGAGCTCTCGCGACAGTTCGGCGGCGCGATGACGCCGGGCGAGGTGATGGTGACGCACGCCGGTGCGCACCCGCGCGCGAAGTTCGTCGCGCATGTCGCGGTGATGGACTACCGCGATGGCTTCGGCGGCAACAGCTTCCCCACCCTCGACACGATCCGGGCTGGCTGTGAGCGACTGTGGCGCAGCGTGGAGCGACTGCCTGGCGACGAGCGGCACTCCGTCGCGATGGTGGCCCTTGGTGGCGGCACCGGAGGGCTTGGCGTCACCGGGCCCACGCGGCTCGCCGCGGCCACGCTCGCCTCGTACCTCGAGCAGGTCTCCACCAGCCGCATCGAGCGCGTCACCTTCTACGGCTACCAGTTCGTCGAGTACGTCGCGATGGCGCACGTGCTGGTGCAGGCGTTCCCGGCCTTGAAGGACGAGCTGCCGCCCACCCTCCTCTCGGCCATCGCCCAGCGCGGCTGAGCCGGGGTGATGACCTCACCGTTCCGGACGATCGCCCTGTGGTGCTGGTACCGCGGCGCAGGCTTCCACGGGTACCAGGGCCAGCAGGGGCTGCGCACGGTGCAGGCCGAGCTGCTCCGCGCGTTCGCCGAGGCGGCCGCGACCCGGAACCCGGTCGTCGCCGGCCGCACCGACAGAGGCGTGAGCGCCCGCATGCAGATCCTGAGCGCCCGCCTCGAGCGCGAGGTGCCGCTCGAGCGGTTCGTCGAACGGCTCTCGCGCGCGCTGCCGGACGACCTCGGCCTGCACCTCGCGAGGGAAGCGGCCGCGGGCTTTCACGCAGCCTGGAGCGCCACGGCGAAGGAGTACCGCTACCACCTCCGGGACGACGTCGGCTCTCTCGACCGGCTGCGCGAGGCCGCCGCGTTCGTGCCAGGCAGCCGCGACTTCCGCGTCTTCCACTTCAAGACGAGCGAGGTGAAGACCCGCACGGTGACGTCGCTCGAGGTGCTCCCCACGGCGTCGGGCGTGACGCTGCGCTTCGTGGGAGCACAGTTCGCGCGGCACATGGTGCGGATGCTGACCGGGGGCCTGCTGGCGGTCGCGCGCGGCGAGGTGACGCTCGACACGTTCCGCCTCGGGCTCGACCAGCAGGTGAACTTCCACTGTCCGACGGCCCCAGCCGAGCCGTTGACGCTCTGGAGCGTGGACTACCCGGCGGCGATCGACCCCTTCACGAATGACGAGCGGGCAGCCTTCCGCTGGCCCCCGCAGCGCGACCTCACGGCCACTCCAGACGGCCTCTCGCCGTCGCGGTGAGCGTGACCCGCAGGGAACCCGGCGCTTCCGGCTCCAGGTCAGGGGGAGGCGCCCTCGTCCGCGGCGATCGCCTCACGGAGCGTGGCGTAGTCGTCGCGACTCGGCTCGATGAAGCCGGTGATGCGCTCGATGGCGCCGGCGGCCTCCGGCGGGGCCTTGTACGAGAAGAGGGCGCGCTTGAGCGATGGCAGCTCGGCCTCCGCAACGCCCGGGCCCGCGACGATGGTGTCTTGCGGGGAGCGCCCGGTGATGGCGATCTGCCGCAGCGTGGACACGTCGATGCCCTGCGTCACCGCGTTCACGAACGCGCCCGAATAGGTGCCACCCGCTGCGCACCTGCGGCTCGCGAGATCTCGAAGCACCTGCAGGTGGTTGCCGCTCTTCACGACGGTGACGTCCTTCCCCCAGTCGAGCCCGGCTCTTCGCGCCGCCATGCGGGGGAACAGGTTGCCCGTGGTCGAGTCCTCGTCGGGGATGCAGAAGGTCCTTCCTTTGAGGTCGGCGATCGAGCTGATGCCCGAGCTGTCCGAGGCGAGCAGCACCCCATCGGTGCCTGACGCGCCGCCCACCAGCTTGAGCGCGACGGCGTGGACGCGCGGGTCACGCCGTTCCGTCCTGACGAAGAGGACCGGCGGCAGCGACGCGAAGTGCACGCCCCCGTCGAGCAGCTCTGCGGCCAGCTCGTGGTAGCTGGGCGGGTAGATCAAGACCACCGGGCGGCCCGTCTCCCGCTCCAGGTGCCGGCGGAGCGGTTCGAGATCGGCGGTCAACACCTGCACGTCCACCGTCGGCGCCCAGCCCAGCCGCAGCTCGGGCCCGGTCAAGGGCGGCCGGCGCAGGCGGTAGCCGAGCCCACCACCGAGGAGAACGGCGACCCCCGCGAGGAGCGCGGCCAACCAGAGCTCTCGCTGCGAGAGGCCCACCCTCTGAGACACGCGCGTCGAGAGGCTCGCGCGTGGCAGTGTCTCGAAGGTGTTCGAGCCCTTCTGCTCCTTCGCTGGCTCGTTCCAGGCCGTGCGATCTTCGTCCGAGAAGCCCTCGACCTTCGCGCGCTCCACCGCCCGCTTGAGCTCGGCCTCGTTGGCGCGGAGCACGTCGCCGTAGGCTTCGAGGACGAACGCAGCGAGCTCGTCGGGGCCGTGCTTGAGGGCGCTCGCGTCGGCCGCCGCCTCGAGCTCGCGGCGGAGCACGTCTGCGGTGGCCTGCCGATCGGCGGGGTCGCGGGACAGCGCCTTCATCACCACCTGCACCAGCGGAGCCGGCAGGCCTTCGCGGAACTCGGTGGGGAGCCACGCGTCGGCGGTGATGATGGCCTGCATCGTCTCGAGGTCGGTGTCGCGCTTGAAGAGGCGTCGGCCGGTGAGCAGCTCCCAGGTGACGACGCCGAGCGCGAAGACGTCGCTGCGCCGGTCGAGCTTCTGCTGCTGCACCTGCTCAGGCGACATGTAGTGCAGCTTCCCCTTGAGGGTGCCGCTGCGGGTCGCGTCGGTGCCGAGCTCGGTGGCCTTCGCGATGCCGAAGTCGAGCAGCTTCACGTGGCCCGTCGCGGTCACCATGAGGTTGTGCGGCGAGATGTCACGGTGCACGAGCCCGAGCGGCCTGCCGTCTGGGTCCGCCAGCTCGTGAGCGGCGTGGGCGCCCGCGCAGGCCTGCGCCATCAGCCCGGTCACGACACCGGGTGGGAACTGCCGGCCCTGGCCCAGCACCGAGCGCACGAGGTCGCGCACCGTCACGCCGAGCACGTGCTCCATCACGATGTAGGGCGCGCCGCCTGCTTCGCCCAGCTCGTGAATCTGCACGATGTTGGGGTGCGTGAGCCGCGCGACCCACCGCGCCTCCTGCAGGAACATCTCCCGGAAGGTGGGCTGCGCCGCGAGGTAGGCGAGGGAGCGCTTGATGACGACGAGGCGCTCGAAGCCGTGCGGGCCGCGGTCGAGGGCGAGGAAGATCTCGGCCATGCCGCCGACGTCGAGGCGGTGCACGAGCTCGTATCGCCCGAGATGGCGACGCTCGAAGGCAACCGGGGGGCCTGCGTCCGACATCACCGGCGAGTGTAGCGCGCCGGAGCGGACCAGCGCGCTCGGCGTCGCGGACGAACGGCCGACGCCTGGAGCCGCAACGGGAGACGCCGCACCTCGGCGCTCCACGGCCGGCAAGGACGAGGCACCATGCCAGGCTCGGCCCCTCTCAGCACCAGGGCAGACGAGCTCTCGCACGCGGCCCCGGTCGCGTCCGTTCGCGCCAGCTCGGTCGAGCGAGCGGTCCGTTCGGCAACTCCCGCAGCACGCCGGGCGGTGCGCCTTTCCGTGGCAGTGGCTCCCAGGCGCTGGAGCGCCGTGTCCGCGGGATGGTCAGGCGGGGAAGCCGGGGTCGTCTTCGCGCGGGGGCCAGAGGAGCGCCGCGGCGCCCGCCACCCACGGCGCACGATCTCCTCGGAGAACGCCGAGCACCTTTGCGCGGTCTGAGCTCCAGCCCTTGTCCGCGACGAGGCGCTGCAGCACCGCGAGCCCGACGCGGCGCACGTGCGGGTCCTCATGCGCCACCAGACCGCCCAGCACCGGCTCGAGCTCATCCTTCCCGAGCGTGCGCGAGGTGCTGATGGCCGCGCTCACCACGTCGCCCACGAGCCGGCCGCTCGCCGAGAGCGCGTTGACGGTCGCGACCCAGGCGTCACGGTCGTCGCGGGCCGCCACCGCGCGCAGCTGCAGGTCCGCGAGGCGCGCGTCACCCGAGGCCACGCGCTCGAGCGCCGCCGCCATCAGCCGCCAGCTCTCTCTGGTCGTCACCTTCGCCGACAGGAGCGTGTTCGCCGCCTGCTCGAGCATGCGCCGGTCCCGCGACAGCTCGCGCAGCGTCGCCTCGAGCGCTGGCACGTCGTCCTCGGTCGAGCGCGCCAGCATCGCCGACATCGCCGCCTGCACCTCGTCGTCGAGCCGTGAGGCCAGCCGCTGGCGACAGGCGCTCAGGTACGCGCGTTCGCGGTCGATCACGGCGAGGCTGGGCGCCCGCTGGAGAATGGCGATGCGCGCCTCGGGTTCGGGCCGCTGCACCAGCTTCGCGAGCAGCACCGCCAGCCGCGCGTCGGTCTTCGTCGTCAGCCGATCGGCGGGCACGTCGCCCAGCCGCGACGCCAGCACCCAGTCGGGGTCGTTGACGGCGCGCTCGTAGACGTCCCAGGTCGGCTCACGATCGAGGTGATCCCACAGGGCACGGAGCACGGCGATGCGCACGTCGCGGTGCAGGCCCTTGCGCGGCTCCCCGGGCTTCGGGGCGGCGCCCTCACCAGCCGCGAGCTCGAGCACGCGCCGGTACGCGGCCTCATCGCGCAGCTCGCCCAGCAGCCGGACGACCTCCTTCGCGACCGTCACCTTGCCCAGCGGCGCCTTCGCCAGCACCGCAGTGGCATCGGACGGCAGCATGCGGAGCACCGCGCGCCGCAGCCCGTAGATGGCGAACCTCGAGCGCGCGTCCGCCAGGCAGGCCACCAGCGTGGGCACGCCCTGGCCCGCGTCACAGCGCGAGAGCACCCGAATGGCCTTCTCCTGCACGAACGGCCGCTTGTCCGTCGCGAGCGCGAGCAGCCGCTCCATCGAGGCCCACGGCATCGACGGCCATCGCACCAGCGCCGCGAAGACCGTGGGCGTGTCGCGCTTGTCGTCCAGCACGATGCCCTCGAGCGCCGTCGCGAAGGTCTCGCACTGCGCGGGGCTCCAGCGATGGAAGCCGTCGACGAAGGGCAGGAGCCAGCGCGTGGAGCCGGTCGCATAGCGCCCGCTGATGACCCGATCGCCGAGGAACGGGCCGAGCAGATCCTGCCGGTGGCGGTGGAGGAACCCGTGCACCACCGGGAAGATGACGACGCTCTCATCGGCGGCGAGCAGCTTTGGCAGGAACGCGCTGAACACGCCCGGGGCCCGGTCCCGCAGCGCGGCGAGCACCGTCGCCAGGTGGTACTTCGGCAGCTCGAGCGCGGCCTTCGTGAGCGCGGCGGTGAAGACGTCGGGCAGCGCCACCTTGCGCGTGAGGCGGCGGCGGGGCTGCCGGCCGTGTTGATCGCCGTGGGCCTGCGCGAGCTGCGCGAGGCCCGAATGCCAGGCGCGGCTGAGGAAGTGGTTGAGCGCCGCGGGAAGCCTGGCGTCCGAGATCTCGGGCGCGAACATGGCCAGCAGGCGGCTGAACACCACCGCGGACTGCTCCCACGGCACCCGGTTGCGGGCGCGCACCACGACGTCCACCAGGCCCTCGATCGCGGTGAGCTTGTCGCCCAGCCCCACCACCAGCGCCTGGAGCCAGTACCAGCGCTCGGTCTTCTCCCACTCCGTCGCGAGCTCGAGCAGCGTGGGCCCGGCAGCGGCGAGCTCGGCGCGCGTGAGCTTCGCGCCCAGGTTCGGGTCGTGCAGCGTGCCGCGCTCGCGGATGAGGGTGGTGAGCAGGTTCGCGGAGAAGGGCGCGTCGACGTGGAAGAGGCGCACCACCACGCGCTCGGCGGCGGCCGCCGTCTGGGCGCTGCAGTCCGAGGCGTCGAGGGCGTCGCGCACCGCCTGGGCGACCGCGGGCAGGTGGGCCTTCGTCCACACGCGCTTCGGCCACAGCGCCAACGTCTCGAAGATCGCGGCGCGAATCGGGTCCTGCTCGAACTTGCGCGCGGTGACGAGCTCGAGCGCCTTCGGTGGGAGCGACACGTCGTCTGGTCGCAGCCCGGGCACCGACAGCTGCTCGCGCAGCGCCATCGCTCGCAGCTCGCCCTCGGGGTGGCCGAGGTATGACTTGAGCACCGAGGAGGCCTCGTCCCAGGGAAGGTAGCGGGCCCGGCCTGACAGCCGTTCCGCGGGGTTCGTCGCCAGCGCCTCGACCTCGGTGGCGTGCCGTCTCGCCTCGCGCTCGGCCAGCTCGAGCGGCAACGGCTGGATGAGCGCTGGCAGGATCGCGCCGTTCGAGGCGCGGGTGGCGCGGCTCCAGGCGACGTACGCTCGTTCGCGGGCGTCGTTCACGGTGGCGTGCTCGAGCAGCCAGGTGCCATGGCGCGGGTGCCGCTCGGCGACCTCGACCCACGCGTCGGCGAGGGCGCGCCGGGCGTCCGTGGGCAGCTCCTTCACCCAGGGGCCGACGCCGCCGAAGACCTGCGGCGCGTGGCGCATGAGGTCAGCGAGGGCAGCGAGCGAGATGCGGTGGCCCCGCTTCCACAGCGCGTCGACGGGGAGCGGCACGTCGAACTCGATGGCCAGCTTCACGCAGGCGTCGAGCGACCGGCGCAGGAGCCGTCGCCACACCTCCTCCTCAGGCTCGATGCGGCGCTCGAGCAGCACGCGGCACCAGGCGAGCGCGGCGACCGGCGCGTCGTGGACGATGACGTGGTGGTACCGCGCGGTGAGCTGTCGGGTGACGGGGTCGGCCTCGCCCTTCGCGGCCCTCCACCGGCCGACGAGCACGTCGGCGAAGCGCTCGGGGTGGCGCGTCGCGAGGCCCTGCCAGAAGCGGGCAGACGGGCGCTCGAGCGCGACCGCGAGGTGCTGGGCGACGCACGCAGGGGAGCCGAACGAGAGCGCGTCGATGAGCTCGCGGTGGTGGCCCGCGGTGAAGAGCCAACCGAGAAAGCGGTCGATGACGGCCTGCCGGTGGCGCCGTGCGAAGCCGAGCAGCAGGCGGCGTTCGCCCTTGAGGCTCCACGCGAGCTCGAGCGCGCGCTGGGCCTGCCCGTCGTCACACACGAGCGGCGCGAGCACCATGGCGAGCCCGCGGACGGTGCGCGACGGGTCGGCGAGCTCCTTCAGCACGCGGGCGCCGTCGCGGTCGATGAACGTCGCCACTCCCGCGAGGCGCCGATCGAAGGCGTCACCGCGGTCGAGCGTCGCGAGGCGCGGATCCTTCTTCGTCGCGTGCTCGAGGACGCGGCCCACCCGGCCGTCGTGCGTGAGGGGCATCAGCTCGTCGCGCAAGCTCATAGGCGCGGGACTGTAGCCCCGGGCGGGTCGCCCACGTACCGCTCATGGCCTCTCGGACTGGTGGTGGCGCTGCGGAGGCGAGGGCTTCAGGGTTGCCCTGTCGCTGTGGAGGTGGCGCGCTCAGGCCCGCCGCGCCGAGGGCTCCGGCTGCTTCTTCGCAGTGGGAGCGCTGGTGGACGTGTCGGCCGCCGCGTCGACGATCGACCACATGGCGGCCGCTCCGAAGGAGCCTGCAACAGGGGACGAGCCGAGCAGCGCGGACATGCGGCGTACCGAAGCGGCGAGGTCGCTCGCGGCGAAGAAGCTGTCGCCATACCCACGAGCCTGCCCGCCCTGAGGCGCAGCAGCCGTGCCTGGCGACGAGGTCGGGTGGGCTCGAGCGGCGGCCTTGACGTGAACGGCGGGGGCGCTGTTCTTCGAGAGCTTCACCTCGAGAAGACGCACCAGGCCCGCGCCCTGGGACAGGCTGCCTCCCACACGTCTGTGGTGTCCCTCAGCCCTCGGCCGGCGGCGTCTCTGGAGGCGGGGACGGTTCGGAGCCGGGCGCCTGGTTCTCACCTTCGCCGCCGCCGTCTTCCCCACCCTCACCGCCGCCGAGGTCCTCGTCCTTCACCTCGGGCACGTGGCTCAAGCCGGCGACCTTCTCCTCCGCGCCATCGAGCGTGATGAGCCGCACGCCCTGGGTGTTCCGCCCGATGACCGAGATGCCCTTCACCTTCTGGCGGATGAGGACACCCGAGGTGGTCACGATCATCACCTCGTCTTCGTCGCGGACCTGCACGGCGCCGACGACGCGGCCGTTCCGATCGGTCGTCTTGATGTCGATGATGCCCTTCCCGCCGCGACCCTGAACCCGGTACTCCTCCTCGACGGTGCGCTTGCCGTAGCCGTTCTCGGTGACGGTGAGCAGCGTGGTGCCCTTCTCGACGACCTCGGCGCTCACGACCTCGTCGCCCGCCTCGAGGGTGATGCCCTTCACGCCAACCGCCGTGCGGCCCATCGAGCGCACCTCGGTCTCGCTGAACCGAATCGACATGCCCTGCGCGGTCGAGATGAGGACGTCCTTCGTGCCGTCGGTGATCTTCACGGCCACCAGCGCGTCGCCGTCTTCGATGGTGATGGCCGCGATGCCCGAGCTCCGCACGTTCGAGAACGCGGTCAGGTCGGTGCGCTTCACCACGCCGTTCTTCGTGACGAAGAGCACGAACTGGTTCTCGACGAACTCCTTCGTCACCAGCATCTGCGCCAGCTTCTCGCCCTCGGCGAACTGCACGAGGTTCACGATGGGCTTGCCCTTCGAGGTGCGGCTCGCCGCGGGGATCTCGTGCACCTTGAGCCAGTAGAGCCGGCCGCGGTTGGTGAGCGGCAGCACGTAGGCGTGCGTCGAGGCGATGAAGATGTCGGTGAGGAAGTCATCTTCCTTCGTGGTGGCGCCGGTCTTCCCCCGACCACCTCGCCGCTGTGCCCGGTACTCGGTGAGCGCCGTGCGCTTGATGTAGCCAGCGTGCGACAGCGTCACCACCATGTCCTCTTCCGCGATGAGGTCTTCGACCCGCATCTCGGTGAGCTCGCCGGTGATCTCGGTGCGGCGTGCGTCGGCGTAGCGATCGCGCACGTCCTTCAGCTCGGTCTTGATGACGGTGAGCAGCGACGACTCGTTCTGGAGGATGTCCTCGAGCTTCGCGGACAGACGCACGAGGTCGATGAGCTCCTTGAACAGCTCGGTCAGCTCGAGGCCGGTCAGCTTCTGCAGCCGCATCTCGAGGATGCTGCGGGCCTGATCTTCGCTGAAGCCCGGCTCGTACTGGCGGGTGAGGCCGGCGTACTTCGGCTCCTCGCCACGCGCGCGTGAGGCGAGCAGCTCCATGGACTTCTTGAGCGCGACGAGATCGACCTTCGGCAGCTTCGCGTACGACGGGTGCTCGGCGAGCGCGGGCGAGGCGATGTTCATCAGGCCCCAGCGCGCTTCATCGGGGTCCTTCGACGCGCGGATGACGGCGATGATGTGATCGAGGAAGTCGCGCGTGATGGTCGCGACGAGCAGACCCTCGACGATGTGCAGGCGGTCCTTCGCCTTCTTGAGATCGAAGCGCGTACGCCGCGTCACCACCTCGCGCCGGTGGCCGATGAAGCGCTCGAGGATCTCCTTGAGGGTGAGCACCTTCGGCTGGCCCTGGTCGATGGCGAGCAGCACGATGCCGTAGGTCGTCTGCATCGCGGTCTGGGCGAACAGGTTGTTCAGCACCACGTCGGCGATCGCGTCGCGCTTGACGTCGATGGCGATGCGAATGCCGTTGCGATCGCTCTCGTCGCGAATGTCGCTGATGCCCTCGAGCTTCTTGTCCTGCGCGAGGTCGGCGATCTGTTTGACGAGCGACTCCTTGCGCAGCTGGAAGGGGATCTCGGTGACGACGATGCGCTCCTTGTCGCCCTTCTCCTTCTCGATCTCGGCGCGCGCGCGCAGCGTGATGGAGCCCCGGCCCGTCGAGTACGCCCGCGCGATGCCGTCACGCCCCGCGATGATGCCAGCGGTGGGGAAGTCAGGGCCCTTCACGAACTGCATGAGGTCGCCCAGCACGGCCTTCGGGTGATCGATGAGGTGCACCGTGGCGTCGATGACCTCGCCGAGGTTGTGGGGCGGGATCTTCGTCGCCATGCCCACCGCGATGCCGTCGCTGCCGTTGACCAGCAGGTTCGGGAACCGCGCCGGCATCACCAGCGGCTCGGTGAGGGTGTTGTCGTAGTTGGGCCCGAAGTCGACGGTGTCCTTGTCGAGATCGGCGAGCATCTCGTCGGTGAGACGCTCCATGCGCACTTCGGTGTAACGCATGGCGGCGGGCGAATCGCCGTCGATGGAGCCGAAGTTCCCCTGGCCGTCGATGAGCGGGTTGCGCATCGACCACGGCTGCGCGAGGCGGACGATGGTGTCGTAGACGGACTGATCGCCGTGCGGGTGGTACTTACCGATGACGTCACCGACGACGCGCGCGGACTTCTTGTACGGCCGGCCGAAGGTGTTGGACAGCTCGTGCATGGCGTACAGCACCCGGCGGTGCACCGGCTTGAGCCCGTCACGCACGTCGGGCAACGCGCGCCCGACGATGACGCTCATCGAGTACGCGAGGTAGCTGTCCTCCATCTCGGTCTCGATGGAGATGGGCAACACCGTGCCGATGTCACCGGACGGTGGAGGGGGGGCAGGCGGCGGAGCTTCGGGCGTCTTGACGTCGTCGGACATGGCGTTCGCGGGCGCCGGCGGGAGGGAACCCGCCGAGCGACCAAACGGTCGTCAGTACCCTCCCCGGCCCGTCGATGCAATCAGTCTTCGATGCCGCGAAGCGAGAAGAAGGCTCGTTATTTCAAGGCATTACATCTGTCCGCCGGGACAACAGACGGTGCCGCCATCCGCCTCGCAGCACAGGTCGCTGTTCGTGCACTGGAAGCCCTGATCTCGGCACCCGCCATCACCGACCAGGACGCCCCCGCCGCCTCCGGTGGGTGTGACGATCGCGCAGAAGTTGAAGGCGGTCAGACAGGTCAGCGACTGGCCGGGGCAACACGGACGAGCGCCGCAGGACTGACCTGAGCGCGCGCAGGCAACTCCACCCCCGGTTCCCCCGGACGTCGAGCCACCTGCGCTCGCCGAGCCACCGCTCGTTGCAGAGCCGCCGCTGGTTGCAGAGCCACCCCCGTTCGCAGAGCCACCCCCGTTCGCAGAGCCACCCCCGTTCGCGGAGCCACCCCCGTTCGCGGAGCCACCCCCGTTCGCGAAGCCACCAGCGGTCGCGGAGCCACCAGCGGTCGCGGAGCCACCAGCGGTCGCGGAGCCACCACTCGTCGCGGAGCCACCACTCGTCGCGGCCCCGCCGTTCGTCGCGGCCCCGCCGTTCGTCGGCGAACCACCGCTCGTCGCAGCGCCACCGTTCGTCGCGGCCCCGCCGTTCGTCGGCGAACCACCGCTGGTCGGCGCACCACCGCTGGTCGCAGAACCACCGCTCGTCGGCGCACCACCGCTCGTCGCAGAACCCCCGTTCGTCGCGGAGCCTCCGCCCGTCACCGAGCCTCCGCCCTGCTTCGTGCCGCCTGCGTGACCTCCAGCCGCAGCGCCTCCATCGAGCAGCGGACACAGCGCCTCGCACAGCTCGTCATACCGTGCGTCGTAGCGACCGCAGTTGCAGCCCTGGCCCATCAGGCTTGTCAGCCACAGCGCGACGACGAGTTGGGCGAATCGCCGCATGCGTCTCCTTCAATCGACCGGCAAACAGCCTGGCCCCTTGCACTCCCCGAGCGCCTGACCACCTGGCGACCCTTCACAGCAACCCGTGCAGCAATCGGTCGAGGCGCGACAAGCACCACCAGTCGTGGTCCTGCACTCACTGAAGCCGAACGTCCCGGGGCAGCAGTCCCTGCCGGCGTTCGAACAGGTGCCGCCACAGGTCGATGAGCCGCAGATCCCGTTGAGGCACCGGCCGCTACAACACCCCACCCCAGGCTGACACGGCGCATTGTCTCCGATGCAGCTGCCGCTGCCGCCGCCTGCGACCGCACCGCCCCCTGCGAACGCTCCGCCGCCTGCGACCGCTCCGCCGCCCGCGAACGCACCGCCGCCCGCGAACGCTCCGCCGCCTGCGAACGCTCCGCCGCCTGCGAACGCTCCGCCGCCCGCGAACGCACCGCCGCCTGCGAACGCTCCGCCGCCCGCGAACACGCCCCCGCCGCCGCCCCTCCCGCCGGCAGCCCCGTCCTTCCCTCCGGCGGACCCGGCGCCAACGCTCCCGCCTGCTTGCCGTCCGCCTCCAGCGCCTCCCGCGATGAGTGCTCCGCCGTCCTCCAGGTGCGGGCAGAGCGCATCGCAGAGCTCGTCGTAGCGCGCGTCGTAGCGGCCGCAATTGCAGCCCTCGACACTGGCGAGCAACCAGGCCAGCGCTGCGACCGGCACGAGCCTCTTCACTGCGCCTCCTTCAGAACCGGCCCACCACCGACATGCCCTGAGGGCCCGGCGCGACCAGCCAGTCGGGTGTTCGGACTCCCTCCAGCAGGAGCCACAGGACCGACCCCGCGACGAGGGTCGCGCCGGCCGCGAGGAGCGTCACGCCCGCGACCGTCTCGGCCTTCCCCTGGAACACGAAGCTCCTCGCCTCGCGCAACCTCGAGGCAGCCTCGGCGGCGGACCCAGCGCTCAACGGGATCTCCTGGAGCGCCTGATATCGCGCGTCGGCCACCGCCAGCCGCCACGCGCCCACGCCCGCTCCCGCGAGGCCCGCGATCCCGAGCAGGATCGGCTCGAGGTTCAACCTCGTCGTCGTCGGACTGGCAGGTGACGACGCGAGCAGCAACGACAGACCCACTCCGCTCACGCTCATTGTCGCAAGACTATTCCACCCGCGTCAGCGGCTCCATCGGGGCCGCAGGCAGGCTGGTGGCGACCGTCAGGGAACGGCGAAGGCCTTCTCGAGCTTCTCGAGCACCCGCTTCTCCGCCGCCGAGACGGCGAAGCCGGCGAACAGCAGTCCACCCGAGGCCTCGGCGACGATGCGCGCGCGGCCCAGCACCTCGCTCTTGAGCAGCTCCCGATCCTCCGGCGTCAACCGCTTCACGAGCTCGCCGACGTAGTCGGCCCACAGCTGGTGCCACGACAGATCGGGGCGCTCGTCGAGCCAGTTGCCGAGCAGCAGCGCGGCCTCGGAGTCCTTCGTGATGCCCACGTTCTCGGCCTGCTGCAGCACCATCAGCCGCTCGCGGTCGTCCACCTTGTTGTCCGCCCAGGCGACCTCCACGAGCGGGAACATCGACATCACCATCACCGCCGCGCCGCCCAGCTTCAAGTTCGCGAGCGCGTCGAGGATCTCCGGGTTGGTGATGCCGGTGAGCCGCGTGATCTCGTCCTTCGTGGCCGCGCGGGCCTGCTGATCCTTCAGCTTCTGCAGCGCGGCCTCGTTCTGCTGCTTGAAGAACTGGTCCTCGAGGGCTTTGCGGCGGTCGTCGAAGGCATCGGAAGACATGATGGGCGCGCCTCTTTCCAGAGCCCCGAAGACGATTCAAGGCTGCTGTCAGCGGGCCTTCTTCTTGATGTCCACGGTTGCGGTCCGAAGCCAGTAGCGCAGGTCATCGGTGAGCAGGCCCTTGTCGGCCGCGGCCTCCACGGAGCCGGGCAGGCCGAGGGCGAAGCGCGGGCGCTCCTCGTGTTCGCGGAGCACGCGCACCAGCTCGCGCTGGGTCATGGCCGGCAGGGTGGTGGCGTCGGGGATGTAGACGGTCCCGCGATGGCCCTTCAGAGCACGGGCCACCTGCGCCGCTTCGCGCACCTCGAGGAACGGCTCGTGGGGCAGGGCCTGGGCGGCGGCGACCGCGAAGGCGCGCCGGTCGGCTTCGGAGCCCCCCGTCAGCAACATCGACGCCCGGTTCTGCTTGAGCTGCTCTGCCGTGTACCCCTCGTTCAGCACGTCACGCGCCATCTCATGCTCCTCCGTCGTCAGAACCGTCGCTGGGTGTCGAGCGCGTCGTTCAGCGCCGACGTCACCTTGAAGAGCGGCACCGGGGCGAGCCGGCCCTTGACCCGGACGGGCGCGAGCTCTTCGAGCGGACCGAGGGTGCGCAGCAGCTCTGCCGTGCCGCTCCCGACCAGGATCTCACCCGGCCCCGCGAGCGCGCAGAGGCGCGACGCGACGTTCACGGTGTCGCCGATGCACGTGTACTCGGTGCGCCGCGCGCTGCCGATGCTGCCGGCGATGACCGGCCCGGTATTGAGGCCGAGGCCCAGCTCGAGGCGATCATCCTGCTCGCGAGCCGCGTTCCGCTCACGCACCTCGGCCATCATCTGCAGGGCCGCCGACACGGCAGCCTGGGCGTCATCGTCGCGCCGAATGGGCGCGCCCCAGACCGCCATCAGCCCGTCGCCGAGGTACTTGTCGAGCGTGCCGCCCCACTCGAGCACGATGTCGGCGAGGCGCCCGAGCACCTCGTTGAGCCGCGCCATCACCTCTTCGGGCTCCAGGCGCTCGGCGAAGCCGGTGAAGTTCCGCACGTCGGCGAACAGCACGGTCACCACGCGCTTCTCGCCAAGCAGGGCGACGTCGCCCTTCCTCAGCACCTCCTCCACCACCGCGTCCGAGGTGTAGCGCGCGAAGAGCCTGCGCATGCGCTCGGTCTGGGTGGTGCGGCGAAGCACGGAGCCGATGCGGGCGGCCAGCTCGTCCATCGACGCGCCCTTGCGAACGAAGTCGTCAGCGCCGTTCCGGAGCAGGCCGACCCGCTGCTCGTCTCCGTCGCTGGCGGTCAGCACCAGCACCGGCAGCTCACGTCTCGGGCCGGTCTTGATGCGCCGGCACAGCTCAGCGCCGTCGAGGCCCGGCATGTCGAGATCGGTCAACACGAGGTCGGGCTTGATGACATCGAGCTGCTCGAGGGCGAGGTACGGGTCCGAGAAGGCGACCACGTCGTAGCCCTGCTCCGACAGGCCCTCCTGCACCAGCGAGCACGCGAGGTCGCTGTCGTCCACCACCATCACGCGACGGCCGGTCGGGGCGGCGTGGATCTCGGCCGTCGAACGCCGGGGCGCGTCGGGCCCGGCGCCCATGCGCTGCTGCAGCCCGAGCGCCTCGTAGACCTGCTGGTGCGTGCACGCGCCGAGCTCGATCAGCAGCTCTCCCAGCCTGCGCCCATCGGTGCGCTGCCGCGCCAGCACCTGCTCGAGCGCTGGCTGATCGACGTACTGCAGCCCGATCAGGATCTCGCCCAGCGGAGGCCGGTCGAGCACCACCGTGTCGCCCCTCGAGATCGCGAGCGAGAGCGCGCGCTGCAGCTGGGGGCGCGTCAGGTAGCCCAGCGACAACAAGGCCTCGCCGACGCGGGCCCCGGTGAGCGGCTGCAGCGCCATCGCCTCGGCCACCTGGCCCACGGTGACCAGGCCGAGCTCGACCAGCAGATCGCCGAAGCGTCGATGGGGGTCCGTCATCTCGGGGAGCCCTGAGGCTACACCACCCGTGGCCCCGTCACGCTGGTGCACGTCGGTCGGCTGCATCAGTGGCCCCCCACCCGCACGAGCGCCATCAGGATCTCGAGGAGGATCAGCACCACGATCATCACCTCGAGGGTCAGCGAGCGATCGTGATCGACCTCGCCCTTGAGCAGGCCGTAGGTCTGCAGCAGCAGCCGGTGCTTGCGGGAGACCTGCTCGGTCCACTGCTTGACGCGCAGCTGGCGGACCGCGCTCTCGTAGACGCGCGCGAGATAGACGTCGCCGACGATCTTGAGGGCGTTCTCGACCCGCTCGATGAACTCCGACAGCTCGACGACGGTCTGCATCAGCCCGCGGAGCACCTTGCGGTAGGGGCTGAAGAGGATCGACCCCTTGTTCAGGTCGATGGTGTCGTAGAGCCGCGCCAGCTCGGCGTCGAGCACCGAGTCGAAGTAGCGCAGCTCGAGCAGCTGGGCGTTCGCGATCTCGAGCAGGTCGATGATGTCTTCGCTGCCAGAGGGCTCGTAGAGGAACGACGCGTTCCACTCCATCAGGGCGAGATCGGCCTCGGTGTAGCTGTGGTGGTGCTCGAGCACCTCGGCCGTCTCACCCTTCGAGAGCGCGGGGACGGCGACCTCGCCCAGGATGAGCTTCGCCAGGGCCGGCTCTTCCAGCACCTCCTGGGCCTTCGGCGTAGTCTCGAAGGCGCGCACGAACAGCACCGTGTACTCCTCGTGCTGGTCCCAGAGGTGCGGCCGCTCGAGGGCGGGCTCGAGCTGCGTCCTCAGGCGGGTCAGCTCGTCCGTCGCGAGCAGATCGATGGCCTTCGAGTCGTAGAGCTCGTCGGCGAAGGGGGCGAGCTCTTCGAGCGACTGGCCTGGCTCGATGGGGACGCGGAAGCAGACCGCGAGGCAGCCGTGATCGAACAGCCGCAGGCCGAACTGCACCTCGCGCACCTTGCCGAGCACCTCGAGCTGGCGGCTGCCGAGGTCGGCCGCGAGGGGCGCGTTCGAGAGCTGCAGCCAGGCGCTGCCGGCGCGAGAGAAGCCGACCCGGCGCACGCCCGAGCCCTCGGCCGAGAGGATGGTGCGGCAGCGCTCGAGGTCGATCGAGTCCGCCACGTCGAAGAAGCGGTAGCAGAGCGCGGAGGCGTCCTTGAGGCGCAGCACGACCGACGTTGTAGCCCAGGAAGGCGCCGACCGAGAGTTCGCGTCAGAGGGGGTGCCAGCGCTGCCGCTCGAAGGCGTCGCGCTTCTGCTCGAAGACGCCGCGCGCCTTGAGCACCCGCTCGACGAAGTCGGCGTGCAGACGCAGCAGCGGCTCGGCGACGTGCGGCCCCTCGAGCCTGCCGAGCGCCTCGGCGATGGCCTCGAGCGTCGAGCGCCCCTGCTCGAACGAGGTGTCGCGCAGGCGCAGGACGGTGGCAGGTGCGCCCTCGAGCTCGACGCGGGGCACCGGGTGGAGGCGCGGCAGCTTGGTGAACATGCGCCGCGTCTGCCGCCAGGTACCGTCGATGACGACGAGGGTCTTCGGTGGCGTGACGGGCCACGGAGCGGGCGCCTCGGACGGGAACAGGAGCACCGCGTCGTCGAGCGCGGGCAGCCGCTCGTTCACGCCGGCCGGGTCGTCGTCGAAGTCGATGAAGGCGAGGTTGGGCAACGCGAGCGCAGCGACCCGCGCCGTGCCGGTGGACTTCCAGCTCTCGCGCTCGTGACGGACGACGAGCACCCGCGTGCGGGTCTCGACGGTCGGCAGCTGCGGGCAGACGCAGAACTCGACGCGAATCCAGCAGCGCTGGCAGCGACCAGGCAGCTCGCTCGAGGTGCGGGAACGCATCGCCCTCGCACCCAACCACACCCGCGACGCGAGCGCTGCTTTGTCGGCAGACGCGCGCTACAAGCGGCCCCATGAACCTCGACGACCTCAAGGCACGGGTGGGCGCGGCCTACGCAGACCGCGAGAAGCTCAAGGAGCCGTTCTACGCGATGGCGGTGAGGGAGACGCTCACGCTGCTCGATCGCGGCGTCATTCACGTCGCCCAGAAGGGCGCCGCCGGCTGGGAGGTCAACGCCTGGGTGAAGGAAGCCATCCTCTGCTTCTTCAGCTTGTCCGAGATGAAGACGATGGAGCTCGCGCCCTTCGAGTTCCACGACAAGATCCCCTTGAAGAAGGGGCTCGCGGAGGCCGGGGTGCGCCTCGTGCCGCCCGGCGTGGTGCGCTACGGCGCCTTCCTCGAGCGCGGGGCGGTGGTGATGCCGGGCTACGTGAACATCGGCGCGTGGGTGGGCTCCGGCACGATGGTGGACACCTGGGCCACGGTGGGCAGCTGCGCGCAGATCGGCCGCAACGTGCACCTCTCGGGCGGCGTGGGCATCGGGGGCGTGCTCGAGCCGCCCTCGGCCTCGCCCGTCATCGTCGAAGACGGCGCCTTCATCGGCAGCCGGGCGGTCATCGTCGAGGGCGTGCAGGTGGGCGAGGAGGCCGTCATCGGCGCGAACGTGGTGCTCACGGCGTCCACCCACATCATCGACGTGACGGGCGAGAAGGAGGTCGTCCACAAGGGGCGCGTGCCCCCGCGCAGCGTCGTCATTCCCGGGTCGCGGCCGAAGAAGTTCCCCGCGGGCGAGTACCAGGTGCCGTGCGCCCTCATCATCGGGCAGCGCTCGGCCACGACGGACTCGAAGACCTCGCTCAACCAGGTGCTGCGCGACTTCGCGGTGCCGGTCTGACGTGCGCCTCGCCGACTCCCTCGCCCAGCGCGCGCTGGCGCTGGTGCGGATCCCCTCCGTCATCGGGCACGAGCGCGCCCTGGCCGACGAGGTCGAGGCCTGGGCCCGACGGCGCTTCGCCACGCACGACGTGGTGCGCGTCTCGCACTCGCTCGCCATCGGCAAGCGGGTCGATGCGCGGCCGGCGCTGACGCTGGTGGGGCACCTCGACACGGTGCCGGAGAACCCGGACGGCACGGCGCCGCGGCTCGACGGTGACCGGCTCATCGGCCTCGGCGCCTCGGACATGAAGGGCTCGCTCGCGGTGATGATGGCGCTCGCCGACGCGCTGCCGCTCGACGAGCTGCCCTTCAACCTGCGGCTCGTCTTCTACGAGCGCGAAGAGGGGCCGTACCTGGAGTCAGGCCTCGGACCGCTGTTCGACGCCGCGCCGGAGCTCAAGCGCGCGGCCTTCACCATCGCGATGGAGCCGACGGACGGCGCGGTGCAGGTGGGGTGCGTCGGCTCGCTGCACGCGCGGCTCGCCTTCGAGGGGCAGGCGGCGCACTCGGCGCGCCCCTGGCAGGGGAAGAACGCCGTCCACGCGGCGGGGCCGCTGCTCGCCGAGCTCGACGCGCGCAGGCGCAAGGAGTGTCTCGTCGCGGGCCACACCTTCTTCGAGGTGATGAGCGTGACGTTGGCGAAGGGCGGCCGTGCGCGCAACGTGGTGCCCGACGCCTTCGAGCTGAACCTGAACTACCGCTTCGCGCCGGGGAAGGGCCTCGAGCAGGCGAAGGCCGACGTGCTCGCGCTCGTGGCCGGGCGTTGCGTGGTGGAGTTCACCGATCTCGCGCCCTCGGGCCGGGTGTGCGCCGACAACCCGCACCTCGCGCGGCTGGTGAGCTTGAGCGGCCGCCCCGCCGAGGCGAAGCAGGCGTGGACGGACGTGGCGCGGCTGTCGGAGTGGGGCCTCGACGCCGTCAACTACGGCCCAGGCGAGACGGCGCAGGCGCACCAGCGCGGCGAGAGCGCGTCGATCACCGCCCTCGCCCATGCCTACGAGGTGCTGTGGCAGTTGCTGATGAAGCCGGGCTGAGGGGTGTGCTGGCGCGACAGGTCCGGGCTCAGCCGTTCATCAACGCCGCCTGTACGTTCTTGAGCAGGGCGATCTCACCCTTCTCCACCTTCCCGTCGGCCAGCACCAGCGCGCGGGCCGCCTGCAGCACGTCGTCTGACCGCTGGCGCAGCAGGTCCCAGTCGGGCTCCGACGGCCGGCGGCCTGCCTTGACCGCCTCCAGCAGCTTCTGCAGCGCCTGCTCGGGCACCGTCCAGCTCCGGCCGAGCCCCAGCAGCATGTTGGCCTCGGTCTGATCCACCGCGCCGTCCACCCACGCGACGTGGAGCAACAGCTTCAGCACCTCGAGGTTGAACCGGTCGTCGTCGGAGAGCGCCATGACGAGCCGAGTCTGCTCACCCGCCCGGCTCGCCACAAGCACCACGAGCCGTGCTCCGGCCCAGTTGAGATCAGCCGCGCACCACGAACACCGGCTTCCGGCTCGTCGTCATGACCTCCTCGGCCACCGAGCCGAAGACCGTGCGTGAGAACCCGGTGCGGCCGTGCGACGAGATGACGATGACGTCGGCCGCGACGCGCTCGGCCGCCTCGGCGATGGCCTGTGCCGCGTTCGGCCCGCGGATCACCTCGGTGCGCGTCACGATGCCCTTCTCGATGGCGGAGGACGGCGTCAGCGCCCGCAGCCGCGCGGCCACCTCGAACTCCACGCGCGCCGGCACCTGGGGCAGCAGATCCGCGCTCGGCAGGTACTGCTCCACCAGCTCGCCCGCGATGCCGGTCGTGAGCGTCACGTGCGTCAGGTACACCTCGGCGCCCGGCTCGGCGATCGCGAAGGCCCAGGGCACCGCCGCGTTCCCCAGCTTCGAGAAGTCCGTCGTCACCAGCACCCGCTTGACCCTCGGCTGCGCCACGCGCGCCGGCGCCCCGTCGGGAGGCACCACCGCGACGCTCATCCGCGACAGGTGCAGCGCCGCTGCCGAGACGCTCCACATGCGGGCCAGCCCCTTGCGCCCATGGGTGCCCACCACCACCACCTGGCACCGCTCGGCCTCTGCCAGCTCGAGCAGGTGATCGGCCACGCGACCCACGGCCAGCTTCGCCCGGTAGAAGAGCTCACCCTTGCCCTCGAGCTCCGGCACGTGCGCCTTCAGATCGCGCTCGATGAGGCCTTCGACGCGCGGGTCCGGGTCCGTGTACGAGAACCGTCGCGACAACCCGTACTGCCGGTGCGCCTCGTCCTGGTAGTACACGCGGCTCAACACCACATCGACCGGCGCCAGCTTGCGCAGCTTCTCGAGCCACCGCAGCGCGCTCATCGACGCCTCGCTGTCGTCGAAGCCGACGATCGCCCGCAGCCCCTGGCCCTTCGCCCAGCCCACGAAGGAGTCGGGTTCCCGCACCACCAGCACCGGGACGTCACAGCCGCTCGCGAGCCGCTCCGAGCTGCCGCCCAGCTTCACCAGCGCCCCGGCCCCGTGCCCGGCCGACCCCACCACGATGAGGACGGCCTTCTTGTTCGTCGCGAACTCGCGAATGGCGTCGGCGACCTCTCCGGGCAGCACCACCGCCTCGATGCCGGCCTGGGTGAACTCCTTGAGCCGGACGATCTCTCCGTTGAGCCGCTCGTGCAGCAGCGCCTGCACCTTGGCGAAGGCGGGCGGATCCATGCGCTCGACGTGCGGCTCGAGCACGTGCACCAGGTAGAGCCGGTCGTTCAACCGGCCAGCCAGCGTCGCGGCGACGACCGCTGCTGAGGACGACCACGTCGAGAAGTCGATTCCGCAGACGATGCCCATGGTGAGCCTCCTGAGAGGCTCTCTCACTACAACCACCATGCCGACCTGCACCCTCGGAGACCCCTCTGGCCCAACGCAGGAAATGCGCTGGTGCTGAGCACGTCAGGAGCCCTTCGCAGCGCTTGCGCAGCTCACGACGAGAGGGTGCGAGCCAGAGCGTCGAGCACGGACGAGGGGAAGTGCCGGCTCTTGAGCTGCGCCAGCACCGGCTGCCACGGGGTCGGACAGGCCGACTGGCCGGCCTGGGCGAAGGCGAAGGTGCACAGCACCGCGAGGCCGATGACGTCGCTCGGCAGTCGCCGGGAGGGCTCGAAGAGCCCGGGCACCAGAGCGCGCACCGCTGGGGCGAGGGCGCCGAGGGTGGTGTCGAAGCCGGGGCCCGCGGGGCTCTCCCAGACTGGCCGACGCGCCCGCAGGTTGAACGCCGCGACGCAGGCGGTGACGAAGCGCGCCCGATCGACCTCGGCGTCGGTGCCCTTGAGCCGCCGGGCGAGCTCGCCGCTCAACTGGAGCAGCGCGACGCCGTCGGCGCCGGCATCGCCGAACCCCGCGAGCAGCACCTCGACGAGGGTCGTCTGGCCTTCGTCGAGCCCCGAGACCGAGATGAGGCGGGCGTGTTCGGCACGGACCTCGTCGAGGGTCGGGAGCGCGTCGGCCCCCGGAGCGAGCGGCTCGGGGCTCGCGCCATAGAGCCGGGCGACGGCCTTGCGCAGCGCCCGCTCGCCCGCGCGGACCGCCTTCACCGTTCGGCCCGACACCCGCTTGAGCTCGTCGAGCAGCGGCGCCTCGAGCGGGTCTCGCACCGCCACCACCAGGACGCGCCCTTTCTCCGACAGCGGCACCGCCATCAGCCGCTCGGCGTCGGCCTGCGGAATCAAGTGGAGCGGCGCCCGCCCACCATCGAGGCCGGCCAGCTCGGCGCCGCTCACGACACTGGTGTGGGTGATGGCGCCGAGCGCCTCGACGAGCGCGTCTTCGCTCACCACGCCGTCGAGCTCGAGCGCTTCACTGAGCGGCACGTTCAGCAGCGTCGACCGCGCCTGCGCGGCGCTGAGCTGGGCCGCCGAGAGCAGGCCGGTGCGGAGCAGCTGCTCCCCGATCAGCGCCTCCCTCATGGCGGGCCTCAGAGGGGGAGACGACCGGACCTCCTGCACCACCTCGAGCTCATCCCACGTCATGCGTCGCGTCTCGACCCGGCCCACCACGACGCCGGGCGACGTGGGCGGTGGTGGCGATGCGCGAGCCCGAGAGGCCGGTGGCGGGGGAGGACTCGAAGGACGCGGGGCCGTCAGTCGCAGCTCGGTCACCTGCGTCGAGGGGGGACGCTCGGGCAGGAGGCGACGAAACCCGCGCGCGAGCTCAGGGTCGCCGGTGGACAGGTTGAGCGTCGCGGCGACGAGCTGGAGCGCGTTGGGCACCTCGTCTGCCGGGGGACGCGCCAGCGGGTCGCGGTGCAGGAGGGAGGTCAGCAGCGGCTTGAGCGGCTCCGGTACGCCCAGCAGCTGCGAGGCGGCGACGCCCTGGAAGCGCTCGGCCAGCGAGAGCACATGCAGGGGATCAGCGGCGACGAACAGGCTGCGGGCCGTGAGCATCTCGAGCAACAGCAGGCCCAGGCGGAACACGTCGGTCGCCGGCGTCGGCGGGCTCGTCAGCTGCTCAGGCGCGATCGCGTGCGGCTCACTGCGCGCCGGCCCCCGGCTCGGGTGCGTACCGGCGACCACCGCGAGGCCGGTGTGGAGCAACTGAACGGTGCCCGTCGTCCCCACGAAGACGGAAGAGGCTGACACGTCGCCGTGGACGAGCTCGATGGCGTGCAGCGCCGCGAGGCCCTGGGCCACGCGCTCAGCGATGGCGACGCACTCGTCAGGCGTGAGCGCGCCGAGCCGCGAGGTCATCAGCGCACGGAGCGGCTCGCCGTCGCCGGTCGTCTCCGCGAACCAGAACCCGTCTCCGCCCGGGCCGTAGTCCTCCAGCCCCGCGACCTCGGCGACGCGCACCTCGGCCAACGCTCCCGCCGTGGCGCCGAAGCGCCCGAGGAACGAGCCGTCCTGCGACCAGGGCGCCGAGAGCCGTGAGATCACCAGCGGGCGACCATCGTGGGCGCCGAGGTGCGCCTCGACCACGCCCGACGCCGCCACGAGTCTTCGGCCAACCTGATAGGTGCCCACGGAACCACCACTGGAAGTCTGGTGCCACCCGAAACGTTCATTGACATCGTACAACGGGTTGGCGTCCGGTCGAAGGTGAACGATGCTCGCGGCCTCGGGTACCCACGCGAGCTGAAGGAGAACACACACATGCGACACGGCTTCGGAGTTGTGGCTGCGACGGTGGTGATGGCGATGGCGTGTGGCCAGGCCGCTGAGGTGCGCATCGACGAGACGAAGGGCATCCCTCCGGTGAAGGGCACCACCGAGGTGCAGCTCGGCAGCTTCACGTGCGGGATGCCGATCACCTCGGGCGAGGTGATGGTGCAGACGAGGACGGTCCCTGAGGGCTGTGAGCTGTCCTTCGACAAGGACGTGCCGGTGCTGAAGGCCGAGGACTACGACGGCATTCCCGAGTTCCGGGGCGCCACCTCGCTGGTGCAGCGCATCGAGCTGACGGTGAAGCGGCTCGGGTTCACCGACGGCGCCACCAACATGCCGCTCGACCTCGCGACCCGCGTGGTGTCAGCGCAGCTGAGCATCAACGGCCAGCTGGTGGCCGAGAAGGCGACCCTCAGCTCGTTGCCCAGGGTGGTGAAGCTGGAAGGCGCGGCGCTCGACGCGATGAAGGGGAAGATCGAAGCCCGGCAGGCCGCCTCGGTGCGCACGCGCGTCGTGCTCGTCGTTCCCTCGATGCCCGCTCCACCGCAGCGCCTCGTCGTGGACTACGACGCGCAGCCCGCCATCGTCGTGGGGGTGAAGCCGCCGTCCCTCTTCTGATCGACTCAGCTCCGTCAGGCAACGAAGCAGGAGGACGGACCAACCAAAGGGGAGCTGCGATGCTGGCGAAACGGCTGTGGGTGTCACTCGTGCTGGTTTCGTGTGGCGGTGGTGGCCCGAAGCCCGGTGAGTTCGACCCGCGCGACGTGAGCGGGAACTATGCCCTCACCTACGACGACCGCCTGACGCTGAAGCTCGACGTGGGCGGCGCGGTGCGTGAGGTGACGCAGCAGGGCTACGGCGGGGTCGTCGACTTCGGCACCATCAACGGGAACCGGGTGACGCTGAACCTGTCCGAGTTCTGCGCGAAGCCCGAGGTGCAGTGCCCCAGCGAGGCGTTCTGGTCGAAGGTCGCCGTCACCCAGCCCAACCTCTCGGCGAACCGCTTCGCGCTGCAGGAGCTGACCGTCGTGGACGACACCGTGCACGTGCTGGACGCGGGCCAGCGCGCGAAGTCCCTCGGCGGGCTCGTGGACGCCAACAACGACGACCGCTTCCTCCTCGGCCTGGGAGTGCAGGGCGGGGCCTCGCAGAACTGCGCAGCGCTGGCGGTGTCGTTGGCCGGTGGCCGCTTCACCCGCTTCGGCGAGCGCTTCGAGACCACGACCGAGGGCCGCACCAACCGCAGCAACCAACCCTGCCCGCTCGACGGCGGCTTCGATGGCGGCGCCGTGGTGGACGCGGGCTTCCTCCCTGACGGCGGCGCCGCGGACGGCGGGAGCCCCCAGGTGTGCGAACCCAGGATGATCACCCGCCGCATCGTGCCGCCCGACGCCGGCGTCGAGGGCATCGCCGAGGGCAAGGTGTTCCTCGGGTGGGCGGGCGGCTGCGCGTTCGGCCCCGTGCTGCTCGGCGCGACGCTCACGCTCGAGACCGGGTACACGGGCCGCCGCACGGGTCCGTACGATCCACCGCCCTTCACGCCCGCGCCGGTGGTGCTGCCCGATGGCGGCGTCGACGGCGGCAGCGACGGCGGCCCCTGAGCGGGCGGTGATCCGTCAGCGCGTCAGCAGCGGCACGAGGCGGTCGACACCGCCCTGCACGACCGCCGCGGCACGCTCGTCGCCCGCCTCGAGGATCAGCCGGCGCAGGCTGGCGAGATCGCAGGCGACGCCGACGAGCTCCTGCCGGTCTCGCAACGCCCTGACGTCGAGCCCCAGCCATTCCCGCACGTAGCGCTCGCGGCGCAGGGCCTTCCGGAGCGCGTGCACCGCGTCGATCGTCTCCACGCGCTTCGCCTCGCGGGCGCGCCTGCCGACCCCGGCCCGGGCCCGTGCGAGGCCCTGGGCCTGCGCCTTCGCCGACGGCGCCGGCAGGTTCGTGAGGGCGGTGAAGACCGCCTCGACGCCCGCCGCGAGCAGCGGCCGCACCCGCGCAGCCTCGCGTCTCCGCTCACCTGCGAGCCACGCCCGGAACGCGCCTCCGAGCGGCGCCTCGAGGGCGACGTCGAGATCGCGCAGCCTGCCCAGGCCCCGCACGAGGCGCCGCAGATCGTGGCGCAGCACCCGCAGCTCGGCGATGGCGAGGAAGGCGATGAGCCGCCGCGCCGCCACCCGCGCGTCGTGCACCGCGTCGGCGTCGAGGCGCGCGCGGCACCTCGCGATGGCCTCACGCAGGGCCTCGACCTGATCGGTGACGCGCATCACGCCCGGGCCACCTTCGGCGGAATGAGCCACCGCACCGTCATGCCCCCGGGCCTGGGCTCGCCCTCGAGGCACGCGACCGCGCCCTTCTTGAGCTCGAACGAGCCACCGCCGGCGGCCCCGGTGACGAGCCAGGCGAGCAGCGCCGAGAGCATCGGCTCGTGGCCGACGAGGGCGACGCGCTCACCCACGCAGGCCTCGAGCAGCGCCTTCGACGGGGCGCCGACGAGGTGGTTCGTCACCTCGAACGGGCCGTCGACCAGCGTGTGCAGCCGCTCGGCGGTCTGCACGGCGCGCAGCTTCGGGCTGTGCAGCACCCGATCGAAGCGCACGCCGAGCGCCTCGAGCAGCGCGACCATGGCGTCGAAGCGTCGGCCGCCCTTCTTCGTGAGCGCGCGGGCGTCGTCGTCGTCCCCGTCTTCGGCGATCGCGTGGCGGATGAGGAAGAGTTCCATGGCTCACCCCTGGGGCTTCACCTTCGAGAGCGCGTCGTCGAGCAGCCGATCGAGCTTCGCCCCCGACACGTCGTGCTGCTTCGCCGTCGCGGCGAAGGCGCGCGCCCTGGCGGCGTCACCGGCCATGGCCGCGCCGAGCGCCCGGTTCGCCCAGGCGAGGCCGAAGCCCGCGTCCTGCTCCACGGCCGACGCGAGCAGCGCCTCGGCCTCGGCGAGCCGCCCCTGCTCGAGGCGGACGACGCCCTGGTAGCAGCGGGCGAGCGCCAGCGGGTTGGTGGTGGAGAAGCCGGTGAAGAGGAAGGCGAGCTGGCGGCGCCAGGCGTCCTGCTTCACCTGCTGTTCGAAGGCCAGCAGCTCGTCGAACGCAGCCTCGTACCGTCTCTGGGCGAGCAGCGCGCGGGCCTTGCCGTAGCGACCGCGGGCGATGAAGCCGGCGAGCCCCAGGCCCCAGATGAGGCCGGCGAGGACGAAGACGAGATCGGCAGGGAGGAGCAGCGCGACGCCGACGAGGGCGACCGTCGCGACGAACCACCCGAGCAGCTGGCGCCGGCGACGAGACACGGTCGGTCCTCCTTCAGGCGCGCGGCGGGAGCGCCGGGCTCATCAGAGCGGAATGTTGCCGTGTTTGCGAGGCAGGTTCTCCTGCCGCTTGTCCTTCAGCATCTCGAGCGCGCGCACCACCTTCGCGCGCGTCTGCTCGGGGCGGATCACCTCGTCGATGTACCCGAGCTCGGCGGCCTTGAAGGGGTTGGCGAACTTCTCGCGGTAGTCGGCGACGAGCCGCGCCTTCTCGGCGACGGGGTCCTTCGCCTGCTCGATCTCCTTGCGGAAGATGATGTTCACCGCGCCGTCAGGGCCCATGACCGCGATCTCGGCGGTGGGGAAGGCGAAGTTCACGTCGGCGCGGATGTGCTTCGACGCCATCACGTCGTAGGCGCCGCCGTAGGCCTTGCGGGTGATGACCGTCACCTTGGGCACGGTGGCCTCGGCGTACGCGTAGAGCAGCTTCGCGCCGTGCTTGATGATGCCGCCCCACTCCTGCGTGGTGCCGGGCAGGAAGCCGGGCACGTCGACGAAGGTGACGAGGGGAATGTTGAAGCAGTCGCAGAAGCGCACGAAGCGCGCGGCCTTCACCGACGCGTCGATGTCGAGGCAGCCTGCGAGCACCGCCGGGTTGTTGCCCACCACGCCCACCGCGCGGCCGTTGAAGCGGGCGAAGCCGATGACGATGTTCTTCGCGAAGTGCTCCTGCACCTCGAAGAAGTGCTTGTCGTCGACGACGAGCTTGATGACGTCGCGAATGTCGTACGGCTTGTTCGGGTTGGTCGGCACCAGCGTCGCCAGCGCCGACTCCTCGCGCTCCGGGTCGTCAGCGGTGGCCTGCACCGGCGGATCTTCGGCGTTGTTCGACGGCAGGTACGCGAGCAGCTGGCGCGTGAGCGCGATGGCAGCCTGCTCGGTGTCGGCGGCGAAGTGCGCGACCCCCGACTTCTGGTTGTGCGCGAGCGCGCCGCCGAGGGCCTCCTTCGTGACGTCCTCGTGGGTCACCGTCTTGATGACGTCGGGGCCGGTGATGAACATGTACGACGCGGCCCTGGTCATCACGATGAAGTCGGTGATGGCCGGCGAGTACACCGCGCCACCGGCGCACGGCCCGAGGATGAGCGAGAGCTGCGGGACCACGCCCGAGGTGAGCGTGTTGCGCAGGAAGATGTCGGCATAGCCAGCGAGCGACTCGACGCCTTCTTGAATGCGAGCGCCGCCGGAGTCGTTGAGGCCGATGATCGGCGCGCCCACCCGCGTCGCGAGGTCCATCACCTTGCAGATCTTCTGCGCGTAGGCGCCCGAGAGGCTGCCACCGAAGACGGTGAAGTCCTGCGCGAAGACGAAGACCTGCCGGCCGTCCACGGTGCCGTAGCCCGTCACCACGCCGTCGCCGGGGATCTTCTTGTCTGCCATGCCGAAGTCGGTGGCGCGGTGGGTGACGAACTTGTCGAGCTCGGTGAAGGAGCCGCGATCGAGCAGCAGCTCGATGCGCTCACGGGCGGTGAGCTTGCCGTCCTTGTGCTGCTTCGCGATGCGCTCGGCGCCGCCGCCCTGCTCTGCCTGCTTCTCGAGGGCAGCCAGGCGTTGCCGAAGGGGATCCCGCTCGATGGTGTCGCTCATGGCGCCGCGCCCTATCACACCGCCCACGTGATTCGATCTCCGTCGCGCCGCGACCGGCATGAAACGACCGCGCCCACGGCTCGACGGCGTCGATTCAAGTGGCTCGGACCGCGCACACGGGCGCTGGGTAAACACCCGACATCTCGCGAGCGCGGGCGGGTCCCAACTGCCTCGGGGCGCACCGCCGACCCCGCCTCGAGTCCCCCAGATCCGCGGGAGGACTCGGAAGTCCTCAGGCACCCGCCTTGCTCAGGGTCAGCCAGTGTCAGAGGAGGCTCCCATGCCGGAACTCGCCGCCGTCGCCGACTCGCCCGGCACCATCCTCGTCGTGGACGACGATCACCTCTTCCTGCGGGTGTGCACGGCGGTGCTCCGGCACGCAGGCTACGCGGTCGAGAGCGTCAACGATCCGACCGACGTCACCGCGACGCTCCGGTCCGGGCGCTTCGACGCGGTGGTGAGCGACGTCCGCATGCCGAACATCGACGGCGTTCAACTGCTCAAGGCCATTCGCAGCTTCGACCGCGACATGCCTGTGGTGCTGATGACCGGCCAACCCACCATCGAGGCCGCCATCAAGGCGATCGAGTTCAAGGCGCTGCGCATGCTGCAGAAGCCCTTCGAGGTGGACGAGCTGATCAACGTGGTGAACGAGGCGGTGCGGTCGCGGTCCTCGAACGCCCCGACGGTGCTGCACCAGAAGCTCGACCGCTCGATCGCGACGCTCCACATGGCCTACCAGCCGATCGTGAAGACGCTCGAAGGGCGCACCGTGGCGTGGGAGGCGCTCGTGCGCTGCACGGACGGCGCGAAGAACGCGGGCGAGCTGATCGGGCTGGCCGAGTCCACGTCGCGGCTGCGGGAGCTGGGCCGGAAGATCCGCAACACCGTGGGGCGCGACGCCGCGCAGCTGCCGTCCGACGCGCTGCTCTTCGTCAACGCGCACCCGGAAGATCTCAGCGATCCCCACCTCGTCGCGCCCGACGCGCCCCTGTCGCGCATCGCCGATCGCGTGGTGATCGAGATCACCGAGCGGGCGGGCCTCGATCACGTCGATCATGTGCCCGAGGTCATCGCGCACCTGCGGGCGCTCGGCTTCCGCATCGCCGTGGACGATCTGGGCGCGGGGTACTCGGGGCTGACGACCTTCGCCTCCATCGAGCCCGACTTCGTGAAGCTGGACCGCGCGCTGGTCAGCGGGCTGGACCTGTCGGCGAAGCAGCGCGCCGTGGTGGCGTCGATGCTGAGGCTCGCGCAGGACGTCGGCTGCGAGGTGATCGCCGAGGGCATCGAGACGGGCGAAGAGCGGCAGGTGCTCGACTCGCTCGGCGTGCAGTGGATGCAGGGCTACCTGTTCGGCCGCCCTGGCGCCCCGTTCCTGCCGGGCCTCGTGGTGCCGCGCGTCGCCTGATCGGCGCCCGCGCGCGTCGTGCGCGAGTCAGGTGACGAGGTCGCGCAGCCGATCGAGCTGCGAGCGCCGAACGTCGTCGCGCGCCTGGTGCAGGTAGGCCTCGTAGATCAGGGGCACGCCGCTGCGCTCGCGCTCGACGGCCCACCCCAGGCCGAACACGTCACCGCGAAGCAGCCGGTGGGAGTCGTGGCGCCCGTCGTTCTGCGAGACGTGCACCTCGGCGACCTGTGCGTAGTCGAGCAGGCGCCGCAGCGTGGCGTCTGCCAGCACGCCCGCGGTGCGCTGGATGAAGAGGTGCGAGACGTCCACCGCGAGGCGCACGCCGAGGTCCATCGCGCGCTCCAGCTCGCCGCCGGTGCCCAGCCGATACCCGGGGTACATCGTCTCGAGCACGCGCTCGTCACCGTGCGCCTCGAGCCACTCGTCGAAGTGCGCCGCCGCGGGCGTGTTCGTCTTTGGCGGGTGCACGCTGTCGGTGTCGATGGCGCAGCTGCCCTCGTCACGCCACACCCGCGCCACGCGGGCGGCGAAGCTGAAGCCGTGGTGCGTGCGAACCGGAACGCCTGCCGCGCGCACGTGCGCTTCGAAGCCGCGGGTCGGCTCATTCCCGGGGGTGAGCTGCACGCCGACGCCGAGCCCCGACAGCTCGTCGAAGGCGCTGCGCATGGAGCGGCCCTGCAGGCACGAGAGGGCGAGGAAGAGCGACACGCGCGGCGATACTGCCCCCAAACTCGCCCTGCGTGCTATCGAGCGCGCCATGATGCGCCGCGCCCTCGCCCTCGTCGCCGTCCTGCCGCTCCTCGCCTGTCCGGACAAGAAGAAGGACGACGCCACGCCCGAGACCCACGCCGCCGCGCCGGTGGACCCGAAGACGATCAAGCAAGAGGCCCTCACGGTGCTCGTGACGGGCGCCGAGAACGGCTACCTGCTGCCCGTCACCGAGGACGGCAAGACCCGCGGCGGCGCCGCCGAGATCCTCGGTCGATGGGTCGCGACCGAGGGTCACTGCGCCGGAGCGCTCACGCAGTCGGGTGACGCCGCCTGCGCTGACGGCTCCACCATCGTCGTCTCCACGGGTGACAACGCGAACGGCCAGGCGATCTCGAGCTACTTCAAGGGTGAGCCCGCCGCCGAGGTGATGCGACACATGGGCTACGCCGCGTCGGCCCTGGGCAATCGCGAGCTCGACTGGAGCCGCGAGCAGTTCGTCGCCAACCGCAACAAGGCGGGCTTCCCGTACCTCGCGGCGAACCTGGTGGCGAAGGACGACGATGGCAAGGCGCTGGGCATCGGCAGCTTCCGGGTGCTGACGCGCAAGGGCGTGAAGGTGGCGATCATCGGCCTCGCGGCCCGCAAGGCGACGGTGACTCCGATGCCCGGCCGGATGAAGGGGCTCGAGGCCATCGACGAGGCCGAGGCGCTGGCGAAGGTGATGCCCGAGGTGAAGAACGCGGCGCCCCATGTCATCGGCGTGGTGAGCGATGGCTGCTTGAACGACGTGCCGGCCATCCTCGAAGGGCACGCCGACTGGAACGTGACGTTCTTCGCCGGGCGGCGCTGCGACGGCCCGTTCCCCGACTCCGTGGGCGGCACGCGGCTCGTCTACCCGGGCAGCCGCCTGTCCTCGTACGCGAAGGTGGCGCTCACGGTGGCCCTGGGGACGACGCCCGTGCAGGTGACGAGCGCGGTGTCCCCGGTCGAGGTGACGGGTGAAGGCGCGCCGCCGCCGGACCTGAAGGCCCAGGAGCTGGTCGCGGGCTGGAAGAAGCGGCTCGACGAGGCGCTCGGCGGTGCCATCGGCTACTCGAAGGACGGCATCGGCCAGGAGTCGCCGGCGATGGCGGCCTGGCTCACCACCTCGCTCAAGGAGCAGTTCAAGACCGACGTCGCGCTGCTCAACCGCAAGGGGGTGCGCCAGTCCCTGCCGAAGGGCGTCGTGACGAAGGCGTCGATCTATGACCTGGTGCCGTTCGACAACCAGGTCGTGGTGGTGAAGGTGAGCGGCGAGGCGCTGCTGGCGGCGTTGGGCAACACCGAGGCGCGCGTGGCGGGCCTGAAGCCGAAGGGCGAGGGCTGGGTGGACGCGAAGGGCGCGCCCATCGACGCGAAGAAGACGTACACGCTCGCGACCACCGACTACCTCTACCTCGGCGGTGACGGCTTCGCGCTCAACAAGGCCGACCCGGCGCCGACGGAGACGAAGGTGTCGTGGCAGGCCGCGCTCATCGAGTGGACCGCGGCGAAGAAGTCGGACGAGAAGCGCCCACTCGAGGGCTTCCTCAAGGTGAAGTGATGCGTCTGCTCTCTGCGCTCGTGATGCTCGGCGCGCTGGCCTGTGGGCCTGCCGCCCCTGCCGACAAGCTGCCCTTCGAGGCCGCTGGCCCGACGGCCGCGCCTGATCCGGCGAAGTTCGGTCCATTTCCCGTCGGGGTGCGCACGGTGACGTACCAGGACCGCCGCCGTCCCAAGCCCGACGGCACGCCGCGCCTGCTGGTGACCGAGATCTGGTACCCGGCGACCCAGGACACGCGGGGGAAGCCGACGGTCAGCTACGACATCAAGGAGCGCTTCACGCCAGAGCAGGTCGCGATGCTGCAGAACGCAGCGACGGTGCCGCTGCTCGAGACCCAGGCCGTGCGTGACGCGACGCCGGCGAAGTCGCACGGGCCGTTCCCGCTCATCGTCTTCTCGCACGGGCAGGGCGCGATCCGCTGGCAGTCCACGTTCTACACCGTGCTGCTCGCGTCGCACGGCTACGTGGTGGTGTCGCCGGATCACGAGGGCGGCACGCTCGACTACGCGGTGCGCAACCAGTTGCAGGACGTGGGCATCGGCCTGGGCACGCGCCCGGTGGACGCGCAGTACCTCATCACTGCGTTCCAGCGCCTGGCCTCGACGGACCCGCTCTCGGGCATGGTGGACGGCGAGCGCGTGGGCATGACGGGCCACAGCTTCGGCGCGCTGACCTCGCTCCGGGTCGCGGCCATCGACAAGCGCGTGAAGGTGATCGTGCCGCAGGCGCCGCCCTCCACCGACCTGTTCTTCATCGATCTCGGCAAACCCGATCTCGGCATCCCGGTGATGATCCAGGCCGCGCACCTCGATCGCACCCTCAAGTGGGACGAGCACGTCGCGCCGACGTGGAACGCGATGCAGAAGCCCCGCTGGCTGCTCGACATCACCAACGGCGGCCACTTCACCTTCTCGGACATCTGTGCGTTCGATCTCGCGGCCGTGTCCGACAGCATCAAGCTCGACATCCCCGGGGCGAACGTGAAGAACGTGTTGAGCGACGGCTGTGCGTCACCTGCGCCGAGCGCGGCGGTGGCCCAGCCGCTGATGAACCACTTCGCGGTGGCGCTCTTCAACGCGACGCTGCGCAACAGCCCGGGCTCGTACGAGCTGCTCAACCAGGCGAAGGCAGACGAGCTGGCCCCCGGGGTCTCGGTGGTGACGGTCGATCGGTGAGCAGCGACGGGCTGCATCCCTGGCTCGGGTTGCTCCGACAGCAGAACCAGCTGGTCGCCGACGAGCCCGTGAAGGCGCGGGCGGTGCTCGACCAGCTGTCCCGCTCGCGCGCCTGGCCGAACGTGACGGAGCGTGACGCGACGATCGCCGGGGTGCGGTGCCGGGTGCTCGAGCCCGAGGGCGCCGGACCGGGCGTGGTCGTCTACGTGCACGGCGGCGGGTTTCACGTCGGCTCGTTCGCGACGCATGGGGCTCTCGTGCGCACGCTCGCTTCGGCCCTCCAGCGTCGCACGGTGTTCCCGGAGTACCGGCTCGCGCCCGAGCACCCCTTCCCTGCCGGGCTCGACGACGTGAGCGCCGTGCTGGGGCACCTCACGGCCGTGGAGCCCCCGGTGCTGCTCGCGGGCGACTCGGCAGGCGCGAACCTGTCGCTGGGCGCGTGGCAGCGGCTCGAGGGGCGGCCGCTCGAGGGCCTGGTGCTCCTGTCGCCGTGGGTCGATCTCTCGTGCCGTGACTCGGTGCACGTGGACGCACCGTTCGACTATCTGGAGAAGGGCGGGCTCTTGCGCGTCTCGTCGTCGTACCTGAGCGGCGCGGACCCGATGAACCCGCTCGCGTCGCCGGCCTTCGCCGGGCTCCATGGGCTTCCCCGCACCTTCGTCGCGAGCGGAGGAGACGAGGTGCTGCGCGAGGAGATCGCCGCGTTCGTCGCGAAGGGCCGAGCGGCGGGCGGGGACGTCACCCACCACCTCGAGCCGGGTGTGCCGCACGCCTACGCGCTGCTGCCGATGTTCGGGCCCGCGCGGCGGCGGCTCGTGCAGGCGCTGACCCGGTGGAGGACGTCACCGACGTCACCGACGCGCTGATGCCCCGCCCTCTCGACGCGCCGCGGCTGATGGGGATGAGCGCCGCACTCCGAGCGCGGTGGGCAGGCGCATGCCCTGGCCACGAGCTCGTTGAGGTGAGCACCGAGGGGAGGTCGTCAGCGCTCGCGTCGAGCAGGTCGAGCACGTCAGGCGCAGAGGACGCGTACTCGTCGCCTGGCAGCCCCAACATCCGCCGCCGATCAGCTCGTGGGCGATGGCTCCGATCGCTGTTGACGGCGGTGCGCGGCATCCATGAGGCGTTGACCGACCACTGACGGTGCACTGGCAGTCGCCGATCGCAGCCGGCTCGCGATGGCGGACGAGAGAAGCCGATCTGCTTGCATCACGCGCGGTTGGGCCGGTGTGGGGGCCTGTGCACAGCGATTGCACAAGGGAGCCGTCACCATGACAACTCCGCTGCGTTCGTACCGGGTGGGCGCCCGCGCCCTCCTGTTCTGGATGAGTGTTGCCTCGCTCCCGGCGTGCTTCTCGCCGTCGAGTGAGCGGTGCACGACCGACGACCAGTGTGGGCCGGGCCTCGCCTGCCTTGAAGGAACGTGTCGTGCTCCGGTCGCAGGTGACGCTGGAGGCTCCGCATCGGCGGGCGGCGAGGCTGGCGGCTCCGCGTCGGCGGGCGGCTCCGCGTCGGCGGGCGGCTCCGCATCGGCGGGCGGCTCCGCGTCGGCGGGCGGCTCCGCGTCGGCGGGTGGCTCCGCGTCGGCGGGCGGCTCCGCATCGGCAGGCGGCTCCGCATCGGCAGGCGGCTCCGCGTCGGCTGGAGGCTCCGCGTCAGCGGGAGGCTCCGCGTCGGCGGGAGGCTCCTCATCGGCGGGAGGCTCCTCATCGGCTGGAGGCTCCGCGTCAGCGGGAGGCTCCGCGTCAGCGGGTGGCTCCGCGTCAGCGGGTGGCTCCGCGTCAGCGGGTGGCTCCGCATCGGCGGGTGGCTCCGCGTCGGCGGGTGGCTCCGCATCGGCGGGAGGCTCCGCATCGGCCGGAGGCTCGGCCTCGGCGGGCGGCTCCGCTGGCGGCGCGGCAGGCGGCAGCACGACGTCCTCAGGAGACACGTGCGCTGCGCCGATCGTGATCGCCAGCCCAGGCGTGGTGATGGGCTCGACCGCCCTCGCGCTGCCCCACTACGGCACCGGGACGCTCGGAGCTGCCTGCCAGCGCGCCGAGGGGCGAGACGTCGTCTACGAGGTGTCGATCCCCGCGGCGACGCGGCTGGCGGTGACGGTGACTCCGCTCACGTCGTTCGACGTTGCCGTCAACCTCGTGGCCGACGCGACAGCATGTGGCTCCTCCATCGGCGGGATGCAGTGCCTCGCCGGCGCTGACTCGGCCGGCGCAGGGAGCGTCGAGCAGCTCTCGTTCACGAACGCTGGCGCGGCGCGCACCGCTCTCCTCGTCGTCGATGGCTTCGGCCCGCGCGACTCCGGCACCTTCGCGCTCTCGGTCGTCTTCTCTCCCATCACCGCGGGCGACAC
Organism: Myxococcaceae bacterium; assembly: GCA_016793095.1. Taxonomy (GTDB): domain Bacteria; phylum Myxococcota; class Myxococcia; order Myxococcales; family Myxococcaceae; genus Xiheimicrobium. Next base: position 77,719 of record JAEUJQ010000016.1, on the reverse strand, counting down.
CTGCGAGGCGCCGACGACGCTGACGCCGGGCACGCCGCTCACCAACCAGCTCTTCACCGGCTTGACCGACGACTACGGCGTCACCTCGTCGGGCCGGTGCGAGTTCCACAGCGGCGCCGACCGGGTGTACAGCGTGGTGGTCCCCGCCGGGCAGCGGCTGGTGGCGGTCGTCACGCCCTCGGGCAACCTCGACCCGAGCCTGAGCCTCCTCGCGACCGCCGCGGACTGCGCCTCAGGGGTCTGCCTCGCCGGCGCCGAAGACGGGCTGTCGGGCGCCCCTGAGCGCGTGCAGTGGGACAACCTGGCGGCCACGGCACAGACGGTGTTGCTCGTGGTGGACACGGTGACGGCGACGGGTTCGTTCACCATCTCGGCGACGCTCAGCGCCTCGCCGCCCCTCGTCATCGCCGGAGACACCTGCGCCGCGCCGACCGCCCTCGATGCGGGCACCTTCGTGTCGACCACCACCGGGCGCGCGAGCCGCTATGACTTCTTCGGCAACGGAGGCTGCGCAGCCAGCTCGACCGCGCCCGACGGCGTCTTCTCACTCACCGTGCCGCCGTCCTCGATGGTGCGCGCGACGGTGACGGCCGACGGCTGGGACGCGGTGTTGAACGTCCTCTCGTCGCCGGGCGCGTGCGGCTTCACCACCGACGCCGGCACCCTCGCCGCGACGTGCCTCACGTCGTCCGACGGGCCGCGCACCGCGTCCGTCGAGGAGGTGCTCGTGCGCAACGTCACCAGCGCCCCCACCACCGCGCTCCTCGTGGTGGACGGCCACGCAGACACCCACTTCGGAGCCTTCACCATCGCGACCGAGGTGGTGCCGTTCGCGGCGATGCCGGGCGACGTCTGCCAGGCGCCGCAGCCCATCACGACGTCGGGTTCGCTCACGGGCCTGACGACGGCCAGCTACCTGAACGACGTCGAGACCGCGTCGAGCTGCACCGGCTTCCAGAACCGGGGCGCCGATCGCGTGTTCAGCATCACCGTGCCGGCCGGCAAGCAGCTCACGGGCGTCGTCATCCCCAACGGGTGGGACGCGTCGCTGTACGTCATCGATCCGACCGCCTGCAGCATGACGACGACGTGCCTCGACGGCAGCGACTCGTCGGTCTCTGGCGCCGAGACGGTGCGCTTCACGAACGCGTCGATGGCGGATCGCACGGTCTACCTCGTGGTGGACTCGTACTCGGCGAGCGGCGCGGGGGCGTTCGACCTCTTCACGTCCATCACGCCGTGACCTCGAGGGCGGGCTCAGGGCGCGTCGCGAAGCGCGTCGAGCAGCCGGGGCTCGTTGTCGTTGCCCTGGTTGTCGTTGAGGCCGTCGGGCCACCGCGCGTGGTTGACGAGCGCGACGACCGGCGTGCAGAGCGGGGCCGGTGCGCAGGCGTTGACGGGCAGGCCGGTGCCCGAGATGCGCTGCCAGGTGACGTTCGGGTTCGCCAGGCGCGAGCGCAGGTCGGTCACCCACTCGTCCATCAGGTCGCCCGGCGTCACCTCGACGCCCGCGTCGCGGAAGCCGTCCGCCTGCGCCGCGTTGCACGCGAGGATGTCGCAGGAGCGGCTCAGCAGGAACATGGGCAGGCTCGAGCGCGCGGGGTTCTGCAACCCGCACGACGGCCTCACCGAGGGGTCTGGCGTCTCGAAGGGGCTGGTGCCTGAGAAGATGGCCGTCGCGCGCACGTGGTGGCCCCACGGGGTGCCGCCGTCGTGACGCGCGAGGGCGTAGGCCTGGGCGAACCGCGCTCCGTTGGACCACCCGCTGGTGAAGATGCGCGCGCGGTCGACCGCGCCGGCGTCGACCAGGTCGTCGATGAGGGCATCGACGTTGGCGAAGTCCGGGTTGGTCGAGGGCGCGCCGAAGTCGCGGAAGTAGATGTCGTGCTTCGTGCCGTCTTCCCGGGTGGTGGTCGGCCAGTGCAGGTTGCGTGCTTGAACGCTGAGCAGGTGGAAGCCTGGACCACCGTCAGGGACGAGCGCCCACGTGGGGGCCTTCGCGCGCAACAACGTGTGATCGTAGACGTCCTGCGCTGACCCGCCGCTCCCGTGGAACCAGACGAGGAGCGGACGCGGTGAGGCCGCCGACGCGCCGGGCGGAGAGAAGAAGCACGCGTACCGCGCCGTGCCGTCGATGCCTGGCCGAACCAGCGGCGCGCCGTCGTCGAACGATGGCCGATCGGTGGCGGTGGTTCGGCACACGGGCACGCGCGTCGCCGTGGTGATCACCGGACCCGCCAGTGGCCTCGTGCAGGGCCTCGTCGGGCTGCACACCGGCAGCGGGCTGCGGCTGCCCGTCACGCCGTCACACGAGAAGGAGCCTCCACCCCCACCGGCCGCGCCGCCAGCGCTCCCGCCACCGATGGAGCCGCCAGCGCTCCCGCCACCGACGGAGCCGCCAGCGCTCCCACCACCGATGGAGCCGCCAGCGCTCCCACCGCCGATGGAGCCGCCAGCGCTCCCACCGCCGGTGGAGCCGCCAGCGTTCCCACCACCTGCATGGCCGCCGTCGGTCGTCCCGCCCCGTTGCCCACAAGCCGCAGCGAGCAGACAGAGCGTCGTCACCATCGTTCGGGCCATCGGTGCCTCCGTGGGCGGAGTTGCGACCCTCTCACTCGCGCTGACCGAAGAGAAGGTCGTCGCGCTGGCTTCAGTCCCGTCGAACGCCGGCTCGCCTGCCTGGGTGCGACCGGCGGCGCCAGTCACGGCTGACCCGCGCCAGGGTCACGAGCGAGGCGGGAGTGTGCAGGTCTGGCGCTGGCCGGCGCCATGCACACCCACCCCGCATGCGACGGCTCCTGACCAGTGCGGTGGCAGTGCTGGTGCTGGGTTGCGGTGAGGCGCTCCTTCCGGTGTCGCTGGACGGGAAGATCGCCCCCGAGGTGGTGACACAGGTGCGTGTGGGACCGACCCTCGCTCTGGTCGAGGTCGAGCTGCCCTCGTCGTCCACCGCCCAGCCGCTCGTCTCCGGAGACGACGACCGCTCGCCCACCCAGGTGCAGCTCGACGCGCGGAAGGACGCGATCCGCGCGCTGCTCTCGGAGCCCGTCGAGGCCACCCTCTACCGCCACCTGCCGGTGCTCGCGCTGGTGCTCGACACCGAGGCCGACCTGGTGCGGCTCGGGACCAGCCCGATGGTGAAGCGCGTGCACGCGAACGCCGCGTACGAGCTTGCGTTGACGCAGAGCCTCGCGCTCATCAACCAGCCAGCCGCGCTCGCTGCCGGACATCGCGGTGAGGGGGCGACGGTCGCGGTCCTCGACACCGGCCTCGACTACACGCGCGCGGCGTTCGGCTCGTGCACTGCGCCGGGCAGCCCGGGCACCTGCCGCGTTCCCTTCGTGCAGGACTTCGCCCCCACCGACAACGCGCTCGACGACCATGGCCATGGCACCAACGTGGCGGGCATCGTGCTGGGGGTCGCACCCGGCGCGCGGGTGCTGGGGCTCGACGTCTTCAGCGGCGGGCTCGCGTACTCGAACCACATCCTCGCGGCCATCGACTGGTGCATCCAGAACCGCACCACGTACAACATCGTCGCGCTCAACATGAGCCTCGGCGGCGGCAGCGCCTCGGCGCCGTGCTCCACCGACGTGTTCGCCTCGTCCGTCGCGGCGGCGAAGAGCGCGGGGATTCTCTCGGCGGTGGCGACGGGCAACAACGGGTACACCTCGTCCATCTCGTCGCCGGCCTGCGTGCCCGCCGCGGTGTCCGTCGGGGCCGTCTACGACTCCAACCTCGGCAGCCTGAGCTGGTCCACCTGCACCGACGCCGTGACCGCCGCCGACCGGGTGACGTGCTTCTCGAACTCGGCCTCGTTCATCACGCTGGTCGCGCCGGGCTCGTCCATCACGGCGGCTGGCATCACCATGTCCGGCACCTCCCAGGCGACGCCACACGTCGCGGGCGGGATCGCGGTGCTCGCCGCGGCGTTCCCTGCGGACTCCGTCGAGGAGCGGCTGCAGCGCCTGGTGACCTCGGGCTCTACCGTCGTCGACCACCGCAACGGCGTCGCGAAGCCGCGGCTCGATCTGTCCACCGTCGTGGCCGGCGGGTGTGTGTATGCCGTGTCGCCGACGAGCGCGTCAGTCGGCGCGAACGGGGGCCCCGCCTCGTTCACCATCAGCACGGGGGCTTCGTGTGCCTGGACGGCGTCGTCAGCGGTCGGCTGGGTGTCGCTGCAGGCGAGCGGGACCGGGCCCGCCACCGTGACGGCCACCGTCGCCCCGAACACGGGGGGCGCGCGCGCGGCGACGCTCGTCATCGCCGGTCGGTCGGTGACGATGAACCAGGCGGCGGGCAGCACTGCCCCGAGCGGGTCCGTCACCATTCAGGGCGGCGCCGAGGCGATCCGCACCACCGCCGTCACCCTCACCCTCTCGGCCACCGACGACGGTCAGGTGACGTCGATGTGCCTCACCAACACCACCACGTGCTCGAGCTGGAAGACGTACGCGACGTCGTCGGCGTGGACGCTCACCTCGGGCAGCGGCATCAAGACCGTGCGGGTCTTCTTCCGCGACGAGGCGGGCAACGTCAGCCCCGCGGCGAGCGACACCATCGTCCTCGACTCCACCCCGCCGACGAACGGCACGGTGACGGCGGCGGGCGGCGACGCGCAGGTGGCGTTGAGCTGGGCCGGCTTCTCCGACGCGCTGAGCGGGCTGGCGAGCTACAAGGTGGTCTCCCAGGCGAACACGGCGCCGGCGTCGTGCTCCGTGGGCTCGGTCCTCTACACCGGCACCGCGACGTCCTTCGTGCACACCCCGCTGTCGAACGGCCTCACCTTCGGCTACCGCGTGTGCGCGCTGGACGCGGCGGGCAACGTCTCGACGGGCGTGGCGGTGACGGCCCGCGCAGCCCCTGAGTTCGTGCCGCCGACAGGCACGGTGCGCATCAACGACGACGCGGCCTGGGCGAAGAGCACCTCTGCGCTGCTCTCGCTCTCCGCCAGCGACGCCAGCGGGGTTGCCCAGCTCTGCGCGAGCAACACGGCCACCTGCACGGCCTGGCAGAGCTTCAGCCCGCTGGTGGCGTTCACGCTGACGGCCGGCTCCGGCCTGCGGACGGTGCGCGTGTGGTTCAAGGACAGGTGGGGCAACGTGTCTGAGCCAGCCTCCGACACCATCTCGTTGGACACGGCGCCGCCCACCGCCGGCACCGTCAGCGTCGTCCGCGGAGACGCGCGCATCGATCTGGTCTGGTCGGGCTTCGCCGACGCCACCAGCGGCGTGGCCAGCTACAGCGTCGTCATGAACGTCAACGGCGCGCCGCCGAACTGCACGACGGGCACGGTGCTCGCGTCGAACATCACCGCCTCGACGCTGAGCCAGACAGGGCTCACGAACGGCACGACCTACGGCTTCCGCGTGTGCGCCCGCGACGTCGCCGGCAACCTGTCCACGGGCGTCGCCACCACCGGCATGCCAGCGCCCGAGTTCGTCGGCCCCACGGGGACGGCCTCGATCGTCGGCGGCGCGACGGTGACGGGCTCCGCCAGCGTCACGCTCGCGCTCACCGCCACCGACGCGAGCCCCATCACCAGCATGTGCCTGTCGAACACGACGACGTGCACGGCCTGGGTCGCGTACATGACGACGAAGACGTGGACGCTCGCGAGCGGCTCTGGCCTGAAGACCGTGCGCGTGTGGTTCCGTGACGTGTACGGCAACGTCTCGCCGACGCCCGCGACCGCCAGCATCACCCTCGACACCACGGCCCCGGCGGGTGGCACCTTCACCGCGACGCCAGGCCCTGGCTCGGTGACCTTGACGTGGAGCGGAATCACCGACGCGCACAGCGGCGTCGCCAGCTACCGCGTGGTGTGGAAGCCGGGCACCACCGTGCCCTCCTGCGCGGCCGGGGTCGTCCTGACGTCCACCACGGGGACCAGCTTCTCGCACACGGGCCTCGCTCCGGGCGCGGCGGTCACGTACCGGCTCTGCGCGACCGACGCCGTGGGCAACACGTCCGCTGGGCTCGTGAAGACGGCCACACCCCAGTAGGTCTCACCGGGTCGTCGGCCGCACCGCGAGCGACTCGAGCTGCCACGCCAGCCTCAACACCCGCTCCTCGGCGGCGGACCACGGCCCTGCACCAATGCATTGACGCTGCGCGCGAGTCGTAGTGTCAGCGCGCCATGCTCCTCGTCACTCTCGTCTCCGCCGCCCTCGCCGGCGCGCCCGTGAAGCCCGCCCAGGTGGCCTCGGTCGAAGGCCTCACCGAGTACGCGCTGCCCAATGGCCTCAAGGTGCTGCTCGTGCCCGACACCTCGAAGCCCACGGTGACGGTGAACCTCACGCTCTTCGTCGGCAGCCGCCACGAGGACTACGGCGAGAAGGGCATGGCGCACCTGCTCGAGCACCTGCTCTTCAAGGAGACGAAGGCCTTCAAGGACATCAAGAAGTCCCTCACCGAGCGCGGCGCCGACGCGAACGGCACCACCTGGTACGACCGCACGAACTACTACGAGACGCTCGCCGCCTCGGACGAGAACCTGAAGTGGGCGCTCTCGCTCGAGGCCGACCGCCTGGTGAACACCATCATCACGAAGGAGAAGCTCGCGCCCGAGATGACGGTGGTGCGCAACGAGTTCGAGATGGGTGAGAACTCGCCGCAGAGCGTGCTCTTCGACCGCGTGATGTCGGCCGCGTACACGTGGCACAACTACGGCGCCACCACCATCGGCGCCCGCAGCGACATCGAGACGGTGCCCCAGGAGCGCCTGCAGGCCTTCTACGCGCGCTACTACCAGCCCGACAACGCGCTGCTCGTCATCGCCGGCAAGTTCGACGAGGCGAAGGCGCTGGAGTGGGTCGCCGCCGCGTTCGGCAAGATCCCGAAGCCGAAGCGCCAACTGCCCACCACGTACACGGTGGAGCCGGTGCAGGACGGCGAGCGCGCGGTGATGGTGCGACGGGTGGGCGGCACGCCGGTGCTCGCGGTGGGCTACCACGTGCCCGCGGGCAGCGACCCCGACTACGCCGCCGTTGACGTCATCACCCAGGTGCTCGGCGACTCGCCATCGGGCCGGCTCTACAAGGGCCTCGTCGAGGGGAAGAAGGCCGCGAAGACGGGCTGCTTCAACTTCCAGCTCAAGGAGCCGGGCGCGCTGCTCTGCTACGTCGAGCTGAACGAGAAGGATCCCCCCGGGCCCGCGCGCGAGCTGCTGCTGTCCACCGTGGAAGGGGTGGCGAAGGCTCCGGTGACGGACGCGGAGGTCGAGCGCGCGAAGAGCCAGCTGCTCAAGCAGATCGAGCTCATCTTGAACGACTCCGAGCGCATCGGCGTGCTGCTGTCCGAGTTCGCGGCGATGGGCGACTGGCGGCTCCTCTTCCTGCACCGCGACCGCATCAAGGCCGTCACCACCGCCGAGGCGCAGCGCGTCGCCGCCCGGTACCTCAAGGCGTCGAACCGCACGTTGGGCGAGTACGTGCCGACGCCCGCGCCCGACCGCAGCGAGATCCCCGCGCTCGTGGACCTCGGGCCGGTCCTCAACACCTACAAGGGCCAGGAGGCGCTCTCGAAGGGGGAGGTCTTCGAGGCGACGAACCAGAACCTCGACGCGCGCACCACGCGCACCGCGCTCCCGTTCGGCCTCAAGCTGGCGCTCCTGCCCAAGAAGACGCGCGGCGAGACGGTGCGGGCGGCCCTGCGCCTCGCGTACGGCGACGCAGCCAGCCTCACGAACCAGAAGACGATCGGCGAGCTGACGGCCCGCATGCTGCTGCGCGGCACGAAGACGAAGACGCGGCAGCAGTTCAAGGATGCCCTCGACGCGCTGCGCGCCCAGGTGCACGTGCGGGCCGAGCCGCAAGGCGTCGTGCTGTCCATCGAGGTGCGCCGCCCGCAGCTCGAAGGCAGCCTCGCGCTCGTGATGGAGGCCCTCACCCAACCGGCCTTCGACGCCAACGAGCTCGAGGCGCTCAAGCGTGAGGTGCTGGCCGACCTCGAGCAGAAGAAGGACGACCCGAACTCCCTCGCCTTCCTCGGCCTGCAGAAGGCGCTCAACGCCTGGCCGAAGGGCCACCCGTTCGCGGTCCTCACCTTCGACGAGTCCATGGCGGAGACGAAGGCGGCGAAGGTGGACGAGCTCAAGGCCTTCCACGGGAAGCTGTACGGCGCGGGCGCGGGCTTCGGCGCCTTCGTCGGCGACTTCGACCCCGAGCAGGTGAAGGCGCAGCTCACCGCCGGCCTGGGCGGCTTCAAGGCGAAGGTGCCGTACACGCGCATTCCGCGGCCGCACCAGCCGGTGGAGCCGAAGCACCTCACCCAGGACACGCCCGACAAGGCGATGGCCTGCTTCGTCACCGGCGTGACGCTGCCGATGAAGGAGACCGACGCCGACTACCCCGCGCTGGTGCTGGCCGACGCGATGCTGGGCGGCGGCTTCCTGAACGGGCGCGTGCCCCAGCGGCTGCGCGAGAAGGAGGGCTGGAGCTATGGCGCGGGCACCTTCTTCCGCGCGGGCACCTTCGAGGACAACGCCGCGCTCATGGGCTACGCGATCTCGGCGCCCGAGAACGCGCCGAAGGTCGAGCAGGGCTTCAAGGAGGAGCTCACGCTCGCGGTGGACAAGGGCTTCACCGACGCCGAGCTCGAGCTGGCGCGCAAGGGCCTCTTGCAGCAGCGCGAGCAGGGCCGCGCGAGCGACGAGGGAGTGGCCAGCGAGCTCACCGAGCAGCTCGAGACCGGCCGCACCTTCGCCTTCGAGCAGAAGTTCGACGACGCGGTGAAGGCGCTGGCCGCGAAGGACGTGAACGCGGCGTTGAAGAAGGCCGTGGTGCCCGCGCGCTTCTCGGCAGTGAAGGTGGGCGACTTCAAGAAGGTGAGCGCGCCGAAGTAGTCGGAGGCCTCCCATGCAGCTCAAGTCCGTCACCTCTCCACGCTGGCTGCCCTTCGCGCTCGCGCACTTCGACGAGGTGCTCGTCGACCACGCGCACTGCGAGAAGAAGGCGGCGGCGAACGCGCTCTCGCTGCTGCAGGTGTACCCCGACGTGCCGGGGCTGCCGGCGCAGATGGCCCGGCTCGCGCGCGAAGAGGCGTCGCACCTCGCGAAGGTGCTGCAGGTGATGGAGGCGCGTGGCCTGACGCTGGGCCGCGACGAGGGCGATCCGTACGCGAAGGGGCTGCTCGAGCTCGTGCGTCACGGCGCGAAGGAGCGGCGCCTCGATCGGCTCCTCATCGCCGGCATCATCGAGTCGCGCAGCTTCGAGCGGCTCCTGCTGCTCGCCGACGGGCTCACCGACCCCGCGCTCAAGAAGCTCTACGCCGAGCTCGCGAAGAGCGAAGACGGGCACCAGAAGCTCTTCGTGCGCCTGGCGAAGGCGGTGGAGCCCGAGGCGGTGGTGGACGCGCGCCTCGATGCGCTGCTGACGGCCGAGGCGGCGCTCGTCGAGCGGCTGCCGCTGCGGGCGGCGGTGCACTGACCCGAACCTCAACGGTCGAGCGTGCCGCGGGGCGCCACCCACTCCATCGGCTGGCCGGTCACGCGAGCGATCCGGTCGTAGTCGCCGTCGTAGTGCAGCACGCAGAGCCCGCGTGCCTCGGCGGCCGCCGCGATGATGAGGTCGACCGGCTTCGCGCCCCGGTGCAGGCCACGTCCGGCGAGCAGCGCCATCACCTCGAGCGCGCGATCGAACATCGATGGACGCAACTCGACCTCGGGCCACGCCACGCGCTCGGCGACGGCTTCAGCGACGAGCCGCGTCCGCGCCGAGTACGTCACCTCGAGATCGACGACGCGGCACGAGAAGATCTTCCCGGCGATCATCAACCGCTCCAGGCGGGCCTGCACGACGTCCTGCCCCGCGCGAAGCCACACGGAGGTGTCGACGAGGTAGCGCGGCTCAGCCACGAGGGCCCCGCCGCGGCGAGCGGGCCTGCTCCAGCGCCTTCAGCGAGAAGTTGCCGGGCGTCTTGAAGCTCGCGAGGTGCCTCCGGAGCAGCTCGTCGTTGGCGACCCGCTTGAGCGCGAACTCGACCGTCGCCTTGATGGTCCGCGTGCCAGCCACCGCGCGCGCTCGCTCGAGCAGCTCAGGGTCGATGTCCACCAGGCGCTTCGTCATGAGGTGGATATATCGGCGCTCCGAGTGGATATCCACCGCCTCCCGACGCCTCGGGATGTTCTCGCGGTGAACGGTTGAAGCCGTTCGGCTGACACCGCTAGTCGCGCAACATGCGTCAGCTGCCCCTCGCGCTCGTCCTCTTCGCCTCGTGCCTCAAGCCCGCCTCGGAGTCCGCGCTCGTCGGCACCGGGGCCGCCATCACCATCGACGACAAGGTCGCGCCGCTCTCCGAGGCGCCCACCTGCGCCGCGGCCACGCCTGGCACGCTCTTCGCCGACACCAGCGAGAGCTGGCGGCTCGACGACCAGGGCCTCAAGGTGCGCGGCAACCGCCTCACGGTGGCCGACCTCGACGGTGACGGCTACCCGGATCTCGTGGTGCACGCGGTGTCGAGTAACGTGCGCCAACTGCAGCAGCCCGACGGCGGCGCGCGCCTCGTGTGGCAGCTCATGAACCGCAAGGGCCCCGACGGCCTGCGCCACTTCGTCGACGAGACGGGCAACGGCCTCTTTCAGGTCCGTGGCGGCAGCGACACCCACTACCGCGCGGCGCACCTCGCGGTCTTCGGCGACGTGGACAACGACGGCGACCTCGACGCGTTCTCGGGCACCTATGATGATCCGTCGAAGGCCGACATCACCGACCGCAGCGAGCTGCTCCTCAACGACGGCACGGGGCGCTTCACCCTCGCGCCGCCCACGCCGGTGCGCGGCGGCAGCGCAGAGCGGCTTCCCACCACCTCGGCCACCTTCACCGACGTCGACCGCGACGGCCGGCTCGATCTCTTCGTCGGCTACTTCTACGAGTACTACGGCCGCACCTATCAGGGCCTGCAGGCGCAGCTGCTCCTCGGCCAGGGGACCGGCGGCTTCACCAGCGGCACGGCAGGGGCAGCGCTCACCACCACGCGCGACGGCTTCGAGGCGTACACGAACCACCGGCCCGCGTACGGCGTGACGAGCTGCGACCTCGATGACGACGGCGCTCCAGAGCTGCTGGTGAGCGCGTATGGCCGCCAGCGCAACCTGCTCTATCGGAACGACGGGCGCGGCCGCTTCACCGACCAGAGCGAGGCGTCCGGCTTCTTCGGTGACGGCAACGTGGACTTCACCGACAACGAGAACTTCAAGTGCTGGTGCACGGTGAACCAGCAGGACCCGAAGTGCGCAGGCGTGGGCCGGCCGCGCATCGGCTGCGGCGCGAACCCGGGGAACCTGTGGGGCGACGGCATCGACGACCAGCCCTGGCGCAGCAACGGCAACACCTTCACCACCTGGTGCGGCGACCTCACCGGCGACGGGAAGCTCGACCTCTACAGCGCCGAGATCCGCCACTTCTGGGCGGGCAGCGCGAGCGACTCCTCCGAGCTGTTGAAGAACGAGTCGCAGGCAGGCAGCGGCGCGGTGCGATTCTCGCGCCCCGGGAACCAGACGACGGGCATGGGGCTGCCGCGCGTGGGCGCGTCCTGGAACGAGGGAGGGCTGATGGCAGCCGGCGGCGACCTCGACAACGACGGCCTGCAGGACCTCATCGTCGCGGCGAGCGACTACCCGGACCAGGTCGGCGTGGTGCTCCAGCAGCAGAGCGACGGGCGCTTCGTCGACAAGGCCGACGGCTTCAACCTGAAGCACGCCTGCATGTCGGGCCTGGCCATCGCCGACTTCGACCGCGACGGCGACCTCGACGTCATCGCTGGAGCCTCCACCGCGCGTGACTGCTCGGGCATCTGGAAGAAGGGCAACGAGGTGAGGCTGTACGAGAACCAGGGGCCGGCGGGGAAGTCGCTCCTGCTGCGATTGAAGGGCAACGGCACCACCACCAACCGCTCCGCCATCGGAGCGCGCGTCACGGTGAAGGCAGGCGGCAAGACGATCGTGCGCGAGGTGGGCGGTGGCTACGGCCACTTCGGCATGCAGAACGACACGGTGGTGCACGTGGGCGTCGGCGGGTGCAACGGCGTCGACGAGCTCACCATTCGCTGGCCCGACGCCATGGGCACCACGCAGCGCTTCGAGCGGGTGCCCGCCGATGGGACGCTGCTCGAGGCGCGCCAGGGTGAGGCGATGCTGTACCGCGTGAAGCTGAAGTGAGCGAAGCGGCCGACCGCGTCAGCGGAACCGGGCTTTCGGCGCGAGCTGCTTGAGGCGCTTCTGCATCGCGCTGGCCGAGGTGACGGTCACCTGCTTCAGCGGCAGGCCGGCGAGCTCGTCGGGGAAGCTCGTGATGAACGAGCCGTAGAGGTCCAGCGTACGCAGCTTCGTCAGCTCGCCCATCGCGCGCGGGAGCTCCTTCATGCGGAAGAACCACAGGCCGAGCTCCTCCAGGTTCGGGAGCTCGCAGACCTCGGGCGGCAGCTGCTTGAGCTTCTTCGCGCGCGCGATGGTGAGGTGCTTCAGCTTCTTCAGCTTCTTCAGCCGCGGGTTGAGTGCGACCAGCTTCGGCTCGTGCACCTCGAGCAGCTCGAGGTTCGTCAGCTCGCAGATGACGTCCGGCAGCCTGGAGATCCCGCACCAGCCCAGCCGGAGCCGGCGAACGTACGGCGCGAACTCCACGAAGCGCTTCGGCAGGGTCGCGGGAGAGCCCCACAGCACGAGCTCGTCGAACTTCTTCTTCCGGTGCAGGCGGGGCAGCTCGTCGAACACCACGTCAGGGATGGTGGTCAGCTTGAGCGTCTCGACCTGGTTCGGCGTCACGTACCACTCGTGAAGGTCGAGGACGCCCTTCTTGTCGACGAGGCGGGGCAGGCGATCGCGCGCGAAGTCCTCGTCCTCTTCGAAGGCGACACCCGCGACGGAGGCGCCGTGCGCGCGCAGGGCCACGGCCAGCTTGCCCCGATCGGCGATCTCGAGCTGGCGCAGCTTCGTGCAGGCGTCGTTCGCCCGGTGAAAGCCGGAGCCCAGCGTCGCCCTGATGAGGGCGTGCTCGTCGACGTGGGCGGCCACCAGCTTCTGGGCCAGCGCGCGCGCCTTGCCGTCGGCGCTGCCGTACGCGACCGCGATCAGCTCGCGCCGGGTCTCCGCGTCGAGTGGTGGGCTGAGGGACTTGAGGGTGCCGATGAGGTCGTCGCCGCGAAGGAGCATTCGCGCGTCGTAGCAGACCGGTGGAATGAACGTGCCAGCTTCACTGGTGCAACAGCTGGCGTGTCCTGACTCGAGGTGAATCAGCCCGCCGCGGGCTCGATCGGCGCTGCAAGCGGGTCCAGCAGCGGCCGCCTGAGGACGAACAGCACGACGATCGCGACGACCGACAGGACACCGAGGACCAGCATGGCCGAGCGTCGCGGCTGCTCGGGCAGCATGGCCAGGTTGCTCAGCCGCGCCGTCAGCACGGAGTTCAGCGCGAGCGCGAACGGCGCCGCGCGGGCGGAGCTGAGGCTCACCATCAACGCCAGTGCGAGCATCGAGACGCCGCATTCGGCGAAGGTGAGCAGCGCGTTGACACCGACCCACACGCCAGGGTCGCGCGTCGCGAGCCCGGCGAAGCCCGCGCCGATCGCGAGAACGCCGGCGGCGACCAGCACCGTGGCCAACCAGGGCAACCACCTCGAAGGCGCCAGCCCGAAGCCCAGCCCGATCGGCAGCGTCAGAAGCACGATCAACGAGGGGTTCAACAGCGAGGACCACACGGGCAGACCCAGGTCGGTCGGCTGCGACTCGACCATGAGCCACAGGAATCCCTGCGGGAGGAGCACCACGGCGAGGACGGCCAGCCCGCCTTCGGAGCTCGGGGTCTGCGCGTTCGCGGGGCGCGACATGTGGCCGATCGCAGCGCCGCTGAGCGACATGACGGTGAGCAGCGCTGCCGCGACCAGCGGCCCCAGAGGAGAGCCTGGCCTGGGGTCGCCCAGGCCGACGAACGGGCCGAGAACTCCAGCCACGTTCCACATGGCGTAACCAATGACCACGACGACGAGGCGCGCGCGCGCCGTGGTCATGGACTCTGCGGCCGCGCAGAGGAGCGTCGCCTTCGCGGAAGCCGCGCCGAGAGCAAGCACCATGATTGCTGCTGCAAAGGTGGTCTGTTCGCCCAGGATGGCGAAGGCGTAACTTGCGGTCGAGAGCAGTACACCGCCGACGGCCACGAACGGTCGCGGCGCGAAGAAGGCGACCGCTGCAGCGGCCACCTACAGCAGCGTCGTGAGGTTCGTGAACTGTCCGTACAACTGCGAGATGGCTTCCCTCCCCAGCCCGCGGGCCGCCTCAAGGTCGTGAAATTGAACGCGGAACCCGTACCAGGCGGCGCGTTCCAGCGCGAAACAGGCGAGGAACAACACCGTCGCAAGCAACCGACCTTCCATCGCGCTCAGCGCTCGCACACCCACAACGGCTGCATCGCGTTGCCCTCGTTCACGCACGTCCAGCCGAGCGGGCAGCGGGCCGGGGCGGCGGTGCCTCCGGGGCCGAAGCAGAACGTCGTGCAGTAGTTCCCCGTCGGGCTTCCGATGATGCACGTGCGCGAGAGGCAGTCGTTCTGCATGGCGGCGTTCTCAGTGCACGACATGCCGACGGGGTAGCAGCGATCGACAGTCGTCATGCCCCCCGGCGCGTCTTCGATGCCACACGCGAAGCCATCAGGGCAGTCGGTCGCCACGCTGCACTGGCCCGTGCATCGACCTGCGGTGGGCGTCGCGGCCGACGCCGAGCACCACCGGCTGTGACACTGCGTCGAGGGCCCCACCGCGGAGCAGACGGCGAGGTTCGGCGTACAGACCTGCTGCGTGCTGGCGCCGATCTGCGTGAGCGAGCACGAGAAGCCCATCGGGCAGGCGCGGCTCGACAAGCAGGGCGTCGTGCAGACCGACAGCGACGCGTTGCCCGGGTGCACCATGCAGATGCCGGCCACGCACCCGGTCGGCTGACCCGTTGGACAGGGGGCGCCGGAGTCGGTCGGGACGCAGACGCCGGTCGTGCCTCCCATGGGGTTGGGGATCTGCAGGCACGCCTCGCGCGGCTGACACGTCGTCTCCGTCACGCACGACTCGGTGCAGGCGCCAGTGCCTGTCATCGGGTTGCCGATGCAGAGGTTCGACATGCAATCGCTCGCGCGGGTGCAGGGATCGCCGCGCTGGCCCATGCCATTGCCCGCGTCGACCGCGCCCCCAGCAGAGCCACCAGCCGCTCCACCGGCGCTTCCCCCGCTGCTTCCTCCGCCTGCGCCGCCTGCCGAGCCGCCGGCGGCCCCACCCGCGGAGCCGCCAGCCACGCCACCCGCCGAGCCACCCGCCGAGCCGCCAGCCGCGCCGCCCGCCGAGCCGCCAGCAACGCCCCCGGCCGAGCCACCCGCAGCGCCGCCCGACGAGCCACCCGCAGACCCGCCCGCCACGCCACCCGCAACACCCCCTGCGCCACCATCGACGGTCCCGCCCGAGGAGCCTCCGCCCGCGCCACCGCCCATGAGGACGAAGCCGCCGCCGGCGCCGCCGTTGAACGTGCACGCGCCATCGACGCAGCGCTGCGTGCCTGAACAGTCGCGATCCACCCGGCAGACCACCTCACAGAACCCGGCGACGCAGCGCTCGGCGGTGAGGCAATCGCTGTTCAGCTTGCACGGCTTCCTCCCGCACGCAGAGACGAGGAGGAGCACCGCGGCGAGGCGAAGGACGTTGAGGCTCATGGACGAGACGTGCGGCCTCAGGACCCGCGCGCCGCCTCGGTCTTGAGGAGCGCCCGCAGGGCCGCGTCGAGCGACTGCCGCTGGGTCCGCGGCGTCGGCTCGGGCAGCAGCTCGGCGGTGTCCTGCTTCCGGAACTCGGCGGCCTGATCGACCTTCTTGTCCAGCTCACGCCGGGTCTCGATGCGCTTGTCGATCTCCCTGAGCTGCTCCTGGGTCCGCAGCTCGCGGGCCTGCTGCCGCTGCTCCGGCGTGGCGTTGTGGTCGTCGATCGGGCTGTTGCCCGTGAAGATGCTGGTGAAGAAGTTCACGAGCTTGTCGAGCTTGAACCACTCACCGATCATCGAGAGGAGCGACTTCGGGCTCGACGGGGGCGGCGCGTTGGGATCGATCTTCTGCTCGTTCACCGCGAGGCGGTCGGTCTTGAGGCCGAGCGAGTCGACGTAGGTGGTGGCGGCCTTCGTCGCGTCGGAGAGGCGACCGCGCGCGTTCTTGATCTGCCGGGCCAGCTTCGTCCGCTCGGCGGCCTGCTCGGGCGTCGCGTCCTTCGACGACGGCAGCGTGGCGGCCTGCTTCTTCAGGTCTTCGATCTGCGCGGCGATGCCGTCGGCCTTGTTGAGCAGCGCGTCGAGGTGCTGCTTCTCGGTCGGCGTCATCGCGTCGGTCTTGCCGGCGAGGTTGCGCAGCATCTCGGCCTTGGTGACGTTGCGCATGTTCTTGTAGCGCTCGTCGAGCTGCTCGATGCGGGCGAGCATCTTCTTCGACAGCTCGTCCTGCTTCGTCTTGAGCTCCTCGATCCTCGCCTTCTGGGCGTCGGGAGAGAGCTTGCGGAACTCCTGCATCGCGGCGCGAAGCTCGGGGTTGCCCCTGGCGCGGCCCTCGCCCCAGAGCGCGCCGGGATCGGCGGTGGTGGCGACCGGCTGACCTCCGGGGTTCAGCACGCCCTTGCTCTGCGCAGCCGGATCGAACGCGACGGGCTGGGTGGTCGCGGCTTCGTGCGAGACCCCGAGCGCTTTCGCGACGGCCGCGGTGGCGGGCGGTGTGGTGGTGCGGGAGACAGCGGGCAGCTTGGAGGCGGTGTTCGGGGTCGAGCCCAGCTTCGTCGTCGTCATGGCGTGCTCCAGCGTAGGACAGGAAGTCCACCTCCGCCTACCCGGCAACCGCGACTGCTGGCAAGAACCCCCGTCATGGCCCCCATCGCCGTCATCCCCGCCCGGTACGCCTCGACCCGGTTCCCCGGCAAGCCGCTCGCGTTGATCAGGGGCAAACCGATGATCCAGCACGTGGTGGAGCGCTGCCACGAGGCGCGCTGCTTCGAGCAGGTGCTGGTGGCGACCGACGACGAGCGCATTCAGCAGGCGGCGGGGGCGATGGGGGTGGAGGTGGTGATGACGTCCGCGGCGTGTGCCTCCGGAACGGACCGGGTGGCCGAGGTGGCGAGGGCGCTGAAGCTGGGGGCCGACGACGTCGTGGTGAACGTGCAGGGCGACGAGCCGGCGCTGCACCCGCAGGCGCTGTGGCTGTTGTGCCGGGCGTTCGACGACGCGGCGGTGTCCATGGGCACGCTGGTGCGGCCGCTCGACGAGGCGGAGCGCGGCAACCCGGCGGTGGTGAAGGCGGTGCTCGCGGAGGACGGTCGGGCGCTCTACTTCTCCCGGGCCGACCTGCCGTTTCAGCGTGACCCCGGCCCACAGCCCATCGAGCGCTGGGCGCACGTGGGGATCTACGGGTACCGGGTGGCGACGCTGGAGCGCCTGGCCTCTCTGCCGCCGACGCGGCTCGAGCAGACCGAGGCGTTGGAGCAATTGCGCGCGCTGGGGCACGGCGTCGCCATCACCTGCGTGAAGACGAAGCACCGCTCGGCGGCGGTTGATCGCCCCGAGGACGTGAGCCTCGCCGAGGCGGCCCTGGACGCGTTGCCGAAGCCCTACCCGCCCTGAGCCGGCTCGTCGCTTCGACTCAGCCTTCGTCCGGCCTGCGCTCCTTGAGGGCCGGGGTCCTCGCACTCACCTCACGGAACCCTGCGCGCCGGGGAGAAGCGGTGTAGGAACGGCGCATGACTCCGTCGCTCACGCAGGCCTTCGGGCTCTTCTTCCAGGCGCACCCCTGGCACGGCGTGTCTCCGGGAGAGAAGTTCCCCGAGATCGTCACCAGCTACATCGAGATGGTGCCCACCGACGCCGTGAAATACGAGGTGGACAAGGCGACGGGCATTCTGAAGCTCGACCGGCCGCAGCGGTACTCGAGCCAGCCGCCCTCGCTCTACGGCTTCATCCCCCGCACGTTCTGCAACACGAAGGTGGGCGCGCGCTGCAGCGAGCGCGTGAAGCGGCCCGGCATCATCGGCGACGGCGACCCGATGGACATCTGCGTGTTGACCGAGAAGCCGATCCAGCACGGGGCGATCCTCATCGAGGCGCTGCCCATCGGCGGGCTGCGGATGATCGACGGCAGCCAGGCGGACGACAAGATCATCGCCGTGCTGAAGGGCGACTCCGTGTATGGCGCGTGGAAGGACGTGAAGGACGTGCCGACGCAGTTGGTCGATCGCCTGCGGCACTACTTCCTCACCTACAAGCAACTGCCCGACAGCCCCGCGCCGCCCGTGGAGATCGCCGAAGTCTACGGCCGCGAAGAGGCGCTCGAGACGATCAAGCTGTCGTTCGACGACTACCGCGAGAAGTACGGACAGCTGCAGGACCTGTTCGGCCCCGGCCGTTGAGCTCGGCCTCACGTCAGACCAGGCTCAGTTCCAGTTGACGGTCGCCGCTCCGCTCACCTTCGGCTTCACCTTCACCCAGAACAGCTTCGAGCCGGGCGCCACGACGAAGCCGTCCGCCGCGCCGTCGAGCTCGGCCTTCGAGCCCCGCGCCGTCAGCGCCACGCCGTCGACGGACACCGAGCCCGGCGCCGCGTCGCTCCACAGCTGCAGCACCGCGCCCTTCTTCGCCGCGCCGAGCTTCACCTGCCCCTGCCGCGCGGTGAGGGTGAACGAGTCGGCCTCGACGTCTTCGTACACGGTGAAGCTCGTCTCGGTCGCTGCAGGCCAGGCGAGCACGGTGAGCTGACCCGCGTGCGCGGCGCTGCCCAGGCGCGTGGCATCGTCCTTCACGTCGGCCACCACAATGCCGCCCTCCTTCACGAAGACGGGGATGCGGGCGCGGTCGGTGAAGTCGAGGCTCGTCAGCGTCTGGCCGCCCTCGAGTGGCGCGGCCGACGCGTCCCACCAGGAGAACCAGCGCGCGCCGGCCGGCAGGGCCACGTCACGGCGCCCCGTGTCGTCGAGGATCGGCGCCACCAGCAGCGCGTCACCGAGCAGGTAGCGGTAGTCGCGCGGCCAGCTCGCCTCGTCGCCGATGGGCCGCAGCGTGACCTCGCCCTTGCCGCGGTACGCGTGCTCGCCCGTCGAGTAGAGGTACGGCACCAGCTGCGCGTGCAGCTTCGCCCAGTACCGGTAGACGGAGACGGTCTCGTCGGGGCGCTCCGGCACCGTCCACGGCGTGAGGTTGCCCCGCCCGTGCAGCTGCATGAACGGCGACAGGGCGCTCATCGCCGTCCACCGCACGAGGTTCGTCTGGCTGAAAGGGATCTTCGGCCCCGTGACGTTGAGGTCGTCGACGTCGAGGTAGCCGCCGAGGTCGCTGCTCACCGCGACGTAGCCCGCGCGCGCCGAGCGGAACGTGTGGTCGAGCGCGTCGTCGAGGCCCACCCAGTCACGCCGGTTGTCGCCGACCCAGCCGATGGGCGCGTGCTCCTTCTTCGCGAAGAAGCGCCCGGGGAAGCCGGTCGGCCGGGGGTACGGCCGCACCATTGTGAGGTACTGGTCACCCCGCACCGCGCGCCCGTGCGTGAGGAAGTCCTCGTAGTAGGCCTCGGAGTACTGCTGCAGCGTCTTCTCGCCCTGCGCCGTCTTCACCTTCACGCCGGTCGCGGGCGTCGTGAGCTGATCGCCCACGCGCAGGTACTCCTCGCCGAAGTCGAGCTTCCAGCCGTCGATGACCTTCAGCACCCGCTCCTGCTTCGCGTGCCAGAACGTCTTCGCGTCGCCGTTGAAGAAGTCGATGCCACCGCCCTGTCCCTTCCACCAGAAGGCGAGCTGCCCGTCGTTCACGAAGAGGCCACGCCGCTTCGCCTCGTTGTAGCCGTCGGCCGGCCCCGGGTACGTGTCGCCGCCCTGCTCCACGTCGAACGACGACTCGTTGAGCATCTGGGTCGTCCACAGCACCGTGCGCACGCCGCGGCCGTGCAGGTTCTCCACCATCGCCTCGAAGTCGGGGTACCGCGAGGGGTTGGGGACGAAGGTGTTGTAGTTGGTCTCCCAGGGGCTATCGAGCACCACCACCCCGACCGGGATGTCGCGCGCCTCGAAGCCGCCCACGAAGTCGAAGGTGTCGGGGCCGGTGCTGATGTCCTTCGAGATCCACGGCTGGTAGGCCCAGCGCGGCGTGAAGCCGAACCGCTGCACGGGCGCGGGCGCTGGCGGGCTGCAGGCAGTGACGAAGAGCAGGACGAGGAGCGCGCGGGCCATGCGCCGCTTCATCGCTGCGAGGCTGCGCGCGCGCAACCGTGACTGACGCGTATGCTGCGAGCGGGAGGGACCGTGAGCGACGAAGGCGACGCGCGAGAAGCGCTGAAGCGAGAGGCCGAGCGGCTCAAGCAGCAACGGGAGCAGGCGGCGCAGTCGGCCGTGAGCGCAGAGCAGGAATTGAAGGCCCGCCTCGAGGGGCTCGCGAAGACGTACAGCGAGCGGCGCTTCTGGAGCTCGGTGACCCGGTGGACCGGCCCGCTCTTCTTCACCAGCGTCGGCGCGGCCGCGCTCTTCTGGGGCATCAGCGTCGACTTCGAGCAGGAGAACAACGCCAGCCGGGTGCCGTACCGCCTCATCTGGACCTGCCTCGCCCTCGGCGTCGGCGTGCTGATCCGCTACGTCGTCTACGGCCCCTGGCGCTACCACCGATGGCTCCGCGCGCTGCCGTTCCGCGTCGAGGGCCTGACCGAGGCGCTGGGCTCGGGGCGCGCGGTCGCGAAGGCGCAGGTGGTGCTCGAGTTCGCAGACAGCGCCGCGCCGAAGGACGTCGTCGACGAGCTCGTCCGCGGCAGGCTCGCGCCGAAGGAGGACGAGTCGCCGGCGCGGGTGGTGCTGACGAAGAGCGGCGCCATCGTCGTGGAGCGCAGCCTCTCGACCGAGTCCGCGAACTGGCCGCTGTACCACTGGTTCCGTGCCCTGGCCGCCACCGTGCTGGCCGAGCTGCACCGCGGCTGGCCGCTCGCGAAGGTGCGCGTCGAGGCGCTCGAGCACGAGCAGTTCTACATCCCCAGCGGTGATTGAAGACCACGCCGCCGGGCGCTCCCCAGATCGCAGGCGGTGCCTGCCCGCGCGAGGCCTCAGAACGTCGATGAAGAGCCCGGCGTGTACCGAACGACGAGGTTGTCGG
Source organism: Myxococcaceae bacterium (assembly GCA_016793095.1). GTDB lineage: Bacteria > Myxococcota > Myxococcia > Myxococcales > Myxococcaceae > Xiheimicrobium. Next base: position 56,607 of record JAEUJQ010000016.1, on the reverse strand, counting down.
TCTCGGTCCCGAGGCGCGCGAGGTAGCAGTGCTCGAAGTCCGTGGTGAGGGGCCCGGCCGACAGCCAGATGCTGTACTGCTCTCCGGGCGTCACGGTGACCTCACCCGAGAGCATCGGCATTTCGGGGACGAAGCCTCGCTGATCGTTGACGCCGCCGTAGGTGCGAATGGTGCCGCGCCAGATGACGAGCGCCGCCTCAGCCGAGCCGCCGCGGTACAGGTAGAGCGTCACCGGCACCCAGTAGGGCGTCGTCGAGGGCGTGCACACCAGCACCGGGTGTCTGAGCTGCACCGCAAGGCGCCCGGTCGTCACCGAGCCCCCTGCTGCCGGAATGGTGATGAGCCGCACGGCGCCAGAGCTCGTCTGCGCGAACGTCCACCCCACCTTCCCAACCCCGGAGTTCGACAACCCGTCGGCACACGAGAGCGCACACGCGCCGGTCGAGGGGCAGCTCACTCCCGAGCCGCCGACGTTGGCCGTGCAGCCGGTCGCCGGCCCGCCCGAGCACGTCACGTCTCCATCGACGGTGGACCACGTGCAGGCACTGCTGCAGGCGACCGTGGCGTTGGACCCGTCGAAGGTGCACGGAGCCAGCGTGCGCTCGCCGAACCGCGGCAGGGGGAGGCCGTTGAACGTGCCGCTGAACGTGCCGCTGAACGAGCCGCTGGTGAAGGAGCCGCCCGTGATGGCTGCGCTCGTGAGCGTGACGTTCGCGCTCGTCAGGTTGACGGTCGCGCCTGACAACGTCGCCGTGCTGGTCGCCGTCAGGTTGGTGATGGTCGCCGTGGTGTTCGTCAGCGTCGTGACGCTCGCGGTGTTCGCGGTGAGCGAGTTGCCGGCCCCGCTCAGGGTGACGTTGTTGGTGTACGTGCCAGAGAACGCCGCGTTCGGGAGCGTGCCCGTCAGGCTGCTCGCGGGAACCGCGGTGAGGCCCGCGCCGCTGCCGCTGAAGGCTCCTGTGAAGACGCCCGTGCTCGAGACCGACGCCAGGGTCGCGCCAGCGACGCTGCGCCACTGAGTGAGGTCGGCGCTCTGCGCGACCGCCTGCCGGACCGCGAACGGCACCACGACGGAAGCGGGGCTCACGACGACCTGCGCTCCAGTGAACGTGTTGGCGCCAGAGAGAACCGGTACGACCGCCGTGTCGACCGACAGCGTGCCGGTGGTCGTGATGGGACCGCCCGCGAGCCCGAAGCCTGAGCCGACCGCCGTCACTGAGCCTGGTCCCGGTGGGCCCTGAGGACCCTGCGGCCCTTGAGGGCCTGTCGCGCCGACCGCTCCATTGCAGACAGCGACCGTCCCCGTCGCCGACAGCACCTCGACGCCGCCGGTGGGACAGGTGGTGCTCGGGCCGATGGTGGCGACGGAGACCGAGACGCCGTCGAGGCCGGGAGCGCCCTGGGGTCCAGCAGGCCCCGAGAGCCCCGTCGCACCGGTTGCACCTGCTGGCCCTGTTGCGCCCGTCGCTCCCACTGGCCCCTGTGGCCCCGCCGCGCCCGTCGCTCCCACTGGTCCCTGTGGCCCCGCCGCGCCCGTCGCTCCCACTGGTCCCTGTGGCCCCGCTGGCCCTGCCGCGCCCGTGAGTCCTGTCGCTCCCACTGGCCCCTGCGGCCCCTGTGGACCTGCCGCGCCCGTGAGTCCTGTCGCTCCCACTGGCCCCTGCGGCCCCTGTGGGCCCGCTGGCCCTGCCGCGCCCGTCGCTCCCACTGGCCCCTGTGGCCCCGCTGGCCCTGTCGCGCCCGTCGCTCCCACTGGCCCCTGTGGACCAGCAGGACCCGTTGCTCCCGGCACGCCCTGCGGACCCGCAGGTCCAGCCGCACCGTCGACTCCGTTGCACACCGACAGCGCGCCGCCATCGCTCCACGACAACCGCAGCCCACCCGCCGGGCAGGTCACCCCGGCGAGCTCGACGGCAACGTCGAGGTGAACTCCATCGCGTCCCGGCGGCCCGGTGATGATGGCGAATCCCCCGTCGAGCGACAGGGTGCCGCCGTCCAACGCCAGCGCGAGGCTCAGCGAGCCAGGGATGCCTTGTGGACCCTGCGGCCCGGGCGCGCCGGCCGGACCCTGAGCGCCAACAGGACCCTGAGCGCCAACAGGACCCTGAGCGCCAACAGGACCCTGCGCTCCTGCAGGACCCTGCGCTCCTGGTGGACCCTGGGCGCCCGACGGTCCTTCGACTCCTGCGGGCCCCTGCGGTCCAGCCGGTCCCTGCGCTCCAGCCACTCCCTGCGCTCCAGCCGGTCCCGCTGGCCCATTCGGTCCCTCGCGCCCCTCAGGGCCGCGCTCTCCTTGCGGACCTGGCGGGCCCTGCTCACCCTGCGTTCCCGCGTTGCTGCAGGCCAACGACGACGCAACGAACACCACAGCAAGGACCGGCAAGCGCATGGACGCAAGGATCTCGGGAGCGGCGCGCCAACACAACCGCCGATTCGCGCCACATCTCCCATGCTGACATGAACGCCGGGCGCTCCAGCGAAGGAGGCCCGGCGCTTGTCCTGCGTCAGGTCGTCGTCAGTTTCCGCACTGCAGGTTGACGGTGCCCGAGCGGCCGCCCGAGGTGGCCCACTTCGCGACCGCCGAGCCGTCGTAGGTCAACGTCACCACGCTGTTGTTCGCGGCCGTGTGCGTGATGGTGCCGCCCGCCGCCGGGCAGGTGCCCTTGCAGCGCTTGTAGCCGGCGACGACGGTGCTCGCGGTGAGGCGGCCGGTGCCCGTCGTCCAGGTGCCGTCGACGGTGATGCACTCGGTGGCCGTGTCGAAGGTGACGACGTAGGTGCCCTTGCGGGTGATGGCGCCACCGCGGGGGCCGGTGCCGTTACCGTTCACCGTGACGTCCGCCTTCTTCACGCCGTTCGCCTGCGTCGCGATGACGGTGCTGTTGATGTCGACGGTGGCGTTGTTCGCCTTCACGCCGGTGCCGGTGATGACGACGTTGACGCCGCCGCCCGCCGCGCGCGTGTAGACGGCGACCAGCGTGCCCGACACCTTCACGAGGCCGTAGGGGCCGGTGCAGTTCGTCAGCACGTAGGTGACGGTGTTGCCCATCTGCGTCGCGACCGCGCACCCGGCCGGCTTGAAGCGGTTCGGGATGCGCATCGCCGAGCTGGTCGCCAGCGCCTCGGGCGTCGCGCTCATGGGCTGGGCCGCTTCGTCCGACACCTCCGCCGTCAGCGCGGACTCCACCGACGAGACGACCGCCGACTCGTCCGCGTCCTCCGCCGAGTCCGCCTCCTGTCCACGCCCACAGCCGACCACTGCCAACGACATCGCGCACAGCACCGACCAGGTCTTCTGCATGGTTGCTCTCCCGTGTGAGGGCATTCGTCGCCCGGTGACGACTTCAACCCAGGCCCCGCGAGGAAGTTGCGCCGCTGCTCGTCCGACCGGCCTGGCCCGCTGAATGGTCGGCGCGGCGGGCCCCTCGGCGGCTAGGGTGCGCACCCGGGAGGGCAGTCATGGCCGGCCGTCGCATCCTCGTGCAGCTCGCGCACCCCGTGCTGGAGCGCTCGCGCGTCAACCGGCGCCTCGCCGAGGCCGCGCGCGAAGTCGAGGGCGTCACCCTCAACGACCTCTACGAGCGGTACCCGTCGCTCCGCATCGACGTGCGGCGGGAGCAGCGGCTCCTCGCCGAGCACGACGTCATCGTCTTTCAGCACCCGTTCTACTGGTACTCGGTGCCGGCCCTCTTGAAGGAGTGGCAGGACCTGGTGCTCGAGCACGGCTGGGCCTACGGCGCGAAGGGCCACCACCTCGACGGCAAGGTGACGCTCAACGCGGTCTCCACCGGCGGGCCGAAGGAGGCCTACCAGCCCGAAGGGTACAACCGCTTCACGATGCGCCAGCTCCTCTCCCCCTGGGAGGCGACGGCGCGGCTGTGCCGCATGCGCTTCCTCGCCCCCTTCGTGGTGCACGGCGCCCTGGGCTTCGAGACGGCCGAGCAGGTCGCCCCTCAGGTGCACGACTACCGGCGTCTGCTCGAGGCGCTGCGCGACGACGCGGTGGACCTCGAGCGCGCGGCGGCCGCGCAGCTGCTCAACGCGCCGCTCGACGCGGTCCTCGAGGCGAAGGAGGTCTCTGCGTGAGCGACTCGGTCCTCTTCCAGGCGCTGGTGTACCTGGCCGCGGCGGTGCTGTGCGTGCCCATCGCCAGGCGCCTCGGCCTCGGCAGCGTGCTCGGCTACCTCATCGCCGGCGTCCTCATCGGGCCGCACGTGCTGAAGCTCGTGGGCCACGGCGCCCACGTCATGCACTTCGCCGAGTTCGGCGTGGTGATGATGCTCTTCCTCGTGGGGCTCGAGCTGAAGCCCTCGCTGCTGTGGGAGCTGCGCAAGCCCATCTTCGGGCTCGGCGGGCTGCAGGTGCTGGGGACCGCCGCGGCGGTCGCGGGGGCGGCGCTCGCCTTCGGCGTCGACTGGCGGCTCGCGGTGGCGGTGGGCCTCGTGGCGGCGATGTCGTCGACGGCCATCGTGCTGCAGAGCCTCGGCGAGAAGGGGCTGCTCAAGACGGCCGGCGGGCAGGCCTCCTTCGCGGTGTTGCTCTTCCAGGACCTGGCGGTCATCCCCATCCTCGCGGTGTTCCCGCTGCTGGCGGTCGGCGCAGTGACGGCGCCCGCCGCCGAAGGGAGCTCCCGGCCCGGTTGGCTGCAGGCGCTCTTCGTCTTCGGCGCCGTGGGCCTCATCGTGCTCGCGGGCCGCTTCGTCGTGCGCCCGCTCTTCCGCCTGCTGGCCGAGACGCGCCTGCGCGAGGTCTTCACGGCCTTCGCGCTGCTGCTGGTGGTGGCCATCGCCTCGCTCATGGTGACGGTGGGCCTCTCCCCTGCCCTCGGCACCTTCCTCGCCGGCGTGGTGCTGGCCGACAGCGAGTACCGGCACGAGCTCGAGTCCGACATCGAGCCCTTCAAGGGGCTCCTCCTGGGGCTCTTCTTCATCTCGGTGGGCGCCGAGATCGACTTCCACCTCCTCGTCGAGCGGCCGCTCCTCGTCGCCGGGCTGCTCGTGGGCGTGCTCGCGCTCAAGGCGGGCGTCATGTACGGCATCGCCCGGGGCTTCGGCCTCGACCGGCCGGGCCGCTGGCTGACGGCCCTGGGCCTGGCGCAGGTGGGCGAGTTCGCCTTCGTGCTCATCAACGTGGGCGAGCAGCAGCGCGTGTGGGGCGCCGAGGTGTCGCGGCCGCTGGTGGCGGTGGTGGCGCTGTCGATGCTGGTGACGCCGGCGCTCTTCGTGCTGCTCGAGCGCGTGGTGCTGCCGCGCGTGTCGGGCGGCGGCGCGGCCCGGCCCCACGACGCGGTGGCCCACGACGACGCCGCGGTCGTGATGGCGGGCTTCGGGCGCGTGGGGCAGGTGGTGGGGCGCATGCTGCGCATGGCGGGGCACCCCGTGACGGTGCTCGACCTCGACCCGGCGATGGTCGACCTGCTGCGCCGCCTGGGCCAGAGCGTGTACTACGGCGACGCCTCGCGGCTCGACCTGCTCGTGGCGGCCGGCTGCGCGAGAGCGAAGCTGTTCGTGCTGGCCATCGACGACCCGGAGAAGTCGGTCGAGGTCGCGGAGCTGGTGCGCCGGCACTTCCCCAACCTGCCGATCCTCGCGCGGGCGCGGAACCGCGGGCACTACTACCGGCTCCGGCGCGTGGGCGTGGCCGGCATCTTCCGCGAGACGCTGGGCACCTCGCTCGAGCTCGGCGAGGCGGCGCTGCGACAGCTCGGCAGCCGGGCCCACACCGCGCACCGGGTGGCGCTCCGCTGGCGCGAGCACGACGAGGCGGCGCTGGAGGACATGGCCCGCTTCACCGGGGAGGACCAGTCGGTGTGGCTCGCCGAGGCGAAGAAGGCGCTGGAGAACTTCGAGCGCGCGATGCGCGACGAGCTCACCGGCGTGAGCACCGGCGAGAAGGACCCGGGGTGGGACAACGAGACGCTCCGCGCCGAGGTGAAGGGCCGCGCGGCGCCACCCACCACCACGGACCAGGCGAGCTGACGGGCGCCGAGCGACTCCCGGTGCCCCCGGACCGACCACCGGGCCACCGTGAGGGGGACCGTCAGGTCTAGTCGACCTTCGCGGAAAAGCGCAGCCCATCGTCGGTGTTGACGGCACCCGGCCCGACGGGAAAGACCCGCCCATGCGCACGCGAAAGACGAAGTTCATCTTCACCACGGGCGGCGTGGTGAGCTCGCTCGGCAAGGGCATGGCGTCGGCGTCGATGGGCGCGCTGCTCGAGAACCGCGGCCTCGACATCACGCTCATCAAGCTCGACCCGTACATCAACGTCGATCCGGGCACGATGAGCCCCATTCAGCACGGCGAGGTGTACGTCACCGACGACGGCGCCGAGACCGACCTCGACCTCGGCCACTACGAGCGCTTCACCAGCGCGAAGATGACGCGGCTCAACAACTTCACCACCGGGCGCGTGTACCACTCGGTCATCTCGAAGGAGCGGCGCGGCGAGTACCTCGGCAAGACCGTGCAGGTGATTCCGCACATCACCGACGAGATCAAGGCGATGATCCACGCGGCGGCCGAGGGCCACGAGGTGGTGCTCGTCGAGGTCGGCGGCACCGTGGGTGACATCGAGTCGCTGCCGTTCCTCGAGGCGATCCGCCAGCTCCGCTACGACGTCGGCAGCGAGAACGTCTGCTACGTGCACCTCACGCTGCTCCCGTACATCGCGGCGGCGGGCGAGGTGAAGACGAAGCCCACGCAGCACTCGGTGATGAAGCTGCGCGAGATCGGCATCCAGCCCGACATCCTCATCTGCCGCACCGATCGGCAGATCGGCCAGGAGCTGAAGGACAAGATCGCGATGTTCTGCAACGTGGACGAGGGCAACGTCTTCACCTCGCCCGACGTGAAGAGCATCTACGAGCTGCCGCTCGAGCTGCACCGCCAGGGCCTCGACGATCGCATCGCCGAGCACCTCAACATCTGGACGCGCGCGCCCCGCCTCGAGAAGTGGGAGCAGATCATCGAGAAGGTCTACCGCCCCTCGCGCGGAGAGGTGCGCATCGCGCTGGTCGGCAAGTACGTCGAGCTCAAGGAGTCGTACAAGTCGCTCAACGAGGCCCTCGCGCACGGCGGCATCGCGAACGACTGCCACGTGAAGATCGAGTTCGTGGACTCGCAGGAGGTCGAGGACAAGGGCCCCGAGGCGATGCTCGGCCAGATGGACGCGGTGCTGGTGCCGGGCGGCTTCGGGGTGCGCGGCACCGAGGGCAAGATCCAGGCGGTGAAGTACGCGCGCGAGAAGCGCAAGCCGTTCTTCGGCATCTGCCTCGGCCTGCAGATGGCCGTCATCGAGTACGCGCGGCACGTCCTTGGGCTGCCCAGCGCCAACTCGCTCGAGTTCGACGAGAAGACGCCAGACCCCGTCGTCACGCTGATGGAGTCGCAGGTGAACGTGAAGGACAAGGGCGGCACCATGCGCCTGGGCAGCTACGCCTGCGCGCTCAAGCCCGGCACGCTCGCGCACCGGCTCTACGGCGCCAACGACATCAAGGAGCGCCACCGGCACCGCTTCGAGGTGAACAACGCGTACCGCGCGCGGTTGGCCGGCGCGGGGCTGGTCTTCTCGGGCGTGAACCCCGAGCTCGATCTCGTCGAGGTCATCGAGATCACCGACCACCCGCACTTCGTCGGGTGCCAGTTCCACCCCGAGTTCCAGTCGAAGCCGTTCGCGCCGCACCCGCTGTTCTCGGGCTTCATCCGCGCGGCCGTCGCGGCGCGCGACGCGAGGTGACATGAACGGCGGGTACGCGCTGAAGCTCCAGCTCCCGCCCGCGCACGGGCTCGCGTCACTCGAGGCTGCGCTGGCCTCGGTCGCCCTCAGCGAGGGGCTGGTGCTCGACCGGCTCGAGCTGCAGCAGTCGGAGGCTGATCAGCTCGCCGGCGCGCCGGTGCCCCGACTGGTGTTCGGTGTGCTGACCTCGGGCCGCGAGGCGGTCCTGGTGCCCCGCGACAAGTTCGACGCCACCTCCACCAACGCCCTCGCCGGCGCCCTCGCTGCGTGGTTCGAAGGGCCCGTCGCATGGGTGCTGGACACCGACGAAGGCGCGGTCACGCTCGAGACGTGGAATGGCGCAGAGGCGCTCGGGCCCGGCACCGGCATGCTGGGCTTCGGAGACTCACCCGTCGAGTGGTACGTCGAGTTCGTTCCACCTGTGTTCACCGCGCTCGAAGGTCCGGCGCGCGCAAGGCTGCTCAGAGAACTCGAGGCCGCGCGCACTGAACCGATGCGAGAGGTGGGCGTGCGCTTCGTCGCGGCCGGTGAGCGGGCGGTCAACCCGGCCTTCTTCGACGACCTCTCAGTCACCATGAGCGTCGGCGGACGGAAGGTGACGCTGCTCGTCCGGAGAGAGCCCGGAGCGCCCGTCGGAGGCCCGGTGACGCAGGCCGCCCTGAAAGCCCTCGACGACTTCGACTTCTCCAGCAAGGTGAGCGCGCGCGAGGTGAGGGCCGACGCCAGGACGCTGGACGCCGTGCGCCGAAACCTGCCGAAGGGGGCGCTCCTCGACCGCCTCGTGCGCAAGGGCCCGCCCGGCTTCCTGGTCTCGCGGGCGGTCTGGCAGGCGCGCGGGCGACTCGACGACGAGCCGTTCGAGGTGTCTCTTGAAGGACCGCCGGCAGGGATGCCCGCCAGTGCCCACCTCGGCGCGGAGCTGGCCGAGGCGCTCGCAGAGCGGCGTGAGGAGCGGCAGGAGGCCCGGAAGGGCGAGCTCGAGGAGCGCTACCTCGTTGCGCTCCATGAGGGGCACTTCGACCAGGCGGCCCGGGCCTACGCCCAGCTCTACTTCCCTGATGCTGGCGACGACGGTGCCGTCCTCGCGCGCGCGCGGGCGAAGATCGACGAGCTCGCGGAACTGTATGGCGTCAAGCCGCGCGGCTGACCAGCTCGCCGTTCGTGCCGCCGCCCTGCAGCCGTGAACGAGCGGCTCGGCGTGCAGCACGCGCACCGAGACGTCCCGCTTCGTCAGCCGCGCGAACACGTCGGCGACCGGACGGCCCCTGCCATCGACCTCGACGAGCATCGCCCAGCAGCTCCAGCCGGCTCATCACCGTGCGGGTGAGGAGGTCGCCGCGCGAGACGAGGTCCTCGAGCTGCGGGGACACAGAGGACCCGGTCAGGGCAGGGTCGCCCAGGTCGCGGGCGCGACGTTGTCGGTGATGAGGAGCGTGCCGCCGTCGCTCAGCGGCTTGTAGACATGGGCGTTCCCACGCCCGGTCGAGTCGAGCACCGCGCACAGCGCCGTGTCGATGGTGGCGATGCTTCCGGTGTCACCGGTGATGGCGCTGTGGCTCACGAGCGCGACATTGGTGCCGGCGTCGGGCGTCGTCGTCAGGTGGCGCCTGAGCTCGTTGCACCGGTTCTGCACGTTGCCATACACGTAGTAGGTCAGCTCGGGGCGCTGTTCGACGGGGCCGATGGCCATCACCTGCGCGCTCGTCACCGCCCGGCACATCTCGGACGAGAGGACCCTGGAGAACGGGATCATCCGCGCGTTGAGGTTCATGCCGGCGACCGTCGCCTGCATGATGCCGGCCGCCGAGAGCTGCCGCGCCGTCGCGCCAGTGCAGTCCCAGTTCGGCGTGACGCGGACGTCGGGCGTGCAGGACTTCCACCAGTCGGGAACGGAGGGGGCGCTCGCGTAGCCGAGGCTGAGGTTGTCGCTGCAGACGTCCTGGGCCCGACTCTGATCGATGGTCTCGGCGTGGCGGAAGTAGAGGACGTACCCCCCACCCCGCAGGCCCTGCATCACCGTCACCTGGAGCGTGGCGGTGAGGCCAGTCGCGGTGCACGTCGCTCCCGAGGCGTCACAGGCGAAGAGGGCCCAGGTGTAGACGCGGGGAGCCGCCGCGGTGCCGGGCGTCAGCGCTCGCGTCGGGTGGCGCGCGGTCGAGCCCGTTCCCTCGAAGGCGACGTCGCCGTCCTGGGCCGACGAAGGCACCGCGCCGAGCTTGCGGACGATCTTCACCCGGGGCGACGGCACGACGAGGGCCCAGGTCATGACGACGTCCGCGACGTCCAGCGTCACGGTGAACGAGCCGCTCGCTGAGCCACCCGCCGTCGAACCTCCAGCCGAACCACCCGCAGCCGAACCACCCGCAGTCGAGCCACCCGCAGTCGAGCCACCCGCAGTCGAACCTCCAGCCGAGCCACCCGCCGTGGAGCCACCCGCCGTGGAGCCACCCGCCGTCGAGCCACCCGCCGTCGAGCCGCCCGCCGTCGAACCTCCAGCCGAGCCACCCGCCGTCGAACCTCCAGCCGTGGAGCCACCCGCCGTCGAACCTCCAGCCGAGCCACCCGCAGTTGAACCTCCAGCCGAGCCGCCCGCCGTCGAGCCACCTGCCGTCGAGCCACCAGCCGAGCCACCAGCCGAGCCACCCGCCGTCGAGCCACCAGCCGAGCCACCAGCCGAGCCACCCGCCGTCGAGCCACCTGCCGTCGATCCTCCAGCAGAGCCGCCCGCGGCGACACAGGTGCCCATGCGGCAGACCTGGCGAGCCGCGCACTCACTGTCCTGAGAGCATTCGGGAGAGGGGCACGCGAGCAGGAACGTGCCCGCCAGCAACGACGACACCAGGCGAAGAGAGCGCATGGGCGAGACCTACGCCGACTGCGAGGAGATTTCACGACTCCGATGTGAACGCCCCGGGCTCGCTGGGCGGGGTGAGCCAGACGCAGTACCCACCAGAGGCCAGCCGCGGCGACACATCTGCCCGGACCAGCGAGAGGCGCTCGAGCGAGGCGCGGAACGAGGGCTCGGGCTCAGCACCGCGCACGAGCTGCCACGCGTCCGCCCACTGCTCGAGGAGCGTGCCGATGGCCGTTCCGGGCCGCACGTCACGCCGCAGCGCACGAGGGAGTACGTCACGAAAGAGCCACGGCGAGAAGCCGCGCGCGAAGTCGGTCTGGAACACGAGCGCCTCGCGCACCACCTCACCGCCACGTTTGCGCAGCACCCAGAACGACGAGACGTGTCCTTCCACGTCGGTGCTCCCTTCGAGGCACACGCCCCCCTCGACGAGCCATCGGGCCGCGTGGGTGTGCAGCTCGGCAGCGCGGGGCTTCGTCATCCCGCGCGCGACGTTGGCGATGCGCACCACGAGGGCGGCTGTCGGTGACGACGAGTCGAGACTGCCGACGCGGACGTCGAGCTGGGGGAACTCACGCCTCGCCGCCTCGACCCGCGCGGCGTCGAGCTCGAGCCCCAGCACCTGGTGGGCTGGAAACGCCTGAGAGAGCTCGAAGGTCGTGATGGCCGACGCACCAAAGCCGAGGTCGACGAGCAAGCCGGGCGCTGACAGCAGCGCACGCTCCTCGAGGGCGAGCCAGCCGTCGAAGGCGTGGAGCCGACCTGGCCGCGTGCGGGCGCGCACGCGCTTCGCTCACTGCGCGATGCGAACGGAGAACGAACGCGAGGCCGTGGGGGCGCCGCTGACGTTCGACGAGGGGATGAGGCGGGCGCGGGCGGTGTAGCTGCCGTCGAGCTGCAGGCCGTCGCGGTCGCTCAGCACCACGTCAGCGCTCCACGTACGGCTCTGGCCGGGCGCGAGCGTCACCGAGGTGAGGGCCATGGTGCACGCACGCTCGTCGGAGAGGCGCTTCACCACCAGCCCGCTCGCCGCGACGAGCTCGAGGTCGAACTGGCAGCCGGTGCGGAAGCTCCACGTCTGCGAAGCGCCGCTCCCGTTGGTGACGGTGAAGGTGGCCTTCGCGACGGCCGTCTGCTCATTCGACGGGCAGGGCGTGGTGATGCAGCGGATGGTGTTGGGCGTGCTGACGTACGCGGCCTTGTCGAGGGTGAGGCTCGCGGAGACGGTGTTGCCACCCGCGGGCAGCGGCTTGCCGCCGACCGTCGCGCTCTTGAGGACGAAGCGCTCGCCACGCCCCGTCTTGAAGGCGACGAGCCCGACGTTCGCCGCGAAGGTGAGCTCGCTGAACGCGGGCGGAGCGCAGAGCGCCGTCTTGCTGGGGATCTGCTCGATGGCGATGGTGCGGGTATCGGCGAAGGCGCCCGCCGGGGTGTTGGTGGTGGTGCCCGTGGCGCTGCGACGGTACTTCGCGCCGGTGCAGGGGGCCGTGCCGACACTCCACGGCGTCGAGGCGAAGCCAAAGCGGAGCCACGAGGTCCACGTGCCGGCTCCCTCGTCCCACCGCATGAGGGTGTTGCCGGACGACGAGCTCACGCCAACCCAGGTGCTGCTCGTGCTGAGGCCGAAGACCTCGGCCATGCCGTCTCCGACGTTGGCGAGGCGAATGGTCCGCGAGCCCGTCGACGCCTCGTAGGTCCAGGTGTTGCCGGTCGCGCTGGGGAACCACACGGACACGCGGCTCGAGCTGGTGAGCTCGTTCTCAGCGGTCGCGACCGCCTCGTCGGTGTCCACGTCCTGCGCGTCCACCAGCAGCTGGGCATCTGGACCGCAAGCGACGACCACCACCGAAACGAGCGAAGCGAACAGTGCGCGAAGAGTCATGGCCGGGCTCCCGTGAATCCGGGTGCCCCATGCTCCCAACCCACAGTGTCGTCAAGTGTGGGAGCACGGCGAATGACGTGCGGCGTCAGCCTGGCTTCTCGCAGGGAATCGGGGGACTTCGTGACCGGCTACGTTCCGGCCATGCGCACCCTCACCCTGGCTGCACTCTCGTTGATGCTGTGGGGCTGCAACGCGACCCTCGGAGGCCCGTGCCAGGCGACGTGTGACTGCCCGGCCCTGAACGCCCCCATCCGCTGTCCCGGCGAGTGGGGCTGCAACGCGCAGAAGACCTGCGAGTACACGTGCAAGACGAGCTGCGGCAGCGGCACCGACGCGGGCTGTCTGTCGGGCGAGACGTGTAACGGCACCATCTGCACCGCCCGCAGCGCCTGCCGCTGACGGGTCAGGGCGCCGACACCCGTTGGAGCGCCGCGCTGAGCGCCGTCGCCAGCAGCGCTCTGGAGTTCGTCGCGAAGAAGCGCTGGGTGCAGCCGGGGCTCGTCACCGGGCACGCGGTGGCGCCGCCCTCATCGGCCATCGCGTTCATCACCGAGACGATCTGCGAAGGGAGCGCGTCGGTCAGCACGATGACGGCCACCCGTACGCCCGCGAGGCGGAGCGCAGTCACGGCCTGCACCGTCGCCACCTGATCGAGGTACCCGGCGCGACAGTACGGACCCACGCAGCTGTTGCCGATCGTGCAGAGGTCGGCCGGCGGCGGCGGCATGCTCGAGCACGACAGCGGGTTGCCGGGGTTGCAGTTGGGCAGCCCGTCGGTGACGAGAATGACGCCGCGCGGGCGGCCGGACGACGAGGCGAGCGCGGGCACGGAGCGGACGAAGCCCAGGCTGTCGGCGGTCGGTGTTCCACCAGTGGCGGGCGTCGTCGAGCCGAGCCCGGTCACCGCCATGCGCACCGCGTTCGCCTGGGAGTTGAGCGTCCCCATGGAGTCGGGGGTCGTGGGCGCCAGCATCGCCACGAGCTGGGCGTCAGCCGGCGCGCAGCCGGTGGGGTTGAAGGCTGGGTTGTTCGCGGGGAACGTCGTGAGCCCGTAGCGCGCGGCCGTCGAGTTGGCCTGCACGAAGGCCCCGAGCGCCTCGCGAAGGGTCGAGATGCGCGTCGGGCAGGTGGCCGGGCACATGCTCCCGCTGCACGAGCCGCACGTCGGCTCGGCGGGGTTCATCGGGACGTTCATCGAGCCCGACATGTCGACGAGGAACATGACGTCGGCGGGCGTCGCCCCAGCCGTGCCTCCCGCGGTCGCGAAGCCTCCCCCGAAGACGCCGCCGTCCGCCACGTCGCCGCCCGAGGCCCCGCCGCCAGTCCCTCCTGCGAAGGCCCCGCCGGCCGCCCCTCCGCCCACCGCACCACCGGCTGCTCCGCCGGCCCCGCCGCTCCCACCGCTGCTGCCCCCGCCGCTCCCCGACACGCCGCCGCCTGTGCCGAACGGCCCGGAGCAGCTGCCGAAGCTGCAGGTCTGCCCGGCCCCGCACTGGACGCAGGCCGCGCCGCTGCTGCCGCACGCCGACACCGACGGCAGCGACTGACACTGGCCCGCGCTGTCACAGCAGCCCGTGCAGCTCGAAGGGCCACACGGAACGGCGTTGCGGCCACAGCCGCCGGTGGAGATCGCGAAGAAGAACAGGCCGAGGAGGGTGGTCCAGCCGAGCACGCGGGTCATGGAGCCTCCCAGCCTACCCAGCCGCGACCCCGGAGAGCAGCGTCTCGAGGGCGTCGACCGGCAGCTCGAAGTCCTTCCCCTCCTTCACCAGCTCGCCGAGGAGCAGCCGTGACTGCGGGGCCACCTTCGTGAAGTGCACCTTCGCGTAGGTCTCGAAGTCGAAGGGCACCACGAGCGGGGCGAGCCGCGCGCCGATGGAGAGCACCCAGGGACGGGTGGTGAGCGAGGGCAGCGCAGGCACCGGGCGCGCCAGGCGGCGGGCGGTCACCGCGAGCGCCTGCTCGCTCGCCTTCACCGACAGCGATGGATCGGCCGCGAGGGCGTCGAGCGACCAGCGGTGCCGCTCGAGCGCGCGGACGGTCACCAGCAGCGCGGCGGTGAAGAAGATGACCTCGTGCTCGAGGCCCTTGCGGTGCACGGCGGGCATGCCGCCTCGCTCGAGGGTCTGCACCACGGTCTCGACCAGCGCGGGCGGGCCGTCGAAAGCGAACGGCGAGAGCGGAGGAAACCAGTACGCATACCCGGGCGTCTGCAGCGGGTCGTCCTTCGACAGCGGGGTCGCGAAGCTCACCAGGCTGATGAGCCCTCGCACCAGCCGGCCCTCCTTCGCCCCGGCGCCGAGCAGCCGCTCCCGGTCCTCGAGGCCGGGCTGCAGGCCCACGACGATCGCGTCGCCCACCCCCGAGAGGATCGAGGCCAGCCACGGCGTGGCCAGCGCGTCGGACGGCACCGTGACGACGACGAGCTCGAAGCTGCGTCCCTCGAGCGAGCTCACGATGGCCGAGGCCGCGACCTCGGACGCGGTGCGGCTCCCGAAGGCGCCCAGGCGGGTGACCGTCGTCGGCGAGCGGACCTTCTCGGGGCTTCGGACCGCGAACGTCACCTCAGCGCCCGCGCGGCTCAGGTGCAGCGCGAAGACCTGGCCGACGGCGCCGGCTCCGACGACGAGGGCCTTCACGTCACTGCCCGAGCTGCAGCTTGATGGTCAGCGAGACGAGCCGGCCGTTCGCGCCGCCGATCTCGTGCCGGTAGGCGAAGTCGACGCCGCTGCCCTCCATGAACCAGCCGACCCCGCCCGAGACGTAGTGGTGGTTCATGATGCCGTCGTACTGGTAACCCACGCGCACCGGCACCGTCATCGCGATGAGCCACTCGAGGCCACCGTGGTAGGCGAAGCGCGGCGTGGGCTGGTTGAAGTCGGCGCGCAGGTCGAAGCACGGCGTGAGCTGCCCGAGGATGAGCGCGCTCGCGGAGGCGACGAAGTAGCGCGTGATGTCGCGGTTGAAGTTGTAGATGAGGTTGTGGCCCGACACGCCCAGCGAGAGCCACTGCACGGGCTTGATCAACAGCCCCGCGTTCATGGTGATGGAGTTCGTGTTCGACGCCCCGACGATGACGTGGTGGCGCCCGGACACGCCGAGGTGGATCCAGTCCGCGATCGCGTACGAGAGCGCGAGCGTGGTGACGTGAGCCCAGCGGCGCCCGAGGCCGCCGAAGGTGGCGAAGTGGTAGCTGATGCCGCCCGCGAACTGGTTGGTGGAGTCGGCGAGGGCCAGCGTGCCGAAGCCCATGCCGTTGGGGATGTCCCACGAGCCTGAGGCCTCGATCTGGTAGCGCTTGAAGGCCGAGAGGGCCGCCGGGTTTCCACCGAGGGTCTCGGCGCCGTAGCCCATGGACATGTAAGCGCCGCCCATCGCGAGGTTCCGCGAGTGCATCAGGTCGCGCAGATCCGGCCCCGGCGGCGGCGGCGTGGGAGCGGGCACCTGCTCGCCGTCCTGGGCGAACGCGCCGGGGGCGCTCAGGCAGAGCAGGAGGACGAGCACGCGCGACATGGCTGGAGCAGGTTGTACAACGACGGCCGATCGCGTCGAATTTCCGCCCCTTTGAGTGACCGGGTGGGACGAAGGCGGCGCTCGATCCCGGCTCACGGCGGGGTATGAAGCCCCGGTCATGCGTCTCCTCGTCGCAGCGCTCGCCCTCGCCTATGTGATGCCGACGTACTCGATCCTCCGCCGGTACGCGGGCACGCGCGACGACCTGACGCTCACGACGCTGAAGGTGGACGGCACCGCGGCGGTGGCGCCGGCGATCGCGCGCGAGGTGGCCTCCACCCTGGGCTCGACGTGGGTGGCTGGCGACCTGCCGCTCACGTCAGCGCTGGCGATCAAGTACCCCGGCCGCTGCCGCCTCGACCTCTCGAGCCTCGAGTCGAACAAGACGCTCACGGTCGCCTCGTCGAACGGGAAGAAACGCACCGAGGGGCCCGAGCTCGCGGCGGCGCAGGTCGCCCTCGAGCAGCTCTGCGCCCTCTTCGCGCTCAAGAGCGCCGGTGAAGGCGAGACGCGCGCCAGCCTCGACAGGCACCTCACCGCCCTCAAGGTGGACACGAAGCTCGTCTCGCACGCCCGCTTCCTCGGGCAGCTCACCTTCGCCATCGGCGATCGGCAGCAGCCCGACGCTCCGCAGTACTGGGTGTACCGCGACCGGACGCCGCCCGATCGCTTCCTGCCGGCGCGGATCCGCTTCACCGACGAGCGCGGCGCATGGGACGTGCGCTTCATCGACTACAGCTCGGCCTCGGTGGCCGACTGGCTGCCCCGCGTCGTCGAGGTCTACAAGGGCCAGGAGCTGCACCTGCGCCTCACCGCGCTGACCGCCGACACCCGCGCTGATCTCGAGAAGACGAAGTTCTGAGCCGTCGTGACGGCGTCTCTGTTCGAGCACGACGAGACGTTCGCGGCCGTCGCCGTGGGCCGTCCGGTTCGCGGCGAGTTCACCTACCTGGTGCCCGCGCGGCTCGCGCCGACGCTCGTGCCCGGGGTGCGGGTGAAGATCCCCTTCGGGCGCTCCACCATCCTCGGCTTCTACCTCGGGCCCGCGCCCACGCCCGCGGACGACGTGCGCGCGAAGGTGAAGCCCCTCACCGAGGTGCTCGAGGCGACGCCGGCCCTCACCAGCGACGTCGTCGAGCTCTGCCGCTTCGCCGCCCACCACTACCGCTACCCGCTGGGCGAGGTGCTGCGCGCGACCCTGCCGCCCGGCCTCTCACGGCCTCAGGCAGAGCGCGAGGTGAAGCCCGAGGTGCTGCACGTCGCGGTCGCGCTGGAGGGCGCTGACCCTTCGACGCTGCGGCGCGCTCCGGCTCAGCAGGCCGCGCTGTCGTACCTGCTCGCGGTCGGGGGCCGGGCGAACGTCGATGAGGTGGCGCACGCCATTCCGGGCGCGCGGGAGCACCTGCGCGCGCTGGTGAAGAAGAACCTCGTGCGCCTCGAGACCCGGGCGCTCGTGAAGGGGGTCGTCGAGGGCATGGGCGCCGCGCGTCCGGCGAAGCTCACCGATGAGCAGGCCACCGCGGTCCGCGAGCTCGAGGCGCTGCTCGACGCGGGCGGCTTCGCGCCGGTGCTGCTCCAGGGCGTCACCGGCAGCGGGAAGACCGAGGTGTACCTGCGGATCGTCGAGCGCGCGCTCGAGGCTGGCCGCGGCGCCCTCGTCCTCGTGCCCGAGATCGCGCTCACGCCCCAGCTCGTCGGGCGCTTCCGCAGCCGCTTCGGGCCCAGGGTGGCCGTGCTGCACTCGGCCCTCACCGACACCGAGCGGCTCCGCGCGTGGCAGCAGCTCCGTCGCGGTGAGGTGAAGGTCGCGGTCGGCGTGCGCTCGGCGGTGTGGGCGCCGGTGGCCGACCTGAGCGTCATCGTGGTGGACGAGGAGCACGACCCCTCGTTCAAGCAGGACGACAAGCTGCGCTACCACGCGCGCGATCTCGCCGTGATGCGCGCCCGCCAGCGGGGGTGCCTGGTGGTGCTGGGCAGCGCGACCCCGTCGCTCGAGACGCTCGAGAACGCGCGGAAGGGCCGCTATCGCCTGCTCCGCCTCACCCGCCGGGTGGACGATCGACCGATGCCCGCGCTGCACCTGGTCGATCTGCGCGTCGAGCGACCACGCACCGAGGAGACCCGGGACACCGAGCCGCCCGTCCTCTCTCCCACGCTGCGGCAGGCCATCGGCGAGACGCTCGAGAAGGGACAGCAGGTCATCCTCTTCCTCAACCGGCGCGGCCACGCGACCTTCCTCACCTGTGAGGTCTGCGGCCAGAACCTGAAGTGCACCGAGTGCGACGTGTGCCTCACGTTCTACCGCGCCAGCAACCGGGTTCAGTGCAACTACTGTGGGCGCGCGCACCCGCTGCCCAGGGGCTGTCCCGAGTGTGGCGGGCCGCTGCTCCAGCTCGGCGTCGGCACCGAGCGCATCGAGGCCGAGGTGGCCGAGGCGTTTCCCGCGGCGCGCGTGGGCCGGCTCGATCGCGACGCGGTGACGACCAACGAGCGCCTCACCGATCTTCTGTCGAGCTTCGCCCGGCGCGAGCTCGACGTGCTCATCGGCACGCAGATGGTGGCCAAGGGCCACGACTTCCCCGGCGTCACGCTGGTGGCGGTGGTGCTCGCTGACACGGCCCTGTCGCTGCCCGACTTCCGCGCCGCCGAGCGCACCTTCCACCTGTTGACGCAGGTCGCTGGCCGCGCAGGCCGCGGCGCTGACGCGGGCCGGGTGCTGGTGCAGACGTACAACCCCGAGGCGCTGCCCATCGCGGCGATGCTGCAGAACGACTTCGAGGGCTTCTCGGCGCGCGAGCTCGAGCGCCGCCGGCTGCTCCAATGGCCGCCGACGGCCCGCCTGGCGGCGATCCGGCTCGAGGCCACCGACGCCGAGCGCTGCGCCCGCGCCGCCCGGCACCTCGCCGAGGCCGCCCGCCGCGCCATGCCGCCGCCCTCGCACGGCGTGCGTCTGCTGGGACCCGCCCCGGCGCCCATCACCCGCATCAAGGGCCAGACGCGCTGGCAGCTCGTCGTGAAGGGCCCGACGCACGCCGCGCTCGCCGGGCCGCTCGACGCCATCGAGCGCGCGCTCGCCGAGGTGCCGTCGTCGGTGAAGGTCGTCATCGACGTCGATCCCGCCGCCATGCTGTAGGTCGTCGAGCGGTTCGCCCGGAGCCAACCGGGCGCGGGGGACGACCGCTCCTCACCGGGCCGTCGGGGGTCGCCGCGCTCGCGGTGGCTCGGACGTCAGCTCCAGCGGCCTGCTGCAGGCTGGCGACCGCCGGGCCGGTTTTTCGACAGGCCGGCACGCCTGTAGCAACGTGTGCCAGCCATGGCCCCGCCGGTCCTCCTCGTCGCCGACGACCTCTCCACCATCGCCGCGGTGAAGCGCGCGCTGGGGCGCGAAGGCTACGAGGTGATCCTCGCGACCAGCGCCGCCGACGCCGTCATCGCGTGGGGCCACCACCTGCCCGGGCTGCTCCTGCTCCAACCCTCGGTCGAGTCCGAGCGCGGCGCCGTGGTGCTGGAGGAGCTGCGACAGCACCCGGACGCGCAGCTGCTCCGGGTCGTGCTGCTGGGTGAGTCGATTCCCGGCTTCGGGTACCACGTCGAGCCGCTGCCCATCGATCCCGAGCACTTCGCGAAGACGGTGCAGGGGCAGATGCGCGCCGCTGAAGACGAGCAGGAGTGGACCGTCACCGAGCCGCGGACGGAGACGACCCCGCAGACGTCACCGCCCCGCCTCGACGAGCCAGAGCCCTGGCGGGCCACGCGGCCGGCCGCCGCGGTGCCGTCCGATCAGCTCCCACAGACCCAGGAGCTGATCGCCGACGCGGCGCCCACGCCTCCAGAAGCCAACGCCAGCGCGGGGCACGAAGGCCCGCCGGACGAGCTG
Source organism: Myxococcaceae bacterium (assembly GCA_016793095.1). GTDB lineage: Bacteria > Myxococcota > Myxococcia > Myxococcales > Myxococcaceae > Xiheimicrobium. The sequence goes on along the minus strand of JAEUJQ010000016.1, from coordinate 36,744 downwards.
GCGACGGCCGACCTGCCCGCGGTCCCCTCCGGGTCCAGCGAGGCGCCACCAGCCGACGGCCCTCCAGAGGTGACCGACGGCTCCGAGGCTGGCCTGGCGGCCGACGCTCCTGCCGGGCCGGGCGACGAACAGCCCCCGCAGGCCTCTCCGTCCGCGGTGGCGCGGCTGTTCGGCGACCTGCCCAACCTCGAAGACGAGCTGCACCGCGACGTGGAAGCGCAGGCCATGGCCACGCTCGACTCGTCGCTGCCCGCGCTGACGGACGACGCCGAGCTGCAGCGCCTCGAAGACGAGGTGCGCGCCGAGGCCGCCCGCCGCCGCGCCGCGAGGGAGGCCCGGGCGAACGTCACGACCGCGCCCTCGTTCACGCCCCCGACGGTGCAGCGCGTGGACGAGGCCCCCGCGGCCCCCGCCGATGAGACCTCGTTCGCCGACGTGGGCACGACCCCACCCGACGGAGCGGCCGACCCGACCGTCGCGCCGGCCCCTGCTCCCGTGGAGCTCCAGGCCGCCGCGCCGCCGAACCCCGAGCTCGTCCGTGCCGTGCTGGAGCGCGCCGAGGCCATCTCCCTCGAGGGACGAGCGAGGGCACAGGCGCAGCGACAGACCGCCGAGGCCGAGCGCCGCAAGGCCGAGGCAGACCGCGAGGCCCTCGAGCGCCGCGCCGAGCACGCCGAGTCGCTCGTGCGCAAGGAGCGCGAGACCCGGTCGGCCGCCGAAGACGAGGTCGATCGCCTCAACGAGACGCTCGCCGCGCTGAACGCGAAGCTGAACGAGCAGACCGAGCGCGGGGCTGCCGATCTCGAGCAGGAGGCGGCGCGCGCGGACGAGGCCGAGGCTGCGCTCGAGGCGCGCACGCGGGCGCTCGACGACGCCTCCCGCCGGCTCGCCGACGCCGAGCACGCCCTCGACGCCGTCAACGCCACCGCGGTGGAGCGCGCCGCCGAACGCGAGTCGTTGCTCTCGAGCCTCACCCACGAGCAGGAGGCCGCGCGGAAGGCCGAGCGCGAGCTCGCCACCGTCCAGAGCAACCTGGCCACCCTTCGAGACCAGTTCGAGCAGGCCACCCTCAAGGTGAAGGAGCTGTCGGTTCAGCTCGACCAGGAGCGCCTCGCCCGCCTCGGTGTCGAAGAGCAGCGCGACGAGCTGACGAACAAGCTCGAGGGCGCCGTGGCGCAGGCGGTCGAAGGGAAGGGCCTGGCCGCGGGGGCGCAGAAGCTGCTCGCCGAGACCGAGACCGCCCTGGCGGCCACGCGGAGCGAGCTCGAGTCGGCGCGCACCGACCTCGGCGAGGCGAAGGAGACGCTCGAAGCCGTCCTGCCCGAGCTCGAGCGCCTGCGGCCAGAGGTCGCCCGGCTGACGGCCGAGAACGCCGCCCTGAACGAGCGGGTGGGAGAGGTCGAGTCCGAGCTCGAGGGCGCCGAGGCGGGCGTCGCGTCCCTCACGAAGGACGTCGCCGCGCACAAGGAGGCCCTCGAAGCCCAGCGGGCCCGCGCTGACGAAGCCGACGCGCTGGCCCAGCTCTCGACGGAGCGCCTCAAGGCCCTCGAGCACCGGCAGGTGATGAACCTCGCCCTGCCCGGCCGACGCTCGCTCGGGCTGCCGCGAAACGGGTCCGTTGACCTGCAGCAGCTCGCCCACCTCATCGCCACGCTCGCCTCGGGTCAGGCCGACGCGCGGGTCGAGCTGGGCGTTCGTGGCGGCACCCGCACGCTGTGGTTCAAGAAGGGCGCCCTGCATGGCGCGGAGTCGTCGTTCGACCACGAGTCCCTGGTCGATCGCGCCCGCCGGGACGGCCTCATCGACGCCCGTCAGGAGGCCGAGCTGCGGCTGCTGCGCACGGCGACGCCGAGGGAGCAGCTCGAGGCCATGAAGGCGCGCGGCTACCTGCGGGAGATCGAGACGATCCCCCTGCTCCAGCGCGCGACCGAGGCCGTGGCGCTCGAGGCCTTCAGCGAGGAGCTCACCCAGTACCGGCTGTCAGACGACCCGCCGTCCTCGCGGGTGCTGTTGGTCGCCGTGCCCCGCGCCACCCTGCCGCTCCTGGCGGAGGCGCTGCGCCGCGCCCTGCCCGCTGACTCGCTGCTCGAGCGCCTCGGCGGCGCGGAGGCCGTCTGCGTCGCGACCGATCACGAGCTCGACCTGCGCGCCGTCGGCTTCGCGGACAAAGAGCGCAAGATGCTCTCGTGGGTGGACGGCGAGGCCTCGGTCGAGGATCTGACGCTGGCCGCTGGCCTCAAGCAGGAGCAGGCCTTCCGCACGCTGCTGGTCGCGAAGCTGCTCGGCCTCATCGAGGTGAAGGCGCCCGACAAGCCCCCCGCCGCGCCGTCCGGAGACCTCGACGTGCGCCGCCTCGAGGCCAAGTACGACGAGGTGCAGGACGCCGACTACTTCAGCATCCTCGGGTTGACCCGCGGCGCCACCAGCGAAGACGTCCAGCGCGCCGCCCGGCGGCTCGCGGAGGAGTTCGATCCCATCAAGTACACCGGCCACCCCGACGCCTCGCTCCAGCAGCGGGCGCAGGTGGTCTCGTCGCTGATCGACGAGGCCGCGAAGGCTCTCGAGGACGAGCGCCGGCGGGCCGAGTACGCGCGCCACCTGCTCGACTGACTGTCCGGAGCGACCCGGCTTGGCGCGGCGCACCCTGAGGCATTACAAAGGGGACGCATGGTTCGTGAAATCCTGGTGTGGCCCCACCCCACCCTCAAGCTGAAGGCGCAGCCGGTGGCGACGGTGGACGACTCCACGCGCGCCCTCGTGAAGGACCTCTTCGACTCGATGTACGCCGCCGATGGCGTCGGCCTCGCGGCGCCCCAGATCGGGGTCCTGAAGAACGTCATCGTCGTCGACACCACCCCGCGGCAGCCCGACGCGAAGCCGCTGGCGATGGTGAACCCGGAGATCCTCTCGTACGAGGGGAAGATCGACTACAAGGAAGGCTGTCTGTCGATCCCCGGAGAGGCTGAAGACGTCGAGCGCGCCGCGGTCGTGACGGTCAGGTTCCTCGACGAGCACGGGGCCGAGCACACGCTGCGGTGCGAGGGGCTGCTGGCCATCGCCGTGCAGCACGAGACCGATCACCTCAAGGGCACGATGTTCGTCGATCACATCTCGAGCCTGAAGCGCGAGCTCATCCGCAAGCGGATGAAGAAGCTGCAGGCGGCGCAGGAGGCCGAGAAGAAGGAAGCAGCCGCCGAGGCCAGGAAGGCCCGCGCTGGTGGAGCCGAGGCCCGCTGACTACCCGAGCCGCCGGCGGGCGCCGTTGAGGAAGAGCTGGTTCGCGAGCTGGAGCGCCTCGATGAGGCCCCTGCCCTCTCCCTGGGCCCACGACGCCATCGCCGACATGCAGTTGAGCAGGTAGAGATCGGCGAGCGCGGCGGGGCGCTGGGCGTCGTGCAGCACGCCGTTCTGCACGGCGCGCTCGAACCGCGCCGCGAGCTGTGCGCGAAGCCCGTTGGGGTTGGCCTCGGGCGACGTGGCCGACTCGACCCGCAGCCCGATCGCCATCGTGTCGACGATGAGCGCTCGCTCGTCCTGCCAGGTGCGGGTGAGCCAGTCGGTGACGGTCTCGAGGACGGTGGGGAGCTCGGCGTCGGGGTGAAGCTCGGAGACGGCGACCGCGATGGGCGCCTCCGTGCGGCGGATGAGCTCGGTGAGCACGTCTTCCTTCGTGGGGAAGTGGAAGTAGAACGCGGTTCGGCTCACGCCCGCGACGAGCGTGATGTCATCGACCCGCGCGTCACGAAACCCGTCTCTGCGGAAGATGCCGAGGGCTGCCTCGTACAGCCGCTGCCTCGTTGCTTCGCGCTGCCGATCACGACTGGTCTCACCCACGACGCAGCTCACTCCCCTCAAGACGCGACCCGGCCGATCGCGTCAGTGATGACACGCTCCTGACACTCACCTGTCGGAGACGACGTGGAACCATATAGTGGCTCGATCCGTTTCCCCGCTTGACGCGCGTGAACGAAGAGCGTCTTTCACCTGCATCTGTCACTTCGACCTGACACCTCGTCGAGGGCACAAGTCGACGAGCACGCAGCGGTGACATGCGGGCTTGCGCGCGTCGCAGACCCGTCTGCCGTGCCAGATGATGAGCTGGTGTGCCTTGAACCACAGGTCCTCCGGCAAGAGCCTACGGAGATCAGCCTCGACTGGATCTGGCAGCAGGTGGCGCGACAGCCCCAGCCGTCTGGACAGGCGGAGAATGTGGGTGTCCACCGGAAAGGCCTTCTCGTCACCGAGGTGGATCGCGACGACGCCCGCGGTCTTGTTCCCGACGCCGGGCAGCTCAGCGAGGGCGGCGCGTGAGCGGGGCACTTCGCCGTCGTGCTGCGCGACCAGCTCGCGCCCGAGCTTCACCAGCGCCTTCGACTTGTTCCGGAAGAGGCCGACGGTCTTCAGGTAGCCCTCGAGCACCTTCGGCGTGGTGGCGGCGTAGTCAGCGGCCGTCTTGAAGTCGCGGAACAGCGCGGGCGTGACGAGGTTGACGCGCTTGTCCGTCGTCTGGGCCGACAGGAGCACCGCGACCAGCAGCTCGAGGGGCGTCTCGAAGTCGAGCTCGATCTCAGCCTCGGGCATGGCGGCGTCGAGGCGGCGAATCACCTCGGCGGCCCGGCGGCGCTTGTCAGCCAGCGCTTCTCTCGCCATGGCCGTCAGTCCACCACCCGGCGCGGCAGGTGTGCCCCGAGGCGGGTGACGAGCTCGTAGTGAATCGTCTGGGCCCAGCCGGCGAGCGTCTCGGCCGACAGGCTCTCGTCTCCGTCACGCCCGAGCAGCGTCGCCACCAGCGGTCGCTCGTCGGCCACCGCGTGCGTCACGTCGATGATGAGGTGGTTCATCATCACGCGCCCGAGCACGGGGCACCGGCGGCCGTTCACCAGCACGTGGGCCTTGCCCGAGGCGAGCCGGGGGTAGCCGTCCCAGTAGCCGACGGGCAGCACGGCCACGCGGGTGTCGGCGCCGCAGCGCCAGGTGCAGCCGTAGCCGACGAAGGAGCCGGCAGGCAGCCACTTCACCACCTGGCTCGGGCACCGCCACGACAGCACGGGAGTCAGCGCCGGCAGCTCGCCGAGCACCACCTTCGCCGACAGGCGCGTCTCGGTGGACGGCCACAGTCCGTACAGGCCGATGCCCACGCGCACCACGTCGAAGCGTGAGGGCGGCAGCACCAGGGCCGCGGCGCTGGCGGCGAAGTGGCGCTGCACGTCGGCCGCGATGGGGACCCGTCGGGCGAGCGCAGCGACGGCGCTGGAGAACGCCTGGAGCTGGGCGGTGGCGTACGACTGCTCGGTGACGTCCTCGGTGTTGGCGAAGTGGCTCAACAGGCCCTTCAGCTCGACGACGTCGCGCGCCTGGGCCAGCACGTCAACCTCTCCGGCCTCCAGCTGCTTGAGGGTGAACCCCTCACGGCCGAGGCCGGTGTCGAGGTGTACGTGCACGCGGGCGCGCAGCTTGCGCTGACGCAGCAGGGGCACCGCCGCCTCGAGGGTGCGATCGGCGACCACCACGTCGACGTCGGCGGCCGAGAGCTCGACGAGCTCGCCAGGCGTGACGGCTCCGATGACGAGCACGTCGCGCCGGGAGGCGGCCTGGTCGGCCTCGAAGGCGCGAATCGCGAGGCCCTCGTTGGGGGTGATGACGTAGAGCGCGTCAGCGGCGGCGTGCGCGAGCGGCAGCACCTCGGCGAAGCCGTGGCCATAGGCGTTGCCCTTGAGCACGGCGCCCACGCGGCGCTGGGGCCCCGCGACGGCGCGAAAGGCTGCGACGTTGGCGCGGAAGGCAGAGGCGGACAGCTCGAGGCGCGAGGCGAGCGCGCCGGGCGCGGGCACGGACATTGCGCAGTGCCTACTCCAGATTCGTGCCCCTGGCGCTGCCTGGCGACGCGGGTGGTTCACCTCGGGTGCCTCGACGGGTGGGTTCGACGCGGGTGGACGCGGGTGGACGCGGGTGGACGCGGGTCGACGCGGGTGGACGCGTGTGGGGCAACGCGGGTGGGCCAACGCGGGTGGTCGGCGCGGGTGGTTCGACGCGTTCGTTTCGACGACAGCGCTCAGGCTTCGGGGCGGCGCACGGATCGGGCTGCACCCGTGGTAGCGTTGGCAGTGCATCACGAGCAGAGGCGGGTGCCTCTCACCAACCGGCTCCTCCAGGGAACGGTGGTCTTCACGATGCGGGCCGGCGACGGCCAAACCAGGAGGACGGAATGGACGACAGGGACGAGGTGGTCGTACGGGTGCTCCGCTTGCTCGAGGAGCGTGGGCGTCGAGCCCCGACGGCGCAGGTGGTGGTCGAGCTGCTGCGGTGGTGCCGACCGCCCCGGTCGCTGGCCGCTGCGCTGGCGCGGGGAGCGCTGCTCGAGAAGCACCCGCTCGCTGCGACCATGGTCTTCGCGGCGGCAGGCGATCGGACGCTGACGCCGGGCGCGTTGTGGGCCAGGGGACTCGCGGCCGAGCGCCGGGTGCGAAGCGAAGCAGCCCGCGCGCGCGCGGAGGAACGACGTGAAGCCCGCCAGCGACGTCGCGAGGTGGCGGGCGCGCGGTTCCTCCTGGCCCGGGCCCGGGCAGCGTCTTCCGGGGCGACCAGCTCCGTCGGCCTGTCCCACACGGGCTCACCCCGCCCCATCCGGAAGTGAGCGCCGCGCGTCGCCTGGGGTACGGTTTGCGTGATGCGGCGGCTGGCCATCTCCCTCGGCTCCATCATGGTGGCGTGCGCCTCAGCGCCGGTGGAGCGGCTCGCCCCGGAGGACGTGCTGGGCGCCCGCGCTCGGCCGCCGACGCGTGAGCCGGTCGCCTCGGCGGAGCTGCTGGAGCGCCTTCAGCGCTTCGTGGAGGGCGCCGAGCGGATGCGCGACGCGACGCCGCGAGGTGCGCCGATGCCCGACGCGCACGTCACCGCCTGGGTCGCCGTGCTGAGCGACGTGGAGGCCCTCACCGGGCGCCAGGCCAGCGCGCTCGATCTGGTCCGCGCGCGGCTGTGGCTGCAGACGGCCATCGAGGCCGACGGCGCCCGCTACGGAGACGTGCCGCTCGAGGTGGCCTCGCACTCGCAGCGCACGCTCGCGGCGCTGACGATGAAGCTGGTGAAGCTCAGCCGCGGGAACCGGCCGCTCAAGGCGCGGCCCGAGACCTTCGTGTGGCCGGTGGAGCCGGTGGTGGTGACGAGCCCGTGGGGCCACCGCACGCACCCCGTGCACGGCGACTACCGCTTTCACGCGGGCGTCGATCTCGAGGCGAACCGCGCGCAGGCCGTGTACGCCGCAGGGCCGGGCGTGGTGGCCTTCGCCGGCTGGAACTCGGGCCACGGCAAGCAGGTCGAGCTGCAGCACGACCCGCACCTCGCGAGCCGCTACAGCCACCTGTCGGGCTGGGCGGTGCAGCCGGGCGACGTGGTGAAGCGGGGGGACGTCATCGGCTGGGCGGGGAAGACCGGCACCGCGACCGGCGTCCACCTGCACTTCGAGCTGCGCCGCGACGGCGAGTCGCTCGATCCCGAAGCCGAGCTCCCCGGTCCCGGCGGCGGGCTGGTGGTGACGCGGTGAGCGTCGTGGAGGCGCTGATCGGGCGGTCCTTCCAGCAAGCGCAGGTGCACGAGGCGAACACCGCCATCGACACCGTCCGCGCCGAAGAGGAGGGCCGCACCGGTGCCGCGGCCTTCAGCTACGAGCTCTTCGTGCCGCAGGCGAACGTGGACGACTACTTCCTCACCCAGGCGCTGCCCAGGCTCGTCCACTTCCTCCACTGTCGGGGGTTCCGGAGCACGCGAACGCCCGGCGTCTTCGTCTCACTCTTCACGCCCACAGCGCTGCACTTCGTCGAGGCCGGGGTGGTGCTCGAGGTGCTCGGCGCGGCGCGACACCTGAGCGTCGAGGAGCTGTTCCGACGGTACGGCGAAGGCGGCACCGGTGACCCGAAGCTGCTGGGCACGTGATGGCGGCCGGGCCTCCGATGGGCGCACCAGAGACGAAGGGCCCCGCACTCGCGCGCGGAGCCCCTCAGGTCAGCCCCCGCTGGGATGGCTCAGAGCGTGTCCTTCAGCTCCTTGGCCGGACGGAAGCCGATGGTCTTCGTCGCCTTGAGCTTCATGAGCTCGTTCGTCTGCGGGTTGCGGATGCGGCGCGCCTTGCGGGTGCGGATGCTCCAGGTGCCGAACCCGGGGTAGCTGAACCGCGCGTCAGCCTTCACGGCCTTCCCGATGTTGTCGAAGACGACGTCCATCAGATGGGCCGCGTCCTTCTTGGTCAACCGCGTCTGCTGCGCCACTGCCTCGACCAGCTCTGCCTTCGTCATGTGCTCCCTCCCAGATCGCAGCCGCCGCTGCGAAGGCGGCGTGAGTACCAGAAGAAGATCAATGAGGTCAATGACATACAGAATCACTGTACACGCGGTGGCGTGTCTGATCAGTCGCTTCGCGCGCGCGATCAGCGCGAGCCCACAACCCCGCGGCGACGCTCGACCTTCTCGCGCGGACGCGATCGGGGCGGGTCGGAGAACGATCTCGAGCAGGCCATGAGGGCGGCGCCGAGTCCAGCCTCGCGTGATGGCGCGGCGGGCGACGCGGGCCGAACGGGGCTCACGGTGCTGCTGCTGGCGGCGCTGGCGTGCTCGGCGTGCGTGCGGGCTCCGGCGAGAGAGGCGCCGCCGGCCGGGCTCCCGGAGCTGTGGGTCGATGCCTTCGCCCACGAAGCGGGCGACGGCGGCGTCGGGAGCGCGCTCCGTGCGGTGCCCCACCTCCAGCAGCCGGCCCGGGTCCACCTGCGCAGCGGGCTGTACGCAGGGCCCTTCGAGTTCCCGCCCGGTACGCAGCTCGAGGGACACGGCGTCGCGGTGCTCCATGTGGAGGGCGCGGGCACCGTCGTGACGGCCAGGGGAGCGCTCGACCTGCGCAGGCTCACGGTTCAGGGCGGCACGGTGGGGCTGCTCGCGATGGGCCCGGTCAGGCTGCGCGAGGTGAAGTTCTCGGGACACCGGGCGACGGCGGTGCAGGCGTTCGACGCCGGGGTGACGGCGGAGCAGCTCGAGCTGTCGTCGCGGCTCGACGGCGTGGTGGGCGTCGAAGCCATCAACGCCGAGCTGCGGCTCGAGGGCGTCACCCTCACGGGACCGATGAGTCACGGCGTGCGCGCGGCGGACTCGAGCGTGCGCATCGCGAAGCTCGTGTCGGAGGGGCCGACCATCGCGGTGCAGGTCCTGCGTGGCTCCCTCGAGGCAGACGACCTGCGCGCCGCCGGCGGCCAGGGCGCCGCGGTCCTGCTGACGAAGGCGAAGGGGACGCTGGCGAAGCTGGACGTGACCGGGCACGAGTACGGCCTGCTCTGCGGGGGGGCGCAGGTCACCGTCCGCGAGCTGAGCTCGCGAGGCGCAGCGGCGGCCGGCGTGTCGTTCTTCGACTCGACCGTGACGATGGCGAACGTGAGGGTCGAGCGGGCCGGGCCCCTCGGCGGCGTGCAGCTCTTGTCGAGCACCAGCACCGTCGGCCCGCTGTCCGTGAGCGCCTCCCGCGGCACCGGGGTGCTCGTGCGGAAGGGGCGCGCGACGTTCGGGGCGGTGACGATCGAGGGGATCGAAGGTGAGCGCGGGCGGGACGGCACGACGCTCTCCGGAGACGCGCTGGAGATCCGCGATGCCGAGGTGGACGTCGTTGAGTTGAAGGCGCGCGATCTCGATGGCGCGGGCGTCTACGCCTCGAACTACGGCGTGCTGCGCGCGGGCACGCTCGAGGTCGAGCGCGCGGGCGTCGGCGCGGTGGTGGTCGAGCGGAGGAGCACCGTCACCGCCGATCGCGTGATCTCCCGGGGCAGCCGGGGCCCTTCCCTCGCGGCGCCCGAAGACGGGGTGCTGCTGGTGAAGTCGCTCACCGCGCAGGGCGGCGACGTGGCGGTGTGGGCTGACTGCGACTCGGGCTCGCGCGTGACGGTTCAGTCGGTGACTGACGGCACGACCCTGCCCGCGCTCCGGTGCCTCGCCGGCCCAGCCCTGCGTCCGTGAGCGGCGCGCATCGAGCACTGCGGGCTGCACCGGGCCGAAGCTCAACCCCACGGATTTCGAGGCCCTTCTTGAGACGCACGGTTCCGGGGCGGGGCTCGTCCTCCTGGTACCTCAAGGAGAAACGACATGGCTCGCATCAGTGCCCCCACAACGAACAGGAACGACGCAGCTCGAGCAGCAGCAGAGGCGGCGAAGAAGGCGGCCGAAGCCGGGAAGAAGGCAGCCGAGGCGGCGAAGCGTGCAGCGGAGGCCGCGAAGCGCGCAGCGGAGGGCGCACAGAAGAGGGCCCTGCAGGACGCCGCGAGGTCGACCTCGCGCTTCGAAGGCGTGAAGGCGGGCGCGTCGGCCGTGGTGGGAGCGAGAGCCGCAGCTGAGGCGAAGGCCAACGTGAAGGAGGCTGCAGCGAAGCTCAGCGAAGCCTCTGCGAAGCTCGAGCCCCTTCCCACGGTGGCGGCGGAGGCGAAGGCGACGGCCGACCTCGCCACCAGGGTCGCCGAGACGCCGACATCGCGCTGGGGTCTCGTGGGCGACACCCTCCAGGGCATCAAGAACAAGACCCTCGAGCTGGCGGAGCGCGCCCAGAACGGCGTTCAGAACCTGACCGACACCGTCAAGTCGAAGGCGCAGGAAGGCGTGCAGGCGCTCAAGGACGCCACGAAGTCGCTCGACGACGCCTTCGACGGTGGAGTGAAGGATCTCAAGCGTCAGGTCATCGAGAAGCCGATCGACGAGCTGCAGCCGGGCAGCAAGGTCGAGCTCAGCACCGACGCCAACGTGGGCGTCGCGGTGCCCGGCCTGAACGTCGGCGCCGGCGGAGTCTCGATCAAGGGCAAGGTGCAGCAGAAGATCGAGGTGAAGGCTGAAGAAGACGGCAGCTACACCATCAAGAACGAGCTCAACGCGCTCGAGTCCGTGTCGATCGGCGGAACCACCCAGCGCGGCGTCGACGTCTCGGCTGATGGCGGCGCCGGCGGCAGCATGACCACCGAGTACAAGGTGAAGCCCGTCATGGTGAAGAACCCCGACGGCACCGACACCCTCGTCGATGGCAAGCCCGTCATCGACCAGGAGGCGACCCGGGCGAAGGTGAAGGAACTGACGTCGCTGCTGGTGACTCCGCCGGTCAAGCAGGGGAACCCGCTCCTGATGCAGGTGAAGGCGCCGGAGGACGGTCGGACCGACGCTCAGAAGGCGCTGATGAACGAGTGCTACACGGCGACCGAGTACAAGGGCACCCTGGCCAACCAGGTCTCGGCGTCTCTCAACCTCCCGAACTCCGGCGGCGTCACCGGCAACGGGAAGACTCAGCAGGAGGTGTCGCTGCGCATCGAGAAGGCCGAGGTTCCAGTGCGCGACGCGAACGGCAAGCCCGTGCTCCAACTCGATGAGAACGGGAAGCCGAAGCTCGGCGACGACGGAAAGCCGCAGGTCCAGCTGCAGGACGGCGTGAAGATCACCACCGGGGTCACGGTGGCGAGCGAGATCTCGGGCGAAGGCTCACTGAACCGCTCCAGGGTCACCACGCTGAACGCCGATGGCAAACTGCAGGCGAAGACGACCCTCAGCACGACGCTCGAGTACCCAGGCCAGAGCGATCTCTCGCTGAGCGACCTCTCGCAGCTCACCGCGAAGAAGCCGCACGTGAGCGCGACGGTTTCACAGGAGGTCGATGTTCAGCTCGGCGGCGGCGCCGGCGTGGGGCTCGACCTGGTCGCCGCGAAGGGCAGCGGCCGGCAGATGGAGCGCATCGGCGCGACCCAGACCCGCACCCTGACCATCGACGACCCGCTGAAGAACGGCGCCGAGGTGCTGAAGCAGCTCAGCGAGGGCAACCTGAAGGACGCCGCGAGGGTGGCCGGCGACAACACGCGCGTGCAGATCGAGACTCAGATCTACACCGAGCGGTCCCGCATCGCCGAAGGGGGGCTGAAGCTCGGCAAGGTGGTGGACCTCTCGACGAAGGCAGAGTCGGTCCAGCGGACGCCGGTGGCCAGGCTGCCCCGGGTGGACGCGACCGGCACCGAGATCGCCACAGCCACGCAGCAGCAGCTCGACGCCGCCCAGCGGAAGCTGGAGGACGCGAGCCGGGACCTCCAGAAGCGGCGGGTGCCTCTTCGGCCGTGAGGTGCACCGTCACGTCAGGGCGGGCACACGAAGAAGAGCGGATCCTGCGGGTCCGGTTGAGACAGAGGGGGGCCAACCGGGCTCGTGCTGAACAGGTGAAGCGGGCCGCCCGCATCTGGCAAGCGGAACTGGTGCAGCGGGAGCGAGCCCGGGAAGAACACGGGGCTGACCTCCAGCTCGATCGTATTCGTGCCGCACATTCCGGCCCGAACCCCGGCTCCCAGCACCCAGTCGGCGCAGACCGCCGCAGTGAGCGCGACGCCTCCGTCGGGCAGGACCTCGAGACAGCCGCCGTCCATCGCCCCGGGAGACGAGACCTGCAACCTCACGGCGCCGGCGTCGGGGACTTCCCGGGCAATCAGCGTCTGAAGCGGGTTCATCGGCCCGCAGAAGTCGAGGCCGACCGGACAGCTGCCTCGTGAGAGGATCTCGATCGTCGGCTGGGTGCAGCGATAGAGAGGGATCCCGCGAACGCCCTCGCAGCCACCGTCGGCCACACACTGATCGCTGGCCGTGCACCGGTTCCCGTCATCACAGCGCGTCCCCGACGCCTCGAGCCCATCTGGTGGACAGACGACCCCCAGACAGACTTCCTCGGCATCGCACGCATGGGCCCGGAGCCGACAGGGCTGCTGCATGCAGTCGCGGTCGCCGCAGTCAACGTCTCCATCGCCGTCGTCGTCCATCTGATTGGCGCAGTTCTCCTTCGGCTGTCCCCCGTCGGTGAGCCCGCCGTCGAGCCCGCCGTCCAGAGCACCCGCATCGCTCCCGGCGTCGAGCGCCCCCGCATCGCCCCCGGCGTCCAGAGCCCCCCCATCGCTCCCGGCGTCGAGCGCCCCCGCATCGCTCCCGGCGTCCGAGGTCCCCGCATCTCCGCCCGCATCCGGAGCCCCGGCATCGCTCCCGGCGTCCAGGCCCCCTGCGTCCCCTGCATCAGCCTTGTCAGTCGTGCAGAGGCCAGCCACGCATTGCTCGCTCGTGAGGCAGTCTGCCGAGGTGCCACAGGGATACGTCACGTCGGGCGCGCGGACACACTGGCACCCTGGAGAGAGCGGCAGCACACCCGCCGCCAGGATCAGCACCCACCCGTTCTTCACGTCCCGAACATACACGCGTCGGGAACCCTGGAGGCAACCAGCTGAACGCACCTTCTCGAGCCGTCCTCCGTCCTCCTTGCGTGCCTCTCTCCTTGACGCCCTTGCCTTGCTTCGCACCCGGCAGTCCACCGCGTCCTGACCGTCGCTCGCGTGACGTTCGCGCTGATGCGCAGCGCGCGGTCGAGGACTCGTTCCGGCGTGGTCCCTGCGCCGGCCTCACCGACCTCCGCAGCGTGTTGAAGAGCCTGCCACCGCTCGTGCGCTGCGCTGTTCGGGTTCACGACCGTCGAGAGCCGGGGGGCGCGGTGGTGCTCGGGCTCGAAGTCGCCGACGCGCGCGGTGTGCCGCGGCGCTGGCCGGTCGTCGTCGCCCGTCTCCAGCGCCTCGTCCTCCTCTTCGGAGCGAATGGCGTGCTCGAAGCGGCGGGCAGGTTGGTGCCCAGCGTCCACCATCGACCTCGGCCGATCGTCATCGAGTGGGCGACGGACTTCGAGCGCCACGACTGGTACTGACTCGCGGCGACCGACCGGGAAACTGTGCTTTGCTGAGGCCGGATGTCGCCCGGGACTCGGAACGATCGCGCAATCACTGCGAAGCTCCCAACCCTGAGGGAGGACCACCTCGACGAGTCTGAGCTCCTCGAGTTCTCGAACAACCTGCTCGACCCTGGACGTCGGAGCGGCGTGGTCGAGCATCTCGACATGTGCTCCCGGTGCCGCCAGGTGCTGGCGTCGATGCACTCGGACGACGCCGGCCGGACGAAGCTGTCGGACCCGCTGATCGGGCAGCCGCTCGGCGAGTACCGAGTGGAGCAGGCGCTCTCGCGCGGGGGCATGGGCGCGGTCTACCGCGGCGTGCAGCCGGTCATCGGCAAGAAGGTCGCCATCAAGGTGCTGCTCCCCGACGTGGCCGAGAACACGGAGACGATGCACCGGCTCCTCACGGAGGCACGCGCCGTCAACGCGATTCACCACCCGAACATCATCGACATCTTCAGCTTCGGTCGCCTCCCTGACGGTCGCCAGTACTTCGTCATGGAGCTGCTCAACGGCAAGTCACTCGACGCGATGCTGCTCGAGCGGGGCAAGCTCAAGCCGGCAGAGGTCCTGACGGTTCTCGATCAGACGATGGCGGCGCTGAGCGCGGCGCACGCTGCGGGCGTCGTGCACCGTGATCTCAAGCCGCCGAACATCTTCGTCACCACACTCGCCAACCACACCTGGCACGTCACGGTCCTCGACTTCGGCCTCGCCAAGCAGTTGGGAGCATCGTCATCGACCTCTCCCAACGTCGTCATGGGCACCCCGGGCTACATGGCGCCGGAGCAGATCCGCTCCCAGAGGGTGACACCCGCGACGGACCTGTATGCGATGGGGGTCGTCGCCTGGGTGTTGCTCACGGGTCAGGAGCCGTTCCAGGCCAGGAGCTCCGTCGACCTGATGATGATGCACCTCGAAGAGCCGCTCCCGTCGCTCCGCCGCCTGGCGCCGGACTGCCCCGACGACCTCGTCAGGCTCGTCGAGCGCATGTTGGAGAAACGGCCTGAGTCCCGGCCCTCGTCCGCCCTCGACGTTCAGCGGGAGGTCGCTCGAATCCGCCGCGCCCTCGAAGGCAAGCAGACCATCACCTCACCGGCCCCGCTGGTTGCGCTCGAGGACGTGGTCCCACGTGAGTACCGCTCGATCATCCCAACGCTGACGACGGGCGACGTGCCACCAGCTCCCTCATCCGCTCCTGTTCAGCCGCCACAGACGGCTCCAGCGCCGGTCTCCGAAGTGGCCAGCGAGGCCCCGAACCCGGACGCCAGGCCGACCCGCGTCGTCAAGCGGTCCCCGGCGAAGGCCGGGGAACCGGCGTCTGTTCCCGAAGTGGTGAGCGAGGCCCCGAACCCCGACGCGAAGGAGACTCGCGCCGTCAACCGTCCCCGGATGAAGCGTGAGGAACCGGCGTCGGCTCCCGCATCGAGCTCCCGGCGGAGCCTCGTGCTCGCGCTTGCCGTGGTCTCGCTCGTGGGCGGAGCGATTGTGGCGTGGCGCCTGGCGGCCCAGCGGCGGCTCGACCCGGCGGCGGGGGGCCACGGGCACCAGGCCGGCCCCATCGCCCCGACGGCACAGCCGCCCCTGGTCGCGACCGCCGGAGCGCCGACGGCCGCAGCTCTGGAACCAGTCACGCCGCCACCGACGAACGAGGGTACCGCACGAGCGCCGACGAACGAGCAGCAACGCCCTCCGGAATCGCACGAGCCCAGGGCGCCGACGGAGCCGGGCGCCATGGCCACAGCGCCCCCGACGCCGCGTCCAGAGCAGACCGGCGCAGCCCTTCGGCGACGCCTCGCAAAGGCCCGCGCGACCGCGGCCCAGCTCACCTCTGCGCCTGCGAGGCGAATGATGAACCTGGACCTGGATCGGATCGAGGCGAGGCTGACGCAGGGTGGTGACGCTCGCGCGATCGGCCGTGAGCTCGACGAGATCATGGAGAACTACCGGACACCATGATGCTCTCCTGGGTCACCCTGCTGGCCGTGGCGACTGCGCCCTCCGTTGGCCTGACCTTGTCGGCGCAGCTGGGCAAGACGGGAACGCCACCCGCAGTCTACCTCGACGTGGTCGAGCAGGAGCTCGTCGCCGTGGGCTTGCCAGTTCGCCGGCTGACGACCTCGTGTGCCGGGGCGCGCGAGTGTCTGATCGGCGTTGCCCGGACGGAGAAGCTCGCTGTCCTGGTGGGCGTGACGATTGCGCCGCGACGGAAGCAGACCACCCTCGACATCGAGGCGCTCCGGCCTGACGACGGAGCTTCGGTGGCCCAGTTGACGTTCTCGGTCGCTGAGCGGCTGAGGGAAGAAGACCGGCGCCAGGTGCACGCCTTCGCGCAGCGGGTCAAGGACGCCCTGCCCTCGGCCCCGCTCGTCGACGCGCCCGTCCGCGAACCCGAGCGCGCCCCGCCGGTCGTGGTGGTGTCGGTCCCCTTGACCGAGACCCCTCCCCCTCCGCCAGTTCGAGTCACGCGTTCCCGGGCCCCGGCCTGGATCCTGTTGAGCGGAGCCGGAGCAACGGCAGTCACCTCGGGCATCTTCCTGGGGTTCGCGACCGATGGGCGAGTCCGCGTGGAGGCGACTCCGAACCCGAGTCTCGTGCCACGACCCGAGGTCGAAGCGCTCGCGGTGCGCGCGAACCGCGACTACACCATCGCGCTCGTCGCAGGCGCGGCGGCGGCTGCGCTGGTGGCGGGCGCGCTGGCGTGGCTCTTCACGAGCTGACGGGCAGCCTCGGCAGAATGCGCGAGAGGTTCTCTGCCAGAGACAGCCGCATTCCGCGGACGAGGCTGTCCACTTCGCGAGCGTCGAGCTTCATCTGCCGTGCCAGGCGACGACGCGTCTCGCTCAACAACGCCGCCTGAGCCTTCTCGAGTCGGCGCATCGCGGTGGTGCGATGGACACCGAAGGCGGCGCCGACAGCGTCCGTCGAGAGGCCGTCCACGAACCGCATGCGCAGCCAGGTGCGCTCCTCGGTCTCGAGCGTGGCCAGCGCTTCGGTGAAGGCCTGGGTGAAGTGTTTCCGCCACGACGCGTGGGCGAGGCGCGCGTCCACGCCAGCTTCTTCTGCCGCGGCGTTGAGGAACGTCTGGTTGTCTGCGCCCTCTTCGCGAGTGTGGGCTCCGCGGGACAGATCGATGGCGACCGTGGCGACGACCGCCTTCAGGTACTGCACGAGCGAACCGCGCCCTCGATAGGCGAGCAGGCGGGGCCGATCGCCCACCAGGAGTCGCTCGCGCGCCCGCTGAAGGACCTCTTCGAGGGTCCCGGAGTCGTTCCGCAGCCGCGCGCGGGCGACGCTCCGGAGCCGACGATCGAGCTCGTTGACAGCCGATGGCTCGTGCTTCGACGCGAGCCACGCGAGGGCCAGATCGTCGAGGTTGAGCTCGCCCCAGGAGGAGCGCGGGGCCACCGAGGCGAGCCACCGCTCGAAGTCCGCCCGCCGGGAAGCCAGCGCAGGGAACGCCGTGACTGCGCGCGAGACCGTCGAGGACACGGCGCGAGATTGGCCCGAACACGAGCCGGCTGCCAGCACCTCGCCGCCTCTTCGCTCCAGGTCCGATCGCGACCGACGGAACCCGGTGGATTCCCTGGACGCCCGGGTGTGCACGGTTCGACTCGACCGCTCGTCCTCCCCGCATGACCACTCACTCCCTTGCCCTCGTCAGTTGTGTGCTTGTCGCATGCGGAAACGTGCCCCCCGATCACACGTCGAGCACCGGGGCGGCGCTCGATGCCGCCCCTGTCGGAGGCACCGGCTGTCGGTACACTGGCGCCGGTCCGCGAGGCGAGGTGTCCGTCGCCGACTTCGGCGCGAAGGGCGACAGCCAGACGGACGACACCGCGGCGTTCAAGTGCGCGCTCCGGTGGTTCGCGCCGGGGGGCGGTGGGGCCTCGAACGGCGGGGGCATCGTGCGCGTGCCTGGTGGCCACTACAACATCAGCGACACCCTCGACGTGCCCGCCGGCGTTCAGCTCATCGGGGTGAACTCGACCCAGGCAGGCTTCTGTCAGGTGCGGCTGATCACCCGTGGCCGTCCCCTGCTGCGCCTGCGTGGAGTGGCGCTCGCTGACGTCGTCATCAGAGATCTCGAGCTCCGCAACCTCGGGCCAGGCGTCGAGAACTGGCCCATTCGTGAGCCCATCGCCCGGGACAGCGCCACGGTGGGCCTGCTCGTCACCGGCGACCTGCCAGCGCACGAGTGGGTGCGGCACCTGACGGTCGAGAACGTGCGCATCGCCGGCTTCACCATGGGCATCTCTGCCAGCTCTGGCCTCGAAGACCGCGCCCGCGACCCGATGCTCGACGGGGTGCAGCTCGACCAGGTCGTCCTCGAGAACAACACCGTCGGTCTGCACGCCCGCTCGTGGAACATGTCGAACTGGAACGTGCACAACCTCACCGTCTTCCAGGGCCAGGACCAGGTGGGCGTGCGCGTCGAGGGCGCCAACCTCCACCTCCTGCAGCTCAACTGCGAAGGGCAAACCGTCGCTGGGCGCGCCGTGACGGGCCCATGCCTCGAGCTCGCGGCCTTCACCAGCATGCGGGTCACCGAGCTGCACGCCGAAGGGACGACGCTGGCCATTCGCGTGCTCCCATCGGCGACACCGCACCAGCCGCGCCTGCTGCTCGAGCACGCGTTCCTCGGGGAGGGCGTGTTGGTCGAAGGCACCGTCTGGTTCAACAGCGTCGGGTCGAGCTTCCCGGGCCGCAGCACGCCCGGCGCAGACGGGACGCCAGGCCGTCGGAGGGTCGAGTTCGTCGGTGAGGGCAGCTTCAGCCACGTCGTCTCGGTGAGCGACCGGTGGGTGAACCCCTTCAACGGCGAGCTCGGCGGCGACTTTCGCGGCCTGGTGACGCGACCGCAGCGGCTCGACGAACGGGGAGTCGAAGCGCAGCAGGTGTCGGTGCGAGGTCAGCAACTGCCTGGCCCACTCCTCGAGCTCATCGCCCCGACGCAGCCCGGGCAGCCGCTCCTGAGGCTGGGCCAGGAGAACTTCCACTACACGCTGCAGCGCAACGGCGAGAACGGCTTCCTGTCGGTGATCGGGAATCAGGTGTCGCAGGGCCCGAACGCGACCTGGCCGAACAACGTGGAGTGGACGGGGCTGGACATCAACGGCGCGCTACGGCTCAAGCGCTACGGCGCTGCTCCGAACACGTGCGCCGACGCGTTCGACGGCGCGGTGGTGCTCACGCAGAGCTACACGACCTGCGTGTGCCGGCCCGCGCTGGGGTGGGTCTCGACGGCCGATGGCCGCACCGGCTGCGCCTGGCGCTGACGCCGGCACCGACTCCTGGCCCCCCGGACGAGTCGCACCCCGGAGAGCGAACGTGACCAACTGCAACCCCTCTGAGCCGAGCCCGCCGACGCGAATCCTCGCCGGGCTCCTGCTGCTGAGCTGCGCCCCGCCGTCGCCCGGCATCGAGTTCGTGTCGACGCAGCGGGTGGCGCCAATGGTCGAGGCCAGCCTGCGCTTCATCGGCGATCCCCGGCTGTCGCAGCGGACCGCGCAGACCCCCGAGCGCGCACCCGGTCTGAGGCAGTTCGTCGTCGCGGTGGTGGAACGCGCCGACTGCACCGAGTGCTACCGGATCGACCGCGAGGGCCACCGCTTCACCATCAGCGGAGGCTCCCCGCTCGGGCTCCAGTACGGCATCGCGCACCTGCTCGAGCTCCACGGGTACCGGTTCCACCATCCGTGGAGGGCGTGGATCCCCGAGGTCTACCTTCCCATCGGCGAGGCCGACCTCGGCAAAGACCTCGCTCCTGAGGTGGACGAGCGGCGGGGCCTGCACCTGCACACGCTGCATCCCACCGAGGCCATGCACGACTTCTGCGTGCCGTCCGCCCGGAACCTCGAGGGCGCGAAGCGAACGATCGACTTCGTCGTGAAGAACCGGGGCAACCAGCTCTCCTGGTACGCCCTCGACGACATCACCGCAGGCGGGCCGGTGCTCGACGCGTGGCGCGCGCACACCAGCGAGATCCTGACAGAGGCGAAGTCACGCGGCGTCCTCACCAGCGTCACGGTGCAGCTCTTCGGCAGGTCGAATCTGCAGAACGCCTTCGACCTGATCGACGATGACCAGTCGCCAGACCCGATCCCTGAACTCGAGCGGCGGCTTCACGTGCTGCTCGACGAGCTGCCCTTCGACTCCGTGAGCCTCTCGTTTGGAGAGTTCTCTCGTGCCGACCCGCACCGCTTCGTCCAGCTGGTGGACGCGACGTACGCAGCGCTCCAGCGGGTGCGGCCCGGCGTTGGCGTGACCGCGGTGATTCACGTCGGCAACTCCGACGCCCTGCGCGTCGAGTACCGGGGAACCCGCCAGCTCTATTACTTCCTCGTGCGGTACGCGAACCCGGCCATCGTGCCGTGGGTGCACACGGTCTTCTATTACAACCTCTACGACGACGCGGGTGGGGCCTACCTGCATGATGACTTCTCGGAGCATCGCTCGTTCCTCGAGGGCCGGCTCCGCGCCGGCTCACCCGTGGGCTACTACCCGGAGTCGGCGTACTGGGTCGCCTGGGACAACTCGGTCCCGACGTACCTTCCGCTGTACGTGAAGAGCCGCCACCTCGAGCTCGAACGGCTCCGCCAGGCGGGCCCCCTGCGTCGCTTCCAGGTCTTCAGCTCGGGTTGGGAGTGGGGCTACTGGCAGAACGACGTCGCCAACCTCCGCATGGCGTTCGCGCTTCCAGACGCCTGGGCTGGGGCGCTGCGCGAGCAGTTCGCGCCTTTCGGGGCGCCCGGAGCAAGGGCGATCGACGTGGTCGAGAAGCTGGGAGAGCTTCAGTACGAGGCCCTCATCGGCCGCCGCCTCGGGCCGTACCTCGCGGGACGCGACGCGGTTCTCGAGGTGGGCAAGAGCCGGGGCATCGTCGCCCAGCCGGACCGGGTGACGTTCGCCGAGCTCGTCGCCATGAAGGAAGCAGACCGCCAGGCCTTCCAGAAGCAGGTCCTCGACCCCCTGGGCGCCTTCGCCGCGCAGCAGACGGCGCTCGACGAGGAGCTGAGAGGGCTCTCGCTCCCGCCTGACAACCCCTACTTCGTCGAGCTGCTCGACGGGGTGGCGATCACCGCCGTCCGCGGCCGCTTCATGCTGCTCGCGTACCGGGTCGCGCTCGCTCGCGCGAACGGCCAACCCTTCGACACGCTCCTCTCGGAGGCTGAGGCCGAGCTGGCGCGCGCCGAGGCCGTCGTCTCGAGGCGAAGGAAGGCGTTGTGGGATCCTGACCCCGCCGAAGTCCTGGGGAACCACGTCACGCCCACCCTCTACGACTACGGCTACCTGCGTGAGGCCGACACGCTGTGCTTCTGGAAACGAGAGCGCGCACAGCTCCGACAGGCGGTCCTGGGCGAGTCGCTCTTCACACCGGGCTGCGTGCTGTAGGCGGGCGGCACGCCCTCACCAGGCCGCGCCGGTCAGCTCGGGGTCGCCTGCCGCTCGAGGAACCGCACGATGGGCGCGTACACGTCACGGTCGGCGTCACGCCCGACGAGCAGATCGCCATGCCCGTACTCGACCGCCTGACCGAACGCCGTCCCCACCAGGACCAGCTCTTTCTCGGCGGCCTGCAGCTCGGAGAAGAAGCGCTGGGTCACGCTCAGCGGCGCGAGGTGATCGACTGAGCCGCCCACCACGAGCGTGGGCACGTCATGCACCGCCAGCGCCGGCGTGCGCAGATCCTCTCCCGTCTCGGCGCTCGTCATACGACCGCTGCGGATCCACCCCTCGAGCTGCTCCATCACGCCGCTCCAGAGATCCGCGAACACGTTGGCGAGCAGGTAGCGCTGGTCGCGGCCATCGACGTTGTCGAGCCGCGCCGTGAGGTGGGCCACGGGGGGCGCCGGGAACCACCCGGCCAGCGGCGCGAAGAGCGTCGAGAGCACGCGTGCAGGGAAGACCCCGGCGGGCGCGAAGAACCGGCCCAGCCGCAGCGCCCGAAGGAAGAGCGAGCGCGGCTCGAAGAAGAGCGGGCTGCCCACCGTCACCAGCGCGGCGAGCCGGCCCTTCGCCTGCCGCGCCGACGCCAGCACGCCGACGATGCCGCCGAGCGAGTGGCCGACCCAGAGCACCTGCCGCTGGCCCGTCGCGGCCTGCACGGCGTCGAGCAGCGCCGGCGCGTCGCGATCGACGTAGTCGTCGATGGTGCCCTCGACGAACGACGGGTCAGGCGGCGCGAACCGGCCGGCCCCGCGAAAGTCGACGCTGAACACGTGGAAGCCCGCGTCCGCCAGGACCCGCGCGAGGTGCGAGCGCCCGCGGAATTCGAAGATGGCGTGGTTGTTCCCGAGGCCATGGCACAGCACGACGGGCTGGACGAAGCGTTGCTGCCTCGGCGCGCGGTGCCACAGCGACAGCGTCCACCCGTCGACCGTCGTCGCCCTCACGAGCCGCGGCCGGTCCTCGAGGTGGAAGGCCACCCGGGACCCCACCACCCACAGCGCGAGCGCGGCGATCACGGCCGCGACGATGATCAGCAGCGTCATGGCGAGGACTGGTATGGTGCCCGGCGCATGCAGCTGCGCGACCTGATGTTCGTCCTGCCCAACCTGTTCACGGTGTCGTCCATCTTCTGCGGCTTCTACGCGATGACGCTGTGCACGGGCGAGGCCGGACCGAACCAACTGTACCAGGCCGCGCTGGCCATCTTCTTCGGCATCTTCTTCGACGGCTTCGACGGGCGGGTCGCGCGGCTCACCAAGACGCAGAGCCTCTTCGGCCAGGAGCTCGACTCGCTAGCCGACGTCGTCACCTTCGGGGCGGCGCCGGCCCTGCTCATCTTCAAGTGGGCCCTGCAGCCGCTGGGCATCGTGGGCCTCTTCGGGGCGTTCCTGTTCGCGGCCTGCGGCGCCCTGCGCCTCGCGCGCTTCAACGTGCTCGCCATCCGCTCCCCGCACGGCGGCGCGTCGCGCTTCTTCGTCGGCATGCCGATCCCCTTCGCGGCGGGCGGCCTGGTGTCGATGGTGATCGCCTTCCAGGCGGCGCGGGGCGGCGCGCTGCCCGACGCCCTGCGGTGGCCGGTCTTCGGGGCAGTCGTGTTCCTGGCGCTGCTCATGGTGTCCACGGTGCGCTACCGCACCTTCAAAGACCTCAAGCTCTCGAAGCGCTCGATGATGGTGCTGCTCTTCATCCTCGCCGGCGGCATCTTCATCGCCACCCGGGTGCACCCGGCGTCGGTGCTGGTCGCCTACTTCGGGCTGTACCTGGTGTCGGGACTCATCGAGTCGGTGGTGCTGCTCCGCAAGCACCTGGTCGAGAAGAAGGCCGCCGCGCTCACCGCCGCCGCCGCCGTCATCGACGAGGACGAAGACGAGTCGGACGACGACGACGTGAACGACCAGGAAGTGCTGTGACGACCCGCCCGGAGCCGGCGTGAGGGTCGAGACGCTCTGCACCGGGGACGAGCTGCTCACGGGGCTGACGGCCGACACCAACAGCCGCTTCTTCCAGACGCTCCTCCTCGATCGCTGTGGCCTCACGGTGCGGCGCTCGACGGTGGTGGGAGACGTGCGCGGCGACCTCATCGAGGTGCTCGACACGCTGGCCGCGCGCTGCGACGTGGTGCTCGTCTCGGGCGGACTCGGGCCGACGACCGACGATCTCACCATCGAGTGCGCGGCCGAGGCCTCGGGCGTGGGCCTGGTGGAGGACGAGCGCGTGCTGGAGCACATCCGCGCGCGGTTCGCGAAGCGGGGCATCGCGCTCACGCCCAACAACGCCCGCCAGGCGCGGGTGCCGGTGGGGGCCGAGGCGGTGCTCAACGCAGAGGGGTCGGCGCCGCTCATCATTCAGCGTCGCGGGGCGTGCACGTTCTTCTTCGTCCCCGGCGTGCCGCGGGAATACCGCCACCTCGTCGCGACCTTCGTGCTGCCTCGCCTCGAGGCGATGGTGGCCCGCGCCGGCGTCACGCGGCTCCGGATCCTCAAGACGATGGGCGTCCCCGAGTCGCACCTGGACGAGAAGATGCGGCCGCTGTTGCCGCGGCACCCGAAAGTCACCTTCGGCTATCGGACCCACGCCCCCGAGAACCACCTCAAGCTGCTCGCGACCGCCCCCGACGACGCCGCCGCCCGCCAGCTCGTCGAGGCCGCCGAGGCAGACGCGCGCGCCGTGCTGGGAGACACCGTGTTCGGCGTCGATGATGAGACGCTCGCGCAGGTCCTCGGCCGCGCCTTGCTCGCCCGCGGGTGGACGATGGGCGTCGCCGAGTCGTGCACGGGCGGGCTCATCAGCGCGGCGTGCACCGACGTCTCCGGAGCGAGCGGCTGGTTCGTGGGCGGCGCGGCGACCTACGCAGTGAGCGCGAAGACGACGTGGGCGAAGGTGCCGGCCGCGCTCGTGGACACCCACGGCGTGGTGTCAGCGGAGGTGGCCGAGGCGATGGCGGTCGGGGTGCGCGAGGTGCTTGGCACGGCCTGCGGGCTCTCGACGACGGGCTACGCCGGCCCGACCGGTGGCGACGAGAAGAACCCCGTCGGCACGGTGTACCTCGGGGTGGCGACGCCCGCCGGCGTCACGGTGGAGCGGCACGTCTTCGGTGGGGACCGCGAGCGGGTGCGCTCGTTCGCCGCGGCGACGGCCCTCGACGCGTTGCGCCGCCGACTGGCTGTCAGCGAGGACACCGTGTCCCAGATGGTCGATCCGAAGCAGCAGCCGAAGAAGAAGTAGCGCGAACGGATCGGTCGGGCATCGAC
This sequence comes from Myxococcaceae bacterium, assembly GCA_016793095.1. Lineage (GTDB taxonomy): Bacteria > Myxococcota > Myxococcia > Myxococcales > Myxococcaceae > Xiheimicrobium. Next base: position 12,298 of record JAEUJQ010000016.1, on the reverse strand, counting down.
AGGCAACTCACCTGCGGCTACGACGCTGCTGGCGTCATCTCTCTCAGGGAGCTCCCATGTTCCGTCTCGTCATCCTCTCCTCCTGTCTCGCGTCCGTCGCCTTCGCCCAGATCGTCGTCAAAGGGAAAGACGGGAAGACCGTGAAGGTCGGCACCGGCGCCGGCGGCGTCGAGGTGCAGAGCGGCAACAAGCAGGTGAACGTGAAGACGGGCGGCTCGGCAGTGCAGGTCGAGGGCAGCACCGGTGACGAGGCGGGCTCGGTGGACGTGCAGGGCGCCGGCTCGGGCGCGACGGTGAAGGTCGCGCCAGGCAGCGTCGCCGTCGAGAACGCGGGCCCGGCCCCCACCGTGAAGGACGGCAAGTGGGCGGTGCAGGGTCAGGGCCGCACCGAGACGCACGCGTGCACCCAGAACGAGGACGTGGAGATCAACGGCCAGGGCCACACCATCACCCTCACGGGCCCGTGCCGCTCGGTGGCGGTGAACGGTCAGGGCAACACCGTCGCGACCGACGTCGCGGCTTCCATCGCCGCCAACGGCATGAGCAACACCGTCACCTGGAAGCAGGCGGCCACCGGCAAGAAGCCGAAGATCTCGATCGGCGGCATGGGCAACTCCGTCACCCAGGCGAAGTGACGGCGCCTGGCGCTACAGCGGCAGGCCGATGCCGAGCTTGAGGCCGGGGTACCCGAGCTCGGCCCGCAGCGTGATGGCGTCGGTGATGCGGTACATCAACCCCAGCTGCGCGATGATGCCGGCGCCCAGCACCCCGCCGCACACGTTGGCCCAGCACCAGTCGCCGAGAAACCGGATCTCCAGCGCGGCGCCCAGCTTCAGGTAGCCCGAGAACTTCGTCGAGAAGTGCAGCGCCCACATGGCCTCGATGGGAATCGCCAGCGCAGCGCCGAAGCGTGAGGCGCCGAGCGCGTAGAGATCGACACCCGCCTCGACGCTGAGGGAGTCGTTGAGGCTGGGCACGAACCCGTCATGGAGGATCGGCTGCAGGTACCGGGCGCCGACGCTGAACGGAATGCCGCCGTAGCCGAAGTAGCCGGCCGGAAAGCCGAGGAAGAAGGAGAGCATCGGGTGTCGGCGCTGCGGGCTCGCGTCGGACAAGGAGCCCGGGCCGCGCAGGCTGGGATCAACGGAGCCTCCTGACGACGCCGGCTTCTCGTCGTCCGCCCGGGCCGTGGGCGCGACGAGGCAGGTGGCGAGGGCCAGGACGAGGACGACGGGGCGCATGCAAGCTCCTTGTGTGGTGGCGAACCGGGAGGCGCAGTAGACGACAGGTCGGGCAGGTCCTCCAATGAAACCGCGTCGTCTCTTCCTCGCCGGAGCCACCGGCGCCGTCGGCCGCGTCCTCCTCCCGCTGGCCGTGCGCCACCAGGTGCCCGTCGTCGCGCACGTGCGCCCGAAGAGCGTGGGCAGCCTGCGCCACGAGCCGCTGGCGGTCTGCGAGCTGTCCGACACGCCAGCCCTGGTGAAGGGCCTCGAGGGCTGCACCACCGTCGTCCAGCTCATCGGCACCATGCGCGCGCGCTTCGGGTCCGGCGACACCTACGAGACGAGCGACGTCGGCACCACCCGGTCCCTGGTGGACGCCGCGAAGCAGGCAGGGGTCGATCACCTCGTGCTGCTCTCCTCGGTGGGCGCGGGGTCGCCGATCGGCGCGTACCTGCAGGCCAAAGCGAGGGCCGAGGCGCTGGTGCGAGGCAGCGGCCTCGACTTCACCATCGTACGGCCGTCGTCCTTCGCCGACCGCGAGGGAACGCCGGGGCTCGTCGCCGCCCTGCGCGGCCTCACGCCAGCACGGTTCCGGCCCATCACGCTGGCCGAGCTCGCCTCCGCCATCCTGCGCGTCGCGAGCGAGCGGGCGCCGGTGGGGGTTGCGCTCGAGGGCCGCCCGCTGTGGGACGCGGTGGATGCCGCGGCTGCGCTGCGGGCCTGAGGCTCCGCGCGCCAGCGGGCTGCGGTTCCCCGCCGAAGGCTCGGGCGCCCAGGCGCACAGCCCCGACGCTCGAGGAGGCCAACTGGGCTCGAGCGCGCGCCGTGGCTTGTCGGGTTCGCTGATGCGCGCAGCGGCGTAGGGACGACCGCGCCGGAGTCCTGGCGGCGGCCTCGGCTTCGGCCAGTTCGAGCTCGGTCTGGGCGGAAGGCCTGGTTCTTCCACGCGACCGGGTTGCTCGACTCGTCGGCTCAGCCCAGGACCTCAGGCACACCGCCGAGGATCGCATCGCGGGGAGTCCGCCCGTTCGCCGCTCACGATTCCTCGGACGGTGAGGGCTTGAGATCGAACAACGTGGCGGTGCCTCATCTGGCCCGCGGTGGCAGATCGGCTCGGGACGCGCAGAAGTGCAACGAAGCCGATCGCGTTGTCCGGCCTCGAGCCCTCACCGCTCAGCGACGTCGGACTTCGCGCAGGTCACCTGCACCGGTCACCAACTCGACCAGCCTCGGCGCGGGGGCGCGGCTGCGGTGACTTCCGGCGCGGAGGTTGATTCGCCAGCATCTGAGCGACCGCCCGTCGACACCATGCACCTGCGCCCAGGCGGCCACCCTCCTCGGCACGCCTTCGCCAGGGCGAGCAACGCCGGGCGTCCTCCTCGGTGATGATGTGACGGCCCGGCATGCGCGCAGCCTCCCGCGCCGCGCTACTTCTTCTTGCCGCGCTTCGCCGAGGGCCTTGGCGCAGGAGCCTTCATGGCGACGGTCTCGACGCGCACGGTGGCCCCGCTCTTCTCGAGGGCCTGGCGCATGAAGCTCGCCTCCGCGCGGGTGCCCTCCCAGACGAGGGCGGGCAGCCGACCGAGCGCGCTGGCCACCTCAGCCTCGGGCGCGTCGAGCACCTTCGCGAGCACCGACAGCGCGCGGCCGCCCTTCGGCATCGCATCGACGAAGACGCGCAGCTTCCCGTGCGCCACCATCAACGCCTGACGGGCCGCGGGCATCGGCAGCCCCGCGTTCTTCGCCTCGAAGCCGTGGCCGCACGTGCAGGTGAAGGACTCCGCCCAGCGCAAGACGCCCTGCTCGAGCGACTGCTCGAGCTGCAGTGATCCCGGTGAGCGGCACGCCGCGCAGATGGTGGGCAGGGAGGCAGTGTCCGTCGGCATCGAGGCGGCAGCGTAGCCCACCGCCTTCACGCTGGCGGAGTTCTCGACGGCCGAGAACGCGGTGGAGTGTCCACGCTCGTCCGCTGCGGTGGATGGGCTGCGTCCCACGCGCGTTGATCGCCCTCGAAGCCGGTCGCGGCACCGCGCTTGCTCTGCAGGTGCTCGGGGGACACATGGACTGGTTCGACGCAACGGAGGTGAAGTCGCTGGTGACGCTGGGGGAGCCGGGCGACGCGCGGCTGGTGGAGCAGGCGACGGCCCGGCTCGAGCGCCTCGGCGCGGCCGCGCTCACCGACGTCGAGCTGCTCGCGGTGCTGGGCGTCGCCTCGTCCGAGCAGGAGGTGGCCCCGGTGCTCGCCCACGGGCTGCTGCACGTACTCGAGACGCCGGAGCTCTCGTTCCAGGTGGCGCCGCTGCTCACCGCGCGGCTGCACGCGGCGATGGAGGTCGCCCGGCGGGTGCCGCTGCAACGCCAGAAGCGGCCCCGGCTCTTCAGCCCGAGTGCCATCGCCCAGTGGGCGCGTACGCAGCTGCACCAGCTCCGGCTCGAAGAGACGTGGGCGTTGTCGCTGAACGCGCGCAACGCGCTGCTGCGCTTCGACCGGGTGGGCGTGGGCGGGGCCGATCACTGCGTGGTGGACGCGCGGGAGGCGCTGGCGCCGGCGGTGGCCTGCCGGGCGAGCGGCGTGGTGCTGCTGCACACGCACCCTGGCGGCGACCCGGAGCCCTCGGTGCAGGACGTGGCGATGACGCGCAAGCTGCGGGCGGCGGCGCAGGCGCTCAACATCTCGCTGCTCGATCACCTCGTGCTGGCCGACGGGAGCTACGTGTCGATGCTCGAGCGCGGGCTGCTCGACGCGGGCCGGGGCACACCGCTCCTTCGTCGCCCGGTGCTCGCGGACGAAGTCGATTGACGGCGGATCTCCGGGGGTGCACTCATGCGCGCGGTGTCAGCCGACCTGCCGTTCCTCGCGGAGATGACGAAGGGCCTCGAGGCGTTCGGGCTCTCGTCGTTCCGCCACGGGCAGGCGCAGGTCGTCAGCTCGGTGCTGGCGGGCCGCAACACGGTGGTGGTGATGCCCACCGGCGCGGGCAAGTCGCTCTGCTACCAACTGCCGGCGACGCTGCTCGACGGCGTGACGGTGGTGGTGTCGCCGCTCATCGCGCTCATGCAGGACCAGGTGGACGGGCTGACGGCGCGGGGCATTCCAGCGACGTTCATCAACTCGACGTTGAGCGAGTCGGAGCGCGCCGAGCGCCAGCGGCGGCTGCGGGGCGGGGAGTTCAAGCTCGTCTACGTCGCGCCCGAGCGCTTCCGCAGCGAGGCCTTCGTGTCGGCGCTCACCGAGGCGCGCGTGGCGCTCTACGCCATCGACGAGGCGCACTGCATCTCGCAGTGGGGCCACGACTTCCGGCCGGACTATGCGCTGCTCGGCCAGGTGCGCAAACGCCTGCGGCCGCCGCGCACGGTGGCGCTCACGGCGACGGCGACGCCCGAGGTGCGCGACGACATCTCCCGCGTGCTGCTGATGAAGGAGCCGCAGGTCTTCGTGGCCGGCTTCGATCGCCCCAACCTCTTCCTCGAGGTGGTGAACGTCGCAGGCGAAGACGACAAGCGGCGCGCCGCGGCGACCCTGGCGAAGGAAGGCAGCGGCATCATCTACTGCTCGACGCGCAAGCAAGCCGAGGCGATGCACCAGGGCCTCACCACCGCGAAGGTGGACGCGCTGCTGTACCACGCGGGCATGCCGGACGACGCGCGGCGCGAGGCGCAAGACGCCTTCATGACGAGGCCCGACGCGGTGGCGGTGGCGACGAACGCGTTCGGCATGGGCATCGACAAACCCGGCATCCGCTTCGTGGCGCACGCGGGCATTCCGAGGGCGGTCGAGGCCTACTACCAGGAGATCGGCCGCGCCGGCCGTGACGGGAAGCCGGCGCACGCGGTGCTCTTCTTCAACCACGCCGACGTCTACACGCAGGAGCGGCTCATTCAGTCGAACCACCCGCCGGCCACGCTGTTCCGCGATCTGTGGGCGGTGCTGCGGCAGGAGTCGACATTTCAGCGCGGGGTGAACCAGCTCGCGGCGCAGCTCGGCACGAGCGAGTTCGAGATCTCGGCGGCGCTCAAGGTGCTCGAGCGCGAGCGGCTGCTCACCCGCGGCGGCCGGGGCGAGGGGCGCTACGGCATCACGGTGCTGCCGGACTCGGCGTCGAAGCACCCGCGCAGCCCCGAGGTGAAGGCGCTGTGGTCGGCGCTGCTGGCGATGTTCCCCGTGGGCACGCGGGGCGCCACCGAGCTGTCGGCCATCAGCCGGCGCTGCGGCCTCGACGACGAGCGCATTCGCCACGGGCTGTCGGCGCTCGAGCGCGCGGGGTGCGTGAGCGTGCAGCGGCCGTTCGCGGGGCGCACGATTCAGGTGCTGCGCGACGCGCCGTGGGACTCGCTGGGCGTGGATCTCGAGCGCGTGCGGGCGCAGGAGCGCAGCCAGTTGCTGCTGCTCAAGCGCATGACCGAGTACGCGTACACGAAGCGGTGCCGGCGGGGCTTCCTCTTGCGGTACTTCGGCGAGGAGACGCCGTGGGGCCACCGCTGCGGCGGCTGCGATGTCTGTGAGGGCGCGCGCACGCAGGTGCCGGCCCGCTCCTCGAGCCGCGGCGAGGCGGCGACGCTGGGCAAGGCCACCCTGCCCGGCCAGTACAGTGCGCTCGCGGCCGAGGAGCTCAAGCGCTTCCGCCGCGAGCTGTCGCAGGATCTCGGCGTGCCGCCCTTCATCATCTTCAACGACGCCACGCTCTACGGCCTCGCCGCCGCGCTGCCGACGTCGCGCCCGGAGTTCCTGCGGGTGAAGGGCACCGGCGAGGCGAAGTGGGAGCGCTTCGGCGCGAAGGTGACGCAGATCTGCCTGATGGCGCGCGCCGCGGGAGACGTGTCGCACCCGCTGGAGGCCGCGGTGGGCCGGCGCCGGCGCGCGCGCTGATCGCGACGCTGTCAGGCGCTCGGCGCTAGACTGGCGACATGACCGCACGAACCTGTCCCGGCTGCACGGCCCCGATGCGCGCGTTCCAGGCTGGCAAGGTTGAGCTCGATCGCTGCACCTTCTGCAACGGCCTGTGGTTCGACGGCGGCGAGCTCGAGCAGGTGCTGGGCAAGCGGCCGCCAGCGAAGCTGGACCCGCAGCTCAAGACGTCACGCCAGTGCGCTGCCTGCGCCGTGCCCATGCGCGCGGCCGAGGTGGGCGGCTTGCGCGTCGAGTTCTGCGAGACGTGCCACGGCGTCTTCCTCGACGACGGCGAGCTGCGGGCCATCAACGGTGGCCAGCAGGTGCGCGTTCAGGTGGCTGACGCGAAGCCGCCCCCGCGACCCGACGCGCAGGTGCAGGACGACGTCATGGGCTGGCTCGACGGCCTGACTCGCTGAGCGCCGGACTCCCTGCACCGCCACCGAGCTCCGTCGCCACCCCACTGCATGAGCGGATCGCCGCAAGCTCCGCTCGGGTCAACGCGCCTGCCGCTCCCGCTTCCGGTCGGAGTTCGCGCGCGGAGGAGGCCGGGAGCGCTGAGCAGATTCAGCGAGGCTGCCGGGGCCGCTTCAGGTCGAACGCGGGCTTGCGGTTCGGGTCGCAGTCGGGCCCGAAGCCCTGGGCGTCGAAGGGGTACGTCAGCGCGCCCGACTTGCCGTCCGAGGTGACCGGCTCGATGCGCAGCTCGTGAACGCCGGCCCGCGCGGGGCTGCAGTACGAGAGCAGGTAGAAGCGCTTCGAGAAGCCCTCGATGCGGGCGGCGACCTGCTCGAACGAGGCGCTCAGGGTGCGGGGGTCGCGGCTGAGGGCGGCGCCGCTGCGGCCGATGGCGCGCAGCTCGCGCTCGTCGATCTCGGCGCCCACGCCGATGACGAAGACGTCGAACGACGAGCGATCGAGGGCCGCCTCGACGTCGCGCGCAGCGGCGCGGTGGGCCTGATCGGTGCCGTCGGTGAAGACGACGAGGGTCCCGAAGCGCAGGGGCACCGGTGACTTGTCGAGCTGCTTCTCGAGCACCTTGACGGCCTCGACGATGGCGCCGTTCAGGTTGGTCGAGGGGTCGCGCGGCTTCATCGAGGCGAGCCCCGACGAGCCGGCCCGGCCGGGCGCGAACCCCCGAATGGGGATCAGCTCGGGCCGCCCGTCGAACCCGAAGATGGCGGTCTGCTGGTACTGGCCGACGCGATCGGTGAACGAGGCGACGGCGGCCTCGAGCGCCTCGCCAGAGCCGGACTGGGTGACCGAGGCCGAGAGGTCGACGAGCAGCAGCAGGTAGTGCATCGCCGCGACCTCGGGGTTCAAGATGGTCTGCTTCGACTCGAACTTCGAAACCAGCTTGTCGTCCTCGTAGATGCGGAACTGGTCGGCGGTCAGCCCCGGCACCGGGTCTCCCTGGCGCGTGTCGACGGTGAAGTAGACGGCCACGTTCGACGGCTTCTGAACGCTCGCGTCCACGAGGCGGGGGCGCAGCGCCGCGCAGCTCGTGGCCAGCACGACGACGAGGGGGAGGACGAGGCGGGTCATGGGCCGCGAGTATGCCGGGCCGATCGCCTGAAGCCAGCGGGACGCGCCGCCGCGCCGCTCACTCGACGGTGACGCTCTTGGCCAGGTTGCGAGGCTGATCGACGTCGGTGCCGCGCAGATCGGCCACGTGGTACGCGAGGAGCTGCAGCGGCACGGTGGCGACGATGGGCGCGATGAGGGCGCTCGTCTTCGGCAGCTCGATGACGTGGTTTGCGAGCGACTTCGCGTGGGCGTCGCCCTCCTCGACGACGGCGATCACCTGCCCGCCGCGGGCGCGCACCTCTTCGATGTTGCCGATGATCTTCTCGTAGTGCACGTGCGGCTCCGACGGGGCCACCACCACCACCGGCAGCTTCTCGTCGATGAGCGCGATGGGGCCGTGCTTCATCTCGCCGCCGGCGTAGCCCTCAGCGTGGATGTACGAGATCTCCTTCAGCTTGAGCGCGCCCTCGAGCGCGACCGACTGCATGGGCCCGCGCCCGAGGAAGAGGAAGTCCTGCGCGTTGAGGTACGCGCGGGCGATCTCCTTCACCTTCGCCTCGGTGTGCAGCACGTGCTCGACGAGCGACGGCACCTCGGACAGCCGCTCGAGGTGCAGCTGCGCGTCCTTCGCGGTGAGCGTGCCCTTGAGGCGGCCGAGCTTGATGGCCAGCAGGTAGAGGCCGGCGAGCTGGGTGGTGAAGGCCTTCGTCGAGGCGACGCCGATCTCGGGGCCGGCGTTGGTGAGCACCGTGAAGTCGGCCTCGCGCGTCATCGCCGAGCCGATGACGTTGCAGAGCGTCATGGTGGTGGCGCCGCGGCGCTTCGCCTCGCGCATGGCGGCGAGCGTGTCGAGCGTCTCACCTGACTGGCTGATGGCGACGGCGAGCTGGCCCTTCGAGACGAGCGGGTCTCGGTAGCGGAACTCGGAGGCGAGCTCGACCTCGACGGGGATGCGCGCGAGCGACTCGATCATCCACTTGCCGGCGAGGCCCGAGTGGAACGAGGTGCCGCAGGCGAGGATCCACACGCGCTCCATGCCCTTCACCTGGGCCTCCGACAGGTTCCAGCCGTCGAAGTGCACGTCACCTTCCGAGCGCAGCACGCGGCCGCGCAGGGTGTCGGCGAGCGCGCGGGGCTGCTCGACGATCTCCTTGTGCATGAAGTGCTTGTGGCCGCCCTTCTCGGCCATGCCCGGCGTCCAGTCGATGCGCGTCACCTTGCGCGTCACCGGCGCGCCGGCCTTGTCGGTGAGCGTGACGCCGCTCTTCTCGATGACGGCGAGGTCTCCGTCCTCCATGAAGATGACGTCGCGGGTGTGCTCGAGCAGCGCGGGCACGTCGGAGGCGACGAAGTTCTGCCCCTCGGACAGGCCGAGCACCATCGGCTGCGCCTCGCGGGTGCAGACGATGCGGGACGGGTCGCTCACGGTGACGGCGACGAGCGCGTAGGTGCCCTTCACCTGGCCGATGGCGCCGCGCACGGCGTCGGGCAGGCGCTTGCCGCCCTTGAGCTCCTGGGCGATGAGGTGCGCGAAGACCTCGGAGTCGGTCTCGCTCGAGAAGACGTGGCCCTTCGCCTTGAGCCCGGCCTTGAGCGCGAGGTGGTTCTCGATGATGCCGTTGTGCACCACGCTGACGCCGTCGAAGGTGTGCGGGTGGGCGTTGTCGTCGGACGGGCGGCCGTGGGTGGCCCAGCGCGTGTGGCCGATGCCGACCGAGCCCTTCGGCTGCTCCGAGGCGACCTTGCCCTCGAGGTTCTTCAGCTTGCCGGTGGCGCGCAGCACGGTAAGCGCGGCGCCGTCGAGCACCGCCACGCCGGCGGAGTCATAGCCGCGGTACTCGAGCCGCTTGAGGCCGCCGACGAGCACGCCCGCCGCCTGCTTCTCACCCACGTACCCAACGATTCCGCACATGCGTCGCTCCGATGTGGCCTCGGCCCCGTGGGGCGTGAACCTCGTACCCGGCCGGCGATTCCCGGTTCAGGCGGGTCAGTCCTTCTTCTTCGCCATGCCCTCGAGCACCTTCTTGCGGCGCTCGGCCCAGCCTTCTTTGTTCGTCTGCGCGGTGCGGGAGAGCGCGAGGGCGCCCGCGGGCACGTCGTCGGTGATGGTGCTGCCGGCCGCGATGAAGGCGCCGTCGCCCACCTTCACCGGCGCGACGAGCTGGGTGTCGGAGCCGACGAAGACGCCGTCGCCCAGCACGGTCTGGTGCTTGTTCACCCCGTCGTAGTTGCAGGTGATGGTGCCCGCGCCGACGTTGGTGCCGGCGCCGATCTCGGCGTCGCCGAGGTACGCGAGGTGGTTGGCCTTGGCGCCCTTCTTGAGGCGGGTCTTCTTCGTCTCGACGAAGTTGCCGAGGTGCACGCCCTCGTCGAGCACCGAGCCGGGGCGCACGCGGGCGAAGGGGCCGACCTGGCAGCGCGGGCCGACGACGGCGTCTTCGAAGACGGAGTACGGCTTCACGTCGGTGCCGTCGCCGATGGTGGTGTGCACGAGGACCGAGCCCTGGCCGATGGTGACGCCGGAGCCGATCTCACACTCGCCCGAGATGGTGACGCTGGGGCCGATGACGGTGTCGGGGCCGATCTCGACGCCCTCGTCGATGAAGGTGCTGGCGGGGTCCGTGAGGGTGACGCCGGCCTGCATGTGGCGCTTGTTGATGCGGGCGCGGAGCAGCTCGGCGCGCTCGGCGAGCTCGGCGCGATCGTTGACGCCCTCGACCTCGCGGGGGTCGGCCTCGACGACGGCGACCTCACCCTCCTTCGCGGCCTTCGCGACGATGTCGGTGAGGTAGAGCTCGCCCTGGGCGTTCTGCGGGGTGAGCGTCTCGAGGGCGCCCCAGAGGAAGCGGGCGTCGGCGACGTAGAGGCCGGCGTTGATCTCCTGAATGAGGCGCTGCTGGGGCGTGGCGTCTTTGTGCTCGACGACGCCCTCGACGCGGCCGCCGGGCCCGCGGAGCACGCGGCCATAGCCGGTCGGGTCGCCGGGCCGGCAGGACACCATCGCCAGCGGCCCCTTGCCGGCGCGGAAGGCGGCGACGAGGCGCGAGAGGGTGTCGGCGGTGAGGAGCGGCACGTCACCGTAGAGGATGAGGACAGCGCCCGAGAACCCGGTGAGGGCGGCGCGGGCGGAGGCGACCGCGTCTCCGGTGCCCCGCTGCTGCTGCTGGACGGCGAAGGCGAGCGGCTGGCCCTCGAAGGCCTTCGCGAGCGTCGTCTTCACCTGCTCGGCCTGGTGCCCGACGACGGCGACGACCTGCTGGCAGCCGGCCTCGAAGGCGCGGGTGATGGGGTACCAGGCCATCGGCCGCCCGAGGAGCGGGTGGAGGACCTTCGCCATCTCGGACTTCATGCGCGTGCCTTTGCCGGCACAGAGCACGACGGCAGCGAGCGGAGCGTTCATGGGAGCCCGTCTGTCAGACAGGCGGGCGGGGGGTCAACCGAGGTGACGTCAGCTGAGCGAGGTGACGGGCACCTGCAGGACGCGCGGGGCCGGCTTCTCGACGGAGGCCTTCACCTGCACCTGGAGCTCGCCCGTGCCCGGCAGGGCCGCGATGACGAACTTCGGCTTGATGAACGTGGTGGTCTCCATGGTGACTGCTCCTTCGTCGTCCAGCCAGCGGCCTGAGCTGGACACTTTCATGACGCGGCCTGTCAGCAAACGACATGCCCGCCATGGCGATTGAGGAACTTCAATGGGTTGGGATCTGATTCCAGTCCCACCGGTGTGACGATCGTGCCACCGATGCCACACCTGCCTGCAACGTGGTCAGTGACCCGCCAGGGCGGGAACGCGTGAAAAAACCGTTCTCGCGTCGCACGTTTCCCTGAGACCCGCCGAAGCAGCCACCATTCCCCTGGTCTGGGCACGGCGGGGAGCGGGGCAACCGACGCAGGGAGCTGGGGCGGTGGCGCTCGTCGTGTCGGAGAACCCACGGCTGATCGAGCTTGACCCCTCGCGCACCGGGCAGTTCGCCAGCGACGTGCACGACTTCTGGCGACCGCTCTACTCGAAGGACGCCTTCATCGACGGGCACACTCGAAACCGGTCACCGGACTACTACCTCTTCTGACGCCAGACCCAAGCCCCGCCAGGCGTTCGATCTCCTCGAACGGGAAGGGCGGGTGGGGTCGTCCAGCCGAGTTCACCGTCCGTCTGTGACACATCAACCAGGACCACTCCGCGTATTGTGGTTGGCGTTGCTTCGACCAGTCGGAGCGCCAGCACTCCCTTGCGGCGGGAACGCCGAGTGCGAACATCAAATGTGTCATCGACGCAATCGACGTCAAGTCGAGCTCCCTGAACAAGTACGGGCACTGCGCCTTCGGGGAAGTACTGGCGACCGAGAGCTCGAACGATCTGCGAATCGCGATCGCCATCAGGAGCCAGTTTGGCGTTCAAGAGAGAGAGCACATCGAGACATGCGATCTTGGGAGCCTCGACCGCAATCGTCGACCGACCCGAAACGCAGCAACTCAGAACCACCAGCGCAAATCGGCTCACGGCTGCCTCCTCATCTCGATCGGGTGCAGTTCCCAATCTGGCACCGCGATGGCGTGCGAGAACGCAGCAAGATCGATCACTTGAGTGCGGCATGAGGACCCTGGCTTGAACATCGGGACTCGCTCGCGGCAGATAACCGGCTTGTCAAGGGCTGGTTCG
>JAEUJQ010000033.1 GCA_016793095.1 Myxococcaceae bacterium | reverse complement strand
GCCCGTCGGGCCAGGGCGAGCGCGCCAGGACTCAGCGCTGGCGAAGCGGCTCGCGGGCGGCCTCATGCCCGTCGGGCCAGGGCGAGCGCGCCAGGACTCAGCGCTGGCGAAGCGGCTCGCGGGCGGCCTCATGCCCCTCAGTCGGGCAGCTTGCCCTGCGAGGCCATCGCGTCGAGCTCAGCGTCGAGGGGGAACCCCATGACGCGCCAGCGCTCGGGCGTGTCGCCGGTCGCCTCCATCAGGTGTGGCACCACCTTGCGGGCGATCTCGAAGGTCGTCGACCAGGTCTTCGCTCCGGTGGTGCTGCCGTCGGGGTTGGTCCGGATGAAGTCGATGCGATCGGTCTGGGGCAGGAGCGCCTCGACACCCTGGGTCCACGCGGTGCTGGTGAAGATGTCTCCAGCCGCGGTGCGGAAGGCTCGCAGGGTGCCCACGTGCAGCGAGTGGCCGTTCGCCTGGAGCAGCGCCTCGAGCACCTCTTTCTGCCGCGCGTAGGCCGACGCGAAGGACTGCAGCTGCAGCACCTTGAGCTTCTGCCACGCGCGGTGCATCCGCACTGGCAGCCAGGGACGCCAGCCCTCGCCTTCCCAGCGGAACGCGTGGGCGGTGTGGGGCCGCGGCTCGAGCAGCGCCTGCTCTCCCCAGGTGGCGATCGCCTCGAGGGCGTTCTCGTCTTCGTCACCAGCCACCAGCACGATGTCGTGCGTCGGCGCGATGACGACGGGTCGGCCCTTCACCGCCAGCTCGAGGAACCGCTCGGTCAACAGCATGCGGGTGGCGTCGAAGCCATCACGGTACGGCGACACGTAGGCCGCGACCGTGGTGTCGGGCTGCTCGAAGTCGAGGCGGGGGCGCTGGCGCAGGTTCTCGATGCCGCGCGCGAAGAGCTCGTCGAAGGTCGTGCCGAAGGCGCTCAGGCGATCGGGGCCGATCTCCATCACCGACGTCGGGAGATCGAACGCGAGGTGGGCCGCGAGCTCGTCGTTGAGGACCCGGTGCGGCAGCGTCACCTCGTCGATGGCGCCCTCGTCTGCGCCCAGCTCGAGCTCGGCCTGCCGCCGAACCGCCGAGAACCACGCGCGATCGCGCACGCGCGGCACCACGCTGCGCATCACGTCGGCCGTGGTGGGCGGGGCGTCGCGGCGCACGGAGCTCCAGAACCTCCGCGCCAGCACCCGGCCCTTCTCGGGCACGGCGTTGGCCTCGTACTCGTCGAAGGCGTGGCCCAGCGAGATGAAGCTCGTCCAGTCTCCCGCACCCACCACGAGGCGATCGCGCGCCTCGTCGTAGTGGATGGGCCGTGACTCCCCCTGCGCACGCAGGTAGTCGCTGGCGAGTCGGGCGAAGTCGGAACGGCTGGTCGTCATCTGCGTGACCATCATCACGGATCGCGCCGCGCGTGGCGATCGCTTTTTCGAGCGACGCCCGGGCAGTCGGACACGTTATGGCAGGACCATGATCGTTCAGGCCCACCACACGCTCGTCGTCGCCACGCGAGGCCGAGGCTTCACCGATGTGACGAAGGAGCTCGACGGCTGGCTGGCCTCCGTGGCCGCCCGGGACGGCCTGGTGACGGTGTTCCTCCTGCACACCTCCGCCAGCCTCCTCGTCCAGGAGAACGCCGACCCGACCGTACGCAGCGACCTCGAGCGCTTCTTCGCCCGCCTGGTGCCAGATGGAGACCCGCTGTTCGCCCACGTCGATGAGGGCGCCGACGACATGTCGGGCCACGTGCGAACGGCGCTGACGCAGACCCAGCTCTCGATCCCGGTCCGGCAGGGGCGCCTGACCCTCGGTACCTGGCAGGCCGTCTACCTCTGGGAGCACCGCACCAGCCCGCACCGGCGATCGATGTCCCTGCATTTCCTCGGAACACGAGGGCCGTAACTATCGACGCGGCACCTGCGTCTCAGGCTGCACGCGCGATTCCGTTGGGGAATCTGCGCGGTTGGGGCAGACTCCGCCGCCCCGCTCGAAAGGCCTCCGCATGCGTCTCTTCTCTGTCCGTGCAGTGTTGACCTCGTCCCTCCTCCTTGCGGGCGTCGCCCTCGCCGGCTGGACGAAGACCGGTGACGGCGTGGCGTCGTTCAAGGGCGTCGGGCCCGCCGGCTTCAAGATCGAGGGCAAGACCCGCAGCGTTGACGTGAAGGACGACGGGAAGACCCTGACCGTCGTGGTGGGGCTCAAGGACCTCGAGACGGGCATCGATCTGCGCGACAAGCACATGCGCGACAAGTACCTCGAGGTCGAGAAGTTCCCCGAGGCGACGCTCGCCATCCCGCACGACGAGATCAAGTGGCCCGACGAGGGCAAGTCCGGCGAGGGCTCGGGCAAGGGCACCTTCTCGGTGCACGGCAAGTCGAAGGAGATCTCCTTCAAGTACAAGATCACGAACTCCGGTGGCACCTTCGCCATCGAGGGTGAGGCTCCGGTGAACTTCAAGGAGCACGACGTCAACGTGCCCAGCTACATGGGCATCACCGTGAAGCCGGACATCACGGTGTTCGCGAAGTTCAACGCGAAGAAGGGCTGAGTGCCGGTCGCATAGAGGGGACGTCAGGTTGAGAAAGCTTGGTTGGTTGCTGGCCGTCGCGGTGGCCCTCGGAGGCTCGACCGCGGCGGCGTTCCCGTGGATGGTGAAACACGATTACCAGTCGTGTGCCGTCTGCCATGTCGATCCCTCTGGCGCCGGGCAGCTGACGCCGTACGGGCGCGCGCAGTCCGACGTGCTGCTTCGGTGGCGCATCAAGAAGCCCACCGCCGACGAGGCGCAGGAGCCGAGCCCCACCACCCGCTTCCTCTGGTTCATCGATCTGCCCGAGGTGGTGAACCTGTCGGGCAACTTCCGCGGTGGCGCGATGATCCCCGTCGGGGGAGCGCCCCGCCCGCTCTTCATGGCCGCCGATCTCTACGGCACCGTGAAGGTCGATCGCTTCGTCTTCCACGCCTCGTCGGGGCTTGGGCTGCGAAACGTGGGGCCCGCCGCCATCCTCCCGCAGTGCGGCGGTGACAAGCCCTGCAACGCCCAGTGGGTCGCGCGGGAGTTCTGGGCGGGCGCCACCTTCGCCGACGAGGCCGTGATGGTGAGGGCCGGGCGCATGTTCGTGCCCTTCGGCCTGCGCAACAACGAGCACTTCATGTGGGTGCGCGACACGACGAACACCGACACCAACCTCGACCAGCAGGTGGGCGTCTCGGCCAGCTACAACGGCGAGAAGCTCCGCGGCGAGGTGATGGGCCTGCTCGGCAACTACCAGCTCGGGCCCGACGCGTACCGGGAGCGCGGCTACTCGGCCTTCGCGGAGTACACGGTGCTCTCGAAGCTGTACCTCGGCCTGTCGAGCCTCATCGCCGTCTCGCAGGCCGATCTGCTGTTGCAGTTGCCCCAGGTGCGGCACGCGCACGGCGTCACGATGCGCTGGAGCCCCCTCGAGCCGCTCGCCCTGCTGGCCGAGGTCGACTTCCTCGCGTGGCAGCAGCCGACCCGCCTCGACCGGCTCGGGTTCGCGGCGCTCGTGCAGGCCGACTTCGAGGTCATGCAGGGCCTGCACCTCATCGGCTCGGTCGAGGGACAGCACACGGGCTCTCAAGAGCGCGGCCCCTCGGTGGGCGGCTGGGTGTCGGCGGCCTGGTACGTGCTGCCACACGTCGAGGTGCGGCTCGACGCGATCCTCCGGCGAACTGCCCGACCCGCGCCCGATCCCGCGACCGTGGGCTTCACGCTGCTCGGCCAGCTGCACTTCTTCCTCTGAGGCCACCATGCGTTTCCACCGGGCCATCTTCTTTGCAGCGAGCCTCGGGGCGGCGGCGGCCTCCGCGACCCCCACGTTCACGGGCGTGATGCAGACCGAGCTCATGATGAGCGGGCCTCCGCCGGGCGTCTGCGGCGTCTGTCACCTCAACGGCGTGACGACGACGGGTACCGTGACGACGCCCTTTGGCCGGGCCGTGCGCATGAACGGGCTGATGGCCAACAACGACGCCTCGCTCCGGGCCGCGCTGACGGCACTCACGATGGCGAACACCGACTCCGATGGCGATGGCTGCTCCGACATCGCCGAGCTCAAGGGCATGCCGTCGCCGACGAACCCGAACGTCGCGACGGACTGCAGCGCGGGCGGCGACGGCGGCACCATGGTGATGGACGGCGGCATGGGCGGAGGCGGTGCTGGCGGTGGCGGCCCGACCATCGGCCCCATCCGGTACGGCTGTGGCGCGAACTCGGTGCCCGAGCTGATGGCGCTGGCGGCGGTGGTGGCGCTCGCGCTGCGCGCCCGCCGGAGCTGACCCCAGACGCGCGGCCAGCGCCCACGGTCGCCGTCCGGAAGCGGGCCTTCCCGAGAGGTGTCAACAAGGTCACCGAAAAGCGGAAACAAGGTGACGTCAACTCGTTGTCGGTTCTCCGTCCCCTTGTTGACAGCGCCTGGAAGCACCAGCCCCTCCGGGAGGTCGACGTCGACATCACCTGCTCGTCCTCGAGCATCAGCCGCGGCGCACCTCGAGCTGTACGCCGGCGTCGCCGCTGCCCGAGCGCGGGCCTCATTGGACCGGCTGCGGCTTTGTTGGTAACCGGTCCGCGTGCGCCGGCTCCTCGCCACCGCCCTCCTCGCCCTCTCGGCCTGCTCGCAGCAGCAGAAGCCGCAGACGGACCCGAACGTCGTCGCGACGGTGAACGGCGAGGTCATCACCCGCGCCGACTTCGAGCGCGAGCTGTCGCGCGAGTCGCAGGCCATGGAGGGCTCGGCGCCGCGCTCGCCTGAGCAGATCGAGCCCTTCAAGCAGGCGTTGCTCGAGACGATGGTCGAGCGCCTCATGCTGCTGCAGGCCGCGCGCGACGCCCAGGTGCAGGTCAGCGCCGAAGAGGTTGACCGCCGCATGCTCGCGCTCACCAGCGAGTACCCCGCCGGCACCTTCGACACCGCGCTCGCGCAGAGCCAGACGTCGAAGACCGAGCTCGCCCGCCGCACGAAGGAGCAGCTGCTCGTCGAGCGACTGCTGTCCGAGCAGGTCTTCTCCCGCGTGGCGGTGACCGAAGAGCAGATCCGCCGCCAGTACGACGAGAACCCGGACAGGTGGACCGAACCCGAGCAGGTGCACGCTCAGCAGATCGTCGTGAAGGGCCTCGACGAGGCGAAGCGGCTGCAGCAGCTCCTCTGGCAGGGCAAGAAGTTCCCCGACCTGGCGCGGCGCTACTCGTTGTCCCCCGACGCGAAGGTCGGCGGCGATCTCGGCTTCTTCAAGCGCGGCGAGATGCCACCAGCGTTCGACGACGCGATCTTCCGGCTCTCGCCTGGCGGGACGAGCGACGTGGTGTCCACCGACTACGGCTTCCACCTCTTCCGGCTGCTGGAGAAGAAGCCGGCCCGCAAGCGGGAGCTGACCGAGGTGCGTGGGCAGATCGAGCAGACGCTGCTCGTCGAGCTGCGGGCCGAGCGACAGGCGGCCTACGTCAAGGCGCTGCGCGAGAAGGCGCAGGTGAAGCTGAACGAGCAGGTGCTTCAGGCCGTCACCGGCCGCCCCCTCGGCGGGACCTCGGCCGAGCCCTGAAGCCCGGTCGCTCGCCTGCGCTCCCGCCCTCCGCATCCTGCGTGGGAGACGAGGCGGAGCTGCGCTTCCACCGACGAGCTCCGCGACCACACGGCGGCGACGGGCCTGGAGGTGACAGGCCCCGACCTCGACGTCGTCGCGCACGCCACGCAGGTGCCGCTGGCGCCCTGAGCCGCGGAGCGCAGGCCCAACGACGCCGGAGTCAACCGGAAACACGTGAGGCGGCACGAGGCTTGCGTGACGTGGCCCGCGCATGTTGAACGCCCCGCATGGCCACGCTGGGAGCTCTGACGCGACACCTGACGGCGCACGAGGAGGCTGCGCTGCTCGATCACATGCCGGCCCGGACAGTGCCCGCGAACACCACGCTCATCGTCGCCGGCGAGCCCAACGACTCGCTCTTCTTCGTCGAGCGCGGCGAGCTGCTCGTCTCGCTGCCCCTCGAGAAGGGTCCGGTCTTCGTCGGCGCACGCGGCGCCGGAGCGTGGGTGGGCGAGGTGACGCTGCTCGACCCGGGCTCCGCCTCGGCCACCATCACCGCGGCGGAGGACTCCACGGTGCGGGTGTTGTCGGCGGCGACGCTGGGCGCGCTGACGCAGACGCACCCCACCCTGGTCTCGCACCTGGTGCGGGCCATCTCCGAGGACCTCGCGCACCGCATCCGCGCCGCCGGCGTGGTGCTGGACGACGCGCCGGCGAAGGCGCCCGCGGGCTTCTTCACGGGGGTCTTCAAGAAGCTCTTCGGCGGAGGCGCGTCGTGAGCCTTCGCCTCGAGGGGTTCCCCAGCTTCGCCAGTTGGACCGAGGACGAGCTGACGCGCTTCGAGCAGCACCTGACGCCGCTGAAGGTGCCGAAGGGCCACGTCTTCGTGCACGAAGGCGCCGCGCAGCGCTCGGAGCAGGCCCTCTTCGCGCTGGTCCGCGGCCAGGCGACGGTGACGCGCAAGGGCGTCGCCGGAAGAAAGGAGGCCGTCTTCACGCTCCACGAGGGCTCGCTGTTCGGCGTGGTGGCCTTCGTCGATGGGGGCCCACGCGCCGCGACGGTGACGGCAGCGAGCGAGGCCGAGGTGCTGGTGCTCTCGAAGGACGCGGCCTCGACGCTCGAGCCCGCCCTCGGTGCGCGCCTCGAGCTCGTCATCGCGCGGCAGCTCGCCGAGGACTTCGCGGCGATGAACCAGCGGGCGGTGGCCGCCTTCGCCGAGGGGAACCGCGCTCCGTCAACGGGCGGCCCGCGCTGGGTGAACCTCGCCAGCTACTCCGGCCTGCACGCGCTGCGCTCGGAGGTGCACGAGGCCCGCTCGATTCGCGACGTGGTGGCGACGCTGACGGCCGCGCGGAAGCAGGGCCGGCAGGTGGTGCTCCGGGGCGCGGGGCTCTCCTTCGACACCCAGGCGATGCACGGTGACCTTGCCCTCACGCTGGTCGGCTTTGACGACGTGACCGTCGATCCCGAAGCGCGCACGGTGACGGCGGGCGCCGGAGCGCGCTGGGGCGACGTGCTGGCGAAGTGCGCGCGGCACGGGTTGGTGCCACCCGTGGTGGTGAGCGGCTCGGACATCACCGTGGGCGGCACGCTGTCGATGAACGCGCTCTCCCGCTTCTCGCCGGTGTGGGGCAAGGAGGGGAAGTGGGTCGAGTCGGTCGAGGTGGTGACGGCGAGCGGTGAGCGCCTGGTGTGCAGCCGCGCGAGAGAGCCTGACCTCTTCTACGGCGTCATCGGCGGCTTCGGGCAGCTCGCGCTGATCCTCCGCGCGACCTGGCGCCTGCAGCCGGTGGGCGCGCCGATTCGCGTCGAGAACCGCATCGAGCGCTCGGCCGACCCGTCGCGAGTCGCGCCGGCGTTGCTCGTCGAACCCGACGCATCGCCCACCGCTCAGACGCCGTACGCCGTGGTGGCCTTCAAGGGCGCCGAGACCCGCAGCATCATCACGCGCTCGCGCTACGTGAACGACGTGCCGCTGAACACGCTGCTGCCGCACCGACCGGCGAACGCCTCGCGAGTGCCCATCGAGCTGGCGATCCATCACGTGCAGTCGATGGGGCAGGCGTTCTGGAACTTCGCGTACGACCGCTACCTCGACGAGAAGGCGACCTACGTGGACGAGCTCGAGGGCTACACGTTCTTCATGGACGGCAACGTGCGCACCCGCCGGACGGCCGAGGCCATGGGCCTGTCGTTCCGCACCGTGCAGCAGACGTTCGTGGTGCCCAGGCCCGAGCAGCTCGCGCCCTTCATCGCGAACGGGAAGCGCCTGACCGACGCCATCGGGCTGTCGCTCGCGCTGGTGGACGTGCTGCACCTGCCCGAAGACGAGCCCTTCTGCCTCTCGTCCACCAACGGCGCGAAGGGCTTCGCGGTGACGTTCACCTTCGAGGGCGTGGACGAGGTGGGCGCGCTCGGCCGGGTGCGCGAGCTCTTCGTCGATCTCACGAGCGAGGCGGTGGCGTTGGGCGGCCGCGTGCACCTGACGAAGAACGTCTTCGTGCGCGCGGGAGAGCTGTCCCGCCTGTACCGCCGGGGCCTCGACGCGCTGCTCGCGGCGAAGAAGCGGTACGACCCGCAGGGGCTGCTCACGTCGGACTTCGCGCAGCGGCTGTTCCCCGAGCTGACCCTGCGCTGACACGACTCGCGCGGGGTTGCGGTCAGCGCCGGAGCACCCGCGAGCCGTCGGCCTCGTAGGCCTCGTCCATCGAGACGCCGCCGTCGGCGAACCACTGGCGGCGCGTCGCGAGGCGGCCGTCGACGAAGGTCTCCTCTTCGGCTGCCACGCCGGACTCGTACCAGGCCTTCGCGCTCACCCGCCGGCCTTCGCGGAAGCCGTCCTCGGCAGCCTTCTTCCCGCTCTCGAAGAACGTCGTGTGCACGCCGTCTTCGCACCACTCGTTGCGAGAGAAGCGCCGCGCGCAGGCGACGTACGCCCCTCTCCGGCGGACTCCGCCGAGATCGAAGAACTCCGTCACCACCTTCTGCTTCGGCCCGTCGAGCACCTCTTCGACCTTCTTGTTGCCGTTGAGGAAGAACTCGACGCGGCGCTCGAGCTCGCCGCCTCGCCAGCTCGCCTCCTCGATGACCTTCCTGCCGTCGGGGCCGTACTTGCGCTCGGGCCCTGCTTTGAGGCCGCGCGCCCACATCGTCGTCCGCTCGAGGGTGCCGTCACGGCGCACGATGCGCTCTTCGCCGTCGGGCTTGCCGTCCACGTAGTCGAGCGTCGAGCGTGACGCGTACTCGCTGGAGCCCGCCTCGCTGCGGGTCAACAGCCCGTTCACGTGCGTCACCGTGCGGTTCACCTTGCCGGTGCCGTCGAGCACCTGCACCGTCTTCTTGCCCGCGAAGCCGCACCACGCGCGCAGCACCTCGTCGTCCTTCGCCTCGGCCGCGCACGCCAGCCCCGTGACCGCCCCGTCTTCCCGCAGCTCGACCGAGACCTGCAGCGGCGTCGGGTACTGCCGCCAGTACCGCTTCAGCGCTCCGGAGGGGTGGAGCTCTTTCGACCAGACGCGGTCACCCCGCTTCCACAGCGTCTGCGCGCGGAGCTGGCCCTTGTCGAACTCTTCCTCGAGCCCGTCCTGCTCGTCGGCCACGAGGGTGACGCGGCGGCGCCAGTCGTCCCGCACCTGGGTGACGAGGCCCGTCTTCTTCCGCTCCTTCATCGAGACGTCGATGACGACCTTCCCGGCCTCGAAGCACTTCACCAGCACCGTGTCAGCGCCCCGGTTGTTCATCGCGCGATCGGCCAGCGCCCAGTCGAAGGCCACCTTCTTGCCGTCGTGCAGGCAGTAGTCGGTGGTGCTGGTGACGGGGTTGGGCTCGCGCCGCCAGTCGCGCCAGGCCTCGTCGCGGTACGGGTCGGCCTCGAGGGTCAGCGTCGTCTTGAAGGCCGCCTCGAACTGCTTCCGCGCGCGCAGGAACGAATCGCGCTCCTCGTCGGAGCGCTCGACGGTGACGACGCCGGCCTTGAAGGTGAGGCTGCCCACGGCGTTGGCTGTGCCCTGGCAGGTGACGGCCCTCACCTCGCTGCGCCGCACCACCGCCCTGCCCGCGTCGGTCGCGCACAACGCCCACAGGTAGCGCAGCGGCTCATTGCACTCGAGCTCGCCGTCCGTCTGGTCCCACGCGATGTCCTGGTTGTGGGCCTTCAGCGAGGCGAAGTCCCAGCTCACCTCGAGCCGCGCCCCACACCTCGCCGCGAGCTTCACGAGCACCTCTTCCTTCGTGCGCGCGAGCCCCTTCTCGGGGGCGTTCGAGCCGGCGAGGACGAGGGTCAGGACGGTCGTCAGCATGTGAGCCAGATGCCACGACCTGGCGTTTCGTGCGCGGGGATCTGACGCGCCCTTCGACAAACGTGGATACTGGCCATCGTGCTCGCCGCTACGCTCAGCCTGACGCTCGCGCAGCTGTCCTTCGTGCCCGCGGACGGCGGGGCCATGTCCTTCCCCGCCCGGCGTCTGGTGCCCCTCACCGTCGAGGGTGGGGTGGCGGTGCGCCTCGACGGTCGGGGCTTCCGCATCATCTGGGCAGACCAGCGGCGCGCGCTCGGTGGCGGCTCCTCGGTGACCGATCTCTTCACCTCCATCTGGTCCCCCGACACTGGCCAGCTCGAGCGCCCGACCGGCGGCGCGCTGGTGCTCAACCCTGATGGACGACATACGCGCAACCCGGTGCTCGCCTCGGACCCGGCCGGCCTGCTGCTGATGTTCGACGAGGTCGCGGGAAGCCGGTCCTCACTGCGCGGGCGCTCACTCGCCCCCGCCCAGAACGTCGATGGTGGGTCAGCGTCCGTGTTCACCATCGCGCAGGGCTCTCTCGAACCAGCGGTCGGCAGCGCGAGCCTCGTGCACGACGGCGTGTCGTTCGTGGCGGGTTGGTGGGTCGGAGCGACCGCCAACTCCCACGCGCTGGCGTTTCAGCGTCTCAGCCACATCGGGACGAGCGGCGACGCGGGGCTCGAGACCTGGGTCACAGCGGTCCCGACGGGTGGGCCGTTCCTCGCCGGCGAGCGATCGCCGATCACCGTCGCGAGCAACTGGAACGCCTTCCCGACGGCTCACACCTCGAGCCTCGGGCCGGGCACGGCAACCCCGGTGAGACTGGTCGAGCGGACGGGGCGGGTCGTCGGCGTCATCGCGAATGGGGGCAACGACCCCACGGTCCTGCTCGAGAGCGATGCGGGCCTCCTTTTGGACTTCGACGCCCCGACGCTCGTCTACGCCTCGAGCATCTCCCCCGGTCAGCGCGTGCCGACGCAGTGGGCCGGCGCGCGGGTCGTGGCGCTCATCCATCGCCCGCTGGGCGGCTGGCACCTGGGCGTGTTGAACCCGGGGCAGTCGGGCCTGGTGAACACCACCTGGCCTCGCTCCGGTGACGGGGGCACCCTCAGGCCCATCGCGCTCGCTGGCGACGGAGGGCTGTTCCCCATCGGCCTCGAGCTGCAGCAGAACGTGCTCTTCGTGAGAACGATCGCGCCTGATGCGGGCACGTTCGTCCCGGCGGCCGGAGCCACCCTCGTCTCCCAGACCGGAGCGCTGCAGCGTGACCCATCGGTCGTCTGGTCCGTGCGCGACAACGCCTTCCTCGTCGCCTTCAGCGAGTACACGGACGACCGGCGCTGGGAGACGCTCTTCTCGAAGGTCTCACTCGACGGCGCGAGCACGACTCCGCAGCCGTTCGGCAACCTGCCGCCCTCGTCTGCGCCTGGCCGGCCGAGGGTGCTCCGTCGTCCCTCGGGGCAGGAGCTCGCCCTGCTCGTCGATCAAACCGCGACCGTCTCAGCGCTGTTCGAGCT
Source organism: Myxococcaceae bacterium (assembly GCA_016793095.1). GTDB lineage: Bacteria > Myxococcota > Myxococcia > Myxococcales > Myxococcaceae > Xiheimicrobium. The sequence continues at coordinate 17,410 of JAEUJQ010000033.1, read as the reverse complement.
CTCAGCCGGCCCCGGGGGCTACGCCGTCGGCCAACAGCTGGGACCCTCCCAGCCGTCCAACGTCGGCGGGGCGCTGGGCGACAACGGCGAGCTGTTGTGGAACCAGTCGGTCGTCGCGGTCGGCTTCACCTCGTCCAACCTGCTGTGGACAGCCCCTTCGTGCGCGGCCTTCACGAACGGCGCCCACTGGCTCTTCGGGTTCGTGACGCCGACCGGGCAGCTCATGCAGCTTCGGCTGGATGACGCCGTGAGCCACTCCTCCTCACAATTGTTCGTGGCCGGCCTGACCGGCGACACCCCCGTCTGCGCAACCTCCGTCAGCGACCGGTTGATTGGCGTGTTCGAGACGAGGAGCGGCAGCGTCGCGGCGTTCTCCGTCGAGCCTGGCGCGGTGGACGCAGGCCTGGTGCCCCTGGTCGGCTACCGCGAGTTCGACGGGGGCGCCGGGGCGACGAGGCCCCGGGCCGTCCCCTTCGGCGAGAGTGCCCTCTTCGTTGGCTGGGAGAGCCCCGAAGGCGTGAACGCGGCCATCCTCTCGGACGCCGGCGTGATGCCGCTCTCCCTCGACTCACGGCGCGCCATCGACGCGAAGAACCTGGCGCTCGCGACCTCGCCGACGGGCGTGGTGGCCGTGGCCTGGCAGGAGTTCGACCGGGCCGCGCTGACGACGCAGGTCCAGGTGCGCCTCTTCGTGCCCGCGGTCGATGGGGGCAGCACCGCGACGCAGCCAGATGGTGGCGTGCAGCCGGTCGACGCAGGGCAGGTCGGGGACGGTGGCCTCGACGGGGGCAGCGCGCAGCCCGATGGCGGTGTGCAGCCAATCGACGCCGGCCGGGTCGAGGACGGTGGCGCGGAAGCAGACGGTGGCCTCGACGCGGGCCTGGACGTCGACGGTGGCCGGCCGGACGATGGGGGCGTCGCAGGAGGGGACGGTGGGCCAGCGCCCGGTCAGGTGGTGTTGATCCCCGTCTCCTGCGGCTGCTCGGCCGAGGGGGGCGCCCTCACGCTGCTCGCGGCCTGGCTGCTCAGGCGGCGCCAGCGGCGCATTCGATTGAGCCGCGGGCCGTCATGAGGCTATGCCGCGCAGTGTGAAGCGCCTCCTCCTCGTCCTCCTCCTCGGCAGCCTTCCGGTCCGCGCCGAGCTCGTCGATCGCGTCGCCGCGGTCGTGAACAACGACATCATCGCGCTCTCCGAGGTCGAGGCCCGCGCGGCGCCCGAGCTCGCGCGCATCAAGGCCGAGCCCGACCCGGCGCGCCGCGGCGAGCTGCGCGCGCTCATCGTCAAGCGGGTGCTCGAGGGCCTCATCGGCGAGAAGCTGATGGACGCGCAGGTGCGCGAGCTGAACATCGACGTCTCGGAGGCCGAGGTCGATCTCGGGGTCGACGACGTCAAGCGGCAGAACAACGTCGAGGGCGCCCAGTTCGAGCAACTGCTCGCGCAGGAGGGCTACACCCTGCCCGCCTTCCGCGGCTTCATGAAGAAGCACCTCTCGAAGCTGAAGCTGGTCAACCTGAAGGTGCGCTCGAAGGTGAAGGTGACCGAAGAGGACCTGAAGGCCGAGTACGCGAAGGTGTCGCGCGACGAGCTGCAGGACTTCGAGGTGCGCGCGCGGCACATCCTCGTGCAGGTGCAGCCGAAGGCCACGCCGGAGCAGGCCGAGCAGGGGCGCCTCAAGGCGGTGGCGCTGATGAACGAGGCGAAGAAGCCCGACACCGACTTCGGAGCGCTCGCGAAGGCGAAGAGCGAGGGGCCGTCGGCCGCCGACGGGGGAGACCTGGGCTTCTTCAAGCGCGGCGTCATGGTGGCCGAGTTCGACAAGGTCGCCTTCACCCTGCCCATCGGCGGCATCTCGGAGCCCATCCGCACGAAGTTCGGCTGGCACGTCATCAAGGTCGAGGAGCGCCGCGCCCTGGCCGCCCGGCCCTATGAGGAGCTCAAGGACGTGCTGCGCGAGCGCCTCACCCGCGCCCAGCTCGAGAAGTACACCGACCAGTACGTGCAGGAGCTGCGCGCCTCGGCGGCCATCGATCTGAAGCTGTGAGGCGGGCCCGGGTCGGCATCTCGCTGGGAGATCCGAGCGGCATCGGCCCGCTGGTGACGGCGAAGGCGCTCGAGCGGCGGTCGGTGCGCCGCGCGGTGACGCCAGTGCTGTTCGGCGACGAAGGCGACCGGCGCCGGTTCCGCGACGACGTCGAGTTTCACGCCGTCTCTTCGCTGAAGGCCTCGCAGCGGCTGGCCGGTGCGCCGTCTCGTGCCGGCGGGCGGGCGCAGTACGACGCCGTCAGCGCGCTCATCGCCGCCGCCCGGGCGGGCATGGTGGACGCGATGTGCACCGCGCCCGTGTCGAAGGAGCAGATCAGCCGGGCCGGCATTCCCTTCATGGGCCACACCGAGGTGCTGGCCGAGGCCTTCGGCGTCGAGGTGGTGATGCTGATGAAGGGCCCCTCGCTGTCGGTCGCCCTCGCCACCAACCACCTGCCGCTCGCGAAGGTGCCGAAGGCGCTGACGGTGCCGCACCTGCTGTCGGTGCTGCGGAGGGTCGACGCGGGGCTCGGCCGGCTCCTGGGCGGTCGGCCCGTCATCGCCGTCTGCGGCCTCAACCCACACGCTGGCGAGGGCGGACTGCTGGGCCGCGAGGAGCTCGACGTCATCGTTCCGGCGATGAAGTGGGCCGCGCGCGAGGGCATCCGGGTGACCGGGCCTCACGGCGCCGACGGGCTGTTCGCGCACCGCAAGGGCTTCGACGTCGCGCTCGCGATGTTCCACGACCAGGGCCTGGTGGCGACCAAGACGCTCGACTTCGTGCACACCGTGAACGTCACCCTGGGCCTGCCGGTGCCACGCACGTCGCCCGATCACGGCACCGCGTACCACCTGGCGGCGCGGGGCGACGCTGACGACACGCCGATGGTGTCGGCGCTGCTCGAGGCGGCGGCCTTCGCCAGGCGCTGAGCGGCGCATCGCCGTTGGCCCGGGCCCCGTCGCGTGGTGGGATGACGCCGTGGCACGCGTCCGCGTCGTCTGTCAGCGCTGTAACACGGGGCTCGAGCGCGAGGTGCCGAGCCGCGCTCCCCGGACGACGCCAGGCCTGGTGGCCCCGCTGCTCACGCGCTGCCCGAAGTGCCGCGAGGTCGTGCTGGTGGACGACCCGAACCTCGGCCATGTCGTGAACGGCAAGTGGAAGCTCGTCGAGCGGCTGGGCTCGGGCGGCATGGGCACCGTCTATCGCGCCGAGGACCTGAGCGTCAGGCGGGCGGTCGCGGTGAAGTTCCTGCACGCGGCGCTGCTGAAAGACGCCGACGCCGTGCACCGCTTCGAGCAGGAATCGCGCAACATGGCGTGCGTCGATCACCCGAACCTCGTGCACCTCTACGCGGTCGAGCGCGACGGGCCCATGCCCTGCATCGTCATGAAGTACGTCGAGGGCCGGCGCCTCTCGACCCTGTTCCGCGAGAAGCGGCGCATGACGGTGTCAGAGGTGCTGCCGCTGGTGGTGCAGATCGGCGGAGCGCTCTCGGCCCTTCACGCGCAGGGCTTCATCCACCGCGACCTGAAGCCAGGCAACGTGATGGTCGCGCCCGACGGCTTCGCGACGCTGCTCGACTTCGGCCTCATGCGCCCGATGGACACGAGCATGACGCGGCCGGGCACGATCCTCGGCACGCCGCACTACATGTCCCCCGAGCAGGCGTCGGGCAGCACCAACCTCGACGGCCGGAGCGATCTGTACTCGCTCGCGGTGCTCACCACCGAGCTGCTCGCTGGCCAGCTGCCCTTCGCCATCGAGCCCACGGGCGAGATGCTGGCCTCACGCGTCACCGAGGACCCGCGCCCGCCGCACCTGCTCCACTCGCAGATCACCCGCCCCATGTCCGACGTGCTGCTGAAGGCGATGAACCGCCGGCCGGCCGAGCGGTACCCCGACGTGGACGCCTTCCTCGACGCCCTCATCGACGCGGCGAACGTGGGGCCGGTGGGCCTGCCGCGCCGGAAGGCCGCCGAGCTGAAGCTGGTGAGCGGGAAGGTGCCCGCCTGGCCGCCCGTGGCGCCGGTGTTGTCGCCGCTGCAGCTCGAGGAGCTCGGCCTGTCGAGCGACGACCTCTCGCAGGTCCCCGACGCCGACGTGGTGTCCATCACCGACCCCGAGGCGAACAGCCCCGGCTCGACCCAGCCCGAAGAAGAGACCCAGGCGGCGAAGCTGGGTGACGTGAAGCTGGCGCTCGACGAGATGTCGGACCGCACGCTGGATCCCGAGGTCGTCGCGGCCGGCGCCGCGAACCAGACGACCACGCCGGCGCTCAAGCGCGTGCGCGACCCGGCGCCGGCGGGCTCCCGCGCGCTGGCGGACGAGAAGACGGTCTTGTCTCCCCGGCGAGCGGCGCTGAAGACGGCGCCACCAGAGCGGCGCATCGGCGTGTGGGTGGTGCTGCTCACCACGGCCCTCGCGCTCGGCGCCCTGATGGCGTGGCTGGTGACGAGGTGAACCGGTGACGACGAGCCCCGGGCTGAACCCAGCGGTCAAGGCCAACCTCGAGAAGGTGCTGGCCGACGAGCAGCGCGATGCGGCGCTCCGCATGGCGCAGATCCGGCTGGGGTTGGCGCTCGTCGCGTGTGTCATCGTGCTGGTGTCGAGCCGCTCGTCGGTCGCGCTCGCTCCGACCGTGTGGGGCACGGTGGTCTTCACCGTCGTGAGCGCGCTCGTCTTCGTGGTGACGCGCTTCGTGCCGGCGCTCGGGAAGTGGGGCACCCTCGCGGTGGCCTTCGTCGACGTGCCGACGATCGCCATCATCCAGCATGTGCAGGCGCCCCTGCTGACCACCCCGTGGATGGGGATTCCGACGGCGGTGGCGATGCCCTGCGGCCTCGTCGCGCTGAGCGCCTTGTCGTTGTCACGCACCGTGATCGCCATCACCGCCCTGATGGCGACGGCGACGATCGCGCGGCGCCTGGTGTCGATCGGCTTCACGGGCGCGCCGCTCGCGCTGACGCTCATCGTCCCTTTCGCCATCGGGCTCGTCGGGGCGACGGTGGTGGGCCGCATTCGCCTCCTGGTGCACGCGGCGCGCAAGAAGGACCTCGTCGGCAAGTACATTCTCGGTGAGCGGCTCGGCTCGGGTGGCATGGCCGAGGTCTTCCTCGCCACCTACAGCCCCGAGGGCGGGTTCGAGCGCAAGGTGGCGGTGAAGCGCATCCTGCCCAGCTATTCGGAGAAACCCGAGTCCATCGCGCTGTTTCGCCGTGAGGCAGAGCTCGGGGCCGGGCTGGCGCACCCGAACATCGTGCAGGTGCTCGACTTCGGCGCCGACGGCGACACCTGGTTCATCGCCATGGAGTTCGTCGATGGCCTGCCGCTGAGCCGGATCCTCACGCACGCGCGCAAGCGGGGCGCCCCCCTGCCGCTCCCTGCGTGCGTCTTCGTGCTCCAGCAGCTCGCCGAGGCGCTCGACTACATTCACGCCCGCACGTCGGCGACGGGCAGCGCGTTGCAGCTGGTGCACCGTGACGTCAACCCACCCAACGTGCTCGTGTCGCGCCTGGGGGAGGTGAAGCTCAACGACTTCGGCGTCGCCCGCGCCGCCGGCAAGGAGCAGCTCACCGAGGCCGGCATGCTGCGCGGCAAGGTGGGCTACGCGGCGCCCGAGCAGCTCCTCGGTCAGCCCTATGACTCCCGCGCCGATCTCTGGGCGCTCGGCGTCACCGCCTTCGAGCTGCTGACGATCCACAAGCCATTCTCGGCGCCCGACGATGTCTCGCTGTACCGGGCGTGCCTCGAGGCCCCCATCCCGTCACCGAGGGGGCCGCGCGCCGACCTGCCTGAGGTGCTCGAGGAGGTCGTCCTGGGCCTGCTCGTGCGTGACCCCGGCGCCCGGTTTCAGCGCGCCGAGCACGTGCTTCAGCGCCTCGACGCGCTCGAGCCTGCCCTCACCGATCGCGCGCTGGGTCGGAAGCAGCTCGCCGCCCTGGTCGCCGAGGCGCGCACGAGCCAGGGGGCCGAGTCGGCCTACCTTCCCACGCCGTCGTCGAACCGGGCCGACGCTGTCACTCAGGAGGTCCGCACGGTGAACGAGAAGGACTCCGCACCCCAGCGCTGAGGCGGACAGTCGAGGCCGCTCCCGAACCGGGCCTGCTCCGCCTGGCAGGCAGAAAGTCCCCGGAATCACTCGGTTGACGCTCGGCGGTGAAACGACCCGCGTACCCGGTGCATAGAGGGTTGCGGCGGGCGCGTCCCTTCGACATGTTTCGCCGGCATTTCCACCCTTCGGAGAACTCCCGCATGAAGCGCATCGTGATGTCCGCTGTCCTCGCCGCCTCGTTCATCGTCCCCACCGCCGCCTTCGCCTGCGAGGGAATGCAGCAAGCGTCGGTCGAGCCGAAGAAGGTGACCGTGGCCGACGTGGCGACCTGGTCGAAGGCGAAGTCGAAGTTCACGCCGGTTGACGCGAACGGCAAGTCCACCCGCGAGTCTCAGGGTGTCATCCCCGGCGCGGTGCTGCTGACCTCGTCGTCGGGCTACGACGTGAAGGAGCTGCCGGCCGACAAGGCGAACAAGCTCGTCTTCTACTGCGCGAACGAGTCGTGTGGCGCGTCGAAGCAGGCGGCGAAGAAGGCGCTCGAGGCGGGCTACACCGACGTCGCCGTGCTGCCTGAGGGCATCGCCGGCTGGAAGAAGGCCGGCCAGCCGACCTCGAAGCCCAACAGCTGATCCAGACCCGATCCGGTCGATCAGGACGACGGCGTCTCTCGTTCGCGGGGGACGCCGTTCTTCTTCTTCCGGCACGCCGGCACCGACCTGGCGCAGTGGACCAGCCGGGTCTGCCGCGCTGGCCGAGAGCGTCGCTCGCCCGGCTTCTGTGGGCACCATTCGCGCGCGCGCTGTTCGGCCCTGTGAAGGGGCCTTCACCAGAGGTGGCGGCGAAGGCCGGCGTGCTCGAGCTGGCGCACCGGGGCACGGTGCCGCTCCACGACGTGAACGCTTCCTGCGCCTCCTCGAGACGGCAGGGAAGGCGTTCGCTCGGACGGCCAGTGCGACGCAGGCAACCTGGTGATGGCGTGCGGCCTGGGCGAGGACCTGTGCGGGTCGGGCCCGACAGGCTTCACCGGCCTGCCGGGCTCATGCGTCCCGCCGAGCCAGGGTCAGCCCCGCACGAGGGTGAGCTCGGTGATCTCTCCCCGTGGCCCGACGCGGAACGGAGGGCCCCAGTACCCGGTGCCGTTGCTCGTGTACGTCGGCACGCCCCACAGCGTGGCGAAGCCACCGATGACGGGCTGCTGCAGCTTCACGAAGAACATGAAGGGGAAGATCTGCCCGCCGTGGGTGTGGCCGCTCAGCATGAGGTCGACCCGCGTGTCCTTCACGCGGCGGGCGAAGCGCGGCTGGTGCGCGAGGAGAATGCGCGGCGCAAGCGGTGGCGCGCCCTCGAAGGTCTTCTGCGCGTCGGGCTCGTGCTGCGCCGAGAAGCGGCCGCCCTCGACATCCGGCACACCGCCGATGACGAGCTGCTCGCCGTCACGCGTGAGGACGACGTGCTGGTTGTGGAGCACCGTCATGCCCAGCCGGGCGCCCTCAGCCTCCCAGGACGAGCCGCCGTGGTAGTACTCGTGGTTTCCGGTCACGTAGAAGACACCGTCGCGGGCCCGCAAGGCTGACAGCGGCGCCACCTCGTCGCGCAGCTTCGCCACCGAGCCGTCGATGAGATCGCCCGTCACTGCCACCGCGTCGGGCGCGAGCGAGTTCACCGCGCGCGTCACCTGCTCGGCGAAGTCCCGCGTCAAGGTCTCGCCGATGTGCACGTCCGAGAGCTGCGCGATGCGGTAGCCCTCGAAGGCCTTCGGCAGGTTCTTGATCGGCACCGTCACCCGCTTGATGGCGGGCGCGCGCGCGACCACGAAGCCTCCCGCGAGCGCCGGCCCGACGATCGCCACCACCGCGAGCGCACGCCACGGCTGCCAGGCCGACAGCTCCACCGTCGTCAGCTGGCCCGCGGCGAAGAGGACGAGATCCGACATCGCCGTGGCGCTGAGCAGCAGGCCGAACGCCCCCATCCACGAGAAGCCGACCCACTGCAGCACCTTCGCGACCGGGCGCGGCAGCAGGCGGCCGCCGATGAAGCCGGCGAAGATGGCGCCGAAGCTGGCCCACAACGCGGTCCAGCCCACGCTGGCCCAGGGCTCTGCGAGGCCAGAGTCACGGAGCAGGCGCAAGCCGAGGTACCAATGCAGGGCCACCACCAGCCCCATCATGATGGAGAGGAAGGTGAGCCCACGGATGAAGAGGAGCACCGGGACGTCGCGGAGCGTGGCCTGCCGGGTCTGGTGGAGGTCGTCGGACATCGCGTCGGAGGCGTCAGCCTCGGTGGTGTCTGCCATGGCCGCAAGACGTAACCCCCGCCTGTCCGTCGCGCTGCCGCCTTCACCCTTCTTCACCGTCTGCCGAGACGATTTCGTGAAGCTGATCGGGCGTGGCGCCACTCCGGGGGCATGCGCCTCGCCATGCTCACCCCGGCTCTCGCCCTGACGGCCTGCTTCACCCCCATCCCCGAGGCGGACACCGGCCTCACCACCGTCGTGGTGAAGCCCGGGCGCGGGCCTGGCGATGGCGGGCTCGCGGCCGAGCCGGGCGACGCCGGACATCCCTTCAGAGCGCCCCCCGTGACGACGACGGTCGATCGGTTGGTGCCCAACCCGACGGCCGCGGTGTCCGACGGCTCGACGACGCCGCTGGTGGGCGGCTGCCGGGGTGACGCCTACCGGGCCGGGGTCCAGCGCCCACCCGAGTGCGTCGGTCGCCAGTGCCTCTTCGTCATCGGCAACGACGGCCGCGTGCGCGTGCTCGACTCCGGCCACGAGGGCTACACGGTGCTGGGGACGAGCGACTCGCACGTCGCGTGGACGCGACAGGTCGGGCGGCTGCGCTCGCTCATGGTCTCGAGCGGCGGCGCGCCGCGGCAGGTGGCGACCTCGACCACGGGCGCCGTGTTCGTGCGCTTCGACGGCGCGGATCTGCTGCTGGTCGAGACGATGGGCACCGGCGGCGGCGGCTCCACCCGGGTCACCCGCTACGCCGACGGGCAGGCGGAGTCGCTGCGCCAGGTCGTCCTCGAGGCCCCTGGCGCGAGGTCGTCGTCACCCGAACGCGTCGCCGTCGACGCCGCTGGCCGCGTGTGGCTGCTCACCGACGTGGGGCTCTTCCGCTCGGCGCCGCGCGGTCAGCCCACCTCGACGACCCAGGTGCCGCTGGTGGGGGGCCCGTCGGGGGCGCGCCCCTCGGCCTTCGCGCTGCTGCCGTCAGGCCTCGCCCTGGTGGCGCTGGCGAACGAGCTCTGGCTCACCGACGGCACGGCGTCGCGGCTCGATCAGGTGGCGACGTTGCCGTCCGGGGCGCCGGTGATGGCGGTCGCCCCGTGGCGCTCGGGCTTCGCGGCGGTGGCGGGGGCGGAGGTCTTCGTGCACGACGGCAGCGGCCCGATCGTCCGCGTCCTGGGGCGCAACCCGGCCAGCCCCTACTCCACGACCGAGCCGGCGCTGAGCGTCACGCGCGAGGGGCGACTGCTCGTGAGCACCCTGTGCCTCTCCTGGTCCTCGTACCCGGGCTACGACGTGGCAGTGCTCGACCTCTCGCCAGACGGCGACAGCGCGCGCTGGTGGTGGGAGGTGTTCCCCTCGCAGTTCGACGTGCCAGCGTTCCCGGTCGCGCGCGCCAACGTCCGCGGCGACGAGTGGACCAGCGTCGAGCTGCACCGCACGTCGCTGGGCTTCGTGACGTCGCTACTTCCGTGAGTAGGCGACGAAGTACTGATCGGGCAGGAAGTTCCACGTCGAGGCGACGGCGTAGCCGGCCTGCGCGAGCTCCTTCGTCACCTCGTCGGGGCTGAGCTTGTCCGCATCGGGCGGGCCGCGCTTGCTGCCCTTCTTGAAGTCGATGATGACGAGGCGCCCGCCGGGCTTGAGCGAGGCTGCGAGCCTGGCGAAGTAGGCCGGCCGTTCACTGATGTGGTGGTACGTGTTGACGACGATGATGCAGTCGACGGGCTGCGGGATCTTGGGGTCATCGTACGCGCCGAGGATGGTCTTCAGGTTCTTCAGCTTCTCGGTCTCGGCCCGCTTCGTCAGGTAGTCCACCATCGAGGACTCGACGTCGACGCCGTACACGGCGCCCTCGGGCAGGGCGCGCGCGAAGCGCACCGAGAAGTAGCCGGTGGCGGAGCCGATGTCCGCGAGGCTGGCGGTAGCGGGGAGCCCGAGGGCCTTGATGACCTCTTCAGGCTGCTGCCACGCGTCGCGCGATGGGTCCTCGAAGCGCGCCGCCCACTCCTCGGCATGCTCGAAGCGGTGCGGCATGTGCTCATCGTGGATCTGGTCGGCGGTGCGCTTCGGGCAGGCGGAGAGGCAGAGGAGCGCGGCGAGGCAGCAGAACGAACGCATGCGTCCGCTCTAGCGTAGATGGTTCGTGAGGTGGCACTTGACGTCGTGCCCACTCTGTCGAGATGCAGGGTGGGTGCGCACCCTGCTCGCCATCACCGCGACGTCGCTCCTGACCTGTGGGGCCCCGTCCGCGCCGACGCCATCGGACGACCCCGCCGATTGGCCGGTGGACACCACGAAGACCTGGCGGCCGGTGCTGTCGGAGCCGCGCTGGCTGATCCCCGGCCCGACGCTGCCGCCCGAGGCGAAGCCCGTGCTGGCGAGCAACAACAACGCCGACCTCATCCTTCACGACGGCCGCTTGTGGCTCGGCTGGCGGACCGCGCCGACCCACTTCGCGTCACCTGAGACGCGGCTTCACCTCATGTCGTCTGGCGATCTCGGCAAGACCTGGCGCTTCGAGAAGACCATCCACCTGGGGGCGGACCTGCGCGAACCGCTCTTCCTCTCGCTGGGCGGCGTGCTGCGCTTTCACGCCTTCGAGGCCGGCACCGACATGTTCTCGTTCGAGCCGAAGCAGGAGTGGCGGCTGACGCTCGGGCGCGACGGGACGTGGAGCGAGCCTGAGCGCTGGTCGACGAAGGGCCACATCACCTGGAGCCTGAAGACCCGGGGCAAGGTGGGCTGGCGCACCTCGTACGCCGGCAACCACTACAACGTCGGCGCGCCGTCCGAGGTGAAGCTGTCGTTCACGAAGACGACCGACGGCGTGACGTGGGAGCCGGTGAGCGGTGACGGCGTCGTCTACACGGGCGGGGTGTCGGAGGCCGCGTTCGAGTTCGACGAGAACGGCGATCTCTGGGCCGTCACCCGCAACGAAGACGGAGACGCGACGGGCTTCGGCTCGCACGTGTGCTTCGCGAAGAAGGAGGACCTCGGCCGGTGGGACTGCGGCACGAAGTCCAGCCCACACCGCTACGACTCTCCGAAGCTCTTCCGCCACGGCACCGAGCTGTTCCTGCTGGCGCGGCGCAACCCGAGCGGCCCCTTCGACCTCGGCCGTGACGAGCTGACGTTCGCCCAGAAGCAGACCGCGTACCTCGCGACCTACTCGTCGTCCTCCAAGCGCACCGCGCTCTACCGCGTCAACCGCGAGCAGCGCCGGGTGGAGTGGATCGAAGATCTGCCGTCGAGCGGTGACACCGCGTTCCCGAGCGTCGTGCGCCTCGACGCGCACCGCTTCCTCGTCTCGAACTACACGAGCCCCGTGGACTGGGACGTCGATCGCTCGTGGCTGACCGGTCAGACGATCGCCGCAGGCACGAAGATCTACCTCCTCGAGATCACGTTCACGGCAGACTGACTGTGAGCGCCACCGGAGCGCGACGACCAGGACTCGCGGAGCGCCGCAGGCACGAAGATCTCCCTCCTCGAGCTCACCTTCACCGCGGACTGCGCTACCGGAGCGCGTCGGCCAGGAACCCGCGGATCAAGGGCCACAGCGCGTGGTTCACGTCATTGTCGGTCGACGCGGAGCCGCCGTAGCCGGAGCGGGTGCTGGCAGTGCCACGGTCGATGAGATCGGCGAGGGGGAACCCGGCGCGCGACGGGTTGATGGAGTGCCCGGCGCCCGGAAAGCAGACGAACTGGTCACCCCTCGCGAGCGCGTGCCCGGCGTCGACCAGGCGCTCCCACGCGGGCGACGTCAGTGCGCACGAGGGCCACACTCCGTCGTCACCGGCGGCCAGCATGAGCACAGGGCCGTTGACGTTCTCGACGGCGATCTGCGCTCGCCCGGCCAGGCCGGCGTCGCGGGCGGCCTCGTAGCCGCCGAGGAAGAACGGCGCGCTGAACGTCACCTGGTAGCCGGCGTCGCGGGTGATGACGGAGCTGCTGCCGGTGGGCCAGGCCAGGAACGGCACGTCGCCGCCGTCCAGCGTCCAGGTGGACGTCGTCGAGCTGCCCGGCGCCGCCCACGCGAAGCCGCTGGGCACGAGGGCCACCACCGCCTGCACGTCGGCAGGAAACGACGAGCCGGCGAGCAGCGCCGCCTCACCACCGCGAGAGACCCCGAGGAGCGCGACCTTCTGCTGTTGCACGTCAGGCAGCTGACGCAGGCGCGCGACCGCCCGCTGGAACGTCTCGAGAGGAATCCGGCTCATGCCGGACGGTTTTCCCGGCACGCCCCAGTACGCGACGGCCAGCACCGCGAAGCCCTCCCGGACGAGCCCCTGTCCGGTCAGTTGCCCGCCGCCGAGGCCACCCTCGGAGCCGCCGAACACGACCACGCCCGGGAAGGGGCCAGGGCCGGGCGGTCGATAGAAGTCGGCGTAGAGGCCAGCCGCTGTCGTCTCGCGGAAGCTGGTCACGACGGTGCCTGGAGGCAGCACCGCGCGCGGCACGAACGCCGTGAACGGCGCGCCACCGTCCCAGCGGCCGGTGAGCACGAGGTCGTGCGTCGTCGGGCTGCCTGCACCGCCGTTGCTCGACGAGAAGAAGGGACCATCTGGGTGGACGCCTGCCCACGTGCCCGCGGACGGCGCATCGGTGGTCGTCGAGACCGCGCCCCCTGGCGAGCTGCGGAAGCGACCCCGAGCGAGGAAGCCACCATCGAGCCGGAACTCGACGTCGACGTCGCGACACGGGGGGAGATCGACAACCCGCACGTCGAGGCGGTCGCGCGTGAAGAGCGGCGTCGGTGGGCTGCCGCCGTCGATCAGCACGACGACGAAGTGGGGAGCAAAGGGGCCAGGGCGCACGCACGGATCGCCCCCGTCTGCCGGTCCCGCACCACCCGACGAACCACCACCGACGGCGCCACCGCCGCCACCGGAGCCACCACCGACAGAGCCACCACCGACAGCGCCACCACCGACAGCGCCACCACCGACAGCGCCACCACCGACAGCGCCGCCACCGACAGCGCCACCACCGGAACCACCACCGACAGCGCCGCCACCGGAGCCACCACCGACAGCGCCGCCACCGACAGACCCGCCACTGGAGCCACCACCGACAGACCCGCCACCGGAGCCGCCACCGACAGCGCCGCCACCGACAGACCCGCCACCGGAGCCACCACCGACAGCGCCGCCACCGACAGCGCCGCCACCGACAGCGCCGCCAGCGACAGCGCCGCCAGCGACAGCGCCGCCACTGGAGCCACCACCGACAGACCCGCCACCGACGGAGCCGCCACCGACGGAGCCGCCACCGAAGGAGCCGCCACCGACGGAGCCGCCACCGACAACACCACCACCGACGGAGCCACCACCGACGGCGCCTCCGCCCACGTCACCGCCGGCACCGCCACCCATGCCACCGTCACCATCGGTGACTGGCACCACACAACTGCTCAGAAGCCCGACACAGAGCACCCAGCGCCAGCGCATTCGTTGAGCATGCCCCATCGTCGGAGCAGCAGCACGATGGGCGTCGAGCCTCTTGCGGCCGCGTCGAGATGACCTACCGTCCACTGCCTGTGCGCCGTCTTCGGGGTCTGCTGCCACTCCTGCTGCTGCTGCTCGCCTCCCCTGCGGGCGCGGCGGACTTCAGCTGGACGAGCCTCTTCTCTGGAACCGGCCGGCACGGAGGCAGCTTCTACGAGCTCGGTCTCACCTGGGGCGTCGGGGGCCTGCTCCACGCTCAGGGCGCGGCGCCCATCGGCCTCACCGGCGTCCGCGTGGTGCAGCACCAGGGCTTCATCTCGCAGCTCATCCTGCTCGCGCTGGGCCGGGTCGGCATCGCGCTCGGAGCCGTGGACATTCAGCAGGAGAGCGAGTTCGAGTCGGTCTACGACGCTCGCACGGGCAAGACGTACCAGCGCGAGATCTCCCGCACGACGACGTTCACCCAGAAGAAGAGCGAAGGCGAGGTGAAGGCCGAGCTCGACGACCTGGACGAGGGCGTGTCCGGCCTCGTCACCTGGATCGAGGCGACCGTCTACGCGCCGAAGGTGCTCGGCTTCGGACCCGCGCCTTCATCGAGCGAAGGCTACGAGCTGTCCCTCGGCGTCAGCTTCGAGCTCGCGAAGCTCAACCACCTGCCGCTCGTCCTGTCGGTGGGCGGCGGTGGCGCGAACATCCGCTCGCCGGTGACGTGGACCGGCACGACGAGCGACGTGAAGGAGCTCACCCTCGAGCACCTCGGGCTGCTCGCGCGCCTCCATGTTCCTCTCACACGCTTCGCCGACGTCGCCCTCGAGTGGCAGCCGAACGTGCACACCCTCACGAACCTCGACAAGGACGCGTCGGTCACCGGTGTCGTGGCGCCGAGCCCGCTGCGCGCCATCGCCTACCTCCACCTCACGAACTACCTCTACGTCCGCGGACAGGTCGTGTTGGGCGGCCTGGGCTTCTCCGACGGGCGCCTCGGGTACAACCTCGAGCTGGGAGGTCGGCTGTGAAGGCGCTCACCGCGATCGTCCTCGCCGGTGCGCTCGGCATCGCCGCGCCTGCGCTGGCCGACGACGAGCTCGATGCAGACGAACTCCGGCGTCGCGGTCACATGCTCTACGGCAACACCGGCCTGCGCATCATCGGCGCGGGTCACTTCCAGTCGGGCACGAACCCCACGGAGACGGGCGCGGGCATCTACTCACGCGTCCTCTTCGGGCTCGCGTTCGAAGGAGGCTACCTCGGGCTCTTCACGAGCCTCGGCACTCTGCAGGGCATCG
Source organism: Myxococcaceae bacterium (assembly GCA_016793095.1). GTDB lineage: Bacteria > Myxococcota > Myxococcia > Myxococcales > Myxococcaceae > Xiheimicrobium. Next base: position 2,372 of record JAEUJQ010000033.1, on the reverse strand, counting down.
AGGTTCGCGTGGCGGCGGGCTTCGCGCTCCCCCCTCGCTACGCTGAGCCGCCGACGCTCGAGCCGAAGGCCGCGCTGCTGCTCCGCGCCGATGCGCTGTGGCACTTCGTTCCGCGCTTCCTGCGCTTCAACACCTGGCGCGTGGCGGCCCTCACCGGATTGGGCCTCGAGGTGGACGGGAACCGCTGGAGCGACACCTGGCGCGCGTATGCCAACCTCGGCCTGCGGCTCCAGGTCTTCTTCTCGAAGGAGTCCTCGGCGTCCCTGTCGTGGCTGTGGATGCCGGGCACCCTCAACCGCACCTTCACGCTGCGCACCCACCATGCCGAGCTGCTGGTGGCGGTCGAGTCGGTCCATGTCGGCCTGCGGGGACAGCTCGACTTCACGGGCTCCACCGCGGGCGCGGGGCTGGCGTGGCAGGCCGGCCTCGTCGCCGGCTACGCGTTCTGAGGCGATCAGCGCACGACGACCGACGCGCTCGGCGCCTCGACGAGGAACTCGCGCAGGAGCGGCCCGTCGGGAGCGTCGCGCCGCAACCGCCAGACGTGGCCGATGAAGGTGGGCTGGTTCACTCCACCACCAGGGGGAATCGCGGCGTACTCCACCTCGGCGCAAGACTGAGTGACCCACCGCAGGTGCACCGTTGAGGGGCCCACGTTGCTGAAGAAGACGGTGGAGGCGCCGTTCGCGGGCGCGGAGCAGCGCAGCCCGGCGTCGCTCACGGGGTCGAGCGTGCCTGCGTCCTCGACCGGCAGCACCACCACACGACCTGCGTCGGGGCACTCGACGAGCACCTCGTAGCCCGGCGTGCGGTACCAGCGGGTCTCGACGAGGCCCCCGCGCTCGACGCGGCAGCCGATGGTGCGAAGTTCCCGCGGACAGCCCGCAGCCACCGGACCCGCTCCGAGCTGCGTACACGTCGCGTCGATGGCGCCCAGCGCTGGCAGGTCGGCCCCTGTCCACTCGAAGCACATGCCGGTGCTGCCGTCCGGAACGCAGCTGACGGCGGTGGCCCCGGTCCCCACCGGGCAACCAGCCAGCGCAATCACTGACACGAGTGAGACGACGCGAGCCACCGCGACTGTGTATCGCGAATGGCGCCGCGGTGACTCGACTTCCACCTGACAGGCGCGAGTGCTGAAGTGGCGAGCCTTCGCCCGGAAGAACCGGACTGGGGGTCGCGCCGTGCACGCATCGAGGTGGTCGTGGTTGCCCGTCCTGGCGATGCTGGCGAGCTGTCTCGACTTGAAGCTCCCCGAGCCTCCGGGGCCACCCGGGCCTGGCGCTGTCTCGGGCCGCGCGGTGATGGTGCCGCCTGGCCGGGCAGGCGTCATTCCCGTGCCGAACGCGAGGGTCGAGCTCCTGGGCACCGGACTCCAGACGACGACCGACTCGAGCGGCTTCTTCCGCATCGGCGGGGTGGTGCGCGAGGCGAAGCAACTGCTCTTCCGCGCGGACCTCGACGGAGACGCACGGGCGGACCGGCAGAAGCTGCTCACCCTCGACGCTGCGAAGGTGGGCCCGGGCAGGCAGATCGCCCTCGGTGATGTGCTGCTCGCGGAGAACGCCACCGTGCGCGGCCAGGTCCTGTTGGGCGACGTCACCACGCCGGGCGGGCACGCGGGGACGCTCGTCTTCGTTCCCGAAGGGCCGTTCACCGCCACCACCTCTGACGATGGACGCTTCGTCTTCAACGAGCTGCCCGAGGGCACCATCAGCCTCGCTTTCTTCCGGGCTGGTTACCGGACCCGCAGCTTCGACGCGGTGACGCTCTCGAGCGGGCAGGAGCTCGCGCTGCGCACCCTCACGCTCGAGCGCGAGACGACCGCCCCGCAGCCGGTCACCATCACCGGGCGAATCCGCCTCGCTGACGGAGGGCCCGCGCCCCAGGCAACCGTGCTCCTCACCAGCGCGGCCGAGCGGCGGGAGCTCACGACCGGAGATGACGGCCGGTACGAAGCGGCGGGCCTCACGCCGGGCCTCTTCGGCCTGGTCGCCTCGCGCGAGGGTTCCCTGCCGGCTCGAGTCACCAACGTCGCGGCGCTCTCGGGGCGCGTGGAGCTGTTCGACATCGTGCTCACCCCGGCTCCTCCCGGTGGCGCCGGAGGCGGAGGTGGCTTTATCGACGACACCGCGGGCGGCGCAGGTGGCGGCGCAGGAGGCGGCTCCTCGGGCGGTACCGGCGGCGGCTCGGCGGGTGGAACCGGCGGCGGCTCGGCGGGTGGAACCGGCGGCGGCTCCTCGGGCGGAACGGGCGGCGGCTCCTCGGGTGGAACCGGCGGTGGGTCCTCGGGCGGACCGGGCGGCGGCTCCTCGGGTGGGGCGGGCGGCGGCTCGGCGGGGGGTCGCGGGGGGGGGGGCGGGGGGGGGGGC
>JAEUJQ010000032.1 GCA_016793095.1 Myxococcaceae bacterium | reverse complement strand
CTCGGGCTCAGGCGCCGTCGGCGGCACGGAGCTGACGGCGACACCACGGGCTGAGGCGCAGATGCGGCGGCGGCGTCCTGGCGACTGTCGGGCTCAGGCGCCGTCGGCGGCACGGAGCTGACGGCGACACCACGGGCTGAGGCGCAGATGCGGCGGCGACGTCCTGGCGACTGTCGGGCTCGGGCGCCGTCGGCGGCACGGAGTTGACGGCGACACCACGGGCTGACTGAGGCGCAGATGCGGCGGCGACGTCCTGGCGACTGTCGGGCTCAGGCGCCGTCGGCCCGGAGCGGACGGCCACACCACGGGGTGACTGAGGCGCAGATGCGGCCGCGACGTCCTCCTCGGCCAGCTCGCGGGCCGCAGATCGTGCCGTCTTGAGCTGCAAAGGCGCCGCCCTCACCTCACCAGTCGCGTGGCTTGCTGGCCGCGGTTCCTGCGTCTGGTGGGCGCGCGAAGCTGGTCGTGGATTTCCCTATGACGACGTCGAGCAGGCGAGTGGCTTTCGTTGCAGTGAGGGGGTCTTCCTCTCTGCCCGGCGTGGGATCGAAGCGAACCCAGCCGTGCCGACCGCGCACCTCGACCCACGCGTGGAGATCCTTCGAGGGAAAATGACGCGACGCTCCTCCCTGCCCAGTCGATCCTCGACGCCCCGCTCACTTTCGCGCTTTGCTCACGACCTCTCCCTCCCGCCGCCAAGGAGCACCCATGGGCATCGACTCGCTCAAGTCTGGACTCTCCTCGCTGGTCACGAAGGTGGAGCAGAAGGTCGAGCAGACGGTCGCGCAGGTGAAGACGGCCGTGGCGCCGCAGCCGCCAGCGCCGAAGGAGGAGTTCGTCGAGACGAAGAAGAAGCCGGTGTCGATCACCGGCAAGTTCAAGCCCGTCGACCACGGCGCTGCGAAGGCCGACCTGTCGAGCTCGGTCTCGAGCCTGCGCACGCTGGCGAACTCGGGGCTCGCGGCGAACGCCATCGGCGCGACTGCGGACAAGCAGCCGGTCTCGGACTCGGACAGGAAGAAGCTCGCCACCGCCATCAAGGAGAAGGACGCCTCCGGCATCCGCGAGATCGTGAACAAGAACCCCGCCGCGCTCAATGACCTCTCCTCGAGCCAGAAGGGGAAGGCGCTCGAGGCGTTGCGCAGCGGCTACACGACTGACGCCGACAAGCAGGCGATGGTCGCGATCGTCCGCAGCTGCAGAACGAAGGGCGAGCTGCGCGACGTGCTCCAGGCGGCCTCGGGTGGAACGTCACAAAGCGACATGCACAAGTTCGACAAGGAGCTGACGAGCGAGCACCCGTACTTGATCGCGGACCTCCTCAACCCCGACAACAAGTCGTTGCCCGAGACCGAGCCGGGCCGCGCCACGGGCTCGATGGCCGACGCGATCGCGGCGAAGAGCGACACGAAGATTCGCGAGGCGATCCTGAAGGACCCGAGCGTGCTCAAGGGCCTGAGCCCGCGAGAGAAGGGCCAGGCGCTGGAGATCCTCCGCAGCGGCTGGACGAGCGGCGACGATCAGAAGGCGATGATCGCGATTGTCCGGAGCTGCGAGACGAAGGGCGAGCTGCGCAACGTCCTCCAGGCCGCCTCGGGCGGCATCTCACCGGACGACATGAAGAAGTACGACAAGCAGATGACGAGTGAGCACCCCTGCTTGATCGCCGACCTGCTCAACAAGGACAACACCAGCCTGCCCGAGGTGCACCGGGCCTCGGTGAGCGCCAACGACCACGTTGGCGACGAGACGCGGTTCCCCGCGCCCGACGGCAAGACCGTCGACGTGAACGACCCGGCCTCGCGCAAGGCGTTCCTCGAGGGCCTCACGCAGGTCGACTCGAAGCGAAAGGGCTTCACGATCGAGACCTCGCGCACGGACTCCGACTTCAAGTACCGCGTCGAGGATGACCCCCGGCAGTACGGCTGCGGGCCGACGTGCATCATCGCATCAGCGATGCAGGGCAAGGACCCGAAGGGCTCTCTGCTCAAGTTGTGCGACTACAACCTCAAGACCATCCCCGAGGGCCAGCGCAAGCAGCTCGAGGAGGTCCGCGACAAGCTGCAGACCGGCAAGCCGCTCACGCGAGGCGACTTCGACGTGCTCCAGCGCACGACGTACGAGGCCGCGCGGGTCGCCGAGCGGAAGTTCGCCGACGCGAGGACCGACAACGGCCCCATCGACGCGCGCGCCATCAAGCTCATCATGGAGGAGTCGGGCGTCGGCTTCTCGGGTGGCACGCCGCGGCTGATCGACTCCGATCGCGTGCCCACGTCGGGCGGAGCGAGAACCGGTGAGCACTTCGTGCTCGAGAAGGACGGCGCCATCTACGACCCGTGGCCGCGGCAGGACGGGAAGCAGACGGTGCCGGCGGGCTCTCCGGCGGCGAAGCGGTACCAGGAGTCGTACGTCGAAACCTGAGCTGCGGGCGTCTGTCTCCATCATGGCCAGGTGCCACGCCTGACGCGGGTGAAGCCGGCGCCCGGCTGCTCAGTGACGGAGCGGACTCTCTCGTCCTGGCCCCGGGATGCGCGCGTGGACTCCAGTCCGCCTCTCAGCCGCTGAGAGGGCCCGTGCTGCCGCGCACCTGCTGCCCGCGCTGCGCCGGGCCCATCCCTTGCTCGAGCGCTCCCCGAGGAGGGTAGACACATGCTCGCGAGGGTGCGCTCCGGGGCGCTGGTCGGAATCGAGGCGGTGGTGGTGGAGGTCGAGGTGGACATGGCGCTCGGCCTGCCGTTCTTCAACGTCGTCGGCCTGCCCGACGGCGCGGTGAAGGAGTCGAAGGTGCGGGTGGTGTCGGCGCTGAAGAACTGCGGCTTCGTGCTGCCGCAGAAGCGCGTCACCGTGAACCTCGCCCCCGCCGACCTCAAGAAGGAGGGCGCCACCTTCGAGCTGCCCATCGCGCTGGGCGTGCTGGCAGCCGGGGGGCTGCTCGAGCCCGACTCCCTCGAGCCGTGGCTCTTCGGTGGAGAGCTGTCGCTCGATGGCGCCGTGAAGCCGATTCGTGGCGTGCTGCCGCTCGCCCTGGCGGCGCGGGACGCGGGCTTTCGGGGCGTGCTGGTTCCGTCGGCGAACGCCGCCGAGGCCGCGCTCGTCGACCGCATCGACGTCATCCCCGTCGCCACCATCCAGCAGGCGGTCGCGCACCTCTCGGGCGACGCGCCGCTGCCGCCCTTCCAGCGCAACCTGAACGCCGCTCCGAGACCGGCCCACCAGCTCGACATGGCCGACGTGCGCGGGCAGGACGACGTGAAGGACGCCTTCGAGCTCGCGGCGGCCGGCGGGCACAACGTGCTCGTCTGCGGTCCCCCCGGCTCGGGCAAGACGATGCTCGCGCGCCGGCTGCCCACCATTCTGCCGCCGATGCGCTTCGACGAGGCGCTCGACGTCACCCGCATCTACTCGGTGCTCGGCCTCGTGCCGCAAGACGCGGCGCTCATTCACGAGCGGCCCTTCCGCGCGCCGCACCACACCATCAGCGACGCAGGCCTCGTCGGGGGCGGCGCGATGGCGAGACCCGGAGAGCTCTCCATGGCCCACCGCGGCGTCCTCTTCCTCGACGAGCTGCCCGAGTTCCGCCGGCACGTGCTCGAGGTGCTGCGGCAGCCGCTCGAGGAGGGCGTCATTCGCCTCGCCCGCGCGAACCAGCACGTCAGCTACCCGTGCGAGGTGATGCTGGTGGCGGCGATGAACCCGTGCCCGTGCGGCTACTTCAACGTCGCCGAGCGCCAGTGCGAGTGCGTGCGGACGCGGGTGCTCGACTACCACGCGCGCGTGTCGGGCCCGCTGCTCGACCGCATCGACATCACGCTCCAGTCGCGCCCCGTCGAGGTGAAGACGATGACCGAGCTGAGCCAGAAGCGGCGGCCCTCGGCCTACTTCCGCGACCGCGTCGAGGCCGCTCGTGAGCGCCAGACGCATCGCTTCGCTGACGTGCCGGGCGTCTTCACCAACGCGCAGATGACGCCGCAGCAGCTCGCGAAGCACTGCTCGCTCGACACGCGCTCGAAGGCGGTGCTCAAGCAGGCCGTCGATCGGTTCGGCCTGTCTGCGCGGGCCCATGACCGCATCTTGAAGCTCGCCCGCACCCGCGCGGACCTCGAGAGCCGCGCCGAGGTGTCCCAACAGGACGTGCTGTTCGCCATCAACTGCCGCGTCATCGACCGCCGCACCTGGCTCGCCAACCTGGTCGTCGAGGACCGGCCGCCAGCCCCGTTCCAGCACCCGGCTGACGAGCTGGAGCTCTGACGCTCAGTGCTGGTCGGCGTACACCTCGACGAACTCCTGGGCGTTGAAGCTGTTGCCGAACTTCGTCGACAGGCCGAGCGCGTGCTGCGGGTTCACGACGTGCGAGGCCGCGGTCTTCGCGATGTCGAGGCGGGTGATCTCGTTGTTGAACAGGTCGAGCACCGCTGACAGCTGCAGCGCCGTCAGCCCGTGCCGCGTGATGAGCTTCTCGAACATGTCCTCGCGGGTGAGCTCGTTCATCACCGAGCGCAGCGACGTCAGCATGCCCTGGTAGGCCATCGCGTCCATGGCGACGAAGCCGTTGCGCGTCAGCTGGCAACCGGGGTCGTTGGCGCCGGTGCCGCAGTCGCGCATCGCGACGGCGACGGCCGGCACGGGCTGGACGTAGCCGGGCTGCGCGGGAGGCGGAGGAACCGGCATGCCGGTCGTCACGGTCATCCCCGGCACCTGCACCACGACGCCCGGGGTCGGCTGGACGACCGCTGGCACCGGCTGGCCCGGCGCCACCACGACTCCCGGCGCGACGATCGTCCCGGGCGCCACCACCACGCCGGGCGCCTGAATGACGACGCCGTTGGGGCCGAGCATGCCCGGCTGCCACGGCGTGCCCGCCGGCTGCCGCGCCATCACCTTCGTGTACTTGTTCGCGTACATCGAGCTACGGAACTTCGACGCGAAGCCGATGGCGTGCTGCGGGTTGACGATGCGCGGCGCGGCGCGCTCGGCGAAGTCGAGCCGGTACATCTCGCTCATGTAGAGGTCGAGCAGCGGGCCGAACTGCGCGGCCGTCAGGTAGCGCCCTGCCAGCATCGAGTTCACGACGTCCATGCGGAACATGTCGCTGCGGTTGTTGCGCATCGCCTGGGCGAAGCCCTGGTACGTCGCCGCGTCCATCGCGAACTGGCCGTCGCGGAGCATCAGGCAGCCGGGGTCGTCGAGGCCCGTGCCGCAGTCGCGGCGCGGCGGCACCGGGGGAGGGGGAGGCGCCACCACCACCGGCACGGAGGGCGCGACCGGCACGCGGAACGCCACCTCGCGGAAGGCGAGCTCCTGCCCCTGGGCGCCGAACACGGCGATGTGCGCGATGAAGCGGCCGCTCGAGTAGTCCTCCTCGGCGAGCGTCGAGTAGCGCAGCACGTGGTTGTAGCCATTCCTCCAGACGAACGGCGACGACGGCACCGTCCACACCTGCGTCGTCACCCAGTTGCTCCAGTCACCCTCGAACGACCGGAAGCGCGTGGCGACGTAGAAGCCCTGGCCCTGCAGCCCCTCGAAGCGCACCTCCGGCAGGGCGAGCTGTACGGCCAGCTCGTTCTGGAACGGCACGCCCAGCGTCACCTTGATGGGCGAGAGCTGCACGAAGAGTGACTGCTGCCCGCCGAGGTCGCCCTTGCGCTTGTCGCGGCGGTTCTTCTTGCCCCGCTCCGGGTCGGCCCACACCGACACCCGCGCGTCTTCGAGGATGTCGAGCGCGCGCTGCAGGTCCTCGGTGACGCCGATGGGGCAGGCCGCGTAGGGAGCCTGCTGCGCGAGCGTCGCCAGCTCGAACCGCAGCTGGTGCAGCTCGTCGAATGGCGCTGGCTGCTTCTCGAGGTCGTCGAGGCGATCGACGACGGTGTTCAGCGGAGCGCCCACCTGGCTCCGGCACCTCCCGTTCGAACGCTGGGTCCGGTCGTAGGCGTCTTCCACTGCGTCAGCGGCCGCCTTGATGGGCTTCTTCCAGGGCTGGGCGTTGGCGACCGGGGCAGCGAGGGCGAGCACTGCGCAGAGGGTCTTGAGGAGGGGTCTCATGAGTCGTCCGTGGCGAGCGGTTGATGCGTCGAGAGACGCTGCAGTTCCGAGCGGATTCAAGGCCCGGGAACAAAGCAGCGGGTTGGATCGGTTTCCAGCCCCGAGGCAACCAAACGCTCAGGCCGACGCTGCCGACGCTCGAGCGTCGCTCAGGGGCGCCAGCCGATGGCGCGCGCGCCGCTTGCCGGAGCGCGGAAGAGGAACGTCGCGGGCGTCTCGGACGCGAACGCAGGCAGCGCGCCGCCGTCCACCGTCACCGTGTTGGCCTGCTCGATGCCCGTGCCCAGGTCGTCCGCCCGGTAGGCCATGTTCTTCCCGTCGCGCACGCCCCAGGTGAGCCGCTGATCGTCGGCGAAGCCCATCGGAGCCGTGCGGGCGGCCTTCCAGTGCCAGAGGTCGGCGTTGATGACGCCCGGCCCTGCGTCGGTCTCGATGCCCATGCGGGTGGGGTGGCAGAGCGCTCCGCAGCCGCGGGTGTCGAAGCCGGGCACCGAGATGTCCCAGAAGATGGCGAGCCGGTCTTCGTCCCACTGGTCGTCGTCGGCGCCGATGGTGGCCCAGCTGTTGTCCGTGCCCCGCGCAGAGCGACGCACCCAGCGGGTGCCATCGAAGCGCCACGACTCCTTGCGGATCGACTCGGTCGGATCGCTCCAGGTGGCGAGCAGGTAGAAGCTCGTCGCGTCGTAGGCCGCCCTCAGCTCGACCGCGCTCCCCGTCACGGTGCCTGGAATGCCACTGCCGCCCGGCTTCGTGAAGCTCGGGCCCCAGCCGGGGTCAGCGGGGTTGGCCGTGGGAGGGAGCGCGGCGTTGCGGGCCTTCAGGTCTGCGGTGCTGGCCTCGTTCCCCAGCGTGTGCGGCCCCACGTTCTGGCTCGTCATCGTCGCATCGTTGGCGCCGCCGGCGTTGTCGAGGACGGCCACTGAGAAGCGGTAGGTCGCTCCAGCGGCCAGCGCGTCGAGCTGCACGTCGTCCGTCGTCCAGGCGTTCCGCAGCGCACGCCGGAAGAGCACCGTCCACCGGCCGTTCGCCCAGCTGCTCGTCGTCCGCAGCTCGCTGCGCCCGCCGGCTGGAGGACCGAGCGTGAAGCCGGGCAGCTCAGCGCCGGTCGGGAACGTCCCCACGAGCGGCACCGCGCGTCCGCTCCCCGGGGGCCACGAGAAGAGGAAGGTGGCCGAGGCGTCGGGCGCGCTCTCAGGCATCGACAGAGGGCGCGGCCCGGCGTCGGTGGCGCGCGTGTTGGCCGTCTCCATGCCCGCGCCGAGGTCGTCGGCGCGGTAGGCCATCAGCCGCCCCTCGCGCACGCCATAGGTGAGGCGCTGGTCGTCGGCGAAGCCCATCGGGTTGGTGCGGGCGGCCTTCCAGTGCCACAGGTCGGCGTTGATGACGCCCGGGCCCGCGTCGGTCTCGACGCCCATGCGCACGGGGTGGCAGAGGGCCCCGCAACCGCGCGTCGCGAAGTCGGGCACGCTGATGTCCCAGAAGATGGCGAGGCGGTCTTCGTCGAACGTGCTCGCCGGGCGCCGTGCCCACGTCGCGCCGTCGTAGACCCACGACTCCTTCAAGGCAGACTCGGTCGCGTCGTCCCACTCGGCCAGGAGGTACACGTTGGCGCTGTCATACGCCGCGCGCAGGGTGACCGCGGCGCCGGTGGCCGTGCCCAGGCCCGCGTCGCCAGCGGGCTTCACGAAGGGAGCGCCCCAGCCCGGGTCGGTTGGGCTCGACGTCGGAGCCGCCGTGACGCTCTTCGCCTTGAGGTCGGCGGTCGAGGCCTCGTTGCCCAGCCTGTAGGCTGCCGCGTGCTGGCCACGCATGGTGGCGTCGAGCGCCCCGACGGTGTTGTCCAGCACGGCGACGGCGAGCGAGTACGTCGCGCCGGTCGCGAGCCCCGAGAACTGCACGTCGTCGAGCGGGTCGACGGTCGTGAGGCTGCGGGTGAAGCGCACGGTCCACCGGCCCTGGGCCCAGGTCCCGACGGCGCGCACGTCGCTGCGGCCGCCCGAGGGCCCCGAGAGCACGTAGCCGGGCACCACCGCGCCAGCCTGCCAGCCGAGGGGCACCTCGATGACGACGCCCGCGTCCATGCCCGCGTCGGAGCCTCCGTCGGTGGCCGACGGCTCGACGACAGTGAGCGCCTGGGCTGCGGTGACGCGCTCTCCGTCGCCGTTCACCAGGGTGACGTCATAGGTGCCCAGCCTGGTGCCGCGCGGCACCACCACCGTCACCACTGCCGGCGAAAGCACCGTCGAGCGGCCGAGCGCGCGTCCGCCGAGCAACACCACGCAGGGCGACTTGAAGCCGAAGCCGAGCAGGCTGACGGTGGTGTCTTCGGTCGAGAGGACCTCGGCAGGTCCGACGACGTCGAGGCGCAGGAGCGAAGGTGCTCCGCTGTCCGGGACGTCGACGATCGGCGGGCACGCGGCGAGTGAGAGCGCCAGCAGCATCGGGGCCTTCAGGTTCATGACCGACTCCTCATCTGCGGGTCCTCACGAACTGGACGTAGGTGACGAGATCGTCGAGCTCCTTGTCGTCGAGGTGCCCCTGGTACGACGGCATCGTCACCATCTGGGTGGTGAGGAAGAAGTTGGCCGCGGGGTTCGTGCGCAGGCGCTTCGGGGCGCCGTCGAGCACCCACTCGCGCAGCTCCTGGGGGTTCTCGACCAGCTCGTTCCAGTCGCTCGAGTCCCACGAGGGGATGTACCCCTTGAGGGAGCCCTTGTTCGGCGCCCGGCCCCGGCCCTCCGCGCCGTGGCAGCCGTAGCACCCCAGCCGCAACACGACGGCTCGGCCGCGGCCCTCGGGTGAGTTCTCGTCGAAGGGGTACAGGAGCCCGGCGGCGGTGACGTAGAAGACGAGGTCTTCCAGCTCGGCCGACGTCAGCTGCTTGCGGTAGCCCGGCATCTTGATGAGCTGCTGCGAGATGCGGCGTTTCTCATCAGGGTCGGCCAGCATGCGCTTCGGCGCCCCGTCGAGGATCCACTCACGCACCTCGTCTGCCGACTTCACGTAGGTCGCGAAGTTGCCCTGCGACCACGACGGGACCTCGTCGAGCTCGGGCAGGAAGTTGGCGGTGCCCGCGCGGCCGTCCGGGCCATGGCAGAGAAAGCAGCCCATCTTCACCGCCGTCGCCCGGCCCCGCTCGAAGCGCGAGCCCGTCTCGCTCACCGGCGGGGCGAGGAAACGCTGAATGCCGAAGGCCGCCGCCAGGCCGACGAGGATGCCAGCGACCGCCACCGAGGCGAGCACGACCTGTCTGTTCATTTCGCCGCTCCGTTCTCGGCTGGCGCGGGTGCTCTGCCCTCACGAACGGCCGAGTAGTAGGCGAGGAACTCGCTCAGCACCTCGGCGTTGGTGTCGGTGATGCCTGAGCCTGCCCGACGCTTCATCTTCTTCACATACAACTTCCACTCGTCGGCCTTCAGCTTCGCGTTGATCGCCCGAGAGAGGGAGTGGCACTTGCTGCACTTGACGGTGAAGGTCTTGTACTGCTCTTGCTGCTTCTCTGGCCAGGTCGAGACGTCGATGGTGTCAGGGCCGCGGTCGCGCGGGTCTGCAGGCAGGACGGCGAGCGGGCCGGCCATGATGAGCACCATCACCAGCCGACCCGTCGTCTTCACCATGTCTTCACGCCGCGCCGCCACGTCATGCGGTCGCGCTCGGTACCGTCCTCGAAATACTCAATCCACTGCCCGTTCTTCTTGCCGTTGAAGAAGGCGCCGTCTTCGGCGCGCTGGCCGTTCTTGTGCCACCTGAGGAAGCGGCCGTGCTTGACGCCGTCAGCGGTCGCGCACCACACGCTGAGCCCGGCCGGCGGCGGGCTGCCCTGCGCGGTGGTGTCTTCGGGGCAGTTGCCGAGCGCGGCGAGCGCGGCCTCGTTGGCCGCGGGCTCGGGCTCGTCCGGCGGCGGAGGGGGCGCCTTCACCGCCTGCTTGACGATGGCCTTGAGCTCGAGGGCCACCGAGCTCGTCTCGCCGGCGGCTACGGTCACCTTCTGCACCAGCGGCTCGAAGCCCTCAGCGGTCGCCGCCACCGTGTGCTCGCCAGGCGCGAGCGTGGACAGCTCGAGTGGGGTGTGGCCCGCCGGCCGGCCGTCGATGGTGAGCTGGGCGGTCACCGGGGCGGTCAGCTTGAGGAGCGAGGGCGGCGGGGGACTGGGGATGGCCGCGGGAGTCGGCGTGGACGCGGGAGTCGGCGTGGGTTGAGCATCGGTGGGCTGCGGCTGCGACCCGGGCCTGACAGCGACAGGCTTCCCCGCAGGGCGGACCTGCTTCGTCGCTCCCGGCGCTGGGGCGGAGAGGTCGATCTCGTCCGGCGCAGCGGGCGCCGGCTCGTTGACCGCGACGGCCGGGGGGTCGGTCGCGGGCCGCAGCCTGTCGAGCTCGCCGCGAAGGCGGCGGACCTCGGGGCTCGAGGGCCACAGCCGCTCGACCTCGTCCAGCTTCACCGTCGCCGCGGCGACGTCGTTTCGCGAGATGGCCGAGCTCGCCTCCCCGACCAGCGTCGAGACCTTCAGCGACTCGGCGAGGTGGGCCGCTTCGATCATCTCGTGGTGGGGTAGCTCGGGCACCTTCCGGGCCTTCTCGACGAGCTCGGTGGCGACGGGCAGCTTCCCGGCGAGAATGGCGCGCTTGGCCTCGTCGAGGTAGGGCCGGGCCGTCGGGGCCTTCGTCGGCCACAGCCACACCACCAGCAGGGCAGCGACCGCCGCGACGGCCGAGGCGATGGCGAAGCGGCGCCGTCGCACGACGAGCGGATCATCGACGGTGACGACGAAGGTGAAGTCTGACTTGATGGGCTCCTGCGGGTTCGCCAGCTCTTTGGCCTCTCGGGCGACCACGATGCGATCGACGAGCGCGCGGGTTCGCGGGTCGAGGCGACCGAAGCGCACGGGGATGCCGGTCCGGCCCTCGGTCGTTTCGGCGGTCACCTCGCCTTCGCCGCGCATCAACCGCGAGCCGTCAGCCAGCACCAGCTCGAAGATGAGGGCGGTGCCCACCGGCTTGGTGACGCGGCTCGCGATGAAGATGCCGTCGCGGGTGACGTTGCCCCCGTAGCGCTCGACGAACTCGCCCTCGGTCGCGTACGGCAGCTTGATGCGCACGGGAACGCGCCTCGGGTCTCCAGCGAACGAGGCGACCTTCCACTCGCCGCTCGTCCTGTTCGACGGCGTTCGAGCCCAGTCGGCGCCCCAGGCCTCGTCATCGACGTTCGGGAAGAGCTCTCGCACCCACTTGCCCAGCTCCTGCGACGTCACCGCCTGCTGCGACGCGACCAGCCACGCGTTCAGCCGCTCTCCCAGGTCCTTGCACGACGGGCACCGCAGCTCGGGCTTCTGGCAGAGCGCCCACAGCACGATGTCCTCGAGGTCTGCCGGGTACGTCGGAATCACCTCGGACGGCTTGCGGAACGCGCCGCGGGCGATCGACTCCATGATCTCTGCTTCCGTCTGCCCTTCGAAAGGGTACGCGCCCGTGGTGGCCGCGTAGAGACAGACGCCGAGGCTGAAGACGTCGCAGCGGGCGGACAGGGTGTTCGGGTCTCTCAGCAGCTCAGGCGCGATGAAGCGCGCCTTCCCCTTCACCGTGCCGCTGCGCGTGTGGGTGAGCCGTCCGTTCGCGCGCGCGACGCCGAAGTCGAGGATCTTCGGAATGCCGTCCACCGACACCATGATGTTGTGCGGGCTCACGTCGCGGTGGACGATGTTCAGCGGGGTGCCGTCGGGCGACGTGGAGTTGTGCGCGTGGTCGAGGCCCATCGCCGCGCCGATGATGATCTTCACCATCTTGGCGACGGGCGCCGGGCCGGCCTTGAAGGCCGCGCGGATGAGCTGGGAGAACGTCGGGCCCTTGACGAACTCCATCGCGATGTAGGGGCGGCCGTCTTCGTCCTGGTCGATCTCGTAGATCTGCACCACGTTGGGGTGGTTCAGGTTCGAGGCGATGCGCGCCTCATCGAGGAACATCGAGACGAAGGTCTCGTCCTCGGCGAGGTGGGGCAGAATGCGCTTCACCACCACCACCTTGTCGAAGCCGCCGAGCCCTTCGAAGTGGCACTTGAACACCTCGGCCATGCCGCCCGTGCCGAGCCGGCGGATGATGGAGTACCTCGCGATCTTGTCCGAGTCGGTCATGGCGACACCCTGCTGCTAGAACGTCCCTCCCAGTCCGACGTGGACGGAGTGGAAGGTTGGAAAGTCGGTGGGGTGCCAGTACTCGTACGAGACCTTCGCGTACGCAGAGTCCGTGAGCAGCAGCTGGAAGGCCTGGGTGTACCGGTAGATGCGGCTGTCGGGGGTCAGCTCGCGCAAGGACTCGGTGAAGGGGTTCGCCTTTCGCGCCAGGACGTCGAAGCGGTAGAGCGTCGACAGCCACGAGGTGATGGGGTGCTCGACCTCGACGAAGCCGCCACCCTTGTCCATGTACGTGTCGATGAGGCGGTAGCGGTACAGGCGGGGGTCGCGCTGCAGGTCCACGCGGATGAAGGCCACCTCGGAGCGCACCGTGACGGCGCCGATGCGCAGGGCCGCGTCAGCTCCGAGCGCGGTGTAGGCCAGCGTTCGTTTCGCGTCGTAGCGGCCGTACATGCCCGACAACCCGAACTGCACGTCCTTGATGAGCGAGTTCTCAGGTGACCAGGTGAACACCACCCGTCCGCCGCCCGCCGGCTCGTCGTTGTTGTCGACGTAGAAGGGCTGGCGCATCGCGCGGAAGTCGAAGTCGTTGTTCCCGCGCATGCCCGCGACGATGTACGCGCCGTACCAGATCTGGAACGTCTCGGTCGGCTGGAGCTGCCCGTACACCACCGCGCCGGTCTCGACGTAGGGCTGGGGCACCACGCCGAGGTTGAAGGCGTTGGGCCCGTAGTAGGCCATGCGGCCCATGTCGTAGATGAGCGGCTTGCTGACCGAGCGGTGGCTGGTGGGGTCGTACCGAATCGACATCTCTCCGAAGGGCACGCCGATTCGGCCAGCCTGGATGTTGAAGTACGTCGAGGGCGTGTAGTCGATGTGGACGCGATCGACCTCGACGCCATGGCAGCCGAAGCACGCGCGGCCCGTGAACGAGAGCTTCTCGTGAACGTCGGCTTCGAGCTTGATGGCGGCCTCGGGGGTGAAGCCGGTGAGGCCGGTGAAGCCCGTGACGGACGCGCGCCGGGCGGCCTCGGAGGTCGTGAACCAGTAGTCGGCGAAGGCCGAGCCAGCGAAGGTGACGGTGCTGGCGCCCGCCGGAATGGCGAGCACGCCCGCGATGATGAGCCCGGCGACGAAGCCCCGGAGCAACCGCTGACGGTCAGTCATTGGGGGCACCTCGGGCAATCCAGCTGCGAATGGCGTCGAGCTTCTCGGCGTCGAGCGGCGGGCGGAACAGCGGCATGGTCGAGTCCACGCCGCCCACGGAGCGGGCGGTGCCGAGCAGCTTCTTCATGAGGTAGCTCTCGCCGGGGTCCCTGGGCGCGACCCGCAGCATGGTGGGCACCTGGCTCGCTGGTTTGTTGACGAGCGAGCTCCACGCGGTGCTGGCCTCGAGAGACATCGGCGCGAACGGCGGCGGATTCCCGCCGTGGCACGAGGCGTCGGCGCAGCTGGGCACCAGAATGGTCGTGACGATGCGGGAGAAGGGCAGGCCGGGGGCGCCGGCGTCCGCCAGGGTCCCCGCGTCGTCGCCGGTGTCCGGTGCCCCGCCGGCCGTGGGGACGAACTCCTCGTTGAGCGCGCCGACCCTGGGACCTTCCCAACAGCCGGGCAGCACGGCGAGCGTCAGCATGGCGCCGAGCAGCGCCCAGCGCTCACTGGTTGGGGAACTGGGCATCATTGGAATCCGTGGTGAGGCGGGCGCGTGAGAGCTCCACTGTCCAGACGCCAGCGCTCCAGCGGCCGCGGGCGCGCAAGTCCGAGCGCGCCGGGCTGGCCTGGCGATGGACGACTCCGGGAACGGTGGTGCCGTCGGAGACCCCCGTTCCGTCGAAGAGGACCGCGGCGGGGGTGAGCCCCGAGTCCGGAGAGAAGATGGCAGCCGGGTTCGAGTTGACGCCCCCTGCGCCCATCGAGACGGGCTCGACGCCCCCATCCGACAGGTTGCGCACGTTGCTGGTGGTCCACGAGACGGGGCCGTCGGCGTTCCGGCGGGTGACGTCCCAATACGAGTCGTCGGCGGCGAACATCGGGTTGGTGGTCGCCGAGTTCCACTCCCACACATCGGCGAACTCGGTGGGGCCGTTGGTGTGCATGCTCAGCCGGAAGGCGCGGCCAGCGTCAGAGGTGTCACCGAGGTTCCGGTTGACGTGACAGGCCGCCGCGCAGCCGATGACCTCGAACCCGGGGAAGGAGTTGTTGATGTTGAAGGAGAGGGTGAGGCGGTCTTCGTCCTCCAGGTTCCGTCGCCACAGCCCGGCGTCGCCGTCGTAGGTGAGGGTTCCTTTCAGCGTGTTGGGCGTCGGGTCGGCCCACTGAACGAGGAAGTAGAGGTTCTGGTCGTCCCACATCGACTTCACCGTCGCCGAGGTGATGAAGAAGTCGAAAGGCCAGGTGCGGCCGAACGGCGCGAGCTCGGCGTTCCACTGCAGCTCACTCATCCCGATGACGGAGCCCGGACTCGAGAGCGCCACCGTGCTCGCCGGGGCGGCGCTCCAGTCACCGTCGAGGCCGTCGATGGAGGGCGGCACCGCCGTGCGCTGAGAGACCACCGTCATCGGAGACGCGGTGCCGGGCCGGAAGAGCAGGTTGAGGCGCTGTGCGGTCTGCGGGGGCGCGAACATGTTGTTCACGACGCCGAGCGCGAACGTCACCGTTGCCGGAGCGCCCCCAGCCATTCCCCCCGCCAGTCCGCCACCACTCGTGCCGCCCGCCGTGCCGCCACCTGTCGCCCCACCACCTGACGTGCCGCCACCTGACGTGCCGCCACCTGCCGCCCCACCACCTGCCGCCCCACCACCTGCCGCCCCACCACCTGCCGCCCCTGCCGCCCCACCACCTGCCGTGCCGCCGGCCGCCGTGCCGGCTGCCGTGCCACCGCCTGCCGTGCCACCGCCTGCCGTGCCACCGCCTGCCGTGCCGCCGCCCGTTGCTGCTGGCACGACGGTGAAGGCCTGGGACAGGCTCACGCGCTCGCCTTTCGCGCTCACCACCGTCACGTCATAGGTCCCCGGGCGGCTGCCCTTCTGCAGGATGCCGGTCACTACGGCCTGATTGCGGATGGCCACGCTCGTCACCACGCGGCTGCCGACCAGCACCACCAGACCGTCCTGGAAGCCGTTGCCCAGCAGCGTCAGCTCGGTGTCCTCGTTCGCGCGACCCTCGTTGGGTGCGACCGAGTCGAGTGTGAGCGGTGTTCCCGGAACCGCGGCGTCGGGGTATTCGTACGGAGGGGGTTTACACGCGACTACAAGCGTCAGCGCGCACAGCAACGCGAAGCGGGTCATCGCGGCTGAGCCGGTGCAAACCGGAGTCCCCGGTCAGGGGCAGCGGAAAAGCGCACTCCCAATGCAATCGTTGCGTCTGCGCAAAAAGCGCCTGCACTTCGATCGCGTGCGTCGCTGTACGCCAGCGCGCACTGTCAGCTCGACCTGACACGCCGTCAGGAACTCGCGAGTGAGAGTGCTGACGAGCGAAAGAGGATTCAGCTCAGGGCGGCAGCGCGGGCATCGCCTGGAGAGGACCGAAGGGCGCGGTTGGCGCTTCCCCTCTCGAGAGACGCTCGAGGTGGCGCGCACGCGCGTCGAGCTCCTTCGCGTAGAAGGGACTGATGGAGCGGTCGGCCCGCGTCTGCACGAAGTCGGCGTCGGCGGTGTGACAGGCCGCGCACCCGACGAGCTCGAGCTGCTGCCGCAAGGTGGGGTGGCGCGCCAGCACCTGCGCGTCGAGTCCCGCGAGCGATAGCGGCTGCCGCGGCACCCCCGCGACCGCGCGCACGGACGGCGGGCGGAAGGCCTCGGGAATCGGCGCGCGGCGGGTGACGGCAGCGTCGGCGTTCGTCTCGAGCCACGCCAGGAACGAGGAGCGCAGCGCTCCCGGCTGATTCAGACGCTCGAGGTCGAGCTGCTGGAAGAGCGGCGGGTTCTCGAGCACGAAGGGCAGGCCCGAGCTCGACGGCGCCTTCACCCACTGCCGCCACTCCCACGGTGACAGCGATTGCTCCACGGTCTCGATGAGCAGGAAGTGCTCGCGGGTGAGCCGCCGCGCGAACGTGGCCTTGAGCGCGGCGTCGAGCGCCGGGCCGGTGAGCGTCGAGAGCTGCGCCCAGCGCCGCGCGGTGCCTTCGCAGGTGACGCGGCCGTTCACCGTGTCGTCGGCCTCGAGCGGCTGGCGGAACAGGAAGAGCATGTGGAACGGCTGCAGCGTCGGGTCCGTGCTG
Organism: Myxococcaceae bacterium; assembly: GCA_016793095.1. Taxonomy (GTDB): domain Bacteria; phylum Myxococcota; class Myxococcia; order Myxococcales; family Myxococcaceae; genus Xiheimicrobium. The sequence goes on along the minus strand of JAEUJQ010000032.1, from coordinate 360,325 downwards.
GCCGCCGAGACGCGGAACTCGCCGCAGTGGCCGCCTGGCTCGAGCGCCGCGAGATCGACGCGGTTGTGAAGCCCGGTGATGACGAAGGGCAGCCGTGACAGGTCCCAGCGTGACGGGTCGGCGCCCTGCACGCGCGCGACCTCGTCGATGAACTGGGCGGGCAGCGCCCGCTCGCTGTGAGGCGTCGTCGCGAAGCGATGGAACCACTCGGACAGCAGGCGCCCTCCGTGGTCGTCGTGTGAGGCGAGCCGCATCAGCTTCGAGAAGCTCACCACCTGCGGGTCATCGACGACGCCGGCGTCGCTCCAGAAGAGGCTCGCTTGAATGACGACTGGAATGAACGGCCCACCGTCGCTCGCTGGGCCCGCGTCCACCGCTCCTGCGTCCGCCGGGCTCCCAGCGTCAACCAGGTCGAGCCCCGCGTCCGTTGCCGGGCTCCCGGCGTCTGCAGCAGGCATCGGGGGCCCACAGGCGGCGGCGAGGACGAGGAGCAGCAGCAACGACGAGCGCATGGCCCCGTGATGGCGCGTCGGACGAATGCAGGCAAGACCCCCGCAGAGTGGTGCCACCTCGCGTGCACACCCGAGGACCCGAGTTGGAATTGCGGACGGCGCACGAGACCCTGTACGAGGGCGGTCCTGGAGGCAGTCGATGATCACCCCCGCGCTTCTCCTCACCAGCGTCACCCTCGCCGCGACGAGCACCAACGTGGTGTCGACGCCCTTTGGCGGCAACGGCCACAACGTCTCGTTCGACGGCAGGCTCTTCATCGTGCGCACCGGCCCGGGCTGGGAAGCGCGGGTGCTGCGTCCCCAGGCGGTGAGCACGCCCGCCGGACAACCGCCTTCGTTCTCGAACGCCTTCTCGCCCGGCGTGCTCATTCAGCCGGCGATGAGCGCCGAGAACGCGCTCGCGATGTGTGAAGAGACCGCGCAGCCGGTCGCGTGCAACGCCTCGGGTGCGCCCGCGTCCGGCGGGAGCCACCGCTGCTACGACTTCGTCGTCATCGACTCGAACGCCGAGACGCCCGCCCCCAACAACGTGCTGCGCCGTCGGCGCCTGAAGGTGGTGGTGTCGAACCCGAACACCGCGCAGGCCACCGTCTCGAGCTTCTCGTGGACTGACTCGACCCTGACGCCGCTGCAGCCCACGCTGCGGGGCATCGAACCCTCCGTCACCCGCGACGGGAAGCTGCTGGTCTGGCAGGGCCACCCGAACAACTCCGGCGCCATCGACACCATCGTCTACTCGGTGAACCAGACGGCCTGTGGGCTGTCGGGGTGGACGGCGCCGAAGACCATCGCCGCGATGAACACCGACCCGCTGGTGCAGGGCCGCTACCGCATCGCCGAGCGCCCGCTGCGCGATCCGGCGGGCGTCGCGTTCACCTCGACGCAGCTCGTCTACGGCGGCTACCCGTGGATCTTCCCTGACGGCGAGGCGGTCAACTTCACCGCGGTGAACATGCCGTGCCGGGTGAACCCGCCGAACGAAGATCCGCCGGGCTGCGGCCCGCGACGCAACGCGCTCTCGTTCATCGGCTACCCGACGAACTGGCAGGTCGCCCACGTCGACGGCGCGCTGAACCCCGCGACGGACGACACGGTGCGGTTGTTCTTCTCGTCGCCGGGGCCGATGAACGCGCTGCCGCTCCCGCTCACGCGGGGCATCGACGTGTGGCCCTTCTTCGGCAGCAACACGTCGAACTACGGCGAGGTGGTCTTCGACGACTCGCTCGACGGCCGCTACGCGGGCATGTGGCACTTCAACGAGTTCGTCACCGCGCAGGGCACCTACGACCGCGCGCGCACGGCCGACAGCTCGGGCTACTCGAACACTGGCACGCTGCGCGGCGGCGCGTCGTACCCTGCGCGGAACAACGGGCGGGTCGGCAAGGCGATCTCGTTCGACGGCCTGTCGGGGCGGGTCGAGGTGCCGCACGCGACGAGCCTGCTGCCCGTCAACGCCATCACCGTCGAGCTGTCGCTCAAGCCGCGCACGGAGCCGAACTGCGACGCGAACAACAACTACCGGATGCTGCTGGGCAAGCCGAACATCAACGGCGCGTACAGCCTCGTGCTCGAGGAGGACCGCTCATTCCAGGCGCGCGTGCGGGTCGCTGGAGGCGTGCAGTACGACATCCGCTCGATGGCGGCCGCTCCCCTCGGCCAGTGGACGCACGTCGCCTTCCAGTACGACGCCGCCAGCGGGACGATGGTGTTCCTGGTGAACGGCGTGGAGACGAACCGCGTCGTGCGCGCCCCCGCGACGCTCGCAGGGACGAACGACGTACTGAGCATCGGTGCGCCCGGAGCCCGCGCGGCGTGCCCGAATGGAGACGGCGCGTTCGACGGAGAGCTCGACGAGGTCGCCATCACGCGCGCGTGGCGCTACGGCACGTCACCGAGCGGAGGAACCGGCGGAGGCTCGGCGGGTACCGGCGGAGGCGCGGCTGGCGGGATGAGCGGGACCGGCGGCGGGATGAGCGGGACCGGCGGCGGCATGAGCGGGACCGGCGGCGGCATGAGCGGGACCGGCGGCGGCACGTCGGGCACCGGTGGAGGCGCGGCTGGCGGCATGAGTGGCACCGGCGGCGGCATGTCCGGTACGGGCGGAGGAGCGTCGGGCACGGGTGGAGGAACCTCGGGCACCGGTGGCGGAACCTCGGGGACCGGCGGCGGCATGTCGGGGACCGGCGGCGGCATGTCGGGGACCGGCGGCGGCGTGTCGGGGACCGGCGGCGGAACCTCAGGCACCGGCGGAGGGTTGAGCGGCCCCGGCGGTGGAATGTCAGGCACGGGCGGGGGCGCACCTGCGACGGGCGGCGGCTCATCGGGCACGGGTGGTTCAGGCGGCACCGCAGGCGGGCGGCCCGGCGGCGTCGCGGCGAACACCGGCTGCTCGTCGGTGTCGGGCGATGGAGGGCTCTGGCTCGTCTTCGCGCTCACCTGCCTGCGGCGACGCCGATGATCCGCCCACTCGTGTCTGCTGTGCCCACGCCTTCGTTCGCGGCCCGGAGTGTTCGTCTGGGCCGGCCGTGAGGCTGCCCCAGACCGCTGGCCGGTCGAACACCGCGTTGTCCCCGAAGGGCACGGCTCCCGGCGTCCGGTGTCATCAGGCTGGGCGAGGGCTAAGCTGCTCTTCCGGTGCGTTGGTCGCCACTCCTCGTCGTCGTCGCCTGCGCGAGCCCGAAGAGCGTCGTCCCGCCTCCGCCTCCGCCGAAGGTCGAGGCGCCACCGCCCGCGCCCCCCGCCCCGTCCCGCCCCAGCTGGTTCGACGCCGAGGCGCAGCCCGAGTCACTCACCACGCTCAAGCGCGCGCTCCTGCGTGACGCGGGCGTGCCCGAGGGCGACCGACAGGTGTTCCCCGAGACGTACTCGACCGTCGACGGCGTCTTCACCTTCCGCGGTGGCCCGTCCCGGAGCGGCGGCGCGTTCGGCCGGGTGCCCAGAAAGCCGGTGGCGCTCGAGCTCGTGTGGACGCACCAGACCGGCCAGAGCCGCGCGCCCTGGTTCGGCGGCTCGGGCTGGACGGGCCAGCCAGCCATCGTGCGCTGGCCCGACGTCGTGCGGCACTCGATGCCGAAGCTCAAGGCGCGCACCCGCCAGGCCGGCTTCGTCGAGGTCATTCAGGGCAGCCTCGACGGCCGCGTTCACTTCCTCGACCTCGCCACCGGCAAGCCCACGCGCCCGGCCATCGTCACCGGCAACCCCATCAAGGGCAGCGTGTCGCTCGACCCGCGCGGCTACCCGCTGCTCTTCGTGGGCCAGGGCATTCCCGAGAGCGTGCCCATCGGCCTGCGCGTCTACGAGCTCATCGGCCACCGCGAGGTCTTCTTCCTGCCCGGCGCCGACAAGGAGGCGCCGCGCCGCGAGTGGGGCGCCTTCGACTCGTCCGGCCTGCTCAACCGCGCGACCGACACCTACGTCGTCGGCGGCGAGAACGGCCTCATCTACCTGCTCAAGCTGCACACCGACTTCGACCCCATCGCGCTCACCCTGAAGGTGGCGCCCGAGGTCGTGCGCTACCGGTACAAGGAGGAGTCGAGCCAGCACTTCGGCGTCGAGAACTCGATGTCGGCGCTCGGGTGGCTCGCCTTCTTCGCCGACAACGGCGGCACGCTCCAGGCTGTCGACCTGCGCACGTTCTCGCCGCTGTGGGCCTTCGCGGCGGGCGACGACACCGACGCCAGCCTCGCGCTCGACACCTCGCTCGAGCGGCCGGCCCTCTTCACCGGCTGCGAGGTGGACAAGACGGGCCCCAGGGGCTTCTCGCACCTGCGGCGCCTCGACGCGCTCACCGGCGCGGTGGAGTGGACCAACTCGTTCGAGTGCCGCGGGGCGCTGTCACCGAAGAAGATCGACGCGGGCCTCTTCGCGACGCCGGCCATCGGCTCGGGCGATGTCGCCGACCTCGTCTTCTTCACCATCGCGCGGTGCCCCGGCCCCGAGGACGGCCTCGTGCTCGCGCTCGACAAGGCCACCGGCCAGGAGGTGTGGCGGTTCGAGCTGCCGCAGTACGCCTGGTCGACGCCCACGCTCGTGAAGGACGAGGACGGCGAGAGCTATCTCCTGCAGGGCGGCATCGGCGGGCTGCTGCGGCTCCTGCACGCGCGCACCGGCCGTGAGGTGGCCACCGTGAAGTTGTCGGGCGACATCGAGGCGAGCCCTGCGGTGTTCGACGACCTGCTCGTGCTGGGCACGCGGAGCAACCAGATCCACGGCGTGCGCATCGTCGGCGAGGGCGGCGTCAGGCGAACCAGGTGAAGCCGATGCCCCGCGCCATCATCGACGCGACGAAGGGGATGGCCACCGTGAGCCCGACCTCGACCGAGTTCACGGTGGCGAGCGCCCGCGCCTTCGAGGTGTCGAGCGGCTGGCCCTTCGCCTTCTTCACCCGCCAGCGGATGAAGGTGACCATCGGCCACAGCTCGAGCGTCATCGCGACGCCCAGCAGCCCCAGCTTCACCAGGAACGAGTCGCTGCTGAGGTAGAAGCCCGGGCCCTTCTCGAAGTCGCCCAACATGCGCGCGAGGCCGGTGCCGATCCACGCCAGCGCCGCGAGGCCCCACAGGTTGTCCGCGAAGAGGACGTCGTCGACGGCAGAGGGGTCGGTCGCGAGCCGCCTCAGCGCGCGCCCGCGCATCACCACGCCGGGCAGGCCGACGGCGAGGGCGAGCAGGTGGAACGTCGACAGGAGCGCGGCGCCGAGCACGGATGGTGAGCTTGCACCGCTCTGGCGCCCGGGTCAGCTCGACTGCACGAGCCGGAGCCCCGAGGGCGGCCGCGGTTCGGCGGACGTGCCCTTGAGCTTCTCGAAGTAGTACTTGCGGAAGCGCAGCGTCGCCTTGTCGGTGCGCACCGAGCGCTCCTCGTTCGCCGGCGGAACGACGACGGGCCACGACGACTCGACGACGGCGCGGTCTTCGGCGGCGATCTTCGCGTTCGAGCGGTTGAAGAACGGGTTGAGCAGCGGGAGGCGGGCGAACGAGCGCGCGCCGATGATGATCATGCGCACCCTCCCGGTCTCGATGGGCACGCAGATGGAGTGCATGCGGAAGACCTCGTTCGGCACGGGGATGGTCAGCACCATGGTGTTCGGGGCGTAGAACTGCAGCCCGGCGCCGCCATCGGGGTTGCCGTCGATGGACGAGGTCGTGCGGCCACCGTACGGCGTGTCTTCCCACTCGATGTGCATCGAGGAGTCGCGCTTGAGGAGCGGCTTCACGAAGCGGCCGATGGTGGCGGCGTGCAGGAAGGGGACGTGCGGCGAGTCGAGCATGTTCTCCATCGCCCGCGTCCAGTCGGCGTTCCAGTCGACCTCGAGGAAGGTGCGCGAGAGGCCAGGCTGCGTCAGCGCCTCGGGCACGATGGGCTCGACCGGCGCCTCGACGCCGGGAGCCGTGTAGACCCACAGCAGGCCGCCGAGCTCCCGCGTGGGCACCGCCGTCGCGCCCAGGCGCTCCTTCTTCGCGTCGGGGTTGAGGGGAATGTGGGTGGCCCGGCCCTGGCCGTCGAACTCCCACGCGTGGAAGGGGCAGCGCAGGCAGCCGTCGTCGGTGACCTTGCCCAGCGACAGCTTCACGCCGCGGTGCGGGCAGCGGTCGAGCAGGGCGTGGGCCACCCCTTGCTGGTCGCGGAAGAAGACCAGGTTCTCTCCAGCGAACCGCACCGGCAGCGGCGTCTTCCCGAGCCGCTTCGCCAGGGTGACGGGAGACCAGACGTTCGCGAAGTCCGTGAACATGCCTCACCCTACGCTCTCCCCGGCGCGGTGTTTCAGGTGCGTCGCGCGCTTCGCAGTGCGTCGCCGGGGAGGCAGGCAGCGGTGTCGGGGTCGCCGGCCTGCCCGCGTCATGGGTCGGTCACGCTGCCCAGCCCTCGCGGAGTTGGCCGCGGCCGCGAGATTGCTCTGGTTCGCAGCCATGCACATCCAACGAGTGGTGGTGCTGTGCGGCGTGGTGCTCCTGTCGGCGTCGGCGCGCGCCGAGGAGCGCTGGCAGGACGACGAGGTTCGTGACGCGAAGGTGACGAAGCCCGCGCGGGAGCCCGAGCCGACCTTCGCGTACGAGCTCACGATGGGCTTCATGGGAGGCGTGGTCGATCCCTCTTCGATGCCCCTCGTCTTCCAGTCCGGCGAGGCGGCGGGCGTCGCGGGCGCGACGGGTCTGGGCGCGCCTTTCGGAGGGCCGAACCAGCGCGCGCTCATCACCGCGGGGCCCGCCTGGGAGGCGCGCGCCATCCAGAGCCACGTGCGCTTCACGCTCGGCCTGCAGAAGCCCTTCGCCCAGTTCCGGCAGGGCGCGCTCGATGGCTCCGTGGAGGCGACCGGCAGCCCGCTGGTGGGTGCCCCGCTTCAGGTCAGCCCCAGGTCGCTCTCGCTGTGGGTGATCCGCTTCGGCCTGGGCGGCGAGTACACGCTCGGTCGCGTCACGCCGTTCGCCGACGTGCTGGGCGACGTGCAGCTCGCGACGGCCGAGGTCAGCGTCGATGGACTGCCGGGCACGTACAAGTCGTCCGGCTTCGGGTTCTCGGTGCGGGCCGGCGCGCGGGTTCGTATCGACCGGTACCTGTCGGTCGGGCTCGCGGGCGAGTACGGACTCGTCGGAGCGCCGCGCTATGGCGCCACGCTGCTCGTCGGCTGGGTGTTCCCGATCGACTGATCAGCTGCCGGGGGGCTTGTTGAGCGTCGCCGCGATGGACCGCGCCACCGTGCGAGGGGCCAGCCGCAGCGACTGGTAGGCGAGGTAGTTCATCAGCCCGTGCACCACGGTCGTCTCGCCCTGCATCATCGCCTCGTACGCGGCGTGCACGACGTCCTCGGCCTTCGCGACGCCTGGCCGCTGGAAGAGCCGCGACTTGTCGTTTCCCGACGTCTTCGCGAACCCGGTGGCGGTCGCGCCGGGGCAGCTCACGGTGACGGTGACCCCGGTGCCCTTCAGCTCGTCCGCGAGCGCTTCGCTGAAGCTCACCACGAAGGCCTTGGACGCGTAGTACGTCGCCATGAAGGGCCCCGGCTGAAAGCCCGCGGTGGACGCGATGTTCAGCACCCGCCCCCGGCCCCGCGCCCGCATCGGCCCCACGAAGCGGTGACAGAGCTCGAGCAGCGCCGCGCAGTTCACCTGCACCATCTCGAGCTCGCGCGCGAGGTCGAGGTCGAGGAACGGCCCGTTGGTGCCGAAGCCGGCGTTGTTCACCAGGAAATCCACCTCGAGGCCTTTCTCCTTCACCGCGTCGAAGAGGCGCTGCGGCGTCTTCGGGTCGGCGAGGTCGAACGGCATCACGAAGGTGCGCACGGCGTTGGTCCGCAGTCGCTCGGCCAGCGCGTTGAGGCGTGCCTCGTTGCGCGCGACCAGGATGACGTCGTGGCCGTCTCTCGCGAAGCGGTGGGCGAACTGCTCGCCGAGGCCTGACGAGGCTCCGGTGATGAGGGCGACCATGGCGTGACTCCTCCGGGGGTGAGCGCGCACCCTGCCACGGTCTGGTCCGCCTGACACCGCACAACAGTGCATGTGGGGGTAGTCACTCTTCGCGGCGCCAGAAGTTGCCGACGAGGATGGATGCTTGCGAACCCGGCCTCCGCCCATCACAGTTTCGCCATGAGCAGTTTCGCCGAGCTCGCGCGTCCCGTCGTCTCACGTCACTGTGCCATCGAGTTGAAGCAGGTCTTCGACGGGCTCGGCGCTGACGTGGCCAGTGAGCTGCAGCAGCTCGACCTGCAGCGTCGTGCGGCGCTCGTCGATCAGCTCGTGCGCAACCTCCGCGGCTTGTCGGTTGCCCACGGCCCGCGCCTCGAGCGTGAGCTGCTGAGCGCCCTCGGTGCCGAGCCCACCGGCGTCTTCGAGTGGGAGCTCATGACGCCGACGTCCCTGGTGAACCTCCGCTCGGGCATCAAGTACCTGGCGACCTGGCTCGGCTACGACTGGGCCGATCTCTCGAGGCTGCAAGCGGTGCTCTGCGGCGTCGCCCGGTGGGTGCAGGCCAGCGGGTCGGGCTCGCTCACCGCCGCGGTCGAGCCGCGAGGCGTGCGCTTCGAGTTCCGGCTGTCGATTCCCGGCTTCGAGGTGAAGACCGTCGAGTCGTCTCCCTTCGTCACGGCGATCAACGACGTCGCACAGGGCTTCGCAGTGAGGGACGATTCGGGCACCGCCGTCGTCTCGTTTCATCTCACGCAACGCTGAACCACGAGAAGGAAACTCTCATGCCGTTCACCGTTCTGGATGTCCAGGCCATGCCGCGCGGCGAGCGCTCGCGCACCCGCAAGGTCCACGACGCGTTCTTCCGCGGGCTCAAGGCCAGCCGGCCCGACGCGCACATCATCGCGAAGGACCTCGCGCACCACCACGACTCACTGCCCGCGTTCGATGAGTGGGACGTCGAGGCCAAGTTCGAGGTGATGTACGGCGAGGGTAAGCTCGACGAGGTCGGCGCCCGCCGGTGGAACGCCCTCACCGCGCTCACCGACGAGCTGCACGCGGCGAACCTCGTCGTCGTGTCGGCGCCGATGTGGAACTTCGGCATCCCCTGGTTCCTCAAGCGGTGGCTCGACGCCGTCGTCCAGGGGCGCCTCACCTTCGAGTACGTCAACGGCGGCTACCAGGGGCTCCTCAAAGGGCGCAGCGCGGTCGTGCTCACCTCGCGCGACGGCGACTACCGTCCCGGCTCGCCCTTCGCGTCCTACGACTACCACCTGCCGTACCTCAGGATGATCCTCGGCTTCATGGGCCTCGACCCGATTCACGCCGTCGCGGCCGAGCCGATGGTGGCTGGTGGCCCCGAGGCCGCCGCGCGCGGGCTCGAGACGGCCATCGCCGAGGCCGAGAAGCTGGGCCGCTCGCTCTGAGCGTGGCAGGGTTCGGGCGTGCACCTGCAGGCTCCTCATTGTCCGTCGTGCGGTGCGCCCATCGAGGTGCCCGTCGGCGCCGAGCGTGTCACCTGCACCTTCTGTCAGACGACGCTGGTGGTGCACGCCCAGGCCGTGTCGACGCACCACGCGACCCAACGGCCGGCGGCCGCGCAGGCGAAGGCGCCGCCCTTCCCTGAGCCCGACGCGACGCTGCGCAACTGGGCCGTGAGGCGCTTCGAGCTGTCCCTCATCGAGCAGCCGATTCCCGGCGCCGTGCCCGAGGTGTTCGCCGGCTTCGAGCTGCCCGAGGCGCGGTTCGCCTTCGTCTCGCTGCGCGCGGTGGACACCGCGGGCGTGCCGGTCGCGACGCCGCTCGAGGCCGCGCTCCAGGCCCTCTCCGACTCGCTCGCTGCCGACGCGGACCCGGGCCTGGCCGCCAACCTCGCGCTCGACGCGCTCTGCCGCGGGGCGTTCTCGAACCGCCTCGAGGTGGCCATCGCACTCTTCGACCCACACCGCATGACGGTGACGCCCTACGCAGCCGGAGCCCGTGAAGCGTTCGCCTGGGCCTCGAGCGAGGAGGCGCGCACCATCGTGCCGTCGGGCCACGGCCAGGCGCTCGAGCGCAAGTCGTTGCGCGAGCGGGGCGACCACTTCGAGAACGGGCGCGTCCTTCACCTCGCGGCGAATGACCTGCTGCTGTTCCCCAGCCCGGGCTTTCTCGGGCGCGGCGCGAAGGGCGGGTACGGCAACGGGCTGCGGGCGCTGCTCGACGTCGCGAACGCGCAGCTCGGCGAAGCGCCCCTGCGCATCGTCACCCTGGCGAAGAACGCCTTCTGGGAAGACTTCCAGAAGAACACCTGGTCGCGCCCCGCGCCGACCGGCGACGTGAAGCTGGTCGCCGTGCGGGCTCTCCTGCCCGATGTCGCGACCGCGCTCCCACCGGGCCGCGTCGAGACGCTCAGGACGCGGCGGTACGAGGTGGCGCTCCTCAGACAGGAGCACGAGCGGGTCGCGCTGCTGCCGCTCCACGACGAGCGGCACGCGCTGGTGTGGCTGGGCGCGCCGATGGGGGACGCGGCGTGGCGGGGGGTGTGCGACGCGGTGCTGGCGGTGCTCGACCGGAAGGACCACGGCGACAACGACAACCCGCGGGCAGCCGGGCGCCAGGCCCTCGCGACGCTCGACGGCGCGGCGGCGGTGCCGTTGCTCGTCGCCCACCTGTCCGATCGCTACCAGCGCGTGAAGTGGTTCCGTCAGGCCTGGAAGCAGCCCGTGCAGGTGGGCCCGCGTGGCGTGAAGGGCGACGGCCACCAGGCGTTCGACGAGGGCGGCGAGGCGACGGTGCACGACTTCCACCGGCTCTTCTTCCCGGGCACGCTGGCGTACGACGGCCAGCCGCAGACGGCCTCGCAGCTCGCCGAGGTCTGGCCGGGCGGCAAGGCGTCACGACTGTACGAGGCGCTCGAGGGCCACTGGAAGACGAAGCGCTCGCAGCCGGCGCTCGAGCAGCTCGTGCGCGCGGCGCTGAGCGACGCGCCGGGCGCGCCGACCGGCCTCGCGCTCATCACCGGCGTCCCGTGAGACGAGCCCTCGACACCTCGACCCCTTCGCTTCACTTCCCCGAGAAGACGCTGCCGCAGTCGAGCCCGCCTCCGATGACGCGCACCTGCACGTCGTGGGTGGTGCCCTCCTGCAGCGACTGCCACTGGCCCTCGCCGTAGGCGCAGCTCCAGTCCTCGCCCTTCGGGCCGGTGAACTTCACCGTGTACGTCTCGTGGTGCGCGCCCTCGCGCTCGGCGCCCACGCCCACGCCGCCCCGCAGGCCCGCGAGCGACGGCCACGTGGGCGCTTCCCGCCGGGAGCCCTTCGCGGTGACGCTGCGCGACTTCGCCCACTTGTCCACCTTGAAGGCGCAGTGGTCGTCGTACACCGGCTCCTCCTTGTACTTCGGCTTGCACTCCTGTTTGCGCTCGAAGGTGCCGTCGCCGCGGTCCACGTTGCGGGTGCTGCACGTCTCTCCGTCGGGCACCTTGTTGGTGGAGCGCTGCTTGCGGCTCTTCGAGACGTCGTAGGCGCCGCTCGGCATCGAGTCGCACCACGCCGACTCCGAGACGGGGCCGTACTTCTCGACGTCGATGACGCGCTCCCAGGTGTGCGCGGCGACGGTGGCCTTCGACGGCTTCTTCCACATCGCCATCACGCCGCAGAAGCCGCACATCATCACTGCGACCGCGCCGGCGACGTACGGCCACAGCTTCTTCTTCGCCGGGGGAGGGGGCGCCGCCTGCTTCGGAGCCTCCTCGACGCTGCGCCCGTCCACCTGGTCCGCGAGGCGCTTCACCTGGCCTGCGCCGTCCATGGGGCTGCCGCAGTGCCGGCAGTGCACCGCCTTCGCGCCGTTCGGCGTCGAGCACGCCGGGCAGGCCTTGTCAGCGCCGTCGAACTCGGTGTTCGCGGCGGTCTCCTGACCGGGCTCCGGGAAGCGGCGGCGCTTCGGGTCCTGCGGGCCGCCGCACACCGGGCAGTAGCGGTTCGTCTTGCCGAGCAGGTTCTTCGTGTCGCAGTGCTCGCAGTCCCACAGCATCTCGAAGACGCCCTGCTTCGGCATGTTGGCGGGCGCCTTGCCCAGCTTGCCGCCGGTGAGCCGCCACAGCTCGCCCGGGTCGAACGCGGTGGTGCCGCACTCGACGCAGAGGTCCAGCTCGATGCCCTTCAAGACGAACTTCGCCAGCTTCTTGCTGCAGGTGGGGCAGCTGCGCGGGTTCTGGTTCGGCCGCTGCGCCGCCTTCTCGATGGCCTGCTTCACGTCGCCGAGCGGAATCCCCGCGGCCTCGAACACCTTCTGGGTGACGGCGCCATCAGCGAACGTCGTCTGACACGCACCGCAGGCGAGGCCCGGCAGCCCCGGGCCGTAGAGCGCCGGGTTCTGGGTCAGCGGAGCGCCGCAGTTGGGGCATTGGGTCGAGGCCATGGCGAGCGACGATAGCCAAGTGGCTCGCGATGGCACCGACTCCTTGCGGCGTCTCCCATGCAGGGCGTCACGAGAGCGCGGTGACGTGCACCCGTGGCCGGCTGCGCGGCACGGTGCTCTCGATGACGCGGCCCAGGCGCAGCAGCAGGTGCTCCTGGTACGGCCGCGCCATCAGCTGCAGGCCCACCGGCAGCCCCAGCGCGTCGAGGCCCACCGGCAGCGAGAGGGCGGGGAAGCCGGTGAGGTTGCCCACGCGGATGAAGCGCATCAACTGGTCCACCACCGGCAGGTTCGACTCACCGTCGGGCAGCGTCGCCTCGGGGATGAGCGGCGCCGTGCAGGCGGTCGTCGGCGTCGCGACGACGTCGCACGTGCGCATCAGCTCGAGCCACTCGCGCGTCAGCTTGTGACGGTGCCGCATCGCGTGCACGTAGTCGCGTGACGTGAAGTGCCCGCCGATGGCCAGGTTGGTGCGCGAGTCGAGGGCGAACCGCGTCGAGTCCTTCAACACCTCGTCGTGCATCGCCTCCCGCATCTCCGAGAGGATGATGATGGAGTGGCTCCAGAGGATGAGGTTCAGGTCGGGCGGCGGCAGCTCCACCACCTTCGCGCCCGCGTCGGTCAGCACCTTGAGCGCCTCGCGGCACCGGGCCACCACGTCCGGCTCGGCGTCTTCGAAGTAGGGCTGGCAGACGCCGACGCGCACCCCCTCGAGTGAGCGCCTCTCGAAGTCCGTCAGGTGGAGCGGCGGCTGACGCATCGACACGGGGTCTCGTTCGTCCGGGCCGGCGATGAGCGCGTAGGCGGCGGCGACGTCGGCCACCGTCAGCCCGAGCGGTCCCACGTGCCCGGGGTTCCAGCAGAGCGGTGGCACGCCGGCTTCGCTGATGCGCCCGAAGGTCGCCTTGAGGCCCACGACGCCGCAGAGCGCGGCGGGAATCCTGATGGAGCCGCCACCGTCGGCGCCGATGGAGATGGGACACAGGCCCGCGGCCACGACGGCGGCGGAAGCGGAAGACGAGCCGCCCGTGATGCGGGTGCGGTCGAAGGGGTTTCGCGCCGGCCCGTGGTGCGGGTTGAGGCCGATCGGGTTGATGCCGATCTCGTTCATGTTCGCTTTGCCGAGGATGATGGCGCCCGCTGCCTTGAGGCGCTCGGCCACCGTCGAGTCTTTCGTCGCGACGTCGGTGCGGAACTTCGTGCCCAGCGTGGTGACGAAGCCCTCGAGGTCCACCTCGTCCTTCAGCACCACCGGCACCCCGTCGAGCGCCGACAAGGGAGCGCCCGCCCGCCACCGCGCCGTCGACTTCTCGGCGTCCGCGAGCACCAGCGCCTCCTTGCGCGAGATGAAGAAGTTCATCGGCTGGTCGCCGCCCTCGAGCCTGAAGATGGCGTCTTCGAGCTTGCGGATGACGCGCGTCGGGTCCGTCGCGCCCGCCTGGTAGGCCTCGCGGAACGCCGCGGCCGTCTCGAGCTTCACCCCGGGAACGACGGTCGGCGAGGTGAGCGCGGTGAGCGCCAGCGCCCTGGGCTCGGTGACGCCCGTGGGCTCGGGGCCCAGCGGCAGCGGCACCTGAATCGGCGACGCGTGCCCTGCGCTCGTCTCGCGGAAGCGCGCGATGCCCGAGTCGGTGACGAGCTTGTTCAGGATGACCGAGCCGACCGTGCTCTCGAGCGCGTTGACGAACGCGCGCAGGGCGACGCCGGCGACGCGGGGGGCTTTGACGGGCTCACGGGAGTAGCGCATTCGCTCACCGTAGCCCGTCGGCGCTCCGGCTGCGGCCGATTGTGCGTGGCTCAGGGCGAGGTGACGAGGTGATTGCCGTCGGTGAGAATGAAGTTGTAGCGCGGCCCGAAATCCCAGACGGTGCTGCTCATGTTCGGCAGGGCGACCCAGGTGAACGGACCGGCGCCAAGCGGCCGTTGAACGACACCAGTACCGCCGATGGTCGTGACTCCAAAGAACAAGGTGCCGGTCGCGTCGATGCGGCCGTTGCACGCTGGAGCGATGCTGCCGATGCCCGAGACGGTCGAGTAGTCACCGACCTTGGTGACAGTGCCGTCATTGGCGATCTGGTACAGCGAGCAGGTTGGCATCGTCGCTACCGAGAGGAAGCCTGCGGCGTTCGCGCGCGTCAGCTTCGAGGCGGGTACGAAGGGGGTCGCGACGGGGGTCTGCGTGCCCGTGTTCGAGATGAGAAACACGTTCCCTGAGCGATTCACCATCGCTGTCCCATCGCGGCCCAGGGCGATGATGTTCTCCATGCCGAGGTGCGTGAGCGTCGCTGCCCCTTCCATCCAGGTGCCATTCGAGCATTGCGCGACCACCGCTCCATTCGGGCGAAGCAGGAAGCGCGTCGGGTTCCCGGTGCAGGCCGGAGTGAGGTCGATGTCATTGCCCTCGACGTTCGTCGGGTAGAGCCACCCGTTCGAGTGAAACCCGAGCGCATCAGGGACCGCGTGCAGCACCCGGCTCGTGGTCGGGTGGAGATACACGAAGCCACCATCAGGTCGGAGCGACGCGTGCTGCGGCTCGAGCGCACAGGGCACCCCCACGAACGGCCTCGTGGTGCCTGCGTCCACCTGTGCGAACGCGCCCTCGCAGGTGTTCCGCGTGAGGGTCCCGAACAGAATGACGTGGGACGGGTCGATCACAGGGGCGCTGAAGCGCAGGTTGCTGCCGGCATCAGTGGTCCCTCCGGCAGAGCCGCCGCCTGCCGAACCGCCTGCCGAACCGCCGCCTGCCGCACCGCCGCCTGCCGAACCGCCGCCAGCCGAACCGCCGCCTGCCGAACCGCCGCCTGCCGAACCGCCGCCTGCCGCACCGCCGCCTGCCGAGCCGCCGCCTGCCGCACCACCGCCTGCCGCACCGCCGCCTGCCGCACCGCCGCCTGCCGCACCACCGCCTGCCGCACCGCCGCCTGCCGCACCACCGCCTGCCGCACCGCCGCCTGCCGCACCACCGCCTGCAGCGCTCACCGTGACACGGGTCTCGGCCGCGAAGGCCATGCCGTTGTGCACCCACTCAGCGGTGATGGTGACGCGCGGCACGCAAGCGGGGTCGTTGGCGGTGAGGCACGTGAACGTCTCACTCGCCTTCCCCTCACCGTCCAGCGTGAGGGTCACCGGCGGCTTGAAGGTCCCGGCGGTCGAGCTCAGCCGCACGGTGCCACTGCCAGCCACCTGGTCGCGCCGCGATGCGCTCACGGAGATGGTGGAGGTTCCTCCGCGGCCGTCGATGGTGCGGGGGCTCGCGATGACTTCGAGCGTCGGCATGTCGGGCGGCTGACACGCGCAGAGGGGGCCGACCAGCGACACCAGGGCCGCAACAGGGAGGCGGAGCATCACCTCACCTTAGCGCTTCGAGCCGCCGGGGGCCTCGGGTCGGACCTGTCGGCGGACGTCGGCCTGCTCCGGCCCTTGGCGCGCCGCTCTGGCGTGCGAGAGTGGGCCTGTGCGCCCCCTGGACGCAGAGCTGCTCGTCAGCGATGAGCTCTACCGCCGCGTCGTCGTCGAGCGGCTCCTGCTGGCGCGCGAGTCCGTCCTCATCGCGACGGCCAACGTGAAGGCGATGCTCGTCGAGGTCGATGGCAGGTTCCGTCCGGTCGCCGACGTGTTCGCGCGGCTGACGAAGCGGGGCGTCTCGGTGCGCGTGCTGCACGCCGAGCTGCCCTCCCGCCCGTTTCGTGCGGCGTTCGATCGCCACGAGAAGCTGATCCGCACCGGCGGCGCCGGCGGTGCGCGCATGGAGCTCAAGCTGTGCCCGCGCGTTCACTTCAAGGCCGTGCTCGTCGACGGCGCCTGGCTGTACCTGGGCAGCGCGAACCTGACGGGCGCGGGCCTGGGCGCGAAGCACGCGCACGCGCGGAACTTCGAGCTGGGCCTCGTCACCGAAGACTTCGACACCATCGACCGCGTCTCAGCGCTCTTCGAGGCCGTCTGGGGTGGAAGCGAGTGTGGGTCCTGTCGTCTGTTCGCCCAGTGCCCGGACCCCATCGGGCGGGGCCCCTCGGTGAAGGCCGGTCGTCGCGCCCGCGCCCCGACTGGCATCGTGCTGGGAAGAGCCCGGCGGCTCGGGAGGCCGTGATGATCGACGCCCTCATCCTCGATCTCGGCAACGTGCTGGCGTTCCACGACAACGAGAAGCTGTTCTCGGAGCTCGCCCGCGCCTTCGGCTCGACTCGAGAGGCAGTGCGCGCGCGCCTCGACGGTGGGTTGTGGGAGCGGGTGAATCGCGGACTGCTGCCCGGCGATGCCCTGCGCCGGGAGCTCGTCGCGCGCCTGGGCGCTGAGCTCGGACCGGTTGAGTGGTTCAACCTGTGGAACTGTCACTTCACCCTGCACGACGAGATGGTGCGGGAGGTCGAGCGCCTCGTCGGGCGGATTCGCCTCGTGCTGCTGTCGAACACCCACGATCAGCACGTCGCGTACCTGCGCCCGAGGCTGCCGGTGCTCGAGCGCTTCGACGGGCTGGTGCTCTCGTGCGAGGTGGGCGCGATGAAGCCCGACGAGGCCGTCTACCGGAAGGCACTCGAGCTCGCGCGCGTGCCTGCTTCACGCGCCGCGTTCTTCGATGACGTGCCGCGCTACGCCGACGCCGCGACCGCCCTGGGGCTGCATGGCCGGGTCTTCACGACCGCCGCCGCCTTCCGCGAGCACCTGCGCGCGCTGCGTCCCGACCTCGTCGGCTGAGGTCACTTCTCCATCTCGCCCACGACCGGCGCGTCGACGATGCTCATCCGGCCCTCGAGGGTGCGCTCGAGCCAGAGCGCCTGGGCGCGCTCGGTGAGGCCCTTGAGCAGCTTCACCCGACGCCCGTCGCGCAGCATGGCGTTGAGGGACCAGGTGGTCGTCGTGCCGTTCTTCCCGCGAGAGACGTGCTGCTCGCCGTACAGCTGCGCGAGGTCTTCGCGCTTCCACTCACCGGACCCTGGCCATGGCAGCGGGCCGTGCTTCACCGTCAGCACGCCGTGCTCGAGCGCGATGCGGGTTCGGTTCACGAAGCCGGTCAGCACCGAGTACGCCAGCCCGATGCCGACTGCCGCGTGCAGCGAGCCGAAGAGCGCCATCACCAGCTCGCCCTGCGCCAACGCGATGCCGAACCACAGCACGAGGAAGCCGTTCCAGAAGAGCGCGAAGAAGAAGAGGAAGACGTGCACGGCCGAGAACCACCGCCAGGTCACCTCCAGTCGGCCCGGGGTCTCGGCCACCGTGAACTTCTCAGGCAGGGGCAGCGCTGGCGGAGGCGCCGGCCGGGTGAGTGCGTCGAGCCTCGACTCGTCCGCGGGCGTCCGCGTCTTGAGATCCATCACCGCGCCGCACGCGTGGCAGCTTGCGATGGCCAGCGTTCGATCGATGTCGGACGTGCGGTACGAGGCGCCGCACGAGGGGCAGCTGAGGGGCGTCATCGGCGGCAGACGCTAGCTCACCGCGGACCCACTTGAAGAGAGACCTCTTTCGACCGGCTGTTCGCCCAGCGACGCTGAGGAGCCTCAGGCCGCGTGGCGCCCACCCTCGTGCTCGACCAGCGCACGGAGTTCGTCGAGCCGACGCGCACGGTGCTCCTTCATCGCGTTCGTCGGCTCAGCGCCTTCGCGTCGCTGAAGCTCAGCGCAGCGAGTAGTCGATGGCGTAGTCGCCCTTCGCCTTGGTCGGGGGATCCCAGCCCTTCCCCTGCAGGTTGTTGTCCCGGAGGATGCGCTGCACCTCGGCGCCGCGCGCGGCTGACAGGTCCTGCGTCGCCTTCTTCACCATCGTCCACACCTCTTCGGCGGTGCCGAGGTCCTCGACGAGGGCGGCGTGACCGGTAGCCGGCTGCCCGACGTTGCCGCTCGCGAAGGGCTTGAAGTCGAGGGTCTTGAGCAGCTCGGGCGACAGCGGAATCTCGCTCTTCGTGTCGGCGGCGTGCTGCGCGACCTCGGTGAGGAACGCGTTCAGCTCGGTCTCGGGCTTGCTGGCCTGCTGCCGGTACCAGCCCTCGATGGCGACGCGGTCGTTGGGGTTCGCCTGGGGGTTCTTCTTTGCGTAGAAGCCCGACAGCACGCGAATCGCCTGCTCCTGCTCGTCGAGCGGCCGCAGCACGCGGTTGAAGTCGATGGGCGAGCCCTTCGTCTTCGCGAACGCGTTCAGCTCGTCGATGAAGGCCTGCTTCGGCGCCCCCGTCTTCGCCACCTGCGTCGCGAACCACTTCTCGAACGCGGGGGCGTCGCCGGCTGACAGGCCCGGCGTGTTCTTCGACAGCGCGTAGTCCATCATCAGGCCCGCGGCGGCGCCGTTGAGCGCGTACTGCGCCCGGCGGATCGCGCTCGTGTACCCGGCCTCGGCCTCGAGCTCGATCTGGATGTCGTTCGAGATCATCGCGCCGGTCATCTTCGAGGCGTCGAGGGGCGTGCGGCTGGTGCGGTCCTTGAACGCGAGCTCCTGGCCCACCTTCGCGTCGTAGAACTCCGAGTAGTCCATGGAGCCGATGATGAAGTTCCAGGACTGCGGGTTGATGTTCAGCGCGGCCTGCCGGTAGTTGTTGAACCACACCGCCTGGCCCCAGCCGCCTGCGCCCTCGACCATGCGGTGGAGCACCTCGGCGTGCGCGGCCACCAGGTTCTTGCGGAGGTCGCCGGCCACCTTCGCCTTGTCGCTCGCGCCCTGGAGGGCCGGCGAGTTCCTGCCCGCGAGCGCGGCGCCCAGCTCGGCGAGGAACGCGTCCTTGTTGGGGCCGGCGAGCTGCGCGTCGAACTCCTTGAGGAACCCGCCGAACGTCTGCTGCTTCGTCAGCTCTGCGCTCACCTTCACGGGCGAGCTGAACGACGCCTCGGTCAGGTCACGCAGCTGGTTGGCGCCCACGCCAATGGACTGCAGCAGGTTCGTCTTGTCCCGGCCGTCGGGCATGTCGATGACCTTCTTCGCGTAGGCGACGTAGCTGGCGGCGTTGCCCGCCGTCACTCCGGACCCCGAGGTGCGCTCGGCGTGCGCCATGAAGCGGGCGACCGCGGCCTTCGTGCGAAGGAAGTCGCGAACGTCGTTGGCGCTGCCTGCGTCACGCACCGCGCGGTCGCCATTGCCGCCGATGGCCCGCTGCAGCTGGTCGACGTTCTCGGCGAAGCCGTCGTACTGGCCACGAATCGCGTCGGCCACCGCGCGCTGCAGCTTCGCGTCCTGCTTCGAGCTGATGGGCTGACCAGGCCACAGCCGGTCGATGAGGGCCTTGTCGACGGTGACGTTGGGGTCGATCTTCTTGAGGCCCTCGGCGGCCGCCGCGACGATGGCGCTCCGATCGAGCAGGGCGTTGGCCTTCGTGAGCAGCTCAGCCTTCGACGGCTGCCCGTTCGACGCCGCGAAGTCGGGGGCCGCTTTGATCAGCTCGGCGAGCTCCTTGATGCGCGGCTCGCCGGCCTGCTGGAACGAGGTGACGAGCGCGCTCTGATCGGTCTCGTCGAGGTGGAACCGGCCGCGGATCTGCCGCGCCACGGCGCCTGGCTCCATGGCCAGCACACCCTTCTCGCCGCCCACGTCGTCGGTGATGCCGCGCTGAACGGCGGCCCGATAGACGGCGGCGGCGGCCGGGGCGACGTTGTTGGCGCTCCAGCTGCCCCACGCGTTCCCCAGCTTGCCGGTGGCGGCGCTGTTGAGCAGCGTGTCGAAGATCTCCTGGTTCGCGCTGTCGGTGCGGCTGTCGATCTTCCGCGCGTGCTTGGTGCCCGACGCGTCGACAGCCGTGCCTTCCTTCATGCCGATGAGCACGCGGGTGCCGTCGAACGGGTCGCGATCGGAGCCGTAGCGAATGCGCGCGCGGTACATCAGCTCCGCGCGCTGCAGGTCCTTCGTGAGCTTGCCGGTCTTGACGTCCTTCTTCGCCATGAAGGTGTCGAAGAAGAAGTCGCGGCCGATGGCCACGCGCGGCTGGCCGTTGTTCGGGTTGGTCTCGTAGCTGCGGCTGTCGAGGGTGAACGAGACGTAGGGGTTCGCGCGGCGCAGGGCGTGCGCGTCGCTCTCCCAGCTCATCTCCTCGAGGGGCACGACGCCGACGGTGAGGCCAGCCGCTGCGCGCGGGCGCTGCAGGTCGTTCAACGAGCGCGTCGCCAGCGCGACGGTCTCCTCCTTGGTGAGGCCCGTGATGACGCGGGTGTCCTCGACCTCCTCGCCGTCGCGACCGTAGGTCACCGGAGCGTCCTTGAACGTCGCCGCGCTCATGTGCGGAATGGTCGAGAGATCGACCGTGGCCTGCGGCTCGACGATCTGCAGCGTCACCCCGTCGATGGCGAGGGAGGCCTCGGGCTTCGCCTTCGCGGCCTTCCCGAACTCCGTGGTGCTGGCCGCGTAGTTGAAGCGTGACGCGTCGTCGATGCCGAGGGCCTTCGACAGGTTCGAGCCCTTCGAGAAGTCGAACACGTCGCCGGCCTTCACCTTGCCACCCACCACCACGTCGTCCATCGCCTGCACGAGGTCCGCGACGTACGCGCGCAGCGGCTGGTTCGACGCCGAGGCCTGCGCCGACAGCTCCTTCATCGCCGCCTTGAGGCTCGCTCCGTCCTTCACCACCTTCGCGCCGGCCCCGTCGCCGACCTTCAGGCTGATGCCCTTCGTCTCCAGCTCCTTGCCGACGGCGTCGAACCAGGCCGTGCGATCGGACTTCGCGAACAGATCAGGACGAAACTGCACGCCGCGCTTGACGGTGATGCTGGGCATGGACGACCCCCTGGAGAGTGAGGCGAGGTGAAAGAAGGAGACGGTCTTGTCACGACACCCGGCGCGCCTCAAATGCGCAGGTCGGCGGCTGTCGCGCCACGGCTTCAGTGGTTTAACCAGTTGCGCAGAGGTGGCGCGGCGGGCGGCCCGGGCCTAGGAGCGCGGCATGGGCTCCACCCTCTGGGACTCGGTCGGACAGACGCCGCTGCTGCGCATCGCCTCGCTCTCGGAGCTGACCGGCTGCGAGATCCTCGGGAAGGCCGAGTTCATGAACCCGGGGGGCAGCATCAAGGACCGCGCGGCGAAGGGCATGATCCGCGACGCCGAGGCGAGGGGGCTGCTGAAGAAGGGCTCCACCATCGTCGAGGGCACCGCGGGCAACACCGGCATCGGGCTGGCGGTGCTGGGCATCGAGCGCGGCTACCGGGTCGTCGTGACCATGCCGGACAACCAGGCCACCGAGAAGTACACGTACCTTGAGGCGATGGGCGTCGACGTGCGCAAGGTGCCGGTCGTGCCGTTCGCGAACCCTGGCCACTTCTACCACCAGGCGAAGACCCTCGCGGAGCAGCACGGCTGGTTCTGGGCGAACCAGTTCGAGAACCCGTCGAACGGTGACTTCCACTACGAGACGACGGGACAGGAGCTCTGGACGCAGACCGGCGGCCGCGTCGACGTGCTCACCGCGTCGGTCGGCACCGGCGGGACGCTCGGCGGGGTGTCGCGCGCGCTCAAGGAGAAGAACCCGTCGGTCGAGGTGGTGCTGCTCGATCCGCCCGGCTCGGGCCTCTACTGCCACGTCACCGAGGGCAAGGTCGAGGGCTCCGGCTCGTCGATCACCGAGGGCATCGGCATCATGCGGCTGACCGAGAACTTCAAGCGCGCGCGCGTCGATCGCGCCCTGCGCATCACCGATCAACAGACCATCGAGATGCTGTACCACCTCGCGCGCCATGACGGGCTCGTCGTGGGCACCAGCGCGGCGTTGAACGTGCGGGGCGCGTGGGAGCTCGCGAAGGCGTACCGGGGCTCGGGCAAGCGCATCGTCACGTTCCTCTGCGACCACGGCAGCCGCTACACCTCGAAGGTCTTCAACCCGTCGTTCCTCGAGTCGAAGGGCCTGGTGCCCGACGAGCTGCCCGCCTGACCGGCTCCCAGACGCTCCGTCCGCGGCGGGCGACGCGGCACCCCGTACCCGCGCGTCGGGGGCAGCGCAGACCTCGAAGGCCGGGTGTGACGAGCCGGCCAGTGGGATGCGCGACGGAGACGAATCCGCCTGCCTTCAGCTGCCGCCTCGTCAGCTCCCGCCGCACGAGCTGCACAAGCACCACCTCGAGCGCTGATCAGTGCCCGCGCCCTTGTCCTTCGTGCAGGCCCTCCACCCCGAACTCTGATCAGTTCGGTCCACTTGACGTTCGCGCAGGAACACCTCGAGCTGTTCTGAATCAGTGCCCGCCGCCGAGTCCTGCACCTCGTTGGTTCCCCCCACATTCTGCAGGACTCGCGTGCGAGGCACGCCCGGCCCGCAGAGCTCGCGAGGGTGGGAAGAGCGGGGGCTCGCGCGCGCGTCAGTTGCGGCGCTCGAGCAACTCGACGATCTCCTCCTGCAGCAGGGGCTCGTCCTTGAACTCCTTGCGGAGCAGCTCGAGGTGCTTGAGGTCGGGCGTCTTCGTCGCGCGCAGCGACGCGACGTCGCGGTAGGCCTGCGCCGTCGTGGGCGCCAGCTCGTCGGCCTTGCGCTTGCGGGCGAGCGCCTCGGACGTGCCCGCGGTGAACGAGTCGAGCTGGCCGAAGTGGGTGTCCCACGTGGCTGGATCCGCGGGCCCACCCGCCACCGAAGGAATCGACTGGGCGATGGCGACGAAGGCCCAGGTCGGCACCGGCAGTGGCTTGCCCGCGTACCAGGCGCTGAAGTCGATCACCTCGTGGCCCTCGACGACGAAGCCCGACACCTCGACGCCCGACTTGAGCGTGAAGCTGAAGTGCCCCCGCGCCGGCAGGCGCTCGGTGCCGATGAGCACCACCGCGTTGTTCTTCTTGGGTCCCTCGGTGGTGACGCCACCCTTCGAGAGCATCACCGGGCCGCCGAGCTCGATGACCGCCGCCGTGAGGTTGGGGCCGGTCTCGCGCCCGAAGCGATGCACCTGCAGCACCTCGCCGCTGAGCTCGAGCAGGTCGCCGGTCGGCTTCTTGAGCACCAGGTGGTTCACGGTGTGTGAGCGCAGCGCCTCGTCGAGCCCGAAGTCTCCACCACGCACCCACGCGAGCGTGTCGCGGAACTCGTCGAGCACGTCGTTGAGGTGGTCGAAGTCGCGCGCCACGAAGAGCTGCGGCTGCATGCGGGTGATGTCGTAGGCGGTGGTGGTGCACACCAGCGAGAGCGGCACCTTGCGGACGGCGCTGGTGAGGCAGTGCTCGGCCTCGCCGATGCTCGAGAGCAGGCCCGCGCCATAGAGCCTCGGCTGCTCCGGCGTGCCGACCATTCCGTACTCGGCCGTCCACCAGTAGAGGCGGCTCGCCCGGGTCGACTCCGAGACGTAGCGCACCGAGGCGGCGGCGGCCGAGAGCCGGTTCTCGGCGTGCACCACGTCCTCGCGCGTCGAGAACGGGTCCTCCTTCACGACGGACAGGTTGCGAATGGCCTCGAACATCGCGCGATCTTCGGCCGACGCGATGGCCTTGAAGCCCACCTCACCCGCCGCCTTGAGGAACCGTGCGTACGCCGCGTCGGCGATGATGGGCGCGTGCCCAGCCGACTCGTGAACGATGTCGGGCGCCGGCGTGTAGGCGATGTGCTCGTGGCTGCGAATGTCGGCGGCGATCGCGAGCACCCCCCGCGCCTGCATCTCGGTGAAGACCGCAGGAGGAATGAAGCCGCGAACGCCCACCGCGCTCCACCCGAGCGGCGCCAGCTTCTCGTTCATCGTCTCGAGTCTGGGGATCCGCTCGAGGTCGATGCCGGTCGCGTCGAGGCCCTTGAGGTAGACGGGGTGGGCCCGCCCGTCGAGGTGCGAGCGCAGGCGCCGCATGATGTGGCGCCAGACCGCCTGGTCGCGCGGCGTGTAGGACGCGTAGTCCTGATCGACGACGTAGCGCTGCAGGTGCGCTGGAAGGGCCGCGGCGGGGAGGCGATCCATGTGCGGCCTTGTCGCTTCGAGGTCACTGCGATGCAAGGCCCTTCCACGCTCCGTCCTGCCAGTGCGTGTGGCGCGTTGCGCAACGACGGCAACGCCCCCTCTCGTCGTGGTTCATCGCACATCGCCCCACGAGTCGGGGTAGCATCGACGCGACGTGGACACCCCGGTGCCCAGCAAGGCCGTCTTCGTGGAGCCGATCGGCGTGCACCTGAAGGTGCGCTCGCTGCTCGACCACGCGGGCGTGCCCGTCTCGGGTGAGGTGACCCAGGCGGTAGACGTCGCGGTGTGCGACGTGACGACCCCCGAAGGCCTCGAGCGGAAGCGGGCGCTGCTCCACCGGGCGCCGCGGCTCGGCGTGCTCGTCATCAGCGACTCGGACCTCGCCCTCGAGGGCACGGTGCTCGAGGTCATCTCTCCCACGACGCTCGACACCGAGCTGCTGCCCCGGCTCGGGCGCCTCCGCGCGCGGCTCGTGAGCCAGCAGGACGCCGTCGCCCGCCAGCGTGACCTCAAGGTGCTGCTCGAGCTGACCGCCCGCTACGCCGAGGCGACGGACATCGAGGAGCTGCTGCACGACGTCACCCGCAAGCTCGCCGAGGACTTCGACATCGATCGCGCCACGCTGGTGGTGGTGGACGTCGAGCGTCAGCAGGGCACCATCGTCGCGGCGTCTGATGACGCGTTGCTCAAGGACCTGCGCATCGAGCTCTCCCGCTACCCGGAGATCCGCGAGGCCGTGCGCACGGGCAAGCCGGTGGTCGTCGAGGACGCGCCCTCGCACCCGTTGCTCGAGGACGTGAAGGAGTCGGTCAAGGCGCGCAACATTCGAAACATCGCCGCCTTCCCGCTGATCGTCGGCGGCAAGGTGCTGAGCGTGCTGCTCGTGCGCCGCTCGTCCGCCCGCGGCGCCTTCAACCCCCGCGAGATCGACTTCCTCACCACGGTGGCGCACGCGACCGCCATCGCCTTCCGCAACATCCGCCAGCTCGATCGGGAGCGCGGCAAACGTGAACTCGAGAAGAGCGCCCGGCTCGCTGCTGAAGAGCGCGTGCACGAGCTTGGTCGATACGCGGCCTACTTCGCGCACCTGTCTGACGGGGTGGCGATCCTCGACGGGCGCGCCTGCGTCCTCTCCCTCAACCCCGCGGGAGAGAAGCTGCTCGACGTGACCTCTGCCGCCGCCCTGGGTCACCACATCAACGCGCTCACCAACGCGACCGATGATGGGCTGCTGCTCGACGTGCTGTACTCGGTGTCGAAGGGCAGCGTGCGCACCGACGTGGACGTGCAGGTGGCCACGGCGGCGGGGCGGCGGTTGACCCTGTCGCTCTCGGCCGCGCCCCTGACGGGCGACGCGGGCGAAGGCGTCGCGATTCTCACGATGCGTGACGTCACCCGGCAGCGCCAGATGGCTGACGAGCTGCGCCGCACCAAGGAGTACCTCGAGCGCCTCATCGACTCGAGCGTCGACGCCATCATCGCCGCCGACATGCGCGGCAACATCACCATCTTCAACAAGGCCGCCGAGCTGGTGACCGGCTACCGGGCAGAAGACGTCATCGGGAAGCTCCACGTGACGCGGCTGTACCCCGAGGGCGTCGCGCGCGACGTGATGACGCGGCTTCGCTCTGGCGAGCACGGGCCAGGGCGCCTCGCGTCCTCGCGGAACGAGATCATCAGCAGGAGCGGCGAGCGGATTCCCGTCAACATGACCGCCAGCATCATTCAAGACGGCAGCAGCGAGGTCGGCACCGTCGGGCTGTTCACCGACCTGCGCGATCGGCTCAACCTCGAGCGCAAGCTCACCGACGTCGAGGCCCGGCTGCTCGAGAGCGAGAAGAACGCCGTCATCGTCGCCCTCGCCGGGACCACCGCGCACGAGCTCAACCAGCCGCTCACCTCGGTCACCGGCTACGCCGAGCTGCTCAAGCGCAAGCTCAAGGCCGACGACGCCGCGAACAAGTACGTGGACATCATCTACCGGGAGGCCGAGCGCATGGCCGAGATCGTGCGGAAGATCGGCAAGATCACCCGCTACGAGACCACGAGCTACGTGGGCACCTCGCAGATCGTCGATCTCGACAAGGCGTCGTCGCATGAAGAGTGAGAGGCCTCAGCTCAAGCCGTTCGAGAGCTCCGGCCCTGCGGCCGACGCCTTCCAGGCGTTCTTCGACATGGTCGACGCCCCGGCCGCGCTCTGCGACCTCTCGCTCACCGTGCTCACCGCGAACTCTCCCTTCGAGGTGCTGGCTGGTCGGAAGGACCTGGTCGGGCGAGCGCTCGCCGAGTGCCTGGGCGCGTCCTCCATCTCTGCGCCGGAAGAGGAGCGCCCGGTGGACCTGGAGGTGACGCTCAAGAGCGGCCAGCAGGTCACGTTGACGGTGAGCCGCAGAGGGCAGACCGTGGCGGTCGTCGCACGTCGCCTCTCGCCCATGCTCGACTCGCTCGCCGCGGCAGGGCGCGCGTTGATCGAGCAGGCCCGGGTGGAGTCGCAGCTGCTCGAGATCGGCCGCAACGTCGCCGGCTCGACGGGCGAAGAAGAGCTGGTGGCGACGGTCGCCCGTGGGGTGAAGGGGCTCTTCCCCGGTCGCACCTTCGTCGTGCGCATCGTCGACCCCCGGACCTGCGCGCTCACCTCGCTCTACGCCGAGGGCAGGCTGCGCGACGGGCCGCGCGACGTGTTCCACCTGCGACGCTCGATGGTCGAGAAGACGAACCTCGAGACCGGCCACCTGCCGCAGGACAAGGTCGTGGTGTCGACCGGAGAGCTGCCGCTGGTCTTCCTGGGCAGCGTGCGCGGCATCGCGGCGCCGCTCGTCGCCTCGGGACAGCTGGTGGGCGCCATCAACGTCGAGTACCCGGCCGGGCTCACCGCCGACGTCGTGGCCGACGAGCGCATTCTCATTCAGCTCGCCAACCAGGTCGCCGTGGCCGTGCGGAACGCCAAGCTCATCGACGAGCTGACCTTCGTTCGCAAGTACCTCGAGGAGCTGCTCGAGAACGCCAACGCGCTCATCGTGGTGACGAACCGCGAGGGCAAGGTGGTCGTGTTCAACCGCGCCTTGACCCGCCTGGCCGGGTGGACCAAGGCCGAGGTGCTGGGGCGCGACCTGAACGAGCTGGTCGCGCCCTCGATGCGCCTCATGCTGATGCGGGTCCTCAGCGACGCGCTGGTCGGCCAGGCGCAGGCCGCCTTCGAGACCGTGCTGCTCACCAAAGACGGGCGTGAGGCCCGGGTGACGATGGCGTCGAGCGCCGTGGTGAGCCAGTCGGGTGACATCGAAGGGGTCATCGCCATCGGCCAGGACCTGTCGCGCATGCGGGATCTCGAGCGGCGGGTGGTGCAGGCCGAGAAGCTGGCCTCGCTCGGCCAGCTCGCCGCCTCGGTCGTGCACGAGATCAACAACCCGATGACGGCCGTCGCCACCTACGCCGACGCTCTGTTGAGCCGCGCCTCGACGTCTCTCACCGCCGACCCGAACGACGTCTCGAAGTATCGGAAGATCGTCGAGAACACCGACCGCGTGCTGCGCTTCACCCGAGACCTCGTCAGCTACGCCCGCCCCGCGCAGGACACGCCCGAGGAGGTCGACCTCAACGCCACCATCGAGCGCGCCATCGGGTTCTGTGAACACGTGCTGCACAAGCACGGCATCACGCTCGAGCGCGCCTTTGGTGAGGTGCCGCGCTTCCTCGCCGTACGGCAGAACCTGGTGCAGGTGTTCGTCAACCTCATCACCAACGCGTGCCATGCGACGCCGCCAGGGGGCCGCATCTCCGTGACGACCAGGGCGCACGACGGGCAGGCCGTCATCGAGCTGCGCGATTCTGGCGCGGGCATTCCCGACGACGTGAAGCAGCGGATCTTCGAACCGTTCTTCACCACCAAGCCCGATGGAAAGGGCACCGGGCTGGGGCTCTCCATCGTGCAGGGCATCGTCGAGAACCATGGCGGGCGGATCACGGTGGACAGCACGCCCGGCGCTGGCTCGACGTTCGCGATCACCTTGCCGATGGTTCACGCCGTCTGAGCGGAAGAAGGCCCGTGAAGCTCGCTCTGGCCTCCGCGTCTGTTGATCGCTGACCTTTTCGACAAGGGCCGTTAGAAGAGCAGTCCATGCCAGTCGCTCGACACGTCACCGTTGCGTTCCTCGTCCTCCTCGTCGGTCAGGCGTGTGCACTGCGTCCCCGGTATCGCGACTTCGTGACCCCCACGACCGAGGGGAAGGAAGTGCAGTTGATGGTGACGAGCTCCACAGGACAGCCCCTGGCGAACACGAAGGTGGAGCTGAGCGAGTGGAAGA
The DNA here is from genome assembly GCA_016793095.1 of Myxococcaceae bacterium. Classification (GTDB taxonomy): domain Bacteria; phylum Myxococcota; class Myxococcia; order Myxococcales; family Myxococcaceae; genus Xiheimicrobium. The sequence goes on along the minus strand of JAEUJQ010000032.1, from coordinate 331,886 downwards.
ACCGGTTGGTGCTCACCAGCGGTCCCGATGGCGTGCTGAAGCTCCCGGTCGAGAAGAAGTACCTCGACGAGAACCCCGTGCTGGTGCTGCAGCTGCCGCCGGGTCACTCGTCGTACGTCCTCGCGCTCGCGCCGCCGCCCCTCCCACCGCCTCTGCCGCCGGCCCCGATTCCTCCCGCGCCGGAGTCGCCGCCTGTCCCAGCCGATCAGCCTTCCCCCGGCGCCACTGGAACTACGCCATGAAGCTCGCCCGCCCTGCAGTCCTCGTGCTGTCTCTGCTCTCCGCCGCCCCGGCGCTTGCCCAGAGCGACGCGTTCCACGGCTGGTCCAAAGACGGCACCTGGCTGGCGTTCTCGCGGCCGGGCCGCAACGAGATCACCGAGCTGTACTTCTGCCAGACGACGGAGGCCGCTCCGAAGTGGCCCGCGCTGCTCAACGACCAGGACAAGATGACCGAGGCGGGGCTCGAGTGCGTGCGCTTCCTCGACCAGAACAAGGCGCCGTACCAGTGGCAGAAGCTCGTCAGCACCGGCACGGCCGGCACCTCGGCGCAGGGCCTGGCCATCGGCGCAGAGCTCGTCACCGATGGTGAGTCACCTGGCTTCGTCGTCGAGGGCGGAGGCAAGACGCAGAGCTGCTACGCGTCCGGCATGAGGGAGTCGTCGAAGCTGCAGAAGGCCTTCTGGCACCCGTCGCTGCGCTTCGTGGCCGTCATCATCGACGGCACCTTCCATCACTGCTCGGTGACGGTGAAGCCCGGCAAGGCGCCCGCGCCGCCGCCGAAGAAGAAGTAGCCCTTCAAGACCTCCGCAGCTGCCCTGCCGGCGCCGCGCGCCAGGGGCCCTTGCGTACCCGGCGCGATTGGTTTAGTGGTTAAACCAATGCCGCTCCTGAGCCCGCTTCCCCGTGTGCCCCGCCCCGTCGACGCGGTGCTCGAGCGCCTTCGCCGCGCCGTGCTCGACGGCCAATACCCGGCGGGTGACTACCTGCCGCCCGAGCGACAGCTCGCCTCGTCGTTGGGGGTGAGCCGGCTCACGTTGCGGGCGGCGCTCGCGAGGCTGGAGGCCGAAGGGCTCGTGCGCGCGCGGCAGGGCGACGGCGTGCGGGTGCTGGACGTGATGCAGCACGGCGGGCTGGGGGTGCTGGCGCACCTCGACATTGCCGAGCGCACCGACGTGCTGCGGTCCTTCCTCGAGCTGCGGCGGGCGGTGGCGGTCGAGGCGGTGGCGCTGGCCTGCGAGCGCGCGACGCCTGGCGACCTCGCCGAGCTCAAGCAGCTGGCGGCGCTGCAGGCCGACGAGCGTGACATGAGACGCTACGTCGAGCGCGACGTGCAGTTCGCCCGGGTGGTGCTCCGCGCCTCACAGTCGTTCGCCACCATGCTGCTCTTCAACACGCTCGAGCCCATCTCGGCGGCGCACCCGGCGTTCTCGGAGGCCCTCGTCGAGGATCGGGAGCGGTCGCTCGCCGGCTACACGGCGACGGTCAGCCTCATCGAGGCGAAGGACCCAGAGGTGGCGCGGGTCGTGCTTCGCAAGGGGCTCGAGGCAGCAGACGACGAAGTGCTCGAGGCGATCGCGCGCAGGCGGCGCGCCCAGAAGAGGAGTCAGCGATGACGACGTTGCACGAACTGCGAACCCTGCCGGCGCGCGAGCTCGAGCGGTTGCTCGCGGACGGCCACCCGATCGACCCGTCGAGCCTCGAGGGCTGGGCCTTCCGTGGGACGGTGCTCGCCACGCCGCGCCTGGTCCAGCGGCTCACCTGGACGACGTTTCAGAAGACGTTCCATCGCCTCGCCGACGGCCGCCTCGTCGGGTGGAACGTGCGCCTCGAGCAGACCGGGCTCGACGGCCCGAGCCGGCCGCTGCTGGACGGTGGGGTTCCCCGGTGCGTGTGGCCCTACGAGGTGCTGCCCTGCGGTCAGCCCGGCTTCGAGCGCGGCCTGGTCATCGACTACGCCCCGTTTGCCGGAGCGCTCGACACGATGCGCTTCGTGAAGGACCCGCTGGTCGCCGTCGACGAGGGCGGCGAGCTGCTCCTGGGCGTGAGCTACGCGGTGCTTGGGGCGCGCCGGGTGCCGACGCCGACCTGGTTCGCGCTGCATCGCGACCAGCCGATCTCGTACGTGCCGCCGCTGTTCGAGCCGGCGCCCGCGCTGCGGGAGTTCGAGCGGCGCTGGGCTGACGCACTCTTCGAGGGCCTGCTGGGAACACCGTTGCCGAAGCACGAGCGCTTCTGGCAGCTCATCGCCGCGCATGCCCCCGCGCTGGTGAAGCCGGGCCTGCGGGTGGCGGTGCACGCCCTCACGATGTTGCCGCTCAGCATGGGCTTCGGCCGGCCCTTCTTCGCGCTCGATGCGCAGAGCCGGGTCACCTGCGCCGAGGCGATGGCCGCGCACCCGAGCCTCACGGTGAAGCAGCTCGTATCGACGCTCAAGGTGCTCGCGTGCTTCGCGTTGCTCGAGAGCGAGGGGGTTCGCGCGGGGCTCGTGAGGGCTGGGACTGCCGCGGCGCCCGCATCGCCTGATGACGGCCGCGGGAACGGAGCGGTCGAGTCGACGCAGGGTGTCCGCGCCGCGGCCCCGCCCGCCACTCCAACAGCCGCGACCTCTGCAGCAGCCTCGCCTGCGACCGCTCGCCTTCATTCCCCGGGAGGTGCTCCATGACGACCCTCGTCGAGCTCGACGGCAGGAACATCCACGCGCGGCTCACCCTCGCCACCGACGTCGTCATCGTCGGCAGCGGACCCGCCGGAGCGACCGCCGCGCGCACCCTGGCCCGCGCCGGGCTGCAGGTCGTGGTGCTCGAGGAGGGCCATGAGGCCACGCCTGCCGACTTCCCCGAGAGCGCGCTCGAAGCCATGGCGCGCTGGTACCGCGACCTCGGCATGTCCATTGCGCTGGGACCGGCCCTCATCCCGTACCTCCAGGGACGCGTGGTCGGTGGCACCTCGGTGGTGAACGGCGCCATCTGCTGGCGGCTGCCGCGAGACGTGCACGAGGCGTGGGTGCGCGACGACGCGGCGCTCGCCGACGCGCTCCCGTACGAGGCCATCGACGCCGCGGAGGCCATGGTGGACGAACGCCTCGGCGTCGCGCCCACGGATCCCCGCGTGGCGGGCAGGAAGAACCTGCTCCTCGGCGACGGCGCACGGGTGCTGGGGCTCGAGCATCGGCCGATCCGCCGCAACGCGCCCGGCTGCCAGGGCTCGGGCCGCTGTCTGCAAGGCTGCCCCACAGGGGGCAAGGCGAGCGTCGATCGCACGTTCCTCGCCGACGCGGTTCAGGCCGGCGCGAAGGTGGTGTCTGGCGTTCGCGTTCAGCGGGTCGTGACGGAGGCCGGCAGGGCGGTCGGCGTCGAGGGCGTCTCGACGCGCGGCGCGCCGGTCAACGTGGTGGCGCGCGAGGCGGTCGTGCTCGCGGCGAGCGCGATTCAGACGCCGCTCCTCTTGCGCGCGAGCGGCCTCGACCGCGGTCCTGTGGGAGACAACCTGATGGCGCACCCGGGCGTCTCGGTGACAGGCCGCTTCGCGGAGGCGGTCAACAACCACCTGGGCGCGACCCAGGGGCACGAGGTCATCGGCCTGCGCCACGAGGGCATCAAGGTCGAGGCGCTCGGGTTCGACCTCTCCATCCTCGCGAGCCGGCTGCCGGGAGCCGGCCGGTCGTTCGCGCACGCGCTCGAGCAGCTCGACCACCACGCGGCGTGGGGCGCGGCGATTCGTGCGAAGGCGAAGGGGACCGTGCGCAGCGTCGGCGGCGTGCCGGTCGTGCGGTACGCCCTGGGCGGCGACGACGTGAAGCTCGTGCGGCGTGGGGTGCAGGTGCTGTCCGAGCTCTTCTTCGCGGCGGGCGCAGTGGCAGTTGCTCCTTCCGTCGCCGGCCTGCCAGCCGAGCTCACCTCCATGGAGCAGGCCCACGGGCTGCGGAGCACCGCGCCTGACGACGTGCGTGCGTACTCGATGTCGATGACGCACCTCTTCGGCACCGCGCGGCTGGGGAGCGACCCCTCGACTTCAGTCGTGCGGCCGGACTTCCGGCATCACGATCTCGAGCGCCTCTACGTCGCCGACTCCAGCGTGTTCCCCACCAACACCGGTGTGAACCCGATGGTGAGCATCATGGCCCTCGCGCACCTCTGCGCGACGGCCGTCGTGAGGCGGTGAGGGCGCGGGAGGCCGGGCTTGTCGTGCCCAGTGCGCTGCGGCTCCTCGAGACGCGGGCGCGCCGAACGCCTGAAACCTCGACAGCCTGCCGCTCCCGGTCGCGACCAGCGTGGCGCGGCGTGCGACCTCACGTGCAACCCCGGCTTCCATCGCTGCGGCAGCCAGGGTCTCCCGACACGTCGGAGCAGCGGCGGCTCCTCGTCAGCCCCTGGCCCGCCACAGCCGGAGGGACGGCGACGTGCGTGCGGCGCCAGGGCGACATCAGCTGCGACGTCGCCGGCGCGGGCGTGCAGCTCTGCAGCGGTGGTTGATGAGCGCGTCCTCGGTCGGCTGGTGCTCCGAGCGCGACCGCTTCGGGAAGGCCTTGCGCGTGGCGGCGACAACCTTCGCGGGTGAGCGGCTGGCTGAGCTGGCTCAAGCGCAGCGCCTCGCCGGCTGGCCGAGCCGCCCTGGTGATGACCACGGCTGCAACCACCTGGAACCACAAGTGGGATGAGACGGCTGAATCGAATTCAGCAGCACCGGCTCTCAGCCCACGCCGTTCCACGCGGTCTTCAGGAGAAGCCATGACCCGCATCACGTTGTTGCTGGCCGTTGCGCTGTCGACGTCTGCGCTCGCACAGGACGTCTTCATCAGCGCGGACGACGCCCTCAAGCTCGCCGGGAAAGACGGCGTGCGCTTCGTCGCTGCCGACAGCGAGAAGGACTTCGAGAAGGGCCACCTGCCGGGCGCCGTCGAAGCCTTCGCGCACGACCTGCAGCTGCTCGACGACGTGCGCAAGTGCAAGGGCCTGCCGATGTGCGAGGCGACCGCCTTCGACTTCATCGGCAAGACCCTCGGCATCGACGCGAACACCCAGGTCATCGCCTACGACGCCGGCATGGGCGTGAACGCGAGCGGCGTGTGGTTCTTCCTCTCGCTCTACGGGCACAAGAACGTCCGCATCCTCGACGGAGGCCTCGCTGGCTGGAAGGCGAAGGGTGGGGCGGTCGAGGAGGGGAAGGGCAAGCCTCCCGCGGCGAAGGCCTTCAAGGGCGAGGTGCAGTGGGGAATGATCGCCACGCGCGCTGATGTCGAGGCGATGGTGAAGGAGCCCGGGAAGGGCCTCATCCTCGACTCCCGTCACAAGCTCGAGGAGTACACCGGCAAGGAGCTGCAGGGCGGGCTCACGGCGCCGGGGAAGGAGATCACCGTCGCGCGCGGCGGCTCGATTCCTGGCGCGGTCTTCTCACCCTGGACCAAGTACGCCGGCAACAAGGACGCCGAGGCGGGCAAGCCGACCCTCAAGGACGCGAAGGACGTCCAGAAGCAGCTCGAGAAGCTGAAGAAGAATGGTTACGACGCCGGCAAGCCCGTCATCACCTACTGCCACGTCGGCCTCGGCCGCGGCTCCTTCCAGTACCTCGCGCTCCTGAAGGCCGGCCACACGAACACGAAGCTGTACGTCGGCGGCTGGAGCGAGTGGGGCAACACCCCTGAGCTGCCGCTGGCCACGCAGCAGTAGGGCGAAAGGACTCCCGCATGAAGGCCGTCTTCCTCGGGCTGCTCACCGGCATGGCGTTCGGCGTCGTGCTCTACAAGGTCGGCGCGAGCCGGTACTCGCGCGTCATTGGCATGCTGACGCTGCGGGACACGAAGGTGATGAAGTTCGCCTTCACCGCCATCGCGACCGCCTCGGCGCTCTACGGCCTCGCGGCGGTCTTCGGCGTCGCGGAGCAGCTGCACCTGGTGCCGCGCGTCATGCCCTTCATCGGCGCGGCGCACGTGCTCGGCGGCGTCATCTTCGGCGTGGCGATGGGCGTCACCGGCACCTGCCCCGGCACCTGCGTCGCGAAGGCCGGGGGCATGGGCGGCGACAAACGCTTCGCGGCGGGCTTCTCCATTCTCGGGCTGGTGCTGGGCATCATCGCCTACGCGTGGGTCAAGGCTCCGCTCACGGACGCGGGCGTCATCGCCACCAACCAGAAGCCGATGACGCTGCACGGGCTGCTGGGGCTGCCCTATGGCGTGGTGGCGATGGGGTGGTCGGCGCTCTTCTTCGGCATCTCGGTGGCGGTCGATCGGTTCCTGCCCGAGAAGGTCTTCACCCCGGCGAAGGAGCGCAGGTCGCTGGTCGACTACGTGCGCGGCGAGTGGAGCTGGGTGGCGAGCGGCACGCTGGGCGGCATCGTCATCGTGCTGGCCACCGCGCAGGACGGCTACCTCGGGTTCTCGGGCGCGGCGCTCGCGGTGGTGGGCGGCGCGGCCCACCTCGTCGGTCACCCGATGGAGCTCGTGCCCAAGGTGAACGACGACATCCTCTGGCGGGCGATGCTGATCGTCGGCGTCTTTCCCGGCGGCTTCCTCGCGCACCTGTTCTCGACGAAGTCCGAGGCGGCGACGCACCCGACGGTCAAGCCCACCTTCAGCGTCAAGGCCTCGGGCAAGGCGCTGGCGGGCGGCTTCGGCCTCGCGCTCGGCGCGATGATCGGCGGCGGCTGCACGACGGGCGCCTTCATCGCAGCGTGGCCCACGCTCTCCGTCGGCAGCCTGGCCATGGGCGGCACGTTCTTCGTGGCGTCGATGGCGACCTCGAACCTGCTGCTGTTCACGCGCCGTCTCGACTTCGGCGAGGCCCAGCGCGTGGGTGACGAGGTGTACGACTGATGAAGCTGCAAGTGCGCCTCTTCTTCCTCGCGTTGATCGTGGCGCTCCTCGCCGCGGTGGTAGGGCTCCGGGTGCGCAACGACGCGCGCGAGGCCCAGGTGTCGCAGCCAACGGGAACGCCCCTGGCAGGAGGGACCCCATGAAGCGCTTCGAACCACTCCTCTACGGCGCGGTGATGGCGGTGCTGCTGGTGGCGTTGATCGCCGAGGGCCGGCGCAGCGCAGCGCTCGACGGCAAGCTCGCCCTGAACGCGAAGGAGCTCTACGGGCTGTTGTCGAACCCGCAGGTGAAGCTGCAGCTCGTCGACCTGCGCGCCTACGACGACGACAACTACCTCGACGCGCACGTGCCCGGCTCGGTGCCGATGCCAGACTGCTCAATCGAGAACGCGCCGCCCGCCGCGCGCGACCGGATCTACCCGTACGTGCAGACCGTGCTCATCGCCGGTGACGGCCAGGAGGCCGCGGTGGAGCGGTGCCGGGGGCAGTTCATGAACGCGCGCGTGCTCGCGGGCGGAATGACGGCGTGGAGTGACGCGCTGCTTCCCGAAGACGTCGGCGACTACTCGCCGCCGAAGAACTCCGCGGGCGGCGGCTGTCTCTAAAGAGCGCTGGTCGAGTCCCGTCGTCCTCTGGGAGCCCCATGTCCTTTTCTCGTCGAGACGCCCTCAAGAACCTCGTCGCGGCCGGTGTCGTCGCGAAGGCGGCCAGCGCGACGCCGGCGCGGGCCGAGACGAAGCCGGTGCGCATCGACGACGCGCGCAAGGCCTACCCGGACCCGAAGTCGACCGAGGAGGCCTACCGGGCCGAGTTCCGCGCGGTGCGCGGCGCTGGCGACGAGCGCGGCTTCGCGTACCACTGCGTCAACTGCCAGGGGAACTGCGCCTTCGAGGTGTGGACGAAGGACGGCAAGGTGACGCGTGAGAACCAGTCGGCGGCGTACCCGCAGCTGGCGCCGAACCTGCCCGACGCGAACCCGCGCGGCTGCAACAAGGGCAGCCAGCACAGCCAGGTGATGTACGAGAAGGACCGGCTGCTCTACCCGATGAAGCGCGTGGGCCCCCGCGGCTCGGGGCAGTGGCAGCGCATCAGCTGGGACGAGGCCATCACCGAGGTCGCGCAGCACCTCTACGACGGCCTGCGTGAGAAGGGCCCCGCGTCGAACTACGTGCACGTGGGCGCCGGCGTGCTGACCGAGGCGCGCGCCGCGTCCATCAAGCGGCTGGGGGCGCTGCTCGGCGCCGTGCGGCCGTACATCGCGAGCTACGTGGGTGACATGTTCCCCGGCGTCAGCGCCGTCTACGGCGAGGGCAACATCGGCTGCACCTACGACTTCGTCTTCACCACGAACATCGCCGTCTTCTGGGGCTGCAACCCGAACGTCTCGCGCATCCCCGACGCGCACTACCTGTGGGAGGCGAAGTACAACGGCTCGAAGATCATCGTCATCACCCCCGAGTACAACGCGACCTGCATCCACGCCGACCTCTGGGTGCCGGTGAAGGCGGGCTTCGACGGGCACCTCGCGCTGTCCATCGTGCAGCGCATCGTCGCGAAGAAGCTCTACAAGCCCGAGTTCCTCAAGGAGTACACCGACCTGCCGCTGCTCGTGCGCACCGACACGAAGGAGCTCGTGCGCCTGTCGGAGGTCGACCGCAAGGCGAAGGACGTCGACGCGAAGTCCATCGAGCAGTTCGCGAAGGCAGACCACCCGCACGACAACTTCCTCGCCTTCAACACGAAGACGAAGAAGTTCACCGTCATGCCGGGCAGCGAGGGCAGCCAGCTCGAGACGCTGCGCCTCACCGACATGGACTGGGACATCGACCCGGCGCTGAACGGCTCGTGGACGCTCACCCTCGAGGGCGGCAAGAAGGTGAAGGTCACCACGGTCTTCGAGCTCTTCAAGAAGGAGCTCGAGGCCTTCGCGCCCGAGAAGGTGAAGGACCTGACCGGCGTGCACCCGGCGATCGTCGACGAGCTCGCCACCGACCTCACCCAGGCGAAGAACGCGCTCATCACCATGGGCTTCGCCGTCGGCAAGCACTTCAACGGCATGCTGAGCCAGCGGGCCATCGCCGTGCTCACCGCGATGATGGGCAAGCTCGGGCCCAACGGCGGCATGAACACCGAGAACGAGTGGAACATCACCGGGCTCGAGGGGCTGTCGGGGTTCTCGGGCAAGTACGTGCACCGCTTCGCCTCGGGCTTCGTCAGCGAGTTCATGCTCGGTGACGGCCTGGCCGACGCCGACACCCTCTACTCCGACGAAGACTTCCGGCGCGGCACGGGCCTGTCGAAGGCCGACTACCGCAAGCAGGTCGTCGAGCTGCTCGAGCAGGGGAAGAACGACGAGCGCTACAAGGAAGGCAAGCCGTACTGGACGACGGTCGAGAACTTCCTGCTGTTCGCCGACTCGCGGTTCCGCCGCAACAAGGGGCACTACCAGAAGGGCTTCCTCGAGAAGGCGAAGTTCATCGCCTACGGCGACTTCCGCATGAGCGACTTCGGCGTGTTCGCCGACGTGCTGCTGCCCTGCAAGACGCCCTACGAGAGCTGGGACCTGCGCACGAACCCCGGCTACCACCGCTACGCCAACCTCGCGTACCCCTCACCGTCGCTGAAGCCCGTAGGCGAGTCGAAGAGCGAGTGGGAGATCGCCACCCTCGTCGTCGAGAAGCTCGAGGCGCTCGCGAAGGCCCGCTACGCGAAGTCGAAGGACGAGCGAGACCTCGCCATCGTCGACAAGACGCACACGCAGACGGGCACGCGGCGCCTCGACGAGCTGGTGAAGGAGTTCACGAAGGACGGCGCGCTGCGCACCGACAAGGACGCGGTCGAGTACGCCCTCGAGCACGTCGACCAGTTCAAGCCGAACACTCTGAAGACCGCGTACGAGCGCGGCGGCTTCCTGCAGCTCAACGAGAAGGCCGGCAAGAGCTCGCCGCTGTACGCCGACCGGCCGTACAACACCTTCGAGAACCAGCTGTACCTGCACCACCGCTTCGACACGCTCACCGGGCGGCTCACCTTCTACGTCGACCACCCGCTGTGGATCGCCGCCAACGCCCACGTGCCGACGGCGAAGCCGCCCATTCGCCCGAAGCGGCACCCCTTCGTGCTCATCACGCCGCACGCGCGCTGGTCGATTCACTCGACGTACAAGACCTCGCCCATCCTCCTGCGCCTCCAGCGCGGGCAGCCGGCGGTGATGGTGAACCCCGAGGTGGCGAAGGCGCGCGGCATCGCCGATGGCGACCTCGTGAAGATGTACAACGAGCTGGGTGAGGTGAAGCTGATGGCGAAGGTGTCGCCGTCGGCGCCGCCCGATGGGCTCGTGCTCGAGCACGGCTGGGAGCCCTTCATGTACCCCGGCCGCAAGGGCCACAACCTGCTGGTCGGCGACATGCTCAACCTGCTCGAGCTGTCCGACGGCTGGGGCCACCTCAAGTTCGGCACGAACTGGGACGGCAACCAGCACGCCTACGAGACCACCGTCGACCTGGCGAAGGTCTGAGAGGAGCCACCATGTCGACCCGCCAGCTCGCGATGGTGATGGACCTCAACAAGTGCATCGGCTGCCAGACGTGCACCGTGGCCTGCAAGACGCAGTGGACGAACCGCAACGGCCGCGAGGGCATGTACTGGAACAACGTCGAGACGAAGCCCGGCGCCGGCTTCCCGAAGAAGTGGGAGGAGCTGGGCGGCGGCTTCGACGACAGGGGCAACTTGAAGGAGGGCGTGGTGCCCTCGCGCTACGGCGACTACGGCGTGCCCTGGGACTACAACTCGGACGAGATCCTCAAGGGCGCCGAGGTGCACGCGCAGACCGAGCCGCGCGTCGGGCCCAACTGGGACGAAGACGTGGGCGCGGGTGACTTCCCCAACTCGCACTTCTTCTACCTGCCCCGCATCTGCAACCACTGCTCGAACCCGAGCTGCCTCGCGGCGTGCCCGCGGCAGGCCATCTTCAAGCGCGACCAGGACGGCATCGTGCTGGTGGACCTCAACCGCTGCGAGGGCAACCGGCAGTGCATCGCGGCGTGCCCGTACAAGAAGATCTATTTCAACCCGAAGCTGTCGAAGTCCGAGAAGTGCATCTTCTGCTTCCCGCGCATCGAGCAGGGGCTGCCGCCGGCGTGCGCCGACCAGTGCGTGGGCCGCATCCGCTTCGTCGGCTACCTCGACGACGAGAACAGCCAGGTGCACAAGCTGGTGAAGAAGTACCAGGTCGCGCTGGGCCTGCACCCCGAGTACGGCACGCAGCCGAACGTCTACTACGTGCCGCCGCTGCCCGGGCCGCGCCGCTTCGACAAGACGGGCAAGCCCATCGAGGGCAGCGAGCGCATTCCCACCGCGTACCTCGAGAGCCTCTTCGGGCCCGCGGTGCACGACGTGCTGAAGCGGCTCTCGGCCGAGCTCGACAAGCGCAAGAAGGGCCAGCCGTCGGAGCTGCTCGACCTGCTCATCGCCTACAAACACCAGGACATGTTCCAGCTCGGCAAGCCGCGTCCTGGCTTCAAGCTCCCGGTGCTCAAGTGAGGCGCGCGCTCTCGTCGGTGCTGGTGCTCCTCTCGTCGGCGGCGTGGGCGAGCGAGGGCTTCTTCCAGAGCGAGGTCGTTGACGCGGTCGCGGTGAAGCAGGCGCCGAAGGGCACGCAAGACGCGGCCTGGAGCGCGGCGCCGGCGAAGCCCTTCTCGCTCGCGCCGCAGCGCACCATCCGCCTGCACGACAAACAGGCGAACGCGGTGCTCCAGCGGGCCGGGGCGACCGAGCTCGTCGTCAGGGCCGTCACCACCGGCACCGAGCTGGCGCTGCTGCTCGAGTGGGCCGACGCGACGCAGGACGTGGTGCGCGAAGACGAGGTGAACAGCTACGCGGACTCGGCGGCGGTGCAGGTGCCGGTCTCGTTCGGGAAGGGGCAGCGGCTGCCGGCCATCTCGATGGGTGATGACGAGCAGCCCGTGCGGCTCTGGCTGCAGCGGGCGACGAAGGCGGGCTCGCAGCTGACCGCGCTCCAGGCTGCCGGCTTCGGTAGCTCGACGCGCCAGGGCCCCGCGACGGCGCCGCAGGGCATGATGACCTTCGACGCCAACGGCAAGCGGTGGCGCGCGCAGTTCCAGGTGCCGCTCGACGCGAAGAGCGCGCTGGTGCCGGTGTCGTTCGCCGTCTGGGAGGGCGGGGTTCGCCTCGAGCGCGCCGGCAACAAGCGGCTGTCGTCGTGGCGCTTCGTGCGCGTACCCGGGCGCACCCCCGACGCCGACTACGTGGCCTCGGTGTCGTGGGGCTTCGGCCCGAAGGAGCTCGGCGACGCGGCGAACGGGAAGACGCTCGTCGAGGCCATCTGCACCTCGTGTCATCATGTCCCCGGCCGCGCGGTCGCGCCCGAGGGCCTCGCGCCGAGCCTCGTCGACATCGGCGCCATCGCCACGCCCGCGTACCTGCGCGAGAGCGTCGTCGCGCCGAGCGCCGTCATCCTCTTCGGGCCCAACCCCAACCAGCACTACGACAAGAGCGCGCAGCGCGACCCGAACGGCGCGTACCCCAACGCCGAGGCGTTCCAGTGGTTCACCGTGGGCCCCGGCGGCAAGCGCGCCTCGAAGATGCCCTCGTTCGAGAAGTTTCCCCCCGAGCAGCTCGCCGACATCGTCGCGTTCCTCCGCACCCTCGATGGCCGAGGCACCCCATGACCCGTCCACTCTTCCTGGCCGTCACCGTCTTCGCTGCCCTCGCCCGCGCCGCCGAGCCGGGCGAGGAGGTCGAGCTCTCGAGCGCGCCCGTCACTGGCCTGGCGTGCGCGAAGAAGGCCGTCGAGACCGGCAAGCTCGACCTGCTCTCGTCGTGTCCCCTCGAGGAGGCGCCGAAGGGCATCGTCGTCTTCGATGTCGCCGAGATGCAGTACTACCAGCTCGACGCGAAGACGGTGCGCACCTCGGCGCTCGAGCGTGCGTACGGCGGCGGCTCGGTCGACGTCACCGGCAAGGTGAAGGCGGTGGACAAGAAGACGGGGCTCGCGACGGTCACGGTCTCGGAGTACCGCGTCACGCCCAAGCCGAAGGCCGGCGCCTTCAAGGGCTGCTTGTGAGGCGGCGCCGCGTCATCTTCTCGACGAGCTTCACCGCGCGGTCCACGGTGCCGGCGGGGTCGTCGAGGTCGATGCGCGGTCGCCCGAGCGGGAAGCCGTCGGCGTCGACGAGCACCAGCGTGGGCGTCACCTCGACGCCGTACTTCTCCCTCAGCGCCTCGTTGGCGTCGACGTCCACCCGCTCGAGCCTGAGCGCCGGCAGCCGCGCGGTGATGGAGGCGGGCACCTTCGCCTCGTCGAGCCGCCGGCACGAGGCGCACCACGAGGCGCTGAAGTACAAGAGCCGCACGGTCTCGACGGTGCGGGCGGCGCGGGGCACTCCGCCGTCGGTCGCCGCCGACGGCAGGGCCAGCAGTGACGTGATGAGCAGCAGGGTTCGCACGGGTGGTGGGAGCCTCTCGTCGCCTTTCCGGTTCCGTTGAGGAGATTCTCGCATGCGCCTCGGCTTCCTCGTCGACCTCGACAACTGCATGGGCTGCAAGGCGTGTGAAGTCGCCTGCAAGGCCGAGAACGAAGTGCCGGTGAACTCGTGGCGCCTGCGGGTGAAGTACGTCGACTCCGGCGTCTACCCCGAGGCGAAGCGCTCGTTCACCCCGATGCGCTGCAACCACTGCGAGAACGCGCCGTGTGAGCGCGTGTGCCCGGTGAGCGCGCTCCACTACCTGCCCAACGGCATCGTCAACGTCGACAAGGACCGCTGCATCGGCTGCGCGGCCTGCATGATGGCCTGCCCGTACGGGGCCATCTACATGGACCCCGAGACGAACACGGCCGACAAGTGCACCTACTGCGCGCACCGCGTGGAGGGCGGCCTCGAGCCCGCGTGCGTCGTGGCGTGCCCCACCGAGGCGAACATCTTCGGCGACCTCGACGAGCCCGGCTCTCACATCAGCCAGTACATCGCGAGCCATCGCGACGTGCGCGTGCGCAAGCCCGAGAAGGGCACGAAGCCGAAGCACTTCTACACGGGCGGAGGGGCGAACCACCTCGAGCCGCTCGCGAGCAAGCGAGAAGAAGGCCCGTCGCTGTTCAACCGCATCGGCACCCTCGACAAGATCGGAGGCGAGTGATGGACCCGCTCACCGCAGACGCCCCGGTGCTGCAGTCGGCCACCGTCACCCTCGACGCGCTCCACAGCGGCGTGTTGTGGGGCTGGTACGTCACCATGAACATGTGGGCGAAGAGCGTCGGCACCGGCGTGCTCCTCGTCGGCGTGGCGATGATGCACCGCTACGGCCAGAGCCGCGCTTTCTACCGCCGGTGGATGCCCCTCGTCGGCTTCGCCTTCATCGGGCTGACGCTGCTCTTCACGGTGCTCGACCTGCACCAGATGTTCCGCTTCTGGCACATGTTCGTCTGGCCCCACACCACGTCGGCCATCAACATCGGCGCGTGGCTGTTGAGCGCGTACTCCGGCCTGCTCGCGTTGATGGTGTTCGCCTGGTGGAAGAAGAACGACGCGCTCTACGACAGGCTCATCGTGCCCACGGTGGTGCTGGCCTTCTTCGCGACCATCTACACCGCCGCGCTCATGGGCCAGGCGAACGCGCGCGAGGTGTGGAGCATGCCCACCGAGACGGCGCAGATGCTGCTCGCCGCGACGCTGTCGGGCAGCGCGACGTTCCTCATCCTCGGCTCGCCCACGAACGAGGAGTCCATCTCGCTGGGCTGGGTGCTCTCGCTGTCGGCGGCCGTCGCGCTGCTCATCTTCCTCGGCGAGGTGGTGTTCGCGCCCCAGAAGTCCGAAGAGGCCGAGTACGTCATTCACACCCTCGTCTCGGGGCGGCTCGGGGCGCTCTTCGCCGCGGGCCTCGTCTTCGGCTTCGTGCTGCCGGCGGCGCTCGGCTTCCTCTCGGCGAAGGTGAACCGGCCGGTCGCGCTGCGCTTCGCGGCGGTGTCGGCGCTCGCCGGCTTGTGGATGGTGAAGCACGCGTGGCTCATCGCGCCGCAGCTGCTCCCGCTCTCGTGAGGATCTTCCGATGACGCTCAATCGACGCGACTTCATCAAGGCAGCGGCGGTCACCGGCGGCGCGACGGCGGTGGCGGTCGGCGCGGTGCGCTCCTTCATCCCCGAGGCAAAGGCGGGCCAGCCGCTCCCGACGACGTTCGACAAGGTGCCGGTGGTGAACGGCAACTTCGCCAGCTACCCGCCGGTCGAGAAGTGGGGCGGCTGGCGCGAGCTGTCGGGCGACGACTGGAAGCGCGGCGGCATCGGGCGCGCCGAGGTGAAGGTGCACGAGCACGTGCTGGTGCCCACCATCTGCAACAACTGCGAGGCGGCCTGTGGGCTCACCGCGTGGGTCGACAAGGAGACCCTCGTCGTCCGCAAGTTCATGGGCAACCCGCTCCACACCGCGAGCCTCGGCCGCAACTGCGCCAAGGGCTACGCCGTGGGCAGCCAGATGTACGACCCCGATCGCATCCCCTTCCCGTTGAAGCGCGCGCCGGGCTCGAAGCGCGGAGACGGCAAGTGGGTGCGCACGACGTGGGACGAGGCCCTGTCGACGATTGGCAAGAAGATGCGCGAGACGCTGCAGCGGGGCGACGCCGCGTCGAAGAAGGCGATCATGCACCACGTGGGGCGGCCCAACGAGTCGGGCTTCACGCCGCGCGTGTGGGCGAGCCTCGGGCAGGACTGCCAGAACTCGCACACGAACATCTGCTCGGCCGGCGCGCGCATGTCGAGCCTGCTCTGGGTGAACGACGACCGCAGCGCCCCCGACTGGGCGAACTCACGCCTCATCTTCCTGCAGAGCTCGCACGCCGCCGACGCGGGCCACTACTTCCAGCAGTCGGCCGGGCAGATCGCGAAGGCCCGGAAGAAGGGCGCGAAGCTGGTGGTGATGGACCCGCGGCTGTCGAACTCCGCCGCCATCGCAGACCTGTGGATCCCGGTGTGGCCGGGCACCGAGTCGGCGCTGTACCTGGCGCTGGGCGCGCGCCTGCTTCGCGAGAAGAAGTACGACCGCGAGTTCGTGCGCGAGTGGTGGAACTGGCACGACCTGCTCGACGACGCCGACGAGCTGAAGCTGCTGCTCGACCGCGGGCTGATCGCCGCGCTGCCGAAGGGGAACACGTTCGAGGACTTCGAGGCCCTGCTGCTCGACCTCTACGGCCGCTACACGCTCGAGTGGGCCGCCGAGGAGTGCCGCGTTCCCCTCGAGAAGCTCGAGAGGCTGTACGAGTTCGTGCTGTATGCGGGCAACCGCATCTCGTCGTTCTTCTGGCGCGCGGCGGGCTCGGGCAACCGCGGCGGGTGGATGGCGTCTGGCCGCACCGGCATCTTCCTGCTGGGCCTCACCGGGAACTTCAACGGCGTCGGCGCGCTCGGGCAGGAAGAGGGCCGCATGATCGCCGTCGCCGGCAAGGGCGGCGTCGCGTGCGTGGGCGAGAAGCCCGCGAAGGTCGACGCGTGGAACGAGCTGTCGTACCCGCCCGAGTGGCCGCTCTCGAGCTACGAGCTGTCGTACCTGCTGCCGCACCTGCTCTCGGACACCGCCTGGCAGGACAAGTGGCGCGCGAAGGGCCTCTCGGTGCCGCAGAAGCTCTCGGTGTGGATTCCCCGCCAGTACAACCCGGTGTGGATCAACCCCGACGGCTTCCGGTGGATCGAGGTGCTGCGAGACGAGACGAAGCTCGAGCTCACCTTCAACCCGTCGCCGACCTGGTCGGAGACGAACTGGTTCATGGACTACATCCTTCCGGTCGGGATCTCGGGCGAGCGGCACGACCAGCACTCCGAGCCCACCAACACCGAGGCGTGGCTCGGCTTCCGCCAACCGGTGCTGCGCGTCGCGCTCGAGAAGTCGGGCTGGGAGCCGAAGGACCCCGCGAGGGCCACCCTCGAGGCGCACGTGAAGGCGGGCCTGGGGGAGATCTGGGAGGAGAACGAGCTGTGGATCAACCTGCTGTTCCACCACGTCGATCCCGACGGCAGCCTCGGCATCCGCAAGTACTGGGAGAGCCGCGAGAACCCGGGCAAGCCCGTCACCATCGCCGAGTACTACAACGCCGCGTTCGGCACGCTGCCGAAGCTGAGGGCCGCCGCCGCGCAGGCCGCCCAGCTGAAGGCGCAGAGCGCGAAGAGCGACGTCGAGAAGAGGCTCGCCGCCTTCGCGGTGAAGTACCCGAACTACGACCTGCTGCGTGACCGCGGCGCGTGGACCGAGCGCGTCGACGTCTACGACCAGCACGAGGAGGAGCTGCACGTCGACGAGGAGAAGCAGCTCGTCAAGGTGAAGGAGCCGCAGTTCTGGGGCGGCCTGGTCGAGTACCCGCTCGCCGACGTGAAGACCGACGCGCGCACGCAGCAGCTCTACGTCGAGACGAAGGAGGGCCGGCACAACGTCGGCGTGAAGCGGCCCGGCGGGCGCCTCGCGCTCGGGTTCCCGACGCCGTCGCGCAAGATGGAGTTCTACGCGCGCTGGTTCAAGGACTGGGGCTGGCCCGAGTACGCCATTCCCATCTACCCGCGCACGAAGGAGCAGCGCGACGCGATGGTGCACGTCGTCACGCACGTGCACCACCAGTACATGACCGAGCCGAACGCCTTCGCGCTCAACCCCATCTTCCGGCTGCCGTACAACATCCACACGCGCTCGGTGAACTCGAAGTGGCTGATGGAGATCAGCCAGAACCACAACCCGCTGTGGATCAACACGAAGGACGCCGAGCGCCTGGGCTTCAAGCGCGGGCAGCCGGTGAAGGTGCGCGTCGTCGACACGATGTCGAAGCTCGAGGCGGGCTTCTTCATCGCGATGGCCATGCCCACCGAGGGCGTCGCGCCGGGGACGCTGGCCTGCTCGCACCACGCGGGCCGCTGGCGCGTCGTGAAGGCGGTGCCCATCGAGGGCTTCGAGAAGCCCCTCGGCGTGATGGGCCTCGGCGCGCCCGTGGCGGCCCTGAAGGAGGAGGGCTCGAAGCGCACGTTGAGCCCCGTGGAGGGCATCTCGAAGCTGCGCGTCACGCCCACGAAGGAGTTCGGTGAGCGCGGCTGGCCCTACGCGGACTTCAACAAGGACCTCGACAACATCAGCTGGGACGGCCTCTCGGGCGTCTGGCAGAACGCGGTGCACCACCCGCACCCGGACCCGGTGTCGGGCATGCACTGCTGGCACCAGAAGGTGCTGCTCGAGCAGCCGGCGCCCGGCGAGAAGATCGGCGACCTCTCCGTCGACATCGCCGCCACCTTCAAGACGTACCAGGTGTGGCGCGACGAGCTCACGCGGCCCGCGCCGGGACCCGGTGGGCTGCGCCGCCCCGAACACCTCAAGCGGCCCTGGGTGCCGCTCGCGAGGAGCGCGTACAAGATGCCGACAGGCTGACGAATGGACCCCCGCGCGCGCGCCAGGCTCTACACGTTCCTCTCCCGGCTCTTCGTCAAGGAGGTGGACGACGCGTTCGCCGAGGTGCTGCGCGGCGAGCAGGGGAGGGCGCTGCTGCCGGCCTTCACGCGCTCGGCCGACGCTGACGCGCTGTTCCCCGAGGCGCGGCGGGTGGCGACCTTCGACGCCGACTTCGCGCACGTCACCGTCGTGAACGTCGTGCCCTACGAGTCGTTCTACCGGCGCGACGACGCGATGATCGAGTCGGGCGGCGCGAACCCGCTGGCGGTGTTCCTGACGAAGTACGGCTTCGAGGCCGAGCTCGGCACGGTCCGCTCGCTGTCGCCCGACCACCTCGGCATCGAGCTCGAGCTGATGGCGCTGCTGTGCGCGCGGGAAGCCGACGCCGCGTCCGACGACGAGGCGCGGCAGGCGCGGGCCGTCGAGCGCGAGCTGCTCACCGACCACCTGCTCGCCTGGGCGCCCCTCTACCTGCTCGCGGTGAAGCGCAGCGCCCGCACCGAGCTCTACCGGGACGGCGCCGACGCGGTGCTGCACCTGCTCCACCAGCACCACGAGGAACTCGCCGCGTGACGCTCTCGCTGCAGCGACAGCTGCGCCTCCGAGCGCGCTCGACCGCCGCCGTCAGCCGCGCGCGGGCCCATGGCGTGCCCGAGCAGCACCACGAGGAGCTCCCCGCGTGACGCTCTCGCTGCAGCGACAGCTGCGCCTCCCAGCGCGCTCGACCGCCGCCGTCAGCCGCGCGCGCGCCCATGGCATGCCCGAGCAGCACCACGAGGAGCCCGCTCCTTGACGCTCTCGTTGCGCTGGGAGGCTTGCGTTCGAACGCGCTCGACCTCGGCGGCGTGCCGGGCGTGCGTCGACGCCTGCCCCACGGGCGCCATCACGCTCGACGGCCCGCGCAGCTCGGTGAAGGTCGAGCTCGCGGCGTGCACCCGGTGCGGCCTGTGCCAGCCCGCGTGCCCGGACGAGGCCTTCAGCGGCGTAGCTGAC
The DNA here is from genome assembly GCA_016793095.1 of Myxococcaceae bacterium. Classification (GTDB taxonomy): domain Bacteria; phylum Myxococcota; class Myxococcia; order Myxococcales; family Myxococcaceae; genus Xiheimicrobium. Next base: position 312,654 of record JAEUJQ010000032.1, on the reverse strand, counting down.
GTGGGCGCCTTCATGGCGACCGCCGGTCCGTCGCTCGCGTGCGGCCCCACGCTGTGCCTGCAGGTGCTGGCCGTCGAAGACCTCATCACGCTCGCGCTGAGACACGGCAACGTGAAGGTCGATGGCGCCGGCTGCCAGGCCTGCCGAGAACACCGCGCCGTGGTGCTCGAGCGCCTCGAGCAGGCGAACACCTTCCTCCTCGCCAGCGGCTTCGAGGCGCGGCTGGTGACGGTGGTGAAGCCGGGCGCGGCGCCGGTCCTGCCAGAGAAGCCGGCGGTGGCGGACTCCCGGCGCGCGCTGCTGCGGCGGCTCCTCCCCGGTCTCGCGCCAGCCCCCTCCACGGCCGGGCCGCTCGCGTTGGCGCCCCTCGGCGCCGGCACGCTCGAGCCTTCGAGGCTGCGCGAGCGCCCCCTGCCGGCGCGACGGGAGCGGCTGCTCGCGGCGCTGAAGCACGTGACCCGCGCCCGGCCGCCCGCCGTGCTCGAGGCCGACGAGGTGCCGTTCACCTCGCTGAAGGCGCTCGACGTCGTCACCTGCACCGGCTGTATGCAGTGCGTGAGCGTGTGCCCGACGGCCGCGCTCACGGCCTCCCGCGCGCAGGACGAGGTGCGCTTCGAGACGGGGCGGTGCCTCAAGTGTCGCGCGTGCCACGACGCCTGCGCTCCCGGCTCCATCACCGTCGCGAAGCGCTTCGAGCCCGCGCGGTTCCTGGAGTCGCAGCCAGTGAGCCTCGCGCGCTTCCAGGTGAAGGACTGCGGCGAGTGCGGGGCGCGCTTCAAGTACGACGGGGGAGACGCGCTCTGTCCACGCTGCATCGGACAGGACGACGAGGCCCGGGCGCTACACGGTCTGCCGCCACGTCCGCCGGGAGCCAGCGCATGAGTGGCCCCTCGCCGCGCGGCCACCGGTGGTCGAGCCCACGCCAGGACGAGGCGCGCCGTGCGCACGCCCTGCCGCCACGGCCGGGAGCGAGCGCATGATCCGCCCCTCGACGCGCGTCTTCGGGTTGGTGACCGCGAACCAAGACGACGCCTGGCTGGCGCGGCTCTACAACGCGCTCTTCGGCTTCAACGGCCTCGACGCCGCGTACGTCGTCTTCGTGGTGCAGCCGCCGAAGGTGGGCGCGGTGCTGAAGGGCCTGCTCGAGCAGCAGCGCGCGCACCACGTACACGTCGCGCCGTCGCTGTGGGCCGAGGCCGCGAAGGCGCTCGACGCGGAGGGGCCGTTCGTCGACGTGGTGGACGCCGCGGGCCCTCGCTTCGAGCACGCGCGCCGGCTGGTGGAGTTCGCGGCGCCCCAGCGCGCCGTGCTGCTCGAGTGGTGGCCTGAAGGGACGCGCTCCGCAGCGCTCAATGGGCTCTTCGCGGACCTCGGCGCGGCGCTCCCCGTCGGTGAGCTCGAACTCACGGTCACCACCGCGCCCCGGGCCGAGCCAGCCCATCGCGTCGCGGCCGATCTCGCCATCGACACGTCGTTCGAGGGTGATCCGCTCCGCCGCGTGACCGGCTCGCCGAAGGAGGTCTGGGTCGCGACCTCGTGGGCGCTCGCGCCGTCGCGCCGCCGCGCCTGGCCCCCCGAGACGGTGCTCGGCCCGCCGTTCACGCTCTGGGTGCGCAGGGCCGGGGACGAGCTCGCCGCGCAGCTGGGCGTCGACGCCCGCGTGCCCAACGACCTCGAGGCGGCGCTCGCCCAGACGTCATTCCGCCCATGTCAGCTCACCGACGACGGCTTCCGCAGGGCCTACCCGCACCTCGGAGTGGCGCCATGACCACCCGCGACGCCGGCCCCTTCGAAGCGCTCGCGCGCACCTTCATGACGCCCGCGAAGAGCGGGGTGTACCTCACCCGCAACGAGCTGCTGGTGCTGGCGCGGCTCACCGAGGCGAGCGTGCGCGTCAACGAGCGGCCGCGCATGCTGGTGGACATCCTGCGGTCGGCGCAGACGGCCGATGAGCTCATCGCGATGGTCGATCGCCTCGCCGACTTCACCCGCGCGCAGCTCGCGCAGTACGAGGCGTTGGCCAGCGAGTACCCCTCGACGGCGGCGGCGTGGCGGCCGTGGATCGAGCGGGCCCGCCGCACGCTCGTGCTGCTCGACGACACCCGCCACGACATCGCCCTCTGACGAACCCTCTCGCGGGGCCGCGGGCTCCTACGCCGCATGGGTTGGTTCACGAAGCTGCTGGGCCTCGAGCCTGAGACGCACGAGGTCGTCACCATCACCGAGGACAACTTCCGCAAGGAGGTGCTCGACAGCCCCACGCCCGTGCTCCTCGACGTGTGGAGCCAGGGCTGTGGCCCCTGCAAGCTGCTCGAGCCCGTGGTGATGCAGCTGTCTCGCGACTTCAAGGGGCGCCTCAAGGTCGGCGAGCTCGACGTCGCGCGCGCCCCGAAGCTCGCCTCGAAGCTGAAGGTGAGCGGCACTCCGACGGTGCTCTACTTCCGCAAGGGCCGCGAGTTCGAGCGGGTGGTGGGCTTCCGGGCCGGGCACTACCACCGCGAGCTCATCGAGAAGGAGCTGCTCCAGAAGCCCGCGTGAGCCGTGCGCGCTGGCACCAGTCGCGGGCAGAGGCGAGCTCGGTCGGCGCGAAGGCCTTGACCGCGATGGGCACGCCCTTCAGGTCATTGGAGATGCCGAAGACCCGCGCCGCCGTTCTCACCGCGAGGCTCTCTGAGACGACCGCGATGGCGCACAGCCCCGGCGCAAACCGACGGGTCACCTGGAGCCAGAACTCGGGCACGGTGCGAGGCACCTCATGCGTGTGGACCTGGAAGAGGACACTGACCGGCCCGGTGGCGAGGGCCCGTTCGAGCTCGGCGAGGAGCGCGGGCTGAAGGGCGGGCGCCATGTCCTCGACGGTCCCGTAGGTGACCTCGACGTGTCCGTTCGATGTTGAGGTCACCCGTCAGCGCTCCTCTTCCTGCGGGCGCGGTGCCATGAGCAGGCCCGTCTGCAGCAGGCGCGTCGCCAGCTCGTCCCAGGGGCGCTTCTGCTCTGCGGCGCCCGACACCATGAGCGGAACACCTGCGTCTCCAGCCTCGCGCGCGGCGAGCATGAAGGGCAGCTCGGCCAGCAGCGGCAAATGGTACTGCTCGGCCAGCCAGCGCCCGCCACCTTCGCCGAAGAGCGCGTACTTCACGCCCGTGTCCGGCGCCGTGAAGGGGCTCATGTTCTCGACGATGCCGGCGATCGGCACCTTCACCTCCTGGAGCATGCGAATGGCGCGTCGCACGTCATCCGTCGCCACGAGCTGGGGGGTCGTCACGACGACGGCGGCTGTCACCCGCACCTCCTGGGCCATGGTGAGCTGCGTGTCGCCGGTGCCGGGCGGCATGTCGATGAGCAGCAGGTCGAGCTCGCCCCACTCGACGTCTTCGAGCAACTGCACCATCGCGCTGGTGGCGACCGACGAGCGCCAGATGAGCGGCGTGTCGGGAGTGGGCGTCGTCATGCCCACGCTCATGACCTTGATGCCGAAGTTCTCGGCGCAGACGATGCGGTCGGCGTCGTTCCACTCGAGCCGCGCGTCGTCGAGCGACAGGAGGCGCGGCACCGAGGGCCCATAGACGTCCGCGTCGAGCACCCCCACCTTCCAGTCGCGCTGTGCGAAGGCGCTCGCGAGGTTGACGGCGACGGTGCTCTTCCCCACGCCGCCCTTGCCGCTGGTGACGACGACGACGTTCTTCGCGAAGGAGGCGCGATCGTTCGGGGCGTGGCTGTGGCCGAAAGCGAGGCCATGCTTCGCGAGCAGCTTCGAGCGGGGATCGGCGGCGTCGCTCATCGAGGGGACCGTGAGCGCGAGCCTGTCAGGAAGTTGGTTCGCCGCGAACCGAATCCGCACAGGCGGGGCTCTGAGCCCGTGGCGGTGGCCGGGTGGAGGTTGACATGAGACGACCCGTTTGGCTGTTCCTCGCCGTCGTTGGCGCTGCGTGTCAGGTGCCGGCCGTCATCGACGCGGGCAGCGCGACGCCCTCTGGCGGTGGAGGCGGCGGGGGAGCAGGAGCCCAGGCCGGCGGGACTGCTGGAGGTGTGGGCGCGGGTGGAGGTGCGCCGGGTGATGCCGGGCTTCATCCGGCGTTCGAGCCCGGGGTCGCGGTGCAGCATGACGTGTTCGCGACGGGCCGGGTCTGCGGGGAGTGCCACAGCTCGTCGGCCACCTCGACCGCCAACCGCGACGAGCAGGGCCGGTCGGTCGATCTCTTCGAGTGGTGGAGCGCTTCCGCCATGGGCAACTCGGCGAGAGACCCGCTCTTCCGCGCGGTGCTCGCGTCGGAACAGGCGCGCGCGCCCGCCGCCGCCGCTGCCATCTCGACGGTGTGCCTCACGTGCCACACGCCGATGGCGAAGCTCGCGCTCGAGCGCTCCGGCGGCCTGCCGGCGACCCTCGCGAACACCGTCTACGCGGCCGGGCCAGTGGGCGCGCTCGCGCGCGATGGCATCTCGTGCACGCTCTGCCATCAGATCCAGCCGACGGACCTCGGCCTCGAGGCGAGCTTCAGCGCTGGTTTCCGCGTCACCGGCGCGAAGCAGATCTTCGGCCCCTTCCCCGGGCCGTTCGCGAACCCGATGGTGGGGCGCACCGGCTTCACGCCCGTGCAGGGCGCGCACGTGCAGTCCTCGGCGATGTGCGGCACCTGCCACGCGCTGGTGACTGAGGCCCTCACGCCCGAAGGTGTCGCCACCGGGCACCGCATGGGCGAGCAGCTGACGTACCTCGAGTGGCGGCGCTCGGCCTTCTCGACCGAGGGGGGCGGAACGACGCCCCAGAGCTGTCAGGACTGCCACATGCCGGATCGGCAGGCCAACGGGCAGCCCCTCTCGACGCGCCTCGCCCGACGCCCCGAAGGTGGAGACTTCCCACCGGTGTCACCGCGCGGGCCCTTCTCACGGCACTCCTTCGTCGGCGCCAACACCCTGCTGCCGAAGCTGTTGCGGCAGGGCCGGGCGCTCCTCACCCCTGAGGCGACGGACGCGGCCCTCCTCGAGGCGGAGCAGCGCAGCCGCGAGCTGCTCCGGACGCAGACCGCGAAGCTCACCCTCTCGAACGTCGCGAGGGTCGGCGCACGGGTCGAGCTCTCCGTGCGCGTCGAGTCACTCACGGGCCACAAGGTGCCGAGCGGCTACCCGAGCCGGCGGCTGTTCCTCGAGGTGCAGGTGTTCGACGCGTCGGGGAGCCGGGTGAGCGCGACTGGCCTCACCGACGCGGCCGGCCGGCTCGTCGGCGACGACGGCCAGCCCTTGCCCGAGGAGCGCGTCCACGGACCGACGTTCGCGCACCGCTCGCGCGTGACGTCTGCGAGGGAGCCGATGGTGTGGGAGGCGGTGATGAGCGACGGCCACGGCCACGCCTCCTTCGCGCTGCTCGGCGCGGAGGGGTTCCTCAAGGACAACCGGCTGCTGCCGCGCGGTCACCAGGACACCACCGTGGGGCCGCTGTCCACCGCGCCGGTGGGCGTCACCGACGCTGACTTCCTGTCGGGGAGTGACGCTGTGCAGGTGTCGCTGCCTGCGCCCCCGGTCGGTGGCCGCGTCGACGCGCGCCTGCGGTACCAGACGTTCCACCCCCGTTACCTCGACGAGCAGCTCGAGCGAGACTCGCCCGAGGTCGCCGCGCTGCGCACGCTCCTCGTCGAGGGCATGCTCGCGCCCGAGGTGGTGGACGAGGTCAGCGTCCCGCTCCCGTGAGGGGCTCGGCCTCAGCAGACGTCGTCGAGGTCGTCGAACATCGTCGACGCGGCGTCCCGCGGCCGCACGTCGTTCTTCCGCGTCACCACCGGGTTCGCCGGCACCGTTTTGAGGGTAACCTCGGCTCCGTGCACCTCCGTCCTCTGCTCGTCCTGTCGCTGGCGCTGGTTGGCGGGTGCGTGTGCGTCGACCCGTCCGACGTGATGTCGTTCAGCTGTGATCCCGAGGGGGGGTGCTCCAGTGCGCTCGTCTGCTGCGAGGGCGTGTGTGTGGCGTCCTGTGAGACGCGCGATGGCGGGGCCGGCGGCGCTGGTGGTTCGATGGGGGGAGGTGCTGGTGGGGGCCAGTCGATGACGGCGGGCGGAGTGGGTGGCGGACGTGCGGGCGGCTCGGCACAAGGCGGCGGTGACGCGGGCGGTTCAGGGGGCGGTGACGCGGGCGGTTCAGGGGGCGGTGACGCGGGCGGAGCAGGCGGGGGGAGCGCTGGCGGGTCGAGCGGCGGTGACGCGGGCGGAGCAGGCGGCGGTGACGCGGGCGGATCAGGCGGGGGGAGTGCCGGCGGCTCAGGCGGCGGCACCGCGACGATTGCGACCGGCCAGCCGTGCGTCGCCGGTGTTCCGTGTGCGAGCGGAATCTGCGCCCAGGGCCGGTGCTGCGACCGCACCTGCAGTGGCGCCTGCGAGTCGTGCGCCCAGGCGGGCCGCGAGGGGTCGTGCGCCGTGCTGCCTGAAGGCACCGCGTCGTCGTGCGCGCCCTTCGTCTGCGACGGCCAGCCGGGTTGCCCCACGATGTGCACGTCGTCGCGGCAATGTGCGAGCGGCTCCTTCTGCGACTCGGGCACCTGCCAGCCGACCCGCGCCGCTGGTCAGGTCTGCACCGCGAACTTCCAGTGCACGTCGGGCTCGTGCGCGAACGGGGTCTGCTGCTCGACGCCCTGCACCGGCAGCTGTGACCGCTGCGACCTGATGCCCGCAGGCACCTGTCGGCCCTCTCCCTCCGGTGACCCTGGAGAGCCGGTGTGCGGTGGCACCGTCACCTGCAACGGCACCAACGTCGACTGCCCGATTCCCTGTACGGCTGGCTGCCCCGCCAACACGTACTGCTCAGGAACGCTCTGCGCGGCGAAGAAGCCCGAGGGCTCGACCTGCGGCATGGGCGCCGAGTGCGTGAGCGGGAACTGCGTCGACGGCGTGTGCTGCAACACCGCGTGTGGTGGTGGCGCGAGCGGCGACTGTCAGGTCTGCAACCGGACGGGCAGCGTCGGCACCTGCTCCATTCTCGGCTCGAGCGTCGAGTGTCGCCCATCGACGAACACCTGCGATGCGCCCGAGCGGTGCGACGGCACGAGTCCGGTCTGTCCCGCCGACGCCGTCACCGCGCGAAACGGCAACGACTGTGGGTCCACCTCGAGTTGGAGCGGCATCTGCACCCCCGGCCCCGGCGCGTGTCCCACGACTGGCACCGAGGCTGGCTCGTCGACGTCGCGGACCTGCATGAACAACGCGTGCGTCGTCGCCGGGCCCCAGGCCACCAGCCGTGGCTGCGCCTACAACCCCGTCTCGCGCGACTGCGGCACCTCGACGACGTTCGGAAACTGCACGCAGGTGGGCAGCGGGTGCAGCACCACGGGCACCCAGGCCGGCACCACCACCCCGAGGACCTGCAACGCGACCGGCCAATGCGTCACTGGCGCCGGCATGCCGACGTCGCAGGCCTGCACCTTCAACCCGGCGGGCACCGGCTGCGGCTCGAACACCGTGTGGTCTGGCTCGTGCGTCCAGACGGGCGGCGGTTGCTCCACCACGGGCACCGAGGCGGGCACCATCAACACCAGCACCTGCAACGCGAGCGGGCAGTGCCTGGTGACGGGCACGATGTCGACGTCACGCGCGTGCACCTTCAACCCGAACGGCACGCCCTGCGGGACGAACACGGTGTGGACCGGCACGTGCGTGCAGAGCTCGACGGGCGGCACCTGCACGACGAGCGGCACCGAGGCCGGCACCATCAACTCCAGCACCTGCAACGCCGCGGGAGCCTGCAACGTCACAGGCAGCGCAGGCACCTCGCGCGCCTGCACCTTCAACCCCAGCGGCATCCCCTGCGGCAGCACCACCACCTGGAGCGGCACCTGCTCGGGCTCCACGTTCTGCGCGTTGACCGGCACCGAGAGCGGCACCATCACCAACAGCAGCTGTACGGCGGCGGGCAGCTGCGTCGCTGGAACGCCGTCGGGCACGAGCCGGGCGTGCACGCGGAACCCGCAGGGCCAGTCGTGCGCCTCGCCGGTGTGCCTCAACTGCACCGGGCCGGGCGACGCCTGCGGCGACCTCTTCCTGCGCGTCTGCAACAACGGCATGTGCGTGCCGGACGCGATGCCCATCGACATCTGCCAGTGCCCCTCGTCGACGCTCATCTGCCCGCTCTGACGGCTGGAGCGGACGTGAACGACGTCAGGGCGCGGCCGGGCCGGCATGCCGCGGCGTCAGCGCGGCCCAGTCCTTCTTCGGCGGAGCGGCTCAGATGACGTAGTCGAGGTCGTCGAACATCGTCGACGCGGCGTCGCGCGGCCGCACGTCGTTCTTCCGCGTCACCACCGAGTTCGCAGGCACCGAGCTGGTGACGAACGCGTTGCCCGCGATGATGGAGTGGTGCCCCACGTTCGTCTGGCCCCCGAGAATGGTGGCGCCGGCGTAGATGACGACGTCGTTGCCGATGGTGGGGTGGCGCTTCGAGTCCGCGAGGCCCTTCTCGACGGTGAGCGCCCCCAGCGTCACGCCCTGGTACAGCTTCACGTGGTCGCCGATGTGCGTCGTCTCGCCGATGACGATGCCGGTGCCGTGGTCGATGCAGAAGCGCCGGCCGATGGTGGCGCCCGGGTGAATGTCGATGCCCGTCTTCTCGTGCGCGTACTCCGTCAGCAGGCGCGGCAGGAGCGGCATGCCGATTCGCTGCAGCAGGTTCGCCACCCGGAAGACGGCGATGGCGTAGAAGCCGGGGTAGGTGAGCAGCACCTCGTCGACGCTCTTCGCGGCGGGGTCGCCCTCGAAGATGGCCTGGGCGTCGTCCGCCAGCCGGGCGTGCACCTCGGCGAGCGACGCGAAGAAGCGCTCGGACAAGCGCTCCGGCATGGCCTCGTGCAGGGTGCCCACGCTGCGCTCGAGCCGCCGCAGCAGCTCCTCGAGCTCGATGAGGTCTTCGTGCACCGCGTCTTCGCTGCACACCACCATCGGCGCGAAGTGCGGGAACAGCACGCCGAGGCACTGTTGCGCGAACTGCTGGGCCAGCGGTCGCAGCTGCGTCGGCACGTGGTGTTTGCGGCGCTCCTCGATGAGCCGCTCGACGAGCTCGGGGGGCATGGGCACCATGGCGCCCTCGTACCTCAGTTCGCGTTCATGCGGGACTCGAGGTGGCGCACGGCCTGGCGGTAGAGGGACCTGCCCTTGAGGCCCGCGGCCGTCTGGTAGGCCTGCAGGGCTGCGTCGTCGTCGCCCTCGAGCTCGCGGATGACGCCGAGGTCGTACCAGGCCGCGGCGTCGTCTGGCCTCGCCTGCGTCAGCCTCGTGAACTCCGCCCCGGCGCCGGCGAGATCGCCCGAGAGCGCCCGCTCGACGCCCGGTTCGAGGTCGCCGCCGGTCTCCACCACGAGCTCGAGGTCGAGCCGTCGCGGCAGCAGCTTGCGCAGAAAACGCCGGGTGGCGATCTGCACTGCCTCGGCCTTGAGCGCCTCGACCGGCGATCGCAGGACGTTGCCGGTGATGCTGCCGAAGTAGCGCTTGCTCGAGAACGCCTGCCCGGCGGCGTCGAGGGCGTCGATGTCCACCGTCGCGGCCACCACCACGTCCGTCATTGCGCGCATGAGGTCTGGCGCCACCACCCTGGGGCTCACCGAGGTGTCCACCACCCTCGCGCGCACCACCGTCTGGCCTCCGCAGGCGCCCTCGCAGCGCACGGGAGCGCCGTGCTGGGCCAGCCCCACCTCGAGCTGCTGCAGCGCCGCGTCGCGAAAGGGCCCGGTGACGTCGAGCCCGATGGTCGGCCCCTGGAGCACCAGCTGCGGCGGGAGGTCGCGCGTCTGGCGCAGCGTCGTCTGACACCCGGCGCCCAGCGCGAGCGCGACGAGCGGCAGCAGCGTTCTCGACATGGGGCGCCTCACCTCTTCGCGGCCTCGAGGGTCACGGCGATGCGCGTCGTGCCCTGCTGACACGCCACCACCGTGGTGTGCGGGAGCGAGCCGGCGCGCTCCACCACGATCTGCACCGCCTCGCCGTCCACGCAGCTCCAGTCGGACGACCAGGGCGTGGCGCCAACGGGCTTTCCGCTCACCGTCACCTTCGCGCCCGCTGGGTTGGAGTCCACGAACAGCACCCGCCCGGCCCCGGGGATGACGGTGATGCCGTCGGACCCGGTCGGCGCGAGGATGACCTGCGTCGGCTCGGTCGCCTTCGGTCTGGCCAGGCGGGCGGTGACGACGGGAACGGCGATGGCCAGCGTCGCGGCGAACACGAGCACGGCGGCGGCCAGGCGCAGCACGTCTCGGCGGAACGTCGGGGTCTCGCTCATCCCGCCACCCGGAACGCTTCCTCGAGCGTGGTGAGCCCCTCTGCCGCGCACGCCACCGCCGCGTCGAAGAGCAGCACGGTGCCCTCCTTCTTCGCGAGGTCGAGCAGTGCCTGGGTGCTGGGGGCCGTGCGCAGCGCCTCCCGGAGCGCGGGCGACATCTCGAGGATCTCGAAGACCGCGGCCCGGCCGACGAAGCCCGTGCCACCGCAGCGCTCGCAGCCGACGCCGCGGTAGAACGTCTTGCTGCTGGCGGTCGCGCCGAGGCGGCGAGCCTGGTCGGCGGTGGGCGCGGCGGGCGCGCGGCAGTCCGCGCAGAGGCGCCGCACCAGGCGCTGCGAGACGCTGGCGAGCGAGACCGACGAGAGAATGGAGGGCTCGATGCCCATCTCGAGCAGCCGGTTGAAGACGCCGGCCGACGAGTCCGCGTGCACCGTGGTGAGGATGAGGTGGCCGGTGAGGCCCGCCTGCACGGCGATGCCCGCCGTCTCGGCGTCGCGGATTTCACCCACGACGATGATGTTCGGGTCCTGCCGCAGAATGGCGCGCAGCCCTGACGCGAAGTCGAGCCCGGCGGCGCGGTTGACCTGGGTCTGGGCGGCGTGCGGCAGCGTCAGCTCGATGGGGTCTTCGATGCTGGCGATCTGCGCGTTCCCGCCTCGCGAGGTGCGCAGGTGCTGCAGGGCCCCGTAGATGCTCGTCGTCTTCCCGCTGCCCACGGGGCCCGTGAAGTACAGGATGCCCTGCGGCTTCGACAGGAAGCGGTCGATCAGCGCCCGGTCTCGCGCCGAGAGGCCGAGGTCGTCGAGCGTGGGCACGCGACGGCCAAGGCCCGTCAGACGCAGCACCGCCTTCTCGCCGTGCTGGGTGGGCAACAGCGAGAGGCGGAGGTCGACCGTGCCTGCCGACACGGGCAGGGAGAACTGGCCGTCCTGCGGCGCGTCACTCTTGTAGTGCACCAGCTTGGCCACCACCTTGAGGCGGTTCGTCAGCGACGTGAGCGACGCGCCCGAGAGACTGGTGATGGGCTCGAGCTGGCCGTCGACCCGGAAGGTGACCTCGGCGCCCTCGGGTGTGGGCTGCACGTGAATGTCGCTCGTCTCGCAGCGCACCGCGCCCTCGAGGAGCACGTCCAGCACCTGCTCGCCCGAGGAGGACGGAGTCAGGGCCGCGGCGATGGCGGCGCGCGTCGCGGCGAGGCGCTGCGGCAGGCTCGCGTTGCTCGACAGCGCCGGGAGCTTCGGTGAGACGGCCGAGCTCAGCGGTCGCGACCCTGCCGCCGCGCCGCTCAGCAGCGCCAGCACGCCCGCGAGTCCCAGCGCGATGAGCACCAGCGGCTGGGTGATCGCGCTCGTCACCGAGGACACCGCGGCGTCGGGGGTCGGGCGCGCTCCGAGGCCGCCGACGTCGGGCATCACCAGCGCCAGCACGATGAGCCCCACCGAGAGCAGCGACGCGGCGAGCAGCGTGCGAGAGATCGTCTCCACGCGGTGCATCGTAGCGGCTCGGTTCCCGCGTGGGGGCTTTTCGCAGCCGCGCCAGGACGGTGCGCGCGCGCCCGGTCGTGCTACGAGGGCAGCGATGCGGGCCTGCGTCTCCACGGTGGTGCTGTTGCTGGCCGGGTGCTTCCCGTGCCCGCAGCCCCGCGTCCTGCCCGCCCCAGATGGTGGCGTCATCGCCTGCACGCGCAACCAGGACTGCCCGACCGAGAACGGCACGCTCGTCTGCACGCAGACGCAAGACCGGCTCTACGAGTGCATCGCGTGCGAAGCCAACCGCTGTGTGCGCTTCGTGCCGGAAGCGTGCCGATGACGCGCGTCGCGCTCGTGGCAGCGCTCGTGCTCTGCGCCTGCAAGCGCAACGACGCCCCGACGCACCTCGAGGCTGCGCGCTCCGCGCTCTACGCGCAGAAGCCCGAGGTCGCGCTCAGCGAGTTCAAGCTGGCCCTCGACACGCTGGAGCGGCAGCAGGGCCCCGAGGTGACGCTGTACCGGGCGCGGGCGCTGCGGGGGGCGGCCGACATCTACGCGTTCCAGCTGCACGAGCCGAAGCGCGCCGTCGAGGTGTACCGCGAGCTCATCACCACCTGCCCCGAGGCGCCCGAGACGATGGAGGGTCGGCTGCACCTCGCCGAGCTGCTCCGCCACGAGTTCCGCGACATCCGCGCGGCCATCGCCGAGCTCACCGCCGCCCTCGCCCGCAACCCTCCGCAGTCGGCCGAGCTCGCCTACGAAGTCGCGACGCTCTACTTCGAGCTGCGCGACTACCAGCAGGTCACCATCGAGGCGGACTCCGTCGTGCGGAAGTACGAGGCGAGCGCGTGGGTCGATGACGCGCTGTACCTGAAGGGCCAGGCGCTCTCGATGATGGAGGGCCGCAAGCCCGAGGCGCAGCGCTCGTACATGGAGCTGGTCGATCGGTTCCCCGACTCGCCACTCAAGCCGCACGCGCTCGTCGAGCTCGGCCGCCTCAAGGTGGATCAAGGCGAGAGCGAGCGGGCCATCGAGTACTGGGTCGAGTCGCTCAAGACGCACCCGGACCCGAAGGTGGTGCAGACGGCCATCGCGCGCGTGCGGGCGCACCTGCGGGCCACCACGCCCGACACCGTCGGGGACCCGATGAAGGCCTTCGACTGGGGGGTGCCCGGCGCGGCGGTGGGAGAGAGCGGCCGGCCGCTGGTGCTGCCGAAGACGTCGGCCGAGGCCGTCGGCGCGTCGAAGGAAGAGGCCGAGCGCGAGCAGCAGCAGTTCCAGCGAGCGCCGACCGACAAGCCTCCCGAGGGCACGAGCTCGCAGGGCGAAGGCAGCTTCTGACGTGCGGGCCGGCAACCTCGAGGTGCCGACGCTCAGGCCCAGGGACGCGAAGGCATGGCGTGCCTGGCTGGCCCGACATCACGCGTCTCACCGTGGGGTCTTCCTGCTCATCGCGAAGAAGCACCTGCTCGAGCGGCGCCCCACGCTGCTCTCCTACCCGCAGGCGCTCGACGAGGCGCTCTGCTTCGGGTGGATTGACGGCCTCGTGCGGCGCTTCGACGACGACTGGCGGGCCATTCGCTTCACGCCGCGCCGCGAGGACAGCATCTGGAGCGAGCTGAACAAGGGGCACGTCGCGCGGCTGGTGCGTGAGGGTCGCATGACGAGCGCGGGGCTTCGGCTCGTCGAGCTCGCGAAGCGGAACGGTGAGTGGGCGGCCGCCCGGCGTCGGGACGCGCTCGAGTCGCCGGCGGACCTGGTCGCGGCGCTGAAGGGGAGGCCGCGGGCTGCGACGTTCTGGGCGACGCTCCCACCGAGCCACCGGAAGCAGTGGCTGTACTGGGTGACCGAGGCGAAGCGCCCCGAGACGCGCTCCCGCCGGGTGGCCGCTGTCGTGCGAGAGTGCGCGGCCTCACGCCGGCCTGGTCAGCAGACGCCCACGACGTCGGCGACGCGCCCCGGCCGTCGTCGGGAGCGCAGTTGAACCGCTGCCGGCTCCGGTGAAGCGCCCCTCTTCCGCCACGGGTGTGTTCTCGAAAAGACACCGACTGCAAGGGCGACCGCATCTGCCAGAGCGCCAGCTGCGTCGCCCCTCGGGCTGCACTGGCTCCCGCCAGGCGCGGCGTCGTCCGCGGGGGACCAGCCGCGTTCGCCGGTGCCGCTACTGCTGCCCCACCCAGTCGAGGCCGCTCCGTTCCCGCCAGCGCGCCCGAATCGCGTCAACCTCCTCCGCCGGGAGCGGGCCCTTCGCCGCGCTCTCGGCGTTCTGCGAGAACCGCCCGGGCGAGGAGGTGCCGACGATGGCCGTCGCGACGCAAGGCTGCGAGAGGGTGAAGCGCAGCGCCGTCTCCACCGCCTCGCCGAGCGGTCGCCTCGTGAAGGGGAAGTCGAGCGTCTTCAGGCGTCGCCAGTACGTGGAGTGGTAGGCCTCCGCGGGCCCGTGGTCGCCGTGTCGCCACGCGACGTTGGCGATGGGCCGCTTGGCGATGACGCCCATGGAGGCCGCGTGAGCGAGCGGCAGCGCCTCGTCGAGCACGCGCTGGTCGGCGACGTTGATGCTCGTCTGCAGCGCGTCGAAGCGGCCGCTCTTCACGGCCCACACCGCCGCCTCGCCGTCGCCGGAGTAGCCGATGAAGCGGGTCTTCCCCTCTCGCTTGAGGGCCTCGAGGGTCTCGATGGCCTCGCCGCGCTCGAGCACGCCGACGCTGCAGGAGTGCAGTTGCAGCAGGTCCACCCGGTCCGTCTTCAGGGCGCGCAGCGAGCGCTCGAGCTGACCGCGGAGGCCGGCAGCGGTCCAGTCGCTGCGGGAGAAGCCGTCGGTGGCGCCGCACTTGGTGAAGAGCTGGACCTGGTGTCGCCGTCCCACGAGGGCGCGCCCGATGAGCTCTTCGCTCGCGAGGTACGCCGAGGCCGTATCGACGACGGTGAGCCCTGCGTCGAGGGCCGGCAGCAGCACCTCGGCGACCCGCGCGTCCGAGACGCCCGCGTCGAAGCCCAGCTCCGCGCCGCCGAAGCCCAGCGCGCTCACCTCGATTCCAGTCCGGCCGAAAATGCGTCGTTCCATGGGTGTCGGGGAAGGTATGCGACAGAAAGGGAGTTGAGCGACTGAGTGTGGTGTCTCAGAATGCAGGGTGCCTGACCACGACGCACCCGGAAGCGCAGTCCACTTCCGCGAGTCCGTGACGATGAAAAGGGCCGGCAGGCGAAGTCGAAGAAGGGAATCGGGCCGCCAGGGAAACCTGGTGGCCCGATGTCTGTCAGCCCCGCACGTTCCACTCGAGCTTGAGCTGGTGCGCATCGACGAGCTCTTCGAAGCCACAGTCGGCGCAGCGCATGCGGTCGAACTCGACGAGGGCCTCGACGCTGCTGGCGTTGACGGAGTGACACCTCGGGCAGCGCACCACCACGTCGCCGAGCCGCTGGTAGACCGACACGTCGTCGTCAGGCTCGTCGTCGAAGCGTGCTCGCGACGACCACTCCTCGTGCCAGAGCGCGCTACACGTGGCGCAGCGCGCGACCCGGGTCGCCACCGGCCCCCAGGTGGCCTTGAAGCGCGCGTCGGTCTCGAGCCGGGGCGTCGCGCAGCAATCGGGGTGCCTGCTCATTGCCGCGCCGGGGCGCTGAGGGCCTTGAGCGCAGCGACGCGACGCTCGAAGGCGGCGAGGCCCGCCTGGTACTCGGGCTTGCTGGTGAGCGCGTTGGCCTTCTCGTAGTTCCGCCGCGCGAGCTCGAGCTCGCCCTGAGCCTCGAGCACCAGCGCGAGGTTGAAGTACGCGCCGGCCGTCTGCGGGTTGTTCTCGATCATCGACTCGAAGGTGCGGCGGGCGTCGGGGAGCCGGCCGTCGAGCGCCTGGGTGATGCCCAGCTTGAAGGGCGCCCCGTCGTCGAAGACGAGCCACTCGGTGGCGCGTGGATGGAAGAGCTCCTGGGCGCACTCTCCTGCGACCTCGTTCACCAGCCGCTCCGTCACCTTCTGCGGAGCCTCGCCGCCGACCAGCGCCGCGCGCGTCCGCTCTCGCCTGGCGACCAGCGGGCGCCCATCGGCCGCGACGAGGTCCGTGTCCACCACGACGACCATCTGCTGTCCTGCCTGCGTGGGCACCAGCCGCGCGTCACGTTCGTAGAGGCGCAGGAAGGCGTCGACGGGCTCGCAGCTGCGGTCGCCGCACATCGCCACCAGGGTGAAGTGGGCGTCGCGGGCGAGGTCGTGCCGAACCCGCTCGCGCATCACCACGCCGAGGCGTGACGGGTGCGTCAGCACGGCGAGCGTCTTCACCGGGCCCAGTTGCACGCGCGCGGGCTGGCGGACGGTCACGGCGAGCCGGGGCGTGCAGGCCGTCGCGAAGAGCGCGCAGAGCAGGACGAGCCGCATGCTCAAGGCGCCGCGAACGCGCCGATGCTCGCCGGCGTGCCGAAGCAGCGCCCGTCGAAGTCGGGCAGGCGCGGAGTCGAGAGGGCACGCGCAGCCGTCGCCGCCGGGCTGCCGGCCTGGAGGTGGAAGTCTCCCCCGGCGCGGTTCACCAGCCGTGGGTCCTGCTGCACCACGCTGCCGGTCTCGGCGGGCACGCCCGAGATGGGCGGCGTCCACGTCGGCCCCCGGTCGGCCGCGAACCACAGGTTGTTGCCGAAGGTGAACGTCATCGGCGCGGTGTTGGCGCCCACGTTCACCACCGTCGAGAGCTCGGCGGCGTTGAGCACGACGAGGTTGTTGACGAACTGGCCGTTGCGGGAAGGCACGAAGCGCGGGTCCGTCGTCTCCTGGAGGATGCGGACCACCCATCGACCGGGCTCGATGATGGTGTTGTGCGCCGCGAGGCAGCCGTCGCAGCCGACGAAGGCGATGGGCGAGCCGCTCGTCGCGCCCGAGCGCACGATGACGTTCGAGAGCACGCGGATGTTGCGCGCCTCGGCGTCGGCGTTCTGCGGGCGGAAGAAGCTGAGCCCCGTCGAGCCGCCGGCGTTGACCGCGCGCTCGGGCACGCGCTCGAAGCGGTTGCCATGGATGAGGATGTCTTCGCTCCCGCCTTTGGCCTGCACGCCGTTCGCGATGGGCGCCTCGAAGTGGTTGCCGTGAATGACGCCGCGGTGGCAGCCCACCATGTCGATGAGCTCGCCGCGGTTGCACCCCGACAGCCGCGAGCGCAACACCCAGAAGTCGTCGAGGCCAGACAGCTTGATGCAGTCGTTGTTGCCTCCCGAGCCAGCGCCGTTGATGGTGATGTTGCGCAGCACCACGTGGTGCGACGGCGTGTTCAGGGTGCTCCCGTCGTCCAGGTTCATGCCGTGCACCGTCGCGCCTGCGATGGTGAAGCCCTCGATGACGACCCACTGGCCGTCGCTCATCGCGATGCCGACGCCCGGCGCCGCGTTGATGGTGACGGCGCCGTTCGCGATGATGCCGATGGGCATTCCCTGCTGGCCAGCGAGCGCGCCGAGCGTCACCGGCGGGTAGGAGCCCGGCGCGACGAGGACCCGCGTGCCCGGAGTCGCCGCCTGCGCCGCGCGCGTGATGGTGTCGAAGGGGTTCCCCATCGAGCCGTCGCCGGAGGCGGTGCCGGTCGGCGCCACGTGCAGGGTGCGGGTCCACGTGAAGCCGACGTCGAAGGGTTGAGGCACCTGCGCGCAGGCTGGGCTCCCACCGGCCGCGCTCCCACCGGCCGCGCTTCCACCGGCCGCGCTCCCACCGGCTGCGCTTCCACCGGCTGCGCTTCCACCGGCCGCGCTCCCACCGGCCGCGCTCCCACCGGCCGCGCTCCCACCGGCCGCGCTCCCACCGGCCGCGCTCCCACCGGCCGCGCTCCCACCGGCTGCGCTCCCACCGGCTGCGCTCCCACCGGCCGCGCTCCCACCGGCTGCGCTCCCACCGGCCGCGCTCCCACCCGCGCTTCCACCCGCGCTTCCACCCGCGCTTCCACCCGCGCTTCCACCGGCTGACCCGGCGTCCATCGACGAAGGTGGGCTTCCACACGACAGACCGGACACGAGAAGGGCAACGAGCAGGGCGTACTTCATGGAGGCCTCCCGGGCAGTGGGCGCACTGTAGCGGAGAAACAGGCCATCACCTGCGCGCAACGGGTCTGCTACGACGCACTTCACCATGCCATCGACCCGCTTCGTCCTCGCCGTCGACCAGGGAACCACCAGCACCCGCGCCGTGCTGCTCGACTCGAAGCTGAACGTCCGCGGCGTCGGGCAGCAGGAGTTCACCCAGCACTTCCCGAAGGCCGGCCTCGTCGAGCACGACCTGAAGGAGATCTGGGACACCACCGAGGCCTGCATCGCCCGGGCGCTGAAGCAGGCGAAGGCGAAGGGCACCGACGTCGCGGCCATCGGCATCACCAACCAGCGCGAGACGACGGGCCTGTGGACGAACGCCGGCAAGCCGGTGCACCGCGCCATCGTCTGGCAGGACCGCCGCACGAGCGAGCTCTGCCAGGAGCTCAAGGCCAAGGGGGAAGAGGCGCGCGTGCGGGCGACGACGGGCCTCGTGCTCGACCCGTACTTCTCCGGCACCAAGCTCAAGTGGCTGCTCGACCACGTGAAGGACGCGCGGGCGATGGCCGGCCGCGGAGAGCTCAAGTTCGGCACCATCGACACCTGGCTGGTGTTCAAGATGACGGGCGGGGCGGCGCACGTCACCGACGTCTCGAACGCCTCGCGCACGCTGTTGATGAACCTCGAGACGCTCGCGTGGGACGACGCCATGCTGGGCCTCTTCGACGTGCCCCGCGCGGTGCTGCCACGCATCGCGGCGTCGGCCGAGCTCTACGGCGTCACCCGCGGCATGAGGTCGCTCCCCGACGGCATTCCGGTGTCTGGCATCGCGGGAGACCAGCAGGCGGCGCTCTTCGGACAGGCGTGCTTCGACCCGGGCGAGTCGAAGTGCACCTACGGCACGGGGGCGTTCCTGCTGATGAACGTGGGCACCTCGCCGGTGCAGTCGAAGGCGGGGCTGCTCTCCACCGTCGCGTGGAAGCTGGGCGACACCACCACCTACGCGCTCGAGGGCTCGAGCTTCATCGCGGGCGCGGCAGTGCAGTGGCTGCGCGATGGGCTCGGACTCATCAAGAAGGCGAGCGAGGTCGAGGCGCTCGCGAAGACGGTGAAGTCCACCGGCGCGGTGGTGTTCGTGCCCGCGCTGGCCGGCCTCGGCGCGCCCCACTGGAGGCCCGACGCCCGCGGCCTCTTCGCCGGCATCGACCGCAGCACCACGAAGGGCCACCTCGCGCGCGCGGTGCTCGAGGGCATGGCGTTGCAGATCCAGGACCTCGCCGAGGCGATGAAGCTCGACTCGGGTCGCGCCATTCCCGCCTTCAAGGTGGACGGCGGCGCGGTGCGGAACGACCTGCTCATGCAGTTCCAGGCGGACGTGCTGGGCACCAACGTCGTGCGCCCGAAGAACGTCGAGACGACCGCCCTGGGTGCGGCCTTCCTCGGCGGCCTCGGCGTCGGCTTCTGGAAGAGCTTCGAGGACATCCGCAAGGCGTGGAAGGCCGAGAAGGTCTTCAAGCCGAAGATGCCCGCCGAAGAGCGCGCGCAGCACCTCGGCAAGTGGCGCGACGCGGTGAAGCGCGCATGAGGTGGCTCTGGCTGGCCCTGCTCGTGCTGGGCGGGTGTTCGAGGTGCGCCGGCGCCCGTGTGGCAGACGCAGGCGCGGCGGCGGTGGCGGCTGCGACGCCCGCGAAGCGCTTCAGCACGGACCTGCGCACCGTGCTGCTCACCGTCTACCCCGAGTACCGCGGCACCGACGTGAAGGTCGCCTCGGTCAAGCTCACCCGCTCGCTCGAGGGAGCGGCTGACTGGCCCGCGCGCGCCCGGGAGTTGTTCGCGAAGAACAAGGTGACCGAGGTGCCCGCCGACGCCGGCGTCGAGGGGACGTTCGACCTCTTCCACCTGCGCGTCGAGCCGTCGGCCGCCGGCGCCACGGCCACCATCGAGCTGCCCGTGGACGGCGAGACGCTGGGCAAGCTGTACACGAACCCGAACTCCCTCTCGACGCTGCAGCTCGGCCTCTTCCTGCCGCGCGAGAACGTCAGCATCGCGCGCGACGTCTTCGACTTCCACCTCGAGTACGTCACCACGACCGAGCGGCGCGCCTCGTTCATCACGCGGCAGCTCGTCGAGCTGATGCAGACGAACCTGCAGTGGAAGCTGGTGACCGCAGTGCCCGAGGGCTGGCAGCCGAACCCGGGCGACGGCGGCTACGGCGAGGTGCCCGAGCAGTTCACCGTGAAGTTGGTGGGCGTGGTGGACGGCGCCGAGGTCACGGTGACGCGTGAGCTCCGCCGGGTGACGGTGCACTACCGGCTGGTGACGTTCGAGCGATGAACGAGCAGGTCACCGGCACTGGCTGGTGGTGACGCCAAAGCGACGTTGGACGCGACGCGCACCGCGAGCCGACTTCAGGCTCCGGCGTCAGGACGGGTGACGTCCCTCGTCGGGCGGCGTAAGCCGACGCACCCCGAACGGTCCATGACAGACGGCTCTGCCCCAGCTCAACGCGCGACGCTCAAGACGCTGCTCAGGCTCGCGACGCCCATCGTCCTGTCGCGCGCGAGCCAGACGGTGGTGGGCCTGTCGGACGCCATCATGGTGGCCCACCTCGGGGCCTCGGCGCTGGCGGCCACCTCGACCGGCGCGACCAACGCCTTCTCGCTGCTCATCTTCCCGATGGGCATCACCTTCATCGTCTCGAGCTTCGCGTCGCAGCTGTTCGGTCGCGGAGACCTCGTGAGCGCGCGTCGCTACGGCTGGTACGGCCTCGTCGTCGCCGGCTTCACCCAGGTGCTGTGCTTCGCGTCGATTCCCCTCTTCGGGCCCGCGGTCGGGCTCTTGCCCTACGAGGCGGACGTGCAGCGGTTGATGACGGCGTACCTGGGCGTTCGGATCATCTCGGGCGGCGCGGCCATCGGCATCGAGGCGCTCGCCAACTACTACGGTGGGCTCGGGCGAACGGTGCCCGGCATGGTGGTGAACCTCGTCGCCATGGGGCTCAACGTCGCGCTCAACTTCGTGCTCATCAACGGCGCGGGGCCTCTCCCACAGCTCGGCGTCGTCGGCGCGGCGCTCGCGAGCACCATCTCGACCATCGTCGCCTTCCTGGGCTTCTTCGTCTTCTTCCTCAGAGAGGGGAAGGGCCTGCCCCCACCTCGGCTGTCCCGGGCCGAGCTCCTCCGCATGCTGCGCTTCGGCGTGCCGTCGGGCTTCAACTGGTTCTTCGAGTTCCTCGCCTTCATCTTCTTCGTCAACGTCGTGGTGGCGGGCCTGGGCACGCCCGCCGTCGCGGCGCTCAACAGCGTCATCGCGCTCAACTCCGTGTCCTTCATGCCGTCCTTCGGCGTCGCGAGCGCGGGCGCGGTGCTGGTGGGCCAAGCCATCGGCGCCGGCCACAAGGACGACGTCGGCCATGTGGTGAAGCTCTCAGCCGGCACCGCCGCGGTGTGGATGACGCTCGCCGGGCTCCTCTACCTGCTCATCCCCGAGGTGTTGCTCATCCCCTTCGCGCGCGGCGAGGGCGGCCCCGAGGTGCTGCGCTTCGGCGTGCGCATGTTGATGGTGAGCGCGGCCTGGCAGCTCTTCGACGCCTCGGCGACGACGCTCGCCGAGTGCCTGCGCGCGGCCGGCGACACCCTGTACCCGCTGGTGGTGCGCCTCGTCATCGCGTGGGTCGTCTTCGTGCCGGGCGCGTGGTTCACCGTGCGTCACTTCGGCGGCGGAGACATCGGCGCCATGGCCTGGCTCGTCGCCTACATCGGGCTGCTGGCGCTCGTGCTCTTCGTGCGGTTCCGCTCGGGCAAGTGGCGCACGATGGAGCTCATCGAACCCCATTGACCGCCCGGACGTCGGCTTTGGCAGCCGGCCCTCCCTCGTGAGAAGGTGCGGCGCATGGGCTCGAAGATCCTCCGGCAGGGAGACCGCTACAAGGCGAAGCTCGAGAAGACGCTCGCCGACGGCAAGGTGACGAAGCAGGAAGCGGCCGCCATTCTGCGCGACGCGAAGGACGGCACCTTCCGCCAGGTCGAGGCGCACTACCTGTCGGGCTTCGTGGGCCTCAACGCGAAGAAGTTCGACCCCGAGGCGCACGCGAAGCTGCTGGCCTTCGTGAAGACCGAGATGGTGGCCTTCGCCGAGATCGCCGGCGACACCGGCCTGCCGAAGCCGCGCAAGCAGCCGGCGCTGACGCCTGACTCGGAGAAGAGCGGGCGCGTCACGTGGGAAGCGCGCGCAGGCCAGCTGACGGTCGACGGGTTCGGCATGGACGACGCGCTGCAGGGCCAGGTGGGCGACTGCTACCTCATCGCCGCGCTCGCCGCGGTGGCGAAGTCGAAGCCCGAGCTGCTGGCGAAGGCCATCAAGGCGAACGACGACGGCACGTACACGGTGACGTTCTACGAGCGGAAGACGAAGACGGGGAAGCCGGCGCCGGTGCAGGTGACGGTGGACGGCACGTTCGCCACCCGAGGCAGCACGCTGGAGTACGGCGCGGCGCGCTCGACGAAGGAGCTGTGGCCGCTCATCTTCGAGAAGGCCTACGCCTCGTGGAAGGGCGGCTTCGACGCCATCGAAGGCGGCATGTCAGCCACCGCGCTCGAGGCGCTGACCGGCAAGAAGCCCGACTGGTTCCCGGTGGACGACGCGTTCGGCAGCGCCGACATCTTCAAGAAGCTGAAGGCGGTGTGCGCCTCGGGCGCGGCGGTGGTGGCGCTGTCGAAGCCGTGGGACCCGAGCGAGCAGGGCATCGTCTCGGACCACGCGTACACCCTGCTGGGCGTCGAGGAGAAGGCGGGGAAGCAGTTCGTCACCCTGCGCAACCCCTGGGGCGAGCGCGAGCCCGGGCGTGACGGCCGCGATGACGGCATCTTCACCATGCCGCTCGAGCAGTTCCTCACCTCGTTCGCGACCGTCGAGTTCGCGAAGCTGTGAAGCTCTGACGAGGCGCTCGTCGAAGGTCGCGCACAGCTCGAGGTCGCGCCATCGCCCAGGTCAGGACGGCTCGTCGTCCTCGGGCTCGGCGCCGGCCGAGGGCAGCGCCTCGATGACCCTCGCGATGCCGTTCGACACCGCGTCCCACGTGGTGAACTTCCTCGTGTAGGGGAGCGCCGCCTCGCTGGGCCCGGGCGCGCCGACGACGTGGAGCGGCCGCAGCGCGTGGCCGCCGGTGTGCTCGCGCGTGAGCCCCAGGTGGGTGACGTAGGCCTGCGGGTCCTTCGCGACGAAGCCGATGAGGGCGAACAGCACCGCGTTGAGCCGGTCGGGCGTGCCGGCGAGCTTCGGCGCGTCGAGCAGCTGCTCGATCCACGGCGTGAGCAGCGCCTCGCGCTCGGGGTCGCGGTCGAGCGCGGCCCACACCGACGCGTAGCCGTGCGTCACCTGGGTGCGCGCGGTCTCGACGTGCTCGGTCCACAGCCGGGAGCGCATCGCCGCGTGCTCGTCAGCGTCGCCGGCGAAGGGCGCGCCGTGCTTCACCCACAGCGCGTGGGTCTCTTCGAACGTCCACCCTGGCGTGCGCGAGGTGAGCAGCACGTGCGTGAAGTGCTCGGCCACCGCCTCGAGCTCCTCGGGGCTGCCCCACATGCGCAGGGACTTCCGCACGTGATGCAGGCGCGCCAGCACGTCGCGCTCGAAGCGGTCCAGCGTGTCCAGCGGCGGCGTCACCGTGAGCCGCACCACCCCTGGCGCCTCGAGCTGCGCGGCGTCGGCCAGGCCGCGGAACAGCTCGACGAGCCCCAGCGCGCAGGTCTTCGTCACCATCGACGTCACGGTGTCCACCACGAGGCAGGCGCGCCCGTCTTCGTGCACCACCGACGGGTTGACGCTGCCGTCCTCCGATACGCTGTGCCAGGTCCACCCGCCGCGCCGCACGAGCTGCTGGCCGAACGCGAAGGCCAGCGACGACACCTGCCGCGCCTGCGCCGAGGCGTCTCCGTTCTGCTTGAGGAAGAGCAGCACCCGCTCGAGGGCCCGCACCACCTCGACCGGCTCGCCGCCGCCCCCTTCGGTGAGCCACTGCGCGAGGGCGCGGTCGACGGCCTGGCCCAGCTCGGTGAGGTGCTTCTCGCTCAGCGGGCTCGCGCGCACGGCCTCACTTCACCGCATTCCCGTCGGTGTCCACCACCGTCACCTCGCCCAGGTCGAGCTCGCGCACGCCCTTCTCGATCTTCGAGCGGTCGCCCACGATGACCCACACGAGGGCCTGCGGCTTGAGCACCTTCTTCGCCGCCTCGTCGTACTGCTCGCGCTTCAGCGCGCGCACCTTGTCCGGGTACGTCTGGAAGTAGTCGTCGGCGAGCCCGTAGACGACGACCTGCCCGAGGGCGCCCTGCACCGCCGCCATCGTCTCCCAGCGGCCGGGCAGCTTCAGCACGCGGTCGGCCTGAATGCGCTCGTACTCCTCGGGCGTGGTGGGGCGCTTGCCGAGCAACTCGGCGACCTCCTTGCGGATCTCGAAGAGGCTCTCCTTCGTCTTGTCCGTCTGCACCGGCGCGTGCACCGCGAAGAGCCGCTGGCCGCGCGCAGCCTCGAAGAAGGTGCGCACGCCGTAGCTCCAGTGCTTGTCCTCGCGCAGGTTCATGTTGAGGCGCGAGTTGAAGTCGCCGCCCAGCACCACGTTGAAGCCCTCGATGGCGACCTCGTCGGGGTTGTTCGTCGGCGGCGCCGGGTGCCCCACGAGGATGACGGACTGCTGGCTGCCGGGGCGGTCGACGAGCCACACCACTGGCTTCGCCCGCAGCGGCACCTCGGCCACCGTCGCCCGCTTCGCCTCGCCGGCCGCCCAGCCGCCGAACGCCTGCTCGAGCTTCGGCAGCAGCTCAGCCATCGAGATGTCGCCCACCACGCCGAGCGTCGAGGAGCCGGGCTTGAGCGCCGCCTTCGCCCACGCCACTGCGTCGTCGCGGGTCAGCTTCGCCACGGTGGCCTCGAAGCCCGAGCCGGACAGCGGCAGCGCGTACGGGTGGCCGTCTCCGAAGAAGAGCTTCGGCGCGAGGCGCTGGGCGACGCCCGAGGGGCTGTTCTTCTCCTGCTTGATGCCGGCGAGGCGCTGGTTCTTGAGGCGCTCGAAGTCGTTCGCGGGGAAGGTCGGCTGCAGCACCACCTCGGACAGCAGCTTGAGCGACGGCTCGAGGTTCACCTTCAGCGCCGTCATCGACACGCTCGAGACGTCGAGGCCCGCGCCGGTGCCCAGGGTGGCGCCGAGCCGCTGCAGCTCCTCGCCGATCTCGATGGCCGACCGCTTGCCCGCGCCCTCGTCGAGCAGGTCCATGGCGAGGCTGCCGAGCCCAGCGGTCGCTGAGCTGTCCGAGCTGGTGCCGACGTCGATGCGCAGGCGCAGGTCGACGACGGGCACGCCGCGCCGCTCGGCGAGCACCACCTTGAGGCCGTTCTTCAGCGTCGCGCGCTGCAGGGCCGGGAAGGTGATGGCCGGCGGTGGCCCCAGCGCAGGCAGCTTCTTGCGGTCGACGTCGGGCGTGGCGTTCGTGAAGGTGCCGAAGGGCTTCACCACGAGGTCGAGCCGCGGCGCGCCCAGCCACTCCTTCGACGCGGCCAGCACGTCCTTCGGGGTGGCCTGCTCGAGGCGGGCGAGCGAGTCTTTCCACGCGTCGGGGGAGCCCAGGAAGACGGTGCTCTCGGCCAGCACGTCGCTCTTGCCGCCGAAGCCGCCGATGCGCTCGAGCCCGCGGATGAAGCCCGCCACGAACTGCGTGCGCAGCCGCGCCAGCTCGTCGGGCGTGGGGCCGTCCTTCAAGAACTTCGCGAGCTCCTCGTCGATGGCGCGCTCGACCTTCGCGAGCTCGACGCCCGGCTTCACCGACGCCATGAGGATGCCCTGGCCCGCGAGCTCGCCTTCCCAGACGCCGGCGCTCACGTCGGTGGCGATCTGGTCCGTGTAGACGAGGCGCTTGAAGAGCCGGCTCGTCTTGCCGCCGGCGAGCACGGCGGTGGCCATCTGCAGGTGGTCGTTGGCGGGGTCGGTGACGGCGGGCGTCACCCAGAAGCGGTAGAGGCGCGTCTGCGGCACGCGGTCCTCGAGCTCCTTGCGCACGGTGACGGCCAGCTTCTCGGCCCAGGGCCCACGCTTGATGACGGGCGGCCCCGCGGGGATGTGGCCGAAGTACTGCTTCACTTTCTCGAGCGCCGTCTTCGCGTCGATGTCACCGGCGATGACGAGGGTGGCGTTGTTCGGCCCGTACCAGGCCTTGAACCAGTCCTGCACGTCCTTGAGCGAGGCGGCGTCGAGGTCCTCCATGCTGCCGAGCACGGTGCCGCGCGGGTACGCGTAGGGGTGGTGCGGCGGGAAGAGCACCTTGTTGGCCTCGTTGAAGACCTGGCCGTAGGGCTGGTTCTCGCTCTGCCGCTTCTCGTTCTGCACGACGCCGCGCTGCTCGTCGAGGCGCGCCTTGTCCACCACGCCGAGCAGGTGGCCCATGCGGTCGCTCTCGAGGAAGAGCAGCTTGTCGAGGCCGCTCACCGGCACGTTCTGGAAGTAGTTCGTGCGGTCGCGGTTGGTGGTGCCGTTGAGGTCCGTCGCGCCCATGGCGCCGAGCGCCTTGAAGTAGTCGGTGTTGAAGTTCTCGGACCCGTTGAACATGAGGTGCTCGAACAGGTGCGCGAAGCCGCTGCGGCCCGGCGCCTCGTCCTTCGCGCCGACGTGGTACCAGACGTTGACCGCGACGATGGGCGCCTTGTGGTCCTCGTGCACGATGAGGGTGAGGCCGTTGTCGAGGACGAAGCGCTCGGCCTTCAGGTCGATGGTGGACGCGAGCGAGGTCTTCGCGGGCGGGCCGGCGAACGCGAGGGAAGCGACGAGGACGAGCGGGGGCAGGAGTACGCGCATGGGGCCGTGACATAGCCCACGGCTCTGGCGAGGTGACGTACTCGAGCGACTTTGACCACCGCGGTGGCGTCGGCTCCGCGGGCTGGTCTACGACCGGGGGATGACCCCTCGCTCTCTCCGATGCGGCGT
Organism: Myxococcaceae bacterium; assembly: GCA_016793095.1. Taxonomy (GTDB): domain Bacteria; phylum Myxococcota; class Myxococcia; order Myxococcales; family Myxococcaceae; genus Xiheimicrobium. The sequence goes on along the minus strand of JAEUJQ010000032.1, from coordinate 285,975 downwards.
GCTGTGGCTGTCCGTTCTGGCTGGCTGCGCTGGCGCTGGACCCGGCGTCGACGGTGGCGCGGGAGGGGGAGCGACAGGCGGAGGGACGGCTGGCGGCTCCACGGCTGGCGGCTCCACGGCTGGCGGCTCCACGGCTGGCGGCTCCACGGCTGGCGGCTCCACCGCTGGCGGCTCCACGGCTGGCGGCTCCACGGCTGGCGGCTCCACCGCTGGCGGCTCCACGGCGGGCGGCTCCACGGCGGGTGGCTCCACGGCGGGTGGCTCCACGGCGGGCGGCTCCACGGCGGGCGGCTCCACGGCGGGCGGCTCCACGGCGGGCGGCTCCACCGCGGGCGGCTCCACCGCTGGCGGGGCAGGCGGGGGCACGAGCGCGCGTCTCCTCTTCTTCGACGGCGTCAGCTACTCGCTGGGGCGACTGGACAGCGCGGCGGCGAAGCGGGCAACGGCCCTGGACGCGGGCTACACCGGCATCAAGGATGAGCAGACGAACCCGGGTGGCGCGGCTGGCTACCTCTACACGGTGTCGACCATCGAAGGCGACACGAGCGGTATTCCAGGCGGTGGCCGGGCGCTCGTGCTCGAGACGCGAGCGAACACGCAGCAGGCGCAGCCCGACTACTACGTGCAGCTCGGCGACGGCATGCCGGGCGCGTTCCCGCCCAACCTGTGGATCCAGCTGTGGATGTACGTTCAGGACGACGCCGCGAGCAGCAAGCGTTCGGTGATTGTCGGTCGCAACAAGTTCATCTACCCGCTGCTCGGGTCGCGGCCGGGCTACCCGAGCGCGACCGAGGACACGGCGTGGCTCCTGGGCTTCCGGCCCACGGCCGCCGATCTGACGCAGGGGCGCAGCGTCGCCCAGCCCTCGCCGGCTGCGCTCGTGTTCGAGAACCGTGGCCTCTCGGCGGGCGCGGCCGGAGCCCGCGCGTCTCACCCCCACCTCCAGGGCTCAGGCCTCGAGGACTACCTGTACCCGAACGTCAACGTGCCGACCGACGGCGACCGCTTCCTCCTGCCGAACCGGTGGTACCTCGTGCGCTTCCACATCGACACCAGCGGCGCCCCGAACTCGAACACCAGCGTCTACGAGGTGTGGTGGCGCGAGAAGGGCGCGCAGGCCGGCGGGCTGGTCAAGAAGTGCGAGTTCCTCGGCGGCCAGCCGGCGCCCGCCTCTCCGTCCTTCAGCTTCTACAACCGCCTCCTCGACAACCAGGGCGCGAAGATGCTGCGGATTCCGACGACGGTGGGGAGCACCTCGGCGCCGTGGGGCGACTCGTGGATCTACCTGAAGGACCTCGCCATCGCGTCTGACGCCGCGCAGCTGCCCACCTACTCGTCGTACTGAGCGGTCCGGTCGGCGCGCGTACGTCACTGGACCAGCGCGTCGGCGCGCGCACGTCATCGACCACCGCTCGCGAGCGAGGCAGGATGCGCCCGCTGCTTCCTCCCACTCCGAGGTCCCCGATGCTCGTGTTCGTCACCGCCGTGGTGCTGTCCCAGGCTCCCGCCGTCTCGCCCATCGCGCAGTTCAAGGACGCCTGCTTCAAGACCTTCCCCGACCTCGCCGCCGCCCGCGCCTTCGCGAAGAAGTCGGGGTGGAAGCAGCGCAAGACGGCCGACGCGGCGGCGCTCGCGTCAGGGAACTGGTCCGAGGACTTCGAGATCTCTGCGCAGCGCACGCTGAAGCTTCACTCGGACTCCAACCGCGGCTCGTGCTCCATCGTCTTCGGCGAGGAGGCGGTCGAGACGAAGGGCTTCATCGCCAGCGTCGAGAAGGAGCTCGAGGTGAAGCGCGATCAGAAGGCCGAGGACGCGTGGAACAAGGTGGGCCTGTCGGGCACGGGCAACTCGGCGCTCGTCTGGCGTGGTGGCAAGCCCAAAGGCACCATCGTGTCGTCGCTGGTGAAGGACAAGGAAGGGAAGGCCTACGAGCTCTTCATCGGCCACCCGTTCTTCGTGGGGGCGCAGGCCGAGTAGCCGTGCCGCGTTCGCCAGCGTCACGTCACATCGCGCACCAGCCGAGGCTGTTCCGGTAAAGGCCCGGGCAGCAGTCGGCGGTGGAGGACGCCGCCCCGAGGTGAGGCACGCAGGTGGTCCGGCAGCGCTGGAACTGGTTGGTGGCGTCGGAGCCACAGACCGGCGCGCTCGAGCAGCACTCGGAGCGGCTGCTGCACAGCTCGCCGAAGGGCTTGCACGCTGGCGGCGCCCTGCACACGCCTGACGTGCAGGTGAGGCCCGAGCAGCAGCTCGCGCCCGCGCCACACGCGCCGCCGGTGCCGACGCAGGGCTGAACGCAGATGCCAGCGCTGTTGCGCACGAGGCCGGCGCAGCACTCCGACGCGCTCCGGGCGGCCACGCCGTTGCTCGCGCAGGTCGAACGGCACGCGAGCGTCGACGACGACGTGGAGCCGACGCAGTACGGCGCGCTCGAGCAGCACGGGCTCGTCGCCGAGCCGCACGCGGAGCCCGAGGCGAGACACGTCGGCGCGGCGCCGCACACGCCCAGGTTGCAGGTCAGGCCGGAGCAGCAGGGAGAGGTCGAGGAGCAGCCGTCACCCGAGAGCCCGCACGTCGGCCCCGATGTGCAGAACCCGCTCGAGCAGGTGAGGCCCGAGCAGCACGGCGAGGTCGACGAGCACGACTGGCCCGAGGCGCGGCACGTCGGCCCCGATGTGCAGAACCCGCTCGAGCAGGTGAGGCCCGAGCAGCACGGGTACGCCGAGGAGCACGACTGGCCCGAGAGCCCGCACGTCGGCCCGGACGAGCAGACGCCGGCGGAGCACGTCAGGCCCGAGCAGCACGGCGAGGTCGACGAGCACGACTGGCCCGAGGCGCGGCACGTCGGCCCCGATGTGCAGAACCCGCCCGAGCAGGTGAGGCCCGAGCAGCACGGGTACGCCGAGGAGCACGACTGGCCCGAGAGCCCGCACGTCGGCCCGGACGAGCAGACGCCGCCGGAGCAGGTGAGGCCCGAGCAGCACGGCGTCGACGAGGAGCAGGTGTCTCCGAGAGGCCGGCACGAGGTCGCGTAGCGGCACTGGAAGTTCACGCACGACAGGCCGGCCGAGGTGCAGCAGTCGGAGTTCGTCGAGCACGACGCGTAGAGCTGGCCGCAGCCGGTCTGCTGCGTCTGGCACAGCCCGTTCGCGTTGCAGATGAGGCCGCTGCAGCACTCGTCTCCAAAGATGCAGCCTGTGCCCGCCGCCCCGCAGGTACCCGCCATGCAGCGGCCCAGCGAGCAGAGGTTGCCCGAGCAGCAGTCCGAGTGCTGCGAGCAGGTGCCGTTGGTGGGCGTGCAGGCGGAGCCGCTCCCGCAGACGCCGTTGATGCAGGACAGCGGGCTTGCGCACTCGCCGGTGCTGGTGCAGCGGACACCCGCGGGCCCCGGGGTGGCCTGACACGAGGGCGCCGCCCCGACCGTCGAGCCCCGGCAGTAGTTCGAGCTCGAGCAGCACTGCGTGTACGAGGTGCAGGGCTGGCCGGTGCACGACGCGGAGCCGCCGCCCGCGCCGCCGCCCGTTCCGCCACACGCCGACGAGACCCACGCCCAGGTGCCGGCCGTCGCGGTGCACGCGCCGTCAGCCGACCCCGACTGCGTGCCGGTGCGACACGAGCCGTTGCACCAGCCGCAGGTGTTCGCCGCCGTGCAGGTCGAGCAGGTGGTGTTCGCTGCGCACGGGTCGGCGCTGCCTCCACCTGCGCCGCCGCCGGTCCCACCCGTCGTGCAGAGGCCTGACAGACACGACAGCCCCGCGCAGCAGTCCGCTGATGACGTGCAGGCGATCTGATCCACGCCACATGAGGTGCGGCACTTCGTCGCAGGCGCGCCGGGCGACCCACGGCAGTACGGATAGGCCCCACAGCACCCGCCGTTCGCTGCAGACGCCGTGCACGAATCGCCAGAGGCGCAGACGGTGCTGGAGCCGCCGCCTCCTCCCGTCGAGAGACCGCCACCAGCGCCACCACCCGCCACGAAGCCGCCGCCGCCGACCGAGCCGCCCGCGCTCCCGCCGCCCGCGACGACGCCGCCCGCGCTCCCGCCGCCCGCGCTCCCGCCGCCCGCGACGACGCCTCCGCCCGTGACGAAGCCGCCCGCGCTCCCGCCGCCCGTGACGAAGCCTCCGCCCGCGACGAAGCCTCCGCCCGCGACGAAACCTCCGCCGGTCGGGCCGCCCGCGTCACCTCCGCCGGTCACGAAGCCGCCTCCCGCGCCTCCGCCCTGGACCGCACCACCACCGGCCCCGCCTGCGCTCGCCATCCCGCACGCGCCGTCGAGGCAGCGCTCACCCGCGCCGCAGACGTCACACGCGACTCCGCCACGTCCACACGCACCGTCGTCAGCGCCGCCCACGCACGTGCCGTTCGCCATGCAGCCCGTGCAGCCGATCGAGGCGCGACAGGCCCCGGCGACGCAGGTGCTGACGAGCTCGCACCGCACGCACGCCGCGCCAGCGAAGCCGCACGCCTCGGGGAGCACGCCGGCAACGCACTGCCCGCTCGCGTCGCAGCAGCCCGCGCAGCTCGCCGGGCCACAGCGGTCAGGCTGGCGGACGGCGCCACAGCCCGCGAAGAGGACGACGACGGACAGGGCGAGGGCGGTGGTGAGTGAGCGCATGGCAGGTCGGCGCGTCGACCCCTGGCACACGTCGATGGTGCAGCTCAGCGCTGTCCACATTGTCTGACACTCCCGGGTTCATGAAATCGAGGGGTTCCGGCCAGCGTTGGGCGGCCTTCATGAGCAGACGGAGGAGCGCCGTTCAGGTCTCACGTCCCGCCTCGACTCGCGCGACTCCGACCACCGCCGGGGTGGTCGAGGTCCGGGTCACCGGAGCTGGGCCGAGGAGCCGGCGACGCTTCCGCCCTTCGGCAGCGGCTCGCTCCGCAGCCCCAGGCACGTCGCGAGGAACGCCTCGGCGCGCGCCGCGAAGTCGAGCCGGTTCGCCGCCCGCGTCAGCCCGTGGCCCTCGTCCGGATACACGACGTACGTCACCTGCCGGCTCGCGGCGCGCATGGCCGAGACGATCTGCTCCGACTCCGACGGCTTTACGCGCGGGTCGTTCTCGCCCTGCCCGATGAGGAGCGGCGCGGTGATGCGGTCGGCGATGAAGGCCGGCGAGGCGGCGGTCAGCAGCTCCTTGTCCTTCGGGTCGTTCGGGTTGCCGACGCGGCGGAAGAAGGTGGCTTCCTGGGCCTTCCACCACGGCGGCACGGCCGCGAGCAGCGTGAACAGGTTGGCGGGGCCGACGAGGTCGACGCCGCAGCGGTACAGCTCGGGCGTCTTCGCGAGGCCCATCAACGTCGCGTAGCCGCCGTAGCTCTGCCCCATGATGGCGACGCGCGCGGGGTCGGCGACGCCTTCCTTCACCGCCCACGCGACGGCGTCCGAGAGATCGTCCTGCATGGCGAGCCCCCACTGCCGGTTGCCCGCGGTGACGAAGCGCTTCCCGTACCCGGTGGAGCCCCGGTAGTTCACCTGCAGCACCGCAGCGCCGCGGTTCGCCAGCCACTGCGCGTTCGGGTGGAAGCCGAGGCGGTCGCGCCACCAGGGCCCGCCGTGAACGAGCACCACCAGCGGTCGCTTCACCGGGCTCGCCCCCGCCGGCACGGTGAGGAACGCCTGCAGGCCCAGGCCGTCTCTCGCCGGGATGGTCACCGGTGTCACGGGCGAGAGGACCGCGGTCGCCAGCTTCGGGAAGGCGCTCCCGATGGGCGTGGCCTGCTTCGCCTTGCGGTCCCACACCAGGTACGTCGGCGGCTGGGTGTCGCTGGAGAACGAGACGACCCACTTCACGTCGAGGCGGTCGGTGGAGACGATGTCGAGCTCTCCGCTGCCGAACGCCCGGAGCTGGTCCACCTCGATGGGGAAGAGCCAGTCGAGGCTGGTCCACTCGCGCCGCCCGTTCACCTCGAAGGCCACCGCGCGCAGCGACGAGGTCGCGCGGTTCCACGACACGTCCACCACGTCGCTCTTCGCGTTCGTCGCCAGCAGCCGCTCGGTGCCCGTCTTGAGCGACTTCTCGATGACGCGGTCGGTGTCGCTCGAGATGGTCGAGGCGAGCAACAGGCTCTTGCCGTCGAGGGTGAAGCCCCAGGGCCGCAGGTTCTCCTCGAGGCTCGCGGTGATGAGCGCGCGCCAGGGCGACTTCACCGTGTCGCGCACGCGCAGCTCGGAGCCTCCGTTGGCGAGCGCCGCCTTCGCGCCCCGCACCTTGAAGTCCGCGTCCACGAGCCACTGGGTGACGTCGCCCGGGTTGCGGGTGTCGAGCTCGACAGCGCCGCTCTTCCAGTTGAGGCGCAGCACGTCGGCGGCGCGGGCGTCACGGCGGTTCGAGGTGACGAGGGCGAAGTCCGGCGCCTTCGGGCTCGTCTCGAGCAGCTCGTTGCGTGAGCCGGGCCAGGGCGTGAGGTCGCGCGTGGCCTTCGTCGCGAGCTCGACGACGAAGAGGTGGAAGCGCTCGTCGCCTCCCAGGTCCTGCGGGTAGAGCAGCGCCGACGCGTCCTCGGCCCACCGGAACGAGCGGAGGCTGCGCGAGGGCTCCGAGGTGAGCTGCACGTCGTCGGCTGCGCCCACCGTGCGCACCCAGAGCTGGACCACGTCGTTCGGGTCTGGCTTCAGGAAGGCCACCTTGAGCCCGTCGGGCGACAGCTGCGGCGAGGCGAGCTCGGCGTTCCCGAACAGGAGCGCGCGGGGCACGAGCGGCGCCGGGCCGGCGTCAGGGGTCGAGCCCGCGTCCGAGGCCCTCAGCAGCGCGAGGACGAGCAGCGACGTCACAGGGCCTTGCTCTCGAAGGACGAGCTGGCCAGCAGCAGCGTCTTCCCGTCCGGCGTCACGTTGGCGAGCTGCGCGCTCGCCGTCTTCTCGACGTGGGTGATGGTGAGCGGGCTCGTGTCGATGACGACGATGGCGCCGTCGCCCCGCAGGGTGGCGAACCGGCCGCCGGGGGACGCGGTGAGGTGCTCGGGGAAGCCGACGACCTTCCCAGCCGCCTGCGCGGTCACTGCACCTGTGGCGGCGTCGACGAGGCTCAGCGTCAGTGCGTCGGTGCGCGAGCCTCCGGCGGCCAGCACGCGCCCGTCGGGAAGGAACGTCGCGGTGGTGGCCGCGAACTCGGAGCGCTTCTTGCCCCCCGCCGGCCCGACGCTGAGCGTGCCAGGCGACTTGCCGTAACCGAGCCACCACCTCCCGTCCCGTGACACCTCGAGCAGGCGTGCGCCCGGCCCCACCTTCTCGAGCTGCTTGCCCGTCTTCAGGTCGAGCCGCTCGGAGCCGGTGCGCGCGAGGTGCCACAGCGCGCCGTCGACGAAGCAGAGCGCTCGCGCCTCGAAGAACGGAGTCGGCACACTCCAGCGCTCGACGAGATCCGGCAGCGAGTAGAGCATCACCTGCTTCCACGTGACGACGGCGAGCAGCGTGCCGTCGGCGTCGAGGCCGGCGCAGCTCATTTCCTTCGAGTCCAGCTTGCCGACGACCTCGCTCGAGCCCCTCTTCACCAACTGCGCGCCGTCCACATCCACCACGAGCGCGTCGCCGCCTTTCACGGTGCCGGCGAGCAACGCGCGTCGCAGCTCGCGCAGGGCGCTCGTCGCGGCTTTCGGCGTCGTCCCACCGCCCGCCGCCCGGCGCGTCACCGCGGCCTGGAGCGCCTTCTTCACGAGGGCCTCGGCGCCCGCCGGCGCGCGGCGCGTCGCCACCACCTCGAACGTCTCGAGCATTCCCCCGGGCAGCGCTTCGGCCCGCTCGACGTGCCGCGCGGGCTGTTCCTTGCCGTCGAGGGTGACGACGACGCTCGAGAAGCGCCCGGCTGCACCGCGGGAGAAGCGCCAGACGCTGTCCCCCGCTGAGCGCGCCACCCGAAGCCACAAGGCCGGCACGTCGAGGGCGTTCAGCGCGTCCCAGTCGGCGGAGTCGGGCCTGCACGTGAGGCCGAGCGCCTCGAGGCGGCCCAGGTGCTTCACCTTCTGAAACCAGCTGGCCTCGGGACCGACGCAGACCAGCTGCTTCAGTCCGGGGAACAGGGTGGGCAGCTTCGCGCCGAGGGCCTCGAGCTGGCTCGAGCGATCGACCTCGACGACGAGCGACTCGAGCGCCCACGGCTGCTTCGCGGCGAGCAGCAGCTCGAGCGACGGCCCGTCGGCGTGCTTCAGGTGACGGAACGCGGGGCCGATGAAGCGCACCGCGTTCTCCTGGCCCTTCGGAATCGGCGTGGGTGTTCCCCACTCGAGCCGCTCGAAGGTGGCCCACGCGGGCAGCGCTCCGAAGGTCTCGACGTCGGCCTGGTGGCGGAACTTCGTCCTGCCCTCGGCAGGGAAGCCGCGACGGAACCCGACGTCGGCGGCGAGCACCGGCGCGAGCGGGCCGAGCCACTTCTTCAGGTTGGGCTCGAGCAGCTTCCTGGCCTTCGGGTTGCCCGCCACCTGCAGGGTGATGAACTCGCCGCGTGGGTCGTTCCGTTCCTGGAGCACGTCGGCGAGGACGAGCCGGGGCGCGTCATCAGCCGGCGCCGCGTAGATGGCCGCCAGCAGCGCGTCGACGTCTCTCGTGCCGACGCCCGGCCTCGCGGGCTTCGCGGCGAACGCCTTCACCACCGCGTCGAGGGCCTTCTTCTCGTCGGCGCTGGTGGCGCCTGACGCAGGTGAGAGGCGCTGCACGGCCCCGGCGAACGCCCGCTCGAGCCAGCCCTGCATCGAGGCGCGCACCTTCCACTTCGCGGGCAGGGACTTCGAGAGGGCAACGAAGCGCGCGTCGTTCTGCCTCACCATCAGCTCGAACGCCGCCGTCCACGCCGGCTTCGACGAGTCGGACGACCAGGGGACGCTCGAGAGCAGCTCGACGAGCATCCGGGTCGTGCGGGGGTCGCGAGGCCAGGCTGTCAGGGCCGAGAGGCGGTCTCGTACATCGGCGAGCGTGCCCTTCGTCGCGGCGGCGAGCAGCGGGCCGCGGTCCATCGCCGACGCCTTCTTCACGGCGGCCCGGAAGGCCGCGGTGTCACCCTCGAAGGGCGTGGGGCGGTCGTCGAGCGCGAGGATGGCCGCCTCCAGCTCTGGCGAGGGGTTGCCCTGCCAGACGAGCAGCAGCTTCTCCAGGGCGTCACCAGCGCTGGTTGCCTTCGCGGCCTGCTTCAGGAGCGTCACCGGCTCTGTCATCCGGCCGAGTGTGGCCCCGCGTCGCTCAGGCACAAGCAGATATTGCGCACCGCGGCTGCAGCCCCATTGCACTTCGCCCGCCGAAGGTGGATCCATTGGGGCATGCGCGTCCTCTGCCTTCTGACCGTCCAGCTCGCCGTGCTGTCTGTCGCGTGTTCTCCGGCCTCCACCGAGCCAGACGCTGGAGGGCCCGCGGGTGGGAGCGCAGGCGGCGGGCGGGCTGGCGGCAGCGCGGCTGGAGGGAACGCGGCCCCGGCGCGCCTGAGCGCCTCGCCCATGTCGGTGACGTTCGGCCAGGTGCCGGCGGGGAACGTCTCGGCGCCGATCGCGATCGAGATCAGCAACACCGGCGGGCAGTACACCGGCCCGCTCGAGGTGGTGCTCGAGGGTGACCGCTTCCGCCTCGTGTCGAACGCCTGCGCGCTCGACTCGCTGTTCGGCGGCGGCTCGTGTGGGCTCAGCGTGGCGTTCGCGCCGGTCGCGGTGGTGAGCTCGGTGGGCAGCATCGTCGTGCGGGGGAACCCGGGCGGAGAGGTCACCATCTCCCTGGCGGGGACCGGCACCACCCCCACCTCGACGGCGCTCACCGTGACGAAGACGGGCTCGGGCCGTGGCACGGTGACGGGCATGGGCATCGACTGTGGAGCAGACTGCATGGAGTCCGGCGCCGTGGGCCGGTCCGTCTCGCTCAGCGCGACGGCGGCGGTCGGCTCGACGCTCGGGGGGTGGACAGGCTGTGACTCCGTCGCGAGCACCGTGTGCGGCGTGACGATGGCGACGAACCGCACCGTCACGGCGAACTTCATCGACACCACCATGGGCGGCGTCGTCGTGCTCACGGTGAACAAGGACGGCACCGGCTCGGGCACCGTGATGGGCATGGGCATCGCGTGCGGCGCCGACTGCACCGAGTCAGTGTCCGTTGGTAGTCAGGTGGTGCTGACCGCGGCGCCCGCGATGAACGCCGTCTTCGCGGGCTGGGCGGGCTGTGACTCGACGACGAGCAACACGTGCACGCTCACGCTCACCGCGAACCGCACCGTCACGGCCACCTTCGAAGCGGCCGCCTCGGCCTATCAGCTCACCGTGGTGAAAGCCGGCACCGGCAGCGGCACGGTGACCGGCACCGGCATCATGTGCGGCACCGACTGCAACGAGCTGGTGCCGGCGGGCCAGAGCCGGACGGTGACGGCGACGCCGGCGGCAGGCTCGCTGTTCAGCGGGTGGGCGGGCTGCGACATGGTCTCGGGGCAGGACTGCGTGGTCTCGGTGGCCAGCAGCCGCACCGTCACGGCGACCTTCACCTCGAACCCCTCGCCCTCGGCGCCGACGATGTTGACCGCGATGACCACGCTGAGCGGGGCCGTCGAGCTGCGGTGGACGGACACCTCGGCGATCGAGCTCGACTTCCGCGTCGATCGCAGCGCGATGGCGTCCACCGGCTTCGTCGAGATCGCGACGCTGCCGGCGAACACCACCATGACGACCCTCACGACGCTCATGCAGGGCACCCATTACCTTCGCGTGCGCGCGACGAACAACGGCGGCTCGTCGGCCCCCTCGAACACCGTCGTCGTGACCGTCCTGCCTCCCTCACACCTGCTGACGGCGGCGACCGCGGGGCAGGGCAGCGGCACCATCGTGAGCGCTCCGGTAGGCATCTCGTGCGGCACGGACTGCACCGAGGCCTACCCGCAAGGGACGACAGTGGTGCTCTCGGCCAACCCGCAGTCGGGCTCGACGTTCGCGTCGTGGAGCGGCTGTGGGACGGTCGCGGGGAACACCTGCACCGTGGTGATGAACTCGCCCGCCACCGTGACGGCCACCTTCGACGTGCAGGTCAGCCCCATCACGCTCTCGGTGCCGCCGACGAACAACACCGGCGCGTACACGGTGTCGTGGTTCTGCCCGCCAGGCTCGTGCGGCTCCATGTACACGCTGCAGGAGGACGTCAGCCCGGCGTTCAGCGCGCCGACGTCGATTCCGGTGACGGGCACGACCCAGTCGTTCGTGAGCCGGCCCAACGGCACCTACTGCTATCGCGTGCGCGACGCGGTGTTGTGGAGCAACACGGGCTGCGTCACCGTTCAGCGGTAGGCCTGCGGCCGTCAGACCTGAACGGCGGACTACCGGGAGCGCGCCAACTTCGGTAACAGCCGCCGTCATGGTGCGTCAGCTCTTCGCCTCGTCCCTCCTCCTCGTCTTCGTCTGCGGCTGCCCGAAGAAGGACCCGCAGCCGCCCGCCGAGCCGCCGAAGCCCGTGGCCCAGGCCATCGAAGACGACTGCACCTTCGACACGAAGCTGGTGCCCGGTGTCCCCGGGAGCCCCGGCCACCTGATTCCCTCGGAGCGGAACCCGAACGGCGACAGCGAGCTCGCCGCTCACATGAGGCTGATGGTGGACGACCTCAAGGACGCGCGGACGAAGGTGCTCGCGGGCCAGCCTGTGCCGGCGCTGAAGGCGAGGCACCGGAAGCTGCGCTGCGCGTGGCCGACGTCGTTGAGCGACCGCACGCCGGCCTTCGACGCGATGGCGCAGGCGTACCTCGTGAAGGTGGGCGAGCTCGACGCGAAGCCGGCCGACGTGAAGGCTGCGTACACGGGCGTCGTCGCTGCCTGCCGCGCGTGTCACGAGCAGACGTGCGACGGGCCCATCGCCGTCATCGACGGGCTCGGGCTCGACGCGAAGTAGCCGTCGCCTGGCGGCCCGGACCCGGGTGGCCGCTGCGGAACCGGGCCACTTCCGAACCCGGGGCGACGGTTCGCCCGCGAGCGCCTGATGGCGTCAGCCGCCGTAGACCCAGGTGTCGCCGAGCACCCCGCCGTCGGGCGCCTCGCCGCCGAACAGCACCGCGTACCCGGCGTCGGGGTCGAAGGCCATCGCGTGCGCGGCGCGCGGAGACGGGGCCGCCATCAGGGTCGGTGCGGTCCACGTCGAGCCCGCCACCTCCCAGGTGTCGCCGAAGTACGTCGCGCCCTGGCCGCCAAAGACGACGCACACGCCGCGCGTCGGGTCATGCACCATCGTGTGCTGCGTGCGGGGCGGCACCACGCCGTTCGAGAGCGTGCTCCACGAGAAGCCGTTCCATCGCTCGAGCGTCGACGACACGCCAGCGTCCGTCTCGCCGCCGAAGCGCAAGACGCGGTTGCCCGTCGGGTCGAACACGAGGGTGTGGCCGCGCACCGGCGTCGAGGAGCCCTGCAGCGAGCTTCCGGTGAAGGTCTCGCCGCTCAGCCCCGCCGCCGTCTGCCCACCGTGAAGGAGCAGGCCGGACCCCACCTGCGGCGCGAGGCCATGGTCGAGGCGCGGTGACGGCGGGGTGGCCGAGCTGCCGGTGCTGAGCGTCCAGGTGCTGCTGAAGCGCCAGACGTCATTGTCGGCGAAGCCCGTCCCCAGCAGGCCGCCCGAGACGTACACGAAGGGGCCCTCCGTCGTCATCGCGTGGCGGGAGCGCGCGGTGGGAGCGTTCGTCGTCGACACGAGCTGCCAGTTCGTGCCCGTCCACATCCACGTGTCGTTGAGCGCGGTGCCGAAGGCATTGACGCCGCCGAAGAGGATGATGCGGCGCAGGCCCGGGCTGTACGCCATGCCGTGCTCCTTGCGGGGCTGCGGCGAGGACAGCGGCGTGCGCAGCGTCCACGCGGGCACGATGGGCAGGCACTGGCCGCTGACGAGGCGGTAGCCGAGGTTGCAGGTGAAGCCGCAGGCGCCCGCGGTGCAGGTCGCGGTGGCGTTCATCGGCTGCGGGCACGGCGTGCACGAGGTGGCGCCGCAGGACTGGGGGCTGGTGTTCGACGCGCACGTCGTGCCGCACGCGTGGAAGCCGGTGTTGCAGAGGATGCCGCAGCTCACGCCGTTGCAGGTGGCGCTCCCGTTCGTCGGGACGGGGCAGGGCGTGCACGAGGTGCCGCACGAGCTCAGGCTGGTGTTCAACGCACAGGTGTCGCCCGGCCCGCCGCTGCCGCACCGGTGGTACCCGGTCATGCAGACGAAGTCGCAGCTCGTGCCGTTGCAGGTCGCGGTCGAAGCGAACGGGGGCGTACACGGGCTGCACGAGGTGCCGCACGAGTTGATGCTGTTGTTCGACGCGCAGGACGTGCCGCAGCGGTGGAAGCCGGTGTTGCAGGCGTAGTTGCACGCCCCTGCGTCGCAGCTCGACGAGCCGTTGGTCGGCGGGAAGCAGATGGAGCACGACGGCCCGCAGCTCGCGATGCTGTTGGGCACGCAGTTGCCGGAGCAGAAGTTCGTGCCCGGACCGCACATGCCGCCCCCAGCGCCGCCCGCTGTGCCGCCGCCCGACGTGCCACCAGCTGCGCTACCGCCCGCTGCGCCACCGCCCGCTGCACCGCCGCCCGCTGCTCCGCCGCCCGCTGCTCCGCCGCCCGCTGCTCCGCCGCCCGCTGCACCACCGCCCGCTGCAGCACCGCCCACTGAGCCACCGCCCACTGAGCCACCGCCCACTGAGCCACCACCCACTGAGCCACCACCGGACGCGCCACCGGACGTGCCGCCACCGCCCGCTGCACCGCCACCCACTGCACTGCCGCCCGCTGCACTGCCGCCCGCTGCACTGCCGCCCGCTGCACAGCCGCCCGCTGCACGGCCGCCCGCTGCACTGCCGCCCGCTGAGCCACCACCGGACGCGCCACCGGACGTGCCACCACCGGACGTGCCACCCGCACTTCCGCCAGCGTCGCCGCCAGCCGTGCCACCCGCGTCACCGCCCGCTGAGCCACCACCGGACGTGCCGCCACCGGGAGCGCCTCCCGCCGAGCCTCCTGCGCTCGCACCACCGGCGCCACCTCCACCAGCGCCGCCCGCCGAGGCAGACCCTCCCGCCGAGGCCGTTCCCCCGGCGACGCCGCTCGAGCCACCGCCGACGCTGCCGCCGTCTTCCGGCGAGACTGCCGGAGAGCACGAGAGGGTGATCGCGGCGAGGGCGACGGCGAGGCGGGTGCGCATGAACGGAGTGTGGCACCCCGCGGCCGCACTGTCCGTCGCGGCACGTCACCCGCGGCGCAGGTCCGTCACTCCCGGCGCCGAGGCGAGGGCCGCACGCACGGCGAGGAGGCCGGCGATGGCCTGCCGCACGTCGTCGGCGCCCGCGTCGAGGGGCAGCCACGTACGCAGAAGCATGTTCCGCCATCCCTCCGGCCACCTGAGCCGCACCAGCACGTCGAAGGGGCTGCCCGAGAGCAGGCCGTCCATCGAGCGGAAGCCGAAGCGGCCGCCGAGGCTCGCGGCGGCCTCCTGCACGGCCGGCGTCAGCACGGCCTCGAGCGCGGCGCGCTGCTCCGCGGTGCCTTCGAGGTGGGGCGGTGCGCCGGGCCTCACCAGCACGCCGCCAGCGGGCACCAGCGTGAGCCTCGATTGCAGCAGCACGTCGACGCGGGCCGGCAGGAAGAGGTCGCGGCGCTCGACCCGCTGCACGAGCACCCCCAGCCCGTCTCTCGTGCCAGCCACCGTGGGCGCGAACGAGCGGGGCCCGAGCGGCTCGAGGCTCAGCGCCGCGCCGAGCTGCTCGAGGGCGACGTACTTCTTCTCGCGGGCGCGCCGGCCGAGCGCCCAGGCCGCGGCCGTGAACGCCCCCACGCCTGCGAGGAGTGCCACCGGGAGCCAGTCGCGCATCGGCGCATTCTAGGCAGACACCTCGCCGGCTGGTCTGACGAGCTGACGACACGCGCGAGCCGAGGGTTCAGCTACTCGTCCTCGGGTGACTCTGCAGGAAGCGTTCGCGCCCCGACGCGGGACACGAAGAACTCCGAGATGCGTTGGACGAGGTCACTGTGTGCTCCCGGCGGTTGGCCTTCCGCCCGGAGCACTTCCTCGGCGAACTGCTCTGCCGTGATGCACGGAGAGCTCGCGATGCGCTCGAGGTCGTCGGGTGGGATGCAGTGGCCCCACTCGACGCAGAGGTCTCGCAACAGGTAGCGGAGCTTCCTCTCCACCGGGCTGAACTCGTTCGGTCTGCGCAGGCCCATGGGCACCTCAGGCGACCCAGAAGCTCGACTTGCTTCGCCGAAAGGCCGGCGGCTCTCGCCACGTCTCGTGCTCCGCGTTGAAGTAGTTGCGCCAGAACGCAATCGTCCGCTTCGACAGCTCCGGGTGACCGGAGTCGCGAAGGAAGCCGTGAATGCGCGCCTTGCCGTAGAAATCGATGAGCCAGTGCACGTCGCGCAGCGTGCCGTACTCGAGCACCCGCGCCAGGAGGAACGGCGTCGCGCCGGGGGTCGACCCGGGCGGGCGTCGTGTCCCACAGGAGCGGTCGAAGGTGCCGGGGCAGCGCCACGCCGCGCAGCCTACCAGAAGGCGCGCGCCTCACTTCTTCCCGGGCGTCAGCACCAGCGGCACCTCGAGCTCCTGCTCGCTGCCCAGCGGTGACAGCACCAGCGACTTCGCCGTCGTCTTCAGGCACGCCACCGACTCAGCCGAGATGGGGTCGCCCTTCACGTCGGCCTTCTTCACGGCTCCCTTTGCGTTCACCACCAGCACGAGGTCCACCGTGCCCGACGCGTGGGGGTTCGCCTTGAGCCACTTCTCGTAGCAGGCGCGCAGCTTCGGCGTCTGGCGCCGAAGGTCTTCCATCACCCGGGCGAGCGCGCGAGCGTCGGGCTCGGGAGCCTCGGCCTCTCGCTCCGCGGTCGGCGACAGGGCGAAGACGAAGGGCTGGCCGCCGACGAGGTCGACGAAGCGCTCCTGTGTCGGCTGGCCGGGCGGCGTCACCAGCACCGCGTGGCGGCCCGCGTCGAGCATGAAGGAGAACGGCGTCGCCCCGTACGAGTGCCCGTCCACCGAGAGCAGCGTGCCGTCGGGCAGCCCGCTCAGGTCGAGCTTCGAGGCCGGCGCTCTCGGCGCCAGTGGAGGCAGCCACGCGCTCTGCGGCTCGAGCACACCCTGGTCGAGCGCCGTGCCGTCGGCCCACCGCACGCGCGCCGGGCCCTGCACCACCCGCTTCGCGACGCCACCCTCGTCGAACACCGTCACCGCGCCGGTCGCCACGTCGAGCACCACCTCGGCGGCCGTGCGCTCGACGTGGAACGCCGCGTCCACGCTCGTCAGCCGCCGCGCGCCGGCCAGCACCTCGGCGTCACCCACCGCCCCGACCGCGCCTGCGCCCAGCACCACCATCGCCTGCCCGCCCACCACGAACGCGCCCTCGCCCTCGAGCACCAGCCGGGGGCCGGTCAGCGTCGCCAGCACGAGCCGCGAGGCCGACACCGCCGCGCCACTCGACACCTCGTCGCTCGCCACCAGCGGCTGCCACGCCCCGTCACCGTGCCGCAGCTTCGCGTCCGCCGAGGCGAACGTCGCCACCATGGTGGGGAAGGTCTTCGGCGTCACCCGCTGCGCCACCGGCGAAGGCTGCACCGTCGTCTCGGAGCGCCACGGGACCACGACGAAGAGCGCGACGGCGGCGAGCAACACGGGGACGGCCAGCTTGAGCCACGCGGGCCACGGCGTGGGCAGGCCGTCCTCCACCTGCTCCATCAGCCGCGCCTCGACGCGACGGAACGCCATGTCCGACAGGGTGTAGGGCGTCAGCCCCGTGAGCAGCCGCTGCCGGGCCTTCGCGTCCCTGACGCTCTTCTGGCACTCGCCGCACGAGGCGACGTGCGCGTCGAGCGACGGTTCGCTCCGCCCGCTCGCGACGAGGTCGCGCTGCTCGTCGGTGAGGTGGACGCTCATGACGCACCTCCCTGGAAGAACTCCGCGAGGGCCGGGTCGTCCTTCGCGAGCGCCTCGAGCTCACGCCGCGCGTAGAAGAGCCGCGTGCGCACGGTGAGGACGTTGGTGTCGAGCACCTCGGCGATGACGTGCGCGTCCACGCCCTGCAGGTCGTGCATCACCAGCACGGCGCGCTTCTTCTCGGACAACTTCTCGAGCAGCGCCTCCACCCGGGCCTGGCGCTCGGCCGACAACGACACGTCTTCGGGCCGCGGGCGCTCGTCCACCTGCTCGGGCACGTCATCGACGATGTCGAGGCGGCTCCGCGTGTGCTTGCGGCGGGACTTCATCGCCACGTGCACCGTCACCCGGTACAGCCACGTCGTGAAGGCGCTCTTGCCCTCGAACCGCTTGATGCTGCGGAACACCTCGATGAAGACGTCCTGCAGCACGTCTTCGAGATCGGCGCGCAGCACCAGGAAGGCGAGCTGGCGTGAGACCTGGCGATGGTGCTGCGCGTACAGTTCGCGGAACGCCGTGACGTCGCCGGCCTTCGCACGCTCGACGACGCTCGCGCCCATCGCTTCCCGCATCCGGGGCGCCTGTACTGCCACGGTCCCCTGACTGTCCAGCCACAGCATGTCGGTTGGGTGCCCGGCGCCCCGGTGCGCATTCATCGGCCGCGCGTTGCGTGCGTCCGCGGAAAGCGCCCTCATTGCGCCCCTTTCGCGTACGGGTGGGCGCGCCCGCGGTTGCATCGGTGGTCCGGCTCTGCCATGCGCACGCCCGCCGTGACGTCTTCAACCCTCGCCGTCGGACAGAAGCTCTTCCGCCTGCGCAGCCTCACGCCCGTCCCCGTCATCGCGGTGTGCGGGTGGCTGCTGTGGAGCGCGAAGGGCCAGCCCGGCCCCGGCGGAGCGACGGTCGATCTCGCGCTCGACGTGGTGGGCCTCGCGCTCGCCGTCGCCGGCCAGGTGCTGCGCTTCTTCGTGCTCGGCTGGGTTCCCGAGGGCACGAGCGGACAGAACCTGTCGATCCAGGCTTCGACCCTCAACACCACGGGCCCCTACGCGCACGTGCGCAACCCGCTCTACGTCGGCAACCTCGGCATCGTGCTGGGCCTGTGCCTGATGGCGCACGTGCCGCTCATCTACCCGGTGGTGCTGGGCTTCTTCTTCGGCGAGTACCACTTCATCATCCGCGCCGAGGAGGCCTTCCTGAGGTCGAAGTTCGGCGAGGCCTTCGACGAGTTCGTGCGCACGGTGCCGCGGTGGGTGCCGCGGCTCACGCCGGCGAAGCGTGGTGCCCTGCGCGAGGGCGGCTTCGACTGGCGGCGCGCCCTCAAGAAGGAGATCAACCCGTTCTCGGCGTGGACGGTGGGCGCGCTCCTGCTGTTCGGGTGGCAGCAGCACGCGCGCGGGGGACTGCCTCCCGAGCTGCTCGGGGCGCTCGTCTCCCTCGCTGCCATGGTGCTGGTCTCCCTCCTCGTCACCAAGGCCTGGAAGAAGGGGTGGCTGTTCTCGTGAAGAAGAGGACTGGGGACGCCAGGCGAGGGAAGGGCGCGAAGCCAACGCGGCCCTCCTCCAGGGCGCCGAAGCAGCAGCAGCGGGAGGACGCCCTGCCGCGCCGCTTCGACGGCCGCGCCACCCTCGACGGACTGCTGGCGAAGTCGGGCGCGCTCGGCGACGTCGACGACGTGGTGCAGGCCTTCCGTGACGCGGTGGCGAAGGGCGTGCCGCCGCAGCCAGTCATCCTCGCGCTGTGGGAAGACGAGCCGCGCTTCACCTCGCCCGCCGACGCGGAGGCGCTCTTCTCGAACCTGCTCGGCCTCTACGAGCTCGTCGCCTCGGGTCAGCCCTTCGACCTCGGCGCCGCCGCGAAGGTCGAGCGCACGAAGAAGGAGCGCGCGCCCGCGCCGCCGCTGCTGTCCGGCGCACCAGACGACGACTGGCTCGAGGGCGCGTGGCGTTACCTCGAGGACGCCCCGCGTGAGCGGGAGCGCCTGGGCCACGCCTTCGACAACCGGCAGGACCCGTTGGTGAGCGTCCTCGACGCCTCGGGCCTGTCAGACGCCGGCTTCGCCTTCGCGCGTGAGGTCGCCTTCGAGGTGTTCTCGCTGCTCGAGGTGGGCGGCCGCCGCGTGGGCACCGTGCACGAGGGCGACGTGCCCGAGCAGCCGGCCGACGAGCTGCCGGAGGCCTTCGTGCGCTGGGTGGATGATGGGCTGGTGGAGGCCGAGGCGGCCGACGAGCAGCCGCTCCCCGAGGCGGAGCAGCCCGACGTGCGCGACCTCACGCTGCGGGTGGTGGAGGCCCTCTGGAGGGCGTCTCAGCCCGCCTGACTTGACGGTCGTCCCCGGGGTGAACGACCATACGGCCCCTCAGGCGCGCTGCGTCGGTGGCTGGCTCCGACCTGCTGCGCCCAACCAGGAGTCACCACCGCATGGCGGGCAAAGACCGCGACGAAGACACAGGCATCAGCGGAAAGCGGAAGAAGAGCTGGCGAGAGCTGGACGCGCAGCGGGGCAAGTCGAAGTACCACTCCCGCCAGGATGACCCGCAGCAGCAGCGCATCGAGCGCTCCGCGAGCTACGAGAAGTACAAGAAGGCCGCCGACCAGCTCTTCGCTGGAGGAGAGCTGCCGAAGGGCCTCGCCGAGACCTTCGACCCCGAGGGCAAGCGCAAGGCCCAGAAGGAGGCCATGCAGAAGGTGAGCGAGGCCCCCGATCGCAAGGCCTGGGTCGAGCGGGTGACGAGCTTCTTCGAGCAGTACCCCGAGATGCCCGAAGACGCCTACTTCCTCGACTCGCTGCTCGACCACCCGAAGGACCGCATCGTGGACAAGGCCCTGGGGAAGCTCGAGGCGCTGCAGCGGGACGGGCGCCTGCCGCGCGAGAAGGCGCCGAGGAGCCTGCCGCAACGCCTGCGCACCCTCGAGATGACGTCGATGGATCCCGACGTGCAGCAGCGGGCGAAGACCCTGCGCGCCACCATCACCTGACGAGCGGCCTCACTCCTCTTCGGGGTAGTACTCGTCGAGGCAGTTCTGGCAGAGGGCGTGGCTGAACTTCGCCATCGAGTGCGCCTCGATGTACGTCTCGACGCGCTCCCAGATCTGCTCGGTGTTGCGCACGCGTTTGCAGTGCATGCAGATGGGGATCATGCCCTGCAGCTCCTGCACGTGCGCTTTCTCTTCCTGCAGGCGGACGATCTGATCGGCGAGGCTCTGCTCGAGCTTCAACACCCGCTCGCCGACGCGCAGGCGCGCGCGCAGTTCCTCGGTGTCCACGGGCTTGGTGATGAAGTCGTCGGCGCCCGCCGAGAGCCCTTCGACCACGTCTGCCTTCGACGAGCGTGAGGTGACGAGCAGCAGGTAGGCGTAGGAGCCGCCCGTGCGGTCGCGCACCTTCTGACAGATCTGCGGGCCGTCGAGGCCGGGCATCTGCCAGTCGAGCAGCGCGAGCAGCGGCGGCGTCGGCCCGGAGAGTACGGTCCACGCCTGGTCACCGTCGGAGACGGCGATGACGTCGTACCCGAAGCGCGTCAGCGTCGAGGAGAGCAGGTGGCGCGTGACGGCCTCGTCTTCGGCGACGAGCACCCGGGTGCGTGCCTCTTCGATTCTCCGAACGGCCGTCGACTCTGCCATGGATGGCTCACCCACGATGGTGACTCTACCTTGCCCTGCTTGCGCAAGTCCCTGCGCAGCGGACCTGCTCCTCTATTTCTGTCGCGCCAGCTTGGCGGTGGCCACAGGAATGAACTCCCCGAAGGCATGTACTGCGACACGTGCAGTCGTCAGCGACCACCTTCGACCACCTTCTGCGTGCTGTGTGGCACACGGCTCCAACGGCGGGACGCCGATCGAATTCACGAGGAACTCTCGAAGGTCGACTGGTTGCTCGGCGAGATTCCGCGGTGGGACGTGACCCTGGTGGGTCGGGGCGATGCGCAGCGGTTGCGCGAGTTCTACGCACGCGAAGCAGCCTGGATGCGGGCCGAGCTGGAGCCGGTCCCGGTGAGCGGCGGCGCGATCGCGAACGAGGGGCTGCCCACCGCGAAGTCTACCGTGCTGGCCGACGCGCTCGCGTCGGGGCAGGTGGAGGGCGCTCCAGCTGACATGGCCAGCGTGGCGCACGCGGACTCCGTGTCGGTGGCGAGCGGCGCGGGGCAGGTGGAGGGCGCTCCAGCTGACATGGCCAGCGTGGCGCACGCGGACTCCGTGTCCGCGGCGAGCGACACGGTTCACGAGCAGCCCGGGCTGTCGCGCCAGGCTGCGCCGCCCGACGAGACGAGCGCTGCCGAGGCCGCTGGGGTCCCGGTCGTTCATCCGCTCGAGGCCATGGCGCCAGCCTCGGCGGAGTCGCGCGTGGTCGAGGCCGCTTCCTCCTGGTCGCGGGTGTGGAAGCCGTTCCTCACCGACTCGGTGGGCTGGTTCGTCGGCGGCTTCCTCATCCTCGCAGGCGTGTACTGGCTCGTGGCGGACGCGTGGAGCGAGATGACGACGCTGCTCCGCGCGGTCACCGTCTTCGGCCTCGCGGCGGGGTGGACGCTGGCCTTCTTCGCGTGGGCGAAGTTCCTGCTTCGGCGCGAGGTGACGGCGCCGGCCGGGCGCATGCTCGAGCGCCTGTCGGCCGCGATGGCGCCGCTGGCGACGGTGGCCGTGGGCGCTGGAACGCCGGCCGGCCAGGGCCTCGTGTCGGACACGCCGCTCCTCTTCTGGCCGCTCGTGGTGGGCTGGGCGGGGGTGTCGGGGTGGCTGGCGCACCGCACGACCGCGCGCGTCGACGCGAGGGGCGCGAAGGCAGTGGGGCTCTCAGCGGGGCTGGCGGCCGCG
The DNA here is from genome assembly GCA_016793095.1 of Myxococcaceae bacterium. Classification (GTDB taxonomy): domain Bacteria; phylum Myxococcota; class Myxococcia; order Myxococcales; family Myxococcaceae; genus Xiheimicrobium. The sequence goes on along the minus strand of JAEUJQ010000032.1, from coordinate 264,332 downwards.
ATGATGGGCGTGGCGCCGCTCGTCACCGGGCTGGGCGTGCACGCGACGTGGCTGGTGGCAGTGCCGGTCGGGCTCGCGGCGTGGGCCTTCGCGTCGGGGCCGAGAGAACAGGCCGGCGCGGCGCGTTTCCTGGTGGCGGCCTTCGCCTGGACGGTGACCCTCTTCGCGGCGCGGCTCGAGGTGGCGCTGGTGATGGCCGGGCTGCCGCTCACGCTGACGCTGCTGGCGCCGACGCTGGCGGCGGGCGTGGCTTCGGCGCGGTGGCTCGCGAAGCCGCCGACGCGCGCGGCCGATGCGCTCTCGGTGCTGGTGGTGGTGGCGCAGGTCGGGCTGCTGTTCGCCTCCATCGACGTCTTCACGCCGAAGCCGGCCTTCGTGGTGACGGCGTTGCTGGGAGCCGCCACTGCCTGGTCGTTCGCCCGCGAGCGCGTCTCGCTCAACTCCGCCCGCTGGCTGCCGGTCGCCTACGCGTTCGCGTACCTGGCCTACCAGCGCATCGATCAGCTCGTCCCGCAGGTGGTGCGCGACGCGTACACGGCGCTCAAGGCGCAGCTCGGCTACTCCACGGCGCCGCTGCCGGCGAGCTACGGCTCGGTGTACGCGGTCCTCTTCGTCGTCGGCATGGGCGTGCTCGCGGAGCGGTGGGCGCGCTCGGCGGACCCGCTGACGCGGCGCGAGGGCCGTGTGCTGCTCGACACCACCGCGGTCGCTTCGGCGTTGTCGTCGCTGCTGGCGGTGGTGTCGCTGGGCACGGACGCGCGGCCCGCGGTCATCGCGACGCCGGTGCTGGCGGTGATGACGCTGCTGCTCGCGCTGCGCTCGGGTCGCCTGCCGTTGACCATCGCCGGCGTGCTGGGCGCGGGCTGCGCGGCGGCGGCGTTGTCCATCGGCCTGCAGGCGCCGGTCGCGGTGGGTGTCATCGCGCTCGCGCTGGCGTTGCCGGTGCTGAAGACGACCCACCACCGCCTGGCGTTGTCCGTCGGAGCCGGCGTGCTCGGGCTGTGGGGTGTCGGCGCGGGCCTGCTCGCGGCGCCGTCGTTCCTGGTGACGCTCTCGGTGGGCCTGTCTGCGGCGGCGCTCGTGGTGGTGGCTCGCGAGCTGGAGTCGGTGGAGCTGCTCGACGTCGCCTGGTTCGCGCCGCTCCTCACGGTGGTGACGGCGGCGCGCTGGCTGAGCCCCGACTTCGCGCCGCTCACGCTCGCCCTCGCGTCGGTGGGCGCGGCGGGCCTGACGCTCCTCGGCGGGCGGTGGCGGAGCGGCCGGCTGATGGCGGTCGTGGGCGCGTTGTCGGCGGTGGCGTGGAGCGTGCTCGTCATCGGGCCGGTGTGGCCAGGCGTCGTCCTGCTCGTCTCGGCGGCCGCCTTCTTCCTCTGCGCGCGCAGCTCCGAGCGCGCCGCGGCGGTGGTGCTCGAGGCGTGCGGCTGGGCGCTGGCGCTGTCCTCACTCCTGCCCGAGGGGCCCTTCCCGTGGCCGACGCCGCTGGTCCCGCAGGCGCTGGCCGGCATCGTCGTGCTGTCGGCGTCGGTGCAGGCGGTGCGGGCTGGGCGCACCTGGCGCACGACGTGGCTGGCTTCGCTGGGCGTCCTCTTCGCGCTGACGGGCTGCCTCGACCTCGACACGCCGTCCCTCCTGCTCGCGGCGGCCGTCGCCGTGCTCGCGACCCCCGCGCTCCTCGCCGCGGTGACCGTGCCGCTGGCGTCGCTCCTGATCGGCCTCGAGCTGACGCTGCACCTGCCGGAGGCACACCTGCCCGTGGCCTTCTCGGCGCTGGCGGTGGGGCTCGCGGCCCTGGCGCTGCTCGACCGGGTGTCCCTGACGACGAAGGTGCTCGCCGGTCAGCGCCTCGGGTGGCCGGCGGTGGTGATGAGCGGTCTCTTCCTCGGTCCCGCCCTCACGCTGGAGCCGTCGATCCGGTGGCTGCCGATGGTGGTGGCCGCGGCGGCGCCGGTGGTGTGGTCGGTCGCGCTCCGTCGTCCGGCGGCGCGGCTGTTCGCGACGGCGCTCGTCTCGGCGGCGGCGTTCTGGGTGGGTGGCGCGTGGCTGGTGGCGGCGCCGGCGGTCGCGCTGGCGGTCGCGTTCTCTCTGCGGAGCGGCGCGCGCGAGCTGGTGCGGGACCGGCTCACCGTTTCGGTGACGGCGCTCTCGGCGCTCCTGTCCACGCTCGCGGCAGTGAGCCTCCCGCTCTCGCCCGTCGTCTTCGTCGCGTGGGCGGTCGCGCTCCTGGTGCTGCCGGTGGGCGCGCTCGCGGTGCGGCTGGTGCTCGTCGCGTGCGTGATGGCGTTCGCTCCGTCGCCGCTGCTCGGCGCCGTCTCAGTGGGCGCGCTGCTCGCGGTGGGCTTCGCCATCCGGCACCTGCCGCAGAGGACCTCGGCGCTGCTCGGGGCGCGGTCGTTGGAGTTCTCTCAGCCGGCGGCGGCGCTGTCGGCGCTGGGCCTCGCGAGCGTCGGGTTCCTGCTGCACCCGGGCGTGGCGACGCAGGCGGTGCTCGTGGGCTCGCTGGTGGGCGTCGTACTGTTGCTCGGCCTGGCGGTGCTGGTGCCGGTGGTCCTGCTCGCCGCGGTGGTCGATCTACCGCTCCTCGTCACCCGCGGCGACCTCACGCTCGCGCCGTGGACGGTGGGGCTGGCGCTGGCGGCGGCGCTGGGCGCGGTCGCGCTGCGCCGGGGCTTCGTGCTCGAGGCGGTGGAGGACGGGTGGGAGCGCCTGGGAGCGCCGGGCAAGCACCTGGACGTCGCGCTCTGGAGCAGCGCCGCGGTGATGGTGCTGCTCGCCTCGCCGCAGCCCTCGCTGGTGTGGCTCGCGCCGGCGCTGGCGCTGCTGGTGACGCCGCGGGTGGTGGAGTCGGTGGTGGCGGCGCTGCTGGTGGCGCTGACGCTGTGGTTGCGGTTGGAGCCGCTCGACGCGTCGGTGACGTTGGCGCTGTTCGGAGCTGGGCTGGCGTGGTTCGGGGCGCTGCGCGAAGGCGACGCGTCACCGGCGCGGCTGCACACCGGCTGGGCGCTGGTGGCGGTGTCGCTGGTGCCGAGCGCGGCGCTGCACGCCTGGCAGTTGCCCGTGTGTTGGAGCCTCGCGGCGCTCACCGCGTGGGCGGTGGTTCGCGCGAAGCCGTCGTTGCGGTGGGTGGGCTGGGCGGCGGTCTGGGCGGCCTCGCACGCCGTGCTCGCGTGGGCTGGCGTGACGCTGTCGTCGGGGGCGCCGAAGGCGCTCATCCTCCCGTGGTTCGCGCTGGCCTCGGTGCTGGTGGCGCTGCGGCCGTCGCTGTCGCCGTGGGTCCGGCAGCACGCTGGCGTTGGCCTGACGCTGCGCGCAGTGGCCATCGTCGAGCTCGCGGCCGGCGCGGCGCTGTGCCCGGGCGGCCATGGGCGGGAGGCGGTGGCGGTGGTGCTCGCGGTCGGCCTGTCGCTGTGGCTCGCGTGGCGTGACGCGAAGGAGGACGAGGCGTCGGGCGTGTGGCTGGGCGTGCTCGCGCTCTCAGCGGGCTTCCTGCTCACGCGGGGGCTGTTCGGCGGTCCGCTCGGGTTGCCGGAGTCCGTCGCGGCGTTGGTGGTGGCGGGCGTGGCGGGTGTGCTCGGGCAGCGGAGCGCGGAGGCGACGCCGGACGTGGCGGCGGCGCTGCGGCAGGTGGCCATGGCGTGGCCGGTGGTGGGCCTGGTGCTGGCTCCGTGGGGAGCGCCGGTGCCGATGGCGGCGCTGCTGGTGGCCATCGCGGTGCACTACGCGCTGCTGGCGCAGGCGGGCACGTCGAAGCTGGCGTCCATCGCGTCGGCGGTGGCCTTCAACACGGCGGTGGTGACGCTGTGGTTCGGCTTGGGGTGGGGCGAGGCGCAGTACGTGCTGGTGCCGGCGGGGCTGTCGGGCCTGGTGCTGGTGCACCTGTTCTCGTCGGAGCTGGGGGAGGTGTGGGCGGCGCGGCTGCGCGCGGTGTCAGTGGGGCTCGTCTACGCGGCGGCCGCGTTCCGTCCGCTGGCCATCGACGCGCCGGGGGCCTTCTTCCTGTGCGTCGCGCTGTGCGTGGCGGGCGTGGCGGCGGGCATCGCGCTGCGCATTCGCAGCTTCGTGACGCTCGGCTCGGTGTTCCTGGTCACCACGGTGGTGGCGACGCTGGTGCGGTGGGGCGTGCGCGAGCCGCGGCTGGGAGCCTTGTTCCTCTCGGCCCTCGGCCTCGCCATCGTCGGCTTCATGGTGGTGGTGACGACGAAGAAGGCCGAGCTGCTCGAGCGGTACAAGCGGGTGCGTGGGGCGCTGGAGCACTGGGAAGGGTGAGTCGCGACTGACGCCCGCAACTCATGGCACGACGACCGGGCGAATGCGTTACCGTTCCCTTCGCGCATGCGCCGTCTGTCGACTGCCCTCGTCTTCGGTGGCCTCGGCCTGCTGGGCGCCTGGCAGGTGCTGGCAGTCGTCGCGGCCCCTCGCGTGGTCGAATCGAGCATCCGACAGCTCGCCGCCGACGAGACGCTCGTCGAGGCGAGGGACTTCGCCATGGCTGGCTCCCGCCTCGTGAGCGCCCGCGGCCTGAGCGGCAGGTGGATCGTCACCATGTCGTCGTCCGTGCGCGTGACACCCGGCGAAGAGACCTTGCGGCGGTCGGTCGCGGTCCACTTCGACGGCGCGGTGGACGTCCTCTTCGGCCTTTCGCAGCGGCCCGTCACCGTGTCCCTGGCCATGAGCGCGGACCTGCAGCGCCCCGTCCCTCACGACGCCTCCCATTGGCCCGAGCACGCCGAGCCGCTCGACCTCGGCCCGCTGCTGCCAGGCCAGCGGGGCCCCCGACAGTTCATGCTCAAGGAGTCGAGCTGGGCGACGCCGAGCCACAGCGGCGCGGTGGTGCTCCACTCGACGGAGGTGTCGAAGGGCTGCGAGGTGCGCTGCGAGAAGAAGGACGGCAGCGTGCTCTGGTCCGAGACCGCGCCCTGCCAGATGCCGAAGGAGCACCTCCGCTTCGTCTCGGAAGACTGCGAGCGGATCGTGACCATCGACCCCGCCCCCATCAACGCCAACCTCTGGCAGACCCTGCCGATCGCCCGAGTCTTCACGCGCTCGAAGCTCGAGTACGAGGTGGCCGCCGTCACGCTCGTCTCCGATGGCGCGCTCATGAAGCGGAGCCGCGGCTGGCTGCGAGGGCACTCGGAGGTGAGCGGTGACGGTCCGACGTATCGCGACGACGGCGAGGCGGTCGTCCTGGTGACGGTCGAGGGCAAGCGCCACGAGCTGCCGCTGGTCAAGGCCCAGCTTCCGCGAGCGGGCGCGCCGACGAAGTAGCGCAGCCGGCGTGTCTTTCAGATGTCGAGATCGGGCCGCGACGCGACGACCGCCTGCCACTGCTCCAGCGCGGCGAGCCGCTCAGCCGGTGGCCCATCGGCGAAGAAGCCGTAGTTGTCGCCGAAGACGCGTGACAGCTCCTCGATGGCCGAGAGCCTCAGGTCGAACTCGTCGCTCGCCAGCGCGTCGAGCAACCACTCGAGGCGTCGCAGCGAGCGCGCCCGCGCGTACCAGGCCGTCCACCCCCGCGGGTTCGGGCCGTGGTTGGCGCGGGTGATCTCCTTCAGCGCCTCGGCGGCCGACGTCGCCACAAGCTCGTCCTCGCTGCCGGTCAGGTTGATCAGCCCGTCGATGGCTTCCCGATCGTGCAGCACGCCGAGCGCCCGCGCCGCCAACGACCGCCGCAGCGGGTCCGTCGATGCCAGCTCTCGCCGCAGCTCGTGCAGCCGCGCCTGGAACGTCGGCAGGTAGCGCAGCGAGGTCGCCGCCGCCCGCGCCGCCGACGAGATGTCGGGCTCGAGGTCGAACAGCCCCCTCAGCACCCCGTCGATGACCTCGGGGTAGCGCAGGCTCCCCGCCGTGAGCAGCGCCAGGTACCGCGCGTCGGAGTCCGACGAGTCGAGCAGCGGCGCGATGGCGGTGGCGGCCGGGTGCCCCAGCCGCGTCAGCGCTCCGGGAATGGGCCCCAGCTCGTCCGGCTCGGGCAGCTCCACCACCGGCAACCGCGACCACGCGGAGGGCCCCGGGAACGCGTGCGCCAACGCCGCCGCCGAGGCCTCTGGCGTCTTCATCAGCTCGAGCATCGCCATCGAGCGCTCCGACGGATCCGGTCCGGTCAGCAGCGCGATGAGGCCGTTGAACCACTCGGCGTCCGTCGGCACGTCGCTGATGCCGGGCGCGATGGGCTCGTGCGCTGGCTCCTGTCGCTCGGCGAAGGCCTGCGGCGCGCGCGGGTTCTGCTTCCGGAAGAGGATGAGGTCGTGGAACGAGGTCGGCAGATCGCGGCAGAAGAGGATGAAGTCCGACAGGCGGCGCTGCGACACCGGGTTCGAGCCGCAGTCGCCGTACAGCATCGCCACCAGCTTCGACTGCACCTCGATGGGCCAGAGGAAGACGGTGCGGGGGGCACGGCCGAGGATCGCCAGGTAGTGCTGCGTGAGCGCGTCAGGTGGCAGCGGCCCGACGTAGCTGCCTCGCGTGAGCGCCACCGTGCGGAAGACGCTGGCGGTGTCGAGCGGCACCGCGAACCTGCGCACCGCCGCGTTGTCGCCGTCGCCGCGTGAGTCCCAGCCCACCGCCGCGCCCCGCACCACCGCGAAGGCCGCGACGAAGTCGAACGCCCGGCGCCCATACTCGAGCACCACGTTGATGAGCGCGTCGCGGTCGTGGGTGTAGTCCTTCAGCGACTGGCGGGCCTGCGCCAGCGTCCACTCCATCGCCGACGACGGCGCGAGCCCGGGCGGGGCCGGGTAGACGGGCTGCGACGCCGCCAGCGCCGCCGAGGACTGCCACACGGGCGAGGCTCCGGGAGGCGGCACCGACCACGCTTCCTGGGCAGGGGCCTCCACGGGTGGGGGCGGCAGGGGCGCGTGCGGCGTCGGCTCAGGCTCCACCTGGCTGTAGGGCCCGGTGAGGGGCACGACGTGGCGCGCCGCAGGCAGGGGCGCAGAGGGCACCGCCGTCGCACCGGTGAACGAGGGCTGCGGCCTCGAGGGACTCGGCAGCACCGGCGGTGGCTCGGGTGGTACCTGCGGCCCCGGGCTCTTCGTCGCGTGCAGCACCTCGGCGTTCACGTCAGAGAAGTCCGTCTCGTCCACCCTCGCTGACGTCGCGCCCAGCGGCCTCGGCTCTGGCGGCGTGGGGTGCGCGTGCGGCGGCGGCGGCAGCGGCGCCTTCGCCGGCTTCTGCCTGGCCTGCGGCTGGGCCTTCGCGTCGGCCTTGAGCTCCACCTTCTCGGGCGGCGGGCGCGCGGGCGACGCGGGCTGCAGGAACGCGACGGGCGGCATCACGGGAGGCGGTGGGGGCGGCGCCGAGGTGCGCGGCGGCAGCACCCCGCCGGGGAACACCAGCGCGTTCGCGGCCTGGCCCTCGGTCGTCGAGAGCTGCTTCGCGAAGTTCGCGTAGCCCTTCAGATCGAGCACCCGCGTGCTGTCATGCTCGTCGAGCGGCACCGGCTGCGCGCCCGAGTCGTCGCCGCCCCGCGCGAACCGCGAGTACGCGGTCGGGTCGAGCACCGTGGTGTGGTGCTCCTCGCCTTCGCCCAGCGGCACCGCGTCGGCCGTCACCACCACGCTCGGCTCGTCCACCACCTCGATGCGCTTCTTCTTCTTCTTGGGCGTCGTCAGCAGCAGCGGCTTCTCCGACAGCCCGTCGAGCTCGCGCTCCACCACCTCGATGGACAGGGAGTCGGTCTCGCTCCCGAGGAGCGGCTTCTCGGGCAGGGGCGGGTTGTCGTGAATCGGCGGGCGCTCGTCCTCGGGCGGGGCGACCCTCGGCGCGGGCCGAGACGGGTCGAGCTGCTTCAGCACCGCCGCGACCGCCGGCTCGAGCGGCTGGCCGTAGATGACGGACTGCCAGTCGCGTACCCGCGCTTCGAGCGCGACCCACAGCTCGAGCTTGCGGCCGAGCAGAAAGCCGACGTCCTTCAGTTGGGAGGTGGGCACCGGGTAGGCGCAGGCGACGTGCAGCGTCTGGCCGTCGAGCGACAGCGGCACCACCCCGAGCTGCTTCGACATCTTGTAGGGCATCAACGGCCCGGCCTCGGCGTTCGGCTCGAAGTCCGACAGGTTCACCAGGCGAATGCCGCTGACGTCGCTGATGGCCTGCAGCACGCCTGCCTCGGAGATGGCGTTGAGGGCCAGCAGCGCCGTGTCGAGGCCGGTCTTCGAGCGCTCGGCTCGTTTGAGCGCCTCATCGACGAGCCGCGCCGAGACGAGGCCCTTCGCCAACAGGTGCTGGGCCAGACGCTGGGCCATGGAGGAGGCCTCGTTCTACTCCGGGCCGCTCAAAGTGCGGGCTTCAATCGCACCACGAAGGTCGAGGTGAGCTTGTCGTGCAGGGTCTGCCCGCGCCGGTCGAAGAGCGCCAGCCAGAAGCCTGAGAGGAACAACCCGAAGCTGGCGAGGGACAGCGCGGCGCGGATCAGCGCGCGGCCCACCCTCGGCGCGTGGCCGGTGGCGTCCACCAGGTGAATGCCGAACAGCCGGCGCCCGGGCGTCCGCCCGCTCCAGAGGAAGGCGAAGAGCGTCGTGTAGACGAAGGCGACGAAGCCCACGACGCCGAGCGCCGGGAGCGCGACCGAGGCGAGCAGCGAGAGGCTGGGCCTGCCGATGACGACGAGCGCACCGGCGAAGAAGCCCCCCACCACCAGGGCGATGAGCGAGAGGTCGAAGACCCACGCGAGCAGCCGCCGCCAGAGGGACGCGGGCGCGGCTACCACGTCTCCGTCCGTCGCCTCCTCCACCGACTCGACGGGCTCGGGTGGCGCCTCTCTCTCGAAGCTGGGGAGCTCGCCGAAGTCGGGCGTCGAGGGCTGCGCGGGCGCCGGCTGCTTCCCATGCGGCTCGAGCACGCGCGTCGGACCGGCAGGGGGCGCGGGGCCGTCGGCGTCGCGGGCCACCGCCACCGGGGGTTCCTGCTTCGCGGCATAGGGCCCGGGAATGCCCGGCTGCGTCATCAGCAGGTGGCTGGGCATCTGCTGGGGCAGGTTGCTGAACGACGGCTTGAGCGGAGCGGCTCGCTGCACCACCGGGCGGTTGGGCGCCGTGGGGATCTCGTCGGTCGTCATCATCGACTCGTCGCGGGCCTGCGCGACCGGCACGTGCGCCGGCGCGTAGGAGACGGGCGTGTTCTGACCGGAAGGAACGGTGGCGCCCTCCATCGGCTTCGCGGCGGTCAGCCTCGGCGCCACCGGGACGGGCATGGTCGGCGCGTCCGCCGCTTCGGGCATGGGGACGCTGCGGGACGCCCAGTCCACCGGCGACGGCGGCGCCTGCCGGGGCGCGACGTTCGCGCGCGTCGCCTCGGGAGGCGGGCGGGCTGGAAGCGGTGCCTGCACCGCGGCCGTGCGCACAGGCGCGGTCGGCGGCTGCTGAGCGCGGGGGTTCGCGTGCAGGGGCGTGGTGGGTCCGCCTGGCCGGGGCGCCTGTGGCTGAGGCGTGTGCGGCTGCGCGGGAGGCGGCTGGGCGCGGGGAAGCGGCGCTCCGTGGGGTTGGGTCGGCGCGGCGTGCGCTCGCGGCTGCAGCCCCGGCGGCGCCTGCGCGATGGGGGCACGGGTGGGCTGCTGCTGTGGAGGCGGCGGAGCAGGCTGCGCGGTCACCACCGGTCTTGCCGCGTTGAGGTGCTGGGGCGTCTGCGCCGTCGCGGCGAGCTCGAAGTGCGTCGGTGGCCGGCCCGGCGCTCCCGGTTGGATGGCGGGCGCCGGGCGTGGCGCCTGCGGCTGCGGCTGCGCACGCGGCTGGGCGAAGGGGCCCGGAATGCCCGGCTCCGTCATCGCTCCCGGCCGCGCCGTCTTCAGCTCCTCGAAGGACGGCACCCGTCGCGCGCGGCGATCGAGGTTCAGATCGCGCTGCAGGAGATCCGGCGTCTCGGCAGGCACAGGGTCGAGCGGCTTCTTCGGGTCGTTGCTCACGGACCCGATGAGACGACGAGTCCGGGGTTCGAGCAAGAAAACCTACAGCCGCCTACACCAGCTGATCAGCGGGACTGATCAACCGAGCAGGCCGTCGAGGTGGCGGATGACGGCGAGCGCGGCGAGGCCAGCGGTCTCGGTGCGCAGCACGTTTCCCCCGAGCGTCACTGGTTGGGCGCCGCGAGCGACGAGCGCAGTCACCTCGGCGCGATCGAGCCCACCTTCCGGTCCGACGACCAGCGCGAGGGGGCGAGCTGTGTCGAGCGCGCGCACGGCCTGCGAGAGCGACACGGTGCGCTCCTCTTCGTCCAGCACCAGCACGGTGGTGTCGGGCAGGGCCACGGCGTCGAGGGCGACGACGGGCAGCACGTCGGGGACGTCGGCGCGGCCGCACTGGCGGGCGGCCTCCTCGACGATGCGGCGCCAGCGCTCGAGCTTCTTCGGCTCCTTGCCCTCGAGCTTCACCACGCTGCGCCGCGCGCTCGCAGGCAGGAACGCGCTCGCGCCCAGCTCGGTCCCCTTCTGCAGCACCAGCTCGAGCTTCTCGACGCGCACCAGGCCCTGCACCAGCGTCACGCGCCTGGGCGGGGGCATCGCGCGGGCCGGTCCTAAGGCGAGGGTGAGGGCGTCGTCGTCAACCTGCGTGATGGTGGCGTCGAACGCATGGCCACGCCCGTCGAAGACCTCGAGCGCCTCGCCAGCCTTCACGCGCAGCACGACGGCGAGGTGGTGGAACGCCGGGCCGGTGAGGCGCGAGGAGCCCGCCGTCGCGCCAGGGACGAAGACGCGCTTCATGCCTTCGCGCGCACCAGGTCGATGCGAACCCACTCGCCCTGCACGGTGTCGCCGGCGCTGACGAGGCCGCGCTTGAGGTACGCCTGCTTCACCTCCTCGGCCTGGTGCACCAGCACGCCCGCCATCACCAGCCGGTCCTTCACCTTCGGCGCGATGAGGGGTGCGAGCGTGATGAGCGTGTTCGCGAGGATGTTGGCGAGCACGAGATCGAACGTTCCGGAGAGCTGCTCGAGCGTCTTGCCTGACAGCTCGACGCCCTCGAGGCCGTTCTCGGCGGCGCACTCCTTCGCGAGGTCCACCGAGACGGGGTCGTTGTCCACGCCCACGGTGAGACCGCTGCCCAGCTTCTTCGCCGCGAAGGCGAGCACGCCGGTGCCGGTGCCGACGTCGAGCACCGAGCAGCCCGGGTGCGCCTGCAGGTACTCGTCCACCGCGGCGAGGCAGAGCGAGGTGGTGGGGTGGTCGCCGGTGCCGAAGGCCATCTTCGGCTCGATGAAGAGGCACACCTTGTCGGCGGGCGCGTTCGGCTTCTCCCAGGGCGGGCCCACCCAGAGCCGGCCGACCTGCACCGACTTGATCAGCTCGCGCCAGGCGACGCTCCAGTCCTTCTCGACGACGGCCTCGACGCTGACGGGTGCACCGGGCACGTGGGCCTTCACCGCCTGCACCGCGGCGTCGGCGTCGGCGCGCTCTTCGAAGTACGCGATGACGATGGCCTCGCCCTGCTTCGGCGCGCGAACGCCCGGCAGGGACGGGTTGGCGGCGTCACGCACCTCGAGGCCGGCGGCGCCTCCTTCGGTGAGCAGCGTCTGCACCCACTCCGACTCGGCCTCGGGGACGTCGACGGTGACGGACAGCCAGGACATGAGGACCTTCTACACGTCGCAGTCCGGCGGTCGAGTGACTCGCACAGCATCAGTACCCCAGCCGCTCCCAGCCAACATCTCGAGCCCGCAGTTGGTCGAAGGTGAGGTTGAGGGTGCGAAGGGCCAGGTCTTCGAAGGCCTCGCGCTCAGCCTGGCCGGCAGCGGAGTCAGCGAGGAGGCTGAGCACGCCCTCGGCGTCGACCCGCACCACCGAGCTCTCGGCCGTGGCGAAGACAGCGGCGAAGAAGCGGAAGTCGAGCGAGGCGTCGTCGAGGCTCGCGGGTCCCCGGTCGAGCGGCGCGGCCAGACGTCCTGCCGGCCCGGCAGTGAGCGTCACCACCCCCAGCGCAGCGCCGAAGCGCAGGCGGGTGTCCACCTCGACGAACAGCACGCGGCTCGTCCCTGCCTCGAGTGGCGCGAGCGTCACCAGCAGGGGCGTCTGCGGCGACTCCCACGTCGGCTGCTCCGGTGCGCGCCAGGCCACCACCTCGAGCGGGAAGAAGTCGAGCCGCAGGCGCAGGTCCGAGGGGTCCGGCTCCTGGCGGTGGTCGGCCTGCACGACGACGCGGAGCAGGGTGGCGCCAGGGTGCAGGGGAGAGGGCGCCGCTTCCACGTGAAGCCCCGCCGGCGCTCCCGGCGTCGGCCCGGCGACCGCTGAGCGGAAGGCGTTCGTCCACGCCACCGCGGACGGTCGTGGGCGATCGGGCTGCCGGGCGAGCGCGGCCTTCCACGCGTCGCGGCCGTCGGGGAGGTGCAGCAGGACGGGCTCCGTCGAGGCGCGGAGCGGCCGCGCAGGCGTCTCGTTGCGCGAGTGGACGACGGCGAGCGCCACGTTGGTGAGGAGCAGCGCCATCGTCACCGGACGCGTCATGGGATCCTCAATACCGGTACCGCCAGGCGTTCGCCGCACGCGCGCCCGAGCCCTCGCCCTCGAGCGCCCGCCCCAGCAGCGCGATGAACTCGCGGCGCTCTGGCCAGTCCGCCGCGGCCGTCTCGGCCAGCGCCTTCGCCTCGCGCAGCGTCACGCCCGCAGCCGGGTTCCCACGCAGCACGTCGGCGGCCATCGCCACCGCCGTCGCGAAGCGGAAGTCAGCCGACGCGGCGTTCACGTTCGACACCAGCGCGCCCGGCCCGATGGCCCGCGCCACCTCGAAGGCCTTGCCGTTCGCTGGAGAGAGCCCGCGCACCGCCACCTGGCCGAGCGTGCCCTCGACCCCCGTCAGCTCGAGCTCGTAGAGCGCCGTCACCGTGTGGCCCGCGTGCAGCTCGCCGCCGTCCACCGCGTCATTGCGGAAGTCCTCGTCGCGCACCTCGCGGTTCTCATAGCCGAGCAGCCGGTAGTGGCGCACCACCGACGGCTCGAAGGCCACCTGCACCTTCACGTCCTTCGAGATGACCTGCAGCAGCCCCGGCAGGTTCGACTGGCTGAAGACGCGCTCGAGCTCGGCCTCGCGGTCGATGTACAGGCTCTGCCCGTTGCCCTTGTCGGCGAGCTGCTCGAGGGCGTTGCTGCGCGTGTTGCCCAGGCCGTAGCCGACGGTGGTGAGGGTGACGCCGTCGCGCACGTAGCGCTCGACCGCCGCGAGCATGTCGGCAGGTCCGGTCGCGCCGATGTTGGCGTCGCCGTCGGTGAAGACGAGCACCCGCGACGAGACGCCCTCGCGCACGCCCTTCACGGCCTCGCGGTAGGCCAGCACCATGCCGCTCTCCATCGCGGTGCCGCCGCCCGAGCGGAGCGAGGAGATGGACCGGTGGATCATCGCCTTCTCGGCCGCGGAGGTCGCCGGCAGCACGAGCGCAGAGCCGCCCGCGTAGGTGGCGATGGCCACCGTGTCTCGCCCGTCCAGCCCGTCCACGAGCAGGTGCATCGACTTCTTCGCCAGCTCGAGCCGGTCTTCACCCGACATGCTCCCCGAGGTGTCCACCAGCAGGACGAGGTTGGCCGGCTTGCGCTCGGAGTTCGAGAAGCGGCGGCCCTGCAGGGCGACCTTCAGCAGCACCCGCCGGGGCGTGAAGGGTGACGGCGCCCCTTCGACGTGGATGGCCCAGGGTGCGTCCTTCGGCGCCTCGAGCTGGTAGCGGAAGGCGTTCACCCACTCCTCCACCCGCACCGTCGAGCGCTCGACGTGGAAGCCGGCCTCGAGCTGCCGGCGTGCGTAGGTGTACGACGCCGTGTCCACGTCGATGGCGAAGGTGGACAGCGCGTCCTCGTACGTCGAGACCGTCGGGTTCGGCGCCTGGGTTGGCTCCACCCTGGCGGGCGCCAGCGCGGGCCCGTAGCCGTCGGAGCCGAAGGCCTCGCCGAACGACTTGAGCGTCTTCTTCGTGTCTGCGCCCGACCGCGCGAACGTCCGCGCCTCGAGGGACTCCTCGCCGCCGAGCGCATCGGCGCTGTGGCCGAACAGCACCCTGAGGTCGTCCCCGAAGAGGGTCAGCCCCCCGAGGACGGCGACGACGAGAACCCAGCTGCCCAGCACCCACTTCGTCCACGACGGTTGGTTCGTTTTCATGCGGGCATTGTCGCGACGGCGCGGCCACTCGTCTGTCGGGCAACGGGAGGTCCTCCCGATGTCGGTCGGTCAACTGACCGATGGGGTACAGTGGCCCGCGTGCGCGTCCTGCCCGTCCTGCTCCTGAGCTGTCTCGCCTGCGCGGGTCCCGACGCGCCCGACGTGGCGGTGTGCCGTGACCTCGTCACCCGGCTGTGCCTCGGGCCGCTGTGCGAGCCCACCACGACGAAGCTGGGCGTCGAGGCGATGAGCTGTGAGGCGACGCTGCTCATGCGCACGGGGTGTGGCTCCGACTCGTTCTCGTTCACGACGCCCACGCGCGCGCAGGTGCTCGATTGTCGCGTGCCGCTGCTGCGTCAGGGCGCCTCGCAGAAGGTGAAGCCGGCGTGCGCCGACGTCGCCGAGGTCTTCACCGATTGCCCCGATCTCGTCCGCTTCTTCGGAGGCACCCCTTGAGCCGCGTCGGCGCGCTGCTGCTCGCGGGCCTCACCGCCTGCGCGCCCATCGAGCGCACCGTGCGCACCGAGCGCGGGCCGCTGCTGCGCTCCTTCACCCGGCAGCAGGTGGTGGAGGGCGGGCTGCGCGGGAAGGTGCAGGTCGCCTGGCCCCGCCTCGAGGTGCAGGTCACCGAGCACGACGTCTGTCGCGAGCTCGCCATCGACGAGTACGCCGAGGAGCGCATCACCGAGCGCAGCGCCCCCGCCGCGGGTCCTGCCTTCTCCACCGGCATCGCCACCACGCTGGCCGCCGGCGTGTTGCTGGGCGTCTCCTTCCTCCTCAGCGCCGCGCCCGACACCACCGTCATCGACACCGCCGGTCGCTTCGGGCCCGCGCCGCGCACGGTGATGCAGGGCTGGTCGCTGCTGGCGCTGGGCCTGGGCCTGCCCGCCCTCGCGGTCGGCGGCATCGCGATGCTGCGCACCGGCGAGGACATCGAGCAGCGCAAGGTGGAGCAGGAGACCGGCCAGAAGGACGCCGAGTGCAACGGGCGCGCGGCGGCCGGCGTGGTGCGGCTCGTGGGCTCGCGCGGCGAGGTGGGGAACGTCATCCTCCTCGCGGGCGCGGCGAGCGTCGAGGGGGCCGCCCTCAAGGGCCCCTTCGACGAGCTGATGCTGGGCGATCGCCCGGTGCAGCTCGACGAGAGCGCGATGCTCACCGTCGCCGCGTTCTCGGCCTGTCTCGTGCTCGAAGCAGAGGGTGCGCGCGCCCCGGAGTCGCTCGGCGAAGGCGCGCTGCTCTCCCGCATCGAGCGGCTGCGCGCGTGTCGGCAGGTGCGGCCCACCATGCTGGACGAGCAGCTCGCGGCCGCCGAGGCCGAGGCCTCACGCCGACGAGAGACGGGCGCGCCAGGCGCCTTCGCTCCCGGCCCGAAGGTCGCGAGCTTCGAAGACGCCGTCTCGGCCTACGCGCCGCGGCTCACCTTCAAGGCCGGCTCGGCGGACCTCGCGCGGCTCGACGCGCCAGACGCGCTCAACGGGCAGGCGGTCTTCATGCAAGGCATCGTGAGCGGCGGCCTCGCCGAGAACATCGGCGTGCTGCAGCTCGGCGAGCGCGAGGTGTTCGTCTTCATCCCGCCGAAGCGAGCGTGGGGTGGCGACTTCTTGAACGGCGCCCGGGTCGAGGCGGTCGCGGTGATGGCCGGCTGGCAGACGGTGGGCGAGAAGACGCTGCCCCTCGCCCGCCTCGTGTGGATGCGCCCCGCGTTCTGACCGCTCACGCCTTCTTCTTCGCGATCATCTCCTGCAGCCTCGCGTCCACCGCCGCGCCGGACTCGTCGGCCAGGGCGCGGGCCTTCGCGTGCAGCTCGGCGCTCTTGCGCTGCATCGCCTCGACGTAGGGCGGATCGGCGAGGTCCTTCAGGTTGATGACGACGTTCCACAGCGCGCCGCGCACGCCCGCGAACGCCATCTGCGCGCCGACGGCCGCGTCAGTCAGGGAGTTCGGGTTCCCCACGACGCTCACGTCCTTCGCGAGCTGCAGCGCCTCGAAGGACAGCTCGGCGGTGCGCCACGGCACGTCGATGGCCGCCTTCAAACCCTCCTGCATCTTCTGCTTCCGCAGCGCCTTCTCCTCGGCGGTGCCCTGCGGCAGCCGGCGCGCCTCCATGAAGCCGTTGAAGGCGTTGGTGTCTTCGTCCACCAGCGCCAGCAGCCCGTCCTTCACCCGCTGGGACGCAGCGGCGACGCGCGCCAGCTCGGCGTCGCGGGCCTCGGTGCCTTCCTTGCCGTGGGTGAGCGTCGCCACCATCGACGCGAGCGCCGCGCCCAGGCTGCCGGCGAGGGCTGCGATGGAGCCGCCACCCGGCGCCGGCGTGTCGCGCGACACCTCGTCGGTGAAGTCCTTCACCGTCTTCGTCACCAGCGCCGTGGCGCTCGTCGCCGGCAGACCCAGGACCTTCTTCTCGAGGTCGAACGGCGCGACGTCGCTGAGGCCCAGGGAGCTGACCGCGCAGCGCAGCACGTCGATGAGGGGCGCGCCGGCGCTCTTCCCCTGCAGCGCCTGGTAGTGCCGGCCCGCCTCGAGCAGCGCCTGGAACGGCACCAGCCCGACGATCTCGGAGCCGGTGACGACCAGCCCACGCTCGGCGGCCAGCTTGCGCGCCTCGTCGTAGACGACGTGCAGCGGCGTCACCTTGTAGTTCGTCATGTTGATGCTGATCTGCGCGCGCTTGTAGTCCTCGACGTACCAGCCGATGGCCTTGCAGTGCTTGAAGAGGCCGGGCCGGTACACCTTCTGGTTCTCGAGCGCGGTGAGGTCGAGGCCAGCCTGGACCAGCAGCGCGTCGAGGTCGTAGCCGTGCTCCTTCGCGCAGTGCGCCTTCACCTCGGCGTACGACGCGCCCACGAAGGCGCAGGAGCCGCACGGGAACGCGCCGGCCGCGTACTTGAGCTCCTTGCCGCGGTAATAGAACGGCTTCGTGTTGCCGGTGCGCGCCACCCGACCGCGCTCGCGCAGCTCGTAGGCGATCTCCGCCGCGTGGTTCTTGTCGGTGGAGTTCAAGTTGATGTTCCACGCGATGAGGAACTCGCGCGCGCCGATGACGGTGCCCCCGGACTTCGCGTTGAAGGCAGCCGGGCCGTAGTCGGGCCTCCACGCCGGGTCCGCGAGCTTCTTCGCGAGGCCCTCGTACTCTCCCTTCCGGATGTCGGCGAGGTTCCTGCGCGTGGGGCTGGTGGCTGCCTCCTCGTAGAGGAAGACGGGAATGCCCAGCTCGCGGCCCACCCGCTCGCCCAGGCGCTTCGCCAGCTCCACGCACTCGGCCATGGTGACGCCTTCGACGGGAACGAAGGGACAGACGTCGGTGGCGCCCATGCGCGGGTGCGCGCCACGATGCGTCGTCATGTCGATGAGCGAGGCCGCCTTCGCGATGGCCTGGAACGCGGCCTCCAGCACCGCCTCGGGCTCGCCGACGAAGGTGACGACGGTGCGGTTGGTGTCGGCGCCGGGCTCGACGTTGAGCAGCTGAACGCCGCTCACGGCCTCGATGGCGGAGGTGAGCTGCTTGAGCTTCCCCGCGTCACGACCCTCGGAGAAGTTGGGAACGCACTCGACGATTCGCGGCATGCGCGCGTCCTAGCAACGAACGGACGGCCTGGCAGTGCCAGCGAGGCGGTACCCGGCTGGCGTTGAGCCACCCATCGCGGCTATGCCGCGCCCCGTGGACCGGTTGGTGCGCTCCCTGGCGCTGCTCCTCCTCGCGTCGCCCGCGGGGGCGGAGGCGCTCACGCCCGAGGCAGGCCCCGACGGGGGGCCCGTGCCGGCTGCGCTGACGCCGCTCGACGGCTCCTCATCGGCGCCGATGCACGGCTCGTCCTCTGCACCGGCGGACGGCTCGTCCTCTACACCGGTGGACGGCAGGTCCTCTGCACCGGCGAACGGCACGTCCTCTGCACCGGCGAACGGCACATCCTCTGCACCGGCGAACGGCACATCCTCTGCGCCGGTGGACGGCACGTCCTCTGCGCCGGTGGACGGCTCGACGTCGGCCCCGATGGACGGCGCACTCGAGGGGCCGGCGACCGACGAGGGAGCGACGGACGAGGTCGTGCTGACCGACGAGAGCCCCGACCCACGCCTGCTCGACGCTGGCCTTCGCTACACGCTCGACCTGTCGGACGACGAGCTGAGCCGGCTGTGGCGGGAGAGCCCCGCGCTGCTCGGCAGCGTCTCGGTCGGCCGCCCCGACGAAGGCCGGCTCATCAACGCCATGCCGTTCCCGGAGCCCGCCGACGGAGGCGCGTGGACCGTCGTCCTGCCCGACTCGTGCTGGACGACGCAGGAGACGGCCGACGCCGTCATCGGCGCCGCGAACCAGCTCCGGGCCTGGTTCCCCTCGGGCGCGCCAGTGCGGGTCGGCCAGGTGAGCGGCCCCGAAGGTGGGTTCCTGCCGCCTCACCGGACGCACCAGGCCGGGCGCGACGTCGACATCGGCCTCTTCTACCCGGGCGAGGAGCCCTTCCGCGTGAGGGAGCGCGAGAAGGTCATGGACGTCGCGACGAACTGGGCCTTCGTGAAGGCCATGCTCATGCACGGCGACGTGCACTTCGTGCTGCTCGACTGGCGGGTGCAGAACGTCCTCTACGCCCATGCGCTCAGGCAGGGCGAAGATCGCGCATGGCTCGACTCGTTGTTCAAGGCCGGCCCGAGCTCGGTCTTCCACCACGCCCCCAGGCACCGCGATCACTTCCACATCAGGTACTGGAACCCCCGCGCGCAGGAGCTCGCCTGGCGCCTGGCGCCGCTGATGCCCGCGAGGCCGGAAGAGAACGTCGCCCTCCACCGCGTGAAGCGCGGCGACTCGTTGAGCGCGATCGCCGTGAAGTACGGCAGCACCGTCTCGAAGCTGAAGAGCAGGAACCGCCTCGCGAGCCACCTGCTCCGCGTCGGCCAGGTGCTGCGCGTGCCGCTGCGGGGGCCCTGCTCCGAGTGCCCCGTCGCGCCGCTGCCTCGCGTCCCGCCCCGGCGAGTGCCCCCGGAGCAGCCTCGGGGCTGACCCGCGGGAGCTCGCGTGTCGGCCGCGACGTCGGCTGGCGCGTGGCGTCTCTCGAGACAGCCCGAAAGCCCTGACGGCCTGCTGCTTCTTGGGCGGCGGAGACGGAGGCGTCCCCTTCAGGTCGGCTCCCGCGCCTCGCCTTGACTGCAGAGATTTCGCGATGCGCCCAGCGCAGGAGCGGCGAGACGGGCCCTTGTCTCGCGCACGGTTGATGCACTGCGGCCCGTCATGACGCCCGCGCACTGGATGGAAGTCGTCTTCAACCTCACCTACCTCGTCGTCATCTTCGGGCTCGTCATCGCCATGTCGGCGAGGTTGACGGAGGACCGGCTGCAGCACCGCCTGCGCAACGGCTTCCTGCTCCTCGCGGTGGGAGACACGGGGCACGTGGGCTTCCGTGTGGTGGCGCTGCTCCGCGGAGGGCTCGACTCACGGGCCGACGTGCTGGGCCTGTCGGTGCCGCTGGTGGGCATCGGCGCCTTGTCCACGGCCATCACCGTCACCCTCGTGTACCTCCTGCTCCTCGACACGTGGCGCGTGCGCTTCGGGGCAGCGCGCACCTGGTGGTACTGGTCGTTGGCCGCGATGGCGGTGGTCCGCTTCGCGCTGTTCCTCGCTCCTCAGAACGAGTGGGGCAACGTCGTGCCGCCATGGGAGTGGTCGGTGCTGCGCAACGTGCCGCTCACGATCCTCGGGCTCGGCGTGGCCGCCTTGATGATCCGCGATGGACGTCGCGCGGGCGACGCCACCTTCACCCAGCTCGGCTGGCTCATCGTCGGCTCGTACGCCTTCTACCTGCCGGTCATCCTCTTCGTTCAGCGCGTGCCGCCCATCGGCATGCTGATGATCCCGAAGACGCTGATGTACGTCGCGATGGCGTGGCTCGCGTACTCGCGGCTCTTCAAGCCGGCCGACGTTCACCCGCCTCGCGCCGCGACGGTGCCCTGAGGCGAGCTGCTCACGGCCCGACGGTCACCAACGTCTCGCGATCGAAGTCGAGCAGCGCGTTCGCCAGCTCGAGCACGTCGGTCGTGGTGACCGCCTCGATCTCCTTCGCGTAGCCCAGGTAGTTCTCGGGCCCGAGGCCGTAGCAGGTGTCGAGCGCCATCACCGCCGCGCGCGCGCCGTTGCGCTGCAGGCCGATCTGCTGCGTGCCGATGAGGTACCGCTTCGCGCGCGTCAGCTCGTCCTCGCGAGGCGGCTCCTGCTTCAGCTTCGTCAGCTCGCTGCGCATGCCGGCGAGCGCGGCCTCGACCTTCTCGGGGCTCGTCGCCATGTAGACGGCGAAGTAGCCGGGGTCGACGCCCTCGAGCGACGTGGCCGAGACCGAGTAGGCCATGGAGCGCTTGTCGCGCAGCTCGATGAAGAGCCGCCCGCTCTGGCCCGAGAGCAGCGTCGTCAGCACCTCGAGCACGCGGCGCCTGGGATCCGTCACGGTCAGGCCCGGGAAGCCGAGGACGAGCTGGGTCTGAGCGCGGGCGAGCGTTCGCTTCGCCTGGCGGGGCGCTGTGATGGGCGGCTCGACTGGAACGCGCGGAGCCTCGTGGCTCGCTCGTGAGGTGCCGAACGCCGAGCGGGCCGCGTCCAGCACGTGCCTCGTGTCCACGTCGCCCACGCACACGAGCGTCAGGCGAGAGGGGTCGAACCACTTCGCGTGAAAGCTCCGCAGGTGACCGGCCGTGAGCGCCTCCACCGACGCCTTCTCTCCCGACAGCGCGAGCCGGTACGGGTGGGTCGTGAAGAGCGTCTTCGCGAACAGCTCGAAGGCCACCGCCGACGGCCGGTCCTCGCGAGCGGCGATGTCCTGGAGCTGCAGGCGCTGCTCCCGCGCCACCTCGGCCTCGGCGAACGTCGGCCGGTTCACCACCTCGGCGAACAGCTCGAAGGCGCGCCCGAAGTGTTTCGAGAGGAACTCGGCGCGCACCGACATCGAGCTGCGCCCACCCATCGCCGAGAGCGAGCCGGCGAGCGAGTCGATCAGGTGCGAGAGCTGCTCGGCCTCGAGCGTCGCGGTGCCCCGGGTGAGCGACCGGGCGAGCAGGGTGGTGAGCCCGTTGGTGGCGTCATCTTCGAGGCGCAGCCCGCCCGGGAAGGCGGCGCGCAGGCTGACGAGCGGCACGGCGCGCTCTTCCCGCACCACGATGGTGGCGCCTGAGGCCAGCCGCTCGACGGTGATGCCCGGCTTCTCGTGGCGGCTCGAGCCCATCGTGCGAATCGGCTTCGACGCGGCCAGGTTGCGGGCGGGGAGCGGGGCGGGCCGCTCCGTCGCCACGCGCGCCAGCACCTCACGCACGCCTGCCTCCGAGAAGGCGGCGCCGCTCGGCAGCAGCCCCGTCACCACCGCGCGCTCGAAGGTGAAGAAGCGCTGGGCCACCTCTCGCACCTTCGCCGGCGTCACCTGCGAGATGGCCTCGTAGTACTGGGCCTCGCGCTCGATGCCGCCCATCGTCGCCTCGTAGCTGCCCAGCTTGCGCGCGACGCCCTGCACCGTCTCGCGCTGGTAGACGACCTCGGCCTCGATGAGCGCCTTGACGGTGTCGAGCTCGTCCGGCTCGACCTCGGTGGCGGTCATCGTGGCGAGCACCCGCGCCGTCGCCTCGAAGGCCTCGAGCGCCTTCTCAGGGCTCACCACGACGGACGCGGCGAACAGCCCGTCTTCCTTCGGGGTCCACGACCAGGCGCTGACGTCCTTCACCAGGCCGCGCTTGCGCTTGACCTCGAGCGCCAGGCGAGACGCGTCACCCTGCCCGACCAGCATCGCCAGCACGTCGAGGGCGGGCGCATCGGGGTGGAAGGCCCCCGGCGACTGGAAGGCGAGGTGCAGCCACCCCTCCTTCACGTCGTCGAAGACGAGGCTCGTGCGCACGCCGTCGAAGGCGGGCTCGGTGGGGCGGGGCCGCTCGACGGTCGCAGGCCGGCTCCAGTCACCACCGAGCAGCTCGTTCGCCCACTCGCGCAGCTGCGCCTCGGTGAAGTCACCCACCGCCGAGAGCACGATGTTCGAGGGCGTGTAGTGCTTCGAGTAGAAGCCGAGCACGCGCTCGCGGGTGTGGCTGCGCACGTTGGCCTCGAAGCCGATGACGGGCCTCCCGTACGGGTGCACGCGGAACGCGGTCGCGAACAGATCCTTCGAGGCGCGCCGCGAGGGCATGTCCTGGCTGCGCTTGATCTCCTCGCAGACGACCTCGATCTCCCGCCCCAGCTCGTCGGCGTCGAAGGCCGACTGGCGAATCGCGTCCGCCAGCACGTCGAGGCCCTCGCGCGCGAACCGGCTCGCCATCACCACGTGGTAGACGGTCTGATCGAAGCTCGTCCACGCGTTGACCTCTCCGCCGTGCGCCTCGACGCTGCGGGCGATCTCTCCCGGCCCGCGCCGCGCGGTGCCCTTGAAGAGCATGTGCTCGTGCAGGTGCGCGAGGCCGATCTCCTCGGGGGTCTCGTCGGCGCTCCCAGCCTTCACCCAGAGCTGGAAGGCGGCCACCGGCGCGGCGTGGTTCTCCTCGTGGACGACGGTGAGCCCGTTCGGCAAGCGGAAGCGTGACGCCATGGGACGGGCACGCTCGCATCCTCGCCCCACCGAAGGAAGAGGGTTAGGCTGCCCGCCAGGCATATGGCCGTGAACGAAGACGCGCTCTTCGAGCTGCGCGAAGAGCTCAACGACGAAGACGAGCCCCTGTTCGGCCCCGCGCCCGGGAAGAAGCCGGCCAGCGGCGCCTTCGTCGCGGCGTCGAACGGGGCGAGCGCGCCGCGGCCAGCAGCCTCACCGGCAGGCCCGCCGCCCCTGCCACCGCCGCTGCCCCGCAAGGGCACCGGGCAGACCGGCGCCTTCCAGCCGTCGTCGTCGCCACCCGCCGTCCCCGCGCCCACCACCTCGCCGCCCGCGGTCGCGCGCACCTCGCCGGCCCGTGGCATGCCGGCCGCGTCGAAGCCCACCACCGGCCAGCGCCCCGCCGCGCCGCCACCGCCGCCGGCCGTGCAGTACCAGGTGACCGGCCTGCCCACGCTGCCGCCCACGGTGCAGCGGCCCGCCACGCCTGATCCGTTCCAGGAGCCCGCCGAGCCGCGCATGCCCCCCGGCGCCGACCCGGAGGAGAAGCTCAAGAGCTTCCGCGCCGTCATCAAGGGGAAGGACGAGGCGCTCGGCCGCGGGCGCGCGCTCTACGCGGCCGTGGACGGCGAGGCCCAGCAGCTGCGCGCCATCGCCACCCAGCTCCGCGCCCAGCTCGAAGCCGCCGCCATCGAGCTGCAGAAGGCCTCCGAGTACCCTCAGCAGCTACAGCACGTGCGCGAGCTGCTCGAGCGCGACACCATTCGCGCCGACGAGGCCGAGCAGAAGATGGAGGACCTCGTCGCGCGCATGGCGCAGGTAGACGCCGAGCGGCGCGACCTCGCCAACGCCGTCGCCGAGCTCGAAGCGCAGAACCAGCAGCTCACCGCGCGCGTCGAGGAAGAGCGCAAGACGCGCGAGCTGCTGGCCGACGAGCTGCTCGGCGCCAAGGAGGCCCTCGGCCTCTCCCAAGATCGCGTCGCCGACCTCGCCAACCGACTCACCGAGGGCAAGGGGCTCTACGAGAACGCGAGCGCGCAGGCGCAGTCCGCCGCTGCCGAGAAGGAGCGCCTCGACGCCGACCTCGCCGCCGCGAAGGCCGACCTCGCCGCCGCGACCGGTGAGCGTGACCTCTTCAAGGGCGAGCTCGACGGCGCGCAGCTCGAGGTCGAGTCCCTGCGCCAGCGCGCCGAGACCCTCGAGAAGCAGCTTGCCGAGGCCAGCCAGAAGGTCGCGGCCTTCGAGAGCGAACAGGAGTGGTCGAAGAGCACGCTCGAGCAGTCCACCGGCCGCGTGCAGGAGCTCGAGGCGCAGGCGGCCGAGCTGAAGGGCGAGCTCGAGGCCGTGCAGCAGCAGCTCACCGAGCGCACGGCCGCCGCGGACGAGCTGGCGGCGGAGCTGGAGCGTGAGCGCGCCGAGGCGAGGACCCGCATCGAGTCGCTCGAGGCCAACCTGCGCGAGGTGCAGGGCGTCGCCCGCTCGGCCGCGGGGACGTTGCAGTCCCAGCTCCAGAGCGCCCAGGCCGAGCTGCAGCGCCTCACCGCAGCCTCCGCAGACCAGGCGAGCCTGCTCGCGACCGCCCAGGAAGACGCCGCCGCGCTCCAGGCCCGCGCCGCCGACCTGGACGGCCAGCTCGCTGCGCTCACCGAAGCGAAGGGCGAGGCCGAGCAGCGGCTCGCAGAGCTCGAGGCGCAGCTCGCGCAGGCTCGGGAGCAGGCGAACTCCGCGAGCGAGGCCGAGCAGCGGGTGGCCGAGCTCGAGGTGTCGGTCGGCGAGCTCGACGCGCGCGTCGTGGCCGCAGACACCCGCGCCGCCGAGGCGCAGGGCTCAGCCGAGGCGGCTCAGCAGGCCCTCGACGCCGCCGAAGCGCGCGCCGGTGAGTTCGAGCAGCAGGTGGCCGACGCCCGCGCGCAGGTCGCCGAAGCGACGCGCCGCGCCGACGCCGCCGAGGCCAGGGCCAGGAGCTACGAGCAGCAGGCGCGAGATGTCTTCGGCAAGGTGACCGACGCGCAGTCGCAGCTGCAGGAGCTCGAGAACGCCCGCGGCGCCGCGGAGAGCAAGGTCGGGGGCCTCGAGGCCAGGCTCAAGGAGGCCTCCGAGAAGGCGCGCGCCGCAGAGACGAAGGCCGCTCAGAACGAGGCCCGCGCCGTCCAGGCCGAGGCCCGCGCGAAGGAAGCGCTCGCGCGCGCCGATCAGGCCCAGCGCTCCGCCGCCTCTGGCGCCGACGCGAGAGCGAAGGAGCTCAAGTCGCAGCTCGATGCTTCAGCCGCGAACGAGCGGGCGCTCCAGCAGGAGGTCGCCGCCATGCAGGCGCAGGAGATCACCCTCAAGGCCGAGCTCAACTCCACCGAGGGGCGCGTCGGTGAGCTCGAGCAGGAGCTCGCGGACATGAAGGTGAAGCTCGACGCGGCCATCCAGAAGGCCGCCGAGGCGTCGGTGGCGGCGAAGAAGGCTGCTCCCGCCCCGGCGGTGGCCGGGGCGTCGAGCGCCGAGGTGGACAAGCTCAAGGCCGACAACGCCGCGATGAAGAAGAAGCTGATGGCCGCCGAGAACGCCATCGAGCTCGCTGCGTCGCTCAAGGCGAAGGTGGCGCGGCTCGAAGCGCAGCTGAAGAAGTGAGCTACTGCGGCGCCGGCTCGACGAGGCCGGCCTCGTACAGGCGCAACAGCGAGTCCTTCACGCTCTGCCTCGAGATGCCCAGGTCGGTGAAGGCCTTCTCGATGTCCTCGACGCGCAGGGACGAGGGCGCGAGCTCGGAGACGTAGGTGGCGTCGTCGGGGCTGATGGCGAACGCCTTCGCCCAGTCGGTCTGAGCCGCGTCGAAGGCCGTCTTCCCCTGGTTCTGCACCGAGGCGAGCTTCGTCTTCCACGAGGCGTGCGCCTCTTCGCCACGGGTGGTGAGGCGGAAGCGCTGGCTGCGGGCCCACTTGAGGCGAGGACGGGACTGCTCGGTCATGATGGGAGCTGCCTAGCACCTCCCGGCGAGAAGGGGAGCCGGACTTGCGCACACCTCCCCGGTCGAGCGACACGGCAGGGTGATGGCTCCCGCCGCACCCGTCGACCCGTTGACCGGCCTCTCGGCGGCCCGCTTCGCCGTGTACGTCCACTTCCCGTACTGCCTCTCGAAGTGCCCGTACTGCGACTTCGCCTCGACGGCCGCGAAGCAGGTGCCCGAGGCCCGCTACGCGCGCGCCATCATCGACGAGCTGGTGCTGCGCCAGGACACGGCCCCCGGCCGTGAGGTGCACGCCGTCTACATCGGCGGAGGCACCCCTTCGCTGTGGAGCCCCACGCACGTGGCTGAGGTCCTCCGCGCGCTGCGTGAGCGCTTCGTCGTGCCGGCGGGCTGCGAGATCACCCTCGAGGCGAACCCCGGCGCTTCTGACGAGGCGCGCTTCAGCGGCTACCGCGAGGCGGGCGTCACCCGGCTGTCCATCGGCGTGCAGTCGTTTCAGCCGGCGACGCTGGCCAGGCTGGGGCGCGCGCATGACGGGGCCGCGGCGCGCAGGGCGGTGGCCACGGCGCGCGCCGCGGGCTTCGACAACGTCTCGGTCGATCTCATCTACGGCGTGCACGGCCAGACGGTGGCGGAGGCACGGCGCGACGCGGAGGAGGCCGTGGCGCTCGGCACCGAACACCTGTCGGCCTACGCGCTCACGCTGGACGCGGAGTCGCTCGCCGAGGAGGTGCCGCTCGCCCGGCAGCTCTCGCGTGGGGAGGTGGCCCTGCCGCCCGACGAGGTGGTGGTGGAGATGCAGCGGGAGGTCCGAGACGTGCTCCGCGCCGGCGGCCTCGAGCGCTACGAGGTGTCGAACTACGCGAAGGCCGGTCTGCACTCGCGGCACAACGCAGCCTACTGGACTGGCGGCGACTGGCTCGCGCTGGGCGTCGGCGCCACCGGCTCGCTCGGGCCTGCGCGCTACACCAACCAGCGCAGCGCCGACCGCTACCTGGAAGACGTCGAGGCCGGGCGGCTCCCGGAGCGCAGCCGTGAGCAGCTCTCGTCAGTCGAGCGCTTCGAGGAGCGCGTCGCCATGGGCCTCCGGCTCACCAGCGGCCTCGCGCTCGAGCAGGCCTGCGTGGCGTTCGGGCAGCCGTGGGCGCCGAGGCAGGCCCTCGTCGCGCGGCTGGTGCGCGAGGGGCTCGCGCGCCTCGCCGACGGGCGTGTGCAGCTCACCGATGAGGGCTTCGACGTGCACAGCGCCATCGCGGCCCGGCTGATGTGACGGTGCTCGCCGGAACCTGCCGTGCCATACAGGCCGCCGTGGGCTCGAGCACCTGGCTCTTGTGGATCGTCCTCTCTGCGCTGACGGGCTCGCCCCTCGGCTCGGCGGTCGTCCTGCTCGTCGTCTGGTGGGTCGTCGATCGGTTCACCGTCGGCATCCTGCCGGACCCTCTTCGCTGGGTGATGCGGTGGCGCCGCGAAGCGCACCTCGAGCGGGTGCTCGCGACCAACCCGCACGATGGCCGCGCGCGCCTCGAGCTCGCCGGCCTGCTCGTCGAGCGCGCCAGGTACTCGCGGGCCCTCGAGGTCCTCAAGCCCAACGTCGAGAAGGGCGACCACGACGCGCAGACCCTCTTCACCATGGGCGTGGCGTGCCTCGGCGCGGGCTACCCGGAGCAAGGCGAGAAGCTGCTCACCACGGTGGACGAAGACGCCCCCGGCTTCCGGGTGAACGAGGTCGACCTCATGCGTGGGCGCTTCCGGCTGGCGCGGGGCGACTTCGCCGGGGCCAGGGCGGCGCTGGAGCGGCTGGTGCAGGCCCGCAAGGGCACCGTCGAGGGGCGGGTGCTGCTCTCGCGGGCGCTGGATGGGCTCGGAGACGACGGCGCGGCGGCCCTGATGCGGGACGAGGCGTGGGGCGAGTACGTCGTGGCCCCCGGCTTTCAGCGCCGGAAGGAGCGGTGGTGGGCCTGGCGCGCCCGCCCCTCGAGGCCGGTGGCCTGGGCGCTCGCCGGCGTGGTCGCGCTCGCCCTCATCGTCATGGTGGGGCTGCCGCGGGTGCGCGCCTGGGTCGAGACCCGGCGGGCCGACGACGCGCCGTCCGTGGACCCGCTCAGGGAGCCTGACGAGTAGCCATGCTCGAGGCCTTCGACGCGCTCGTGCGGGGACTCGGCGCCTGGGGCGTGCTGCTGCTCGGGCTCGCGGCGCTGCTCGAGTACGTCTTTCCACCGTTCCCCGGCGACACGGTGACGTTGCTCGGTGGGGCGTACTCGGAGCGCGGCGAGCACCCCGTCTGGCTCGTGCTGGTCTCGCTGATGCTCTTCAGCGTCGGCGGGATGACGGCGATGTGGGCGGTCGGCCGGGCCATCGGCCACAAGCTGGACGCGGCGCGAGAAGGGCCGCTCTTCTTCGGCATCACGCACCAGCAGGTCCGGCGCGCGCAGGCGCTCATGCGCGAGCGGGGCGACTGGGTGCTGGTGCTCAACCGCTTCATGCCCAGCTTCCGCGCGATGGTGTTCGTCGCGGCGGGCGCGAGCGGCACCCCGCTCCCGCGGGTCGTCGCCTTCGGGTCGCTCTCGGCCCTCGGGTGGAACGGCCTGCTCATCGCGGTCGGCGCCGGCATTGGCGCGAACGCCGACCGCCTGCAGGAGTGGCTCGTGCGTTACCGGCTGGTGGCGCTGGGCCTCACGGGGCTGCTCCTCGTGGTGCTGCTGGTGCGCTGGCTGCTCCGACGGAGGCGACGGTGAACGGCCGCGCACGCGCGACGGCCCTCATTTGCGCGCTCGTCCAGCGCGCCACCCGTGCCAGACTGCACGCGCACGGCCGGTCGCGGGTCTCTGGGGTGGTGATGCGTCGACGTCAGCTCAGGTGGTGGGTCGTGCTGGGCACGCTCGCGCTCCAGGCCTGCCGGTGCGGCACCGACGTCAACCCGGTCGAGACCCGCTTCCGCGTGCCGCCAGAGTCCCAGTCCGTCGACTTCGGCCGGGTGCTCGAGGGCACGGTGGTGACGAAGCAGGTCACGCTCATCGCCGAGACGCGCGCGTCGGTGTCGGTCGGCGCGAGCACGCTGCCGCCGTTCTCCGTCGAGCCCCTCATCGACATTCCGGGAGGGAGTCAGCTCGACCTCGAGGTGGCCTTCCGCGCGGGCAACGGTGAGTCCACTGGAGAGCTGGTGCTGACCTCGGGCCGTCAGGAGGTGCGCGTCAGCCTGCGCGGCGTCGGCGTTCGCGAGCCCCCCTGCATTCCCACCGCGGTCTGCCGCACGTCGAAGTACTCGCTCGAGCTCGACCGCTGCGTCGAGACGCCCTCGCCCGACGAGAGCCCCTGCGAGCCCGACAGCCAGTGCCTCGAGCAGGGCCGGTGCCGCACGGGCCAGTGCCTCGGCATCGCCCGCCGCTGCCAGGACAACGACGCTTGCACGAGCGACGCCTGCTCGATGGACGCGGGCTGCGTGCACACCCGCATCAGCTGCCCGCAGCCCACCGCGCCGTGCAAGGTGCCCACCTGCGACCCGCGCACCGGCTGCGGAGAAGCGACGGCGCCCGATGGCACGCCGTGTGGCCCGTCGAACTGCACCTCGGTGAAGGCCTGCGTCGCCGGCGCCTGCATGGACATTCCGACGCCGGAGGGCACCGAGTGCGCGCCCGCCATCGCCTGCTACGGCGTCTCCCGCTGCCGGAACCAGGCCTGCACCCGCCCTGACGCCGGCGCGTGGCTGCCCACCTGGAGCGCGCGCATCGAGGGAACGCCGGTCACGTCGTCGCCTGCGCTGCTCTCGTTCGCGGGCTCCCTCTACTTCACCGTCTGTGGCCTCCCAGCCCCCCTGATGGACGCGGGCGTCGGCGGAGACGGTGGGACACTGGACGGCGGCGCTGACGGCGGCCGGGCAGATGGCGGCGACGCGGGCGAACCCGACGGCGGGCCTGGCGACGCAGGTCCGGGTGACGCAGGTCCGGGTGACGCAGGGCCCGCGACCTGGTGCGCCATCGCCTCGTACACCTCGACGGGCTTCGACCGCTTCATCCTGCGCGTGCCCGGCGAGGAGCGGCTCGCCCACGTGGGCCCCGCGGGCCTGGTGCTGCGCGTCGATGGAGGGCTCGTCTTCCGCTCCCGCATCATGGGCGCCTTCCTCGGTGGGTGGGAGACGGGCAGCGTCTCGGCGGCGCAGGTGGCGATGCTCGGCGACGGCGGGGTGGTGGTGGCGATGGCGGCGGACGGCGGGACTCACCTGGTGGTGACGTCCACGATGGCCGCCAGCGAGCTCGCCTTCGTGCCGGGCGAGGTGACGCACGTCGCGGCTGGCCTCGACGACTCGGTGTACACGCTCAGCGCGGCCTCGCTCCGGCGCTTCGGCCCCTTCGCTGATGGCGGCAGCGGGCTCGAGGTGGCCGCGCTCGACGGTGGGGCGCAGGAGCTCCTCGCGCTGGCCGACGACTCGGTGGTCGCGGGTGACCAGCTCCTGCAGTGGACCTCCCGGGGCTTCCTCGCGCCGCGCCGCCTCGAGGGGCCCGCCGACGCCGGGCTCGCCCCGCGCGACGTGCTGGTGACGCCGTTCACCATCTTCCTCTTCTTCCGTGGGTGCACGGTCCTGGCGATGTCGTGTCTGCCGGAGGACCAGGTGGGGTGGGTGCGGGCCTTCGCGCGGAACACCGGCGCCGTGTTGTGGGAAGAGAAGCTGTTGCCCGAGCGCACGCGCGGTCGCGTCGTCGAGGCCTCCGCGCTGCGGCTCCCCGGCACCACCGACAACCCGCTCGCGGCGGTCGTCGAAGGCACCGGCGAGGACGGAGGGCTGGTGAACGGCCTCGTCGTCTCGGTGGACGGCGGCCGCGCCCTCGAGTGCGAGTTCCCCGACGGCACCGGCAGGCTCGCCGCGAGCGTCTTCACGCCGGGCCAGTTGCTGACGCTCGCGACCCGGCCCGACGGTGGCGTCTTCCTCGAAGCCTGGAGCCTCGGCGCCCTGCCGCTCGAGACGTCAGGGTGGACGAGCGCCGAGGGCCTCGGCGGGCAACGCCGGCCGGCGCGTTGACGTCCGCCCGGCGTCGAAGGCGCGCAGGGAGACCGCGTCGGCGAGTCGCACCCCTGGGCAGGCCAGCGCCCTCGGACGACCCCCGCGAAGGAGAGCCCTCCTTCCTCACCGTCTTTCTCGGCACGCCTCGTCCTGCAGCTCGGTGAGCGCCGTCGCGCGCAGCGGCCCGCACGTGTTGCCGCGAAGGTCCGGTGGCGCGGGGCGACGCCTCGTGACGCGCCCGACCGGCCACGAGCGCCGCCATGTGACGACGAGCTCGTCTTCAGCGACGCGAGGGCCGGCGCCGAAGCCCCTCGGCCAGCGCGAGCGCCACCACCCCGGCCGGCACCTCGGGCGGCACGTTGACCTGCTGGGGTTGCCCGACGTGGACGAGCGTCGCCTCGCGCGCCCGGGCCAGCGCGGCCTGCTGCAGGTCCGTGAGGAGCTTGAGCAGCGCGCCCTGCCGCGAGGGCCCATCGACCTCGAGCGCCTCGGGCTTCACCAGCAGCGGCCGCGCGTCGTCCGGCACCAGCACCACCACCCGCGCCTCGGCGCTCGGCAGCTTCCACCGCAGGTCGACGTACGCCGCCAGCCGCGCGAAGGTGACCCGTCGCACGCGCGTGGCCGTGGTGAAGTCGACGACGCCCTCGCCCAGCGTGACGCGGGTCGCCTGGTCGGTCGCGCGCACGTCGGCGCCCGCCACCACCCACGCGTCCACACCCACCGCCTTCGCGTCGTCGAGCAACGCCCGGGCCTCGGTTACCTCGTTCGTCACCAGGAGACAGCACGGCAGCGGCGCGGTGAGCAGGGCCGGCCTCACGTGCAGGCGTGCGGCGGCGAGCAGCGCCTGCTCGCGCCCGAGCCCCGGCGCGGTGGCGAACACACAGTGGCTCGTCTCGAGGAACGCCCGGGGCACGTGGCGAGTGTCGCACGCGGCAGGTCGCCTTTCGCGTTGAACGGGCGCCGACGCCGGGACAAGAAGCAGGCCGTCCAACCCGGGAGCCCCATGAGCCGAGCCCTGTTCGCTTGCATTCTCCTCGCCGCCCTCACCAGCCTCGCGCAGCAGCCGAAATCGCCTCCGCCCGCCGCCCCGAAGGACGCCGGCGTGGCAGCGCCTCCGCCAGCGCCCACCGCCGCTGTCACGGTGAAGGACGGCCTGGCGACGCCCGAGTCGGTGCTCTACGACGCCGAGAGCGACACGTGGCTCGTCAGCAACATCAACGGGTCGCCCTTCGCGAAGGACAACAACGGCTACGTCACCGAGCTTGCGCCCGACGGGAAGGTCGTCACCGCGAAGCTCGTCGAGGGTGGCCAGAAGGGCGTCACCCTCAACGCGCCGAAGGGCCTCGCCCTCGCGCAGGGCACGCTCTACGTCGCCGACCTCGACACGGTGCGCCTCTTCGACCGCAAGACGGGCGCAGCGAAGGGTGAGGTGAAGGTCGCCGGCGCCACCTTCGTGAATGACCTCTTCGCGACCGCCGACGGCAAGGTCTACGTCACCGACTCGGGCTTCAAGCCCGGCAAGGACGGCGCGTTCGACCCGTCGGGCACCGATGGCGTGTACGTCATCGAGCCTGGCAAGAAGCCGAAGCTGAAGACGCTGTTGAAGGCGAAGGAGCTCAACAAGCCCAACGGCGTCTTCGTCGCCGGCGACACCCTCTACGTCGTGTCCTTCGGCGCGAACGAGCTGCACACCCTCGACCTCGCCGGGAAGAAGAAGGGCGAGCCGGCGAAGCTGCCGAAGGGCGGCCTCGACGGCGTGGTGATGTCGGGTGACACGCTCTTCATCTCGTCCTGGGAGGGGAAGTGCGTCTTCTCGGGCAAGCCGGGCGGCGCCTTCACCGAGGCCTTCACCGGGCTCGAGTCGCCGGCGGACCTCGGCTTTGACAGCAAGCGCAACCGCGTGCTGGTGCCGCACTTCATGAGCAACGCCGTGGCCGCGTGGGACGTGAAGTGAGGTGACGAAGCCGCTCCTCGTGGCGGTCGCCGAGACGGACTCCACCTTCGAGCCGGTGGAGCTCGATGGCCGCGCCGCGTGGCGTGGCAAGTGCCTTCACTGCAACGCACCGCTCGTCGTCTTCAAGGCGGGGCCGCAGTCATCGACGGTGACGCTCGAGCACATCGTGCCGCGCACGGCCGGGGGCTCCGACGCGCTCGCCAACCTCGGCCTCGCCTGCCCACGCTGCAACCATGGCAAGGGCGTGCGGCATGACCGCTCGGTGCGCACCGACGCCCGGAGCGCCGAGGTCGTCGCGCGGTTGCTCGAGAAGCGGAAGCGGCGCTGGCGTGACCCCAGGCCCTGACCGGAGCCCGGGCATCGTCACCGTGCCCTACAGCCTCTTCAGGAGGCGATCCACAGCTCCTCGTAGCGGACCTGGGGTGGCGTCTGCTGCAGCCGCAGCCCCTGCACCGAGGGCGTGGCCACCGCGTGGAAGCGCTCGTGGTACAGCGGCACCAGCACGCAGTCTTCGCGCACGAGCGTCTCGGCCTTCTTGTAGAGCTGCTCGCGCGGACCGGGGTCGATGGTGACACGCGCCTCGTCGGTGAGCCGATCGAGCTCGGGGTTGAGGTAGCCGAGGCCGTAGTAGCTCTGCGCCTTCGAGTTGAGCAGCAGGTGCAGGAAGTTGTCGGGGTCGGCGACGTCGGCGATCCAGTTGCCGCGGAAGATGGCGAGGCGCCCCTCGCGCACCTTGTCCCAGAAGCCGTCATGCACCGGCTGGTGGTCGAGCTCGACCAGCCCCGCCTCGAGGAGCGGACCGAAGAGCACGCGGTCTTCGTCCCGGGTGTCGCGGTCGGGCGGGAAGGGCAGGGTGATGCGCAGGCGCGCGTGGCCTGCCTCCGACAGCAGCCGGCGCGCGAGGGTGACATCAGTGCGCGGCTCGTGAATGCGGTCCACCTCCAGCAGGTTGGGCGGCGTGAGGCTGCGCGCGACGCGGGCGCCCGGGTGGAAGCCATCGACGACCGCGCGCACGTCGAGGCCGGCCCTGATGGCGCGGCGCACCCGCACGTCGTCGTAGGGCGCGGTCCGCGCGTGGAAGCCGAGGAACCAGCTGTTGGGGGTGTTCACCATCGAGGCGTCGGTTGGCTCGAGGCCCGCGGCCGTCAAGTCCTTCGCGTGCAGGTTGCTCACGAGCTGCACCTCGCCCGCGGCGAAGGCGGCCACGGCGGCTCGTCGGTCGGTGAGCTGTTTGAACTCCACCCGCCCCAGCAGCGGCAGGCCGGGCTTGTGGAAGGAAGGGTTCCGCTCGAGCACGAGTGAGGTCGAGCTCGACGCGTCGTCGATGCGGAAGGGGCCGGTGCCCACGACGCGGCCCTGCACCACGCGCGTGATGCCCGTCGACGGCAGGGCCAGGAGGCGCAGGAAGAAGGCTCGCGGCTCCTCCAGCCTCATGTCGAGGGTGTGCGGGTCGAGCACCTCGATGCCGCTGACGCCCTTCGCTTCGTTGGCGAGGAACGCCTTCGCGCCCACGAGGTCCTTGAAGAGGGCCGCGTCTGGCGCCCGGCTGGCGGGGTCGAGCAGCCGCTCGAGGTGCTCCTTCACGTGCGTCGCGGTGAGCTGCACGCCGTCGGTGAACACCACTCCCCGCCGCAACGAGAAGCGATAGCGCCGCCCCGTCGGGTCCGACTCCCAGCTCTCGGCGAGGTCGGGCACCACCATGCCGTCTTCGAGGCGCACCAGCGTCGAGTAGAGAGACGCGGACACCTCGGCGAGCTGGAGCTGGATGACGAAGAGCGGGTCGAGGCCCCGGGTACGGTCCCACTCGAGTGGCTGGTGCAGCCCGACGGACAAGGTGCCGCCGGTGCGCGCCTGGGGCAGCTTGAAGCGGAAGACCTCGCCATCGAGCGTCTCCGCCTCGTGGGTCAACTGCTCGACGGTCCGCGAGAGCGCGTCGCCGATGCGCACCACGGTGCGCGCGTCTTCGCGGACCTCGGCGACCTCCTCACCGATGGCGGAGTCGCCCTGGGTCAGGACGAGGTGCGCCGCGCGGATCTCGTCGATGGCCGCGGTGAGGCGCAGCACCGAGTCCGACAGCTCGCGGCCCACCTCCACCTGCCGCTGCGCGCGCGTGGTGGCGTCCTTCGCGGTGCGCGCCATCTCGTGCATCTGCCGGGCGAGCTCGCGGCCCCACAGCGCCTGCTCCTGCGCCAGCCGCACCACCTGCGAGACGCGCTCGGCCGTCTGCCGGCTCGACTCCGCGACGAGCTGCCCTTCCTGCTCGAGCCGCTGCGTCTCAGCGCGCGTGGCCTCGACGGCGGCGAGCGATCGCGTCGAGATGCCGCGGATGTCGGTGAGCGCCTGGGCTGCCTTCTCGCCGAGCGTCACGCCAGCGGCCGCCTCGTCCCGCGCCCGGCTCACCAGATCGACCGCGCGCTGGGTGCCGTCGCGGACCGCCTTCACCTTCTGGGCGATCTCCCGCGTCGAGCGCGCCGTCTTCTCGGACAGGTTGCGGATCTCGCTGGCCACCACGGTGAAGGCCTTGCCGCTCTCGCCGGCCTGTGACGCGATGATGGACGCGTTGAGCGCGAGCAGGTTCGTCTGATCGGCGATCTCCTGGATGACGTCGACGACGCGGCCGATCTCGGTGCTCGAGGCGCCCAGCGCGTCCACCAGGCGGGTGGCGTGGCGCACGGTGTCGTCGATGCGCTGCAAGCCGCGCAGGTTGTCGTTGACGAGCGAGACGCCCCGCTCGGCCATCGTCGTCACCTCGCGCGCCAGCTCCCCCGTCTCGTCCGAGCGGCGCCGCACGGCGTTGATGGCGCCTTCGGCCGCGGCGACCGCCTCGCGCGTCTGGGTGGACAGCCGCACCAGCGCCTCGCCCTCGGTGGACACCGTGGCGGCCCGGTGGCTCGAGGCGTCGGCGCGCTCGGCCAGCTTGAGCGCCACCTCGTTCAGGCTGCCCAGCGTGGCCGCCACCTGCTCGATGCTCTCGGTCATCTCGGACAGCGAGCCCGTCGTCTCGCGGGCAAACGTCTCGAGCTGCGCGATGCGCTTGCCGGCGCCCTCGAGCGATTCGCCCATCGACTCGACGGCCTTCTCGCTGCGATCGACCGCGCCTCCCTGGCGGCGGGCCGCTTCGAGCAGTGAACGGGCCCGCCCCTCGACGTCACGGCTGGTGCGGTGGAGGCTCGCGGTGACGCGCTGGACCTGCCAGATGGCGCGCCGCAAAGAGAGGGCGAGCTGCTGCAGCTCGGGGTCGCTCGCCTCGCTCGTCGAGGGCAGCGAGGTGAGATCGCCCGCTACCAGGCGAAGCACCTCGGCGCGCCGCGCCTCGGCCCGGCGCAAGACCGCCTGCCACAGCGCGACCCAGAGCGTCACCGTCACGCTCGCGATCGACGACAGCAGGAGCAGCGTCCACGCCGTCACCGTCGAGGGCTGGCCCGTCAGCGCGAGCAGCACCAGGCCGACCAGCGTCCCGGTCGACAGCCCTCCCAGGATGCCAGCGACGGCGAGGGTGCGGCGGCTCTCCATTGGGCCGAACCGTAGCGCACCCGCCATGCTCCGCAGGTTTTTCCGGCTCGGCAGGCCACGTCGTCGCGCACTCGACGACGCGCCGCTCGCGGACGAGACTCGTGCGCTGTGCCCTGGCTCTTCGCCCTCGTCGTGACGGCCACGCCACTGCGGCTCGTGCACGTCGTGCAGGGCGTGCCGGTGGGCGTCGTCGAGCTCGCCGTGAGCGACGGACGAGTGTCGTACCGCGCGCGCCACGTCTTCCGCGACGGTGAGCGCGCCTTCGAGACGTCCTGGAGCGTCGATGACGAGGGCCGCGACGCGAACGGGCTCGTCTCCGAGCTGTGGGCGCTGTCGAGGCGACGACCGTCGGGGTGCCTCGACGTTCGTGAGGAGCGCACCGGGACGCGCGAGCGGCTGTGCCTGTTCGAGGGCGGGCGCGGCACCCTCGACGGCGTGAAGCTCGCGGTGCGGTGGGACGGCGCGGGCGCGCTCGAGCGCGTGGACGTGCTCGACTCGGAGGGGCGCGTGGCGAGCCGCTTCGAGCGTGACGGGCGCGAGCCACGACCAGGCGCGGACCCGTTCGCCGAGGGCTTCCCCGTCGAAGGGCGGGGGCCCATCGTGCGCGTCGCACCTGACGCTGGCGTGAAGGTGGTGCCGGTGCGCGGCGTGCCCCTCGAGGAGCGGGCCGCTTCGGCGTGTCTGCCAGCGGCCCGAGCCTGGCTCGCGGCCCACGCTACGCCGGGCGACGTGGTGCAGCTCGGGCTGGTGCTCGAGGACGGGCGAGCATGGCCTCACGCGTGGGTCCGGCGGGTCGATGGGGCCCACGTGGACCCGACCGTCGAGGAGGGCGGGCGCGAGGCGCGGGTCTACCTCGCGTTCCCGGACGCAGCGGGCTCGCTCTACCTCGAGCTCGCGTCGGGCAGCCGGCGCGTCGTGCGGAGCGGGAAGTGACCGCCGTCCTCCTCGCGTCGGCGCTCGCGCTGTCGGTGACCGCCCTGTCGGTGCGCGTCCACCGCTTTGGCCGGCGCCGCGCCGTGCCCGTTCGTCGGCAGGCCATCATCGTGCTCGGCGCGCGGGTGCTCCCCGACGGCACGCCCTCGGAGGCGCTCGTCGCCCGCGTGACCCACGCGGTGGGCCTCTACCGCGCGGGGCTCGGCGAGCGGCTGCTCTTCTCGGGCGGCGGGGCCCCGGTGTCCGAAGCGGCAGCGGCTGCGCGACTCGCCATCGGGGCTGGAGTCCCCGAGGCCGCCTGCGTCCTCGAGCCGGCCAGCGGCTCCACCTTCGAGAACGCGCGGCGCTCGGCGGAGCTGCTCCGTGCTCACGCCTGGTCCGACGCCTGGCTCGTCACCGACGACTTCCATGCCTACCGGGCCGTCTCTCACTTCCGGCGCGTGGGCGTCGCGGTGGTGGCCTCGCCAGTCGCGCGTGAGCTGGCAATGGGGAGCCGCGCGAGGTGGACGCTCCGTGAGGTGGTCGCGCTGTTGCGCCGGCCATGGCTGCTGCACTGAGTCGTGTCGTACAGCAGACGACATGCCATCGGTCGTCCGGCCGGAGACTGCCTGATCGTTTCCAGTCGCGGCTAGAGTCGGCGTTTGTGATGCGAGTCTCCGCTCCGATCGTCCTCTGTGCCTTCGCGCTGTCCCTCGCTGCGTGCACCTGTGGGGGCGGTCCACCGGCCGGCACCCCCTGCACCTTCGACAGTGAGTGCTCCGGCACGGACATCTGCGGGCCCGCGAAGATCTGCGTGCCGAAGCCGACGTGCCCCGACACGGCTTGTGGCGAGGGTCAGGCCTGCGTGAGCGGGAGCTGCTACGCGAGAGCGTGCGCGAACCGCACCTGCGGTGAGGGGCAGGTCTGCGCAGGAGGGACGTGCACCGACGAGCAGTGCGTCGGGAAGAGCTGTTCGGGCGGAGGCACCTGCGTTCGAGGAGGCTGCTACACGCGCAGCTGCGAGATCGACACCTGCACCCAGGCCGAGGTCTGCGTCGCGCAGGAGTGCATTCCGAA
Organism: Myxococcaceae bacterium; assembly: GCA_016793095.1. Taxonomy (GTDB): domain Bacteria; phylum Myxococcota; class Myxococcia; order Myxococcales; family Myxococcaceae; genus Xiheimicrobium. Next base: position 226,321 of record JAEUJQ010000032.1, on the reverse strand, counting down.
GAAGTGCCTCGGCGTGACGTGCGCTGGGGACCAGCGGTGCGCAGCAGACGGCAAGTGCTACGACCGAGGCGGCGCGGGTGGCGGCCCCGGCACGGGCCCCGGTCCCTCCATGGTGCCTCAGGCGACTGGCGGCGGCTCGGCGGGTTCGGGCGCAGGCGCGGGCTCTTCCGGTGCGGGGACGGGTGGCTCCGGCGCGGGGACGGGTGGCTCCGGCGCGGGGACGGGTGGCTCCGGTGCAGGCACGGGCGGCTCCGGCGCGGGCACGGGTGGTGGTTCGGGCGCTGGCACGGGCGGCTCGGGCGCAGGCACGGGCGGCTCGGGCGCGGGCACGGGCGGCTCCGGCGCAGGCACGGGCGGCTCGGGCGCGGGCACGGGCGGCTCCGGCGCCGGGTCGGGCACGCTGGCGTGTCAGGGGCGCTGCGGCCCCACGCAGGTCTGCGTGAACAACGCCTGTATCGAAGCTCGCTGCATCGGCGTGGTGTGCCCCATGGGGTTGGCGTGTGCGCAGGGCGCGTGCGTGCCGGCCAGCTGCGGGCCGAACGGTGGGCCCTGCCCCGCTGGACAGGCCTGCGGTTCGACGGGCGCCTGTGTCGAGACGGCGTGCGCGACGGTGACATGCCCTGGTGGCTATCGGTGCTCGGCTGGCCTCTGCCTGCCCGCGTCGGCTGATGGCGGCGTGCCGACGTACCCTGACGGAGGCCCGGCCGTCATCATCGGCCCCGATGGCGGCATCATCGGCGTGCCCGGCGCCGATGGCGGGTTGTCTCGGCTGCCAGACGGCGGCGCGGTCGGTGGCCCGTGTCTCCCGTGGCAGTGCACCGAGATCAACTGCGGGAACGGCCTCGACGACAACCTCAACGGCCTCACCGATTGCGAAGACCCGTCCTGCGGCGCGCAGCCGTGCAACGACCGCAACACCTGCACGTACAACGAGACGTGCCAGGCCGGGCAGTGCCGCGCGGGGACGACGCTCACCTGCAACACGCCTCCCTCGGGCCCGTGCTGGCAGCCGACCGGCTCGTGCCAGTGGAATCAGACCTGCCTCTACTCGGTGAACTTCGCGGGGACCTGCCCCAACGCGGGAGACGTCTGTCGGCCGGGTGGCATGTGCGGCCCCGCGCCCGGCATGGCCTTTGGCTGGTCTCCTGCGAACGTCGACCCCGCGACGCTCCCGCGGCCGCCCAACGGCATCCTGGAGCTCAACGGTGCGGCGAGCTTCAACAGCACGACGCTCGCCTTTGGCGGGGCCTGGCCCACGCCCCGTCCACTCACGGCCGAGGTGATGACGCCGACGGGGCCTGCCGTGGTGCTCGTCTTCGACTCGTTCTACATGAACTCGACCAGCAGTCTGCGGCTTACCGGCAACCGGCCCGTCATCCTGCTCGCCCACACCGCCATCATCCTGAGCAATGCAGTCATCGACGCCTCGGGGCGCGGCACGATCCCCGGTGCCGCAGGCAACCTGAACTGCGGCACCTCGGCAGGTGGGAACGGCGGCACCAACAACAACACCGCGGCTGGCGCTGGCGGCGCAGGCAGCTTCCACTCGCCCGGCGCACCGGGCGGCGGCGGCAGCACCTTCACGACGGGCGGCACGGCGGGAGTCTCGAGGACCCGCATGCGCTTCGCGCTCGTCGGCGGCTGTCCGGGTGGCAACGGCGGCGGCACGCAGGGAGGGGTCGGCGGCGCTGGCGGTGGAGCCGTTCAGCTCGTCGCGCGCTTCGGCATCCTGATGGACGACTCGAAGATCCTCGTCAATGGCGCTGGCGGCGCAGGCGCTGGCGGCTCGGTCACGATGACGCAGGGCCCCGGCGGCGGCGGCGGTGGTGGCAGCGGCGGCACCATCGTCATTCAGTCGCCGTACGTCGTCGCGACGCGCTCGTACGTCCTCTCGAACGGTGGCGGCGGTGGCGAGGGCGCGGGCATCATCGACCTCGGCTTCCTCTTCGGTGGAGGCCGTGACGGGGCTGACGGCAACGTCATTCCCGGGTTCACCAGCGCGCCGGGCGGCGCTGGAGGCTCGTTCAACGGCGGCAACGGCGGCAGCGGGGGCGCGATGTACGGCAACCCGTCAGCTGGCCTGCCCGGCACCAGCTACCTCGACTCCGAGAACAGCGGCCTCTACGAGGCGGGTGGCGGTGGCGGCGGCGGGGCGGCGGGCGCGGTGCTCGTCGATCTCATCACCGGGACGTCCGGGTTCACCGCCTGCGAGATCCAGCGCGTCGACACCATCTTCAGCCCGGTGCGGGACCTGCCCCAGCTGTGTCAGTGACGCGCTGCGGGTGAAGCTCACGGCAGCTTGATCGACGGCTGCCCTTGAGCGCCGTCCACCACCACGTTCGCGCCGTTCACCCAGCTCGCGCGTGGTGACGAGAGGAACGTGATGACGTTGGCGATCTCGTCGAGCGTGCCCATGCGGCCCCAGGGGAACTCGCGGGCGACGAACTGGTTGATGACGTCCGGCATGGTGGTGGCGCGACGGTGCCAGGAGCCGCCCTCCCACAAGATGCTGCCGGGGCTCACGGCGTTGACGCGGATCCGCTGGGGGGCGAGCTCGCGGGCCAGCGACGACGCGAGCTGAATCTCGCCTGCCTTCGCGACGCCGTACTGCGCGCGAGGGCCCGGCCGTGAGCCCGAGATGCTGGCGATGATGACGACGCTCGCGGCGTCGCTGCGAGCCAGGTGCGGCGCGGCGGCCTGAATGACCCGCACCGCGTGCACCAGGTTGACCTCGAAGGTCTTCAGCCAGTCAGCGGGCGACGTCTCGAGGAAGTTGCCGCCGAACGTCCCGCCCACGTTCGCCACGACGACGTCCAGCCGGCCGAGCGACTCGACGGCGGTCGAGACGAAGCGCTCCACGCCGCCGGGCTCGAGCAGATCGACCTGCGACGCCGTGACGCGGCGCCCGGTCGCGGCGAGGCGCTCCGCAGCCTGGTCGAGGGGCTCCTTCGTGCGCCCGCAGATGGCGACGTCGCAGCCCTCCTTCGCGAGCGTGAGCGCGGTGTGGTGCCCGATGCCGCGCGTGCTGCCGGTGACGAGGGCGACCCTGCCGTGAAGTCCCAGATCCATGCCCGTGGTGTAGCGCGCCCGTGGTGCGCGCGGCAGGAATCCCGAGGTCGCCACGACGAGCTCGAGCGCCGCCAGGCTCTCGACTCGCCCTGACACCTCGCGGCGACGCGACGCGCGCGTGGTGCTGCCCGTCGTCGCGGTCGAACGACACGACGTGAGTCGCAGCGCCGCACACGCGTCGTCCCGCTCGAACTCGAACGCCGGCCAGCCGGCCCCGGCTTCCGCACCCTCGTCGTGCTGTGCGGCCGCTCGGGCTCGCGCCGCGCCGGCCCAGGCGGTGACCTTCGTGCCCTCGAAGTTCCTGTCGTGCGCAGGACCGTCGCTGCTTGCGGCGGACTGCCGCGACCGCCGCGCAAGGGCTCGCGCCCTCGTGTATGGGAGCTCCATGGCGTTCGCGGGCATCATCGAGCTGGCGCTGGCGGGCCGGGGTCCATCACGAGGCTACCTGTTCGACCCGCACCGGCTGGCGCTGCCGTGCTGGGCGCTTCACCCGGGCGCTCCCGCGCTGCTCGTCACCTTCGATCGCCACTTCGACCTCGCCGCGCCCAGGCACGCTCCTCCCGGGAATGACCCTGCGGCGCTCGACCACTACGCGCGCACGTCGCTCGACGAGCGCAACGTCGACCACGTCCTCGCGGCCCTGGAGGCGGGCCTCGTGTCCGACGTGATCGCCGTCGCGCGGGCCTGGCCCGAAGGCGCCGAGCGGGTCCCGAGGTGGGTCTCACGGGCCGGGCGAGAACACCGGCTCTTCACCGCGCCGACGCTCGAGCGGCTCCTCGAGGACCCGGCGGCTCTCGACGCGCTGGCGAACGCTCCGGCGACGCTGCTCGACTTCGACCTCGACTGTTTCGCCACGCCGAGCGACGCCGACCCGTTCACGATGGTGCCCTGGCCGCGAGAGCTCATCCGCGACTTCCTGCGCCCACGGGGCAGCGAGCGCTTCTGGGAGCTCACCCTGGCCCGGTGTCGTGCGCTCACCTTCGCGCGCGAGCCCAACCACTGCGGCGGCGTCATCGCCGCGAACCGGCTCTTCGAAGAGGCGGCCCACGTGGTGTTCGAGGAGCTGCTGGGCGCCGATCTGCCCTGACCCCGGGAAGCGTCACGGCTTCGGCTGGCGCTTCACGGTGATCCACGTCGCGTCGGGCGGGGCCTCGGCGGGCGCGGCGGTCGGGGCGTCACCCTCCGAGGCTGGCTCGTCGTGCGACTCGTGGGTCTCGCCAGGCTGCGCCTCGTGCGAGCGGGTGACGATCTCCTGTTCTGACAGGAAGCCCACCGCGGCGCCGGGCGTGTTGAGGAAGCGCACGGCCTTCGGGAACTGCGTCAGCAGCTCGCGCGCGACCGCCGCGGGCACCAGCGCGTGCTCGATCTGATCCGGGTCGGGGCGCTCGACGACCGCGAGCGCGCCTCCCTCGAGGGCCTTCGCCTGCTCCTCGGTCAGCTCGAGGCGGCGCAGCTTGTTCTTGCGCGTGACGAAGTAGAAGGGCGTGGCGCCTGCCTGCCGCTCGACCTGCGCGGCGAGCACGCGCTCCCGCAGCTCGCGGTCGGCCTCGAGCTGCTTCTTCGCCAGCTGCCGGTGAGCTTCTTTGCTACCCGGGAGCGGGGCGAACTTCGGCAGCGCCGGTTCGGGCCGGGGCCGCTGAGGTCCGTCACGCGGCTCGCGGCGCTTCGGCGGTGGCGCGTGCTTCTCGGTCTCGGCCTTCTTCGCCGCGTCTTCGGTGACGAGGCCGGCCTTGAGCAGCTTGTCTCGGAGGCTCTGCATGGGCGGCTTGTAGCGGGAGCCGCGTGCGTCGTCACGGCTCGAGCGAGAACGCCACCGGCACGGCCACGCCGGCCTGCACGAGCTGGGCGCAGCTCGCCCCGCTGAAGCGCACCACGTCGTCCGCGTCGGCCTCGAAGCCCATCGGGCCCGGCGCGACCGACAGCCCGTTCACCTGCACCCGCAGCTTCGGGCTGCGGGCTACGGGTTGATCCAGCACCCAGCGACAGAGCGCGCTCCGGCGCAGCACCTCGGCCACCCGCGCTGCGCCGGCCTCGACCACCGACGAGAACTTCCGCGTGCAGGTGCCATCACCCAGGCAGGGGTTGTTGGCGCCGCACTCGTCCCCAGACCGGCTGCTGCACGACAGCGGCGCACCGCCCGCGCTGGCGAGCTCGTCGAACAGCGCCACCGCCGCGGTGTTGCCGGTGACGTCGGACGAGAAGGCAATGACCAGCGTCCGTACGTCGCGAGCGGAGGCCTCGGTGAGCGCGTCGAGGGTGTTCTGTCGATCGAGGCAGCCGATGGTGCAGTTCTGCCCCACGCACGACTGAATGGTGCACCGGCAGGCCTGCGGGTTCGCGCAGGTGGCCGGGTTCATCGGGTTGCAGTTGGGCAGGCCGTCGGTGGCCAGCACCATGAAGTGCTCGCGCCGCGCGTCGATGCTCAGCTCCGGGAGGGTGGCGGCGAAGCGGAGGGCGGGGCCCGTCGGCGTGCCTCCGGCGAACGACGCCGACCTCAACTGGGTGATGGTCGCCGACGCCATCATCGCCAGCACGCTGTGCTCGTCGCTCATCGGCACGGGCGGGCTGGCGACCGTCGGCGGTCCGCAGGTGGCGTTCGTCGGGTACAGCACCAGGCCGAAGCGCGCGGGCGTGGGAGTCGTGGACAACAGCCGCTCGAGCGCGTTCCGCATCGAGAGACCGCGCGTGAGACAGCCAGGCGGGCAGTTCACCATGCAGTTGCGGCACGCCGGGTCGTTCGGGTTGACGGGCTGGGCCATCGACCCCGAGCGGTCCACCACCAGCAGCGCGTCAGGCACGTACGTCTTCGCTCCGATGGACATCGGGCCCGCGCCACCGCCGCCAGACGGAGCCCCGCCTGCAGAGCCACCACCCGTCGCGCCGCCGGCAGTCGCACCTCCGCCCGCGCCCGCGGCCGTTCCACCCAGACACAGGCCCTGCCGGCACGAGGCGCCCTTCGCGCAGATGACGCACGCCCTCGCGCCCGCGCCGCACTCGAGATCGACATCGCCCGGCTGACAGTTCCCGTACCCATCACAGCAGCCGCTACAGGTAGAGGCCTCACAGGGCAGGGTGGTGCGTCCGCACGAGAGCAGCAGCGTGAACAGGGAGGTGAGCAGCGTGGCCTTCATCAGCGCCTCAGGAGCAGCGGAATTGCGGCTGATGAAGCACGTTCTCGGGGAAGGCGCGAGCCGTCGCTCGGCCATCGACTCCGGGTGACTTCAGGGGGGCGGAGCGAATAGGGTGCCCCGCCTTCGATGAAGCGCTTCGTCTTCGCCAGCCTGCTCGCGCTCAGCGCCTGTCCCGACCCGGTGGACAAGGCCGCCAAGAAGCGCATCTTCTCGAGCGAGGATCCACCCCAGGCCGTCGCCGCTGCGCAGGAGAAGCTGCCCCCGGAAGACGTCGCCTCGAACCCTGCCGTCGCGCGGCGGGTGCTGGGCATGGGCGCGGCGGAAGCCACCGAGCGCATCGGCGCGCACACCTACGCGGCCACCGTCACCTGGGAGTGGACCGTCGGACAGAAGACGCTGCGCCTCAAAGAGACGCGCGAGCTGCTCGCCGGGCCAGGCGGCGTCTCAGGCGACTTCCTCGCGCGGCAGTCCAACACGAATGACCAGGGGCTCGAGGTGCTCCGCCTCGGCGGACGGGTCTACGCCCGCACCACCTACGGCAAGGACGGCGCTGGCCCCTACCGCGAGCGGCGGCGTGACCGCGGCATCGCCGAGCGCATGCGCGAAGAAGCCTACGGCGCGGTCCGCGACTTCGACCAGCTCTTCCGTGGTCGCCTCGCGCTCGCGGCGAAGGGGACCCAGACGGTCGAGGGACGACTGTGCTGGCGGTACGACGTGACGCTCGGGCCGCCCCTCCTCCAGGAGGTGAAGCCGCTGCCCGCGCTCGCTGCGCCCCGCGGCGGGGCCGACGACACCACGCTTCGCCGGCGCGCCTTCTTCGAGCTGCGCGAGCCGAAGACGCTCTCGGGCGAAGTCTTCGTCGACGCCGAGAAGTCGGTGGTGGTGAAGACGAACCTCACCGGCCGCATCGGGGTCGCCAGCGACGCGGGCACGGCCGAGCTGCGGCTGGCGCTCGAGTCCTCGCTCACCAACATCGGACGCGCGCCCGAGCTCAAGGCGCCGACCGACTTCCTCCCGGACGAGGACAAGCCCGAAGGCATCGCCGCAGCGCTGAAGCGCTTCGGAATCGAGCGTGGCGACGGCGGAACCCTCGCGCCCGCTGCGCCCGCGGAGCCCGAGGACGAGTGAGTCGATGGGCCCCTCGCCGGGGGCTTGTTCAGTGGTGGGTCAGGCCCGTCAAGAAATCCGCCGCGGCCGCTGAGTGAAGGGCCCTGACGCCCGTCCTCCTCCAGCGCGTTCGGAGTGGGGTGAAGTCGCACCCTGGCCGACATGAAAAAGCTCAGGAAATCCCGCTCACTGGCGTGTGCTGCAACAGGCGACATCAGCGTTGTGGCAGATGAGGCCAAAAATTTGCGGGTGAGGAGTCGATCGCTACACTGCCCACAGGTTGCGGATTTGCCGCATCGTACATGGCCGGCTGTTCAGGTACCGAAAGGGCATCAACCATGGAGCGGAAGGGCGGTAGCACGGCGGTGGTGACGACGGAGACGGTGGCGAGGGCGCTGACGAAGACCACCACCACGCCAGCAGAGGAGAAGGCGCTGCGCATGCGCTATGGCGCCGCGGTGGAGCTGGACGAGCCCCTGCCGCGGGCCGCTGGCGACAACGAAGAGCTCGCTGACGAGCTGCTGCTCCTCGAGATGCGGCTGTTGTCGGCGCTGAAGCGGCAGAAGGCGATGGCGGCGGGGAACAAGCCGGCGCCGGTCGCGAAGGCCCGCAGCGCGACGAAGTCGAAGGTCATCAGCGCGCTCAAGTCGAAGAAGAAGTGAAGCGGAGGTCAGGTGGTGGGCGACTCAGGCGCCCATCACCACGATCCGCCGCCGTGCCGCGTCGGCAGGCTCCAGCGTGGGGCGGCCCAGTGAAGCCGCCACGTCAGCCGCCCCTTCCGCAGCTCCCCGCGCAGCGAGGCCCGTCAGGAAGCGGCCGGCCGCGGGGTTCCTCCACCAGTCCTCGTTGAAGCGCTCGCGCAGCGTGTGCACCAGGCTCGCCTCCAGCGCCCACGCCTCGAGGGAAGGAAGCATCGGCGCGGTGGGGGTGACGTCGACGAGGAAGCGGCCCCGCTCGGGCTGCACCTGCAGCGCGCGCTCCATGGCGCTCACGTAGCTGTCCGCCAGGCTCCGCACCGCGCCCCGCTCGAGCGCTTCACCCGTCACCGCCAGCAGCGCCGCCTCGCGCCGCAGCGCCATCACCTGCCGCCACGCGAACAGCCGGGCCACCTCTCGGGCCTGCGCGCTCGTCGCGCGCACGACGCGCTTGAGCCAGCCTTCGTCGAGCACGAGCGACTCGAAGAGCCTGCGGACCGCCATCGCCACGGCGCCGTCACCGATGACGCGGTCGATGAAAGGCAACGTGCGTGAGGCGGCCGCGAGGAACGCCGCTTCGCCCCAGGCGCCGAGCCAGCCAGCGTACGCCTCGAGCCCTGGCGCAGCGGTCAGCACCAGACGCAGCTGGTCGGGTACCTCGAGGCAGATGAGGTGCGCGCCGGGGACACGGCCTGGAGAGTCGGCGTCGACGAGCACGCGGCCGAGCGCGTTCGGGTCGAACCCGAGGTCACTCAGCGTGCGGGTCACCGCGTGGCTGAGCTCTTCCTTGCGCAGCACCTCGAAGAACCAGGGGGCGGTGAGCGCGCGCGTGACGTCCACCGACCTCGCGAGCGACGGCTTGAGCTGAGGGTCCACGCGCTTGAGCGCGAACGCGGTGAGGTCGCGCGCCGGGTCGTCCGTCTGCTTGAGCAGCTCGAGCGCGCGCGGCGCCAGGCCGTCGAAGGACCGCCGGTGCATCGCCTCGACGAGCGCACGCGACGAGGCGTGTCCCAGGGTCGGCGCGGCCTCGGCGAGCGCGTCGAAGCGGCGGGCGAAGGGCCCCTGCTCGTTCCACAACACCGAGCTCAGCTCGGTCGCCAGCAGGGCGCGCGCTTCGGTGGAAGGCAGGCTCCAGCCGTCGGAGAGCGCCTCGTCGAGCGTCCACGTACGGCTCGCCGACATGAACGTCTTCTGCCGGAGCAAAGACGCGATGGCGTCGTCGTGAGGCGCGAGGCGGGCGCGGGTCGCGAGCCCCAGCAGGGTCGCCAGCAGGCGCTCGACGCGGCCTCTCCGGGTGGCGTCGATGCGCGCGCTCGTAGACAGCTCGCGCACGAAGGCGATGGTCTCGGCGCGGGTGACGTCCTCGAGCGGCGCCACGAGCTCCGTGGCGAGCGGAGCGGGATCGAGCCCGGCGAGCGCGCGGTGCGTGCGGCTCCCGGACTCCTTCATGAAGTCGTCGATGGTCGCGAGAATGGCGTTGACGCTGAGCTCCACGGCCCCCTCAGTGTTCCCCATGGGCGCGCGGCGTCAACCCGACATCGGGCCACACGCGCGTCAGGACGGTGGAGACGACGGGGCGAATGTCGTACCTCGTCGTCGCGCGCCGTGCGCGCAGGCTGAACACCGCGAAGTCGAACCGGGGACTCCGTGAAGCGTCGCACCTTCGAGGTCGAGGCCGGCGCGACGCTGTCGCAGACGCTCGTCGCCGAGCTGAAGGAGACCCCCGCCGAGGTGGACCGCCGCGTGCTGGCGGGCGCTGTCTACGTCGACGGCCGGCGCGTGAAGGACCCCCGGGCGAGGCTGCGTGCCGGCAGCCGGGTCAGCGTGGTGCTCGAGGCCGCGGGCTCGTCCACGGCAGCGACGAGGGCTCCCTCGTCCTTCACGCTGGAGGTGCTCTTCGAGGACCGTGAGGTGCTGGTGGTGAACAAGCCGCCCGGGCTCCCGGCGCAGCCCACCCCCGACGGTGAAGAGAGCCTGCTCGACCTCGCCTCCAGACACCTGGGGCGTCCCGCAGGGCTCGTGCACCGGCTCGACCGCGAGACCTCCGGCGTCACCGTGTTCGGCAAGTCGAAGGCGGCCACGAGCGCGCTGGCCGCGGCCTTCCGTGAGGGGCGCGCGAAGAAGGAGTACGTCGCCGTCGTCGGCCCGGGCTTCCCCGCGCAGGGCGTCATCGACACGCCGCTGCAGAAAGATCCGTCTCGCTCGGGTCGGTGGCGCGCCCTCGACTCCGGCAACGGGCTGACGGCGGTGACGCGCTTCGAGCGCTTGACGGACGGGCCGACGTGTCAGGTGCGGCTGGTGCCCGAGACCGGACGCACCCACCAGCTGCGCGCGCACCTCGCGTCGCTCGGCTTCCCCATCGTCGGCGACACGCTCTACGGCGGCGCTCCGGGGGCCAGGTGTCTGCTCCACGCGCGACGCCTCGAGGTCGACGGGAAGGCGTGGGAGGCGCCCATGCCCGCCGACTTCCCGGGCTCCTGACGTCTCGGGTTGGCTGCAGCGCGTCCGCGAGCGCTCCGTGCCATCGACGGCGCGAACTGCGAACAGCACGGCTCGACGATCCCTTCAGCTCGAGGTGTGCCTCACCGCCCACACGCCCAGGCGAGAACGCACTCCATGAGCGCCACGCTGCGAGGGGACAACCGGTCTCCCGACGTTGACGGCGTCAGCGCGTCGTGGGCGCTCGAGGCCGCAGGTGCGCCCGGCCATGCAGGAGGGCGTCACCCTCCGCCGGGTCAGCGCGTCGATTCCAGGTTCGCGTTGGAGGTCACGACCCTGAAGAGCGCCCGGTGTGACTCGTTCACCCGCCGGGCGTCAGTACGGCCGCTCGCCGTCGCGCTCCACCTGGCTGACGGCCTCGTCGAGGGCAGGCGAAGGCGTCTCGACGCGCGGGGCGGGCTTCGGCACCGGCAGGAAGTCGCCGGTCATCTGGAAGCCCACACCGATGAGCGGCAGAGCCTGGGTGACGCCGTCGGGGTTGTTGGCGGTGCCGGTGCGGTTGCGGTTCTGCAGCCACCACTGGATGAGGACGAACACAGTGGGGTTGTTGAACGCCGCGCCGTCTTCGATCTTGAACGTGTACCCGGCGAACGGCCCGATGCGGTGCATGTTGTTCAGGTTCTCCTGCACCTCGCCGCTCGCGAAGTGGCGCTGGTCGTAGAACACGAACGACTGGGTGTAGCGGGCCCCGCCGACGAAGCGCTTGTTGGGGGTCTGGTAGAGCAGGTCGACGTCGTTGATGAAGTACCAGCCGCGGTTGGGCGCCAGCACGTCGTAGAACTGGTCGTAGAAGACCGTGTCGCCGCTGCGCAGGTTCATGTCGGGGCGGACGAGGCGCGCCCGGCTGCGCAGCACGAAGTCGAGCACCTTCACCTGGAAGTCTGCGCCGATGGTGAGCTCGGTGCCGTTGCCCAGGTACTGGGTCCTCGCGCCGGGAGCCGCCGCGGTGCCCGCGCCCAGTCGCGTGATCTCCGCGTCCGAGAAGTTGCTGCGCGCCGACTGGAACGACTGGAACAGGTTGAAGGTGCCGAAGTACTGCACGAACGTGTACGAGGCCCAGAAGCCCAGCACCGTCAGCGGCTGCACCTCGACGTACGCGCCGGCGCGGATGAAGGCGGGGCTCGCGATGGGCGTCAGGCCGATGCCGATGAAGTTGTCACGCAGGGCCATCGAGTCGCTCTCGTAGAGGCGCAGGCGGTACGTGAAGCGGCCCTCGTAGAGCAGCCCCAGCGGGTTCACGCGCAGCGCGAAGGTGTTCCGGTGGACGACGCGGTGGAGCGGAGGGCCCTGGTACTGCAAGGTCTGGGCTGAGGCCGTGGCCCCGAAGAAGACGGCGACCGCGAGGAGGACGCGAGAGAGCATGGCGCAGGACTTAGGACGAGGTTGTCGCGCGGCAACGACTTTCCATGACGCATCACGCCGCGCAGGTGAAGTGCTGCCCCTCGACCCACCCCCGCGAGTCGAGCCAGGCGCGGATCTCGGCCCGGGCGCCGCGGGCGCCGACGGAGGCGATGACGTGCTCCTCGCTGGGGGCGCCGAGGTCGTCGGGGAACACCACCCGGGCGCCGTGAATGCGCTGCCCCACCTTGCGCGGGTTCACCTCGACGAAGCGCTGCACCCGACTGCCCAGGGCCTGCAGCGCCCGGCACAGCGCGACGCCCCGCTCCCCCGCGCCCCAGATGGTGAGGGGGCGGCCCTCGAACCGCGCGTGGAGCGTCTGGGCCCTCAGCCGCGTGTGCTTCTCGCGCTGGTAGCGGGCGTCGGTGCGCGTGAGCCGGCGGTCGTGATCCGTCCACCGGTGCAACACCTCGGGCAGACACACCAGCGCCTCGCCGGCCTCGAGCAGGCGCAGCCACAGCTCCCAGTCTTCGGGGAAGTCGCCGTCGCGCCAGCCGCCCAGGCGTTCGAGCACCGCGCGACGCAGCACCACCGAGGGGTGGCACAGCGGCGACTCGACGAGGCGATCGGCGAACAGGCGTGCCGGCGTTGTGAGGGAGCTGAGCCAACGGCCGTAGTCGACGAGCGCGGGTGACGGAGGCTGGTCGTGTCGAACGATCTCCACGCCGGTGCCGACGCCAGCGAGTGACGGCTCGGCGTCGAGGCGGGCCACGCTCTTCTCGAGCCGGCCCGGCAGGCTCTCGTCGTCGGCGTCCATGCGGGCGAGCAGCTCGCCGCGCGCCGCCGAGAGGCCCAGGTTGAGCGCGCCCACCAGCCCGAGGCCGCCCGTCGACAGCACCTTGACCCGCTCGTCCCGCGCCGCCCACCGCTCGAGGTGGCTGCGGGTCTCGTCGGCGCTGCCGTCGTCGATGGCGAGCAGCTCGAAGCTGGTGAACGTCTGGCGCAGCACGCTCTCGATGGCGACGTCGATGGTCGAGGCGGCGTTCCGCGCTGGCAACACCACGCTGACCCGCACCGACATGCACCCGCTCTTACACCGTTTCCCCCCGCACCCCATTGGCTACAGTCCCGCCGTCCCCATGCCTGCAGGCGCGTCACCCCCACCACACGACGGGTCGTCCCCCGACGACAAGCGGCTCGAGACCGTGCGCCTCGACGCGCTGACGGGCCAGCAGGCCGCGGCGCCGGACGTGGGCCACCGCGCCATCGCCCGCCGGTTGTTGAAGGGCGGCCAGCGCGAGAAGGCCGTGACCGAGCTGATCCGCCTCTCGCGCGAGCAGCCGATGTCGTCGCGCATGGCCCACGCGCTCTGCGCCCTGGGCCTCACGACGGGCAAGACGGGCCCGATTCAGACGGTGGTGACCCAGGGCATCGACGAGGCCGAAGGCCGGGAGCGGGTCGGCGTGATGCGCGCGCTCGCGAGGCTGCAGCGGCGCAGCGGGCAGTTGCCCGAGGCGGTCGAGACGCTCACCGTGCTGCTCGCAGAAGCGCCGGAAGACCGGCGCTCGCGCCTCATCCTGAACGCGCTGCTCGAGCGCTTCGAGCGGTGGGACGAGCTCGACGCCTCGCTCGACAAGGAGACGCGGCTGCTCCTCAAGCGCCGCTACTTCCGCGCCGCGTCGCGGGTGGCGCTGAAGCGGGCGCGGCTGTGGGGTGAGCGGCTTCAGGAGCACCCACGGGCTGCGCTGCGCTACGGCCAGGCCGCGCAGTACGCCGAGCAGGGGCAGGACCCCCACAGCGTCTTCCTGTTGCGCATGCTGTGGCTGCGGGCGCTGGTGAACGCGGACTCCCCTGCGCGCTCCATCGACGAGGCCACCCGGGTCGTGCTCGAGCAGGCGAGGGTCGTGGGGAAGGAAGCGCGCGCCCGGGCCTTCGTCCGGGAGCTGGGCCTCGCGTTGCCGACCCCGAAGGCCGCCGACGTGCATGAGGGCACCTCGTCTGAAGAGGAGCCCACGGCCTCCACCGTCATTCCCGCTGCGACCACCTTGTCTGACCTCGAGGCGGTGGAGGCCGAGCCCGCGCCCACAGGGCCGGTGGGCGAGGCGCTGCTGGTGGCTGCCGCCTCGTCGCCCCTCGCCTCCAACAAGGCGTTGACCCGCCTCGAGGCCCGCTACGTCGCGCGTGGCGCGTGGAAGGAGCTCGCGAAGTTCTACCGCGAGACCGCCGACGCCCGCGGCGAGCCGAAGGAGCGCGCGCCGTGGCTCGAGAAGCTGGCCGAGCTGCTCGAGAGCGAGCTCGAAGACGCCGACGGCGCCGCGAAGGTCTGGGCCGAGGTGGCGCAGCTCACCGGCGACAGCGACGCGGTCTCCGAGCAGGTCCGCATCCTCGATGAGCGCCAGGACCAGGCCGGCGTGAAGAAGGCCCTCGACGCCGGCGTGGGGCGCGCCCAGTCGCCGTCGGAGAAGGCCCGCCTGCTCGTGCTGCGGGCCCAGGAGGCGCGCGCGCGGGGAGACGCCGCCCAGGCCAGGGCCGACTACGAGGCGGCGCTCTCCACCTTCCCCGGCTCCCTCGAGGCGGCGGCGGGGCTGGCCGAGCTCTCCGTGGCGCGCGGTGACGCCGCGCCCGTGCGCCTCTTCGAGAAGGCCCTGGCGGCGACTCCGCGGAGCCTGCCCGAGCGGCCCGGCTACTTCCGGCGTCTCGCCCGCCTGGCCGACACCGTCAAGGACGCCCGCCTCGCCATCAGCGCCTGGAGCGCCGTGGTGCAGAGCGTTCCGCACGACGACGAGGCCCTCGGGCGCGTCTGGGTGCTGGCGAGAGGGCAGCGCGACGACGGGAAGCTCGAGCAGGTGCTGCGCGCGCTGCTGGCGAAGGACCCGCGGGGCGAACGCGCGCGCCTCGCGTGGTTGGACCTGGTCTCGGTGCTCGAGCGCGCCGGCCGCTTCGACGACGCGTTGGCGGCGCTGCGCGAGGCGGTGAAGGCCGAGCCGGGCCACCTCCAGGCGTGGCTGTCGCTCATCGACCGCCTGCTCGCGAGGCGCCTCGACGACGAGGCGAGCTGGGCCTTCGAGCACGCGGCCACCTCGGCGCCGGAGGGCCCGCAGCGGGTCTCACTCTGGCGCCGGCATGCCCGCCACGCGCGTGAGCGGCTCGACGACGAGGAGAAGGCCGAGAAGTACGAGGAGCGCATCGAGCGCGTTCGCGCCGAGCAGGCCCCGGCCGCCCACGCCGCCGCGCGCCTGCCTGGCGGTCCCCTGACCGTGCCGTCGCCCCGCACGTCGTCGCCCAGGCTGGCCCCGGTCGTCGCGGTCGCTGCGCAGACGCTGAGCGACGAGGTCGAGAGCGAGACCTTCGCGAGGGCCCTCGGCGCGGCGCGGGAAGCCGAGGACTCGCGCCCGCCTCTGCCCCCGAAGCTGCCCCCACGCCTCAAGCGCGTGCTCGACCCCATCGTCGAGGAGTTCTCCAACCGCATCGAGACCCGCGAGGCGCCCGCCGACGAGTTCGCCAGCGACGACGACATCGACGAGGTGATGGAGGTGCGCAGCGACGAGGTCGCCGTCGTGGTGGAGCAGGACGCCACGCCGGTGCCCGCGCCGACGCCGCCCGCGAGCCGGGCTGACGCGCCCTCCACGAAGGAAGGGCAGGCCGACGCCGAGGCCGCGCACGCCGAAGAGGCCGAGTCTCTGGGGCGCCCCACGCAGGAGCTCCCCGCCGTGGCCGAGCCGGTGTCCCTCGGTGACCCGGAGCAGCCGGTCCCGCCCAGCTTCGGGCCGTCTCCTGCGAAGCAGCTCTCGGAGGAGCGGCAGGCCCTCTTCGAGCGGGTGCGCGCGAGCCCGCTCGACCCCGACGGCTACCGCATGCTGGCCGAGCACTTCGACACGGCGAGCGACGCCGCCCGGTCCTCGCTCATGCTCGAGCTCGCCCGCGCGCTCGAGGGCGATCCGAACGCCGCGCCCCGCACGCCCAGGCTCCTGCTCTCGGCCACCGACCGCGCCGGCCTGCGGCACCCGCTGGTGCGCACCGAGGCCGCTGAGCTCGTCACGCTCGCGGGCCCTGCGTTGTGCCGCCTGTTTCCCGCGAAGGGGAAGGACGCCACGACCACCGAGGAGTTCTCCCTCGAGAGCGGCAAGGGCGCGAAGCCGGCCGCCGACGCGCTGCTCGCCGCGGTGCGCCTGCTGGGCATGCGGGCGCCCGACGTCTTCGTGAGCGACGAAGGCGGCCCGCCCTTCTCTGCGGTCCAGACGTCGCCTGCCCGCCTGGTGGTGAGTCGGCTCGCGGTGAAGAAGCCACAGCCCGACGCCGAGCTGCGCTTCTACGCGGGGCGCGCGCTGTTCACCGTGAGCGCCGAGCTGCTCGCGCTGCGCACCCTCAAGCGTGACCAGCTGCGCGCGGGCCTGGACGCGGTGGGCCAGATGCTGAAGGGCCAGGCGAGCACCGAGGCGCGCCTGTTGAGAGAGGTGCTGCCGGCCCGCTCCCTCGAGCGGCTCAAGGTGCTGTGGCCGAAGGTGGCGAAGTCGGTGGACCTCGCGGCCTTGATGGAGGGCGCGCGGCACAGCGTCAACCGCGCGGGCCTCATCGTCTGCGGGGGCATCGCGCCGGTCATCGCCTCGCTGCGCGCGAAGCGGGCGCTGCCGGTCGAGGTGACCGAGCTGGTGCGCTTCGCCGCCAGTGAGCGCTACCTGCAGCTGAGGAACCGGCGGCTCGGCAAGACGCGCTGAGGCGACCCCTCACTCAGACTCGGTCTGCACCATGCCGTACTTGTGCAGCAGCGAGTACAGGTGCTTGCGGTCGAGCCCGGCGTCGCGCGCTGCCTTGGCGATGTTGTTGCGCGTCTTCGACAACAGGCGCGTGAGGTACTCGCGCTCGAACGCGCGGATCAGATCGTCCTTCGCGTCCTTGAAGGGCGAGGCGTAGTCCACCGGCAGGGTCTCGCCCTGGGGCTGCGACGGCCCGCTGTACTCGCGCAGGAACGACTCGCTCGCCAGCTCGGGGATGTCGGCGACATGTCGCAGCCGCTCGACGGCGTTGCGCAGCTCGCGCACGTTGCCGGGCCAGGTGTGGTTCTGAAACTGCTCGCGCTGCTTCTCGGCGAGGCGGTTCCACAGCGGGCCGCCCGCCATCGCGTCCACGAGCAGGGGAATGTCCTCTTTGCGGTCGCGCAGGCTCGGCAGCGTCAACGTGAAGACCGAGAGGCGGAAGTACAGGTCTTCCCGGAAGCGGCCAGCCTGCGTCTCGGACCAGAGGTCTTTCTTCGAGGCGGCGATGACGCGCGCGTCGAACTTCTGTGCTGCGCCCCCCGACTGCCCGAGCCGGCGGAACTCGCGGTCTTCGAGCGCGCGGAGCAGCTTGGGCTGTAGATCGAGCGGCAGGTCGTCGATCTCGTCGAGGAAGAGGGTGCCTCCGTTCGAGCGCTCGAGGCAGCCGACCCGCTGGGCCACCGCGCCGGTGAACGCGCCCTTCTCGTGGCCGAAGAGCTCGCTCTCGATGAGGTTCTCGGACACGGCGGCACAGTCGAACACCACGAAGGGTCCGGTGGCGCGCGGTGACTGCTTGTGAATCGTGCGCGCGGCAGCGCCCTTGCCCGAGCCCGTCTCGCCGATGAGCAGCAGCGTGGAGTCGGTGGGCGCGATGCGCTGAATGAGCGCGAAGATCTGCCGCATCGGCAGCGAGCGGCCGACGAGGTCGCCAAGGCGGTCGTTCTCGGCGGGAGACACCTCGAGCGCCTTCACCTGGGGCTGGAAGCGCAGCTGCACGTCGCCGACCTCGAGCAGCGCCCCCGCGCGCAGGAAGGCCTCGCGCACCTGAGCGCCGTCGATGAAGGTGCCGTTGGTGCTGCCGAGATCCTGCACGAGGAACTGCTCACCCTGGCGGCGCACGACCAGGTGGTTGCGGCTCACCGTGGGGTGCTCGATGACGACGTCGTTGTTCTCCGCCGCCTTGCCGATGCGCAGCAGCTCGCCGAGCGGGTAGCTCTTGCCGGCCTCGGGCGTGTTGATCAGCACCAGATGGTACTCCTGGGAGGCGAAGCGCTCGATGCTGGCGGCGCGTGCTCCGAGGACGGTGCGCTGGGGAATCGGTTGGCTCGACATGAACGGCGGCGAGTGTAGGCGGACTTTTGAGGCGGCGTCATGAGAATGGAAGGCGGTACACTGGGTCGTATGCGCTGGCTCGACACGCCTCCTTGTGTGCCGCTCGAGATGGTGGAGCCCGGGCCCGGCACCCTCGTGCTGCGGGGACCCACCCTGGGCTACCGCGTCTCTGGTGGCGCCGGAGCGGTGTTCGGAGGCGCCGCCGCCGCGTTCGGCCTGCGCCTTTCGCGCGTCCTGCCGGGCCCCATGAAGCTGGTGCCGCTCGGCATCGCGGCCGTGGGCGGAGCGGTCGCCGCGGTCAGCTCGGCCCAGGCGAGCGTCCAGGTGACGGTGGAGGTGTCGGCGAGCGGTCTCGTCGCCCGCTGGCGCCTGCCCCTGCTGGCCGAGAAGGAGCTGCGGCTCGCGCCGTCGGAGGTGGCCGGCGTCGAGGTGAAGACGGTCGTCAGGACGGAACGCGCCGAGCTGCTCGAGCGGTCCGCGGAGGTCTACGAGCACCGCGTGTGCATCGTCACCAGAGACGGGCGCGAGCTGCCACTCGACACGCACAGCACCCGAACGCAGGCCGACCTTCGCCGCGCAGCCATCGAGGGAGCGCTGGCCGCTGGGCGCGCGCCAGGCTGAGGATCAGCCGAACGGCCACCACTTCCGCTTCGGCCTGGCGGGCGCCTCGTCACGCGGCCCGTTGCTGGAAGGCGAGGCGGGTGGAGACGCCACGCGCACTTCGACCTGTGCCGTTGCCGCGAGGCCGTCGAGCTGCTGGCGGGTGACGCGCTGGAGCAGGTGCTTCGGGCCATCAGCCGAGGCGCCGAGGAACGGCAGGTTCACCTCGGTGGCCTGAACGCTGCGCAGCTCGACGACGGCCTTCACCGCGCCGTCGGCCACCCGCTCGACGGCGGCGCGGTTGGTGAGCGCGCTCGTCTGGTGCTCGGCGTCGAAGTCACGCAGCATGGACTCCGCGAGGCGGGCTGCGCGCTCGGCCTCGTGCTCGTCCTTCAAAGGGCCGGCGGAGGCCGCGACCACCGCTCGGAGCGCGACGACCGGGTCCTTGCTGTGAGCGGTGGCCTCGACCCAGGCTGCTTCGACGGCCTGCTTCTTGAGCTGCGCCTGAGACGGGCCCTCGCGCGTGAGGCCGAGCGTCCTGGGCGCGACCGAGTGCGTCGTACCGCAGTACGAGCAGGCGACGAAGGGCGAGTCGGCCTGCGGCTCCGACAGCGGCCCGTTGCAGCGCTGACAGGCGAGGGCCGTCGTCACGGCGCCTCCCGGTGCGCGACAGCGGGAGGCTGGGCGCCCGGGCAGGGCAGGTAGACCGACGCCTGCGCCGTCGTGGTGACGTACACGCGCAGGTACGAGGCGTGGGGGTACACGGCGTTCACCTCGATCTTCGCCACCTGCGCCTTGAGGCAGCCCAGGCCGGCGTCGAAGGGCACGTCGCTCGAGAGCTTCTGGCGCACCGAGGCGAACCGCTCGGTGAGATCGAGCTTGAGGGCGGCGCGGGCCTGATCGCGAATGCCGTCCGCATCGAGGGTCGCCTTGAGGCCGAGCAGGAAGCTCTTCGTCTGCACCGTTGGCTCGAGGTCGGGAATGCGCAGCTCGTTGTCCACCACGGCGGGCCGGCCCGCGAAGTAGAGGTCGCCGTCCAGCGTGGCCGAGAACCCGGCGGCCTTCACCGGGCCGGCGAGGTGAAGCTTCACGACGAGCTGGTCCTGCTGCGACGCGAACACCTCGGGGTCGCTGAGGTACAGCTCGGGGTACGACTTCGAGAAGAAGAGCTTGCCGTCCGTGAACGCCGCCGACATCGCCTTCGCGAGCTCGTCGTAGCGCGCGGCGATGGGCACCACGACGCTGAACGGGCCGGAGGGCAGGGTGGCGACGTTGGCGAGGCGCGGCGGCTCACTGGCCGGCGGCGCGCTGGGGCATGGCAGGCTGACCGACGGCGCCACCACGAAGGCGACGTCCTTCTCAAAGCCTCCGGCGATGACGGTGGGGCCGGCCTCGATGCCGGTGACCTGCAACGTGGCGCAGGCGGTGGCGTCACCCACCGGGAACGTGATGGGCGCGGAGACCTTCTGCCAGGCCTCGCGCACCTGCGGCGAGAGGTCCCACGAGAAGTCCTCGATGTACGCATCGACGAGGCCCTGCGCCTTCTCGAGCACTCCGCCGAGGCCCTGCGCGGTGCGGAGCCGCAGGTCCTTCGACTCGAGCGTGGCCTTCGCGCCCTGCAGCCGAGCCTTCCAGTCGCTGGTGATGATGGGCTCTCCGTTGACGGCGACCGCGACCGGTACGCTCAGCCGCCCCAGCATCGGCAGCTCGACGTCGATGGTGAGCTCGCTCTTCAGCTCGACGCGTCCATCGGCGAAGCGGAGCGTGAAGGGCGTGCGAGCCCACTTCACCGGGCGCGGGCCGCGCAGGTCGAAGGTGAGCTCTCCGCCCGGGGGCACCTTCGTGTCGAGGGCTCGCTTGAGGCCTTCGGCGGTGGCGGTGAGGTGCACGACGACCTTCGCCGGCATCGGGTCGGCGGGTGGGGCGCCGGTCGAGGGCCCCGGGCGTGACGGGTAGAGCGGCATCGTGGCGCAGCCGGACAGCGCGACCAGGCAGAGCGTGAGCGAACGCATGGGCTGCACCAAACCGCACTCGGGAGGCGGGCGCGACACCGACGTGTTGGACCGGGGTCTGCGGTGGCTTCGGCTGGACGTCACGTCTGATGAGCCCCTGGACTGCGTCGCGCTCGTGACGCTGGCACGCCGTCCGCGGAGCAATGCCGCCTGGAGCACCCTCGCCGGCGACAGCGGCCTGCGGAAGCCAGCGGTGAGCCAGGTGAGCTGTGTCGCCTGGCAATCGGCCGCTGAGCCCGACGTCTCGATGGTGTCCAGTGAGCGACAAGGAGCGGAGAATGGCCTCGAAGAGAATGCCGACCTGGTTGGTGGTGGTGCTGACGGTCCTGGGCGTGGTCTTCCTCGGTCCGCCGGCGTTGGTGCTGCTGGCCGTTGCCCTCGGCGTGCTGCTCAAGGCCAGCGTCCTCGCGCTGAAGGTTGGCGCGGTGGTGCTCGTCATCGCTGCCGTCGTCGCGCTGGTGCGGGCGCTGTTCGGCGCCTCCACTCCAGCCCGCGTGCCCACGCAGCCGCGCGTCGAGTCCATCGAGGAGATGGCGGAGCGGCTCGCCGCGGACGAGCGGCGCCAGCGCGAGGCGCTCGACCGTCAACTGGCCGAGGCGCTCAACAGCGCGCGTTGACGGGCAGCCGAGGCGACACTCCCCGGTGGAGTCGCCGCGCCCATAGGACGTCGCGAACCGGAAGAGGGCAGTGGCCCGGGGAGCGGAGGTGCGGGAGCGGAGCGCGGGTCGCTCATCGGTCGAGAGCTGGCGGCTGGCAGCGGTGTGGGTCGGCCAACACCAGCCGGACTCGTCCACGCGGCGGCTCGGTCCGACGGCCCGCCGTCCTCGACGCCGACCTCCTCCAATCCGCGCCACCTGGCCCCCCGCACAACAGGACGCCTCCCGGAGCGCCCACGAGAACAAGTTCAACCACCGTCGGTGGGGTCAACGTTGTTCTCGGGTGCGCAGACCTCGTCCAGTCCGCGCCACCCGCCCCGACGAGACTCGGATGCCTGACCGGCGACATCGCCCGCAGCGCCCGACTCCGACCCCACGCCTTGCGCGACCAGGAGGCTCGCACCGAGAACAAGTTCAACCACCGTCAGCGTGGTCAACGTTGTTCTCGCGACTCGGATGCCTGACTGGCGACGGGAGTCTGTCTTAGCCGCGGCTGTCGAGCAGGATGGTGACTGGCCCGTCGTTCACGAGCGCCACCTTCATGTCGGCGGCGAAGACACCTTCCGCCACCGTGAGGCCGCCAGCGCGGCACCGCTCGCAGAACAGCGCGTACAGGCGCTTCGCTTCGTCAGGCGGCATGGCGTCGATGAAGCTCGGGCGCCGGCCCTTCTTCGTGTCGGCGAAGAGCGTGAACTGGCTCACCGCGAGCAGCGCCTTCGAGCCGTCGAGCAGCGACCGGTTCATCTTGCCCGCGTCGTCCTCGAAGATGCGCAGGCCCGGCACCTTGTCCACCATGAAGTCCACGTCGGCCTCGGTGTCGCCCTTCCCGACGCCGAGCAGCACGAGCAGGCCAGGGCCGATGGCGCCGACGACGGTGCCCTCGACCGTCACCGACGCCTCCTTCACCCGCTGCAGCACCGCCCGCACTCAGGGCCCCGGCGCCGAGGTGGGCTGGGCGATCCACGCGCACGACGAGGTGTGCTGGCACCCGTCGAAGGACACGGCAGTGCCCTCGCTCGCGAGGTAGCGCGCCAGCAGGTTCACCAGGTACGTGCCGTCGTCCCACGGCTTCTTCGGGTCGGGCAGATCGAAGCCGTGGCGGCCGGTGGGGTTCGGCATCGGGTACAGCACGCCGACGGTGCCTCCCACCACGGGGCTCTTGAAGACGTGCCGGAGCGGGGGCACCAGGCGCGGCACGTCGAACTTGTCGTCCACCGGCACGGTGCTCGCGAAGTTCTCGATGTCCATCAGCACCGGCTGGCCCTTCGAGTTGCGGAACGGGCTGGTGCGGGTGACGCCCTCGATGATGTGCGAGTCCACCAGCACCTGATTCACGGTCTTGTTGTAGCGGGGGTCGCGCGAGGTGAGGTCGAGGTAGCCAGCGGCGCGGGCCAACGCGGTGCCGGCGGCGACGGGCACGACGGGGTCGCCCACGGTGTTCATGATGAGGGCGCGGGTGCGCACGCGCTCGCCGGTGCCGTACTCGAGGATCCGGCGCTGGTAGTTCGGCGCGAAGTTCACCGGGTCAGCCGCGTCGAGCAGCACCTGAGCGAAGCCGATGAAGCGGCGCAGCTCGGGCGTGCCGCGCTTGAGGCCGAAGCCATCGCCGAGGGCGATGAGGGGCGCGCCGCTGCTGATGGACTTCCCCATCCACTTCGTGTCGAGGCCGAACTCGGACGTCGCCCAGTACGGGTCGCGGTCGCCGGGCCTCACACAGCCCTCGGGCTTCTTCGGGGGCAAGGCGCCCTCGAACACCTCGAGCCGCAGCCGGTTCCCCTCGTCGCTGGTGACGGCCGCGCGGAGAATGCCGCCCTTCTGCACGCGCGCGCAGCGCAGGTCGCCGGTGCTGAGGTTGGTGAGGACAGCGGTGTCGCCCTCCGCGAGCGGCGTGGAGACCGTCCCCACCTTCACGCGGCCCCGCTTGTTGCCTTCGGGCAGGTACTGCCACAGCTCGAGCGCCCCTTGAGCGTTCTTCACGGTGAGCAGCAGCGGGCCCATCATGCGCAGCGAGACGGCCTCTTTCACGCCGCCCGGAGCCGCGCGTTTGCCGATCTCGGCGAAGCCAGCGCCGGCCGAGATGGGCACCACCACCTTCACCTTCGGCTCCGCGCCGCCGACGAGCGCGCTCATGATGCCGCCCAGCGAGCCGCCGCCCATCGACAGCTTCGACGCCGCGCCCACGTCGATGACGCCGTCGCCGTCGAAGTCACCGGCCAGGTCCTTCACGCCGTCGCGGTTGACGTCCCAGTCCCAGCGCGTGGTGCCGTCGAACGACTGCAGCACGTGCACGAGGCGCAGGTAGTCCACCGTGGACTGGCGCACGTTGTCGCGCGTGTGCACGGCGTAGGCGGTCCAGAAGTCCGCGCCGGAGTCGGCGATGCCGTCGCCGGTCTGGTCGAAGGCGCGGTCGCGGCGCAGGCCCTTGAAGAGGCCGGTGAGGCCCTTCGAGGCGAAGAGGCCCTCGGCCGCCTGCAGCTCGAGGTCTCCGAAGCCCAGGCCATGGCTCGAGCAGTCGATGGCGATGGACGCGATGCCCTGCCGCGCGAAGAGGCCCGAGTAGAAGAGCCCCTCGAGCTTGTTCGACCCGTAGCCGTGCCCGGCGATGGCGAGCGGCGCGGGGCCCTGCCGGTTCCTGGGCACCGCGAGCCAGAACGTCACCTTCTCGGAGCGCGCCTTGTTCTCGGGCAGGTCGATGGCGCCGGTCTCGGGGTTGAGCTTCCACGTCTGCTGATGGAGCGGCAGCAGGGCGTCGGCGCTGTCCCTGCGTGGGAAGAACTGCGGCGAGGTGAACGAGCCGGTCGCGAAGAAGTCGATGGCCTTGAAGCCGTCGATGAGCGACTTGATCTGTGGCGAGTCTGCGTCGGCGCCGAGCAGGCCCGGCAGCAGGTTCGCGAGCGCTCCCACCAGCTGTTCGCCCGGCACGATGCGGACGTTGAGCGTGCGGCTCGGGTCCTCGCGCACGGCGTCGAGGTCGGTGAGCTGTGGCGGGTACGCGGTGGCGAGGCGTGACAGCGGGCCCTGGCCGTACAGCCCGTCGCGAATCGCCTTGAAGAACGACGAGATGCTCTGAGTGGTGAAGCTCCAGGTGAAGGCCACGTCGTCGAGGCCGAGGCCGTGGCGC
Organism: Myxococcaceae bacterium; assembly: GCA_016793095.1. Classification (GTDB taxonomy): domain Bacteria; phylum Myxococcota; class Myxococcia; order Myxococcales; family Myxococcaceae; genus Xiheimicrobium. The sequence goes on along the minus strand of JAEUJQ010000032.1, from coordinate 202,007 downwards.
GGGAGGCACGAGGGCAGCGGCGCGAGCGCGTTCGTCTGCGAGGCGTGGTTGACGTAGCGGAACGGAGAGCGCACGGCCCGGCCGTCCTCGTCGATGAGCCGCCGGGTGACGACGACGGCGTACGTCGTGCGCTCGCGCATCGGCATCAGCGGGCGGAAGAGCAGCGACCTCGTCTCGCGCTCGTAGTGCAGCATCACCTTCTCGTCGCCCGGCACCAGCGTGTTCGGGTGGTCGAGCGTGCCGTCCATGTCCGTGTCTTCGCCGGGGTCGAGCTTCCCGTTGCCGTTGCCGTCCTCCTCGACCTCCTCGAAGAGCAGGTTGCCGGTGTCGCCGCGGGGGTCGCTGGGGAAGTAGTCGCGGTCCTCGATGACGGCGGGGAAGTTGTCGTTGCCGACGTCGAGCGGGACCGCCTGGCAGAACTCCGGCGAGTCGGGCGTGATGTCGATGACGTACACCGCGTCGTTGGACTGGTCGTAGTCGTCGCCCACGTGCCGGCGGCGCAGCTCGAGCAGGTCGAGCTGCTTCGTGAAGGACAGCGACATCGGCGCGTAGGTGCCCCAGCCGTCCAGCTTCGCGAGCTCGTCGCGAATCGCGCGCTCCCACGCGGTCGACGCGGCCTTGCTGGCGTTGAGCCGCTTCTTGGTCGGGCTCGTCGCGTCGAAGCGGGTCGCGAAGTCGTTCGGCAGCGGAATGTTCGGGAACGGGCGCTCCTCGATGTCGAAGACGATCTCGGCGCCGGTGCCGTCGGGCGTGAGCAGCAGCCCCGAGCCTTCAGGGGCGGCACAGGCTGCGAGCAGACAGAGCGGCGCGACGCGAAGGGCGCGGTTCATTCGGGTGGCTCCAGAGGGCGGGTGCGACGAGCGCTCGTCGCAGGGCGGGGCGCCCACGGTCAAGCGCGGCGCGGAACGACGATGGCGCAGTAGGTTTTGTCGTCAGCCGACCGGCCGGCGCTGGGCACCCAGCCACCGCTCGACGAGCCGCACCACCTCGGCGGTGAAGGCAGGTCGGGCCAGCCACGCTGGAGCATCGAGCACGGCAGCGTGCGTGAGCCCGTCCACCAGGCGCACGAGGAGGAAGGCCGCGAGCGCAGGGTTCTCGAGCTGGAGGTCGGCGCGCGAGGCCAGCAGGGCGGCGACGAGCGTCTCGAGGCGAGCGTGGGTTTCCTTCGCGAAGTCGGTGGCGCCGGCGCGGGCGAGCTCGGTGACGAGCGCCGCGTGCAGGGGTGGATCTGCTGCGTGCGCGGCGATGGCCGCCGTGACGAGCGCGGTGACGACGTCATGCAGCGGCGCCGTCGCGGCGTCGGGCCCGAGCGCGCCGGCGAGCGTGGCCGTCACGGCGTCGAGGTGTCTCGTGGCCACGGCCGCGATGAGCGCCTCGCGTGTCGGGAAGTACTGGTAGAGCGAACCGACGCTCGTGCCCGCGCGCTGGGCGATGCGGGCGGTGGTCGCGCCATCGGGTCCGCGGTCTCGCAGAAGCTGAGCGGTCGCCTCGATGATGGCGTCCACCGTGACGCGGGAGCGCGACTGCTTCGGTGTTCTCCGGGGGTTGAGCGGTCGTCGGCGTGGCATCGGAACGTGAGTCGTCAAGGGAGCGGGGCCGCCGTACTTCTACTGCATGAGAGGCGTCCTTCCGGTGCTGCTCTTCTTCGCGTGCGCGTGCGCCGCCGTTCGTCCAGGCCGCTACGCCGACAGCGAGCACCTGACCCGCTGGCAGGCCGTGCTCCCCCCGTCGCTGCGAGACGACCCGTCGTTGCCCATCGTCGAGGAGCGCCTGGTCGTCGGTCGCCTCGACGTGCACCTCGATCGCCTCGTGCCGCCGCAGCCACGAGACACGCTCGTCGTCCTCGTGCACGGCGGCGGTGGGCACGGCCGCCTGCTCGCGCCGTTCGGCCTCATGCTGGCCCGCGCTGGCTACGAGACGGTGGCGCCCGACCTGCCCGGCTATGGGTTGACGCTCGTCCCGTCCGATGTCCCGCTGACCTGGAGCCTGTGGGTGGACGTGGTGCGCGCAGTGGTTCGCCATGAGCGGCAGCGCACTGGCCGTCGCGTCGTGCTCTTTGGCGGCTCCATCGGAGGCACCCTGGCCTGGCACGCCGCCGCCGGAAACGAGGACGTCGCCGGCGTGATGGTGACGACGCTGCTCGAGCTGCGCGACCCCTCGGTGCGCGCGAGGATCGCCACCACGCCGGCCCTGTCCACGCTCGGGGATGCGCTTGGCCGCGGTGGTGCGGTGGATGGACTGTGGTTGCCCTTGAGCTGGGTCGCACCGCTTCACCTGATGACAGCCGACGCCACCGTCCTCGAGCGCTACCGCGAAGATCCGTTCGTCGCGCGGTCGATGCCCTTCGGGTTCTGGCGTTCGATGGGCCGAACGCCGCCACGGATCGAGCCCGAGACCATGACGACGCCCCTGCTCCTGGTGCACCCGGGCGCCGACGCCTGGACGCCGGTAGAGCTGAGTCTGCCCACCTTCGCGCGCTTCGCGGGGCCGAAGTCCTTCATCCGGCTGTCGAACGGAAGTCACCTGCCGCTCGAGGCCCCCGCCCGGGACGAGCTCGCCGCCGCGCTCACCCGCTTCCTGCAGACGCTCCCGCGCGTCGAAGCTCCGCCGGTTGGACGCCCGTCGGGGAGCTGAGGCAGGCTCCAACCCGCATGCTGCTCTCCTGGCTCAAGCGCTGGTTGTTCGTGACGCCGCCTGGCGCCGTGCCGCTCGAGGTCGTGCCGTCGGTGGAACCCCGGGATGACGGGTCGAAGACACCTTCACCCGAAGGCCGGCTGCGTCGCGGGCCCGAAGACGTGGTGCGCCTCGGCGAGGTGGTGAAGGCGCTCCGAGACCGCGGCGGCGCAGTGCCGGTCGAGGCGGTCGCCGCGCTGGGTGTGGCGCTCGTCGAGCAGCTCCGGCCCGAACCAGAGGTGCACCTGCGTGGCACGACCGCGGACGACGTGCTGCTGACGAGGGCAGGGCTGGTCCGGATCCTGGGTCGGCCGGAGCGCGCCGGGCGGCAGGGCTCGCTTCTGTTCATGTCGCCCGAGCTCGTCCGCGGGCAGGCCCCCGGAGAGCCGAGCGACGTCTACGCGGTCTGTGTCCTGCTCTTCACGGTGGCCTGCGGGCGGCCTCCCATCGAGCGGGCCGGGAGTGACGCCCGCGCGCTCCAGGCGATCGTCGAGGGCCTGCGCGCGTCGCTCGACTCGCTCAGGCCCGGACTGCCTTCGTCCTTCGTCGAGGCGATTCACCGGGGGCTCGCGGCCAATCCCGCCGACCGGTTCCCGACCCTCGCGGCCCTCGGGGAGGCGCTCGCGCCCTTCGCGGGACCGGACGGCGCGGGGCGCACGGCGTTGGTGACGCTGGCCTTCGAGCTGGTGCCTGGCTCGGCGCCGCCTCCGCCGATTCGCGACGCCGAAGAGGGGCGGGTGCTCGAGGCCATCGCGAACGGCGACGAGCCGGCGCGCCTCGTCTACGCCGATCTCCTCGAGGAGCGGGGGCTCGTGGACCACGCCCGGTGGCTGCGGCTCGAGGCCGAGGTGCAGCACGCTCCCGAAGCGCAGCGTTCGACGTTGCTCGCCGCGCTCGCAGCGCTGCGGCCGCGCGTGGGTCGCGAGTTCATGGCGTCGGTCGGCCGCGCCGCGCTCGAGGGGTGTCCCATCGTGTTCGGCTTCCGGTGCCCGATGAAGTGGGAGCAGCTCAGGCCCACGAGGGAGCCATCGGTGCGCTACTGCGAGGGCTGTGCGTCGACGGTGACGTACTTCGACGACCTCGAGCAGGCGCGGCAGGCGTCATGGTCGGGCGCCTGCGTCGCGATCGACCCGTCCGTGGAGCGCTTCGAGGACGATCTGTCGCCGGTGGCGGTCATGGGACGCCTGGCCTGACTCGGGTCCGCCAGATGGCGAGCGCCACCCTCAACGTGTCCGGGTCCATCTGGTACGCCAGCGGCCCGCAGCTCCGCACGGCGCTGGCCCCGCTCGGCTTCAGCGTGAAGGACCAGGGCGATGGTGACGAGTTCCTGCTCGTTCACCCCGCCGCCGTGCTCGAGGCGTACCTCAACAGCCGCAGCCCGAAGGGCATCGACTTCCTGGTGAGCGGCTCCGTGGAGGCCAGCCCGCCCGACGCCCATCAGCTGTTCGAACAGGTGGGAGCGGCGCTCGAGCAGAGCGACCTCCTGTACCACTTCGAGCTCGAGGACGAGGGCGCGCCGGAGGGCGTTCGTGTCATCGAGCACCCCCGGCTGACAGCGCACGCGTCGATGAGCGGAGTGGCCGGCGCCGAGGACGCGCTCCTCGAGCGCCTGCGCGGGGCCGACGTGCGGAGGCGGGTGGCCGCCTTGAGGGCGTTGATGGGAGCGCCACGAGCCTCGCTGCCTGCGATGGCTGCCGTCGAGGCGCTGCTCGACGACCGCACGCCCACCATCCTGTCGCTGCCCATTCGCATCGGTGAGGTCCGCTTCCTCGCGGCCGAGACGCTCGCGGCGCTGCGCGCGCGCATTCCCGAGCTGCGCCACGACGTCGTCGTGCTGGACCCGGGCTACCCGACGCTCTCACCGGTCGAGCTCGGCCCGCTCGCGAGGGCCGCCGGCTGTGACACCGCGACGCTCGACCCGCCGGCACAGTACGCGTGGCTCCGCGACCATGGCGGCCTGCAGGCGAAGCGCCTCGAATTCCATCCGATGGCGTACCTCGAATGAGCTCCGCTCACCGGGCCGCGTACTTCGCGAGGAAGCCCTTTACGGAGATCTTCCGGGCCGTGTTCTCCGAGCTCATGTACCGCACGGAGCCGAAGATGGGCCGCTCGGGGCCCCACGCGCGGTCGCAGCGCCCCAGCACCCAGAGGTAGCCCGCGTACGAGCAGGGGTCGCGGCCGTCGAGGGAGTATCGGTTCATCAACCGCTCCATGCGCTCGAGCGCGTGCTTCGCCGACGGCGACCACTCGAGGATCTTTTTGCCCCACAGCATGCGCAGGTAGTTGTGGAACCAGCCGTCGCGCACGAGCTGCCGCTGCGTCGCGTTCCACAGCGGGTCGTGGGTCTCGGCGCGCTCGAGCTGTTCGTCCGAGTAGAGGTGCGGCCGTGGGTCCTTCTCGTGCTTCTTCAGCGTCGCCTTCGCGAACGCCGGCAGCGTGGCGAGCGAGCCGTAGTCGTCGGGCCTCAGCGCGCACAGGTTGTAGGCCAGCTCACGCCAGGTGACGAGCTCGTCGAGGAAGGCCTCGGCGGCGGGCGACATCTTCCACCACCCCGACTTCGAGCCGCCGATGGAGCGGCCGAGCAGGTCGGGCGTCCACCGCTCGTACCGCGCGACCTCGGCGAAGACGTGGTGCGCCGAGACGTGCCCGAAGTGCAGGTACGGCGAGAGGGCGCTGGTGCCGTCCTGCTCGGGCTCGTTCCGCGCCACCGGGTAGTCGGCCAGCCTCTTCGAGACGAAGAGCGAGAGGCGGGCCTCGGCGACGTGGGAGCCTCCGCGCATCACGCCGGGCGGCACCGAGTGGTCGATGGGCAGGGCGGCGATCGCGGCCGGGCGCGCCTCGAGCAGGTCCTTCGGGGCGCGGCCCCAGCGGCGGGCGATGGCGGCGGGCAGCGTGGTGGTGGGCAGGTCGAGGCGCGCGAGCGGCGCGTCGGCGGGCAGCGTGAGGTGCGGCGGCAGGGCCTTCTGCAGGTGCGCGCGGAAGCTGTGCGCGGTGGTGAAGACGCGGTCGGTCGCGCGCATCGGCCACAAGCCGTTCGAGTCCACCAGCTCCAGGCGGACGTCGAGGCGCGAGGCGGCGGCCGCTTGCATGCGCGGGACGAAGTAGCAGGGCCAGTCATCTCCCACGACGACGCAGGCCTCGGCCGCGAGCGCCTCGAGCAACCCCGCGCCGTCGCCCGCCGTCTCTTCGACATACGGGACGTGGAGGACCGGCGCCTTCGCGAAGCGCCGCGCGTTCTCGGCCATGCCCTCGAGGATGAAGGTGTGCAGCCGATCGTTCGAGTCGGGGTAGCCCACGCGCAGGGCCTCGAGGACGAGCAGGGGCTTTCCGAGCGCCTTCGCGTGCTCGATGGCCCGGTCGAGCGCGAAGTTGAACCGCGTGCGGCGGAACGACGTCATCCAGTACAGCACCCAGCGTCGCCGCGGCTGGAGCGGGCGGTCGTTCAGCGCGCGGAGTCGGACCTCGGGGACGGCCATGGCGACGGGTTAACAGGGGCCGGAGCGTTGCGCCCGGTCGTCGAGCTCTCAGGCGCTTCACGTGTCGGGGCCTCGCCAGCACGGCGACGCGCTGAGCCCCACGACCGCGACCTCCTCGCTCACCGGCTTCATGCCCAGGGCCACCGGGACGAGCACGGTGACCGCGAGCTTCCTCGAGCTGTCGGGGTCCATCGTGGTGATCGTCGGCCCCCTCGAGTTCGCCTCAGGGCCGTCGAGCAGACGGTTGGCCTCTCACCAGCGAGCGCAGCTCCAGCTCGCCCTCAGCTCCCGTGGGAGTCATCCCGGGTGCCCACCAGCGCCCAGATCGTGGTGAGGCTCGCCATCACCAGACCACCTCCCAGTCCGCGGAGGAGGGTGCTGAGGGCTTCATACGCATCGCCCCCTCCCTCGGCGCCGCCGATCACGAACCCGAGCCCGGCCAGGAGCCCCAGCACGACGAACAGACTCATCCACAACCTTCGGCCTGCCGAGGGGGCTGTGCTTCTCAAGCTGAATCCCCACCACGCCATCAGCCCGGCGGGAATGGTGACGATCAGGGGAAGGACGAGAACTGCGGCAGGCAGCGTCGCCAGCGTCACCACCGCCCAGAGCACGCCCGGCAGCACGCCCCGCGGGCTCGCCTTGAAACGCCGTGGAGCAGTTCGTGCCGGCACCGGGTCCTCGAGTCGCCTTGTCCTCAGAACCGGCCCGACACGCCGACCACGGCGCCCGACCCGCCCCGGAGCATCGTCACCGACGGCGCCACCGTCGCGTCGTCACTCGACCCCACCTCGTAGCCGATGATGGAGCCCAGCAGCGGCAGCGCGAACGTCGCGGACAGCGCGTCAGGACCGCCGAACGCCACCGCCGCCGCGCCGACCGCCGCGCCGAGAAGGTCGCCGAGGATCGGCGCGTACCAGGGTGCGTCGCCCCGAAAGAGCAGGCCCGAGAGGAGCACGCCGACGGGCGCGCCGACCGCGAAGCCGATGGCCCCTCCTGTCCAGATGTTGCCGATCGGCGTGATGCCCGGTCGCAGGTACTCCCCCCCGATGAAGCCACCGGCGATCGCGGTCACGGTTCCCACCCCGGCGCCGATGAGGGCAGACATGCCGATGCGGAGGATTCGCGGGTTGACGGACGGCGGCTCTGCGCGCTGCACCGCGCCGGGTGTCTGGGGCTGTTGCGCCGTCTGAGGCTGGTCGGGGATCGAGTAGCTCGGCTGCGCCGGCTGTGACGGAGCCTGGGGCGCCAGCGTGCCGGACACGCGCCCGGGCAGCGGCTGCGGCGCGGGGGTCTGCGTGCCCGGCGCCAGGGGCGCGTTGGTGATGGTGGGCATCGGAATCTCCTCGCCCTGGCGGGGATCCACGACGTCGGCCTGCACCAGCGGTGGGGGCGGGAAGTCTTCGGCCCTCGCCACCTGGGCCACCACCACCACGAGGAAGAGGAGCGAACGCATCACAACCACCTGGATCGACTGCACCGGACCGCGTTGCACGAAGACGACCACATCGACGGACCTGCTTCACGTTTCTTCACCCCGTCCACGGCTGAGGCTTCACAGTCGATTCCTACTGTCCTCTCACGCAACGAGCCACTCAGGCTCGGCGAGGAAAGGGACGAACATGTTCGGCTTCATCATCGGAACGTTGAGCCTCATTGGACTCATCAAGGTTGCCCGCTGGGGGCGGCACGGGCGTCACGGCAGGGGCGGGGGTTGGTCACGGTGGATGCTCCGCCGCCTGTTTCAGCGGCTCGACACCACGCCCGGCCAGGAGAAGGTCGTCGCCGAGGCCGTGCACGATGCGCAGCGCGTGATGTGGCAGGCGCGCGAGCAGATGTTCCGCGCGCGAAGCGACTACGCGAAGGCGATGCGCGGCGAGTCGTTCGACAACGAGGCGGTCAACGATGCCTTCGAGCAGCAGCAGGCGTCCGTCGACGAGGTGAAGAAGACCCTCAAGGAGAAGATGCAGGCCATTCACGAGGCGCTCGACCCGCGGCAGCGCGCGATCCTGGCCGATCTGATCGAGTTCGGGCCCGGCCGCATGCACGGCGGTCACTGCGCCGGCCGCTTCTCCCACGACCGCGGCTCCGTCGGCGGCCCGTCGACCGTCAGCGTCTGATCACCTTCACCCCTCAGGAGAGGACCAACACATGTTCCGTTACGCACTGATGGCAGTACTGGCGATGGGAGTGGTGGGCGGCTACGGCTCGGCGGTCGCGCGCGTCGCGTACTGGCGCACGCACGGCGGCTGTCACTCGGCCGGCGGCTGGCACGAGAGCCGCTGGCAGGACCGGTGGGGCAACCGGAGCGAAGAGCGCACCGAGGTGAAGCAGCAGGCCCCGGCGCCGCAACCGCAGACCGTGGTGGTGCAGCCCGCCGCGGCTCCGCCAGCCCCGGCGCCGACCGTCTTCGTCATCATGCCGGGCGCACAGGCGGCCCAACCGCAAACCGTGGTGGTGCCCGCCGTCGCCGTCCCGGCGGCGCCTCAGCCCGCTCCGGTGGCCGTTCCAGCGCCCGCCCAGCCGCAGTGAGCCGTCGAAAATGAAGCGGGGGCGCACCGGGTGCTGCATGCTCGGTGCGCCTCGCCTTGCTCCCAGAACCACCATGGCCTCCCGAGTCCTGCTCATCGATGACGACGCCCGGCTGCCTGACCTGCTCCGGGACTACCTGGCTCAGAACGGCGTGACGTTGGCGCACGCTCCCGACGGGCCGAAGGGGCTCGCGATGCTCGAGCAGGGCGCGTGGGACGCCGTGCTGCTCGACGTGATGATGCCGGGCATGGACGGCCTCGAGGTCTGCAAGCGCATTCGAGCGAAGTCCACGCTGCCCGTCATCATGCTGACCGCGCGTGGCGACGAGACGGACCGCGTCGTGGGCCTCGAGCTCGGCGCCGATGACTACGTGGCCAAGCCGTTCTCTCCGCGCGAGCTGCTGGCGAGGTTGCGGGCGGTGCTCCGGCGGTCGCGGCCCGAGGTGGTGAACGAGCAGCTGCAGGTGAGCACGGTCTCCGTTGACGTGCCCGCCCGCACGGTGAGCGTGGCGGGCAAGCCGGCGGATCTCACGGGCATCGAGTTCGACATCCTGGTCGCGCTGATGCGGCGCGCGGGCCGGGTGGTGCCACGCGAGGCGCTGCTCTCGGAGGCTGGGCGGAGCGACGTGGTGGTGGGCGAGCGGACGGTCGACGTGCACATCAGCCACCTGCGGCAGAAGCTCGGCGATGACCCGCCGAGGTTGATCAAGACGGTGCGAGGCGTCGGCTACGTGCTGACGAAGGACTGATGCGACACCGCGGAGCCAGTGGAGGTCGTGGTTCAGCCCTGGCTCCGGGCGCCGGGCGGCCGCTAGGCGTCCCCTGCGTCGGCGCGAGAACGACCTCAGCCACGCCCGCGGTGGTCGGCGTTGTCCTCGCGGCGGCGGGACCATCGCACCGCGCCGGTACTGGGTCTGCGCACCTCGCGGCGAGAACAACTTCAGCCACGCCCGCGGTGGTCGGCGTTGTTCTCGGGGCGGCGGGACCATCGCACCGCGTCGGCACTGGGTCTGCGCACCTCGCGCCGAGAACGACTTCAGCCACGCCCGCGGTGGTCGGCGTTGTCCTCGCGGCGGCGGGACCATCGCACCGCGTCGGTCGTGGTGCCGCGCACGTCGCGCTGAGAACAACTTCAGCCACGCCCGCGGTGGTCGGCGTTGTCCTCGCGGCGGCGAGACCATCGCACCGGGTCGGCAGAGGAGGCGACCGGTGACCGCTCCGTGGACGGCCCGACACGAGCTTCGCAAGCCGCGCATGGGACCGATTGGCCGCTTCGTGCGCGCCCGCCTGAGCCGTCGCATCTTCGCCTGGTTCGCCGGTGGCGTCGTCGCGACGGTGCTCGTTACCGCCTTCGTCTTCATGGTGCTCGCGAAGGTGCAGGAGCCCGTGTGGCAGCGCAGCATGGACCGCGGCCTCGCCTGGGCCGGCTCGCAGTTCGCGCGCGACTGGGACGAGCCCGCCGCCCGTGAGGCCTTCGCGCGTCAGGCGTCCGATCAGCTCGAGATGCACGTAGAGCTGCTCGACGCCGAGGGCGTGCGCCTCACGCTCATCGGCGAGCAGTGCGCTCACCGGGCCTACGACATCCCCGTGCTGCGCGGAGCAACCCGCCTCGGCACGGTGCGCACCTGCATGCGGGCGCACGCTCCGCAGGCATGGCGCTTCGGCCTGGGTCTGGCCATCGCCATCGCCGTGCTGTGGCTCGCGTCAGAGAAGGTCGCGCGTCGCCTCGCCAGACCGCTCGACGAGCTGACGCGGGTGGTCCAGCGCCTGGGGGCGGGAGACCTGAGCGCACGCGCGGAGCTGTCCTGCCATGAGCCCGACGAGCTGGGAGTCGTCGCCGACGCGGTCAACGACATGGCCGGCCGCATCGAGAAGCAGGTGGCTGACCAACGCGAGCTGCTCGCCGCCGTGTCGCACGAGCTGCGCACTCCCCTCGCGCGCATGCGCATCGTCTCGGAGATCGCCCGCGACACCGGCGCCACGCCGAAGACCTATGACGACCTCGATCGCGAGGTCGAAGACATGGACGCGCTGGTCGGCCAGTTGCTCGCGAGCTCGCGCCTCGACTTCGGCGTGCTGACGCGGCGGGAACTCTCCGTGCGCGACCTGGTCACCCGCGCGCTCGAACGCGCGGCGCTGCCGGCCACGCTCGCCCAGTTGGAGGGTGATGGAGACCGCATCGAGGGCGACGCGACGTTGCTGCAGCGGGCGCTCGCGAACCTGCTCGACAACGCGAAGAAGCACGGCCGCGGCGTCGAGGGCCTGCGGGTGGTGGTCGGCCCGCAGCGGGTGTCCTTCGACGTGCTCGACCGGGGGCCCGGCCTGCCCGAAGGCGGCGAGGCGGCGCTCTTCCAGAAGTTCCAGCGCAGGACGGACGAGAACGGCACCTCGGAAGGGCTCGGGCTGGGCCTCGCGCTGGTGAAGCGCATCGCGCAGGCGCACGGAGGCACGGTGTGGGCGCGGCCTCGCGACGGTGGAGGCGCGGTCTTCGGTTTCGACGTGGCGCTGAAGCCGGTCGCTCCCGCGCCCTCGTGAGGATGACTGGCGCGACGGGCGCCTGCGCGCGAGCGGAGCGTCACCTGCGAGGCCGCCGACAGCCCGAACGCCCGGTGAAGCGGCATGGCGACGACAACCGCTGTCTTGTGCCACGCGAGGCGATGACGAGTCGTCCCGTTCTCCCACGCGGAGGAGGCCCCCTGCCGGGAGAGCCGGTGAGGCTACCGACCGGAGAGCAGGACTCGGCGGCCAGTCGCGCGGCCGGGCGCAGCTCGTGGTGCTCGCTCGTTGCCGCACTGCCTCGTCGCCATGCGTCCCTGGGCGCATGGCCGCGCTCGAGCGCCGAGCCGTGGTCGTCGTCGAAGCGCGGCAGGTCGAGGTGTCGGCCGGTGGATCACGAGAAGTCCGGCGTGACGCCCTCGCCCGGCCTTCACCCCAACGCGCTGTCGAGGCGGCCCGGGCCCCAGACAGCATCGTGCCCGACAAGGTGTCCACTGCGTCCTCGAACTGGACTCGTCCGTCCCGGTGAATCCCGGTTGCTCGCAGTGCGTCACGCTGCGTCGTTGCGCAGTGCTGCCTGCGAGGGTGTGATGCTGAACGTGCTTCGTCGTCTGGCCCTGGGCCTGGTGCTGGCCCTCTCGTCGTCCGCCTTCGCCGGCAAGGTGACCGTGCCCGCCGACTTCGGCATCGGGCCGGAGGCGGTCTGGTTCTTCGGCCCGCTCCTCGACAACCGGGGCGCGGTGCCGCACTTCGCGCTCGCGTTCAACCTGTACGCGATCATCGACAAGGACTGGATCAACGAGAACCGCGACCGCATTCCGGCGAACTACCGCGGGCAGGCCGACAAGATCACCGAGCTGAAGATCGGCCCGTCCATCTTCATCCCCTCGACGCTGTTCATCTCGCCGTCCATCGACGCGCTCAACGGCGTGGGCCTGTTCGGCGCGACCTGGAAGCCGCTCGGCCTCACCCTCGTCTCGACGGGCCAGAAGTCGGAGCGTAGCTGGAACCAGAGCCGCGGCCGCTTCACCCTCGAGGGCAACCTGCTGCTGACGGCGATGTACCTCTACTCGAACATCAACGGCGTCGAGCTCGCCGGCATCCCCAGGACGTTCTTCTTGCGCCCGGGGATCGAGCTGCAGACGACGCTGCTGCTCAACGTCACGCGAAGCTTCCTCGTCTCCATCGGTGGCGGGGCGCAGGCCTACATCCCGCAGCGCCTCGGGGCGTTCTTCGACGTCGTGCCCATCGACCGCACCATCTGGCTTTCGTGGTTCGCCGTCTTGAAGTTCCATGTCCGTTTCCCCTACGAGGTGGCGTTCTGACCTCGTCTGACTGGAGTCCCTGATGCCCGCGCCGATTCGCAACAACCCCACCGCTCCGACCGCGCCGACGACGAACACCACGCCGGCCACACCGACTCCGGCGCCGGCGACGACGCAGCCCACCCGTCCCCAGGCGTGGGGCCCTGCCACGGGTCCTGCGCCCCGGCCGGCGAGCGACGGCTTCGCGAACGTCGCGGGTGCGGTGACGGGCCGGGTCGGCGAGCTGCTGCGCAACCAGGGCGCCAGCCCGTACCAGCTGATCCCCGGGCGCTACCCGACCACCGTCGGGTTGCCCCAGGTGCTGCAGGCGCTGGCGAGCTCACCGCAGGGCGGCGCGGCCGCCACGAAGCTGCTCGAGAAGCTGCAGCAGCAGACGGGCATCGCGCTGCCGCCCACCGTCATCGCGGCAGTGAAGGCCAACCCCGCCGCGCTCACGAACGCCCTCGAGGTGACGCCGGCGCAGATGCAGTCGGGCATCGGCGCGCTCAACCAGGCCTACCGCGCCGGCAAGGTGAAGAACCCCGAGCCGCGGAAGGACCTGCTGCCGCAGAAGTTCGACCTGTCCACCATCGACTCGCTCGACCTGCCGCGGCCGAAGTCCGAGCTGAAGGAGCTCGCGCCGGGCCTCTTCACCGGTGACGTCGCCAGCACCGCGTCGGACGCGCAGGTGAAGCAGAACCGCGTCATGTCCGAGGTCTTCCAGCGCCTCGCCCGCAACCCGACGGCCGCGGCCGACCAGAAGTTCGAGGTGACCTTCAACGGCAAGGCGTACTCGCGCATGGAGGACTTCCTCGGCGCCCTCGACAAGGCCGGGTACGACGTGTCGGTGCGCTTCGACTCGCGCGTCGCGAACTTCGCGGCGCTCAAGACCGCGGTGCCCGGCACCAACCCGCCTCAGCTCGTCGACGTGCCCGCGCCGCTCATGGTGAAGACCGGCATCAAGGACGGCTCGGGGAAGGAGGCGGTGGTGCCGGCCGCGCACTCCGAGATGATGGTGTTCATCAAGGCGGGGCCGAACGCCCAGGGCCCGAAGCTCGACGCGACGACGCGCTACTACCAGGGCACCAGCGGCACCGGCTTCTTCCCCGCCGACGTGCACGCCGAGCCCGAGTGGCTGGGCCGCGCGTCGAGCCCGACGCTCAGCGGCAAGGACGCGATGAAGGCCGTGAAGCTGGCCGGCGCGTTCACCGACGTGGTGGAGGACGCCGCGCGTCGGCTCGACCTGTACGCCGACGGCTATGGCATCACCGGCGTGTGCAACGACTCGGTCGCGGTGGTGCAGCAGGCCGTCACCGGCAACGCGAGCCAGTACCCGCTGCTGATGAATGACGACGTGCTGCTGGGTGAGCTCAAGAAGCGTCTGTCGGACGGCGACCGCACTGGCGACGCGACGTACCGCGCACTCAAGAAGGCCATCATCGACCTGCCCAGCGATACCCGGCCCAACCCCAGCGCCCAGCGGCGCGCGCTCAGCTCGCTTCCCTGGACCGAGGGGAAAGAGCCTTTCCAGTCCACCGTGGACGCCCGCCGCATCCTCGGCGGGTAACCGGTTGATCCCGCGGGGCGCAACCGCACACCCACACTGGCCGACAATGCTGCATGAACGTCCTCCGCTCTCTGGCGCGCGAGCTGCTGAGCTTCACCGGGCTCGAGGGTGCGAAGCAGTCGGGCGAGGTCGGGCTTCGCACTGCGCTCGACAAGCGGGTGGTGCCGCCGGTGGTGGACCTCGGTCGGTACCGCGACTCCTTCGAGCGCTACGAGCGCACGCCGAACCTCGCCATGAAGCCGGCGAAGAGCGAGCGCGCGGTCTCGAAAGCCGGCTGGTCGGCGTTGGGCCTGTCGCCGTTGACGCCGATGGAGACCGCCTCGTTGCGCGGCACGTCGGCCTCGCAGGCGCACCTCACTGATGGGTTCGAGCGTGGCCGGCGTCTGCCCCTCGACCTCAGCGGCGGCGCGCGGCCGGTCGTCACGGCCCTGATGCCCGAGAAGCCAGCCTCATCGGGCCGCGGCTCGAACGGCTTCACGGCCTCGCTCGCCGACCTGCTCTGAAGGCCTGCCTCGACGGGCAGAGCCGGGTCGCGTGGGAGTTCTGAAATCGCCTCAGCGCTCGTGTAGCGTGCGCGCGTCGTGCAGCTCGTCCTCCCATCACGCAACCGCACCCTCGGCACCATCGACGCGCTCGGCATCGTCGGGCTGGTCGGCCTGCTGGTCGCCCGCTACGTGCCCGTTGCGCGCATCATCCCCTTCTGGGGCTGCACGTTCCGCGACACCACCGGCGTTCCGTGCCCGGGCTGCGGACTGACGCGGGTGGCGGACCGGGTCGCTCACTTCAACGTGCTGGGCGCGTTTCGCGCGAACCCACTGGGCACCGTGGCCGCGCTGGTGTTCGCCTTCGCCGTCGTCGCGTCGGCGGTGCATCTGCTCTTCGCCGTGCCGTTGCCCGAGCTCCGCCTGGACGATCGCGAGTGGAAGCGGGCGCGCTGGTTGGCCATCGGCCTCTTCGTGGCGAACTACGCGTTCGTCATCTTCAGCTACCGGGTGCTCCACTGGCGCTGAGCGTCCACCAGAGCGGAGCGTCATGAGCCCCGCGGCGGTCGCCGGTCTCATCGCCTTCGGGTACCTGTGTGGGTCGATTCCGTTCGGCGTGGTGGTGACGCGGCTCTTCACCTCGAAGGACGTGCGGGCCCACGGCAGCGGGAACATCGGCGCCACGAACGTCGCGCGGGTGGCCGGCAAGAAGGTGGGCGCGCTGGTGCTGGTGCTGGACGCCGTGAAGGGCAGCGTGCCGGTGCTGGTCGCGGTGCAGCTCTCTGCGCAGACGCCATTGCTCCACGTCGCAGTCGCCTACGCGGCGTTCCTCGGCCACGTCTTCCCGGTGTGGCTGAAGGGGCAGGGCGGCAAGGGCGTGGCCACCGCGCTGGGCGTGCTCATCGTGCTCATCCCGCAGGCGGCGCTCGTGGGCGCGGTGGTGTGGGGCGCCCTCGTGGTGGTGACGAAGGTGAGCTCCATCGGCAGCCTCGCGGGTGGGCTGTGCGCCATCGTGACCAGCTTCTTCCTCGGCAAGCCGGTGGAGTACCCTGCGTTGGCCGTCGTGCTGCTCGCGTCGATGGTGTGGACGCACCGCGGGAACCTGCAGCGCATGGTGAAGGGCACCGAGAACAAGGTGTAGCTGGCCGGCGCGCCGGGACTCAGCGCTGGCGAAGCGGCTCGCGGGCGGCCTCATGCCCGTCGGGCCAGGCGAGCGCGCCGGGACTCAGCGCTGGCGAAGCGGCTCGCGGGCGGCCTCATGCCCGTCGGGCCAGGCGAGCGCGCCGGGACTCAGCGCTCGGCCCAGACGGCGAGCTCGTTGCCGCTCGGGTCGGTGAAGTGGAAGCGCCGCCCGCCCGGGAACGCGAACGGCTCGGTGACGATGCGGCCGCCAGCGCGCTTCACCAGGTCGAGGCTGGCGTCGAGGTCCTCGGAGCAGAGGATGACGAGCGGACCGCCGCGCTGGGCCGGAGCTCCCTTCCGAAGCCCACCCTGCTCGCGGCCCTCGCCCTGAATGCCGGCGTAGTCGGGGGCCGTAGTCGTTGAACCGCCAGCCGAACGCGCCCGAGAAGAAGTCCTTCGCCGCCGCGAGGTCGGTGACGGTGAGCTCGACGGAGTCGATGGCGTGGTGGGTGTGGGGCAGAGGCTGCCTCGCTCAACGCGCTTCGGGGCTGACGACGTTCTTCGGCCAGTCGGGCACGCGGCGCATGTCGGGTGGGTGGTTCATCCACAGCAGCAGCATGGCGGCGGCGGCGCGCGGCTCGGCAGCGCCCGTCTGCGCGAGGCCGAGCAACGGCGTGGTGGGCACCTCACAGCCGAGCCGCACCTGCACCCACGGGCCGGCGAGCTCGAGCACGGCGCGCGCCTGCGTCAGGGGGTCGGGCGACGAGAGGTTGGCGATGAGCGTGCGGCAGAGGTTCGGCGGGGGGCGACCGGGTGGATCGGCCTGCAGAGGCTGCGGTACCGGCTCGAGTCCCCGGCAGGCGGCTGGTGGCACGTCGATGTTGAACTCGGTCAGCACCGTGCACAGGAGGGCGCGCTCGGCGGTGGGGCGAGGTGGCTTCGACGCCAGGCTCTTCTCGAGCTCGCCCACAGCGATGCTCGACCTCAGCGCGCGAACGGCCTTCACCGCCTCGACTCGGACCCGCTCGTCCGCGTCGTTCACGAGGTCGGCGACGGCGGAGGTGCCGGGCTCCCACTTCGTCACGGCGGCGAAGCGGGCAAGCACCTCGCGGGTCGCGGCGTCGGGGGCGCGCGTCTCGGCGGCCCACGAGAGGGTGTCGGCGCGGGCGAGCTGGAGCAGCCGGACCCGCGCGATGGCAGCCGCGCACGCAGAGTCCTGCGCGACGAGCTTGTCGAGCTGCTCAGCCGACTTCTTCGTGTCGACGACCGCGTAGAACCAGGCCTCCTGGCACGCGTCGTAAGGGAACGGCCCGCGCGCGACGACCTTCTGCAGCTCGGCGACCGTCATCGCGGTCACCTTCGCGACGTCGGGCTCGACGCGCTTCGGCGTACACGCGGGCAGGGCGGCGAGCATCGAAGCAGCGAGCATCACAGCGGCTGAGCCGGGCTTCATCGGCTGCTCCTGCGCTGCGCGTGGAACCTCATCGCGTGGGGGAGGTGCGCTCCGTTGCGCGGGTGCCGACTGCGAACGCCCGGAGCGGGTAGGACCTCATCGGACGCAGGTCGCATGAGTCGAGCGTAGCAGGCAGGGTTCGCCTCGCGCGCTCACTTCGGGCGCTTGAGGTCGTTCGCGGGCGGCGGCGTGTGCGGGGCGAGTGGATCGACCGGCTCTTCGGCCTTCTTCTCGGTCTTCGCGGGCGGCGGCTTCTTCGTGGTCGTCTTCGGAGCAGTCTTCACCGGCGTCACCACCGGCAGCGCCTCGGGCTTCGGCGCGGTCTTCGTCCTGGAGTCCTGAAACGCGCGGTCGATCGCAGCCTTCTCCGCGGTGGCCTTCGCGGCCGTGGCCTTCGCAGCGGCCTTCTCCGCGGTGGCCTTCTCCGCGGTGGCCTT
The DNA here is from genome assembly GCA_016793095.1 of Myxococcaceae bacterium. GTDB lineage: Bacteria > Myxococcota > Myxococcia > Myxococcales > Myxococcaceae > Xiheimicrobium. Next base: position 184,466 of record JAEUJQ010000032.1, on the reverse strand, counting down.
CTCCGCGGCGGCCTTCTCCGCGGCGGCCTTCTCCGCTGCAACCTTCTCCGCTGCAACCTTCGCAGCAGCAGCCTTGTCCGAAGCAGTCTTCTCCGCTGCGGCCTTCTCCGCTGCAGCCTTCTCCGCTGCGGCCTTCCCCGCCGCAGCCTTCTCCACCGCAGCCTTCTCCACCGCAGCCTTCTCCGCCGCCGCCGCCTTCTCCGCCGCAGCCGCCTTCTCCGCCGCAGCCGCCTTCTCCGCCGCAGCCGCCTTCTCTGCCGCAGCCGCCTTCTCTGCCGCAGCCGCCTTCTCTGCCGCGGCCTTCTCTGCTGCCGCGGCCTTCTCCGCAGCAGCCTTGTCAGCCCTGGTCGCGGGCTTGTCGACGGCGGGCTCCGGTGGCTTCTCCTGCAGCTTCTGGATGAGCTCGAGCCGCGGGCCGGAGCCCGCTGCCGTCACGGTGAGCGGCAGGTAGCCCTCTTTGAGCAGCGTCACCTCCGCCTGGGCCCGACCATCGATCGGAGTCAGCTCGAGCTCGAGCGGGGTGAGCCCCTTGATCACGCGGTTGATCACCACCTGGGCGCCCGCGGGCTGCGTCTCGATGTGAAAGAGCACGGTCGCGGGCTTGCCCGGCTTGCGCAGGACGAGGGCGGTGCCGCCGATGCCGACGAGCAGCGCCACGGCGAAGCCCGCGATGAGGAGCGGTGTGTTGTTCCGCGCAGGGATCGGAGGCGCGGCGATCGGTGTGGGCGGCAGCGGCGTGTCGAAGGCGGGCGTCGCGACCGGCGAGGTGAGCTCGCTCATCGCCTGCAGCACCTCGTCCATCGACTGGAAGCGGTCCATCGGCGACTTCTGCAGGCACTTCGTGACGAGCGCCGCCATGCCCTCGGGGATCGCCTCGAACTTCGCGGGCGTCTTGATGGCGGGCACGGGGTCGTTCACGTGCTTCAAGATGATCTCGAGCGGAGCGCCTCCCGGGTATGGCGGCGCCCCGGTGAGGCACTCGAAGAGCATGCAGCCGAGCGAGTAGATGTCGCTGCGCGGATCGGCGCGGTTCTTGTCACCCTGCTCAGGCGCCATGTACGGCGGGCTGCCCATGAGCATGCCCTGCTGGGTGATGGCGCGGCCCTCGAGCTCCTGGCCCTCGACGAAGGACTTCACCAGGCCGAAGTCGAGCACCTTCACGAAGTCGGTGTCGTCGTCGGCCGAGAGGAACATCACGTTGCCCGGCTTGAGGTCGCGGTGCACCACGCCGAGCTCGTGCGCCTCTCGCAGCGCGCGGGCGATCTGCTGGCCGACCGACAGCACGCGGCGCCAGCCGAGCGGGCCCTTCGAGAGCACGCGATCGAGCGTCTCGCCCTCGAGGAACTCCATCGCGAGGTAGTAGATGCCGTCGCTCGAGCAGCCGTAGTCGAAGATGCGCACCGTGTTCGGGTGAGACAGCTTCGCGGTGAGCGCGGCCTCGACGAGGAAGCGTTGGCGGAAGGACTCCTCGCGACCCGCGCCGTAGTTGGAGTCGAGCACCTTGAGCGCGACCGCACGGTTCAGCCCGACCTGCACCGCCCGATAGACCTTGCCCATCGCCCCTTTGCCGATGCCGCCCACGATGCGGTAACGGCCGTCGAGCGTGACGCCGATGAGCGGATCGAGCCCCTCGGCGGCGATCTCCGCGGTGACGTCTTCCTGGGCTTCAGACACGGACACAGGTGGGGAAAGCGTATACCTTGACCCGACGGGCTTTGTGCAACGGGGGCCGGCCGACTGATTCCGGCAGGTTGGACGCTGCTCCAGCCGTTCAGGTTCCCGTTCGCCGCGCCGGGTAGTGGATCAGCTGGCAGGCGATGGCGCCGTTCCAGAGGGGCTGACGGGCGGAGGGCCGCATGCCGAACGCGCTCTCGAAGGCCTCGTTGCCGGCGAGCACCGCGAAGCGCCAGCCGTCCCAGCGCTTCAGGTTCGCGCCGAGCTTGTGGAAGAACGACTTCATGCCCTTCTGTCCGCCGGAGCCGAGGCGCTCGCCGTAGGGCGGGTTGGTGCAGACGAGGCCGGGAGGACCAGCGGGAGCGTCCGCCGTGGTCGCGTCGGCCTGTTCGATGCGCACGCTGGTGGAGAGGCCGGCGGTGACGACGTTGCGCTTCGTGGCGGTGAGCACCTCGTCGTCGTAGTCGCGGGCGGTGATGGGCGCGGGCGCGGGGCGCAGCTGGGAGAAGGCGTCTCTCCGCACGTCCTCGAGCAGGGGCTTCAGCTTCGGCGCGAACGACGGCCACGCCTCGCAGGCGAAGGAGCGCTTGAGGCCGGGGGCGCGGCGGGTGGCGATGAAGCCGGCTTCGATGGCGAGGGTGCCTGAGCCGCACATCGGGTCGACGAAGGGCTCGCTGCCGTCGTACTTCGAGGCGAGCAGCATCGCGGCGGCGAGCGTCTCTTTGAGCGGCGCGGCGGTCGCCTTCTGCCGGTAGCCGCGCTTGAAGAGGGGCTCGCCGGAGAGGTCGAGGGAGATGGACAGCGACGTCTTCGCGAGGTGCGCGACGACGTGGAAGGTGGGGGTACGGGTGTCGACGTCGGGGCGGGCGCCCCACTTCTCGCGGAGGCGATCGACGAGGCCGTCCTTGAGCTTGAGGGCGACGAAGCCCGAGTGGGAGTGCTCGGTGTCCTTCAGCGTGGCCTCGATGGAGAAGGTGGAGCCGCGCGCCAGCCAGTCTTCCCACGCGATGGCGCGGGCGGCCTCGTACAGCCCCTCGGCGCCCTGGGCCTCGAACTGCCGCAGCGGGTACAGCACGCGCATGGCGATGCGGGACTGCACGAGCACGCGCGCGAGCTCGTCGAGGGCCGCGAAGAAGCGCACGCCGCCGCGGTCCTGGCGAATGCGCTTGCACCCCAGCGCCTCGAGCTCGTCGGCGAGGAAGGGCTCGGTGCCCCGGGAGGCGGTCGCGAAGAGCGGCAGGCGTTCCATGGAGCGGCCCGTAGCACGAGTCGGCGGCGGCAGCCGGCGGGTGTCCACTGGAAGACACGGTGGGACCTTGCGCAGGACAGACCGCTCGGGAGTAATGGTCCCCGCGATGCGAGCCCTGGTCCTCTTCGGAGTCGTCGTCAGCGCGGCGGCCTGCCAGTGCGGGGGCTCGGTGCTCGTGAAGTCCGGGTCGGATCGGCCGGTCGGCGTGCTCATGTCCGACGCGGGCGTGGGCGGCGGCGCAGCGGGTGGTTCGGCGGGCGGCCAGGCGACAGCGGGCGGGAGCGCGGGCGGCGGGAACGTCGGCGGCGGTGCGGGGACGGCCGGGGGCGCTCCGGTGCCCGACTGGTGCGCGTCGGACTGCGACTGTCCCGCGGGGCAGCGCTGCGTGGCGACGGGGTTCGAGATCATCTTGAACCGGTGCCAGCCGGGCGGGGTGAACGCGTGCGTGACGCCCTGCGCGGTGATGTGCCCGAGCGGCACCCAGTGCGTGAACGGCGCGTGCGTGGCGACGCCCTGCACGGGGCCGATGTGCACCACGAGCCACACCACCACCATCAACGGGCGCTACCAGACGTACTACGAGCTCGACATCAGCGAGTTCGCGCAGCGCGCGAGCGACATCGTGAAGCTGCTCGACCTGCTCCGCGCCATCAGCCAGGGCATGACGACGAACTGCAACACGCTCGGTGGCATCGAGCAGCAGCTCATCTGCTACGTGGGCAACCTGGTCGCGCAGAACGTGCAGGCGCCGCCGTGGGTGGGCCAGCTCTTCCAGGTGCTGTCCGACATGTTCCGCTTCGGCAACCGGCCGCTGAAGGCGCGCGGGGTGATGGACGTGGTGGAGGGGCAGCTGTCTCGCGTGGCGGCGTCGGAGGCGTGGAGCGAGCTGTGGCTCGACTACAACGGGCAGGTCGTCAACGTGATGAACAACCCGATGCTGGGCGCGAACGGGCAGATCACCGTCACCGTGCTGGCCTTCGGGGGCACGCGCACCGCGCAGGAGGTGATCCTCGGGCCGCGCCTCATCGAGTTCGACGTGAACAAGCTGCTGGTGAACCTGATCAACGTGGCGATCATGGCCGGCTCGAACAACCGCGCGCGCGACGTCGGCGAGCTGATCAACCTCATCCTCTGCGATCAGCTCGGCTCGGTGCAGACGCGGCTCGCGTGCGGAGCGCTGGCGCAGCAGCTGGCCGACGACTTCGAGCTCGGGTCGGGGCTGGGTGGGCTGCGCTTCGACGAGCAGCGGGCGACGATTCACGACCTCGACGGCAACGGGACGGCCGACGCGCTGGGGCTGCCGCAGGCACGGGGCCGCGTCACGGGGCGCATGACGAACGGCTTCGTGTCGGGCGCGCTGGGGCCGTTCCCGAACTCGAGCTGGTACGGCACGAAGTAGCCGAGGGCCTACGGCTGAGTGAGGAACGGGTTCTCGATGCGCACGCCCTCGAGGGTGCGGCCGTGCTGGAGGTCCTCGCTCCACAATCGGGTGCAGCCGGCGGCGGACGCGGCGCGGATGATGAGCGCGTCCCAGAACGAGAGTGAATGGAGGCGGTGAAGATCGATGGCACCCAGGATGAGGTCGGTCTGAATGAGGACCACCTCGAGGGCGGCGAAGGTCTCGACGCGCTGCCGCGCCACTGCCGCCGGCAGCCTCAACTTCTTCGTGGCGATGACGAAGAACTCCTGCAGGACCTGGGTCGAGACGACCGCCCGCCCGGAGGCCGCCAGCTCAGCGACCCCGTCACGCGCTCTGGTGGTCTTCGCCCCCGCGGACGCATCGTCGGCGTAGAGCAGGACGTTGGTGTCGAGGAACGTCCGGTCCATCAGGTCCGCCCGTCGTACGCGTCCTCTCGTCGCAAGGGAGCCCCCTGCGAATCGCCGCTGGAGCTGGCCCATTGGGCTCTGAGGTCGGCGGCAATCTGGGCTGGCGAACGCACTCCAGCGAGGCCTTCGAGGTAGGTGCGGACCAGCGCGTTGAGGCTGGTGCCCTGCCGGAGCGCGACCTGCCGGGCCCGGTCCACGACCCGCTCATCGACTGAAACCGTCAGATTCATGACGGAAATTATTCGTGTGCACGAATTCCGTGTCAAGCCGTGGCGGCCTCACTGGTTGGGCGTGACCTGGAACCGCGCCGCCATGATGCGGTTGTTGCCGTCGTTGGGGATGACGTCTTTGTTCACGAGCGGCAGGCGGGCGTCGGTCTTCGGGTCCCAGAAGCCCATGAGCACGTTGAGGCCGCGCACGGGCATCTGCGGAGGGATGGGGATCTCGAACTCGTCGCGCACGGTCTCGCCGACGGTCCACTTCGAGGTGGGGCGGGTGCCGCGCACGGGGGCGTGGTCGATGTTGAGGCGGTCGACGCGGCCGTCGACGTCTTCGACGTGGACGAAGATCATGTAGTCGACGTCCATCTGCTTGAGCACCTTGAAGTTGAAGCCGACGCGCACGGTGTCTCCGGCGGTGGCGCTGCCGGGCGCGAGGATGGTGGAGGAGAGCTCGACGGCGTCTCCGAAGTTCGCCCCGCTCTTGAACTCCTGCGGGGGCGCGGCGGGCGGGCGGGGCTTCGAGGCCTGGGTGCCCTCGGCGGTGGGGGCGGGCACGATGCAGGCCGTGAGCGAGACGCAGGCGGCGACGAGCAGGGAGCGCATGGCGAGGCGGTGCGTACACAAGCCGTCGGGGGAGCGCCAGCGTGGAACGTGCTTGGGAGCGCGGCGCTGCGTGGTAGAGCCGGGGCCATCATGACGCTGGTCCTGGCCGACGTTGCGCCTGCTCCTGACGGGAGCGCTGTGGGCACCGCCATCTCGGTGGTGCTGGGGGTGGGGTTCCTCGTCCTCCTCCTGCTGGTCGTGCGGAAGATGCTGGCGAAGGGCCGCGCGACGACGACGCCGCCCCCGCCGACGCTGCCGTCGCAGACGAAGGTGGAGCCGGCGCTCGAGAAGCCCGCGCTGCCGAAGGTGGAGCTGCCGCCGTCGGAGGCGGAGGCGAAGGCGAAGGCCGAGGCCGAGGCGCGGCGGCTCGAGGCGGAGCGGCTGAAGGCCGAGCGGGAGGCGCTGGAGAAGGGCTCGGCCGAGGCGCAGGCGCTCAAGGCGAAGGAGGAGGAGCTCAAGAAGGAGGCGTACCGCGCGCAGAAGCAGGCGGAGGCCGAGGAGAAGGAGCGGCGGAAGCGGGAGCGCGAGGAGGCGGAGCGGCTCGCGGCGGAGGAGCAGCGGCGCGCGGCGGAGGCGGCGGCGGAGGCGAAGCGCCAGGCCGAGGCGGCGGCGAAGGCGAAGATCGAGGCCGAGGCGGGGGCGACGCTGGCGGCGGGGCTCGCGAAGACGAGGTCCGAAGGCTTCATGGCGAAGCTGAACGGGCTGTTCGGCGGCGGGCCGAAGACGATCGACGAGAAGGTGCTGGCCGACCTCGAGGAGGTGCTCTTCACGGCGGACATCGGGGTGAAGACGGCGTCGTCGCTGGTGGAGGTGGCGCGGGACAAGGCGAAGGCGAAGGAGCTCGACTCGGCGGAGAAGCTGAAGGGCGTGATCCGCAAGGAGGTGGAGCGGATCGTGTCGCTGAAGGCGAACACGGCGCTCGGAGGAGGCGGGCCGCCGCACGTGATCATGGTGGTGGGGGTGAACGGGGCGGGGAAGACGACGACCATCGGCAAGCTGGCGGCGAAGGCGAAGGCTGAGGGGAAGAAGGTGGTGCTGGGGGCGGGCGACACGTTCCGCGCGGCGGCGACGGAGCAGCTCGACGTGTGGGCGGAGCGGGCGGGGGCCGAGCTGGTGAAGGGGAAGGAGGAGTCGGACCCGGCGAGCGTGGTGTTCGAGGCGATCAAGCGCGCGAAGGACGTGGGGGCCGACCTCGTGATCGCCGACACGGCGGGGCGGCTCCACACGAAGGCGAACCTGATGGAGGAGCTGAAGAAGGTGAAGCGGGTGGCCGAGAAGGCGCTGCCGGGCGCGCCGCACGAGGTGCTGCTCGTGCTGGACTCGACGATGGGGCAGAACGCGATCGCGCAGGCGAAGCAGTTTCAGGAGGCGGTGGGGATCACGTCGATCGCGCTGACGAAGCTCGATGGGACGGCGAAGGGTGGGGTGATCATCGGGATCTGTGACGAGCTGAAGGTGCCGGTGGCCTGGGCGGGGGTGGGGGAGAAGGTGGCGGATTTGAGAAAGTTCGAACCGAAGGAGTTCGTCGAGGCACTGTTCGAGTGAGTGAGTCTCAGCGGCGCGCGGCGGCCTGGAGCAGCTTGATCAGCTCCGGCGACCAGCGTTCGACCGAGTAGCCCTCGACCACGCGCGCGCGTCCTGCTTCACCGAGCCGACGGCGGAGTGAGTCGTCGTCGACGAGCTTCGACAGACACTCGACCCACTCGGCTTCCGTCGACGCGTGGAGGCCCGTGAGCCCGTGCGTGACGATGGTCGTGTTCACGCCGACGGGAGACATCACGGTTGCCGCGCCGGCTGCCATCGACGTCAGGCCTTTGAGCCCGCACTTGCCCCGGGTCCACTCGTCATCGGGCAGAGGCATGAGGCCAATGTCCATCTGCTGGAGGAAGGGGATCTCGGCCGACTCGCTCCAGGCTTCGCCGACGAGACCGAGGGCGTCATCGCGGAAGGCTGGCGCGCCCATGAGCCGGAAGCGCACGCGCTCGCCGTACCGCGCCTTCACCCGCCGCAGCCCGGGGAGGACGAGCTTGTAGTGCTCGAGCGTCGAGGGGCTTCCGCTCCAGCCGATGGTGACGGGGGCACCGGTCGGCCTCGGGGCAGGGCGCCACAGGTCCGTGTCGACGCAGGTGGGGATGACGTGAACGTTGCGCGAGTGTTGGCGGGCCCAGGTCGCGAGGTAGTCGTTGCCGGCGATGACGGTGTGGGCCAGGCCGACGATGCGGGGGATCTTCTCGACGTTCTTGAGGAAGGCGAAGCGGCGGTTGGCCTCTGAGACGGCGTGGATCCAGATGGCGTCGTCGAAGTCGTAGACGATGGGGGCCTGAAGCGAAGCGAGCCACTCGCTCCAGCCGCCAAGGAGGAAGAAGGCCTCGCGCTGCACGAGAACGACGTCGGGGCGCGAGCGCAGGCGAGGGCGGACGCTCGCTGCACGCCGAAGAAGCGCCTGCAGCCCGATGCGGGCCTTGGCTGCGAGCGACGCGGCGCCATAGAAGACACGCAGGTCGTCGGCGGAGAGGACGGGGCGTTCGATGAGCTCGATGCCCGCCGCGCGGAGGGCGGGTTCGAAGGCTTCGACGCGGTAACGCTGACCCGGGGAGCGACCGTGCTCCTGGAGCGACAGGAACAGGACACGCATGGGCTAGGCCCGGAAGCCGACCGCGCACCAGAACGGGACGCCGTCGCGGAAGCGAATGCGTTCGAGCCCCGCTGCTCGCATCATCGATTCGATCTCCAGGCGCGTGAATCGCTGCTCGAGGCCCGTTCCAAACCGGTCAAGCGCGTCCGTTCGCATGGTGTAGAACGACTTGTCCCGGTAGGCCGCGAGCGGCACGGTCGAGACATCGACTCCGAGCCGTTCCAGGCGCTGGGCTCCGCGGGCGAGCGGCCAGTACACCGACGCTGCGATGACGTCTGTGACGAGGTGTCGTCGCTCAAGCGGCAACTTCGAGATGGCGCGACGCCCGAGGTCGCTGAGCTCCCAGAGTTTTCGGAACCAGGTGGGGCGGTTGTCGAACCGGTAGTAGAGGTACAGAAGGAGGGGCGCGCCAGGCTTCAGCAGTCGTGCACATGCGGCGATGGCTGCGGCGGTATCGGGCACGTGATGCAACACGCCCAACGAGTATCCGAAGTCCATGCTGGCCGCGGGGAAGTGAAGTTCACCCACGCTCGCTCGGTGAAACTGGACGTTCGGCGCCTGCGCGAGTGCGCCTCTGGCAACTGAAAGGGCAGCATCGCTCGCGTCGATGCAATGAAGGGTGCCAACTCGAGGAGCGACGAAGCGGGCCCATCGGCCACTGCCGCAGCCCATGTCGAAGCCCACCGCGTCAGCGGGCAGCCGGGCCCATGGGAACTCGGAGAAGTACTCCGAGAAGAGCCGTTCAAGTTCCTGCTCGGGTACCTGCTGCTGGTCGAACCGCGACCACTCTTCGCCGAAGCCTGCGACCGTGCGCTCGTCGAGGTTGCTCATACAGGTCGAACGCCTAGCACGCTTCCGTCTCAGGCTCTCACCGCCAACGAGGTGAGACGAATGCGGTGGCTCGGCGCTCAGCCGTGGGCCGGGGAAGAGGACGCCACAGGTGTTCGTGGGTTGATGCGAATGGGGACGCGCTGTAGCACGAGGCGATCCGATGACCCGCCTCGTCTTCGTCGTGAACAACCCCGACTTCCTTGTGTCCCATCGGCTCGTCCTGGTGCGGGGCGCCCGCGCCGCGGGCTACGACGTGCACGCGATCACGCCCGATGGCTCTGGGGTTGGGGACCTCGAGCGACTCGGCGTCGAGGTGCATCGCTGGCGGCTCGATCGGAAGGGCCAGGGGCCCGCGACTGAGGCGAGCTCGGTTGCGGCGCTGGTGTGGCACTACGCCCGCCTGCAGCCGGACATCGCGCACCACGTGACCATCAAGCCCGTTCTCTACGGCAGTGCGGCTGCACGTGTCGTTCGAAGAACGGCGGTCGTGAACGCGGTCTCGGGCTTCGGCTACGTCTTCCTGGCGCAGGGTCCTCTGGCCGCGCTGAGACGACGTGCGATCGCGGCCGCCTACCGCATGGCGCTGTCGACGCCACGGTCCGTGGTCGTGCTCCAGAACGACGACGACGAAGCCGATCTTCGGCGATTTGGAGCGCTCGATCGCGCTGACGTCGTGAAGATTCGCGGGAGCGGCGTCGATTTGACCCGCTTTCGAGTGGCGCCCGAGCCCGAAGGACCTCCGGTCGTGATGCTTCCCGCGAGGCTCTTGAGAGACAAGGGCGTCGTGGAGTTCGTAGACGCCGCACGTGCGGTGCGAGCGAACAGGCCCGGCGTCCGGTTCGTGCTCGCCGGAGGGCTGGATCCCGGCAATCCAGCCGCCGTTACCCTCGAAGAGGTCGAACGCTGGCGAAGTGAGGGGGTCGTCGAGTGGTGGGGCCATCAGCGTGACATGGCTGCCGCATTTGGGCAGGCCACACTGGTTTGTCTCCCATCGTATCGAGAGGGCATGCCCAAGGCGCTCCTGGAGGCGGCCGCGGTGGGACGGGCCCTGCTCACAACCGATGCGCCCGGCTGTCGGGACGCGGTCGATGGAGGACGGGCGGGCGTGCTCTTCCCGGTGAAAGACTCAGCGGCGCTCGCGAGGGCCATCATCCGGCTGGTGGATGACCCGCAGGAGCGTCAGCGCCTGGCAAAGGAAGCGCGGCGGCTCGCAGAGGAGCGCTTCGACGAGCAAGCGGTCCTGCGCGCCCACCTCAATCTCTACGAGCGGTTGCGAAGCGCGAGTCGCTGAGGTGTGACTGGCGGAACAGCGGTGGGCTCATGTACGGTGCCCGCGGCGTGAACGGCGCGGTCAGGTGAGGGGACTGAGCCGGAAGTCGGGGTGGTGATGCAGAGCTACGTGACCAGCTTCGTGGTGGCGGCTGTCGCGGCGGCGGTGCTGACCCCGTTCGCCCGGCGTCTCGCCTTTCACTTCAACATCGTTTCGACTCCTGGCGGTCGGCACATTCACGGCCAGGTCATCCCGCGGCTTGGCGGACTGGCGATCTTCGGCGCCGCGATGGTCACCATCATCGGCACCGTGGTCTTCGGGCCGGTGGGCGCCCTCTTCGACGCAGCGGAAGAGTGGCGGGGCCTGGGGCTGCTGGTTGGAAGTACAGTCATGTTCAGCCTCGGTGCGGTCGACGACTTCAAGTCGGTCCGCGCCCTCCACAAGTTGATGGTGCAGATTCTCGCCGCCGCCATCGCGTGGTCCTTCGGATTCCGGATCGACGTTATCGACCTTCCGCTTCTGGGGACCTTCTCGATGGGAGTGTTCTCGCTCCCCATCACCGTGTTCTGGATCGTCGGCATCATCAACGCAGTGAACCTCATCGACGGTCTCGACGGACTTGCGGCAGGGGTCGTCTTCTTTGCCGGCGTCACCAACTTCGTCGTGGCCTACCTCCAGGGCACCACGTTCGTCGCCGTGGTCATGGCGACCGTCGCGGGCGCGGTTCTGGGCTTCCTGTTCTTCAACTTCAACCCCGCCCGCATCTTCATGGGCGACTCAGGCAGCTACTTCCTCGGGTTCGTCCTCGCCGTCTGCAGCATCGCCGGACCACTTCAGAAGGCGTCTGCAGCGGTTTCGATCGCCGTCCCCATCGTCGCGCTGGGCGTCCCAATCATCGACACCCTGCTGGCCATGGTGAGGCGATTTCTCGAGCGGAGGCCCATCTTCTCGCCCGACCGGGGCCACATTCATCATCGGCTCCTCGACATGGGCATCACCCACCGGCGCGCAGTCCTCATCATCTACGGAGTGACGGTCGCGCTGTGCATCGGAGCCATCGCGATTGCCTTCGGCCGGAATTGGGAAGTCGGTGCGGCGGTGCTGGGCGTCTCCGCGCTGCTGTTCGGGTTGATCCGGTTCATCGGGTACTTTGAGTACCTGGCAGTTGCCGCGAGGCAGAAGAAACGCATCAACAGTCGGCATGTTGAGTGGCTGCGGAGAGTCATCATGCAGCTCCCCGCTCAGTTCGACCGGCGCACTGACGAGGCCGGGGTCTTCGAAGTGATGGAATGGTTGGCGCGTGAAGCCCGATTCGATTCGCTCGAGTTGCTCAAGGGCGAGCAACGCGTTCGTCACTGGGTCGGGGCTGACTACGAGGACATGGCAAAGCGCGACCTCACCACCACCGCAGTCTCGGTCCTGGGACCTGGCAGCGGGTTGGAGCTCGTTGCCGCGTGGCGCTCCGAGTACGGCGATGTTCCCCCGCAGATGGACATCATGCTCCAGCTGGTGACTGACGTCCTCGGGACCGCGCTTCAGCGCGTCGGCAGCCCGCTCGTCCCAGTTGCGTCTACGCCTGAACCAGCGGCGCCCGATTCGTTTGTGGCTCCGTCACTGAAGCCGGCGGCTCGGTGACCGTTGCCCGCTGACGGAGCGCCAGCAGAAGGAACAGGAAGAAGGGCATCATCGGCGCGCGGTAACGCGAAAGCGCACCGAGGTTGGCGGTCGAGAGTCCAGTCCCGAGCGCGAGCACCAGGGTGAAGACGACGCAGAACGAGAGCACCGGCGACGCGAGGACACGCGAGATGCTCGCCGCGACACCGGAGGTCCTCAGGGCCTGCACGAAGAGGACGAGCAACCACGTCATTTCGAGTGCGTTCAGCAGCTGCATCGCCTTGCGCGCCTCGAAGATGAATGGCCGGAAGAGGGCCGTCACGAGCGCGAGTGGCGCCAGGGCGAGTTGTTCGCTGAGCGAGCGACCCTTCTCGGTGTCCCGATCGACCCCGGGGCCCTCGAGCGAGAAGTTTGACCCGCCCTCGACCTCTCCTGCGACTCGGCGCTGATAGGCCATCGAATCGCCAACCGAGTCGAGGGTCAGTTTGGGGAAGAACGCAGTTGCACCTGCGAAGCCACCCACCGCGATGGCTGCTGCGAGCCCGAGGTAGAGCGGCCGTATGGTGAGCCTCCGGCCATCGCGGAGACCGCGAGCGACGAGGATCCAGCTGGCGGCCCCCGCGACGAGCGCCATCAAGACATACGGTTTGAAGAGGGAGATCGCGGCGCCGCTCGCCGCGGCGAGGGTCAGTGCGAGGGCCAAACGCCGCCCCTCCACGAGCCAGATGACCGCGAGCAGGAACGGGCCCATGAACACCATGACGACCGACTCCTTGAGGAGAACGGAGGTCCACACCACGCCGCTCGGTGAGAGGAGGAGGGCAAGACCCAGGTGCCGATGATACGGCGGGCTTGTGTGACGCTTCAGGGCGCGAAACGCGAGGACCTTCGAGACGTAGGAGAAGATGCCGATGAGGGCGGCGCTCGCGAACAGCGAGTTTCCGAGCAGGAACGAGAGGATGATCGCCACGGCCTGCATCGAGCCGGTCGACGAACCGTCGAGGACCTCAAAGGGAAGGCGGTGCTCGCGCTGGAGCAGCAGGGAGACCACCTCAGGTGACATGGCCTCGAAGTCGTATCGGAGCGCTTCGGCGACCGGCACGCCAAGACGGTGATACGAGATCATGTCGCCACCCTCCGTGTAGTAGTAGGTGTAGACGAGGATCAGCCCGATGCTCGAGGCGACGTGGAACGCGAAGCTGAGCGTGAGCAACCGCCCCTCCTCGCGGTCGTGCGTTCTCAGCGCCACGGCGTGAATCGCGAGCCCCACCGCGAGCACGATCGGCGTAAAGATGAAGTCTTCCATGGCGCTGGGTGCTCAGTACTCCAGAAGCAGCCCCCTATTCGAGGTCCTGTCGCGGATTCCACACCGGAACGGCGAGCTGCGCGACCTGCTGCCTCACCTCGACTCGCTGCGCCTGGTCGACGCGGCGGCGCGTCACGGGGTGAGCGCATGGCTCGCCGACGCCCTCGGCCCCCTCGACTTCCCCGGCCGTGACCGGCTCCTCGCTGACGCCCGCGGCACGGTCGCCTCGGCCCACAAGCTCAAGCGGCTGACGCTCACCGTCCTCGACGCGCTCCACGGCGCAGGCGTCGTCCCCATCGCGCTCAAGGGCTCGGTCCTCGCACACCGCCTCTACCCCTCGAATCCCCTCTGCCGCCCCTCCTCGGACGTCGACGTGCTGGTCCTCCCCGAAGAGCTCGAGCGGGTGGCGGCCGCGCTCCAGCCGCTGGGCCTGCACCGCTGGGTCGACCCGTCTCTCGGTGACGTCTTCGACGACCACCACCACCTCTCCTTCTCCGGCCCGCCAGGCCTCGTGGAGGTGCACTTCCGGCTCATCTCCACCTTCGGCCGCGGCCTCTTCGACGACGACGCCATTCGCGCGCGGGCCCGCGACACCACCTTCGAGCGCCGTCGCGTGCGCCTGCTCGCCCCCGAGGACGAGTTCCTCTACCTGGCGACCCACGCCGCGAACCACGCCTTCCTCCGCCTCGCCTGGCTCGTCGATCTGCAACAGTTCCTCCGGCTGCACCCGGCGCTCGACTGGCCGGCGATGGCAGCGCGCGCGGAGGACGCCGGCTTCACCCAGGCCCTCACGGTGACGCTCCACCTCCTCGCGCGGCTCCTCGACGTGCCTGTTCCCGACGCCGCCTGGGCCGCGTTCCCCGGCCGGCGCGTCCGCGGGCTCGTGGACGAGCGGCTCTTCACCGCGGCGGCCCTCGTGTCCGCCTCGCTGGCGACCCACCGTGTCGGCAGCTTCGCCGCCCGGCTCTGGCTCGTGGACACCCCGCGTCATGCCGCCAGGCACCTCCTCGACGGCGTGAAGCGCTACGCTCGCCGCGCGCTCGCCCGCCCCTGATGCCGAAGCAGGACTCCACGCGCTGGTGGTACGTGGCCGAGGTGGCGGTGGGCGCCGCCGTCGTCTCGCTCCCACTGGTCCTCGGCGGCTCGCCCGGGTGGACCGGTTGGCTCCTGCACGGCACCGCGTCGGTCGCGCTCCTCGCCTGGCTCCTCGGCGCGTGGAAGCACCGCCGCCGGGGCACCGCCCACCTCCTCCTCGCGCTCCCCGCCGGCCTCGCCCTCGTCGCTGCGCTGTCCCTCCTGCCCCTGCCGGCCGGGGTGCTGGCGCTCCTCTCTCCGGTGCACGCGGAGCTGCGGGACTTCGCGCTCGTGCCGCTCGGCCTCGACGGCGCACGTCCCATGACGATGGACGCGCCCTCGACGTGGCGGGCCCTCGCGCGCTTCCTGTCGCTCGGTTCGCTCACCTTCGTCGCGCTGCAGCTCGGGAGGCTCGAGGCCGCCCGGCTCCGCCTGCTGGCGACCGTCGCGGGCACCGGCGGTCTGGTCGCGCTCGTCGGCTTCGCCCACCTCCTCGCCGGCGCGGAGGCCCTCTTCGGCGTCCACCGGTACTACGGCAGCGTCCCGCTGCTCTCCTTCTTCGGCAACACGAACCACCTCGCCGCGTTCCTCGCCTTCTGCGGCACCGTCGCGCTCGGGCTCGCGCTCGACGCTCGCAACAAGGAGCTCGCGGTCGGCCTCTACGCGTTGGCGCTCGTCTGCGGCACGGGGGTGTTCCTCTCGTTCTCCCGCGGTGGCATCGCCACCTTCGTCGTCACCTGGGCGCTCGTGGGGGCGCTGCAGCTCACCCGCCGGCAGGGCGGACTGCGGGTCGCGTTGCCCTGGCTGGTCATCGGCGCCACGGGGCTCTTCGCGGTGTCGCTCGCCTCCGAGCAGCTCTTCGATCGGCTCGCCACCGTCTCGTCGATGGAGAAGATCTCCCGGACGAAGGTCGAGCTGTGGCCGATGCTCTGGGACGGCGCGCTCCAGTTCTGGCGCGGCGGCATGGGCCTGGGCGCGTTCGAGCTCGGCTTCTCGCGGTTCCAGACCACCCAGCTCGACGTGACGTTCACCCACCCCGAGAACGTCGTCCTCCAGTGGCTCGCCGAGCTGGGGCTGCCGCTCACGCTCCTGCTGGGCGTGGCGAGCCTCGTCGTCGTCGCCCAGCTCGTCCGGCAGGCGAGGGGGCGCGTGCTCGAGCCGGTCCTGTTGCTCGCGGTGGCCGGCGCGCTCCTCCACGACGTCTTCGACTTCGCGCTCGAGCTCAACGGGCTCGCCGTCGCGGTGGTGGTCGTCGTCGGGCTCACCGCGGCCACGGGCGCGGCGGAGGGCGCGGGTCACACGAAGCGCTCGGTGCATCGGGGCTGGTTCGTCGCCGCGGTGGCGGTGGTGGTCGTGGGGGTCGTCGCGCTCGCGAAGGGCCTGCCTTCGCACGCAGACGCAGAGGCGCGGGTGCTCGGGCTGGTCAAGGCGGGCGCGCCAGCGGTGGAGGTGCGGCAGGCGGCGCTCACGGCCATCGACCGGCACCCGGCCGACTGGGTGCTCTACTCGGCGGTGGCGCACCAGCTCAGCGTCGAGGGCGCGGCGAGGGAGTCGCTCGCCTGGGTGAACCGCGTGCTCTTCCTGCGGCCGGGCGACGCGCGGGCCCACGTCGCGGCCGGGCGCGCGCTCCTTCGGCTGGGGCAGCCCACGCAGGCCCTGCTCGAGTTCAAGGTGGCCTGGCGGCTCGGTGACTCGACGAGCCTCGACGAGGGCCTGATGCTCGCCGCGAAGCTCGGCGAGTACGACCGGCTGCTCGTCGACGAGGCGGGCCTCCTGCGACGCCTTTGGGAGCGCTACCAGGCGCTGGGACGACGCGCGGAGGCGAAGGCGCTCCTCGACGCGGTGCTGGTGCTCCCGCCCTCGGACGCGGTGCGAACGGAGGCGCTGGTGCTGGCGGTACAGCAGGCGGAGCTCGAGCAACAGCCTGCCCTCGCCCTCGAGCGGCTCGCGGCCCTTCCCGACCCGGTGCAGGAGCAGACGGAGCTCGTGCTGCTCAGGTCGCGGGCGCTGACGCAGCTGGGCCGGGTCGACGAGGCCTCCACGCTGCTCGACCGGCTCTCGCGCAAGGTGCCCCAGGACGTCGGCGTCGCGATGGCGCTCGCCCTGGTGCTCGCCCAGCAGCAGCGGACGACGGAGGCCCGGGCGGTGCTCGAGCGGACGCGGCCCTTCGTGAGCGGGCCGCAGGGGCGCTCGCAGCTCTTCCAGCGGGAGGCAGACCTCTGGGTCCAGGACGAGCGGTGGCCACGGGCCCTCGAGGCGCTCCAGACGGCCTCGCGCATCGAGCCCACCCGCGCCGACCTGAAGTACCGGCTCGCGCAGGTCTACGAGAAGATGGGCAGCCTCCATTCCGCCCTCGACGAGGTGCGCAGAGGCCGGCTGCTGGATACCCCCGAAGGTGCAAAGGCTCAGGATCCCTGGGTCGCCCGTCTGGAGGCGGCGCTGGCGACGCGCATCGAATAGTGGGCGGTTCATTTGAACCTGCCCCCGCCCCGGTGGTACTGACGGCG
This sequence comes from Myxococcaceae bacterium, assembly GCA_016793095.1. Taxonomy (GTDB): domain Bacteria; phylum Myxococcota; class Myxococcia; order Myxococcales; family Myxococcaceae; genus Xiheimicrobium. The sequence continues at coordinate 167,655 of JAEUJQ010000032.1, read as the reverse complement.
TCGTGTCTGCACAGGCCCCCAGCGAGGTGAGTGGCACCGGCTCGATCGACCTCCGGTACTACCTCCGGGTCCTCCTCAAGCGGAAGTGGCTGATCCTGCTCGTCTTCGCGCTCGTGGTGGGCGGGACGACCCTCTGGGCCCGCAGCCAGTCGAAGGTCTACGCAGCGCAGATCTCGCTCATCATCGACTCGAAGGAGCCCCGCTTCCTGGACAACCAGATCCAGGACGTGAACAACGACTCCACCTCGGCCTACTGGGCGAACAAGGAGTACATCGAGACGCAGTCGAAGATCATCACGAGCCGCGCCGTCTCGCAGCGGGTGGTCGAGAAGCTGGGGCTCAACACCGACGCCGAGTTCCTGGGCCTGACGAAGCTGCCCGACGCGCAGCGCGCCGAGGTGATGAAGCATGTCGACGCGGTCGCGATGGTTCAGGGGAAGATCAAGGTCGAGTCGCTGAAGGACTCGCGCGTCACCTTCATCAAGATCGAAGACGGCGACCCGAACCGCGCCGCCCTGCTCGCGAATGAGGTCGCGCAGGCGTACATCGACGAGTCCCTCGCGCAGAAGCTCAAGGTGACCGAGAACGCCTCGAAGTGGCTCGACGAGCGGCGCGACTCGTTGTCCGAGTCGGCGAAGACGAGCGAGCTGGCGCTGTACGCCTTCCGCAAGCAGTCCGACATGCTGAGCACCTCGATCGACGACCGCGCGAACATGGTGTCGGCGCGGCTGACGGCCACGAGCCAGGCGCTCACGGACGTGCAGCTGAAGATCTCGGGCCTCAAGGCGCGGGTGGTGGCCATCCGGAACGTGCAGGCCCAGAACGCGGCGGACTCGATGTGGGCCGAGGCGCTGCCGGCGGCCCGGGAGAACCAGACGCTCCAGAAGCTGAAGGACCGCATGCTGGGGCTTCGGACGGACTGCACCGAGCTCCAGTCGCGGTACTTCGAGCAGCACCCGAAGTTGATGGAGTGCCGCGACAAGCTGGCGCTCGTCGAGAGGGACTTTCAGCGCGAGCTGTCGAACCTCGTGGTGGGCTCCGAGGCCGAGCTGCGCGAGGCGGTCGAGAAGGAGAAGAACCTGCTCGCGCTCTTCAACGAGGTGAAGGCCGAGGCCTTCGAGGTCGAGAAGAAGAAGCTCGAGCTGGACCGCCTCAAGCAGGAGTCGGACAGCGCCAAGCGGCAGTACGACTCGGTCTTCAAGCGGCTGAAGGACATCGAGCTGTCGGGCCTTTTGAGGACCTCGAACGTGCGGGTGCTCGACGCCGCGCGGCCGTCGATGGCGCCGGTGCGGCCGAACGTGCCGCAGTCGATCCTGCTCGGCGTCATCGCAGGGCTCATCGCGGGCCTGGGCCTGGCGCTGCTGCTCGAGTTCCTGGACTCGTCGGTGACCTCTCAGCTCGAGATCGAGGAGCGCCTCGGCCTGACCTTCCTCGGCTTCGTGCCGACGATTCCGCAGTCGGCCACCGAGGGGCAGTCGAAGGACCTGCACATCTACCGGGAGCCGAAGTCGCACATCGCGGAGTGCACGCGCGCGGTGCGCACGAACCTGCTGTTCATGTCGCCGGACAAGCCGCTCAAGCGAATGCTGGTGACGTCGAGCGGCCCGCAGGAAGGGAAGTCGACGACCGCCATCAACCTCGCGATCGCGATGGCGCAGAGCGGGCAGCGGGTGCTCATCGTCGACACCGACATGCGGCGCCCGCGGCTCCACAAGGCGTTTGGGGTGCCGAATGACGTGGGGGTGTCTTCGCTGGTGGTGGGCGAGGGCCGGCTCGAAGACGCCATCAAGACGACCGAGGTGCCGGGCGTGTTCCTGCTGCCGTGTGGACCGGTGCCGCCGAACCCGGCCGAGCTGCTCCACACGAAGGCCTTCGGCGAGCTGCTGGTGACGCTCGATGAGAAGTACGACCGGGTCATTCTCGACAGCCCTCCGGTGGGCGCCGTCGCAGATGCGGTCGTGCTCGCGACGCAGGTGGCGGGCGTGGTGATGGTGCTCAAGGCGGGCGTCACGCATCGCGACGTCGCGAAGCGGACGGTGCGGGCGCTGAATGACGTGAAGGCGCCGATCCTCGGGGCGGTCCTCAACGACGTGAGCCTCGATCGCTCGCGGTACGGCGACTACTACTACGGGTACGCGTACCGCTATTACGGCTACGGAGAGAAGAACGGGTAGCCGCGGTGTTCTTCGTCCTCTCGAAGACGCTCGATCTCCTGGTCGACCCCTGGTGGTGGGTGGCCGTGCCCCTCGTCCTGGGGGCCGTCGCGCTGCTGCGTTCGCGGCGCAGGCTCGGGCTCGGCCTGATGGGGACGGGGCTGGGGCTGTTCACCCTCCTCAGCTTGCCGTCGGTGTCGAACCGGCTCTGGCAGGCGCTCGAGGCCGACGCGGTCTCGACGATGCGGACCGACGCCACCTACGACGTCGTCGTGCTGCTCGGGGGAACGGTGGCGGCGTACGGGGCGACGCCGGACACGGTCTCGTGGGGTGACAACGTCGAGCGGCTCACGGTGACGTTCGATCTGCTCCGTCAGGGGAAGGCGCAGCACGTCATCGTCAGCGGCGGGCGGCTGCGCGACGGGTTGCCCACCGAGGCGGGCTATCTCGCCGGGCAGCTCGAGGCCTGGGGCATCGAGAAGGAGCGCATTCTCGTCGAGCCCGAGGCGCGCAACACCGTCGAGAACGCCGAGCGCTCGAAGGCCCTCATCGACGCGCGGGGGTTCAGGTCGGTGCTGCTGGTGACGAGCGCCTTTCACCTGCCCAGGGCGCAGGGGTGTTTTCGTGGGGTGGGGCTCGAGCCCGACGTGCTCCCGGTCGATTTCCGCATGCGTGCGCCCGGGGCCGACGGCCACTGGCTGCCGCGCGCGGGGTACTTCGACGACTCGGCCCAGGCGCTGCGCGAGCTCTTCGGCCGCGTCACCTACCGCCTCACCGGCAAGGCGAAGTAGCCGTAGCCGTCAGCCCGCCCTCATGCCTCGTCGCACGTCCTCGCTCACGACGCGCTCGAAGAGGGTCACGTAGCGGTCGATGACGCTGGCCACGCTGAAGTGCTTCTCGACGTGCGCGCGGCCGGCGGCCCCCAGGGCCTGGCGGGCCTCGGGAGGCTGACGCGCGAGGTCGAGGACGGCCCGGGTCCAGTCAGCGCCGGGTGGCACGAGGACGCCCGCGTTCGAGCCCGCGAAGAGGCCCGGGTTCGCGCCGACCGCCGACGCCGCCACGGGCACGCCGCAGGCCATGTACTGCAGCATCTTGAAGCCGCACTTCCCTCGCGTCTGCTCGGTGTCCAGCAGCGGCATGAGGCCGACGTCGAAGCTCTGCAGCGCCATGAGCTCGCGCTCGGCGCTCCAGCGCCACTGCTCGACCTTCGGGTGCGAGGCGTACTCGGGCAGCAGCCCGTTCGAGACGACGCGCAGCCGCGCCTCGGGCAGCTGGTCGATCGCCCGCAGCACCGCCGGCATCACGTCGCGGAGGTACGCGAAGTTCGAGGCCGTGCCCATCCACCCGATGACCAGCTCGCGGGCCGACGGGCGCGCCGGCGCGGGCTGGTACCTCGTCGTGTCGACGACGGTCGGAATCACCGACGTCTTCCATGGCGCGCCGGTCTGCGTGGCGAGGTGCTCGTTGCCGGCGATGACGTGGTGGGCCAGGTGGACGGCCTGGCGGAAGGTGCGTTCGCGGGCTCGCGACGGCGCCCCGTCGCTGCCCAGGTAGATGGCGTCGTCGAAGTCGAAGACGGCTGGGGTCGAGCGGAAGCCCCGCAGCAGCTCGGGGAGGCCGCTCACCGCCATCGTCGTCTTGTGCAGGAACAGCAGGTCGTGGCCGCGCTCGAAGACGAGCTTGCCAGCGCGCACGAGGCGGCCGGCGGCCTTGTAGAGGGGCGCCCAGGGCTTGTCGTGCACCTCGTTGTAGCGCTCGTCGTAGGCGAACTGCGCCTCGCAGGCGATGCCCCGCCGCTCGAGCCAGGGGAACAGCTGCAGGCACCGGAAGCGGCTGCCGGGGCTGAGGGGGCCGTCTGTGAAGAAGAGGACACGCACCGTTGACGAGGCTCCACGCCTGACTCGATGGATATCAAAGAGCCTGGCGATTGAGGGCTTGCCGCCAGGCCTGCAGCATCAGCACGTCCCAGAGGTGGTGCTCCCAGGCGCGCCGCCCGTTCAGGTGCTCTGCCCAGCGGCTGGCGACGACGCCCGGGTCGAGGCCGACCTCGGACAGGCTGGCGGGGCGGAGGAGCGCCTCGGCCCAGTCCCGCAGCGGCCCGCGGAGCCACTCGCCCAACGGCACGCCGAAGCCCATCTTGGGCCCCGAGATGACGTCGCGTGGCACGGAGCGGGCGAGCACCTCGCGGAGAATCCACTTGCCGGTGGCGCCGCGCACGCGCATCGACAGCGGCAGCGTCCACGCGAACTCGACGAGGCGGTGGTCGAGCAGCGGCTCCCGGGCCTCGAGGCTGACGGCCATGGAGGCGCGGTCCACCTTGGTGAGGATGTCGTCCGGCAGGTAGCCGGTGAGGTCGCGCAGCATCATCTCGTGGGTGAGGTCTTCGGCGGTGTCGCCGGCGAACGTCCGGGGGCGCGGCGCCGGCCACGAGGCCTCGTCGGCGAGCACCCGGTCGGCCTTCGTCCAGTGCGAGGCCAGCACCTCGTAGACGCCCTCGGGGCGGTCGGCGTCGAGCGCCGCGGCGAGCTTGTGCATGCGGATGCCCGCGATGCGCATGACGGGCAAGAGCGGCCTGCCGGACTCGAAGACGGCGTCCCACGCGTCGGGGGAGAGGCTGGTGATGGCGCCCGAGAGGCGGTGGCGGAGGCGCGGGGGCAGGAAGCGGGAAGCGGCGGCGAGGCGTGGGGCGTAGAGGTGCCGGGTGTACCCGCCGAAGAGCTCGTCACCGCCGTCGCCCGACAGCGCCACCGTCACGTCGCGGCGGGCCAGCTTCGAGACGAGGTACGTGGGAATCTGCGACGAGTCCGAGAAGGGCTCGTCGAACATGCGCGCCAGCAGGGGAATGACGTCGAGCGCGTCTTTCGCGGTGACGGTGAACGGCGTGTGATGGGTGTTGAGGTGCCGGGCGACGGCCCGGGCGGCGGAGCCCTCGTCATAGGCAGCGACCTCGTTCTCGATGGAGAACGTGTGCACGGGCCGCGAGCTCTGGGCCTGCATGAGCGCGACGACCGTCGACGAGTCCACGCCGCCCGAGAGGAAGGCGCCCAGCGGCACGTCGGACACCATGCGCAGCTTCACCGCGTCGCGGAGCAGCGCCTCGAGCGCCTCGATGGCCTGTGCGTCGGAGCCGGCGAACCGGGTCGCTTGCCCACGCCGCGCCACCTCGGCCGCGTCCCAGTAGCGGGTCAGCCGGGGCTCGGTGTTCCACTCCGAGAAGGTGAGGAAGGTGCCGGGAGCGACCTTGTGGGTGCCGCGGAAGATGGAGCGGGTGCCCGGCACGCAGTTGGCCGCCAGGAAGCTGGCCAGCGCGGTGCGGTCGAGGGTGGTGTCGAGGTCGGGCAGGGCCTGCAGCGCCTTCAGCTCGGACGCGAAGGCGAGCGCGCCAGGCGTGCGGGTCCAGTACAGCGGCTTGACGCCGAGGCGGTCGCGCACGAGGTGCAGGTGCTGCTCCGACGCGTCCCAGAGGCCGAAGGCGAACATGCCGATGAAGCGCGTGAGCGCGCGCTCGAGCCCCCAGGCCTCGATGGCGGCGAGCATGACCTCGGTGTCCGAGTGCCCCCGCCACGCCGGCGCGCGACCTTCCCGCTCGAGCTGCTCACGGAGGGCCGCGAAGTTGTAGACCTCGCCGTTGAAGACGATGGTGAAACGCCCCGACGCCGACACCATCGGCTGGGCGCCGGCGGGAGAGAGGTCGATGATGGAGAGCCGGCGGTGGCCGAACGCAACGCCGCCCGCAGGCGCGAGGTGGCCTGAGGCATCAGGGCCGCGGTGCCGGAGGGCGTCGGTGAGGCGCACCACCAGCTCGGACGGGTGCGGGCCCTGCCCAGACGACCACAGCCCGGTGATGCCGCACATGAACCGCTCCTTCGGACCCGACACGCGTCGCGCGTCGTTCGCGCGACCGCGCCGTCGTAAGTCAGCCCGGGTAGTCCATCAACTGCGTGTGCGCCGCGAGCGGGAGCGCTGCCTCGTCCTTCTTCGACAGCACCGGGTTCGTCACCGGCCACTGCACGCCGATGGCGGGGTCGTTCCACAGGACCGTGCGCTCGTGTTCGGGCGCGTAGACCTCGGTGCACTTGTAGAGGAAGTCGCACTCGTCGCTGGTGACGCAGAAGCCGTGCGCGAAGCCGGGGGGAATCCACATCTGGCGCTTGTTCTCTTCCGACAGCACGAAGCCGACCCACTTGCCGAAGTGGGGTGAGCCGCGGCGCACGTCGACCGCGACGTCGAACACGCTGCCGCGGGTCACCATCACCAGCTTGCCCTGGGCCCTCGGGTGCTGCAGGTGGAGGCCGCGCAGAATGCCGCGACGCGACCGCGACCAGTTGTCCTGAACGAAGGGGCCGGTGATGCCCAGCTCGCGGTACCGCTCGGCCCGGTACGTCTCGAGGAAGAACCCGCGGGCGTCGCCGAAGACCTTCGGCTCGAGCAGCAGCACGCCGGGCAGGGCCGTCTCGATGACGTTCACAGCTTGTCCTTGTTCTTGAGCAGGCTGAGCAGGTACTGGCCGTACTCGTTCTTCGCCATCGGCTGGGCGAGCTGCTCGAGCGTGGCGTCGTCGATGTACTTCATGCGCCAGGCGATCTCCTCGAGGCAGGCGACCTTGAGGCCGGTGCGCTCCTCGACGACGTGGATGAACTCGGACGCCTCGATGAGCGACTCGTGGGTGCCGGTGTCGAGCCAGGCGAAGCCGCGCCCCATGAGCTCGACGGTGAGCTGCCGCTTCTCGAGGTAGACGCGGTTGACGTCGGTGATCTCGAGCTCGCCGCGCGCCGAGGGCTTCAGGTGGGCCGCGATGTCGACGACCTGGTTGTCGTAGAAGTAGAGCCCGGTCACTGCGTAGTTCGACTTCGGCTGCTTCGGCTTCTCTTCGATGCTGATGGCGCGGCGGCTGGCGTCGAGCTCGACGACGCCGTAGCGCTCGGGGTCGCGCACCCAGTAGCCGAACACGGTCGCGCCCTGCTCGAGGCGCGCGGCGCGCTGCACGAGCTCGGAGAACCCGTGGCCGTAGAAGATGTTGTCGCCGAGCACCATGGCGACGCGGTCGCGCCCCACGAACTGGCGGCCGATGATGAAGGCCTGCGCGAGCCCCTCGGGCTTCGGCTGCTCGGCGTACGAGAGCGACAGGCCCCACTGGCTCCCGTCGCCCAGGAGCTCGCGGAAGCGGGGCAGGTCCTGCGGGGTCGAGATGAGCAGGATGTCCCTGATGCCGGCGAGCATGAGCGCCGACAGCGGGTAGTAGACCATCGGCTTGTCGTAGATGGGCAGCAGCTGCTTCGACACGACGCGGGTGAGCGGGTACAGCCGGGTGCCGGAGCCGCCGGCGAGCACGATGCCCTTCATGGGTTCTCCTGTCGTTCGCGGAACAGCTCGTCGAGGGCGCGCGCCACCGACCACGGCTTCGCCTCGAGCGCCTGCGTCGTCTTCGTCACGTCGAGTCCGCTCCTCGCGGGCCGCGGGCTGGCGAGCTTCACGTTTGCCATGCGGCTCGGCCTGATGAGTGCCCCATCGAAGCCGAAACGTTCACAGACTCTCCGGCCGAAGGTGACGCGGTCCATCACCTCGGCGCCGCAGGTGTGCCAGAGGCCCGGGAGGCGCCGCTCGGCGAGCTCCTTCAGCATCGCCGCGACGTTGGTGGCGTGGCTGGTCGAGACCCACTGGTCCTCGAAGAGGGGCACCTGCTTGCCCTGGGCGAGCGACGAGATGAGCCAGAAGCCGAAGTTGTTCTTGCCGGTGGAGGGCCAGCCCGAGACGACGGCGGTGCGGGCGATGGTCCACTGCGAGGCGGGGAGCAGCGCCTTCACGGTCTGCTCGCCGGCGTGCTTGGTGAGGGCGTAGGTGCCGCGCGGGTTGGGCTTCGCGTCGACGGAGTAGGGGCCGTCCTCGCCGTCGAAGACGTAGTCGGTCGAGACGTGCACGAGGTGGGCGGTCAGCGTCCGGGCCACCTTCGCGAGAGTGGCGACGGCGGAGACGTTGGCGTCGTACGCAGCGACCGGGTCGCGCTCGCAGCCGTCGACGTCGGTCATGCCGCCCGGGTTGATGATGGCGTCGGGCCTGAAGCCGGTGAGCGTCGTGGTGAGCAGCGCGCCGTCGGCGAGGTCGACGGCGGCGTACGCGAAGGCGCCCGGCACCCGGCGCTCACCACGCGCGAGGCCCAGCACCTCGTGGCCTGCCGCGAGCAACTGCGCGACGAGCCGGCGCCCGACGAGTCCGTTGCTGCCCGTGACGGCGACGCGCATGTCAGGGCTTCTCGAGGCGGGCCTTGTACTGCGTGTCGAAGTACTGCCGGTACGCGCCCGAGGTGACGTGCTCCCACCAGGCGCGGTGCTCGAGGTACCAGCGCACGGTCTCGGCCAGCGCCTGCTCGAAGACGCGGCTCGGCTGCCAGCCCAGCTCGGTGCGGATCTTCGTCGCGTCGATGGCGTAGCGCCGGTCGTGGCCGGGTCGGTCCTGCACGTACTTGATGAGCGACTCGGGCTTGCCGACCGCCTGGAGGATGGTCTTCACGATGACGATGTTGGTGCGCTCGGAGTTGCCGCCGATGTTGTACACGCCGCCCTTCTTGCCCTTCTCGAGCACCGTGACGAGGGCCGCGCAGTGGTCGTCGACGTGGAGCCAGTCGCGCACGTTGAGCCCGTCGCCGTAGACCGGCAGCGGCTTGTCGTGGAGCGCGTTGATCACCATGAGGGGGATGAGCTTCTCGGGGAACTGGAAGGGGCCGTAGTTGTTCGAGCAGCGGGTGACGACGACGTCGAGGCCGAAGGTGTGCTCGTAGGCGAGGGTGATGAGGTCGGCCGAGGCCTTGGAGGCCGAGTACGGGCTCGAAGCGGCGAGCGGCGTCGTCTCGGTGAAGAAGCCGGTGGGGCCGAGCGAGCCGTAGACCTCGTCGGTGGACACCATGAGGAAGCGGGAGAGCTTCGCGTGGCGCGCCGCCTCGAGGAGCACCTGGGTGCCGAGGATGTTCGTCTTGATGAAGGCCTCGGGGCCGAGGATGGAGCGGTCGACGTGGCTCTCGGCGGCGAGGTGCATGATCGCGTCGACGCGGTGCGTGCGGATGACGTGGTCGACGAGCTCGCGGTTGCAGATGTCGCCCTGGACGAAGATGTGCTTCGGGTCGCCCTCGAGCGCCGCGAGGTTCTCGAGGTTGCCGGCGTAGGTGAGCTTGTCGAGGTTGACGATGGTCCACGTCGGGCGGTTCTTGCGGAGCCAATGGACGAGGTTGGAGCCGATGAAGCCGCAACCCCCCGTGACAAGGACGTTCATGGACTCGGACTACGCAGTGGCCGAGAAAGCGTCCAGGCGACTGGCGTGTGGGACCTCAGGGTGGACAAGGGTGCCAAATACTCTAGAAGTTCGAGGTCTTCGGCTTTCGGTAAAACCAGCGATAGAGGTCGTAGAGCTTGCTGAGAAACTGCTCGTCGTTGGCGTAGTCACGGTAGTACTTCGGTGGCAGGCGGATAATCTCCTCAAGTTCTTCGTCTCCAAGGCCAAGTTTCTTGGCGATGAACTTCTGCTCAGAGCCAATTGTTGATGGATCGTACGGTGACGTAGAGAGCACCTCAAGCGCGGCGGTCCTGGAAACAACACCAAGACACAACTCGCTCGACAGCGTGGCTCTACGATAGTCGATGCCATGTTTCTTCGGCAGGTAGTACGTCTGAACAAAGCGAGTGAACTTGGACTCGCCGTGCTTTGAGCCGTAGTATTTCCAATCGAAATCTGTCTCGAGTCTCTTTCGTGCAGCAGCCTTGTCGTAGTTAATCGCATTGAGAGGGTAGAGGGTTCGAATCCCGCGCACGCCGCGGTAGTAGATCTCTTCGGGCCAGCCGAACTTCAAGGAGGAGAAGTGCTTGCGCGGGCAGTTCGCGGCGTCGAGTACAGCGTACGAATACCGAGTGTCTCTCGCATTGTAATGCCAGCAGGCCGGCAAGATTCCCTCACTAGCCAGATTTCCGCCGCTCAGGATGTACCGCACTCCATGGCGAGAGGCTTCGCCAAAGACCGCGCGTTGGATCGCAACGTCGGTCGGTGTTTCAGCTTCAGGCACAGAAGCGCGGAGAAAAGAAACTTGGACTTTCTTGAAATCGCTCCAAGGCAATACGAGCGACGCGTAGCCGAAGCCGAGGCGCTTGACGAGTTTGTTGATATTCTCGACAGCAACAGGCGAGTTCCAGCCGTTGTCGAGGTGAACAGCAAGAACACGAAGGCCTTGCTCTGCAGCCAATACTGCTACGTAAGAACTGTCAACACCGCCGCTCATGCCGATGACACAGTCATACTTCTTCCCACGCCCTTTCGCCGTCACCTGCTTGAAGAGTTGACCCAACGCTCCAGTGCCTTCCTGTCGATTCAGGAGGTTGGCCCGGATCGTGAGAAAATCGTTGCAGTGATTGCAGTGTCCATCTCCGTCGAACCTGATCCATGGATCAGATGTGTCCATGGCGCATCGCGTGCAGATCTGATAACTGCGCTGTGGGGTCATCGAAGGCCTCGGAATCTGCTGAGCGTCTCCCTATCCGGGGTCATCGAAGGCCTCGGAATCTGCTGAGCGTCTCCCTATCCGGGTAGTTGATCATGACGCCTCTATGAGAATCTTGAAAGACAAAGAGGCTCCCCGCTGCAAGAGCACTCACCGCGGTTTCTTTGTAGAGATGCAGAAGGTCCTCAATTCGCCCGGCGCCCCCTAGCGCGATCACGGGGACGCTGACTTCCTCTGCGATGGACTTCAAGAGTTCGACGTCGTATCCCTCCATCGTTCCGTCATGATCCACCGACTGAAGGATCAGCTCGCCCGCTCCTTGTTCTTCAATCATTCGAGCAAACTCGACTGCACCAAGAGACTCGTTCCGGCGCGAAGCTGAATTATAGACAGTCTTCCCACGCAGAAAGCGGCGCTTCACGTCGATGCAAACGACGATCGATGACGAGCCGAAAGCATCAGCGGCCTCGCGAATGAAAGCAGGGCGGGCGAGGGCCACGCTCGAAAGGACCACTTTCTCCGCACCCATAGACAGGATGCGGCGGATGTCCTCGAGACTTCGAATGCCGCCGCCGACCGAGAAGGGCATCCTCGCTTCGCCTGCGATATCGGCCAAGAGGGTCTGTGAGGTCATTCGCTGCTGACGTGATGCATCAATGTCGAGCAGTACCAACTCATCGACGCGGAACGCATTGAAGAGGCTAACGGCGTTCACGGGGTCGCCAAGGTCAATGCGTTTCCCGAATCGCTGTGTCTTGACGGCGTGCCCCCGATCGTCAAGGAGAATAACGGGTATGACGCGAGGTCTGTACATGCGTTAGGTTCCAAGCCTCAGGAAGTTCTCGAGGAGTTTGAGGCCAGGCTCTTGGCTTTTTTCAGGGTGAAACTGAACGCCAAACACGTTGCCGGCTTCGAAGAGTGCGATGTAGTCGCGATCATATTGAACAGTGGCAATATTGTCAGCGCCAGTTACGTCGCGAATCGCGTATGCATGACAGAAGTAAAAAGGCTGACTGCCGACGTTGACGCCACGAAGGAGAAGGGACGGCGAGTTCGATATCGTGTTCCATCCGACATGAGGGACCTTGAAGTTTCGTCGGTCGGCAGGTCTAATACGAACCGTTTCAGCGTTTACGTAGGAGAGGCTCTGTTGACCGCCCTCCTCGCTCGACCGAGTCATGAGTTGCATGCCGAGGCAGATGCCCAGCGTTGGGATCCGCCGTTCGAGAACTGCTCTCGCTAGTGGCGTGAGCAGACCGCGCTTGCGCAGAGACTCCATCGCAGCACCATGGTGGCCCACTCCGGGGAGGATCAGGTGGTCGGCCCCGTCGATGTCTTGCGCAAGATGGCTATAGATGGACGTAGCTCCCAATTGACCAAGCGCCCAGCGAATAGAGTTCGCGTTGCCGTTCCCGTAATCGATGATTGTGACTCGGGCCAAGGTTCCCTCAACGTGAGTAGCCGGCGGGTGCAGCACCCGGTACGGTGACGCCGGGCATGTAAGGAACCGGCGTCAGGGTGAAGTTGTTGTCAGTCTTCCCATGAAGCCATACGTCAATCTCGTTGATCTGCATGATGCAGATGTGTTTCCGCCGAAGGGTTCGAACGATCTGCCGCGTCGAGAAGCGGAGGAGTCCAGGTTTGTTGAGCAGCCTCGCAGCCTCCTGCCTGAGGATCACAGGGACTGAACTCTTCGGGTTGGCGTACACTGGTCGCTGCAATTGTTGAATCTCCTCGAGAAGTTCATTGCGGACCCGGCGCGAGTCCGCAAGGGCTCCGAAGCCGAGCAAATCCTGTGCTGTTTGAGTTGCTTGGGTCTGAGACTTGCCGCAAAACACCTTCACGACTGCTCTTGCATCTGGAGATGAGAGATTGACCTCGTTCTCGTAGTCGGCCGGTTCGTATGCGGTGTAACTGAAGCCACGAAGGAGATCGACCGCCTTGCCCAGCGCCGCCGCGAAAATGGCCGCACTCGAGAAGGTGGGGCTGACAATACGCTCGTAGGCGGAGAGGATGGAATGGAGGCGTTGATAGAACCCGCCGTCCTGAGATTCAGCGGTAATCGTATGGAACCCTTGGTTCTGCCAGAATGCAATCGAGTCACGGTACGCGCCGCGAGCCTTAACGAGAATGGTCGTTTCTCGAGGCGAATAGTCGCGAATCAGGTCGTGAAGCCGAGAGTCATTGGCAGGACTTGGTGGCGGGCCGATCACCAACACGCCTTTCCCCGTTTCAAGTTGGGCGGTTCGTGTGAGCAGAGCCCATGGATGCGGGGCGAGAATGCTCGGTTTGACCATGCGCGCCAACTTGACCATCCGTTCGTTGGTTGCCCAGTGGATTGGTTCAGCCGAGTCGACATCCATAGGGTGGAAGCAGTGGCCGAAATCGACGCCGTGAGAAATCGAGAGTGGAAGTGGGAAGTGCTCAGGCCAACCGAGAAACTCTCGGAGGGCTCGGTTCGCACCCATCAAACGCCCCGTCCGGTAGAGGGCTTCGTAGGGCTTGAGGTCCGAAGGAGTCATGTCCATCGCCCAAGCCGAGCTGGAGGGGTCGATTCCTTTGCTGCCTGACGTGCTGCTGCCACGAGCATCATAACGCGTGCAACAGCCCCCGCCGCTCTTGCTGTAATGGCCCCCCAGGCGCCGAAGGCGCCCACAAGACTGAGATTCAGCAGTAGCCCGGCGAGTGCCGAAGAAACCGTGACCAAAGGAATCGATCGAGTCTGTCCTGTTAGGAACAGGACATTAACTGCTGGAAAGTACAATGAGTCGAAGACTGCTATGGCAAGGATGGCGGGCAAAAGCACGGTAGCGGTTCGGAAATCCTTACCTAGGAGCCACTGGACGATCGGAAGACCCAAGAGCAGTAATCCAGCAGCGACGGTTGCTACCACGAGGAAGCCAAGGGGCTGTGCTGTGAAGGCTGTTCGAAGGCCGCGCCGGCCATCGACGCGGTAGCGTTCTCCCAGCCGGGGGGCCTCAGTTTCGTTCCACGCGCCACTGGCCATCGAGACGGGCGCGGCCAGTTGGCTTGCAATGGCATACCGCGACAGCTCGGCGGGCTGGGCCAAGATGCCGAGGCACCAGCGGTCCGCTACGACTTGGAGCTGATTGGCGATGAGGTGTGGGACCATTGGCAGGGCGACCGGCCGGATCGACTCGAATCGAAGTTCGCTTGGGCAAGGGAGCGCACGTCGCAGGTACCAAACGGAGAAGACGCCAAGAATGCTCTGCGCGAGCGCCTGTCCCACCAGCGCGCCCCCGACCGAGTGTGTCAACGACAGTCCAGCCGAAATGCAGGTGAGGCTTGAGGCGAAGTCAGCGAACTGAAGAGCTGCGAGGGCGTGGGTCCGTTGGCGGAGGCGCAGATGGGTTGTAGGTAGTTGTAGGAGGGTTGAGCCAGTGGCACTCAGAGCAAGAGCGCCGGCTGCAGACAGTGGCAGGTCATTGGCGAACGACACAAACCCGAGGACTCCGCCGAAGACCGCGAGCCCAGCAAACGCACTGCGCTCCAGCATTCTTCCGATGGCGGCGACATCCGCGTCGCCGCGACCTGGGTCCGCGTGGGTGAAGAACCGGTTCGACATCGCGGCTGGCAAGCCGAGGGCCATGACGAGCGGCAGAGCTCCAAACAGGGTTTGTGCCAGCACCCACTGATTGAAGCCGTCGATGCTGAGGGTTCGAGTGAGCAAAGGGAGAAGCGCGAACGCAGCGAGTTTGCTCAGGGCGTTGACGAGAAGCAGGCCCATCGGTCGGAAGAATCGCTGGAGGGAGCTCATCGTTGCGGTGCCTGTGAGGCGCTTACCTGCCCAATTCCGTTCGACCAAGCCCCATAGTACTCAAGAACCCCGTCCGGATTCGGCGACCCGAGACACCGGCCAGGTCCGCTGCTACACGCGTGAACGCGAGTTGGGGCTCGGGGGACCAAGGGATTCACATGGATTCGTCGGCGTACCTGAAGGGCAAGGTCGTTCTTGTGACCGGAGCGGGCGGGACCATCGGGTCAGCTCTCAGCGAGGTGCTCTCGGAGCAGGTAAGGGCGCTACGGTGCCTCGACCACTCCGAGAATGAGCTGTTCTTCCTCCATGAGCGGCTGCGGTCGCGAGGCCGGATTGCACCCTTCGTTGGCGATGTCCGCGACATAGATCGACTTCGGTTCGCGATGAACGGGGTTGACGTCGTCTTCCACACCGCGGCCCTGAAGCACGTCGGCCTGGGCGAGTACAACCCGTTCGAGGTGGTTCAAACGAACCTGGTCGGCCTAAACAACATCATCCGGGCCGCCCTGGACGCCAACGTCGAGCGGGTCGTCTTCACCTCCTCCGACAAGGCCGTGAACCCGACGAACGTGATGGGCGCCTCGAAGATGATGGGCGAGCGTCTCGTCGCGGCGGCGAACGAGATCCGTGGGACCCATCGAACCCGGTTCGGCGCCGTTCGCTTCGGGAACGTCATCGGCTCGCGCGGCTCGGTGGTGCCGATCTTCGCCGGCCAGATGCTCCGTGGCGAGCCCGTCACGCTCACCGACGCTGGCATGACCCGCTACATCATGACCGTGCCCGAGGCCGCTTCGCTCGTCATCGAGGCGGGCTCGCAGCTCAAGGGCGGGGAGGTCTTCGTCACCAAGATGAAGGCGCTCAAGGTGCTCGACCTTGCCCACGCCATGTGGACGATCCTGAAGGGCAAGGGCGAGCCGAGGCTGGACTTCATCGGCGCGAGACCCGGCGAGAAGCTCTTCGAGGAGCTGATCTCCACCGACGAGATGTCGCGCACGCTCGAGCTCGAGCGGCTCCTCGTCGTGCTCTCGCCGAACGCAGCGGCCTATGGCGGCGCGACGCCTGAGACCCTCGCCGGTGCGCGCCCGGTCGTGCGTGAGTGGCACTCGGGCAAGGACCAGCTGATGTCTCGCGACGAGATCGTCGAGTACCTGCGCACGCACCGCGTCGTTGAACCCTTTCTCCAGAACGGAGGGCTGCTGCCGTGAGGTGTCTCGTCACCGGAGGAGCTGGCTTCATCGGACGCTGGGTGGTGGCACGGCTGCTTCAGGACGGGCACGAGGTCACCGCGCTCGACGATCTCTCGAACGGCCGGAAGCAGAACCTGGCCGAGCTCGAGGGCGCGAAGGGCTTCAAGGGCCTCGTCACCGGTGACCTCACTCGCTCCGATGTCCTCGAGTCGCTCTTCAAGCAACCGTGGGACCTCGTGCTGCACCTCGGCGCGTCGATTCACGTGCAGAAGTCCATCGACGATCCCGAGCCGACCTTCCGAAACGACGCCATCGGCACCTTCCGCGTGCTCGAGGCGTGCCGGCGCCAGTACTTCGCCCAGAACGGGCTCGACCTCGACGCGAAGCACTTCGACTTCGACCGTGACGTCCCGAAGCTCAAGGTCCGCAGCCCGCGCGTCGCGGTGATGTCCACCTGCATGGTCTACGACCTCGCAGGCGGGCAGGCGATCAAGGAGACCCACCCGTACCGGCCCGCCTCGCCGTACGCCGCCGCGAAGATCGGCGCCGACATGCTGGCGCTGTCGTACTTCCACTCGTACCGGATGCCGGTGACGGTGGTGCGGCCCTTCAACACGTACGGTCCGTTCCAGAAGTCGAACTCCGAGGGCGGTGTCGTCTCCATCTTCTTGAAGCGAGACCTCTCGAACGAGCCGTTGCTCGTGAAGGGCTCCGGTGAGCAGACGCGCGACCTGCTCTACGTCGAGGACTGCGCGGAGTTCGTCGTCCGCGCAGCCCAGTCGGAGAAGACCGAGGGCAGGGTCGTCAACGCCGGGACCAGCCGCGACGTCTCCGTCAACCAGCTCGCGGCCCTGTGTTGCTCTCCGGGCAACCGGGTCGATCGCGTGGCGCACGATCATCCGCAGGCCGAGATCATGAAGCTCTGCTGCGACGCGAGCCTGGCGAAGGAGCTCATCGGCTGGACACCGCGCACGAGCCTGGAAGAGGGCGTCTCGAAGACCCGGGCGTGGCTGGCGAACAACCGTTGGGCGTGGTGAAGACGGGCCATGATTCCGTACGGCCGACAGCTCATCGAAGAGGACGACATCGCCGCCGTCGTCGAACAGCTCCGCAGTGACTGGCTCACGCAGGGGCCGACCGTCGCGAGGTTCGAAGAGGCCCTCTGCGAGCTCACCGGCGCGCGCTACGCCGTGGCCGTGTCTTCGGGCACCGCGGCCCTGCACCTCGCCGCGCTCGCCGCCGGAGTCCGCAGCGGCGACACCGGCGTCACCTCCGACGTGACCTTCGTCGCCTCCGCGAACTGTATCCGCTACGCCGGTGGCTCACCGAGGCTCGTCGACGTCGATCCTCGAACGGGCCACATCTCCCTCGAGGCGCTCCGGAAGGTCGTCGCCGAGCTGAAGGGGCAGGGGAAGCCCCCGAAGGTCATCGTGCCGGTCGACTTCTCGGGTTCGGCCGCCGACCTCGAAGGCGTGCGGGCCATCGCCGACTCCGTTGGCGCGGCCGTCATCGAAGACGCGGCGCACTCGCTCGGCGCGACCTACACGGCGCGGGATGGCGCGACCCGCCGCGCGGCGAGCTGCACCCACACCCAGTTCGCGATCCTCTCCTTCCACCCGGTGAAGCACATCACCACCGGCGAAGGTGGGGCGATCTGCACCAACGACGAGGGCGCATACCGGACGTTGCTCGAGCTGCGCACGCACGGCATCACGAAGGACCCCGCGAAGCTGAAGCAGGTCGACGGGCCCTGGTACTACGAGCAGCAGTCGCTCGGCTTCCACTATCGGCTCACGGACCTGCAGTGCGCGCTCGGCCTCTCGCAAGCGAAGAAGCTGGGGCGCTTCGTCGCTCGCCGCCGCGCCATCGCCGCACGCTATGACCGGGCCTTCAGTGAGGCGGGTTTCAGCTCGGCGCTTCGTCCGCTCGGGCAGCCGCCAGCGACCGTTTCGTCGTACCACCTGTACGTCATCGGCCTCGTCCAACGAGCCGGGGAGACGCTCACGCAGGTCGCGGCGCGACGCAGGGCGCTCTACGACGGTCTGCGGGAGCGCGGCGTAGGCCCGCAGGTCCACTACATTCCCGTGCACCGGCAGCCCGACTTCGTGACGGCCGGGCTCTCCCAGGGCGAGTTCCCCGGGGCAGACACCTACTACGCCGGCTGTCTGAGCCTGCCGATGTTCCCCGGCATGACGGATGGAGACGTCGATCGGGTCGTGGACGCGGTCGGGTCGGTCCTCCAGAAGACGTCGTGACGCAGAGGGTGCTCCTCATCCGCGCCGACGCGGGCCCGACCCTCGGCACCGGTCACCTCATGCGCATGCTCGCGCTCGCGGAGGCGTGGGGGGCACGGAACGGCCGCTTCGTCGTCGCCGGCGCTGTCCCTCCTGCCTTCGTCCCCAGAGTTGCGGCGCTCGGTGGCTCGGTCGTCGACCGGCCGGGCGATCAACCTGATGGTGAGTGGACCGCGTCGACGGCCAGGCGTCTCGGGGCGTGCGTCGTGGTGGCCGACGGTTACGGCTTCGGCGTCGAGTTCCAGCGACCGATCATCGCGAGCGGCGTGCCCCTCATGGTCGTCGACGACAACGGAGAGAACGGCGAGTACCTCTCCGCGTTGGTCCTCAATCAGAACGTCCACGCCAGCGACTCGCAGTACCCGCGCCGCGGGCCGCAGACGAGGCTCCTGCTCGGCCCGAGGTATGCGCTCATTCGCAAGGAGATCCTCGAAGGCGCACGGCGCGCGAACTCCAACGACGGGCCGGTCGAGCGCTGCCTCGTCACACTCGGCGGCGCCGATCCCCTGGACCTGACCGGCCGGCTGCTTCGATACACCGATCGGCCCTCATTCTCCCTGTGCGTTCTGGTCGGCGGGGCCAACCCGCGCCTCGCCGAGTACGAGCGCGTGGCACCCGAGATCGAGCTCGTGTTCAACACGAACCGGTTCTCGGACTTCGCGCTGCGCTGCCAGCTCGCCTTTGCCGGCGCCGGAGGGACGGTCTGGGAGCTCGCGCTCCTCAATGTCCCGAGCGCGGTGGTCGCGGTGGCCGACAACCAGGTGCAGCTCGCGGAACGACTCGCCGAGCTTGGCGCGGTCGAGTACCTCGGGGACGCACGGGTGACCGGATCGCCGGACTTCTGGATCGAGCGGCTCGAGGCGCTCGCGCGGTCGCCGACGCGACGTCGAAGCCTCATCGACTCGGCGCGCGCGATCGTCGATGGTGCTGGCGCTGATCGAGTGGTGGAGACACTCTTGGAGGTCGTCTGATGCCGGGCTTCAACATCGGTTCGAAACGCGTCGCTGACGACGCCCCCGTGTACTTCGTCGCGGAGCTGTCGGCGAACCATGGGCAGAGCCTCGACAAGGCGCTGCAGACGGTCGAAGCCGCGGCGAAGGCTGGCGCCGACGCGATCAAGCTCCAGACGTACACGCCCGACACCTTGACGCTGAAGAGTGACGCGCCACCGTTCGTGGTGAAGACGAAGAACGTCTGGGCCGGCCGCACCCTGCACGACCTCTACGCCGAGGCGATGACGCCGTGGGAGTGGCACGAGCGGCTGATGAAGGCGGCCGCAGAGCTCGGGCTCGCCTGCTTCTCGACGCCGTTCGACGCGACCGCGGTGCAGTTCCTCGCGGACTTGAACGTGCCGGCGTGGAAGGTGGCCTCGTTCGAGGTCCCCGATCTCGCGCTCGTCGAGGCGATGGCCCGGCACGGCAAGCCCATGATCATCTCGAGCGGCATGGCGTCGCTGGCCGAGGTCGAGGCGGCGGTGCGGGTGTGCCACGAGGTGGGCAACCGCGACATCGCCGTCCTCCGCTGCACGTCGGCGTACCCTGCGGATCCGCGCTCGATGGACCTGAGGAGCCTCGAGATCCTCCGCGGCCTCGGTGTGGTGATCGGCCTCTCGGATCACACGCGGGACAACGTGGCGGCGATCACCGCCGTCTCCCTCGGGGCGCGCTTCATCGAGAAGCACTTCATCGTCGATCGCTCGTGGGGAGGGCCCGACGCCTTCTTCTCGCTCGAGCCGGCCGACTTCCGGAGGCTGGTCGATGAGGTGCGCACCTGTGAAGCCGCGCTCGGCAGGCCCCGGTTCGGGCCGTCGGCGGAGGAGCAGCCCAGCCTCGCGTTCCGCCGGTCGCTCTTCGTGGCTCGCGATGTCGCGGCGGGTCAGGTGTTGACCTGCGACGACGTGCGGAGCGTGCGGCCGTCGAACGGCCTGTCGCCGCAGCACCTCCCGGCCGTGCTCGGACGGACGGCCAGTCGCGCCCTCAAGGCCGCGGAGCCCCTCTCCTGGGAGATGGTCGGTCCGAATGCGCAGGGCGAGCGGGTGTCGCTGCGGCCTGCGACGGAGGCTGACTCGGCCGCGCTCCTCGCCTGGCGGAACGACCCCGAGACCCGGTCCCAGTCGAGGACGACGGCGCCGGTCGAACTCGCCGCTCACCAGCAGTGGCTTGCGCGCGTGCTGGGCGACCCGAAGCGGCGGCTGAACATCGCCGAGCACGAGGGGCGCGCGGTCGGGCAGGTCCGCCTCGATCTGGTGCGTGATGGCACCGCGGAGCTGTCGTTCGCGCTCGCCCCCGAGGCGCGTGGAAAGGGGCTCTCGTCGGCGCTGCTCGTCGCGGCGGAGGCCTCGGCGAGAGAGCTGGGCGCAGTGACGATCGTCGCCGAAGTGCGGAAGACCAACGAGCGCAGTCTCCGGGCGTTCAAGCGCGCCGGGTACTACGGGTTCGCCGAGCGGAAGCGGCCCGAGGGCGAGTTCCTCGGCTGCGAGCGCCGGGTCGCGAGGTACGGGCCGTGAAGCGGGTGGTGGTGGTCGTCCAGGCGCGGCTCAAGTCGAGCCGTCTGCCTGCGAAGGTGCTCCTCGACCTCGGCGGAGTGACCGCGCTCGAGCGGTGTCTGCGGCGCGTTCGGCGGTTCCGGCACGTATCCGACGTGGTGATCGCGACGTCCGACACGGCTGGGGACGAGATCATCGAGCGGGTGGGGCAGCGGCTTGGCTTCGGCGTCGTGCGCGGGAGCGAGACGGACGTTCTGAGCCGGTTCGCGTTGGCAGCCGAGGCCACGAAGGCTGAGGTCGTGGTCCGGGTGACGTCCGACTGTCCGCTGATCGACGTCGAGGTCTCGTCGACGGTTATCGAGCGGTTCCTCGGCGATTCGTCGGCCGACTACGCCTCGAACGTGATGGAGCGAAAGCTCCCGCGCGGGCTGGACACCGAGGTGCTGAGTCGCGAGGCACTCGAGAGAGCCCACCGCGATGCCAGTGACCCGGCCGAGCGCGAGCACGTCACTGCACACATCTACCGGAGGCCCAGCTCGTTCCGCTGTCTCTCGGTGACGCTCCCCCTGGTCGAGGACCTGTCACATCACCGGTGGACGCTCGACACGGTGGATGACTACCGGTTCCTGCACGCCGTGTTCGACCGCCTCGGTGCGCGCGCCGACGAGCTCTCGTTCCAGCAGGTGCTCGACGTCGTCGGGCACGACTCGGCGCTGCTGTCGCTCAATGCGGGTGTCGTACAGAAGCCAACTGAGAGCACCGAAGGGCCGCATCTCGGTTGATGAGATGCTGTTGATGAGTTTCCAAATGGTCGTGCCCGGCGCGCCGGCTACCAATGACAGTGATTGATTTCGGCCGTGCGTTGAGTGACCTCACCTACGCTGCACGTTCGCTCAGCCACCGCTTCAGCTGGAGATCAGCCCAAGCCTCCATGCCGCGGGTCGTACGATCCAAGTTCGAGACATCCGCTTTTAGCCATGCTGACAGCGGGACGCCAAAGCCCATCTTGGGTCGATTCGCTGTTTCGCTCAAGAGCAGGTCGCCCAGTGCGCGGCGCAAAGCCACCTTCGTCGATCGGCCCCGCAGCTTCGCGTGCCCTGGCAGGGTGAACACGTGCTCCATCAGCTTCGTGTCGAGGAACGGCGAGCGGCACTCGAGGCTCGCGGCCATCGACGCCCGGTCGACCTTCACGTTCAGGTCGTCAAGGAGATACGTCCGCGCGTTGATGAACAGGGCCTCGTTCACCGGGTCGGCGCCCGCCGCCCGCGCTTGCGCCGAGAGCGCCGAATAGCGTTCACCAAGGGCCAGGGTCGCTGGCACACCAGCGCCGCCTGCGCGGATGTGCTTCGCCAGTTCGTGGTCCGACAAATACGAGACCCAGGCTCGCAGCCGCTCCGGCAACTCCCTCGACGCCCGGCTCACGAAGCGGTGCGCACGCCACCACGGCCGCCGCTCTCCTGGTCGCTCGTCCGCCAGCCCGGCGAGCAGTCCCGTCAGCCGACGCACCATGCGCGGCACCCGCTCCGCGGCCACCACTGCGGCAAACCGTGAGTAGCCGGCAAACACCTCGTCGCCGCCGTCTCCGGTCAGCGCCACGGTGCAGCCCGCCTCGCGCGTCAGCTTCGAGACGATGTACGTGGGGATGCAGCTCGAATCGCCGAACGGCTCGTCGAAGTGCCATGCCAGTTTGTCGACGAGCGAGAACGACTCAGGGCTGACCTTGAACTCCGTGTGATCGGTGCCGTACCTCGAGGCCACCAGGCGTGCGTACTTCGTCTCGTCGAACGCCGGCGCCCCCTCGAACCCGATGCTGAACGTCTTGATCGGTTTCGACGACAGCTGCGCCATCGCCGCAACCACGAGCGACGAGTCGATTCCGCCTGAGAGGAACGCGCCCACTGGAACATCGGCGACCATGCGCCGCTTCACCGCCGCGAAGAACAGCCGACGCACCTCGTGCTCGACCTCGCGCCAGTCGTCATCCGTCTTCACGCGCCGTTCGCGGCCAAGCGGGAACTCCCAATACTGTTGCTCCCGCGTCTCGCGCTTGCCGAACTCGAGTACCTCGAAGGTCGATGGCTTCACCTTACGAATCTGGGCGTAGAACGTATGCGGTGTTGGCACGTACCCGTGCGAGAGGAACTGGGCGGCTGCCTCCGGCCACTCGCGCGTGTTGATGTCTGGGTGTGCCAAGATGGCTTTGATTTCGGACCCGAAAACCAATTTGTGCTCGTCTTCATAGACGTACAGCGGCTTCTTGCCAGTCCGGTCCCTTGCGAGAAGCAGCAGCCGCTTCCTGCTGTCCCAAAGCGCGAAAGCGAACATGCCGTCGAGCTTTGCTACGCTGGCCTCGCCCCACGCCCGCCAGGCCTCAATGATGACCTCCGTGTCGGTGCGAGAGCGAAAGTGGTGGCCGAGTCCTTCGAGTTGAGTGCGAAGTTCGACGAAGTTGTAGATCTCTCCGTTGAAGACAATCCACACCGTGCCGTCGGCCGAACTCATCGGCTGGGCCCCATCGGCTGTGAGGTCGAGGACCGCGAGGCGGCAGTGGCCCAGCCCACCACCGTCGAAGACGTGCACGCCCTCTCCGTCGGGTCCCCGATGGATCTGGGTGCGAACCATCGAGCGCACCACACCTGCATCAGCGGATGCGCCGTCTCGGTAGATGACACCTGCGATGCCGCACACGCCGACACTCGTACCCTAGTTGGGGCCTCCGATTCAAAGGTGATGTGCACTTGTCGAAGACCGAGCGGGCCGCTAGATGCGTGATCGTGAACGACGACCTGATCACGATTCTCTCGGAGCCAGGAACAGGAAGCCCCCTGAGCATTCATCGGGTTGATGAGCGCCGAGGTCAGCACGTGTGGGAGGGTACCCTGAGAAGCGCGACTGGCCGCGACTACCCGGTTCGGCGGGGAATCCCGCGCTTCGTCCCCGAGGACTCCTACGCCCATAACTTCGGTCTGCAGTGGAACCGATTTCGAAGAGAGCAACTGGACACGGAACAGGGCGGTGCCCTTTCACGGAAGCGCTTTGAGAGCGAGACCGGCTGGAGCCATAGCCTTGCGGGCAAGTGGGTGCTCGATGCTGGCTGCGGTGCCGGTCGATTTGCTGAGGTAGCGGCGTCTTATGGCGCGCGGCTGGTGGCCGTCGACATCTCGTCAGCCGTGGACGCGACGGCCGAGTCACTTGCCAAGTACCCGCAAGTCGACGTGGTTCAGGGCGACCTTCTCAACCTACCGATCCGTCACGCGGCTGTGGACTTCGCCTACTGCATCGGCGTCGTTCAGCATACGCCGGACCGTGCGCGAGCCCTTCGCAGTGTTGTTGACGCAGTGCGAGGAGGGGGCGAGTTCGCATTCACCATCTATCCTCGGAAACCATGGACCAAACTCCACGCGAAGTACCTCGCGAGGAATGTGACCAAGCGTCTAGACCCGGAGCTGCTTCTGGCTATGTTGGAGCGAGTCATGCCGAGTCTGTTTGCCGTCGGCGACAGGCTCTTCCGATTGCCGGGGCTCGGTCGCGTAGCGCGCTTTGCCTCACCGTTCGCTGTCTATCTAGAGTCCGAGAGGCCCGGTTGGTCGCGAGATCAGCGCTACCGCGAGTCGCTGCTCGATACGCTCGACATGCTC
This sequence comes from Myxococcaceae bacterium, assembly GCA_016793095.1. Lineage (GTDB taxonomy): Bacteria > Myxococcota > Myxococcia > Myxococcales > Myxococcaceae > Xiheimicrobium. The sequence continues at coordinate 143,641 of JAEUJQ010000032.1, read as the reverse complement.
GCTCCCCGCTTCGACGAGCCCATGACAGAAGATGAAGTGCGCGACGCTCTCGCGCCCTTGGGGCCGACTGCGCTGCGCTTCACAGGTATCGCTGGACTGAATGTCGTCGGTGTTCGGTAGCCAAGATGGCGTCCGTGCGGCCCTGCCCAGCCTGTTCATCTCGCCACGCGACGACTCAGGGGGTGGTTAATGGGTTTGAGATTGTGCGTTGTGATGGCTGTCGAAGTCTCTTCACCTCGAGGCTGCCTGATGCGACGAGCCAGTTCGACTACGGTGGATACTATGGTCCCGAGAATCTGAAGATCGGTGAGGTGGTGCGCTCGGCTGCCAAGACCGTTCTCGAAGCCCTTCCTGTGCGGCGAACATCTGGTCGCTTCGCCGACCTTGGCTTCGGCGGAGGAGCGTTTCTTGATGCTGCGAAGGATGCTGGTTGGGAAACCTGGGGCGTCGAGATTTCCGAATCGGCGATCGAGGCCGCGCGGCGACGTGGACACCATGCCCTCGGACTCGAGGAGAGTGAATCACTGCCCAAAGACTTCGATCTCATCGTCGCATCAGAGGTGGTAGAGCATGTTGCGAGCCCTACCGACTTGGTGTCCAGTGCGTGGCGTCATCTGAGGCCCGGAGGCGTGTTGTACTTGACGACTCCGTGTGGCGACGGTCTGAATGCGCGGCTGCTGGGGCATCGCTGGTCATGGGTGGTCGCTCCCCCGGAGCATCTCTGCATCTTCTCGCACGCTGGAATTCGGCAGTTGCTCGAGACCGTTGGCTTCGACGTGCTTCAGATTCGATCGACTGGGTTGAATCCTGCGGATGCGTTTGACGGCGCTCAGGTACTGCTTGGTATCAAGAAAGAGTCGCGGCGTGCTCCTGGTCAGGCCTCAAGCACGTCTTCCGTCGCCATCAATTCCGCCATGTCGGCGAGCGCCCTTCGACGCTTTGCGAAGCGTACTGCGAACCGAGTGCTTGGTGTGCTCGGGTTCGGCGACACGTTGAAAGCAATTGCACGAAAGCCAGAGGCGTGAAGTCGATTCTGTACATCACGCAGGACGGCCTTCTTGAACCTCTGATCTTTAGCCAAGTCGTCCGCGTTCTCGAGCGACTCGCTAGTCGAGGGTGGCCGTACCGCGTCCTGTCGCTCGAGAAGTCGAAGGACCTGTTGGAGCTTGGCCGTGTTGGCGAGCTCCGCGCACGGCTGCGGGCGAGAGGCATCGATTGGGAGTTTTCGGCGTTCGATGGCGCACAGACTCCAGCTTCCGCAGCGCAAAACCTGGGCTTCCTAACGCGTCGAGCAGTACAACTTGCGCGAACTGGTTTGATTTCGGGTGTGCATGCGAGGGCCTACGTCCCCGCCGTGGCAGCGCTCGCAGCTTGGCATGCGACCCGGATTCCGTGGCTCTTCGATGCGCGTGGCTTCTGGATTGATGAGCGACGTGAGGAGGGGCGTTGGTTCACTTCGCCGATTCGCTTGGCCTTCGCTCGAGGACTTGAGTACCAACTCTACGCGACCGCGTCAGCGATCGTGACCCTAACTGAGCTTCAGGCGACGGAGGTCAAGGAGCGCTTCAGACCCTTCGCCCGCCGCGTCGTTCGCTGCATCACGACTCTGGCCGACTACACTGACTTTCGGCGCCGGCCAGTGGAGGCCATTGGGATGGTGCCATCACCCCTCGTTGCTCGACTTCGCGACAAACGTGTCGTCGCGCTCATCGGCTCAATCAACCGTTCATACCTGGTCGATGAGTCGCTCGACCTGGCGCGACGGATTCTGGCTGCCAACCCAGTCACGCACCTGTTAGTGATCAGCGGTCAGCGCGAGGAGTACGAAAAGAGACTTGCAGCACTTGGCGTCCCGGTTGAGCGCTACACCTTGGCGCGAGCCGAACACGAAGCGATGCCTGAGTGGCTCTCGCTGGTGGAATGGTGCCTTCTCCTCTTGCACCCCAGTAGCCCCGCGAAGCGAGCCTCGATGCCGACCAAGCTGGGCGAACTCTTCGCAGCAGGAGTCCGACCCGTTCAGTTTGGCTGTAACCGCGAGGTGAGCGACTGGGTTCGGCGCGCCGGCACCGGCCTCGTGCTCGATGACGTTTCCCCAGCGACGCTCGACGCAGTGGCCCATCACATTGCTGCAGCACCCCCGCTTCGGCCAGAAGTGCTCGACGCCGCACGTGAGGCAACGCGGTCTCACTTCTCACTCGAAGCCGGCGCTGCCAGCTACGACACGTTGCTCGCCGAAGTCTTCGGTCGCTAGCGCACGAAGACCACACCCACAGCACCAGGTTGCCCGTTTCCAGCGGTTCCCGTTCCGCCTGCACCACCGCTGACGAACAGGTTCCCAGCCGGCCTGGTGAGTGCTGAACCACCATCCAATGCCTCAATGTGAATGGTCCCACCGGCGCCCCCCCCACCGCCGCCCGCCAGTCGTCCGCTGCCAGTCGCGCTCGCTCCCGTTCCGCCGCGGCCACCGGTCGCCGAGACGGCTCCATGGTTCTCGAAGACATTGACGCGGAACACCCACGAGCCGCCCGCTCCCCCGCCGCCACCCCCGCCAAGACCAGTCGAACCCACAGGTGTCCCGCCGTTCGTGCCATCGGCTGCGAGCTGCCCCAGATTCGAGAAGCGGGGGGCCACGACACGGACGATCCCGCCCCCACTGCCACCAGTTCCCTGACAGGCCTCAGAGGCAAGCGACACCTGAAGAGTCCCCGACGAGCCCCCGGCGCCGCCACCAAACGGTGGCAGCAGGCCCGCATCAGCTTCGAAAAGCCCACCAGCGCCACCATCAGTCACGACAGTTCCGAAAACGCCGCCACCGCCCTCGCCGCCATTCCCGCCGTTCGCGCCACCGCCCCCTCCAGCCATCGCACCGCCGCCACCACCGCCACTGCGGACTGCCCCCGGCGTTGGCGCCGTGCAGTCACAGCAGCCAGGAGACCCCTGGGCCGCGAGCGGCCCCCCGGCGCCGGCTAGCGGAACCGAGATGAGCGAATTGCAGGACCCTCCACGGCCCCCCGTCCCACCGCGAGCGCCGCCGCCGCCACCGGTCACTGGCTGTGGCGTGCTCTGAGGTGCGCAGGCCGCTGATCCGCCCGTCGAGTATGGTGCAGCTTGGGGGGCCTGTGCGTACCACTTCGCATCCTGTGTAACCTGAACAGAGGTTGCTGACTGAACGGTCGCGTCAGTCGTCAGTAGTACGCCACGATCGGCGAACACGATGTCGCCCCCGGCGGTCAGCGTCGCACGGGCTCCAAGCTCCAAGCTCCCGCTCGCCTCGACGCGCAACCAGTTGCGCGTCGCCAGAGTCATGCCTTCGGCTACCACGAGCCGTCCTTGGTTCGTGACGGTGAGGCAGTCGAACGTCGCCCTCGTGCCAGAGAGCGTCGTTGGCGACGTGATGGTGATGATGGGCGGCGCGGTGCACCCACCCCAGACCCCCCGCGTACAGGTCTCCATCCCATCCCCGCAGGCGTTGTTGCACGCACGCGTCTGCCCATCGACGACACCATCGCAGTCATCGTCGCGGTTGTTGCACGTCTCCATCGCCTGCGGGTTCGCGTCGGCCCGGCTGTCGTCACAGTCGCTCGCCACCGACACGAAGCCCGACGACGGAATCTGGCAGGTGGTGGCCGAGTTCCGGGCGTCTCCGAAGCCGTCGCCATCGGCGTCGCGGTAGAACGTCGACTTGACGCCCTCGTCCACCTCGCCGTCGCAGTCGTTGTCGCGCGCGTCGCAGACCTCGGACCGACCCGGGAACGTCGTCGGGTCGCTGTCGTTGCAGTCGCCCCCGCGCGCCACGAAGTTGGCCGGCGCGGCGCAGCGGCTCACCGAGAGCCCCGTGTTCCCGTACCCGTCGCCGTCTCCGTCGACGAACCACGTCGTCACCGTGCCCTCGTCCACTTCCCCGTCGCAGTCGTTGTCGCGCGCGTCGCACACCTCGTTCGCGCCGGGGAACCGCGCCGGGTCGGCGTCGTCACAGTCATCGCAGCTCGCGCCGTCTCCATCGGCGTCGTAGCAGCCGCACCGCCCCGCCTGAATGAGGCCGCACTTCGCGACCCCCGGGCACTCGGAGTCCTGCCGGCACTCTCCGCACTGGCTCCCCAGGCACACCAGCCCCTGCTGACAGTCCGAGGTCGCCTGACACGACTGCATCACCCCGGGAGGAGTCACCCGCGCGCAGGAGAACGCCAGCACCGAGAGCGTGAGCCACTTCATCGCTGACCCCATTTTGCAGCACCCGGCCCGTCAACGACGCGACGGTAGCCGAGCCCCGCCCTGAAAAGGGAGGCGCGAAGGAGCTGATTCCCCAGGTCAGCTCCTCCGCGCCATCACCAGCCGGGCCCCGTCCCCCACTCACCATCACCGCCCGACGACTGACGACTCAGCACGCCTGATGCCAGGGCCCAGCCACCAGCTTCCCGTCGGTTGCCCCCGGCGCGCATCTCGCCCCGGAGACTGGAGCGTCTCCGCCGTCCGCCTCTCATCCGATGAGAGTCGCGCTCACTCGCCGCCGAGCTGCTGCCTCAGCTCCTCGAGCAGCTTCATCGTCGACGCATCCATGGGCGCGCCTGGCCTGGCGCCACCGCTCAACACGTCGGCGAGCTGCCCCACGTCCTCATCCCCGTGCGTCTCCTCGAGCCACCGCCGCCGCAGGCCCTCTAGCTGCCTCGCGTGCTGCGGAGCCTGCCTCCCGGCCACCTCCGTCAACGTCATCGACGTCACCCACCGGTAGCGGTGCTGCTCCACGTACGCGCGCAGCGTCTTCTCCCACCCGTCCTCGCCCAGCAGCTTGCGCTGCGCGTCGAACAACAACGGCGCCTTTCCGTACACGATGCCGGCGTACTCGGTGCTGGACGCGAAGTCGCCCGTCGGCCGGTTCGCCTTCGAGTCGCCACCGCCCATCATCCGCCACAGCCGGTACGCCATCTTCACCTGCCCCTCGCGCACCTCGTTCGCCGCCTTCTTCCCCCGCCGCCACTCCAGCAGCAGCAGCGCGAGGTGCTGGGTCAGCGGCTCGTCGGCGACCGGCTCGTCCACGGCGTCGCTGCCCACCAGGCACGCCACGTACTGGTGCGCGACCTCGTGCAGCACCGTCAGCTCGACCGAGCTGCGCATGAGGTCCTTCAGCAGCGGGCCCACCAGCGCGGCCACCGTCGGGTCCGTGGCGAGGTGCCCGAGCCCCAACGCCTCGAGCGGGTCGCTCGCCCCCGACACCAGCGAGCGCGACACCGTCACCAGGCCGGGGAACTCCATGCCGCCCGCACCCTGGCTCAGCGGCGCCTCCACCACCCGGAACGTCGCGTGGGGGAACGGCCCCAGCCGCCGGTTGAGCTCCTTCACCGCGTACGTCGCGTGCTCCAGCACGGCCCTCGCGTGGGGCTGGCCCTTCCTCGCCCACAGCTCCACCGCCACGTCGCCAGCAGTGGCCGCCTGCCGCTCGAGCCCCTTCGCGACGAACACGGGGAAGTCGCGCGCGCCGACGATGGCGCTCGTGAAGCGCACCCAGCCGCTCGGCTCCGGCACCTCGCCCAGCGACGCTCCCGGCATCACCACCGCGAAGCCCCTCGGCGCCGACACGCTCACCATGAAGGACGACGGCTCGAACGCCGACAGGTCCCCCATGCCCGACGGCGGCGAGAACAGCTCTCCATTCCCCTTCACCGGGGGCACCATCGGCAGCACGCCCACCAGCGACACGAAGTCCGCTGCCGCCGCGAACGCCCCGTGGTCCGCAGCCGGCTCCTGCTCCGCCGGCGCCGTGGGCACCTTCGCCTGGACCCGCACCTCGAGCTGCACCGCCGTGCCCGCCACCGCCTCCACCGGCAGCTTCACCCGCCACAGCGTCGCGTCGGGGTGCTCCAGCAGCGCCGCCTGCCCGTTCACGCTCGCGTTCAGGAGCGTCACCGCCTCAGGGTGCGCCGCGTTCGGCGTCGTGCGCAGGTACACCTCGTCGAGCGGCTCCCCCTTCACGTGCCACGTCACCCCCACCCGGCCCACCACCTTCCGGTTCGCCACGTCCACCGTCAGGTCCGCCCGGTAGAGCGGCTGCTCGGCGAGCGGCCCGGCGGCCTTCTCGAGCCGGGCGAGCTCTCCCGCCCTCAGCGCCTTCTGGCCCAGCTGCAGCTCGACCGGCAGCTCGTCCGCGCGCGCCAGCGCCGCCACCGTTCCCACCAGCACGAGGAGCCATGCCGGACTGCACGGGGCACGACCGGAGGGGCGCTGCGCACGCATGGCGGGAGTCTCGCACAGGCCGTCCGCTCGTGGGGGTGAGGCGTACGAGCCGCCGCTCGGGTGGGCCGCGACCGACGAACCGCGACCTTGCGCCAGCCGCAGAGCCTCGGCGCACCAGCCTCCATTTCGGGCAGTCGTGAAGTCGGTGACGAGCTCGAGGTCGAGCTCGTCCGCATGGAGGCCGCGGAGCCGAACTCTCTGGCAAGTCCAGGGCAAGGAGCGCCTCACGCCGTCGCGTGGGAAGCCCGCGCATCAGGCGCCGCGGCGTCATGATGCACAGGTGCAGCTTGACCGCATCATGATGCGCCTGCCTATCATCACGACATGCGAACCACCGTCGATCTCGACAAGCGCCTCCTCGCCCGCGTCCGCGCACGCGCGGAGCACGCCGGGCTCACCGTGAGCCAATGGCTCGAGCGCGCCGCCCGCCGGGAGCTCGACGAAGCGTCGACGAAGAAGCCTCGCGCGTTCAGGCTGATCACCGCGGGCGAGGGCGGCTTGAGGCCCGGCTTCACCTGGAGCCACCTCGACGAGCAGACCGAGCCCTCCGGCGGCGGGCGATGAGGGTGCCCGACGTCAACGTGCTCGTGCTGGCTCACCGAGCGGACGCGCCAGAGCACGCGGCCCATGCGGCTGCGCTCGTTCGGCTCGTCGAGGCCGACGAGCCCTTCGGCCTGTCGGAGCTCGTCCTCTCGGGCTTCGTGCGCGTCGTCACCAACCCGCGCGCCTTCACGAGCCCCACGCTCCTCGACACCGCCCTCGAGTTCGTCTCCGAGCTCGTCGACCAACCCAACGCCCGGCTGCTGCGCCCCGGCCTCGAGCACTTCCAGATCTTCGAGCGGCTCCTCCGCGAGAGCCACGCGACCGGCAAGCTCGTCGCCGACGCCTACCACGCCGCCCTCGCCATCGAGCACGGCTGCGAGTGGCTCACTGCCGACGCCGACTTCCAGCGCTTCAAGGGCCTGCGCACCCGCCACCCGCTCGCCTGAGCCCTCCGCTGACCGTTCGGTCACGGTCCCCGCGCGATCCGGTTCTCAGGGCCCGTCCATCTGCTACACGCACGCCCCATGGCCGCACCGTCCTCCCCACTGGGCCCCCTCGACGTCACGAAGACCCTCACCGGCAAGCGCGTGCTCTTCGCCGGCGCCACGGGCTTCGTCGGCAAGGTGTCGCTGTCGATGCTGCTGCACCACTACGGCGACGAGCTCGCCCACGTGTACGTGCTCGTCCGCAAGGGCAGCTCGAAGGACGCGAAGACGCGCTTCTACGACAAGGTCGCCACCAGCGAGCCCTTCGAGCCGCTGCGCACGAAGTTCGGCGGCGAGGCCGAGTCCATCGCGTGGCTGCAGACGAAGTGCACCATCCTCGACGGCGACATCACCGACCCGTGGATGGGCATGGACGAGGCGCCCGCGCGGGCGCTCAAGGGGAAGATCGACGTCGTCATCAACTGCGCGGGCCTCGTCTCGTTCAACCCGTCGCTCGAGGTCGGCCTCAACGTCAACACCCACGGCGTGAAGTACCTCGTCGAGGCGTGCCTCTTCTGGGACGTGCCGCTCGTGCACATGTCCACCGCGTTCGTCGCGGGCAACCGCTCGGGCCTCGTCTTCGAAGACGAAGACGTCGTCGGCTACTTCCCCCGCCGCGGCGAGCTCGACGGGCGCGACTTCTCCATCGAGCAGGAGCTCGCCGACTGCGAGAAGACCGTCGCGCGCCTGCGCGAGCAGGCCGATGACAAGGCGCTGGCCAGCGAGTTCCGCACCCGCGCCATCGAGCGCCTCGAGTCCGAGGGCCGTGACGCCACCGACGAGAAGGCCCTGCGCCTCGCCGTCGGCCGCGAGCGCAAGCTGTGGCTCACCATGCGCCTCGTCGAGGCCGGCATGGACCGCGCCAAGCACTGGGGCTGGCCCAACACCTACACGTACACGAAGTCGCTCGGCGAGCAGGTCATCGCGCAGACGCCGGGCCTCCGCTACGCCATCGTCCGCCCCAGCATCGTCGAGTCGGCGCAGCGCTACCCGTTCCCCGGCTGGAACGAGGGCTTCACCACCTCGGCGCCGATGATCTACGCGCTCATGAAGAGCCGCAGCATCTTGCCGACCGCGTTCGACAAGATCCTCGACATGATCCCCGTCGATCAGGTCGCGGGCAGCCTCATCGCCATCACCGCCCAGCAGCTGCGCACCGCCGAGCGCCGCGTCTACCAACAGGCCACCGGCGACACCTCGCCCTTCATCGCGGCCCGCTCCACCGAGCTCGTCGGCCTCTACACCCGCGAGCATTGGCGTCAGAAGAAGAGCGGCAACTCGTGGCTCAACGAGCTCAAGAGCCGGAACGAGGCCACCGCCACCTCGAAGCTGCGCTTCGACTCGCTCTCGACGCCGATGATCACGAAGAGCGCGCGCTGGCTCTCGAAGTTCATCGACGAGCAGAAGCCCACCTGGGGCGCGCCGAAGCTGACCGCCATGCTCGAGCAGGCGAAGGAGAAGCTCGAGGACGTGGCCGACGACGCCGATCGGCTGAACCTCATCGTCGACCTCTTCCTGCCCTTCATCTGGTCGAACCGCTTCGTCTTCCGGTGCGACAACACCCGCTCGCTCTACGTGGACATGCCTGCGCACGATCGCGCGAAGATCGCCTGGAGCCCCGAGACCATCGACTGGCGCGAGTACTTCCTCGAGACCCACATCCCCGGGCTCGAGAAGTGGGTCTTCCCCGGCCTCGACGAAGAGACCCAGAAGCGCAAGGTGCTCCCGGCGTACCGCGACCTCCTCGAGCTGTTCGAGGCGACGGTGCATGACTGGCGCCACCGCGTGGCCTTCCGCTTCCACGAGGGCGACGACGAGAGCCGCTTCACCTTCGGCGAGGCGCACCGCTACGCCGGACGCGTCGGCAGCTTCCTGCTCGCCCACGGCCTCAAGCCGCAAGAGCGCGTCATGCTCCTGTCCGAGAACCGGCCCGAGTGGCCCATCTCGTTCTTCGGCATCCTGCGCGCGGGCGCCACCTGCGTGCCGGTGGACAAGGAGCTGTCGGAGCCCGAGCTCGTCAACATCGCGCGCCGCGCCGACGCGAAGGTGCTGCTCGTCTCCGAAGAGCTGCTCGGCAAGCGCACCGGCCTCGAGAAGGCGCTCGCCGACGCGGGCCTCGCGACGCGGGTGGTGCTGCTCGCCGAGGCGCTGGCCGGAGATCCGTCGAAGCCCGACGGGCAGGGGAACGTGAAGCGCTCGGCCTCACCCGACGACGTCGCCTCGCTCATCTTCACCTCGGGCACCACGGGCGTGCCCAAGGGCGTGGTGCTGACGCACCGCAACTTCACCTCGCTCGTCGCCAAGCTCGCTGGCGCCTTCGACATCGGCCTCGGCGATGGCGTCTTGTCCGTGCTGCCGCTGCACCACACCTTCGAGTTCTCGGCCGGCTTCCTCACGCCGTTCTCGCGGGGCGCCGAGATCTCGTACCTCGACGAGCTGACCGCCGACCGCATCGGCGACGTGCTCGAGGGCGGCAACATCACCGGCATGGTGGGTGTGCCTGCGCTCTGGCAGCTCTTCCACAAGAAGGTGACGCAGGAGTTCGCCGCCCGCCCGCGCCTCGTCGAAGAGGGCCTCAAGGTGCTGATGAGCGTGAACGCCGAGCTGCGCAACCACCGCGGCTTGAACCTCGGCAAGCTGCTCTTCTGGCCGGTGCACCGGAAGTTCGGTGGCCGCCTGAAGTTCATGATCAGCGGCGGCTCGGCGCTCTCCGACGACGTGCACAAGGCCTTCCACGCGCTGGGCTTCACGCTCAACGAGGGCTACGGCCTGACCGAGGCGGCGCCGGTGCTCACCGTCACCAACGCGGGCAACAAGCGCCTGCCGAACTCGGTGGGCAAGGCGCTGCCGGGCATCGAGCTGCGCATCGACGAGCCCGACGCCGACGGCATCGGCGAGGTCATCGCGAAGGGCCCGAACGTGATGGCCGGCTACTTCCAGGACCGCGAGTCGACCGACGCGGTGCTGAAGAGCGGCTGGCTGCACACCGGCGACCTCGGCCGGCTCGACCGTGACGGCAACCTGACGCTGGTCGGCCGCAAGAAGGACGTCATCATCGACGCCAACGGGAAGAACGTGTACCCGGACGAGCTCGAGGACCTCTACGGCGCGCACGCGCACGTGAAGGAGCTCTCGGTGGTGGGGCTGCCCGACGAGCACGGCGGCGAGAAGGTCGCCTGCCTCTGCGTGCCCGACTACAAGGAGCGCCCGCGCGAGGAGGTGAAGAAGGAGCTCGAGGAGCACTTCCGCCGCGTCGCCGCCGACGAGCCCTTCTTCCGCCGCATCAAGGTCTTGCGCTTCTGGGACGGCGAGCTGCCGCGCACCTCGACGCGCAAGGTGAAGCGCCCGCAGGTGGTGAAGGAGCTCGTGCGCCTCGAGAAGCTCGTGCACACCGCCGAGAAGGCGAAGCACGCCGCCGCCGAGGAGAGCACCGACTGGCTCGTGCAGGTCATCGCCGACGTCGTGCAGAAGCCGGCCGCCGAGATCCGCAACGACTCGCGCCTGCAGGTGGACCTCGGGCTCGACTCGCTCATGCTGACCGAGCTGGGCACCGCGCTCGAGCAGGCCGGCGTGCCGACCTCGGCCATCAGCGACCTCACGAAGATCCAGACCGTGGACGACCTCCGCAAGGTGGTGGCCGCCGCGGGCCGCAAGCCGAAGGGCGCGAAGGAGCTCTCGGTGAAGGACGCCGAGGCGCCGGTGAAGAGCGACGCGCTCGAGCTCGATCTGCCGGGGCCGCTCGCGGCGGTGGGGCGCCAGGCCCTCACCCTGGGGCAGCGGTCGATCTACGGCGGGCTGTTCGACGTCGAGGTGACCGGCAAGGCCTTCGTGCCCCAGAACCGCAACTTCCTCGTCGTCGCGAACCACGCGAGCCACCTCGACATGGGCCTCGTCAAGATCGCGCTCGCCGAGCAGGGGGAGCGGCTGGTGGCGCTCGCGGCGCGCGACTACTTCTTCGACACCTCGTGGAAGCGGGCCTACTTCGAGAACTTCACCAACCTCATCCCCATGGACCGGCAGGGCAGCCTGCGCGAGTCGCTGCGGCTGGCGGGCGAGTCGCTCACCCAGGGCTTCAACCTGCTCATCTTCCCCGAGGGCACGCGGTCGCCGAACGGCGAGCTGATGGAGTTCAAGCCCACCACGGGCTACCTCGCGCTCACCTTCGGCGTCGACATTCTGCCGCTGTACCTGAAGGGCACCTTCGACGCGCTGCCGAAGGGCGCCTGGTGGCCGAAGTTCGAGAAGCTCGAGGTGCGCATCGGGCCTCCCATTCTCATCGACGACCTGCGCGCGAAGGCGAAGGGCCTGGCGAAGAGCGAGAGCTACCGCATCGCGACGAAGCTGGCCGAGGAGTCGGTGCGCGCGCTCTCGCAGGGCCGGGCGGTGCGGCCCGAGCTGCTGCCGCTGCCGGCGATTCCGTCGCGCGCCGAAAGGACGAAGCCGTGAAGATCCTCGTGACGGGTGGCACCGGGTTCCTCGGCACGCACCTCGTGCCGTTGCTCCTCGAGGCGGGCCACCAGGTGCGCTGCCTCGGCCGCACGAAGCCCCCGGCGGCGTGGGCGGGCCGCGTCGAGTACCTGCAGGCCGACCTGAAGGACCGGGCGGCCGTGAAGCAGGCGGTCGGAGGCATCGACGCGCTCGTGCACCTCGCCGGCCTCGTCTCGTTCAAGAACGAAGACAGCCGGAAGATGTACGAGCTGCACGTCGACGCGACGCGCGAGCTGCTGAAGGAGCTCATCGCGTCGGGCCAGAAGCCGCGCGTGGTGCTGGCCTCGACGTCGGGCACCATCGCCGTCTCGAAGACCGAGCGCGTGGGCACCGAGGCCGACGACTACCCCATCGAGGTGGTGGGCCGGTGGCCGTACTACATGTCGAAGATCTACGAGGAGAAGCTCACCCTCGAGCTCTGCAAGAAGAACGGCCTGCCGCTGGTGGTGCTGAACCCGTCGCTGCTCATGGGCCCGGGCGACGATCGGCTCAGCTCGACGTGGACGGTGGTGAAGTTCCTGCAGCGCGACATCCCCGCGATGCCGGGCGGGGGCATGTGCTTCGTCGACGCGCGCGACGTGGCGCAGGCGGCGGTGGCGGCGCTCACGAAGGGCGAGCCGTACGGGCGGCACCTCATGGGCGTGAACCTGTCGATGCACGACTTCTTCAAGCGCCTCGAGCGCCTCACCGGCGTGCCCGCGCCCCGGGTGACGCTGCCGAAGGAGCTCAACATCTTCGGCGCCTATGCCCTCGAGGCGCTCGCGAAGTGGCGTGGCACCGGGGTGACGCTCGACCCGCAGGAGGTCGAGGTGGGCGAGCACTGGTTCTGGTGCGACTCCGCGAAGGCCGAGCGTGAGCTGGGGTTCTCGGCGAGGGACCCGTACGAGACGCTCCACGACACCGTGCAGTACGTCATGGGCAAGCTGCCGCCGAACGCGCTGCCCGGCCTCAAGGGCGAGCTCTCCGACAAGCGCGAGGGGCGCTGACGGTCAGGCGAAGACGTCGCTCGCGCGCTTTGCGGTGATGATGCGCTTCGCGCAGCGGCGGAGCGTGTGCCCGTCGGCCTTCTTCAACCTCACAGCGACCGTCTTCGGCACCCTCCCGAAGCGGGCGACCAGCAGGTCCTTCACCAGCGCGCGCTGCGCCTCGAGCCCCTGCTGGAGCCCCTTCTGGAGGCCCTTCTGAAGGCCCTGGGCCTGTCCGGCTGCACGCCCTTCCTCGAGGCCCTTCGCGCGGGCGGCTGCGCGCTCCTCTTCGAGGCCGGCGTAGGCGATGTCCTCGGGGGTCACCTCGCGGGTCTCGGGCCCCATCCAGAAGAGCTTCCTGATCTTCTTCCACTGCTTGTCCGACATCGTCACGGTCCTCCGAAGATACAAGAGGGCGCGGCGGTGGTCATCAGGGGCCTCCCCGCGCAGGTGCGCGGCCACGTCGGTCCAGCGCGAGGCCTCGTCCAGCACGCGCTCTGCATTGGACGAGGCGGCGAGCATCCACAGGGCGAAGCGGGTGAAGGGCGGCCCGTCGCGGCGGTACAGCGCGTCGGTCGTCTGCAGGGCGAGGTCGTCGAGCACGAACTCGAAGTCGGGCATGAGCCGCTCCACCAGCGCGTGCTCGTCGGGCGCGACGTCGAGCACGTCGCGCAGCCGCCGGGGCCCCGTCCAGCCGCCCGGAACGTTCGACAACACCATCGGCACCAGCATCGGCAGGCGGGTGACGGCGGGCTCGCGGCCCAGCAGCGTCATCCACACGTTCGTCATGTAGCGCAGGAGGCGCCAGGGCATGAGCGCGTCGTTGCGGCGCTGGTGCTCGAGCAGCACGTAGAAGAACGTCGGGCGGCCGTGGTGCGGGACGCGGAAGGTCGCGTCGCTCTCGGATGCGCCGAGGGACTCATCGACGAAGCGCGTCTGCAGCACCTCGGCGCGCGAGAGGTCGAGGCTGCGCACGAGGCCCGGGTCGAGCAGCGCGGTGGCCTCGGTGCGCAGCGCCTCGGGGCGCGAGAAGGCCGCCCGGAACAGGCTGTCGTGGTGAGACTGGTACCTCGAGCTGCGCGACGTCATCGGTGTCCCCTGCGCGTCGTGCAGAGCAGGAACGATGCCGGCGGCCTCACTCACAGGCCTTCGCGGGGTTGAGTACGCGAGCCCGCGTCCACACGCAGAGACCGGGCGGTCGGCCCAGTCCCGTTCCCGCCGCGCGAGAATCTCATCGCGCCGACCGTTCGGGCGCGCCGTCGCCCCACGCCCTGCGCCTCGCGCTCGGCGGCGACCGCCGTCAGCGCTGAATGACGCGCGCAGGCACCGGCGCGAACACGCACGCGCGCGCCGTTGTCACCGGGCCGGTCGAGAGCTTCAGCAGCACCGGCTCGCACGTCGTGCCGTTGGGACACGAGGTGTCGTTGCAGCAGAGGTCGACGCAGATGCCCCGCGTGTTGTCACAGATGCCGCTTCGGCACTCGGCCGACGTCGCGCAGGCCTGGCCTGACACCTTGTTGGCGGCGCCCGAGGCGAGGCACGACGGCATCACCGAGAGGATGCTCTCCATCGTCGACGTCTGGTACCCGGTGGTGCGCGTGGGCCCGTTGACGCTGCAGCTGTACCCGGCGCCGCAGTCCGCGTGGTCGCAGCATGGCTCGATGCAGGCGCCGTTGTGGCAGGCGGCGGCGCCCGCGCGGCACGGCGTCGTGGCCGAGCAGCTCTGCCCCTTCGTGCGCGTCGCGGTGAGGTTCGAGTCGAGCCGGCAGAAGCTCCACAGGTAGTTGCCGATGACGAAGGGGCCCGAGGTGAGCGGCGACTCCTGCACGACGCAGCTCGTGTTCGCCGAGCAGCCCGCCTCGTGCGTGCACTTGTCGCTGCAGTAGTCGGTGGGCCCGTCGGTGGTGAGGCAGTCGCCGCTGCGGCACTGCGACGACAGCGTGCATGCCGAGCCGGTGGTGCCCGCGCCCACCTGCACCACGCTGCACAGGTGCAGGTTGTCGGAGTCGACGAGGTTGCGCAGGCACCCCTCGCCCGCGGCGCAGCTGTCGCCCAGGCCCGTACCCGTCGTCTGGTTGCAGAAGCTGCCGCAGGTGAGCTCGCCGGTGGACACGTTCGAGACGCAGACGAGGTCGGCGCGGCAGGCGTCGGTGCCCGTCGGCCACGGCGTCCACGAGCTGCCCTGACGCCGGCCGCAGTTCTGCGAGACGCCGCAGTTCTGCACCGTAGCCGCGTTGCAGTCGTTGTCCTTGCCGTCGCAGAGCTCGGGGCGCCCCGGGGCGATGGTGTTGTCGTTGTCGTTGCAGTCGCCCTGGCAGTCGGTGACGCCGTCGCCGTCGCGGTCCTGGTTGCGGCAGCCGCACGTCTCGTCGACGAGGCCGTTGCAGTTGTCGTCGACGGCGTTGGGCGTGGCGGGCGTCGCCGCGGCGCCGCAGTCGGTCACCTTCAGCGGGAAGACGAAGGCGTTCATGTCGTTGCAGTCGACGCGCACCGGGTCGATGCCGCCGCCCACGCGCGTGCCGCAGCGGGTGAAGCCGTCCATGTCGGTGTCGAAGCCCTCGTCGGTGAGGCCGTCGCAGTCGTTGTCCTTGCCGTCGCAGATCTCGGTCGCCCCGGGCTTGATGCTGCCGTCGTTGTCGTTGCAGTCGTTGCAGGCCGGCACGCCGTCGGTGTCGTTGTCCGTCATGTTGGTGCAGCAGCCCATGCCGTCATCGACGATGCCGTTGCAGTTCTCGTCGATGCCATTGCCGCAGACCTCGGCGATGGGCATCACCGTCTGCTGGCACGACAAGAGGCCGCCCATGCAGCGCGAGGCCCCGGTGCCGCACGGGCCGGCGAGGCCGGTCATGCAGCTCATGCCCGACTGAGGGAACGTCTCGTCTGTGGCGCCGTTGCAGTTGTTGTCGCGGCCGTCGCAGACCTCGGTCGTGCCCATGCCAGGGGTGCAGGTCTGCACGACGCCGGCCACGCAGGCGGGCACGCTGCGCAGGCAGTCGCCCGCGCCACAGCTCGTCATGCCCAGCCCGTCGTCGACGGAGTTGTTGCAGTCGTCATCGACGTTATTGCAGGTCTCGGCCACCGGCATGCCGGCGGTGCACGCCTGCCCCACGCCGTTGACGCAGGCGTTGACGGTGCGCCGGCACGCGCCCACGCCGCACGAGGTGGTGCCGAGCCCGTCGTCAGCGGAACCGTTGCAGTCGTCGTCGATGGCGTTGCAGCTCTCGGTGCCGGGCAGCACCTCGCCCGCGCAGCTGCCCCACTGCCCGCCGGCGCTGCACGTCTGGGTGCCCGCGCGGCAGCGGCCGACGCCCTGGGTCGTAGGCGGGCCCGAGTAGCACGGGCGGCTCGCGTTCGGCGTGCACGAGCAGCCCTCGTCGATGGTGCCGTCGCAGTCGTCGTCGAGCTGGTTGCACGACTCGGTGCCCATGGGGCCCGGCTGGCACGTCTGAGGGGCCCCGTTGACGCAGGTGGGCACCGTACGCAGGCAGACGCCCACGCCGCAGGTGGCCGACATGAAGCCGTTGTCGACGGTGCCGTCGCAGTCGTTGTCGAGCCCGTCGCAGCGCTCGGCCACCGGCGTGCCGGCGGTGCAGGTCTGGGGCGCGCCGCCGGCGCACGAGGCGAGCATGCGCCGGCACTCCCCGACGCCGCAGGACAGCATCGGCTGATCCTCGTCGGTGTCGCCGTCGCAGTCGTCGTCGAGGCCGTTGCAGGTCTCGGCCATCGGCGTGCCGGGGGTGCAGGCGCGCGGCACGCCCGCCTCGCAGGTGGTGACGGTGCGCGCGCAGGCGCCGAGGCCGCAGGAGGCCGCGCCGAAGCCCTCGTCGACGTCGCCGTCGCAGTCGTCGTCGAGGCCGTTGCACTGCTCGGCCGAGGGACCCACGGCGCCCTCGCAGCCACCGAAGCGGAACACCCCCGCGTCGCCCGAAAGGCAGCGGCGCACGCCCAGGCGGCACTGGCCGATCTTCGACTCGCCGCACGGCTCGGTGGTGCCCTCGCGGCACAGGTCCGGGTCGAGGCCCGCGTCGAGCGTCGGCGCGCCGCCGTCCGTCTCGCTCGCCGGCACGCAGGCGCCGGTGCTGCGCACGCACGCCTGGCCCTGGGGGCAGTCCTCGTCGCGCTCGCAGATGGCGCCGCCGTCGGCGTGCGTCATGACGAGCTCGCACACGTCGCCGACGCAGGCGCTCCCCTCGGGGCAGCCGGACGTGCGGCAGCCCGTCTGGGGTGGCTCGACGGGGCGGGTGGGACAGGCGGCGAGCGTGAGGAGCGCGAGGCTCAAGGGCAGGCGTCTCATCGGGGCTC
Source organism: Myxococcaceae bacterium (assembly GCA_016793095.1). Classification (GTDB taxonomy): domain Bacteria; phylum Myxococcota; class Myxococcia; order Myxococcales; family Myxococcaceae; genus Xiheimicrobium. Next base: position 126,630 of record JAEUJQ010000032.1, on the reverse strand, counting down.
CTCGGAGAACCAGGGCGACTGGCCGGCGGGCAGCGTGAGCCGGGTGTTGGGCGCGCAGGCGAGCGACGGGGCCGGGCCGGCTGGCCGCCAGCCGAAGCGCCGCGGCGTGGGCATGGCGACGGGGCGAACGACGACGCCGGCGTCGCTCGCGCCGAGCGGCCAGTCCACGTCGGCGACGTGCACGAGGTGGCAGGGGGCGGCGAGGCGGAGCGCGTCGGGGCTCACCGGCAGCGTGGCCACGGCCGCGCCGCGGACGAAGACGCGCACCTCGACGTCGACGGCCGGGCGGCAGTGGCCCGCGCCGCTCGCTCCGCCGTCCCTGGGCGCGGCGTCGGCGACGCACCGCGCGTCGGCGGCGCAGCCACACGCCTCGCCGTCGAGGCAGCCGGCCACCGTGCACGCCGGCGCCACCGCCAGCGCGCGCGCGTCGCGGAAGGCGTGCACGAAGACGCCGTAGCGGCAGGGGCTCGCGGTGCAGCCGTTGGCCGGCCCGTCGAGCGAGACGTTCTCGACGAGGGGCCCGTCACCGGAGTCATCGACGTTGAGGCGCGGGTCGTCGGCGGAGCCGGGCAGGCCCCAGTCGAGCGACAGCCCGGCGTCGAGCAGCGCGCCGCTCACCGTGAAGCCGCTCACGTCATCGGACACCACGGCGCCGCCGGAGGAGCGCGCGCCGAAGGGGGCCCCTCCCGGCCGCACGAGGTGCAGGTCGAGGTCGGCGCCCTGGTTGCCGCCGTCGCCGCTCCACGAGAGCTGCACCACGAGGTCGTTGCGCACCTCGACGCGGAACCTCGCCGTCGTCGACGACGCGTTGCCCTGGGCGTCGCGCACCTCGAGGCGCACCACGTAGTCGCCGGTGGCGACCGCGGCGAGGCGCAGGAGCGGGCCCTGGTCGCCGGCGAGCGCGGGCGCGGGCGCCCCTGCCGGCCACGACACGTTCGTCCACTGGTAGGTGAGCAGAATGCGGCCGTCCTCCGGGTCGCTCGTGCAGGCCTGGGCGGGGCCGGGCGAGTGCGCGCTCAGGGTGATGACGGCCCGTGGGGGAATCGGTCGCGTCGTCGTGAAGTCGTACCCGCCCGCAGGCGGGGCCCGGAGCGGCGCCCAGTCGGCCTCGGCCCCGTACGACACCAGGAGCCCGCCGGGCGGCAGCACCTCGCTCACGTTGAGGCACACGCGCGGGGGCAGGTTCGGGCGCGCGCGTCCGGTGAGCGCCACGCGAGTCGTCCTCGTGGCGGGCGCGTCGCTCGTCACCTCGAGGGTAGCGGTGAAGGGCGTGCTCGCCTGCTGCGGCGGCACGAAGCGCAGGGGCAGGGTGGCCGAGGCGCCGGGCCCGAGCTCCATCGGCAGCGCCGTCACGGGCATGAAGGCCATCGCGTGTGGGCCGCTCACCGCCGCGCCGACGGTCGCGGGCACCTCGCCGGTGTTGCGCACCGTGACGAAGGGCAGGGCGGCGACCTCGAGCGGCAGCCGGCGCAGCAGTGGCTCCTCGCCGAAGTCGATGGCGAGGGGCGAGGCGGTGACGACGGCGGTGCACGAGGCGCCGGCGTCACAGCCGGCCGTCACCTCGAGCTGAGGCTCGGCGCCGACGCCGGAGAGGGTGAGTGTCTGGGATGGGTTGCGCGGGTCGTTCGAGGTGAGCGTCAGCACCGCCGAGCGGGGGCCGGTGCGGACGGGCGTGAAGCGCACCGAGAGAGGCAGCACCTCGAGCCCGGCGAGCGACGGGGGCGGGCTCACCACGAAGTCCGGGTCGCCCGCGAGCGTAGCCGCCAGCGTGACGTCGGCCTGGGTGCGCGCGAGCAGCTCGACGCTGGCGGTGGCCTCCACGCCCACCTTCCGCACTCCGAAGTCCAGCGTGGGGGCGCCGAGGCCCAGCTCGGGCTCGACCTGCTTCACCGAGGACTGCCGGCACCCTGCGAAGACGAGGAACGCGAGCGTCAGCCCGCGGACGGCCGAGGTGCACATGAGCCAGCGACATTACCCGACTCGGCCCCGCCTGCGCTCAGCGGTTCCGCCCGCGTTGAACCTCCCGTGGGGACGAGGGGCTCGAAGGGCCATGGCGCGCAGACCGAACCCACGGCTCCCGACGCGGCCGCACATCGACTTCAAGGCCGCTTCCACCGACGAGGAGCGGATCCGCTTCTTCGGCACCCTGATGCCGGGGCTGCTGCTGCTCACGAAGGCCCCCGGCGAGCTCCTCCAGGCGCCGTTCCTGCGCCGCCGCACACCGCCCGGCTCGGCATCAGACTTCATCGCACGGGAGGCCGACGACGCTGGCGTGGCCGACGGGCTGGTCGTCTTCGTCCACCGCTGGCGCACGACGGGCTTCGACCCGGTGGCCTTCTCGAGGGCGAAGACGTTCCTGGCGCAGCTCGCGCGCATTCTCCGGCGCGACGGCTCCACGGCCGAGCCGCTCGACCCACTCTCGCCGAAGGTGAACCTGCCCGCGCTCGCGGAGCGCGCCGGGCTCGGAAACCGCAGCCCCTTCGGCCTGCTGGTGCACCCCGTGTTCGGCCCGCGCGTCATCATCACCGCGCTGCGCACCAACGCGCCGCTCGAGCTGCGCCCCCGCTTCGGTGGCGGTGGCTGTGAGGACTGCATGTCGTGCGTGCTGCTGTGTCCGCAGGAGCCGCACCTGCGTGGGCTGGTGGACCTGGGCCAGTGCCGCGCCTGCGCGCGCTGCCTCGAGGTGTGCCCGACCGGGAAGCGCACGCCGCGATCCGCGGCCGGGTGACGCCGGCGACTCCCCACATGATGCGCCTGGTGAGCGCTGGCTGCATGGCGACGCCGAGGGCTCGATCGAAGAGGGAAACTGCGTTCGCGCAGTTGTCTCAGCTCTCCCACGCGGAGGAGGCCGCTCTGCCGGGAGAGCCGGTGAGGCGACCGAGCCCCAGGAGAGAAGGCGTGCGGGCGAGCGCCTCACCGGAGCAGCTCGAGCAGCGCGAGCGCGACGCCCGTCGACGCCACCGTGATGGGCACGCCGATCTTCGCGTACTCGAAGAAGCCGAGGCGCTCCTTCGCGCGCTCCAGCACGATGATGTTCGCCACCGAGCCGAGGAGCGTGAGGTTGCCGGCGAGGGTCGAGACGAGGGCGGTCACCGTCCAGGCGTGGCCCGGGTCGGGGAACGAGCGGATCCACGGCTCGAGCAGGAGGATGAGCGGTACGTTGCTGACGATCTGCGAGCCCACGGCCAGCACGGCCGTGAGCACGAGGGAGCCGTGCCCCAGCACGGACTCGGTCGCGACCACCCACGCCTGCGGGTAGTCGGTGCGCTGCAGCGCCGCCACGAGCACGAAGAGGCCGGCGAAGAAGAGCAGCACGCTCCAGTCCACCATCGCGAGCAGCTTCTCGGCCCGCAGCCCCGCGACGATGAGCGTCAGGGTGCCCGCCGCGAGGGCCGACAACGCCAGCGGCGCGCCGAGCAGGTTCGCCCCCACCGCGCCGACGAGGCCGACGACACAGGCGACGAGCAGCGGACGGTCGATGGAGCTCGCGGCCGCTGCTTCCGTGGCAGGGGCCTCTTCGGCGAGCGCCTTCCGGAAGAACAGGTGCAGGAGCCCGGCGGTCAGCACCAGCGCCGCCAGCACCGGCAGGGCCACGTCGCCGAGGTAGCCGCGGTAGCTGAGCCCCGACAGCTTCCCGACGAGCATGTTCTGCGGGTTGCCGGCGAGCGTGAGCGCCGAGCCGGCGTTGCTGCCCATGGCGACGGCGAAGAGGAACGGCTTCACCTGCGCGCGCGCCGTCCTCGCGAGCTGCACCACGAGGGGCGTCGCCAGCAGGCACACGGCGTCGTTCACCAGCGCCGCCGACAAGAGACCGCAGCCGAGCGTCACCGCCCACAAGAGCGCCGACCGCGAGCGCACGCGCCCCGACAGCCACCCGGTCGCCCACGCAAAGAAGCCCGCTTCGCCGAGCCCGGCCGCCACCACCATCATGCCCAGCAGCAGCGACAGCGTGTGCAGCTCGACCGCCTTCAGCGCGTCGTCGACGCCGAGGAAGGGAGGCCCCGCCCACGCCCCGAGCGCCACGCACACGGTGGCGCCGATGAGGGCCATCGCGGGCCGCCCCACCGGAAGCCACCGCAGCCGGCGCGCGGTGATGCCGACGTACGAGACGAAGAAGGTGACGAGGATCGCGACGCGCACGTCAGCCCTTCGACGGCCAGGGCCACGCCTTCGCGAGCCCCAGCGATGTCATCAGCGCGCGCGCCTCGACGATGTTGTCCTCGATGCTGCAATACGTCCACCCGCCGTAGCGCCCGATGCTGTGCACGCCCTTCGCGGCGAGCTCGGCCTTGAGCCGCGCGACCTCGACGAGCGACCGCTGCGTGATGTGCACGTACGCCGGGTTCATCACCACCGAGTGCTCCGAGACGAGCCGCTGCGTGGTGACGAGGCCCTCGTCGCGAAGGTGCTGCAGCACCCGGGTGCGCTCCGCGCCAATGTCGATGCGCGCGCCGCTCGGGAAGCCGAGCTCGACGTAGAGGCTCATGCGCGGGCTGTCGAAGATGTTGTCGTAGAAGCCCACCCGGTAGAACGAGCGCGCGCGGTCGGGCACGTAGAGCCAGTGCAGGTCCCCTGGCCCCTTCGCGTCGAAGCCGAGGTTGAACACGAGCACCTGGTTCCAGGTGAACGTCGAGGCGTCGAACGGCACGCCGCACAGCTCGAGCAGCTTCGGGAAGGGCGCCGACGACACGAGCCGCTGGTACCGGTACTCGCCCTTCGTGGTGCGGGCGATGCGCGCGTCGAGGTCAATGCCGGTGAGGGCCTCGCCGAGCTTGAGGGCCGCCGGGTCGAGCTCACGCAGGAGCGCGTTCACGTACTCGATGGCCCCACCCTCGGGGTACGTGAAGGTGGCGTTGTAGGTCGCGTTATCGGGCTGCCGCATGTTGCGGATGATGTCGGCGACGTCCGCGTGCGGGAAGAAGCGGCCCATCGCGTCGCGGTCGAGCGTAGCGAGGTCGGTCGCGTACAGCTTCTCGTTGTAGGGGATGAGGAACTTCTCGGCGATGGAGCGGCCGAAGCGCGCGTACAGCATCTCCTTGAAGTTCGTCTCGGGCTGCGGCGGCGCGCCCGGCAGCCGCGCGAAGTACAGGTCGTGCAGACAGTCGATGAAGTCCTGCTGCGGCAGCTGGTGGATGTTCTTCTGAAACGGAAAGTCCACCAGGCGCTTCGCGTACGAGATCGACGACTTCTTCTGCACGGTGCGCACGACCTGCCCGGGCATGCGCGCCTTGAGCCACGCCTCGATCTCCGGGTGCTTGAAGTGGAAGAAGTGGCCCGAGTAGTCCCAGACGAACCCGTCCTGCTTCACCGTCTTGCAGTAGCCGCCCGGCTCGGCGTCGCGCTCGAGGACGAGTACGTCGCTGCCGCGCCCCGCCGCCGCCGCCGTCGCCAGCCCGCTGATGCCAGCGCCTCCGATGAGGGTCCCGACCTCTGTCGCCATGTTCAAAGCTCGCTCGAGTTGCGCCGACTCCAGCACCGCAGCGCGCGGTGTCTCAGGCGTTCGTCTCGATCCAGTCGTCGAGGTACTTCGCGATCGCCAGCTCGGAGTTCACGTCGAGCTCCGTGAAGCGCACCCGGAACTCGATGGTCTGCCCCTGGTCCACCACGCGAATGATCTCGCCCTTGCAGTGGATCTCCCGCGGGATGCCCATGAGGCGGAAGCGAACATCAACCGTGGTGCCGTGCGGCGGCGTCTTGCCACGCCAGGCGATGCCGCCGATGGAGAGATCGCCGTGGCGCTCCTCCCAGCCGCCCTTCGGGTTCGCGATGTCGCGCAAGAGGAAGGTCATCGGAACGCGGGGCGAATCGCGGCGCTCGTCGCCCAGCGCCTTCTTGAGCAGCTCGAGCTTCTTCTTGTCGGCCATGGAGTCAGTCCCTTCGGTGAAGACGAGGCGCGCTTAGAGCGACTTGCCCAGGTTCGACAAGAAGCGCGTGAGGAGGCGCGAGAAGACGTCCTTCACGCGGTCAGCGGTCTCGGAGACCTCGGCGTGGCTCAGCTTCTGCTTCGACAGGCCGGCGGCGAGGTTGGTGATGCACGAGATGCCCGTCACCTTCACGCCCATGTGCGCGGCGACGATGACCTCGGGCACGGTGCTCATGCCCACCGCGTCCGCGCCGAGGGTGCGCAGCATGCGGATCTCGGCCGGCGTCTCGTAGCTCGGCCCGGACAGGCTGACGTAGACGCCTTCGCGCAGCGGCACCTGCTCGGCCTTCGCGGCGGCGCGCAGGAGGTCGAGGAAGCCCGGGTCGTACGCGTGGCTCATGTCGGGGAAGCGGGGCCCCAGCACCTCGTCGTTTGGTCCGACCAGCGGGTTGGAGCCGGAGAGGTTGAGATGGTCGGTGATGGCCATCAGGTCGCCCACCGCGAAGCCGGTGTTGATGCCGCCCGCCGCGTTGGTGACGACGAGCGCCTTGATGCCGAGCCGGCACAGCACCCGCGCGGGGAAGCCGACCTGCCACGGCGCATACCCCTCGTAGGAGTGGACGCGGCCCTGCATCGTGACGACCGGCAGCGTGCCTTCGTGGAAGCCGAGCACCAGCTTCCCGGCGTGACCTGCCACCGACGAGCGGGGGAAGTCGGGCAGGTCGGCGTACGGAATCGACACGCTCTTCGTCAGGCTGTCCGCGAAGGCGCCCAGGCCGCTGCCGAGGATGAGGCCCACCTTCGGCGCGAAGCCGGGCACTCTCTGCCGAATGGTCGCGGCGCACGCTTCGACACGAGAAAGGAGGTCGGAAGAGCCCATGGTTTCCGGCAGGATACCCGCGAATGCCGGGCTGAATGAGTTTTCGGCCACTCCGTCGATGTCGCTGTCGCACCCCACTTCGAGGCCTCGTCCATGAAAGCCATCGCTCTCGCGCTGTCCGTCCTCGCCCTGCCCGGGTTTGCCCAGGCCCCAGCCCCAGCGCCAGCCCCCCCGCCTGCCTCTGGAGACGCTTCGGCGCCGCCGGCCACTGGCGTCACGACGACCGCGGCGCCAGCCGGCAAGAAGAAGCCCAAGCCCGTACCCGACGCCGAGCCTGAGCAGCCGAAGGACGAGAAGAAGAAGTGACGGCTTCGCCGCTGGGATAGGAAGCGGCATGTCCTCCGACTTCCTCGGTGGGCGCTTCGTCACGCCCACCACCCCCGACGGTGTCATCGAGCTTCGCAGTCCGGCCGACCAGGCCGACGTCGTCGGGCGTCACCCGTGGGCGCTCGCGCACGTGGACGAGGCGGTCGCCGATGCGCGCGCCGCCTTTCCGGCCTGGCGCAAGCTGGGGCTGAGCGCGCGCGCCGACCTGCTGCGGCGGTATCAGAGCGCGCTCAAGGCGCACGCCGACGAGCTCGCCCGCTGCATCGCACGGGAGATCGGCAAGCCGCTGTGGGAAGCGAAGACCGAAGTCTCGGCGATGGTGAGCAAGGTGGACGTCTCGCTCGGCGAAGGCGCGGCGTACGTGAAGGACGTCTCGATTGACGACCTGCCCGGCGCCATCGTGCACCGGCCGCACGGCGTCGCGGTCGTCATCGGGCCCTTCAACTTCCCCGGCCACCTGCCCAACGGCCAGCTCGTGCCAGCGCTGCTGATGGGCAACACGGTGGTGTTCAAGCCATCGGACAAGGGCGCCGGCACCGCGGTGCTGATGGCGAAGTGCCTCGAGGCGGCTGGCGTTCCCCCGGGCGTCTTCAGCCTCGTCCAGGGAGGGGTCGCGACGGCCGAGAAGCTCGTCACGCACCCGGGCATCGACGCGATTCTCTTCACCGGCTCGGCGCCCGTCGGGCAGCGCATCGTGGCCGCCAACGCGCACCGGCCCGGGCTGCTGGTGGCCCTCGAGCTCGGGGGGAAGAACGCGAGCCTGGTGCTGGACGACTGCGACCTCGAGCGCACGGTGAGAGAGCTCGCCTTCTCGGGCTTCGCCACCGCCGGGCAGCGCTGCACGGCCACCTCGCGCGTCATCGTGACGAAGGGCATCGCGCGAAGGCTCGTCGAGCGGCTGGCCGCCGCCGCGAGGTCGGTGAAGGTCGGCCACGTCTTCGACGACGGCGTGTTCATGGGGCCGGTCATCTCGGAGGCGACCCGGCAGCGGCTCCTCGCCGCGCAGGCGCGCGCGGTGCAGGCAGGCTTCGAGCCGGTCGCGCCGGGTGGCGTCGTGGACGTCGCCGGGCGAGAGGGCTTCTTCGTCCGCCCGGCCGTTCACGTGGCGAAGGCCGGCGTCACGCGGCTCGAGGGCTACACCGACACCGAGCTGTTTGCGCCTGACCTCGCGGTGGTGACGGTGGACTCGCTCGAGCAGGCCATCGACGTGGCGAACGACACGGAGTTCGGGCTCTCGGCCGCGGTCTTCACCCAGTCGAAGGAGGTGTTCGAGCGCTGCGTCGACGAGGTGCGCGTCGGCGTCCTGCACTGGAACCGCTCGAGCGCGGGGGCGAGCGGCCGGCTGCCCTTCGGCGGCATCCGTTCGAGCGGCAACCATCGGCCCGCCGGCATCCTGATGGGGCAGTCGTGCACGTACCCGCTCGCGGTCCTGCTGCCGCAGAAGGCCGACGGCCCTCTGCCGTCGTGGCCAGGCATCTCGTTCTGATCGGCGCGGGAAGGTGGTAGGCGGCCCGCCGTGGCTGACCTCGCTTCGTTTCGGGACCGCTGGTTCGTCGTGAAGATTGGTGGAGAGCTGGCGCAGGACGTCGCGCGCCTGTCCCGCACCGTCGGGAGCGCGGTGCGCGCGTTCCTCGACGCCGGCATCAAGGTCTGCGTGGTGCACGGCGGCGGCCCGCAGGCCACCGAGCTCGCGAAGAAGCTCGGGCTCGAGACGAAGCAGGTGGCGGGTCAGCGCGTGACGGACGAGGCGACGCTCGAGGTGATGAAGATGACGCTCGCCGGGCAGGTGTCGGTGAACGTCGCGAGCGCGCTCCGCCTGGCGGGCGTGCCGGCGCTCTGCACGACAGGCGTGTCTGCCGGTCTCGTGGACGCGAGCAGGCGGCCTCCGGTCGCCGTCGCGGGCGTCGAGGGCCCGGTGGACTATGGGCTGGTGGGCGACATCGCGGCGGTGAACGTGACGCTGCTCGAGACGCTGTCGGAGCGTGGGGTCGTCGTCGCGCTCGGCTCTCTCGCTGGCGACGTGCACGGCCGGGTGTTCAACGTGAACGCCGACACCGTCGCGACCCGGGTCGCGGGCAAGCTCCGCGCGGCGAAGCTCTTGATCGTGTCGAACGTGCCCGGCGTCCTGCGGGACAAGAACGACCCGGCGACGCGAATCTCGAGGCTGACTCCCTCGGAGGCGAAGGCGCAGATCGCCGCGGGGGTCATCCAGGGCGGCATGATCCCCAAGGTCGAGGAGAGCCTCGCGATGCTGGACGAGGGCATCGACGCCATCCACATCGTCGGGCTGTCGGTCGAGACGGCCATCCTCGACGAGGCGCTCGAGCCCGGGCGTTGCGGAACGGTGTTCGCAAAGGCGTAGACTGGGACGTCATGGAGCGGTTGCGCCTCGGCCTCGTGTTGGTGGGACTTGCGTCTGCGTGCGGTCAGAAGACCGAGGGTGGCGTCAGCGCGGTGATCGACTTCGTGCGCGTCGACAGCCTGCCGGCGTGCATCCGCGTGGCCACGGTGGACCTCGCGTCGGTGGGCAGCGAGCCAGAGCGCTTCGAGGCCACCAACGTCGACATCACCTCACGCGGTTCGATGGGCTCCATCACGCTCGGCATCGTCCGCAAGCCCGAGTGGACCGACAGCGTGGAGGTCCGCGCGTCGCTGCACCGCGGGGCCGATTGTCGCGCTGTGCCCGAAGCGGTGGAGACTGGCAGGGCCACCTTCAAGGTGGACGAGGTGCAGATCATCCGACTCACGCTGCGGCAGAGCCCGTTCGACGGAGGCACGGGTGGCGGGGGCGGGACTGCAGGAGGGACGGCCGGTGGTGCGGCGGGAGGCTCGGCCGGTGGTGCGGCGGGAGGCGCGGCGGGTGGTGCGGCGGGAGGCTCGGCGGGTGGGGCCGCCGCGGGAGGCTCGGCGGGTGGCTCGGCGGGTGGCTCGGCCGGTGGTGCGGCTGGTGGTGCTGCGGGAGGCGCGGCGGGTGGCTCGGCCGGTGGTGCGGCGGGTGGCTTGGCCGGTGGTGCCGCGGGCGGCTCGGCTGGTGGCGCGGCGGGTGGTGCGGCGGGTGGCTCAGCGGGTGGTGCGGCGGGAGGCTCGGCCGGTGGTGCGGCGGGAGGCTCGGCCGGTGGTGCGGCGGGAGGCTCGGCTGGTGGTGCCGCCGCGGGAGGCTCGGCCGGTGGTGCGGCCGGAGGCTCGGCGGGAGGCTCCGGTACTCCGCTCGATGGCGGGTGTCCGGTGCGCTTTTTCACGATCGGAAACACCACCTGGAACGACCTGCAGCGCTTCGGAGACGACTTCATCCTCGTCGGGGAACAGAGCTCCATCACCCGCTACCGTCCCGCGGATGGTGGCGTCACCAACATCGGCGGTGGGTCCTGCGCGATCCTCGGCGCCGACTTCATGGGCATCTCGGTCCGATCGTCGGATCAGGCCGTCTTCATCGCCACCTCGCAGGGGCAGCTGCTGCAGTGGTCTGCAGCAGGGCAGTGCACCGTCGTCTCGTCGGGGCCCGGCGCCGGCTGGCAGGCGATGGCCGTGCGCGCCTTCAGCGACTTCATCTTCGTCGGAGGGTTCTCGGCCTCAGGGGTCGCGATTCAACGATTCCGGCCCGACGGTGGCCTGCTCGACACGGCCTCTCCCGGTGGTGCCCAGCTGTGGGAACTCAGCGGCCCCTCATCCTCAGAAGCCTGGGCGTGCGGCTGGGACCACTCCGTTCAGATGCGGAACCGTTTGTGGACGTACAACCCCACATCGACCAACTGGGACGCGCTGTTCAGCAACAGCAATGGCGGGACGAACCTCTTCGCGGTGGACGTCCCGAGTCCGTCGCTGGGCTTCGCCGCGGGTCTGGCCTTCGTCGAGTTCAACGGAACGGCATGGGCCTACCGCACCGCGCCCCCCATCGACGTGTACGGGCTCAAGGTGTTCGAAGCGAACGAGGTCTATGCGGTGGGGCACGACCCGAGTCGCGGCCGCGTCGGCCTGGCGTACTGGGACGGAAGCGCGTGGACGTCGTTCGGTCCCGCGACGCCCCCCACCGGCCACATCGCCCGCGTGCGTGGGGCCGATCGCTGCGGCCTGCTCGGCGTGGGCAGCGGTGGGAACGCCTTCACCACCCGCCCGTAGTGGTTGCGGTGTAGACGAGCGCGTCATGTCCTTCACCATCTCAGAGCAGAGCGAACGCGCCCTGCGGCACCTCTTCCCGCGTGCCGCCGGCCGGCCCGACGCCCCCACGTGGCTCGTCGATCAGCTCGTCGACGCCGAGCTGCACCGCGCTGGCCACCCGGACCCGACCGGCGCGTTCCAGGCGCTGGCGCTCAATCAGGGCACCCTCCTCAAGGAGGAGTACGACCTGTCCACGCACGGCCACGCCGACGGCTGGGTGCTCGAGGCGATCGTCATCGACCCGCGCGAGCTCACCGTCTTCAACATGCACCACGGCTTTCCCGCTGGTGACCTCGCGCTCAAGGCGATGGTGGCGACGATGAAAGAGCTCGTGCCCCGGGCGAAGATCGTCCGCACCCACACCGACGGCTTCGCGATTCTCATCGGGCCTACCGCCGACACGAAGCTCGAGCCCCGGTTCGTCGCGGCGCTGCGGAGCGCCCTTCCTCGCGCAGTCGAGGCAGTGACGCCGGCGAAGGGCGCCGCGCCGATGGGCTTCACGCTCGGCCAGCTGCGGCTCACCGTCGTCGACCCGCCGAACTGGCAGCTCCTCGGCCCGCTGGTCTGGGCAGAGTGCGAGCGGCTGCACCTCATCGCGAGGCGCAAGCCGTTCGAGGGCGTCCTCGAGCGCCGCATCGTCCTCGACGGCCGGTTGCCTGAGCTCTGAGTCGCGAGCCGCTCAGAAGCGGCGCCAGCGCACGTGCGTGCCCAGCACGGCCCGGGCCTCGTGCGGCAGCGCGAAGACGATCAACGCCACCGCCGTGGTCACCAGCGTGAGCGAGACACAGAAGGAGCGGGCCCACACCGCGACGACGAAGCAGCCCACCGCGATGACGACGAGGCCGAGCCGCCCCAGGCGCCGCGTCTTCCCCTCGGCCTCCGTCTGCGCCTCGAGCTGCTTCTTGAACTCGTCTTCCACGAGCTGCTTGATGTTCGCCTGGTGCTCGGCGACGGCCTGTTGTTGCGCCTTCGCCCTCTCGCTGTCGTAGCTCGCGAGGATCGACAGGTTCAGCTCGCGCGCCGCCGGCGTCTCGAGAGACGCGTGGCAGAAGATGCAGGTGTGGTCGAACTTGCTCGAGTCGCGCTCACACTCGGGGCAGCGGCGGAAGGGCAGGCGCACCAGCTCGTCGGTGTCGAGCGACAGGTGGTTGGCGCCGTCGGTCTCGAAGCGCTTGAGCTGGGGGGCTGTCGCATCGGGAGACGACGGTGAGGCCTCGAGCGCGGCCTCCATCGCCGGCGCGTGCTCGACGGCCCTCGTCGAAGGTCCGGGCGCCTCCGCGAAGCGCTCCTCGGCGACCAGCGGCCGCTCCTCACCCTCCCTGGGCGCTCGTTCGTTCTCGAGCTTGTCGAAGCGTGAGGAGCGGCTCATGTCACGACGCGGACCGGGTGCGGTGCTTCGCCCATTGTCGCAGGCGATCGACGTCTTCCGCCATCGTCACCGCGAGGGGCAGCGTCTCCTTGACGGCCGCCTCGAGGTGCTTCGCCTCGAGCTGCACCCGGTCGGCGAAGGCCTCGTACATGCCGCTCACCACGACCTGCTCGAGCTCGGCGCCGCTGAACTGCTCGGTGGCCTGGGCGAGGGCGGCGAGGGGGAAGTCGGCCGGGCTGCGCCCGCGCCTCGAGAGCTGAATGGAGAGGATCTCCTGCCGCTCGGCCTTCGTCGGCAGGTCGATGAAGAAGATCTCGTCGAAGCGGCCCTTGCGCAGCAGCTCGGGCGGCATGGAGTCGATGCGGTTGGCCGTCGCCACCACGAAGACAGGCGCCGTCTTCTCCTGAAGCCAGGTGAGCAGCGTGCCGAAGACGCGCGCCGACACCCCACTGTCGTTGGCGCCGCCACCGGCGCCGGCGAGGCCCTTCTCGATCTCATCCACCCACAGCACCACCGGCGCGAGCGACTCCACCACGCGGATCGCGCGGCGCAGGTTCTCCTCCGATGAGCCGATGATGCCCGAGTAGATCCGCCCCATGTCGAGGCGCACCAGGGGCAGCCGCCACGACGTCGCGATGGACCTCGCGGTGAGCGACTTGCCGCAGCCCTGCACGCCCAGCAGCAGCACGCCCTTCGGCTCCGGCAGGCCGAACGCGCGCGCGTCCTCCGAGAAGGCGTCTTTGCGGCGATCGAGCCAGCGCTTGAGCGAGCCCAGCCCGCCGATGTCAGCGAGGGACTGGTCGGTCGCGTAGTACTCGAGCAGCCCGTTCTTCCGCACGACCTGGCTCTTCTCGTCGAGCAGCAGCTTCACGTCGCTCGAGTCGAGCCGGTTGTCCTGCGCGATGGCCTTGGCGAAGGCGTTCTCGGCTTCGGCGAGCGTCAGCCCGTGCGCAGCGCTCACCAGCGCGTCGGCCTGCTCCCGGTTGAGCTCGACGGTGGCGCGCTTGTTCTTCGTCACCACGCGGGCGATGTCCTTGAGCAGGTCGAGCAGGTCGGCCTTCGAGGGCAGGGGCACGTCGATGACCGACACGTCCTTCTCGAGCTCGTCGGGCAGCTTCAGCGACGGCGCCACCACGATGGCGGTGGTGAACTGGGTCTTGAGGTGGAAGCCCAGCTCCCGCAGCGCCCGGACCGTCACCGGATCGTCGAGGTGCCGGTGAAAGTCCTTCAGCACCACCAGCGCCGGCGTGGTGAGCTTCGCGATGGCCACCACGGCCCGCGCGGGCTCGACCGTCTCTTCCGGCGGCGTCTTCAGGGTGCCGGTCAACGCCCGCAGGCCCCGCGTCGCGGTCCACTCGAGCAGGTCCTTCCCATGGGTGCGCGCGAGCTCGGCCAGGAGCGCGTCCACCCGCTGCTCCTCCCAGCTCACCAGGTAGAGGAGCGGGTAGCGGGCGCGGATGAGGGTGTCGAGATCTCGCAGGAACCGGGGGCGCTCTGCAGGGGCTGGCATGACGGCCCAGCCTACGCTGTCTGCGAGAGAGGCCGGTTGGGGGAATCAGCTACCGGGGAAGCGCAGCAGAGTGCCGAGAAACCCCCCGCACCCTGCGCCGCGACAAGCGGGCATGCGCTCCACCGATGCACCGGGGTATCGCTCAGGATCAGCCCGTTGTCGAGTTCCTGATCAGCAGCCCCCGCGTGACGATGGCGTGCCGCGTCGAACCAGTAGGCTGGGTCGAAGAGTTGATTCCTGAATTTAGAAATGATCGAGACTCTCGAATCATGGTCGAACCTGCGGCCGGGGCCCATGGCGATCCAGCGCGAACAACGCAGGTCAGGCGGAGGACCGACCCTCGAGGCCTTCGTGTCCGAGTGGAAGGAGATGGGTCGCACCTGGGCTGACGGGTGGCGCCAGGTGCTGTCGGGGAAGTCGCTGGTGCCCGACGCCCTCTCGGCGCTGACCATCGGCGCGGTGGCCCTGCCGCTCAACCTGGCGCTCGCGATCGCCTCGGGCATGCCGGCGAGCGCGGGCCTGGTGGCTGGCGCGGCGGGTGGCATTCTGGCGGCCGCGTTCGGCGGTGCTGCGCTGCAGGTGACGGGACCCGCGGCGGCTTTGCAGGTGATGGTCCTGGCGGTTGCGGTGCGCTTCGGGCCGACGGGCGTCGCGGCGGCGACGCTCATGATCGGGTTGCTGCAGCTCATTCTCGCGCTCTCGAAGGCGGGGCGCCTCGCGCGCTTCGTTCCCGAGAGCGTGCTGGCGGGCTTCACCACCGGCGTGGGCCTCAAGCTGCTCGACGCGCAGATCCCCGAGCTGCTCGGCTTCGACTACCGCGTCTCTCAGCTCGCCGCGATGATGCACCGCCCCGAGTGGCTGAAGGAGGTCGAGTGGCTCGCGGCCGTCTCTGGCCTCTTCGTCGCGCTGTTCGTCGTGGGCACCCGGCAGTTCAAGCGGTTCCCCGGCGCGCTCGTCGCGGTCGCCGCGGTCACCTTCGTCTCGAACTACCTGGGGTGGGACATCACCCGCGTGGGCGCGGTGCCTGACCGGCTGCCGGGGCTGAGCCTGCCCGTCGTGCCGGACGACCAGTGGCTCGACCTGTTCCTGGCGACGTTGCCGCTGGGGCTCCTGGCGGCGGTGGAGTCGTTGCTCTCCGCGAGCGCCATCGACCGCATGACGCCAGAGCGGCCGAGGCACCACCCGTCCCTCGAGCTCTTCGGGCAGGGCGTGGCCAACACCGTGGTGGGCCTGCTGCAGGGCATGCCCGTGTCCGGCGTGGTGGTGCGCTCGGGAGTGAACGTGCAGGCGGGTGGGCAGACGCGGCTCGCGGCGATGCTCCACGGCGTCGCGCTGGGCGGGGCCGTGCTGCTCCTGTCGACCGAGATCGCGAAGACGCCGCTCGCGGCGCTGGCGGGGCTGTTGTGCGTCGTGGGGGTGCGCCTCATCGAGGTGGGCACGCTCTTCAAGCTGGCGCGCGAGTCGAAGCTCGAGGCCACCGCCTTCGTCCTGAGCGCCGCAGGCACGGTGTCGGGCCACCTCATGGCAGGCCTCGTCGCTGGCCTGTGCGTGCACGCGGTCTCCAGGTTCCTCCATCGCGGCGAGGACATCGAGCAGCGGCTCATCGAAGAGGAGCTCAAGCCCGGCATCCGCGCGGTGGTGAAGAAGGAAGACGCGCTCGCCCGCCGGCCCCACGGCGAAGCTCCGGCGTCGGCGGCGGCGTGGCTCTCGCACGTACGCCATCGGCCGCGCATCGCCCCCACCGCCTACGTGCACCCGCAGGCGTCGGTCATTGGCAACGTGGTGTTGGGGAACCACGTGCACATCGCGGCCGGCTCGTCGGTGCGCGCGGACGAGGGCACGCCGTTCTTCATCGGCGACAACTCCAACATTCAAGACGGGGTGGTGCTGCACGCGCTGAAGGAGAAGCACGTCGAGGTCGCCGGCGAGCGCTGGGCCATCTACATCGGTCGCAACGTGTCGATGGCGCACGACGCGCTCGTGCACGGGCCCTGCTTCGTGGGCGATGACACGTTCATCGGCTTCAAGGCGGTGGTCCACGACTCGGTGGTCGGCAACCAGTGCTTCATCGGCATCGGCGCCGTCGTGGTGGGCGTCACGGTGCCAGACGGGCGCTTCGTGCCCCACGGCACCATCGTGGACTCGCCCGACAAGGTCGACGCCCTCCCCGAGGTGAGCGAGGCGCAGCACCACTTCAACGAAGACGTCGTGGACGTGAACCGGGGGCTCGCGGCGGCGTACCGCGCGGCCCTCGCGAACGGGCGACGGCTGCCGGGCGGGACTGACCGGCCGGGCGCGGTCTGGGACGAGCGGTGGTCGGTAGCCACCGGCGAGCGGTTCTGAGGCAGGAGCACACATGATCAGCACAGGACTCATCCTCGGCGTGGTGGCGGCCCTGCTGTGGAGCCTGCGCGCCGCGAGCGTGCGGGTACCCGAGGGGCACATCGCGGTGCTCACCTCGTTCGGCGCGGCGGAGCGCGAGCCGGGCGGCGCGCTCAAGACCCGGCCGCCCGGGCTCCTGGTGAAGTGGCCGTGGCAGCACGTGGTGCTCGTCTCGATGATGGAGCAGACCATCGAGCTCGCGGGCGAGGGCGCCATTCGAACGATGGCCGCCGACGGCACTGCGCTGCGCCTCGACGCGGCGCTGCGTTACCAGCCGAACCGGGCGATGCTCGAAGAGTTCCTCTTCGGGCTCCAGCACCCCCTCGAGCACGTCTCGACGCTCTTCACCTGCCTGCTCCGCAACGAGCTGGCGAACGTGCAGGCGGCGCCCGTGCCCGCTCAACACTCGGTCTCCAACGCCCTGCCGGAGGAGGCGGGCAGCTACGCGCTCATCCGCCGGGAGCGCGGGCTGCTCTCGTCCCGTATCGCCGACTTCTGCAAGGCCCGCATCGGCGACGAGCACGGCATCGAGTTCAAGGCCGTCGATCTCACCGACATCCTGCCGCCTGACGAGCTGCGCGACGCGCTCAACGCGGTGATGCAGGCGCGGTCGGCTGCCGAGGCGCACCACTACCGCGCCGAGAGCGACTGCCGCCAGCGGGTGCTCGAGGCGCGCCAGGGCGTCTCCATCGCCAGGGCGCGCGCGACCGCCGCGGCCGACGAGCTCGAGACGCTCGGCAAGGCCCTGACGACGCTGCACCAACAGGGCGTGCTGCAGGACTACGTGCGACGGCGCAAGGCCGAGGTGCTCGCCGAGTCGCGGCTGCTCTACGTGAACGACGGGGAGGGGCGATGACGGCGCAAGACTGGCTGCAGCTGCTGGGGGGCCTGGCCGGCGGCGTCGGGAGCGTCTGGTTGGTGACGAAGCTGTTCGACGCGATGACGGTGAGCGTCGATGACAAGCAGGTCGCGCTCGTGACCGTCTTCGGTCGCTTCGTCGGCAAGCTCTCGCGGCCCGGGCTGCACGTCGTGCCTTCGAAGCTCCTGCCCTGGGTGCAGGTGCTCCACGTCTCGAAGGCGCGAGACTTCCGCTCGTACAAGGGCATTCACGTCAACGACAGCCGCGGCACCACGATGCTGGTGGATCTGTGGGTCGAGCTGCACCTCATCGACTCGGTGAAGTCGCAGTTCGCGGTCACGGACTGGAACAAGGCGCTCGAGAGCGTGGTGGCGCACGCGGCCCTGTCGATTCTCGGGAAGAGCGACTTCCAGCAGGTGCTGCAGGACCGCCAGGAGCTCGGGGAGCGCCTGCGCGCGGACATCGCCCGCGAAGCCGAGCGCTGGGGCCTGTCCATCGACAGCGCCTTCATCCAGCAGATCGAGCTGCTACCCGAGGTCGCGAGCGAGCTGTCGAACGCCATCGCGGCGCGGCTCGAGCGCGCCACCGCCGAGATCGAAGCGACCGGTCGGCTCGAGGTCGCTCAGCTCGAAGCAGACACGACGCGTGAGGTGGCCACGCTGGTCGCCGAGGCCCGCGCCCAGTACCCGCTCGCCATCGGTCAGGCCCTCACGGCGCTCAAGCGGAGCCCCGAGGTGCTCTCGGCCTGGCACGAGCTGTTCGAGCTCTCACAGCTCCGCCCCGGCCGCACGGTGGCCTTCCGGGGGTTCGAGGGGACTCAGGCCCTGCGCTCGGCTGACGCGGCGATGCTGCAGGCCGTGCCAGAGCCGGCGACCAACCCCGACGCCCCACACCTGCCCCGCTGACCGGTCAGCGAATCGCCTCTTCGATCGCGCCCTGATCGAACCCGAGGATGAGCCTGCCCTTCACGTCGAGCACGGGCACTCCCTGCGGCTTCACCCCGGCGGCCGCTGCTTTGAGCGCCAGCTCCTTCGAGGCCTCAGGGTCTTTCTCGATGTCCTTCTCGGTGAAGAAGACCTTCCGCGCCGTCAGCAGCGCCTTCGCCTTCCGGCAGTAGCCGCACCACGAGGTGACGTAGATGATGACGTCGCTGGTGTTGGGGTTGACGTATGGGCGCGCGGGGGCGCGGTCGCTGCCGGCGCTTCGCCCTCTGGCGGCCTCGGCGATCTGCTTCTCGAGGGCGGCGATGGCCGACTGGCTCGACCTCTTGTCCGAGAGCTCCTTCATGGCCTTCGCCTTGAGCGCCTGGGCCTTCTTCGCGTCGGCGCCCGACAGCTTCGCCTTCTCGAGCTGATCGAGGGCGAGCTGCCAGTCGGCGTTGTCGACGGCGAGCTGGGCGCGCAGCAGGCGGGCCTGGCCGTTGTCGGGTTGCACCTCGATCCACGTGTCGGTGGCGCGCTCGGCCGTCTCGAACTGCTGCTGGGCCCAGGCGCTGCGGGCCGAGGTCTCGAGCGCGGCGGGCTGCTTCGGGTCGAGCTTGAGGGCCATCTGCGAGAACTGCAGCGCGAGCAGGTCGTCCTTCTTCGCGAACGCGGCCTTCGCGGCGTCACCGAGCAGCGCGGCGGCCTTCGGCTTGTCGTCGCCGGTGAAGGTCTGGCCGTCGAGGGCGAACAGCACGTCGTCGAGCTTCCCCGCCTTCAGGTGGGCCTGAGCGGTCTCGAGCGGCGTGGCCGACAGGGCGAGCAACAGGAGCAGGGCGCACATGCAGCGCACCGTATCTGCATTCCCCGCCTGACGCGCGGCCGCGCAACCCCGGCCGGCTCAGCACCGCCACCGGAGGAGCTGGACGAGTCGTCGCGCCAGTCGCGTCGGCGCCGCACATGGACTCAGATGCCCACCACCTCGTCGAACCCACGAGCCGTCAGACGCGTCGCGCGGCGTCGTCCACCGGCCCTGGAGGCCACATGTCCTGGAAGTCCACGTTGACGAAGGCAGGCCCGGGCCACTGGGTGTTGCCGAAGACGAAGCAGATGCGCTGCGAGGCGCACCTCTTCCTGTCCGACGAGCTGCTGACCGGCGACGAAGGCGTCGAGGAGGACGTGTTCGCGCAGGTGGTGAACGCGTGCTCCTTCCCCGGCGCGACGCGGGTGGTGCTGACGCCCGACTGCCACGTGGGGTACGGCGTGCCGATCGGCACGGCCATCGAGACCGAGGGCACGCTGCTCCCGACGGCCGCGGGCTACGACATCGGCTGCGGCATGGTGCAGCTCAAGACGACCCTCACGTGGGCTGACGTGGCCGACAAGGACAAGCGCCGCCAGTGGATCGACGAGGTGATCCGCCGCATCGGCGTCGGGGTGGGCCAGTCGAGCGGCCGCAAGGTGGGCGCGAAGCTGCTCCCGGAGATCCTGCGTCACGGCGCGAAGGCCCTGGGCCACTCACACGACAGCGCCGAGCGCGCCGCGATTCCGGTGGACGACGACCGGGTCGACGTGCCCGCGCGCGCCTGGGACAAGCGCAACCAGCTCGGCAGCCTGGGCGGCGGCAACCACTTCTGCGAGATGCAGGTGGACGAGGAGCAGCGCGTCTGGGTGATGCTGCACACCGGCAGCCGCGGCTTCGGCTGGAACATCGCGAAGCAGTTCTTCGTCGCGGGCGCCGAGGCGCTGGGCCTCACCGGCGGCCGTCACGAAGACCACGTCTGGTTCGACGCCGACTCGGCCATGGGCAAGGCGTACTGGAACCTGCACAACATGGCGGCCAACTTCGCCATCGCGAACCGCATCCTCATCGGTGAAGCGGTGTGCGAGGCGCTCGAGCACGTCTTCGGCGGCGAAGCGCACGTCTATTACGAGATCTCCCACAACCTCATCCAGAAGGAGGCTGGCCGCTTCGTGGCCCGCAAGGGGGCGACGCGCGCGTTCCCAGCGAAGCACCCGGCGCTGAAGGGTTCGACCTGGGAGGCGACCGGCCACCCCATTCTCATTCCCGGCTCGATGGAGACCGGCTCGGCCATCCTGTTCGCCGAAGCGGGCGCGTCCGAGTCCCTCTACTCGGTCAACCACGGCGCCGGCCGGCGGCTGTCCCGCAACGAGGCGAAGCGCAGCCTGTCGCAGAAGGACACCGATCTCCGCATGTCGCGCCTCGGCGTGCTGCTCAACACCCGCACCACGCCGCTCGACGAGTCGGGGCCCTGCTACAAGGACCTCGAGCAGGTGCTGGGCGCGGTCGAGCTCGCCGGCCTCGCGAAGGTGAGCCGTCGGCTTCGCCCCGTCGCCTGCATCAAGGGAAACGACTGAGCGCCGTGGCTTCAGGATTCCACCTGGGCCACCCGGCGCGAGTCGGGAGTGGCCATGCGGACCGAGTCCGTCGAGAATGGCGCCATGGGCGGGTTCTCGGCGTCGGTTCAGGCGGCTTACGAGCAGCACCGGAGCGCCGTGTTCCGCCGCTGCCAGACACTGCTCAAGGACGCCGCGCTGGCTGAGGACGCGACCCAGGACGTCTTCATGAAGCTGGCCGCGAACGAGAGCCGGCTGCAGAACCCTCAGGCCCAGCTCGCGTGGCTGCTCCAGACGGCCACCAACCACTGCCTCACCCTCATGCGCTCGCGCGGGCGCACCGACTCGCTCGACGCCCGCGCCGAGGGCACCGACGACAACCCGGGTGATCAGGGGCCGTCCCAGCGGCTCACCGGCCAGTACGAGGCGCGCGAGTTCTCGCAGAAGCTGCTCGACGAGCTCGGCACGGTCTCGCGTGACATCGCCCTGTCAGTGCTGGCCGGCGACGAGGAACGCCAGGAGGTCGCCAGCAAGCTGAACATCTCGCGCAAGACGGTGACGCGGAAGCTCCAGCGCATCACCGAGCGCGCGAAGCAGTTGCTGACGCGAAAGCGCGATGGCTGAGCCGCGCGGTCCCGTTCCCGTCGCGGCTGCCCAGTGCCCTGTCTGCAGGCAGCAGTTCCCGGTCACCGCCGGCGTCTGCCCGCGGCACCAGGTCAAGCTCGTTCCCGTCGAGCGCCCCGCAGAGCCGGCCAGCCACGTCGCGCGCACGCTCTTCGAGCCCAGGGGCCCGCTCGAGGATCCGAGCGAGGTCTCCACCAACGTCGAGCGTCGGCAGCTCCCCGGCGGGCCGCTTCCCCCGCCTCCGCTCCCGCCGCCCCCCGCGTTCGCGCCGACGGTCCCGTCCGGTGAGCCGGTCATTCGTGGGCCCGAGCGCACGGTCCTCGAGCCAGCGTTCCAGCCGAAGGACCCCTCGGTCGCGGTGACGCCGGTCGGCAGCCCGCCCGTGCAGGACGTTGGGTCGCGTCGCGAGGCCCCGACCGTTCCCGCGGGGATCTCGCCAGTCGTCATCGAGCCGAAGCTGACGGCCCGCAGCCCGGACCTGAAGCCGATGGGCGGCGCGCAGACCAGCGTCGTGGGCCAGACCTTCGATGGCTACGTCACCACCAACGTCCTCGCGGAGGGCGGCATGGGCGTCGTGTACGAGGCGCAGCACCCGATCCTCGGCACGCAGGCCGTCGTGAAGGTGCTCAAGAAGATGCTCAAGGGCGATCCGGTCTCGAGGCGCCGAATGGTGACCGAGGGCCAGACGCTCTCGGCGCTCGTGCACCGGAACGTCGTGCGGGTCTTCGGCTTCGGGCACCTGGCCGACGGCCGGCCGTGGCTGCTGATGGAGCGCCTCGTCGGCGAGAGCCTGTACTCGATGCTCAAGGGGCACGGCGCGCTGCCCATCGACGACGCGCTGCCGCTCATGAACCAGCTCGCCGCGGGCCTCGAGGCAACCCACGCGCTCGGGGTCGTGCACCGCGACCTCAAGCCCGACAACGTCTTCGTCACGGTCGAGTCGGACGGCGAACGGCTCGTGAAGCTGATCGACTTCGGCATCGCGCGGCCAGACCCGACGGGCCCCGAAGGCGCAGGAGACTTCAAGACGATGGTGGGGCACTTCGTGGGCACCATCGCCTACGGCGCGCCCGAGCTCTTCGTCGGCGCTCCGTGCTCGAAGGCGAGCGACATCTACGCGTTGGGCTGTGTCTTCTATGAGGTGCTGGCTGGCGAGCGCGTCTTCGTCGCGCCGTCGCCCCCCGACATCGTGCGCATGCACCTCGAGGACGAGCCACGCCGCGTACGCGAGCACGCGCCCACGGTGCCGCAGCCCATCGACGACCTCATCGCCGCCATGCTGGCGAAGCAGCCCGAGCAGCGCCCCACCATCGAAGAGGTGCGCGCGGTGCTCAAGCCGGAGCGGCTGTCCGTGGCAGCGCTGGCGCCCGTGAAGCCCGCGACGCCCATCTGGGTGTGGTTCGTGCTGGCCGGCTTCCTCGGCGTCTCGGCGGTGCTCGCCTGGAAGCTGCTGGGCTGACCCGTTGGCCGGGGAGCGCAGGTTCGCCGGCCGCCCGGGCCTGATCCATACTGTCTCGTCGATGCCGCTCGCCGCTACGAGCCTGTTGCTCCTCTTGAGCGCCGCGCCGGCGCAGAAGGTGACGCTCGTCTTCGGGGGCGACGTCATCCCGCACGAGCCGGTGAAGAAGGTGGCCGAGCAGCACGCGCGCTTCGCGAAGGACGGCACGCCGCTCAACGGCTTCGGCTGGGGCCACGTCTTCGGCCCGCTCGCGCCGGTCTTCCGCGGCTACGACTACGCCATCGTCAACCTCGAGACGCCGGTCACGCGCCGCGAGCAGAAGGAAGTGAAGGAGATGCTCTTCAACGCCCCTCCCGAGCTGCTCGCGGGGCTGAAGTCCTCGGGCGTCGACGTCGCCACCTTCGCCAACAACCACTGCCTCGACATGCACCCCGAGGGCATTCGCGAGACGCGCGACGAGCTCGACGCCGCGGGCCTGCTCACCGCCGGCGCGGGGCGCACCGAGGCCGAGGCATGGACCCCCCTCATCCTCGAGAAGAACGGCGTTCGCGTCGCCCTCATCGCCGTCAGCCGCTGGCTGAACAAGTTCCACAACAAGGGCGGCCCCGACGACCCGCACGTGCCGGTGGTGCCGTACCTCGAAGAGCCGATCGGCGGCGGCCGCACCTTCGACGAGTTCTTCGCGCACATTCGAGAGACGGCGAAGCACGTCGACGCCGTCATCGTCTCCATCCACTGGGGGGCCGAGTACGTGCACGAGCCGATGAGCTACGACCGCGAGCTGACCCGCGGCATCCTCGACGCGGGCGCCGTCGCCGTCATCGGCCACCACCCGCACGTGCTGCAACCCGTGAAGCCTCAGCGGCTGCGTGACGGCCGCATCGGCCTGGTCGCGTACTCGCTCGGGAACCTCGTCTCGAACCAGGACTTCAACGTCGCCGACGGCACCAAGCGGGACGGGCTGCTCCTCGGGCTCGAGCTGACCCGGCCGCGGCCCGGGGCGCCGGTGCTGCTGACGAGGGTGACGCCCATCGGCATCGGCACCGAGAACCGCACCGGCCGGGAGCGCCGCAACGTGCAGCCGGTCGTGCTCGAGGAGGAGGTCGCCGCAGTGAAGGAGCGCCTCGCCGAGCTGAGCGCGCGCGCCGACGGCGCCACGAAGCAGGAGCGTCGCCGCCTCGCCGACCGCCTCGCCATCCTCGAGACGCGGCAAGCCCGGGTGCGCGAGATGCTGGGGGACCTGCCGGGCATGCCCTCGCCAGTCACCCAGCCCGGCGCCGTCCCCATGGGCGCGATGCCCGTTCGCTGAGGCCGCCCTCGAGGCGGGTCGGGACCCACCCGGCTGTCCGCAGCGACCCCGAGGCACGCTGACAACCAGCCGGGGTGACTCGGGCCTCAGGGGTGATCCAGCGCGGGCACTGGCGATGCACTGACGTCGCGCATGGCCCGGCTCACTCAGCTCTTCGAGTACCTGTTCGAGAACCCCGGCAGCACCCTCGTGCTCGACTCCGAGACGCCGGGCTCGTTCCAGGGTGATGGCAAGGCGCGGCCGGTCTTCCGCTCGAACCTGTCCACCGGCCAGATCCTCCTCCTCTTCGCCGACCTCGTGCCCAACGCGCTCTCGGCGAAGCTGCTGTCCGGCGTGCCGGTGGAGTTCCCGCACCGCATCGTCCAGGGCACCGTGCAGATCCACATGACGCTGTCGGGCGACGACCTGCGCGTCACCGTGCGGCCGCTCAAGCGGGCGCCGTCGCTGGTGCAGGTGGCGCCGCAGCTGGGACCGCCGCCGCCCGACCAACCCGTCAAGCTCACCCTCGTGGGCCTGCTCAAGGAGATGGAGGCCCGCCGCGCGACGCACCTGCACCTCGCGCCCGGTCGCGCGGCGCTGCTGCGCTCCGACACCAACCTGGTGCCTGTCCCCGGTGCGGTCTTCGAGCCCGCCCAGCTCGCCGCCGAGCTCGAGGCGCTCGCCCCCGCGTCCGTGAAGCCATCGCTGCGCGACAGCCGGGTGGACTTCAGTCACCTCACCGAGCGCTCGGTCTTCCACCTCAGCGTGCAGCGCTCTGACGCCGGGCTCTGCCTGGTGGTGCGGCACCGCCCACGGACCGTGTCCATCGCCTCGCTCGGGCTGCCGCCAGAGCTCGCTCAGGCGATGGTGAGCGGAGGGCTCTGGGTCATCGCCGGTCCTGCGGGGCACGGCGTCAGCACGAGCCTCGCGGCGGTGATGCAGGCGCTCGTCGAGCGGCCCCTCGCGGTCCGCTGCCTCGAGTCCCCCATCGAGTACGTCCTCGCGCCCGGCGAGGGTCCCCTCACGCAGCTCGAGGTCGGCGTGCACACGCCCTCGTTCGTCGAGGGGCTGCGCGACGCCCTGCGCGACGACGTCGACGTGGTGATGGTGAGCCGCCTCGATGACGCGCAGGTGATGCGGGCCGCGCTCGATCTCGCGACGCGGGGGAAGCTGGTCGTCTGTGGCGTGCACGCGCGTGGCTCGGTGCAGGTCGCCGAGGAGCTGTACCACCTGACCGGCGGCAGCCCGGTCGCCCGCTCGCAGCTGGGCCAGGCGTTTCGCGGCGTCTTCTCTCAGGTGCTGTGCCGCAACAAGGACGGCGGCCGGAGCCTCGCGTGGGAGCTGCTGCCCGGTCTCCCCAGCGTTCGGCAGGTCCTGGGAGACGGCCTCCTCGCCTCGTTGAGCGGCCTGCGCACCCACTCGCTCGAGCAGAGCCTCGCCGAGCTCGTCACCGCCGGCTCCGTCGCGCGAGACGACGCCCTCGCGGTCGCACCCGATCGCGCCACCCTCGAGCAGGCGCTCAGCCGCTCCACCAGCCCGAGCGCTGGCCGCACCGCCGCCTGACCGTCGCAGCGGACGCCTCCAACAACGTGGACGCGCTGGCCATTCGTCCGCCGCGCGAGCAGCCCCCCAGCACCCCCTTCCACGCGTGCGCCGGCCGGTATAGCCGCGTCGTATGCCCACGCTCGCTCCGCCCGCCACGCCGCTCGACCTCATCGGCAACACGCCGATGGTGAAGGTGACTCGCCTCGACACGGGGCCCTGCGAGCTCTTCCTGAAGCTCGAGTCCCACAACCCGGGCGGCAGCATCAAGGACCGCATCGGCCTGTCGATGATCCGCGCCGCCGAAGACGCGGGGCTGGTGGGGCCCAGGCAGAAGAAGCTCGTCGAGGCGACGGCCGGCAACACGGGCCTGGGCCTGGCGCTCGTCGCGGCCGTCAAGGGCTACGAGCTGACCCTCGTCATCCCCGACAAGATGAGCCAGGAGAAGATCGCCCACCTGCGGGCCATGGGCGCCAACGTGGTGATGACCCGCTCGGACGTCGGCAAGGGCCACCCGCAGTACTACCAGGACGTGGCGCAGCGCCTCGCGAAGGAGACCGGCGCGTTCTACGTGAACCAGTTCGAGAACCCGGCGAACCCGAAGGCGCATGAAGAGGGCACTGGCCCTGAGATCGCCAGGCAGCTCGGCAACGAGCTCGACGCGATGGTGGTGGGCGTCGGCTCGGGCGGCACGCTCACGGGCCTCGCGAACGCGTTCAAGAAGCTCATGCCCCGGTGCGAGATGGTGCTCGCCGACCCGAAGGGCTCGGTGCTCGCGGACTACCTCGCGACCGGCAAGCTGGGCCAGGCCGGCAGCTGGGTCGTCGAGGGCATCGGCGAAGACTTCATCCCCACAATCTGCGACCTCTCGAGCGTGAAGAAGGCCTACACCATCCCCGACGCCGAGAGCCTCGAGGCGGCGCGCGAGCTGCTCAAGAAAGAGGGCCTGCTCGCGGGCTCGTCGTCGGGCACCCTCCTCGCCGCAGCGCTGCGCTACTGCCGCGAGCAGACGACGAAGAAGCGCGTCTGCACCTTCGTCTGTGACTCGGGCAACAAGTACCTGTCGAAGATGTTCAACGACTACTGGATGATCGATCAGGGCTTCATCAAGCGCGAGACGAAGGGCGACCTGCGTGACGTCATCTCCCGACGCTTCGCCGACAACGCGGTGGTGACGGTGGCGCCCGACGACACGCTGCTCACCGCGCACGCCCGCATGAAGCTGTACGACGTCTCCCAGCTGCCCGTCATGGAGCAGGGCCGCCTCGCTGGCATCATCGACGAGTCCGACCTGCTGTTCGCGACGGTGGATGACGAGACGAAGCTCAAGCTGCCAGTGCGCGAGGTGATGGTGACGCGCCTTCGGCTCAAGACCGTGCCCGTGAGCACGCCGGTGCGCGAGCTCATGCCGATGCTCGACAGCGGCTTCGTGCCCATCGTGATGGACGGCGAGACGTTCGTCGGCCTCATCACCCGCATGGACGTGCTGAACCACCTGCGGCGCCGGCTGCGCTGAGCTCCTGGCGCGCTCGCCCTGCCTCGGCGGGCCAACACCGCCCGCGAGGCGCTCGCCAGCTGAATCACTGGCGCGCTCGCCCTGCCTCGGCGGGCCAACACCGCCCCACCAGCCGAGCCCTCGCCGGCCGGGCGGGGAGTCTGGTCAACGGGCGGGCGGCGCGCTCAGATGACGTCGTGGAGACGACGCGGTCGCCGCGGCAGGCAGAGGCGCTGACACCCGCGCTCGACGCGCGCGTGGCTCGATGTCGCGTCTGCAGCGCTTTCACCTACGACGCCACCGGACTCTCGGACGAGCAGCTGCGCCGGCTGGTGCTCGACACCGAGGGGCGCGTCTTGAACCGGCTCGTGCTCCGCACCGACGGCCGCGTGATGAGCCACGACTGCGGCCATGGCACCGCTGGCCGGCCACTCTCGCGGTGGTGGATCGCCACGCTGCTCGCCGCCCTTGCCCTTGGCGCACTCGCGATGATGTGGATGCGACGTCCCCCGCCTCCGCCGCTGTCCGACCCCGTCCTGAACGGCTCCGCGCCGGGGCCCGAGGCCACCATCGCTCCGCAGGTCGTCGAAGCGCCTCCCTCGCCGACGCCGATGGAGGTGCAGCAGCCCCAGGCTCCGCCGACGGTCGTCGCTGACGGGGTACGCCTGCCTCCTCCGCGGGTCGACGTGCACCTCGCCGAGCTCACCTCGTCCTGGAGCCTGGTGAACGCCGGCCGCGTCATCGCGACGCCCTCGCAGGTGGCCGCCGATCTCGAGCAACGCCTCGAGCCCCTGCGAGACTGCTACCTCGAGGTGTTGATGGCCGACCCGAACTACCGCGGCACCCTCCATACGACCGTCGTGGTCGGAGACACGGGCGAGGTGACGAGCGTCTCGATGCCGCTCATGCGGAACCGGACGGGGCATGACGGCCTGAAGGAGTGCTGCGAGGCGGCGCTACAGCGTGAGGTCTTCCCCTGGGGCCACGGCACCGTCACCTTCAAGCTCGTCTTCGCCGGGTCGCTCTGAAGCCATGTTCCGCACCGACGGCCCCACCTTCTTCGAGCTCGCGCGGCAGGCGCTGTCATCCACCGAGGGTGGCTACGACCTGCTGGCGACGAAGTTCGACGCCACGCCGTTTCGCACGCCCGACGTCCTCCTCGCGCCGTTCTTCCGTCACGTCTTCGCCGAAGGCAGCGTGGAGCGGGCGCTCGACGTCGCCTGCGGCACTGGCGCGCAGGTGCTGCACCTGGCGCCGTACGTCACCCGGCGGCTGGTGGGCGTGGACTTCTCCCAGGGCATGCTGGAGGAGGCGAAGCGCCGCACTGCGCACCTGCCCCGTCCCGTCGAGCTGCTCAAGGCCGACGCGCGTGAGCTGCCCTTCAAGGAAGCGTTCGAGCTCGTCACCAGCGCCGGCGCGTTCGGTCACTTCGTCGGCGATGACGAGGAGCGGCTGCTCGAGGGCGTGCACCGCGCGCTCGTCCCCGGAGGGCGCTTCGTCTTCCTCACCACGCCGATGCCGCCCCGCACCTCGCCCGCCCGCTGGGTCGCCCGCTCGTTCAACGCCGCCATGCACCTGCGGAACGCGCTCGTGAGCCCGCCCTTCGTCATGTTCTACCTGACGTTCACCTGGCCCGAGGTGAAGCCCGTGCTCGAGCGCCACGGCTTCGAGGCGACGGCGCACGACGGGCTCGTGCCGGGCCGGCTGTCGAAGGTGGTGGCGGTGACGGCGACGAAGCGCTGACCCGCGCTACTCGACGACGACCAGCTTCGCGCCGTTCTCGACCGCCTGGCCCTCGACCGCGGTGACCTCGACGACGGTGCCGGCCTTCGGCGCCTTGAGCTCGTTCTCCATCTTCATCGCTTCGACGACGACGAGGCCCTGGCCCTCGGCGACCGCGTCGCCGGCCTTCACGAACACCTTCACCACCTTGCCCGGCATCGGCGAGGTGATGGTCTGCCGGCCCTCGACCTCGAACACGGCGTTCGCCGCGCGCAGCTGGTTGGTGCGGTCATCGACGATGTCGAAGCGGCAGATCTGCCCGCGCAGGAGCACGCCGATCTCGTCGCCCTTCTCCTCGAACTCGGCCGCGAAGGTGGTCGCGCCCTGGCGGAAGGTGAGCGCCAGTCCCGGCAGGGCCTGGGCCTCGACCTCGAGCCGGTCGGCGCCGATGGTGACGGCGTAGCGATCGTCGCCCAGCGCCTCGACGTCGAGCTGCACCGGCTCGGCCTTCGCCTGCAGCAGGTTCTTCGCGTGGTAGCGGGTCGCGCGGCTCATGGTCAGGCCCTCCTCCAGCTACCGACGCGGCGCCCGGACGTCCTCCAGCCCGAGGTGGCGGCGCCGGCCGTCTGCACCGGGTGCGCCTTCGCCTTCGCCTCGGCCCGCTGGTGGGCGCGGATGGCGGCGGCGATGAGGGCCAGCTTCGTCAGCTCGGGCTTCTGCTCACCGAGCAGCGTGGTGTGCGCGCGGCCGAGGAAGCCGGTGTCGTAGTCGCCTCGCTGGAACTCGGGATGCGAGAGAATGCCCTTCAGGTACGCGATGTTGGTCGTGATGCCCTTCACCACGTACTCGTCGAGCGCGCGCAGCATGCGGCGGATCGCCTCCGCGCGCGTGGGCGCCCACACCGACAGCTTGCTGATCATCGGGTCGTAGGTGTTGGGCACCGTGTAGCCGGCGTACACGCCTGAGTCGTCGCGCAGGAACGGCCCTGACGGCACGCGCAGCGCCTCGATCTTCCCCGGCGAGGGCATGAAGTTGGTGGCCGGGTCCTCGGCGTACACGCGCACCTCGATGGAGTGCCCGCGCGGAGCCACCGGCTCGAGGAACGGCAGCACGCCGCCCTGCGCCACGTGCAGCTGCCAGGCGACGAGGTCGACGCCGGTGACCCACTCCGTCACCGGGTGCTCGACCTGCAGGCGGGTGTTCATCTCGAGGAAGTAGAAGCTCCGCGACGCGTCGACGAGGAACTCGACGGTGCCGGCGCCGACGTAGCCCACCGCCTTCGCGGCCTTCACCGCCACCTCACCCATGGCCGCGCGCATCTGCGGCGTGAGGATGGGCGACGGCGTCTCCTCCACCACCTTCTGGTTGCGGCGCTGGGCGCTGCACTCGCGCTCGTTCAGGTGAATGCAGTTGCCGTGCGTGTCGGCGAACACCTGGATCTCGACGTGGTGCGGCTGGTCGAGGAACTTCTCCATGTAGACGGAGTCGTTGCCGAAGGCGCTCATCGCCTCGCTGCGCGCGGTGCGCCACGCCGAGTCCAGGTCTTCTTCTCGATCGACACGCCGCATGCCCTTGCCGCCGCCGCCCCCCGCCGCCTTCAGCATCACCGGGTAGCCGATCTTCTTCGCGTAGACGCGGGCCTCCTCGGCGGTGGCGAAGGGCTCGGTCGTGCCCGGGACGACGGGCACCCCTGCCTTCTGCATGTTGGACCGGGCGCGGGTCTTCTCGCCCATCGCGTCCATGGCCGACGCGGGCGGCCCGATGAAGGTGAGGCCGGCCTTGTCACAGGCTCGCACGAACGCGGCGTTCTCAGAGAGGAAGCCGTAGCCGGGGTGAATGGCGTCGGCGCCCGCCTGCTTCGCGGCGGCGATGACGTTGTCGGCGACCAGGTAGCTCTGCCGCGAGGGCGCGGGCCCGATGCAGTACGACTCGTCGGCGAAGCGCGCGTGGAGCGCCGTGCGGTCGGCCTCGGAGTAGACGGCCACCGTCTTGAGCCCCAGCTCCTTGCAGGTGCGCATCACCCGGACGGCGATCTCGCCGCGGTTCGCCACCAGCACCTTCTGAATGCGTGCCATGGCGCGGGCGTGTAGCGCTGACGCCTTCTCCAGTCGACGCCTTGTTGCGACGCGCCTCGTTGCGCTACCGGCTCACCGAAGACGACAGCCGCGTGGCGTTCGTGTTCCCCAGGCCGTCGACGAGTCCGCCGGGCTCGACGGTGAGCGTGATGGCGCCAGCCACCCCAGCGGGCAGAGGCACGACGTAGCCTTGCTCGCCGTCGTCCCAGCTCGCGGTCACCATCGACGACGTGCTCGGCGCAGCGTCCACCCGCACCCGGGCAGAGCCTCGTCGCGCCGGCAGCCCCGTCTCCGGTCGGCTCGCGTCGTCCCACAGGCGCAGGTTCGTCGAGGGGTCGCCGTTCGCGAAGCGCATGGGGTTCGGCGTGTAGCGGGGCGTGAGGACGACCGCCGCGCCGGTGACGCGGCTGCTCACGAGCGAGATGCTGCGCGCGGGGAGGACCGTGAAGGGCTGCGACTCGAGGCGGTAGCGCTCGACCGTCCCCGCGACCCGGGCGCGCCCCGTCACGACGAGTCGGTAGCGGCCCAGGGCGAAGTCGGGCAGCACCTCCCAGCGCGCAGTCCACTCGTGCCGCCGCCTCGTCGCGTCGGGCTGGGCGGCGACCGAAGGGGTGGCGCGGTAGCGGCGGATGATGTCGGGGCCGTTCTGGAGAGGGCGCGTCGGCGACGCCAGGGCCTGCGTGAAGGCCCCCATCCGTTCCTGCTCGAGCGAGACCGCCGGCGTTCCCAGCGCGGGGTCGCCCCCCGTGAAGGTGAGCGTGACGGCCTGGGTGCGCTCGACGTCCACCGTGTCGCCGATGATGACGGGGGCCGCTTCGCTCTCCTCGAAGGCGCGCGGCTCGAAGCCGGGCGGACGCGCGGCGCTGGCGCTCTCCTGCGGCGAGGCGCGAGTGCTCACCAGGCGGGTCACCTCATCGACGAGGTACTGGCCCACGCGCCAGCCCCAGGGCGACACGCTGGGCTCGTAGCCGCCCCGCAGGAAGTCGTCCTGCTCGAGCAGGTAGCCGTAGTGTTCCTGGGCGTAGCCGAGCGTGAGACGCGTGGACACCCCGAGCGGGGCCAGCGCCTGGGCCGCCTTCGCACCGACGGCGGTGCTCGGCTCTCCCGGCAGTGTCACGAAGGCCACGTCTCCCACGCGGAGGACGGAGACGAGCGCGCGCGTCAGGGGGCGCGGCTCGACCGCCCCGCACAGCAGGCCACCCTGCTCGGGCGGCGTGAGGATCTGCCCGCAGCTCGAGCCCGAGCCGGGTCCACCCACCTGGCAGCCGATGCCGCCGTGCTCGGGGAACTCGCCGCGCTGGTAGCCCAGGGCCTCGCGCGTCATCAGCACGCCGCGGTCGAGGTGCGTCAACGCCGTCGGCGCCGCGGGTCCTGGCTGCGCCTGGTCGAAGGCCTGTCTCACGAGGCGGCCCCCGGCGCGCCCGAGCCACTCGAGGCGCTGGGTGCCATCGTGGCCGTGGGGCGATCCACCGGGGCTGACGTCTCCCGCCGAGCCCTGCGCGAAGAAGACGGGCACGCCCAGCTCATCCGACGCGGCGAGCTCGATGGCGCCCGTGACGTCCGTCGAGAGCAGGGTGTTGGAGCCCGGGAGCACCGTGCCGTGCACCGAGAAGTGCGCGATGGCCGTGAGCGGCCGCGAGGGCGCGCCGTCGCCATTCACCTCGTCGAACCGCACGACGGTGAGCGTCGGGTCCCGGAACTCCGGGCCGTACACCGGGTCGTTCTCACAGCGCCGGTCACGGTTGAGCACCCCTGCGTCGAGCGCCGCGACGCCGACGCTGGCGCGCTTGAGGTTGGCGAACGCGCCCAGAATGCTGCTGGCCGCGGCGGTGGCGAGCCGGTCGTCGAGCTCGGCGTCGTACACGTCCATTCCCACCGACGTGATGTCGAGGCCGGACTTGTTGCCGAGGTGTACGGGCTCGAAGAAGCGGGCCATGTGCGCGTGCGTGTGGGTGCCCTGCACGATGAAGCGCGCCGATTCGCCCGCGGCGTCGAGCTTCTGGCGAACGCGGGCGCGGAGCGACGGCGTCGTCAAGCACACGTCGAGCCGCACGAGGGCGGTGCGGGTGACGCCGTCACTGAAGGCGATGGCGCGCGCGGTGGCGTCGGTGTGCACGCCGGTGGTGGACGGGAAGTTCAGCGCCCAGCGCGAGCCCGGGTCGTCCGCAGACTTCCTGCGCGAGTAGCCGCCCGTCGGTGCCCCCACGGGGACGTCGACGAGCGTCGTGGCGATGCCGACCTCGAGCGGCCCGGGAGCGGGGCCGCCCATCATCGTCCCCGAGCAGCTGCTCAGGAGCGCCACCAACAGCAGGTGCTTCACCATGTCGACTCCCGGCCGGCCCGTCTCGCGGGCGACCCTAGCGCACTGCCCACGTGAAGCGACGCCAGGCACACGCTCCGCAGCGGCGAGCGGCGTGGCGTGGGCCCTCACCGCTTCTGGAGCGGCGCGACCCGGAGTAACTCGTCGCCCATGCGCGCGTTCTCCCTCGTCGCCCTCGCCCTGTGGCTGAGCGGCTGTCCGAAGCCGATGGCGAAGGGAACGCCCCCGGAGCGCTTCTGTCCCGGTGGGCCCGGCTGCGAGCGGGGCAACGACGGCGTCTTCAAGGCGGGCGTCGCGGTGGTGGCGGTGACGCCGCGGTTCGAGCGCCCACGGCCCGACTTCCTGAGCCGCGCCGGCGACTGCAGCGAGCCGGCCCCGACGGGGCGTGACGGGCGCCCGCGCTGCGGCAAGCTCACCGACGGCGCCTTCTCGGCCGACTGCGGGGGCGACGGCCTCTGTCCCGGCGCACCGGGCTACGGGGCTCCCGACGCCGACGGCAGCGAGGCCGACGGCAAGCCCGACTTCTTCTTCGACTGCGGCCGCGACCAGAAGTGCCCCGGCGACGCCGACTACCCGGGCCCTGACGCGGACGGCACGGAGCGCGACGGGAAGTTCCAGGGCATGTGGCTGGCGGGCTTCGGGCTCACCACGCCGGCGTTTGGCGTGCACGACGACCTGACCGCGCGCGCCGTGGTGGTGCAGAACGGCGACGTGTCCATCGCGTTGGTGTCCGTCGACGTGGTGGGGCTGTTCCGCGACGACGTCGAGCGCATTCGTGAGCGCATCGCGAAGCGCAACCAGGGCGTGCCGGACTACGTGCTCGTCTCGTCGACCCACACCCACGAGGGCGTCGACACCATGGGGCAGTGGGGCCCGATTCGCGCCGTGCTGCCCGAGCGCGGCGTCGACGACGCCTGGCTGAAGGACGTGCTCATCGAAGGCGTCGCGCAGGCCGTCAGCGAGGCCATGCAGTCGGCGCGGCCAGCGAAGGTGTTCGCGGCGCAGGGGCGGCTCGGCGCGAAGACGCTCGAGGTCATCAAGGACACGCGCGACCCGTTCGTCAGCGACGACGCGGTGACGGTGTTGAAGTTCACCGAGGCCGTCTCGGGGCTCGTCATCGGCTCGCTGGTGTCGTGGGGCAACCACCCCGAGGTGCTGGGCGACACCAACAACTTCCTCAGCGCCGACTTCGTCTGGGCGCTCCGCGAGGGCGTCGAGAAGGGCGTCTTCAAGCGCGACGGCTCGCTGGTGGCGCAGGGGCTCGGCGGCACCTGCGTGTACTTCAGCGGCGCGGTTGGCGGCATGATGACCCCGCTCGGCGCGCGGCCGAAGAGCGTCGATGGAGACGAGCCGCCGCACCGCACCTTCGCGAAGACGAAGGCCGTGGGCGACATCGTCGCGCTCGTCGCGCTCGAGGCGCTGGCGGGGGCGCGTGAAGAGAAGGCGCCCAACCTCGCCTTTGGCGCCACCACCCTCACCGTGCCCATCGACAACGAAGTGTTCCGGCTCACCATCCTGCCGGGCGTGGACATCATTCGCCGGCGGCTGCCCGGCTTCGACCGCATGAAGACCATCGGCCCCGACAACCCGGCGCTGGTGCTGACCGAGGTGAGCAAGGTGCAGCTGGGCGGCGTGCGCTTCCTCGGCGTGCCTGGAGAGCTGCTGCCCGAGCTGGCCGTCGGCTACGACGCCGCCTGGGCCTTCGGCGCGCCGCAGGTCGACCCGACGAACCCCGCGCCGCCGGTGCTGGCGAACGCGCCGCCGCCGCCGTACCTCAAGGAGCTGCTCGGCGGCGAGTACCCGACCATCCTCGGGCTCGCGAACGACGAGCTCGGCTACCTCGTGCCCGAGTATGACTACGTGCTGCACCCCGAGAGCCCGTACTCGAAGCAGGCGCGCGGCGACCACTACGAGGAGACGAACTCGCTGGGGCCCAGGACGGTGCCGCTGCTGCTCGAGGCGTTCAAGACGCTCACCGGGTGGGAGCCAGCGCCCTGACCATGCCGGGCGAGCTCACCTCACCAGAAGGGTCGTCCTCCGCCGTGCCAGCACCACTGCCTCAGCCAGCGGCGCGGCCAGCTTGAAGAGCACCGGCAACAGCACCAGCGTCAGCAGGCACGCTGATACCGTGCCGAACACGATGACGACCGCGAGCGGTCGCTGCGTCTCCGAGCCGATGCCGCGCGAGAGCGCCGCCGGCACCAGGCCCAGCGCCGCCAGCGCGGCCGTCATCAGCACCGCCCGCAGCCGCTCGCGCGCACCCAGCATGATGGCGTCGTCGAGCTGGGCTCCGGCGCTGCGCCGCTCGGCGATGGCCGACGTCACCAGCACGCCGTTGAGCGCCGCCTGCCCGATGAGGGCGATGAAGCCCACCGCCGCCGCCACCGACACCGGCATGCCGAACAACCACAGCCCCAGCACGCCGCCGGTCAGCGCGAAGGGTACGTTGAGCAGCGTCAGCACGGCGCGGCCCATCGAGTCGAACGCCTTGAAGAGCAGCAGCAGCGTGATGACGAGCGCGACCGGCACCACGACGAGCAGGCGGTTCATCGCGCGCTCCTTGTTCTCGAACTCGCCGCCCCACTCGAGCTGCATGCCGGCCTTCAGCGGCGCCTCCGACTCCACCCGGGCGCGCGCGTCGTTGACGAACGAGCCGAGGTCGCGCCCCCGCACGTTCATGCGCAGGCCGATGTACCGCCGCCCGTTCTCGCGGTTGATGGAGGCCCGGCCGAAGCCCGTCTCGACGTGCGCGAGCGCCTCGAGCGGCACCAGGTTGCCGTCTTCGACCGGCACCCGCAGCTTCCTGAGCTTCTCGATGTCGTCGCGCGCGGTGAGCGGCAGCCGCATCACCACGTCGAAGCGCCGCTCGCCTTCCCAGAACGTCGACACCGGCCGCCCGCCCGTCGCCGTCTGGAAGAAGTGCTGGAAGTCGCCGAGGTCCACGCCGTACCTCGCGAGGGTCGCGCGCTGCGGCCTCACGCGGATCTGCGGCACCTCACCACTCTTCACGATGCCGAGGTCGGCGACGCCGGGCACGGTGGCGATCACCGCCTTCGTCTTCTCGGCCTGGGCCTGCAGCGCGATCAGGTCGTCTCCGTAGAGCTTGACCGAGATCTGCCCGAACTGCCCCGAGATGCTCTCATTCACATTGTCCCTGATGGGCTGGCTGAAGTTCACCTCGAGCCCGGGGATGCCCGAGATCGACCGGTTGAGCGCGCGAATGACGTCGCCCAGCTCGGGCGTCTCCTTCGGCCATTGGTCCGGCGGCTTGAGCTTGACGAAGAACTCGAGGTTGCTGGTGAGCGTCGCGTCGGTGCCGTCCTCGGGGCGGCCCAGCTGCGACAACACTGCCTCGACTTGCGGGTTGCCTTCGATGAGCTGGGTGAGCTGGGGCACCAGCTTGCGGCCTTCGGTGAGCGAGGTGTTCGAGGGCAGGGTGATGGTCATGTACAGCGCCCCCTCGTTCAGCTCCGGGAGGAACTCGCTGCCCAGCGTCGGCACCACCGTCACCGTGCCCGCCAGTAATGCCATCGCCGCCACCACCACCAGCCACGGGCGCCTGAGCGCTGCCTTCAGGGCGGGGCCGTACGCCGCCGCGGCCCACCGCAGCACCGGCGACTCGCCGTGGGTCACCGGCCGCCGGTAGACGATGGCCGCCAGCACCGGCACGAGCGTCACCGAGAAGACGAGCGCGCCGAGCAGCGCCGCCACCACGGTGTTCGCCATCGGCGCGAAGATGCGGCCCTCGACCCGCTCGAGCATGAAGATGGGCAGGTAGGCGGCGATGATGATGAGCAGCGCGAACACCGTCGGCCGTACCACGGCGGTCGTCGCCCTCCGTACCCGCTCGCCGATGGTGAGCTCGATACCCCGGCCGTCCTCCTGCGGCAGCCCCTCGGACGAGAAGCCGTCGCGGTCGTTCAGCCGCGTGAGGATGGACTCGATGATGACGACGCCGCCGTCGACGATGACGCCGAAGTCGATCGCGCCCATCGACAGCAGGTTCGCCGACATGCCGCGCAGCTTCAGGTAGATGAAGGCCGTCAGCAGCGAGAGGGGAATGAGGGTCGCGGTGATGAGCGCAGCTCGCAGGTCGAGCAGGAAGATGAACAGCACGAGGACGACGAGCGCCGCGCCCTCGAGCAGGTTTCTTCCCACCGTCTTGAGCGTCGTGTTGACGAGCTCGGTGCGGTCGTAGAACGCATCGACCTTCGCGCCGTCCTCCGCGAGACGCAGGTTGACGAGGTCGACCTGCTTCGCGAGCGCCGCGAGCACCTCCGACGGGTTCTCTCCCCGCCGCATCAGCACGATGCCCTCGACGGCGTCGTACTCGCGCCCGCGGCTCACCACCCCCTGCCTCGGGGCCCAGCCATCGGTGATGGTGGCCACGTCGCGCAGGAAGACCGGCGTGCCGTCGTGCGTCGCCACACGCACCATGCGCAGGTCGTCCAGCGACGCGAACAGGCCCTCGCTGCGGATGACGAACTGCTCGGCCCCGCGCTCGAGGGTGCCGCCCGAGGCGTTGACCGAGCCCTTCTGAATGGCGGCCTCGAGCTCAGGCATCGACAGGCCGAAGGCCGCCATCTGCGCCGGGTTCGGCAGCACGTGCACCTCGCGCACGAGCCCGCCGTAGCTCACCACGTCTGCGACGCCGCGCACGCGCAGCAGCGACGGGCGCACCACCCACTCCTGCAGCGTGCGCAGGCGCATCGGATCGTCGTCGGCGCCGGAGAGCGTGTAGCGATAGACCTCGCCGATGGGCGTCGCAAACGGCCCCAACTCGGGCACCACGCCTTCGGGCAGCTCGGCGCTGCGCAGCCGCTCGAGCACCTGCTGCCGCGACTGCAGGCCATCGACCCCGTCGTAGAAGGTGAGCGTGACGAACGAGAGGCCGAACATCGACAGGCTCCGCAAGCGCGCGAGGCCGGGGGTGCCGTTGAGCGCGCGCTCGAGCGGCAGCCCCACCTGGCGCTCGACCTCCTCGGCGGGTTGGCCCGAGTAGAGCGTGATGACGTTCACCTGCGTGTCGGTCGGGTCCGGGAAGGCCTCGATGGTGAGGCCACGGAACGACACGACGCCCCAGATGGCGATGACGGCGGTGACGAAGAGCACCGCGCCCCGGTTCGACAGCGAGAACCCGACGATGCGTTCGAACACGAGGCCTCCTCACGTCCCAGAGGCGAGCTCGACCTGGTTCAGCAGCAGCAGCGCGCCCTTCGCGACGAAGCGCTGGTTCTCCTCGAGGCCGCGCCGCACCTCGGTGACGCCGTCGCGCCGCCGGCCCGTCGTCACCGCCACCGGCTCGAGGCGGCCCGGCCCGTTGCTCACGAAGATGACCGACCGGGTGCCCTGCGTCACCACCGCCGCATCGGGCACGCGCACCACGGAGAGCGAGGGGTCTGGCGTGGCCACCACCTCGACGAAGGCGTTGGGGCGCAGGAACCGGTCGGCGTTCTTCGCGCGCGCCCGCACCTCGACCGTGCGCCGCCGCGGGTCGACGACCTCGCTGATGTACTCGATGACCCCGTCGCGCGGGGTGCTGCCGGCCGACGCGCGAATCGATACAGCCTCGCCGATCGACAGGTCGCCCACGTCGGCCTCGGGCACGTCGGCAACCACCAGCACTTCGTCGAGGTCCGACAGCTGCAGGAGCGGCTTGTCACGGTCCGGCGTCACCTCCTGGCCCAGGTAGACGTCGAGGTCGACGATGGTGCCCGCGCGCGCGGCCTTCACCCAGAACAGGTTGTCACCCGCGGACGTCACCTGCAGGCTGCGCAGCTTCGAGGCGGCCGCCTTGAGCGTCAGCTCGGCCTCGACCAGCTCGGCCTCGGCCGTCAGCACGTCCTTCTGAGCGGCCGCGCGCAGCTCGAGCAGCTCCTTCGCACGGTCGAGCAGCCGCTGGCGGACGACGACCTGCGCGCGCGCGGCCTCCTTCTCGCGGTCGAGCTCGGCGAAGGCGCCGGACCGCACCGAGAAGAGCTGGTCGCCCAGCTTCACGCGAGAGCCGAGGCGCACGGCGACCTGCTCGACGCGGCCGGGCAGGGGAGCGCCGACGTTCGCCGTGCGCTTCTCGTCGAGCGTGACCCGTGCAGGGATCGGCAAGGGCTCGAGCGACGGGCTCCGCTGCGCGACGGCGAGCTCGACGTACCTCCACTGCGGCGCGTCGGGCGACAAGGTGATGCCCTTCGCGTCCACCTTCATCTGCTCCACGACCTCTTCAGGCGGCTTGACGGCGCAGCCGGCGACGAGCACGAGGGCGAGGCTGGTGAACCGGCTCATGGCAGTGCTCCTGGAAGCGGAAGGCCTGCGCCGGTCACCCGGGCCTCGCCCACCTGAAGGCGCGCAAACGCGCGGTCGAGATCGTTCGTCGTCAGCACGAGCTCCGAGTAGGTGCGGCGCGCGATCAGCAGCTCGGGCAGCGGCGCCGCGCCCCGCGTCACGGCGGCCTCGAGCCGGTCGATGACGCTCCGGGCAAGCGGGAGCGTCTCGTCGCGCAGCTGGGCGAGCCGCGACTCGAGGCTCCGCCGCTGGGCCTCGAGACGCGCGTGCTGGGTCGCGGCCGAGTCGAGCAGCTTCTGCCGCGCCCGCTCCGCGGCCGTCGCCGCCGCCGCCGCCGCCGCTGCGTCTGCCTGACCGTGATCGAACACGGGCAGCGGCATCGCGACGCCGACGAAGAGGCTGTTCTGCTGGTTGCCGGAGACGACGAAGCGGTCGTGCACGTAGCCCACGCGCACGGTCGGATCGGGGAGCGCGCGGCGCCGGGCGAGCAGCGCCTCGGCGCGGGCCCTCGCGGCGACGGCGTCGAGGGAGGCAAGGTCGGGGCGCTTCGTGGGGTCCGCCTGCGCGAGGTCGAGGCGGCGCCCCAGCCAGTCCGAGGCGCGGGCCGGGTCGCCGAAGGGCCGGCAGGGCAACCCGATCAGCTCGCTGCACGCGCGCAGGCCCTCGGCCAGCGACTCGCGCGCCTCGCCGAGCGCCGTCAGCGTGCTCTGCTGCTCGATGCGCGCGCGGTCGGCGTCGAGGGCCGAGGCGTCGCCCTTCTCCAGGCGGGCGCGCTGCAGCGAGACGAGCCGCTCAGCGTCGCTCGCCAGCGCCGTGAGCGTCGCCACCCGCACCTCGGCGGCCGCGACGTCGACGAGCAGCTCGAGCAGGGTCAACGTGCGCTGCCGCAGCTGCTCCAGCGCATCGAGGCTCACCGCGCGCGCTGCCTCCCGGGCCGCGTCCTGCCGGGGGCCGCGCTTGCCCAGCTCGACCAGCACCGAGAGCCCCACCGCGAGGTTGGGCACGTTGAGCAGCGGGTCGCGCAGCTCCGGCGGGTTCAGCGGGCCGACGGGAAGGGTGTTGACCGACACGTCGAGCCCCGGGTTCGGCAACAGCAGCGCGCGCTGCACCTCGGCCCCGGCGGCGGCCACCCGCGCGCGCGCCGCCTGCAGGTCGGGCGCGTGCTCCCACACGAGGGCTGGCAGCGCCGCGGCGTCCTCCAGCGTCGAGAGCTCGAGGGTGGGGCCCGCCTGCGAGACGACCGTCGAGAGCAACGCCAACAGCACCATGTCCCC
The DNA here is from genome assembly GCA_016793095.1 of Myxococcaceae bacterium. Lineage (GTDB taxonomy): Bacteria > Myxococcota > Myxococcia > Myxococcales > Myxococcaceae > Xiheimicrobium. The sequence goes on along the minus strand of JAEUJQ010000032.1, from coordinate 85,929 downwards.
GCGCAGTTCACGGGGCGCGCCAGCCGCCAACTCCTCGCAACTCCTCCCCGGGCGAGCACTCGAGTGAAAGTTGTTTTCAGCGCACTGAAAGGGGCTTTCAGTCTTCGCGAAGCAACTTCGCCAGCGTCGGGTGCGAGATGCCGAGGGCCTTCGCGGTGTCCATGCGGCGGTCGCCCAGCCTGGTGAGGACCCACCGGGCGTACCGGCGCTCCAGCTCGTCGAGGGTCAGTGTGTCGTCAATGACGAAGCCGGTGGACGACGGGGAGGGCGCTGGGGCGAGCCAGTCGAGCTCGAGCGAGGGGCTGGTTTCGAGCACCGCCGCGCGCTCGAGGATGTTGCGCAGCTCGCGCACGTTGCCGGGGAAGCGGTAGCGGGCGAGGCGCGTGAGCGCGGCCGCCGACAGGGTGTGCACCTCGCGGCGGCCCTGCTCCTGGGCGATGCGGGCCAGCAGACCGTGGGCGAGCGAGGGCAGGTCTTCCTGGCGCTCCCTCAGCGGCGGCACCTGCAGGCGGAACACCGACAGGCGGAACCAGAGGTCCTCGCGGAACTCGCCGGACTTCACCCGCGCCTCCAGGTCGCGGTTGGTCGCCGCCACCACGCGGGTGACGCTGGTCAGCTCGGTCGCGCCGCCCAGCCGGCGGAAGCGACCCGAGTCGAGGAACGTGAGCAGCTTCGCCTGCAGCGCCGCCGACAGCTCGCCGACCTCGTCGAGGAAGAGGGTGCCGCCGTGCGCCAGCTCGACGAGCCCGCGCCGGGTGCCCTTCGCGTCGGTGAAGGAGCCCTTCTCGTGGCCGAACAGCTCGCTCTCGGCCATCGACTCGGGCAGCGCCGCGCAGTTCACCTGAATGAAGGGCGCCGGCTCGCCGAACGACAGCTGGTGCAGGTGCCAGGCGAGCGCCTCCTTGCCCACGCCCGTCTCGCCGAGCAGCACCACCGGGCTGCGCGGGCTCGTCTTCGCCAGCCGCTCGAGGGTCGCCAGGAGCGGCTGCATCGCGGCCGATACCGGGTGGATGAGCGCGCGCCGTGTCGACAGCGCGCCCTCGGCGTGCTGCAGGCGCTCCCTCAGGCGAATGTCGTCGGCCGCGCGGCGCGACTTCATCAACAGGTCGGACAGCTCGATGGGCTTGGCGAGGTAGTCGGCGGCGCCGAGCCGCATCGCGTCCACCGCGCTGGCGATGTCTCCGTGGGCCGTCACCAACACCACCTGCGCGCCGGGCTGCGCGGCCTTGAGCTCGGGCAGCCACGCGAGCCCGTCACCGTCGGGCAGGCGGCGGTCGAGCACGACGAGGTCGAAGCCCTTCGCCGCCACCGCGAGCCGGGCGTCGTGCAAGGAGTGGACGACCTGCACCGGGAAGCCCTCGCGACTGAGCGTGGCTGCCGCCACCGCCGAGAACGCACGATCGTCGTCGACGAGCAGCGTCGAGAGCATGCCCACGGTCTACCACCTCACGCCCCCTTGCACCGCCCACTTGCGCCGAGCCGCGCCGCCGCTGCTCACGCCGGCAGCTCGAGAGAGAACCGGCTCCCCTCGGCGACCCGCTCGAACCGTAGCGCGCCACCCAGCTGCTCGGCCGCCCGCCGCGTCATCGCCAGGCCCAGGCCGATGCCGCGGGACTTGGTGGTGAAGAAGGGCTCCCCGAGCCGCGCCTCGAAGCCCTCCGGTGGGCCGCCGGCGTTGTCCTCGACCTCGATGACGACGCGCCGCGCGTGCTGCCGCGCCGACACGCGCACCCTCGGCTTGGCGACGCGCCCGGTGTCCTTGGCGGTGACGGCGGCCTCGATGGCGTTGCGCACCAGGTTGTCGACGGCGGTGGTGAGCAGCAGGGGGTCGGTCTCGAGCGGCAGCTCGGTCGGCAGGGCGAGCTCGACCTCGGCCTCGTCGTACTCAGGCAGCGTGCGCAGGCCCTGCACCGCTTCGCGCACGACGGCAGAGGTGTCGAGGCGCGCCCGCCGGGGCTGCGTGGGGCGAGAGAACGACAGCAGCGAGGTGGCCAGGTGGCCCAGCCGCTCGACCTGCCCCTTCATCGTCTTCGACGCGAGCGAGGCGTCGCCGCCGGCCTCGAGGAGCGAGGTCGCCGCCTTGAGCCCGTTGAGCGAGTTCTTCACTTCGTGCGCGATGAGCGACGCGGCCGTGCCAAGCGCCACCATCTTCTCCTGCTCAGCCACCGCGGCCTCGACCTCGGCGAAGGTGCGCCACGTCGCGCGAAGGAACCAGAAGAAGGCCGCGAGGGTGACGAGCTGAAGCACCGAGAGGAAGGCGAGCTGAAGGGTGAGGCGCCGCCGTACGCTCTCGACCGACACCGCCTCGGACTCGAGCGCGAGCACCTCGAGCGCGGTGCCCTTCACCTGAAACAGCTCGGCGATGAGATCGTCGTCGCCGATGCGCCAGCTGGCTTCGCCCGGGCTCGCACGCACCTGCGCGACGAGCCCCGACAGGTCACCCTCGGCCCACGACGGCCTGGGGGTCGGCAGCAGGACGTGGCCTGTGCCCGAGAGCGCGAGCAGCACCTCGCCTTCGATGCCGGTCAGCAGGCTGTTCGCTGGCGTGACGATGCCAACCAGCACTGCCGAGAGCCTGCCGTCCTGCCGGAACGGCACCGCGATGGCGATACGTGAAGAGCCGAACGGCGCGAGCTCGTCGACGCTGGTCTGCTCGGTCGCGAGCACGTGCTGGAACCAGGGCTCGGGGGCGACGTCGAGGCCGCCAAGCGCGTCGGGTGGGTCGCTCCAGCGGGGCTTGCCGTCGAGACCCACCACGATGACGCCGCCCTCGAAGAGGCTGCGGTCGTCACGGATGACGGCAAGCAGTTCGGCGTCAGGGCTGGTGAGCTGGTCGAGCCTGCGGTGCGCGAAGCGCTGCAGCTCGTTCGAGAGCAGGGCGAAGCGCGCGGCGAGGGAGTCGGCTGAGGCGCGGGCCTGGCGCGAGACGCGCTTGCGCACCTGGTGCCGGGCCTCGGCGACGTCGGCGCGGTACGAGACGAGGGCCCCCACGAGGCCCGAAGCGGCGACGACGATGATGCCGACGAGGATCGAGCGCAGCGCGCGCAGGCCGGTCCGGCTCCGCAGGCTGCCCTGGGGGTCGTTCATGGCCGCTACCGAACCACGGAAGCGGCGCGCGGTCAGTCGATGGTGCCACCGTCGGCCTTCGCACCGACGGTACCGGGCGTGCCCTCGGCTCCGAGCCATTGGAACGAGTCCACCACGAGGAAGCTGTCGAAGAACGGGTCGCCCACGTCCCAGATGGCGATGCGCAGGTCGAACTCCTCGCCCGGCTGCACGTTGCCCCGGGTGAGCAGCAGCGCGGTCGCGCCGCCCGGCAGGCACGCGTTCGGCGCCGCCTTGCCGAAGATGGTGCCGTTGAGCACCGCGGAGCCCTCCTTGCACGACTCGGCGCTGACCGAGGTGTCCCAGCAGCGGGGGCTCACCGCCTGGGTGTCGCACGCCTGGAACAGCGGCGTGCCCGAGGCGACGTTGATGCCGATGGGCCATGACGCACCCCGCGCGGTGTACGTGAGCAGGTTGAGGTCGCTCGGGTTGTTGGCCCGCGAGGTGGTGAGCACGACGCTCTGGTCGTTGAAGAGCGTGCAGACGTACTCGGGGTACTCGAGGCTGTAGAAGCGGCCCAGCAGGCGGAAGCCGCGCGCGGTGGCGGGCGCCCTGAGGCGCAGGTGCAGCATGATGGAGTCGAACGCCTGGTCGTCTGCCGAGCCGAAGTAGCAGCCCGGCGACGACGGGAGCCGCCCCGCCTGCTTGAGCGAGCCGTTGCTGGCGCCGAACCAGTCGCGCAGACAGCCGGGGCCCAGGCACTGGTTCAGCGAGACCGGCGGCCGCGAGGACGCGGGCGCGAGGCCGAGCAGACCGCTCGCGTTCCCCGTTCCCAGCGCGAGCAGGGTGCGGCCGGTCGCGGGGCGCAGGCCTCCGATGGCGCGGTGAATGCCGATGCCGCCTGCGTCCGGGCGCAGCGGCAGCCCGTCGCCCCGGCGGACCTGGGCCCAGACGAGCCCCTCGCACACGTCGAGCGCGCGGGCGTAGTCGCCAGCGTCGCCGGCGCTGCCGGGCTGCAGCCCGTCGTCACAGCCCGCGTCGGGAGGCATGACGTCGACGTAGCCGTCGCAGTCGTCGTCGAGGCCGTTGACGAGGTTCTCGGGCACGCCGGGGTTCACCTGCGCCGGGTTGGGGCACGTCATCACCGTCTCGCAGCAGTCGTTGGTGAGCGAGGTGTAGCCGTCGCCGTCGGGGTCGGGCGGCGCCGCGCAGACGCCCGCGTCGCAGGACTGCGTGGGAGTGCACGCGCGGCCGCACGCGCCGCAGTTCATCCGGTCGCCCCGCAGGTCCACGCAGAGGTCGGCGCACGGCGACAGCCCGCTCTCGCAGGCGAGCTCGCAGACGCCGCCGTCGCAGAACTGGTTGCCCACGCAGCGGGTCCCGCACGCGCCGCAGTGCTTCGACGAGGTGCGCAGGTCGAAGCAGCCGCCGGAGCAGGCGGTGGCGGGCGGCACGCACAGGCAGGCGCCGCCGGTGCAGGTGCCTCCGGCGCAGCGCTCACCGCACGCGCCGCAGTTGATCTGGTCGGTCGCGAGCCTCGCGCAGCGGTCGAAGCAGATGGTCTCGTCGTCGGCGCACGCCTGGCACGCGCCCGCGATGCACACGGCGCCGGCATCGCAGGCCACGCCACAGCGGCCGCAGTTCCGCCTGTCGACGCGCGGGTTGATGCAGCGCCCCTCGCAGAGCAGCTGGGTGTCGGTGCACGTCACCGGCTCTTCGGTGCATGACGAGCAGCCGGCCACCGTGGCCACGAGGACGGCCAGCGTGGCGAGGAGGGCGCGTGGCAGCGGCAGCACCTGCCCAGCATACGCTCCGCGGCCGCCGTGAGAGCGACTCCAGTCGGCCCACAGGTGCGCTCGCGATGGGAAGCAGAGCTTCAGCCCGTCGTGCGTGAACGCGGCTCGTAGAACCGGTGCCACAGCAGGACCTGCGCTGCGTCGGAGACGGGCTACTTCGCCGGCTGGAAGACGAGCGGGTACTTGACCGACACGGGCTTGCGCCCGCGCGCGGGTGGGAAGCGGAGCGCCTTGAACTCCTTCACCACGCAGCCCGTCACGGCCGTGTCGGCCAGGCCCGTGCCTGACGCGGTGGACACCCTGCCATCGGCGCCGATGGTGAATGAGACGGTCAGCTTGCCGCTCAGCGAGGGGTTCTTCGCGAGGGCCTTCTCGTAGCAGGCGCGAGTGCGGAGAGCCGCCGCGCGCACCGTGCTCTGAATCACCGACGAGGTGAGCTCGCCAGCGGGCGCGGCGTCGGTCACCGGCTTCGGGGGGGGCGGTGCGACTGGAGCGCCCTCGGCGGCGCGCGCGGGGGGCGTCTGAGGCGTGCCGTCGGCGGTGGAGGGGCCCGGCTCGGGGCCGAGCGTCGCGCAGGTGTCCCGCTCGAGCTGGGCGCAGAACGGGCGCATGACGGCCGCGGCGAGGGCCTTGTCCTCGGCGTACCGCGAGCCCTTCTCCGTCGCGGCCACCGTCGCGCGCCCCTCACACAGCACCGTCCCGTCGTCGAGGTCGATGAGCCGCAGCCTGAGCTCCGCGCCCCTGCGCACGCCCACGACCGACAGCGCCTTCTCGCGTCGGGGCGGCCGGTCGGGGTAGCCGGTGAGCGCGTCGAGCGTCAGCTCGGCCCGGCCGCGGCGGTCGTACTCGCTCCGCGGCTCGTCCTCGTCCAACGTCAGCTCGCCATTCGAGATGAGCCAGCCGCGGCGCCGGTGCGAGCGCACACCCTCGACGGCGCCGTCGAGCCGCACCTCGATGGGCGGCTCGAGCGACTCGAGCGCGCACGACGCCCACCCGCTCGTCACCGTCGCGCCGCGCAGCTCCTCGAGCACGCGGGTCTGCCGCTCGTCGTGCGCGATGCGCCGCTGGAAGAACTCCTCGAGCGACGCCAGGCGGCGATTGACGGCGGGCGTCACGAACACGACCGCTGCGAGGCCGCCCACCACCATCGAGCCGAGCATCACCCCGATGAGCTGGAAGCGCGCAGCGAAGCCCGCGTCGGGGGCGAAGACGGCGTCGGGGTCGGCGCCGCGGGCGTGGCGAAAGCGGTCGAGGAACGGCTGCACCGCCTCCGCGACGCTGCTCGCCCACGTCGCCACCCGGTAGCTGCGGCCGTCGTCGGCCACCAGCACCACCGGGTAGTTCGTCACCAGGCCCTGCACCCGCTGCACGACGGGGACGACCTGCACCACGCGCTCGGGGTTCGCGAGCAGCTCGAGCACCGCCGCGCGCTTCCGGCGGACGGTCAGGAGCGAGAAGAGGCCGCCCGACAGCACGGCGACACCGAGACCTGCGAGCGCCGCGAGCCCCGTCACCAGCCCGGCGGCGACGACGAGCACGCCAGGCGTGGACGCCACGAGCGCGAGGCGCTGCTGGAGCCGGAACGTCTTCTCGACCGCGTCGTTCACCGTCATGCGCCAGGGGCTAGCCCGTTGGCCGCGACCTGTGAACGGGTTCTCTCACGGCACCTGCCTCACGGTCAGCTTGTAGAGCCGGGTGAAGTGATCGGGCTGGCTCGCGCCGACCTCCTCGAGCGACTGCGGCGAGATCTTGAGGTGGTACACCCCGGCGGCGGTGAGCCGGTCCATCGACGTCCACAGCACCGACTGGCCGGCGGAGGGCCGCGACTCGTTCGCGTACTCGGACTGATCGGGCGCGAAGATGACGACGCTGGGCGTGACGTTGGTGGCGACGTTCTCGAGCGCCACGTTGAGCCGCTGACCTGCGACGAGCGTCACCTTGTACCAGTCGTCGCCGGCGGAGTCGGGCAGGGGCGCGCCGCCCGCGAAGCCGGCGAGGAACGACGCGTTCACCGGGGTATTGAGCGTCAGCTGCGTCGCGGCGTCGCGCGAGTCGTTCGGCTCGAAGGGGTCCTGCGCCGCCGTGAAGGCCGCGGTGATGGTGTACTTGAAGCCTGGCAGCTCGGCGTTCTCCGGGGAGCCCTTCACCCGTACGCGGAACGTCTGGTTGGCCTTCGAGGAGAAGAGCACAGTGACGTTCTGACCTGCCGCCGTGCCCTCGCTGGTGCCGACGACGCCGTTGTCCGACGCGGCGTAGACCGTGGCGTCGACCGTGCCCGCGCCCACGGCCGACAGCGTCACCTTGAAGAAGCCCACCGCGGTGCCTGGCGCGAGCTGGAACCAGTCTTCGTCGGTCTCGCTGGCGGAGCACGCCGCGCGCTCGGCGCCCAGCGCGAGCATGGTGGCCTGATCCCGGGTCTCGTTCGGCTCCGGCTCGTCGGTGAGGCCGCACGGCTTGCCGAACCCCGGACCGCACGATGCAAGAAGCGCGGCGGACGACGAGAGAACCCAGCGGAATGCGTTCATGACGAACCTCCGACGGTGAGAGAGGCATGGCTCGTGCCGGCACCCGGCGTTGCGCGGCGTCAACGGTGGCCGGCGCTTCGACGGCTGAGCATGCTGGGCTCCGAGCCACGAGGAACGAGGCGAAGTGGCGACAATTCGGCCAGAGACCGGAGCGGAGGAAGGTACACTGGCCAGGTGACGATCGTGTGCCTGGCGCTGTTCCTCTCGGCTGTGCCCGTGAAGGTCGCGGCCCCTGGAATTCAGGGTGTCAACGTGAGCCCCGAGCTGCAGGGCTTCGTCAACGAACACCTCGCGCAGCAGCTCTCCTTCGAGGGACTGTTGGTGACGACCTCGGCGCAGGTCGGGGCGACGCTGGGTCTCGAGCGCCAGAAGCAGCTGCTGGGGTGCGCGGACTCGTCGTGTCTGGCTGAGATCGCGAGCGCGCTCGGGGTCGACGTGCTGCTCACCGGCTCTCTGGCCAGGCTGGGCGAGGAGCTTCAGCTCGACGCGAAGCTCGTCGATGCGAAGGACGCGGCGACAGTGGCGGTGTTCTCGAAGCAGGTGGACGCCGAGAGCCTCTTGCTGCCCGCGATGACGGAGGCCGCCCGGGCGTTGGCTGCTCAGCTCTCGCAGCGGCGGGGGATCACCCTCACGCCGCTGCCACGGGCCCCGTCCGCCACGGTGCGCACCGAGCGACGCGCGACGACCGCTCGGAAGGTCGGCATCGGCCTCATGATCGGGGGTGGCGCCTTGTCCGTGCTGTCCTTCGTCACGCTCGGCGCGGTGCTCCCCGACAACCCGCCACCCGGCCGCGTGAACACCCCGTTCGAAGACGCGCTCATCGTCGGCGTGTTGGGAGGACTCGTGGTCGTCCTGGGCGGGCTCGTGGCGTTCCTCGCCGGCGGGACGGAAGAGGTGCCGGTGTCGAGCGCAGCCCTGTCGCCTGCGCCCGGGCCGTTCTCGTTCGCCCTGCGCTGACCTACCGCCGCTTCCCGTGCCCAACCCGGTCGCGTCGCTTCGTCTCCGGCGCGCCGCGCTTCGGCTTCTCGAGGGCCGCGAGCTCACGCTCCAGCTGGCGCCAGGCCTCGTAGCGGTCGTCGGCCAGCGTGCCGTCTTCGAGCGCCGCCTGCACGGCGCAGCCCGGCTCCTGCTGATGCCTGCAGTCCGAGAACCGGCAGCCCTTGCCCAGCGCGGCGATGTCGTCGAACGCGCGCGTGAGGCCCTCGTCCGCGTCCCAGAGCTGGATCTCGCGCAGCCCCGGGTTGTCGATGAGCGCCCCGCCGGTCGGCAACACGATGAGCTCGCGCGTCGTGGTCGTGTGTTTGCCTTTGCCGTCGTCCTTCAGCTCGCCGGTCGCCTGCAGCTCGACGCCGAGAATGCGGTTGACGAGGCTCGACTTGCCGACGCCTGAGCTGCCCAGGAACGCCGTCGTCTTGCCCCGGCCCACGTACTGGGACAGCTCGTCGAGCCCCCGGCCCTCGAGGGCGCTCACCACGTGAATCGGCGCGTCCGGCGCGACCGCCTTCGTCTCTTCGAGGAAGAACTCGAGCTCGTCGCAGACGTCGGCCTTGTTCAGCACGACGACGGGCTTCGCGCGGCTCTCCCACGACAGCGCGAGGTAGCGCTCGAGCCGCCGCGGGTTGAAGTCCAGGTCGAGGCCCATCACCAGCAGCAGGAAGTCGATGTTCGCGGCGATGACCTGCGGCGCGTGCTGGTGGCCCGCCACCTTGCGGACGATGGCCGAGCGGCGGGGCAGCAGCGCGTGCACCAGCGCCTCACCCTCGTCCGGGACGCGCGCGGCGACCCAGTCTCCGACGGCGGGGTGATCTTCGGCGCTCTCGGCCTTGTGCAGAATGCGGCCGCCGGTGCGCGCCCAGTGCTCGCCGCGCCGCGAGAGCACCTTGAGCTGCTTGCGGTAGACGAGCGTGACGCGCGCGGGCTCGAGGCCCTTCTCGGCGTGCGGCGCCAGCGCAGCGGCGAAGTCGTCTCCCCAGCCGAGGCCGGCCTTCCAGTCGTCCGTCATGCCCGGTGGACGAGCCAGGGGTGAAGGGCTGACCCGCTCAGCGGGGGTACCCGACCATCTCGTGCTTCTCGGGGTCCCACAGCTTCAGCTTGAGCGCGGCCACGATGTCCTTCGGCCACCAGCTCGTTACGCCCGGGTGCTGCAGCTCGGGGATGCCGGCCATCGCCTCGGGCAGCCGGTAGAAGGGGATCGTCGCGTTGAGGTGGTGAACGTGGTGGAAGCCGATGTTCGCCGTCATCCAGTTCATGAAGGCGCCCATCTTCATGTAGCTCGACGAGTCGAGCGCGGCGCCCGAGAAGGTCCACTCCGAGCGGTCGGCCACCTTCACGCCCGGGTAGTTGTGCTGCGCGTAGAACAGGTACGCGCCCGAGGCCGCGGCCACCGCCATGGGGATGAACCAGCCGAAGAGGTAGCCGTCGAGCCGGCCCGTCATGCCGCACCACACGCCCAGGCTCGAGACGAGCACGAGCGAGAGCAGCCCGCCCCAGTGCTTCGCCGGCGCGCGCAGGAACGGCTTGAGGCACATGCCGATGCCGAAGACGGTGAAGATGGCGAGGAGCATGTTCAGCGGGTGCCGCACGGCGCGGTACATGAAGCGCTGCAGCGGCGTCATCGCGGCGTACATCGAGGGCGTCACCATCGGGTAGCTGCCGATGTGCGAGCCGATGAGCTTCGCCGTGTGCTGGTGATGGTAGTTGTGCGTCTCGCGCCACACCGACGGCGGCGTGAGGATGAACTCGCCGAAGACGAAGAAGAGGCCCTCGGCCACCTTCGACTGCCGCAGGATCGCCCCGTGCTGGAAGTCGTGGAACAGGCAGAAGGCGCGCACCGCCGTGAGGCCGGCGAGCACCGAGAAGGGCAGGCGCATCCACCACTCGGGCAGCAGCACCGCGGCCGCCACCAGCCCGCCGAGGACGAGGAAGGTCGAGACGGTGTACGCCCACGAGCGGCCGACGTTCTCGGCGGTGTACTCGCGCGAGTGGAGCAGAATGTCCTTCTCGGAGCGGCGGCCCGCCGGCGTCGTCGGCGCAGGTGCAGGGGCTGCCTCGGCCTGCGGGGCGGCGTCCGTCATGGGAACGGTTGCGGTCGTCATGATGGCTGCCGCTACCACAGAGCCGGCCCTGAACTGAAGAGGTGGCCGCCCACCCAGAAGCACTGCGAATACCACCGGTTGCATTGCTTCGGCGCCATGTCCAGAAGGGGCCGATGAACAAGTGGCTGCTCGTCGCGCTTGCCGTCGGAGGGAGCTGTGTCGCGTGCACGGGAGGCGCGCTCGTCCTCGCCGTCCTGGCCGCGGACGACGAAGGGGGCTCACCGCCGGGCACGGCAGCCTGTCCCGACTCCGTTCAGGGCTGGCAGCAGACAGTCACCCCCGCCGGGCTGGTGCTGACCCGCGACCAGCTCGTCGTCGAGCTGCCCTGGGCGTTTCCCTTCACCGACGCGCTCCGCCAGGGAGACTCGGAGGAGAACGTGTGGCGCGCGGTGCTGGGCGAGCGCTACGAGCCGCGGGGCTTCACGCGCGCCGGCTTCGGGGAGCTGCGCCTCGCGGGCCCGGCAGTCGAACGGTCGAGCGGCCGGGTCGTCTTCATCTCATTCACCAGTGGGGCCATGAGCGGCATCGCGAACCCCGTCGCGGTCATCGGAGACGAGGCCATCGTGCAGGCGAACTTCCCGACCGCCGGCTCGCTGCTCGCGCTGCAGCAGCTCAACCGGTTCGCGCTGGGCTGCGCCGACGTCGCCGGCCGCTGGAAGTCGGGCTTCTCCACGGCCGCCGAGCGCTACGCCGCGGGCACGGGCCGCTTCGTGGGAGTCGAAGCCGTGGCGGCCTGGCGCGACCTCACCCTCGAGCCCTCCGGCTCGTACCGCCGCGAGTCCAGCGCGCTGCTCAACGGCGTCTTCAGCAAGCGGGTCGATTCGGGCGGCTGGTCGCGCGACGACTGGTCACTGACGCTCGAGCCCGAGGGCGCCACGCCCATCGCCTTCGACGCGGCGCTCGTGCGGGTGCAGAGCGGCTTCCTGCTGCGCCTGACGAACCGCCAGTTCTCCGCCGACACCGAGGAGTTCCAGCGCGTCGAGTGACGCCGTCGCCGCCGTCAGTCCACGTTGTCCCAGCTGAAGGCCTCGCGATCGAGCGCGTGGTCGGCGAGCGACTTGATGAACTCGTCATCGTTGTCGTCGATGTGCGCCATGTTCGCCCGCACGCGGTCGCGCGCCTGCCCGGTGAAGACCTCGAGGATCTCGATCTCCTTCGTCACCGCGCCGGCGCCCTTCTCCTGCAGCGCGGTGGACACGCGCGACATCGTGCAGGCGAGCATGAAGAGGTCGGTCATGATGTCGGCGAGGCGCCGGCTGGCGAACTGCTTGCCGATGATGTTCTTCCCGTGCTTGCGCAGCACGCGATCGACGGCCCCGGCGAGCTCGCGCGTCAGCTCCTCGAACACGAGCTGGTTCTTCTCGAGCGCCGGGTGCAGCTTCGTGAACTTCGTCTTCTCGCGCTTCACCGAGGTGGTGGCGAGCGAGGCGCGGCGCAGCGCGTACTCCGAGAGCACGCCGAAGCCCTTGATGGGGTTGTTGAAGATGCCCTTGAGCGAGTCGGCCAGCTCTTTCAGCTCGCTGCCGACCTCGTTCATCGCCGTGAGCGCGATGAAGAGCCGCAAGATGTCGTTGGTGCCCTCGTAGATGCGGTTGATGCGCGCGTCGCGGAGGATGCGCTCGTACGGGAACTCCTTCATGTACCCGTTGCCGGCGGCGATCTGCAGCGCCTCGTCGGCGGTGCGCCACAGCGCCTCGGTGCCGAACACCTTGGTGATGGCCGCCTCGACCGCGTACTCCTGGCTGCCGGAGTCGATGAGCGCGTTCACCATGTTCACCGCCGACTCGGTCACGTAGCAGTCCACCACCATCTGCCCGAGCTTCTGCTTCACCAGCCCGAACTCGGCGATCGGCTTGCCGAACTGCACGCGCTCCTTCGCCTGCTTCGTGGCCAGCGAGATGAGCTTCTTCATGCCGCCGACGGTGCCGCCGCCCAGGCCCGTGCGGCCCGAGTTCAAGATCTTCATCGCCACCTTGAAGCCCTTGCCCACCTCGCCGATGACGTGGTCGGGCGTCACGCGCACGTTGTCGAAGTGCACCGTCGTGGTGGACGACGCGCGAATGCCCATCTTGTCCTCGTGCGGGCCGATGCTGACGCCGGGCAGGTCGCGGGTGACGATGAAGGCCGTCATGTGACTGCGCTCGGCCTGGCCGCCCGTCTTGGCGAAGACGGTGAAGAACTGCGCGATGCCGCCATTGGTGATCCACAGCTTGTTGCCGTTGAGGATCCAGTCGTCGCCGTCCTTCACCGCCGTCGTCTTGATGCTGGCGGCGTCGCTGCCGGCGCCGGGCTCGGTGAGGCAGAAGGCCGCGATCATCTCGCCGGTCGCCAGCTTCGGCATGTACTTCGCCTTCTGCGCGTCGGTGCCGAAGAGCAGCAGCCCGCGCATGCCGATGGAGGAGTGCGCGCCGACGGTGACGGCCACGCTGCCGTCCCAGGTGGCCAGCTCCTGCAGCGTGCGCGAGTACGCGGTCGCCGACAGGGCCATGCCCCCATGCGCCTCGGGGATGACGAGGGAGAACAGGCCGAACTGCTTGAGCTCCTCGATGAACTCCTTCGGCAGCTCGCCGTGCTCGTCCCACTTGCGGAAGTCCTTCTCGCGGGGCTTGAGCAGCTGCTCGATCGACGAGCGCACCGCCTTGAACGTCTCCTGCTCGGCGGGCTTCATCTTCGGGTACGGGAGGATGAGGTCTTCCTCGATGGTGCCGAAGCAGAGCTGACTGATGAACGAGGGGGACGAGGCGTTCGCGGGCATGGCGGGGTTGTAACGCCAGGCGGCGCGCGCTTCACGCGAGTTGCGCTGATGGAAGTGGTGAGCGTTCGGCTAGGGTCCGGCCTTCTGCGCAGGCGAGGAGGGGACAGACATGCCGACGATTCCGGACACCGTGGGGCTCGAGGTGCTCGAGGCGATGCGCGGGGAGGTGACCCGCACGGGCTCCTCGACGCGCGAAGCGTTCACGTTCTCGACGACCCAGGTCATCACGTCGCTGAACCAGTTCCGCAAGGGGAAGATCCAGCTCGGCCCGGCCATCATCGGCCACCTCTGCGAGGCGCGCGGCGGCTTCGTCACCTGGAACGAGGGCGCGCTCACGCGTCGCTACGCCATCACGGGCGGCACCATCGAGATGTACCGCGACGTGCCGTCCGGCGGCGGCCGCTACAAGCAGTTCGAGTTCAACCTCGAGTTCACCGGCCCTGGCGGCGCGCCGTGCCTCTTGAAGGGCTTCAAAGAGCTGCTCGCCGACGGGCCCATTCAGATCCTCGACGCGCTGAAGGATCTGTCGACCCTTCGCAACGTCACCATCTCGAACCGCGCCACTCACGAGGTGCTGGCGACCGGTGAGCTGCACGTGGGCCTCGAAGACCTCGTGCAGCAGATGGGCTCGCTGACGTTCCCGGGAGCGACGGGCAGCCAGGTGGGTCGCGCCCGCCAGGACTTCCTGGGCTTCATGAACGGGAAGATCGCCGCCGTGTACCCCGGGGTGCCGCAGTTCTTCCGCGAGAGTCGCTCGCTGCTGTGGCAGCAGGCGCTGCTCGTCAACCTGCTGCTCGACGTCTTCATCACCGGCCCGAAGACCGTCAAGGCGCCCGACGTCATCGACCAGCTCGAGACGTACCTGGGCAACCTCGACGTCGACATGATCCAGAACTTCGAGGCGCTCATCCGCCTGGCGGAGCAGCTGCTCGGTCAGGCCATCGCCCAGGCCGATCCGGTCGAGGTGCGGGCCGCGCTGCGCACCATTCTCACGCGGCCGGTCACCAACGACGCCGAGAAGACGCAGCACGACATTGCGCGGCAGGTGCACCTCGTGGTCGTCGCTGCGTACTACGCGTGCGCCGGCGCCGACGCCGAGCTCGGCTACACGCGCTCGAAGACGAACACCGCGAAGCCGACGAAGCGGCTGGCCGTCAAGCGCCGCCCGGTGAAGAACAAGGAGTACGACGTGGTGGTGATCGGCTCGGGCGTCGGCGGCAGCATCGTCGCGCACCGGCTCGCCACCGAGCAGGGCCTGTCGGTGTGCGTGCTCGAGGCGGGCCGCTACCACCACGAGCGCTCGTTCTCGTCCGACGAGATCGACGGCCTCTCGCGCGTCTACGAGAAGGGCGGCATGCAGACCGCGACGGACCCGGGCTGGAAGAAGCTGCCGCGGCATCAGCATCGCGAGATCACGGTGCTGCAGGCCTCGGCCGTCGGAGGCGGCGGGCTCATCAACAACGCCGTCTGCTTCCGCCTGCCGAAGGCGCGGTTCGATGCGTGGCGCAACGTGGGCTTCCCCGTCACCGAGGCTGAGCTCAACGGCGCCTACGACGCGGTGGCGCAGAAGCTGGGCATCATCCCCGTGAGCCAGGCGACCGGCGACGCGGCCCGGCTCAACCCGATGGTGAAGCGCTTCAAGAAGGCGTGGGGCGCGCCCGGTCAGCACGACGCGGGCCTCCCGAACGTGCCCGGCTTCTACGAGTGCAACGTCAACATCGGCAAGAAGCAGTGCACCGGCTGCGGCTACTGCAACCTCGCCTGCTCGTTCGAGGCCAAGCGCAACAGCCTGCAGGTGCACCTCGCCGAGGCGCTCGCCACGAAGCTGGTGGACCTCGTGCCCCTGGCGCGCGTGCACTCGCTCGAGCTCGACGGCCGCACGGTGAAGGCCGCGTCCGTCATGATCGAGGACGAGCTGGTGAAGGTGCGCGGCAAGCAGTTCGTCGTCGCGGCGGGGCCGCTGCACTCGTCGGCGCTGCTCATGCGCTCGAAGCTGCACACCCGCGGAGTGCCCGGGAGCGCGCTCATCGGCCGGCGGCTGTCGGCCAACATCGGGGCGCCGGTGCTGGCCTTCACCAACGACAAGCTCGACTCGTTCGGGAAGCTGCAGATCGCGCACTTCTATCTTCCGCCCAACGCGCCGGGCTTCGCCATCGAGTCGTGGTTCAACGCTCCCGCCGCGCAGGCGATGGTGGTCCCCGGCTACTTCGAGGAGCACCGCTACCGCATGCAGTCCTACGCGCACCTGGGCGTCGCGGCCCCGCTCGTGGGCACCTTCCCTGGAGGCTCGGTGGACGCGAACGGCAAGCTCACCCTGCCGTTGATGAACTCCGACCTCGCGCGCGTGCACGCGGGGCACCTGGCCATCGCCGAGGCGCTGTTCGCTGACGCGGGCGCGATCGATCACCTCGTCATGCCCACCGAGCAGGGCATCTCCATCTACAATCGGAACGACCTGCTCCGGTACGCGGCGCTCGATGAGCTGCGCTCGCTCGTCGTGGGCACCGGGCACCCGCAGGGCGGCAACGGCATGAGCAAGGACCCGCAGATCGGCCCGGTGGACGAGAACTTCCTCGTCCGAGGGACCGACAACCTGCGCGTCGCCGACGGCTCGCTCTTCCCCGACTGCGCCAGCATCAACCCGCAGTGGACCATCATGGCGCTCGCACATCTGTGCGCGGGGAAGATGGCGGCCTGACGAAGCGCCAGGCGTCCAGCGTCGTGGATTGAAGGCAGGCCACCGCCCGTGATTCCTCGAGGTTTCGCGGGCAACCTGGGTGCAGGTGGACCGGGCTCACCCTCACTGGAGCCCACCATGAAGCGCTTCCTCTTCGTCGTCGCTGCTGTCTCCACTCTGCTCGCGTGCGGCGGCACGGTCGAGACCTCGTCCTGCGGACCTGGCGGCTGCACCTCGTCGCGTAGCGGTACCTTCACCAGCCAGCCGATCGGCGGTTCGTGCGCGAATGACGGTGAGTGCAGCGGGAGCCTTCGCTGTGACACCAGCGCGCCCAACGGGTACTGCTTCCAGCCCGGGTGCTCCTCGAGCGCGAGCTGTCCGAGCGGCGGTGTCTGCGTCGAGTCCAGCTCCGGGAACTTCTGCGGGAAGCTCTGCAGCTCGTCGAGCGACTGCCGGCCCGGCCTGTTCTGCCAGCGCTTCACCAACTCGAGCCGGGGCTGGTGCACGTACAACTGATGCCACCGCGAAGTGATCGCGATCCAGCCTTCAGGGTTCAGCCTTCACGTCCAGCGAGCGCGACCCTACGGTGTGAGGCGTCTCACACCAGGAGGTACTCATGTCGCGCTCGCTGCTCGCCGCCTCGCTGCTCCTCTCGCACATCGCCGTTGCGCAGGAAGACGGGGAGGGCTGCAAAGACCACCCGCAGATCTCCCGGTTCCCGGGCTTCAGGCTGGACAGCTGCACCGTGAACGACTTCTCGTCGTACGAGTTCGAGGTGGGGCCGGACAAGACCGCTGTGAAGGAAGGCCGCTACTGGGACCTCGGCTACTGGCTCAAGGACGACGCGAAGCAGCCCAGTCCCCTCGAGGTCGCCCGCAACTACGAGAACGCGGTGAAGAAGCTCGGCGGCAAGAAGCTGTACCAGAACGTCGATCAGAGCGGCGGCGTCGTCTCGTACATGATGCCGCTGGGCAAGTCCGAGCGGTGGTTCCAGATCAACCTCGCCAACGCAGGGAACGCGGTCACCTTCCACATCATCGAGGTCGCCGCGATGGAGCAGAAGGTCGAGATGAGCGCCTCGGAGATGATGGACGCGCTGAACAAGGACGGCTTCCTCGCGCTCTACGGCATCCTCTTCGACACCGGGAAGGACACCATCAAGCCCGAGTCCGAGCCGCTGCTGACCGAGATCGTCTCGCTGCTGACGAACAACGCCTCGCTCAAGCTGTCGGTCGAGGGCCACACCGACAACGTCGGCAACCCGAAGGCGAACCAGACGCTGTCGCAGAAGCGCGCCGAGAGCGTGAAGAAGTGGCTCGCCGGCAAGGGCGTCGATGGCAAGCGGCTCGAGACGAAGGGCTGGGGTGACACGAAGCCCGTCGCCGACAACCGCACCGAGGACGGCAAGTCGAAGAACCGCCGCGTCGAGCTGGTGAAGAAGTAGTTCCTTCCTGAACGTCGCGCTGCAGCTCAGCGCGCGCGCCGCTGCTCGTCGTCGAGGATGTCGAAGATGGCGAGGTACGGGTCGGTCACCGACGGGCGCTTCACGGGCGTCTGAGCCGGGGCCGCCCGCGCTGCCGCGATGGGGCGGGCATCGGCGAGCCGAGGCGCGGGCTGTGGTGACGGCGGAGCGACGGACGCCGACGCGAGGCGCGGTGCCGAGGCGAGGTGAGGCCCGGGCCGTGAGGTCGCAGGCGCGACGACCGGGCGCGGCGCAGCGGCGCGGCGAGGCGCAGCCCCCGAGGGCCCTGGAGCGGCGCACGCGATGGCGGCGAGGCGAGGCGCAGGCTGAGAGGTCGCGGGAGCACGCGCCATGGCGAGGCGGGGCGCGGGCTGCGGGGGCGATGGAGCGCGGGGCGCGGGAGCGCGCGTCGCGGGCGCCATGGCGAGGCGGGGCACGGGCCGCGGGGGCGATGGAGCGCGGGGCGCGGGAGCGCGCGTCGCGGGCGCCGTGGCGAGGCGGGGCGCGGGCCGCGGGGGCGATGGAGCGCGGGGCGCGGGGGCCCGCGGTGCCGGACCGACGGGGAGCGAGGCCGCAGGCAGTGCGCCGGGCGGCGCGGGGCGGGGCGCCGCCGTGGTGCGCGCAGCCGCGGCCTTCCCGCGCAGCCTCGCGGGGATCGGGGGCGGAATGGGCCTCACCGTCGGGGGCGTCGGGACCGGCGGAGGCACCAGGTGCAGCGCGCTCCCGGGCTCGAGGTGCAGCGTCGGACGTTCGCGGTTGCGGTCGCGCAGCTTCGCCACGCGCGTCACCTCGTCACGCAGCACCGCATCATCGGGCGTCAGCGTCAGCCCCGCCTTCAGCGCCGCGTACGCAGGGCCGACGTGCCCGGCCGCCTCGAGCTGCCGAGCGCTCGCCCGGTACGCCGCGACCGCCAGCTCGCGCTGCCCGAGCCGGCGCGACAGCTGGGCGAACGTCATCCACAGGCCCCAGCCCGCGTCGTGCTGCGCGAGGTGCGCGTCGATGAGCTCGGCCGCCGCCTTCACGTGCCCCCGCGCTGCCAGCGCCTCGGCGTACTCCTTCAGGGTCTTCTCCGTTGGGACTGTCCGGGCCGCTGCGCCGCTCATGTCGGGCTCGCTGTGCAAGGGGGGGACCGACGCCCCGCCTGCCCGAAGTTCCATGGTTTGCCCGTGCAGCGCTGCCGTCATTGGAGCATGCCAGGGGAACTGGAGTGTCTTGTCGAGTGCACGGGTGCCGAGCGCAGGCAGCGCTGACATCACATGGCGCGAATCACGTCATCGGCGACCCCGTTGCCGCGCACGAAGGCGCTGCGCAGCCGCTCGATGGGCTCGAAGGCGATGGGCCGGCCGGCCGCCTCGAGGGCATCGCTCCACAGCGTCTTCTCGCGCGCGGTGACGCGGCCATCGACGATGCAGGCGATGGCGAGCACCTGGAGGCTGACGCGCAGCTCGGCAGGGGGCAGCGCCTTCAGCGACGCGAGGAACTCGCCCACGTCGTCGAGCTCTGCCCGGCCCGTGTCCTTCACGTGCACCATCACCTCGTCGAGCAGCGCCGAGAGGTTCGGGTGCAGGTCCTGGGTGCGCACGATGGACGCCGCGACCGCCCGCGCGGCCGAGATTCGCCCCGCCTCGGAGAGCGCCGGCGCGTCGGCGAAGATGATTTCGACCAGCTCCTTCGACGCGCTCGGGCCCATGGCGCGAATGCGGGCCTCGCGCAGCACCCACCACGTCACCAGCGCGTTCCAGGCCGCCGTCACCGGCACGCCGACGAAGGGCAGCAGCGTCTGCAGGGTGCCGCGCACCAGCACGCGCGCGAGGACCCGCCGCAGCAGCATCTTCAGCAGGAAGTTGGTGACGCCGACCTTCGCCTTGTACGCGAGCGAGGCGAACAGCAGCCGCAGCTTCGAGGACTCGCGGCGCGGGTTGATGCCCCGCGGGTCGTCGATGGGGTTGGGCAGCTCGAGGGCGGCCCGGGCCAGCGCGTCCACCAGGGCCGCGTCGCTCGCCTTGCGGTTGGGCCCGAAGAGCTCGAGGCCGGCAGCGCGCGCCAGCTCGTGCGTCGAGCGCAAGATGTCCCAGTACAGGTAGAGGATCTCGAGCACCGCGGCGATGGCCGTCGCGCCGCCGACGATGAGCCAGAACTCGAGCGACGGCTTCGACAGCAGGGGCGCGTCGTCGGGCAGCAGCGGCGTGGCCCAGACCTCGGCGATGGCCGACACGCCGCCCGAGAGGGCCCCAGCGATGGCCGAGCGGATGATGGCGCCTGCGGCGACGCGCTTCATGGCAGCGCGCTCTGCGGGGTTCAGCACGTGCACGGCGTCCTGCGGGGCGCTGGGCGAGGTGGCTGGCGGGGGAACGCGCTCGCTGCGGCGGGCGAAGTACTGCACCGCCACCCGCTCGAGGAGCGGCTTCGGCGGGGCCGGAGGAGGCGCGGGAGCGCTCACGCCCGCCTCAGGTCCCTGATGCGGAGGAAGAGCATCGGCAGCGAGGCCAGCGTCGCCCCGATGGTGATGCCGTTGACCGCGCGCATCGCCTCGGCGTCGTCGACGAGCTTCTTCGCCGTCCCGGCCCAGTACTCCTTCGTCGTGCCCATCGCGACGTAGTGGGGCGCCGTCAGCACGCCCGTCATGATGAGGGTGAAGGCCGCCGCGAGCGTGAGCGCGATGGCGAGGCCCAGCTTCCCGTGCTGAATGAGGTGGCCGACTGCGAGCGCGCCCGCGAAGCCGAACGCCACGAGGATGATGAAGAACGCGAGGTACGAGGGGACCAGCGGCATCGACGACGTGTCGACGAGGTACACGAACATCCAGTCGGTGCGGATGAAGTACATCCACGCGACCGCGACGGCGTAGATGACACCCCACAGCGCGCCGAGCACCCCCGTCTTCCACACCTCGGCCGCGCCCGCCTTGCGGATGAGCTTCGTGCCGATGAGCGCGATGATGCCTCCGGCCATGAAGGTGGTGGGCGGATCGAGCAGGACCGTG
The DNA here is from genome assembly GCA_016793095.1 of Myxococcaceae bacterium. GTDB lineage: Bacteria > Myxococcota > Myxococcia > Myxococcales > Myxococcaceae > Xiheimicrobium. The sequence continues at coordinate 65,591 of JAEUJQ010000032.1, read as the reverse complement.
GCGAGGGGCGGCGACATGGACGCGCGAGGTACCCGGCTGGCCCGCGCCGCGTCAATCGTCCCGTCAGGTCCACTTCAACGCGAAGGGACGGGCTCGTCGGGCGGCGTCAGCGTTCGCGAGGTGGCCACGCGGCGGAAGTAGCCGCACGCCGGCGTCTCGTGCCGCTCGAGCGTCTCGAAGTCGACGCGGTACAGGCCGAAGCGCGGCCCGTAGGCCTCGAGCCACTCGAAGTTGTCCATCAGCGACCAGTGCAGGTAGTGCGTCACGTTCACGCCCTGGGCGCGAGCGAGCAGCAGCTCGTGCCAGTGGTCGAAGAGGAAGCGCGGGCGCTTGAGGCCCGAGCGGTCGTCGAGGCCGTTCTCGGTCACCCAGACGGGCAACGGGTAGCGCTTCATCTGCTTGAGGACCCACCCGAAGCCCTCGGGGTAGTACTCCCAGCCGATGTCGGTGAGCCCGCGCGCGTGCACGTCCTTGAAGCGGAAGGTGACGAAGGGCGCGCCGGCGACGAACTTGAGGTGGCTGCGCGTGTAGTAGTTGAGGCCGATGAAGTCCTGGCTCTTCGCGGCGCCGTCGATGCGCGTCTTGCCGGCGGCGAGCCCGGGCATCTGCACCGCGAGCACGCCGCTGGTGAGCGCCTCGAGGAACGCGTGGTTGAAGTTCGCCTCGGCGAGCCGGGTGAGCGCCTGGTCGAGCGGGTGCCACCTCCGCTCGGGAGCGAAGACCTGCAGGTGCTGGCTGATGCCCAGCTCGAGGCGCGCGCCCTTCGCCCGCTCGAGGAACGCCTGCCGCGCGATGACGTGCGCGCGCACCATGTTCGCATACGCGGCGTACAGCTTGCGGCCGTCCTTGAGGCCCGGAGGCATCACGCCCGCGAGGTACGCGCCCATGAGGAAGACGTTGGGCTCGTTGAGCGTGATGATGGCGGCGCCCAGGCCCTCGAGCACCTCGGCGCAGCGCTCGACGTAGCGCTTCCAGGCGGGCAGGCACGCGGGCTCGTGCCACGGCGTCTCGGCGTGGAACCACGACGGGTGGGTGAAGTGGTGCAGGGTGACGACGGGGCGGATGCCGGCCTTCACCAGCGCCTCGGCGCGCGCGCGGTAGCCGGCCCAGGCCTCGTCGTTCCACTCACCGCGGCGCGGCTCGACCCGCGCCCACTCGATGCTGAAGCGGTACGCCGTCGCGCCCAGCCGCTGAATGAGGCCCACGTCGTCGAAGAAGCGCGGCCAGTGGTCGCACGCGCGGCCGCAGCGGGCGTTGGGGTCGTGCAGCCGGCCCTCGCGCTCCCAGGCGCTCCAGTCGTTCTCGATGCCGCCCTCGACCTGGTACGCCGAGGTGGCGACGCCAAAGACGAAGTCGGGAGGGAAGGTGAGCGGCGCGGACATCGACGGGCGCGCTTAGCGCTGCGGGCTTGACGAGTCGATGTCCGTTCGAGCTGGTGATGGAGGACGCGCGAAGAAGATGTCGAGGTAGTCGACGCTGCCGTCGCAGTTCTGCATCTGCTTGAGGCGCCAGTACTTGCGCTTCCCCGTGATGCGGAAGGTGAAGTCACCCTCACGCGTGCACGGCTTGCCCGAGTTGACGTAGCTGACCTGGGTCGTGATGGTCCCCTTGAGCTCGAAGGACCAGGCATCGACCCTCGTGATGCGGCCCTTGATCGACGCGAGGTCGCCCTTCTTGTTGCGCTGCTCGGCGTCGAGCTGGAGCTGCCCCTTCTCGGGCTCGCTCACCCGCGCGACTCCCGGCGGAGAGTCGATCCACTGGAGGTTGAAGACGTGGTCTCCCATCAACTGGTCGGCGGCCGGCGGGTGATTGATGAGGGTCTGTGAGAGGACGAGCGCGATCAGCACGGCGCCACTCTACTCGCGCGGCCGCTGGTCAGTGGTGAACAACCCTGGCCTCCGGGGGGCGCCGGCGGCTACCCGTCGCGGATGGCAGAGCGGTCGGAGCGCGTCACTTCGCGGCGGCGGGCGCGACCGGCTCCGCGGCCTCGAGCTTCTTCTTCACGGCCTTGAGCGCCGCGAGCACGCTGCCCACGTTCACGCCGACCGTCACCGTCTGAGAGTCGTCTTCCACCGACTGCACGATGCCCGAGAAGTTCTTCACCGCGAGCGTGTGCATGAGCAGCGACTTGTTGCCAGGCGCGCTCTCGACCTTCCAGTACCAGCGGCTCGCCTTCAGATCGCCGCTCACCCAGGTGCCGACGATCTCCTTCGTCGCGTGATCCGGCGTGTAGCGCACGACGTAGTCGGTGTCGGGCCCGGGCACCTCGATGGTGACGTGCAGGTCGATGTCCTTCTCGGTGCGGCGCTTCACTTCGCTCTCGGTCACCTTGGGGAGGAAGTTCTTGTAGTCCTCGAACTTGATGATCTGCGCCCACGTCTGCTCGGGCGTCGCGTTCACGAGGATGAAGCCGGTCGCCTGGCCGAACTTGCCGGCCTTGCCTTCTTCGACGAGCACGAGCGGCCCCTTCTCGAGCTGCGGGGCGAGGTCGATCTGCGTCAGCAGGGTCAGCAGGGCGGCGGTCAGCATGGGCGCTCCATACCCGGACCGGGCGGTCGCGCGGTAGGGCCACCCGGCGGAGCGCGTCAACGGCGATCGAGGGCGTTGAGCACCCGCAAGGCCGCGCAGGCGGCCCCGTAGCCGTTGTCGATGTTCAGCACCGCGACGCCGGGCGCACACGAGGCGAGCATGGCGTTGAGGGCGCTCGAGCCGCCCTCGGCGACGCCGTAGCCGTTCGACGTGGGCACCGCGATGACGACGCTGCCGACGAGGCCGCCGACGACGGTCGGGAGCGCCGCGTCCATGCCCGCCACCACCACCACGACCGGGTGCTGCTTGATGGCCTCGGCGCGCTCGAGCAGCCGCCACAGCCCCGCCACGCCCACGTCGTAGAAGCCGGTCGTCTCGTGGCCGTAGTAGCGGGCCGTGCGCGCCACCTCGCGGAACACGTGCGCGTCGCTGGTGCCGGCGGCGACGATGGCGATGCGCGACGGCTTCGCGGGACGGATGGCGCCGAAATAGGCGGTGCGCGACACCGGCTCGTAGTCGATGGCGGCGCGGTGCTCGGCGGTGAGGCCCTCGAGCTGCAGCTGCGAGAGGCGGGTGAGCAGCAGCGAGGCGCCGCGCTCCTTCGCGCGATCGAGAATGCCGTTGAGCTGCTCGACCGTCTTGCCCTGGCTGAAGATGGCCTCTTCGAAGCCGATGCGGCCGGTGCGCTGGAAGTCGAGGGTGATCTCGGAGTCGGACATGGCGGCGCGCCTCCTAGCGACGCTGGCGCGCTATTCCAACGGAATCGGCGGCGGCAGCGGAGTGGCCTCGAGGAGGCGCACCTTCATGCGCGGGGGCTCCCAGGTGAAGACCCAGCGCGAGCGCCACCAGCTCGTGCCGAGCGCCTTCTCGTCCGACTCGGGCAGCTTGCGCATCACCTTTCGCGACAGGTGCAGCGCCGACTCGTCGAAGGTGCGGTCACCCGAGCGCTCCGAGATGGACGCGTCGGCGAGCACGCCGCGTGGATCGGTGGTGAGTGTCACCACGGTGCGCAGGCGCGGCGCCGAGAGCTGGTCCTTGATGCTCTCGAGGCGGGTGAAGCTCTGGGCGACGGCCTGGTTGAACTGCTGCTGGTCTCCGGGGAGCGCCGGGTTCCCGATGCGGGCGTTCTGCACGAAGGCGGTCTCGGCGACGCGCTGCACGGCGGTGTCGGTCGGCTTCGTGCGGGTGGGGTCGAGCACGCTGCCGAGGGCGTTGAGCGCCTGGGCGCGCTCGGAGTCCTTCGAGACGGCGACCTTCTCGTTCGCGGCGGCCTCTTCGAGCGAGCGCGAGACGCTGCCGAAGAAGCCCGGGAGCCGGCCGGCGCCCTGCTGTGCGCGCGCGACGTCGGTGGCGAGATCGAGTGACAGCTTGCGGCCAGCCTTCTCGGCCTCGTACTCGCGCACGGCGACCTCGTCGGGCTGATCCATCGGCTCGTTGTGCAGCGTGGTGCCGCGGGAGTCTTCGGCGTCGTACGCCTCGGGCATCGACATGACGAAGCCGGCGCGGGGCACGAGCGACGGGCGCTTCGACGGCGCCGCGATGGGCCCCGAACCGCTCTCGGCAAGAGGTGTGTCGATGCCGGTGCCGCCGGCAGTTGGAGCAGGCGCTGGAGCGGCGGGCGAGGCCACGGTCGTGCTGCTCCGCTTCGTCGGCCTGGTTCGCGAGGGCGCGGGCGGCTCCACGCGCACGGGTGGAGCGGGTGGCGGCTGGACGACCAGCGCAGGCACGTCGATCCACGTGAGCGCCGCGGTCGCTTCCGCGCGAGGGGGCGGCTCCGGCATCAGCCAGAGGACGACGCCGGCGAGGGCGTGCACGCCGAGCGAGAGGCCGATGGCCCCCAGCCCCCGTCGTGACGTCGCCGTGCGCTGCATGCCTCTTTCTATGCGCGAGTCGGGCCCGGGTGCATCTGCGTCCGTGGGTGTGACCGCGCCGTGCGGCTCAGTTACTGTCCGCGAGCGATGCGATTGCCCCCGCTCATACTCCTCCTCGTCGCAGCCTGTACCTCTCCGCCTCCCGGACCGGAGGGTCCAGCCGGTCCTGCGGGGCCTGTTGGTCCGACAGGCATGTCCGGCAGCTCCGGACCGACCGGCCCGATGGGCTCGTCCGTCAGCGCCGACGTCGAGGCCGCCGGAGCGAACTGCGCCAACGGCGGCGTCCGGCTCACCTCGTCCGCGGGTACCAGCTATGTGTGCAACGGCCAGCCGGGTATGGCCGGGCAGGTGATGGTCGCGGTCGAGGCTCCAGGCGCGAACTGCTCGTCAGGCGGAGCCCGCATCACCGCTGGCGGCACATCGACCTTTGCGTGCAATGGCGCGCCCGGCGACGCGGGCGTCTCGGTCGAAGCCTCGTCCGAGGCGCCCGGGACGAACTGCGCGGCGGGCGGCACGAAGCTGGTCACGGCGAGCGGCTCGTCGTTCGTCTGCAACGGCGACTCGTCCACGGTCTTCGCGAGGACGCGGGTCGTTCGCGCAGTGGGCACTCCTGCGGACAACGGCACTGCGCTGCGCAACGCGATCAGCGGGCTCGCGCCTGCGCCAGCGGTCCGCGCGGGCTGGCAGGTGCTGCTCGAGCCCGGGCAGTACGACCTCGGCGCCACCACGCTGTCGCTCGCCAACATCGCCCTCTCGGGAGCCGGGGAAGGCAGCACGTTCATCTCGGGCGCTCCGGCGGGCGCCGTCATCGAGTTCACCGGCGATGGTTCGCTGTCTGGCGTGACGGTGACGCGCCAGTCCTCGGCCGCGCGGGGCGTCGTGGTGCGCGCCAACGTCGTGGGCAGCAACGTCGTGACGATTCGCGAGGCGACCCTCACCGCTGCGGCGGGCACCAACACGCTGGGCGTCGTCACGAGCTACGTCGAGCAGATCGACGGCAGCCTGACCATCAAGGACACGTTCATCGGAGGCCAGCAGCGCGGGCCGGGCCTCGTAACCGGGGTCTTCCGTCCCGGCCTCGGCAGCACCAGCCTTCGTGACGTCGACGTGTTCATCACCGGCAGCGTGGCGACCGGCGCCGACGTGGCAGGCCTGGTGCTGCGTGGCGGCACCAACACCTTCTCCGTGCTCGATCGGGTCGCCGTCACGCTCGCCGTTCAGGCGTCACACACCGCGCCCGTTGGAATCGAAGCGACGGGGCCGATCACCGCGTCGCGCGTGTCCGTCATCGCGAGCGGCACCGCGGGCGCTGGAACGCTGACCGGAGTCCGACTCGCCTCGCTGGCGGGGGAAGACCCGCGCTTCCTCTTCGACGATCTGCGGGTCGATCTGTCCGGCGCGCTTCCAGAGACCAGCACCCGGCGCGCCCTCCAGGCCACCGGACCGCTCGGCACCCTCGAGCTGCGGCAGCCGTTCTTCCTCGGCGCGACGGGCTCGGCCTCGCTGCAGTCCAGCCTGCGGCGGAACTTCATCACCCACGGGCTGGTCTCGCAGGTGTTCGCGACCCTCAACACCTCGACCTGCATCGGAGTCACCACGCCCACCGGAGCGGCGGTCACCTGCCCATGACGCTCGCGTTCGCGCCCCCGCTGGAGCCCATGCTGGCGAAGGCGCACGACGACATCCCCGAGGGGCCGGGCTGGCGCTACGAGCCCAAGTGGGACGGCTTTCGCTGCATCGTCTTCCGCGACGGCGACCAGGTCGCGCTCTCGAGCCGCGGCGGCCGGCCGCTGGGCCGCTACTTCCCCGAGCTGATCACCTCGCTCAAGGCCGCGCTCCCGGCGCAGTGCATCGTCGACGGAGAGATCATCCTCCCCGGGCCGAAGGGCCTCGACTTCGACGCGCTCCAGTCGCGACTGCACCCGGCCGCGTCGCGCGTGAACAAGCTGGCCGCCGAGATCCCCACCAGCTTCGTGGCGTTCGACCTGCTCGGCCTGGGCTCCGACGACTGGCGCGAGAAGCCCTACGCCGAGCGCCGCGCCGAGCTCGAGAAGCGTGTGCCCTCCACCACCCGCGTCTTCGTCACGCCCCAGACGAAGGACCCCCGTCAGGCGAAGCAATGGTTCGTCGACTTCGAGGGCGCAGGCTGCGACGGCGTCATCGCCCGCCGCGAGGAGCTGCCGTACCGCCCCGGAGAGCGCGTCATGGTGAAGGTGAAGCACGGCCGCACCGCCGAGTGCGTGGTGGGCGGCTACCGCGAGGGCAAGACGCCCGGCACCGTGGGCTCGCTGCTGCTCGGCCTCTACGACGCGCAGGGCGTGCTCCACCACGTCGGCCACACCGCGAGCTTCACCGCGAAGGAGAAGAAGGCGCTGCTCGAGAAGCTGGCGCCGCTCAAGAAGCCCGACCAGGGCTTCGGGGAAGGCCGTACGCCCGACGCGCCCAGCCGGTGGAGCTCAGGAGAAGAGAAGCCCTGGGTCAGCCTCGAGCCGAAGCTCGTCTGCGAGGTGCGCTACGACTACACGCAGGGCCCGCGCTTCCGCCACGCCACGACGTTCCTGCGCTGGAGAGAAGACCGCACGCCCGCCTCGTGCACCTACGCGCAGCTCGAGCCGCCCAAGCCGTTCTCGCTCGGCGCCATCGTGGGCCTCGCGCCGAAGAAGCCGGACTGAGCCGTGTCGCTGCGTCCCGTCGAGGCCAGCCTGCTGGCGAAGGAGCTCGAGCGCGAGCAGCCCGGCGCCGTCGTGCAGCAGGTGGCGAGCCCGACACCGACCCGCGTTTACCTCGAGCTGCGCGTGCCCGGCCGCACCGTGACGCTGCTCGTCTGCGCTGACCCGAAGAGCGCGCGGCTGTCGGCGGTCGAGAAGCGTCCGCCCAATCCGCCGGAGCCGCCCGGCTGGCAGAGCGTCCTGCGACGGGAGCTGATCGGCGCGCGGCTGCTCGATGTCGAGAGCGTCGAGGCGAGGCGGGTGCTGGTGCTGCACTTCGCGACGGCCGAGCAGGTGCGGGCGCTGGTGCTCGAGTACGGCGAGCCGCCCGGCGTCGCGCTCACCACGAAGGAGGGCAGGGTGCTCGCGCTCTCGACAGCCTTCCGCGGTGGCTTCCGCCCCGGCGCGACGTGGACGCCGCCCGACGAGGCGCCGGTGAAGGACCAGCCCAGCCGGCTCGCGAGCGACCACGTGCAGCTGCGGCTCGCGCACGGCGCCGAGGCGTTGTTCGGTGCGCAGGAGCAGGAGCGCTGGCTCAAGGCCCGCCTCGCGCCCGTGGAGGCGAAGCTCAAGAAGCTCGCCCGCACCCGCGAGAAGGTGCGCGCCGAGGCCGAGCGCGGCCCCCAGGCCGAGGCGCACCGTCAGGAAGGCGAGCTGCTCGCGCAGAACCTCTACCGGCTCACACGCGGCCAGAAGCAGGTGACGCTGCCCGAGTACCGCGCCGACGGCTCCATCGCCGAACGCACCGTGACGCTGGACCCCTCGCGCACGCCGAAGCAGGAGGTCGACTGGCGCTTTCACCAGTACCGGCGGCTCCTGCGCGGCGTCGAGTTCGCGAAGAAGCGCCTCGGCCAGCTCGACGACGAGCAGCGCCGCCTCGAAGCCGAGCTCGCGCGACTGCAGCAGACGTCGGTGGACGCGCCGCCCGCCCCCCGCCGCGCCGCCTCGAGCCAGGACGCGCCGCTCGCGCCGTACAAGGAGTACCGCGGGCACGGCCACGTCATCTGGGTGGGCCGCGGCTCCGCCCACAACGACGAGCTCACCTTCAAGGTCGCCCGGCCCTGGCACATGTGGCTGCACGCGCGCGGCGTGCCCGGCGCCCATGTGGTGGTGCCGGTGGAGAAGAACGCGACCATCTCCTCCGAGGTGCTCATCGACGCGGCGCACCTCGCGCTGCATCACTCCGATTTGAAGGGCGAGCCCCGTGGCGAGGTGAGCTGGGTGCCCGTGAAGCGCGTGCGCAAGGGCAGGGACGCTCCGCCCGGCGCCGTCACCTTCACCGGAGAGAAGACCGTCATGCTGCGCGTCGAGCCCGAGCGCCTCGCCAGCCTGCTCGCCACCGAGCGCCTCGAGCCTCGCTGACCAGGTTAATCGTCCGTGCGGCGGCCAAGCCAGAAGCCGACCGCCAGGCCCACCAGGCCCGCTCCGAGGAGCACCGCCGGCAGCACCTTCGGGATCGCGTCCTGCTCCGCCGCGCGTCGGCGCAGACGATCGAGCTCGCTGGTCGTGCGGAGCACCGCCTCCGGCGACAACCACGCGCCCCCTTGAACCTCGAGCGACTCTCCATCGAAGGTCGTCAGCTCAGCGCGCTCGACCTCCACCACGTTCTCCAGCATCAGCGTTCCGCTCATCGGCTCCGACATGCCGGGCAGGCTACCACCCCCCATGACACAGCCCGCCAATGCGCCCGCATTGATCCCGATTTGGCACGTGTGCTAGGCCGCCGCGGCTTTCCGTACATCTGCGCCGGCCACCCCTGAGGTGACGATTTGCTGTCGATTCGCCGTTTTCAGCTGACCCGATCGCTAACACCTGGCCAGGTGCCTGCCAGACCCGGCGCAGGCCAGCGATGCGCAGACAGCACCGAAGGTCTTGAACTCTTGAAGAAAAACGGTTGTTCGCGGGCGGGTATGGAACTTGCCCCCGCCCCGTCCGCAACTCGGAGGTCCGCGTGAAGCTCTTGTCCTCAGCCCTGGCCCTGGCGCTCGTGCCCGCGATCGCGGTGGCCGATGCGACTCCAACCTCCCAACCCGCCGCGAATTCCGAGGTTGCCCAGACGGCTCCCGCGCCGGCGAGCTCAGGCGGCGAGAAGAAGGACGAGAAGAAGGACGACAAGGCGAAGGATCCGAAGGCCGCAGCCGCCGCGCAGCCCCAGCAGCAGCAGAACGCGCTCGCCAACGCCGTGCAGGCGCGTACGCCTGAGGAGCAGGCCAACCAGACGGGCTTCCAGTTCGCGTTCGGTCTCGACCACTGGTTGGGCACCGGCACCTTCGTGGACTCCGAGAAGTACGCGTCCCTGGTCGCCTCGCCCAGCTTGTCTGCCACCTTCCTCTTCGGCATCAAGGGCATTCGCCTGGCTGCCTCCGCGCGCGTGTGGGCCTTCTATGAGTACACCCTGCCCGACGCGCCGAATGGCCGGCGCTTCTTCCCGCAGGACACCCGGCTCACCCTCGTGGCCCCGGCGCTCTTCCGGGACAAGGCGGTGACCGGCATCGCCATCACTCCGTCCATCACCGCCATCGTGCCCACGTCGCCCGAGTCCTTCACGGCTGGGCTCATCTCGACGCTGGGTGTGGGAGCAGCCGTCACCCGTTCGGTGAAGGTCGGCAACGGCGGCTTCGACTTCCGCCTCACGCTCGCCGGCAGCTACGGCATCTACACCAGCGCCGTGAACGGCATTCGCAACAGGCCCGTGACGGCGCCCGGCAACCGCGACGCGTTGGGCAACCAGATCGTCATCGGGAGGCCCGACGAGACGTTCGCGGCGGTGAACGGCATGAACCCCGCGTTCTCGGGCTCGATCGGAGGCGGGGTCAACTGGCGCACCGGCGGCAACCTGCTGCTGTTCGCCGGCTACTCGTACGCCCGCAGCTTCAACCAGGCGGCGACCACCGACCCGAACGACCCGACCTTGCCGCAGGCGCTCGACTCGAACGGCAACCAGGTGGGCCGGGCGGGCATGGGCGGGAACGACGTCACCCGCGCCTTCATCGGAGCCTCCTACCAGCTCAACGAGCACTACAACCTCGACTTCTACGTCTTCACCATCCAGTCCCCGATGGTGCGCGTCGGCGACAAGTGGGTGCCGCGTCCCCCCATCGGCTCGTTCATCGACGCCGCGTCCAACAACACCAGCTTCATCGTCTCGCTCGGCGCCGCTTACTGAGAGCCCTTTCCATGTCGAACTCTTCAACCCTGTCGAACCTGAAGTCGAACCGTCACGGAGGCACCATGAATCAGCAGTCACCCTACGCCCGCTGGTTGGCCTCGGCCGCCATCGCGCTGTTCGCCGCCGCCTGCGCCCAGAGCAACGGCGACGTGAACCGCGTGCAGCCGAACGTCGTGCGCAAGAGCGATCTGCTCGACGGCGAGTGGTACTTCCGCAACTCCGTCACCTACACGCCGCACAACACCCAGTTCACCTACCCCGGCCAGACGGGGAACATGGAGAAGCTGGTGTGGGAGATCCAGGAAGGGCACCTGGTCGGCTACCGCTCGTACCCGTACATGCTCGGCATCGAGCCGAACATCGACCGGACGTCGCAGATCTCGGGCACGACCGCGAAGTACTGCGATCGCGAGGGCAAGTGCACCGGCGGCCAGAAGTACTACGGCGCTCCGGTGGTGGCCTTCCCCATCACCAGCCACTTCGACATTCAGCGCGGCTACAACGCCGCGACGGGTGAGCAGACCAACGTCATCTCCGAGAACACCTCGGACCGGTACTGGAACCAGCGCGAGTACATTCGCGTGAACTGGGCCTCGAACGTGCTCAACATGTTCCAGGGCATGAGCTGGGGCACGGTGCAGAACCCGGCCGGCAGCTCGACGAGCGCGAACTGGATCCAGCCGAACGAGAAGACCGAGGACCCGCAGGACTGGCCGACCTTCGAGTACGAGGGTGAGGGCGAGAGCCGCAAGCTGAAGTACTTCGACGTCACCGGCCGCTACCTCGCCATGCCCGACACCATGTACTTCGAGGGCTACGGCTCGGTGCCGCTGTGCTGGTTCGCCGAGGGCATCTACGACTGCAGCTCGTCGGAGATCAAGATGCGCATCTCGGTGGCGAAGGTCGACACGAAGCGCGTGCGTGACTACGAGCCGCTGCTCTACCCGAACGACATGATGTCGCTGTTCGGCGTCTTCCGCACCGAGCGCCTCAACTATGACCGCATGTTCGGCACCACGGAGTCGGCGCGCATCCTGATCGGCCAGCGGCACCGCCTGTGGCAGGAGTACTTCGAGAAGGATGGCAACGGCATGCCCGACGCCGCCCGCCCGATCGACCCGGCGCTGCGCAAGGTGCGGCCCATCGTCTATTACTTCTCGCGCGCCGACCGCATGGGCGGCCAGGAGCGCTACGACGAGTTCATCGAGCCCGGCCAGGTCATCGCCCGCGACTACGACCGCGCCTTCAAGCGCGCCGTCGCGGCCGTCCGCAACGTCAAGCCGGCCGACGTCACCGAGCAGGTCTACTTCCTCTGCGACAACCCGGTGAAGAAGGGCAACCCGAAGGAGTGTGGCGCCGAGGGCTTCTCGCCGAAGTTCGGCGACCTGCGCTACAGCTTCATGAACACCATCGCCGAGCCGGTCGCCAACGGCCTCCTCGGCTACGGCCCCAGCTCGGCCGACCCTGAGACGGGCGAGGTCATCTCGGGCAACTCGAACACCTACACGTGGGGTGTCGACCTCTACGGCCGCTCGGTCACCGACTGGATCCTGCTGCAGTCCGGCGAGAAGAACATCACCGAGTACATCTCGGGCCGCGACGTGGCGCAGTTCATCAAGGACAACCCCGTCTACAACATCGCGCAGGTTCGCAAGCAGAACGCCACCATCTCGGCCGAGCTGCAGGGCATTCCCCAGCGCAACGTCGAGACCCAGGGCGCGTTCGCGCGGCCGTCAGCCCGCCTGGACCGGCTGCTCGGCAACCTGAAGGGCGCCGGCGGCATGCCGCGCGCGACCCGCAACGAGATGCGCGTCGCCGCCGAGGTGCTCAAGCAGCACCCTGACCTCGAGGCCGCCGTCATCGACAACCCCGAGATCGGCGACGACGTCGTCAACCTGCTGCCGCCGTTCGCGCAGGAGCGCGCCAAGACCGACGCCGCGTTCCGCCGCGACATGGCCCGCATCGCGCTGACCAACTACCAGAACGTCCACGACTGGAAGAAGCGCCGCATCGAGTTCCTCTCGAAGAACAACATCTACATGGCCGAGTTCTTCGACCGCACCCTGGTCGGGGTCGCGAACGAGCTGCTCGCCAAGCGCGACCAGAAGCGCGACGAGTTCAAGGCTGGCGGCAACAAGAAGTGCTCGGGCACTCCGCCGACGCCGACGGCCCTGCCTCCCTGCTCCGACGAGGAGGCCCTGCGCCTGGCCAACGACGAGATCGCGAAGTTCGTGCGCCAGCAGGTGTGGCTGTCCACCTCGCTCCACGAGATGGGCCACACCCTGAACCTCCGGCACAACTTCCAGGGCTCGTTCGACGCCATCAACTTCTTCGATGACTACTGGCCGCTGCGGAAGGCGAGCATCACCGTCACGCAGAACGGCCAGCCGGTGATCCCGCGTCGGCCGGCGGACCTGAAGGCGGCAGCCGAGGGCACCGAGACCCAGCGCCTGTCGAGCATGCACTCGAACGAGTACTCGTCGATCATGGACTACGCCGGCAAGATCTTCACCGACTGGAAGGGCCTCGGGAAGTACGACGAGTCGGCCATCATCTTCGCCTACACCGCCGTCTCGCAGCCGGGCGGCACCGGCGCCGCGACGACCGACAGCTCGTTCGTCGAGGTGTTCAACAAGGCGCGGCGTGACAGCGTCGCGTTCCGTGGCTCAGACGGCAACATGATGACCATCAGCGGCGCGGACGTGGATCTGCCGCTGGTGAACGTCACGCACACGAACCCGAACGTGCGCAACTACACCGAGCGCTTCCACTACAGCCTGGTGCCGCTGCACTTCGGCGAGTCGCCGTCGGCGGGCGACATCAACGCGGTCATCGACGACGGCATCGCCAAGCTGAAGGATCGCCGGCTGGTGAAGTACTCCGAGGTTCGCAAGGACGAGGAGCGGGTGCGGGCGATCCTCAACGGCGACCCGTCGCTCGCGAACGATCCCGAGCGCGCCAAGGGCGTCATCGGCACCTCGCTGCTGCGCGTGCCCTACATGTTCTGCTCGGACGAGTCGGCCGACGGCCCGGTGCTCTCGTGCTACCGCTTCGACCGCGGCGCCGACTACTACGAGCAGACGCGCACGAACCTCGAGGACTACTGGAACTACTACGTCGACACGCACTTCCGTCGCGACCGCACGTTCTTCAGCGGCAACGGTGCGGTGAACAGCGCGTTCGGCACGTTCTACAACGTCGCCAACTCGTACAAGCACTACATGCTCGAGCTGTACCGCGCCCCTGACCGGAACCAGGAGCAGCGCATCACCTACCGCATCGACCCGGTGCTGCAGGACACCTGGACCATCGGCGTCATCGACGGCATCAACCAGCACCTCAACGTCATGAGCGTGCCGCCGTTCGGCCTCTTCATGTACCGCACGCTGCGCACCACCGGCGCGCGGTGGGACGTGATCAGCGAGGGTGATGACTTCGACGCCCTCACGCCCGCGGGCCGCGCGAAGTACCAGGAGCTCTACAGCTCGCGCCTCGGCGCCAATGACTTCGGCACCATGCCCCGTGGGCTCGGGCGCCGCATGTACAGCCGGTACGACTTCAAGTCCGGCTTCGGCTTCTTCCAGCGCATGAGCGAGGCGGGCCACTACAACGACCAGCTCGGCGCGATGTTCGCGGCGGTGCTCCCGCAGATCGACGTGCAGGGGCTCGACACCGACTCCGACCAGAACCGGTACAACGTGCCTTACTACCTGCTCTTCAAGGACGAGATGACCGACACCTTCGGGGCGCTCTGGGGCAACGATGAGCTCAAGGTGCGGCCGACGGCCTTCAAGCGGACCAACGACCGCGGCGAGGTGACGGACGACCTGAGCCTCTTCTGGCGCGTGTACGTGAAGGGCTCGGACATCTTCGCGAACTTCGACTACCCGCCGCAGCTCCCGGGCCGCTGCACCGGCAACGCCCGGCCGCCCACCTGCTTCATCGCTGGGCAGAACCCGGCGCCTGCCAACATTCAGATGACGTGGACCAGCCGCATCTACGCGCTCTGGCTCGGCCTCGCGCTCTTCCGCGTCAACTACGACCTCGACTACGCGAAGACCAACCAGGTCTACCGCATCGGTGGCAGCGAGGACTTCACCGTGGCGCCTGGCTACGAGCTGGTCGAGGTGCCTGACGTGACGACCGGCTCGCGCTACGCGGCCGTTCGACCCGCGTGCCCGCCTGGCCAGACGTGCCCCGACACGGCGGCGACCTCCCTCGTGCGCCACGCCCAGGACGTGCTGCTGATGGTCCAGGACCCTGCCCGCTGCCCCCTGCCGGACTACCTGACGATTCAGGGCTACGGCTGCCTCGCCTCCGAGCAGGCGAACAACCCGCGCATCATCGAAGACCGCCGTCGGTTCTGGACCGAGGTGTTCCGCGATGAGGTTCGCGACCTCGACCTCGCCCGCTCGATGTACGGCGCGTTCGGAAGGGCGTTCTGACCATGACCTCACGGACCTCACGGAACTTCTACGGAGACACCATGAAGCCCTCGTTCCGCATCCTCTTCGCTGCCGCCGCTGCCGTCGTCGCGGTGGGCTGCGGTCAGCCCGACATCATCGACCGCACGCAGCCCAACTACGTCAAGAAGGCCGACCTGCTCGACGGGCAGTGGTACATCAAGGAGACCATCGTCGACACGGCCAAGACGCCTGGCGCGGCCGGCATCATCGGCTCGGGCGGCAAGCTCGAGAAGATTCGCTGGGAAGTCCAGGAGAACATGCTCGTCGGCTACCGCTCCTATGAGGTGGTGCCCGGCGCCGACCCGCGCGTCGATCCGGTGAAGTCGAAGATCGGCGACGTGCGGATGCGTGATGGGAAGCCCTTCAAGGGCAACCCGGTGTACGCGTACCGCATCACCAGCCACTTCGACCGCCAGCGCCAGTACAACGCAGCGACGGGCGAGGTGACGAACGTGCTCGTCGAGGACACCCTCGACCGCCCCTGGTACCAGCGTGAGTACATGCGGGTGGACTGGGCGAACAACCAGATCCTCAGCTACAGCAACCTCACCGGCCCGTTCGACTTCCTCAACGGCGTGCTGAAGACCCGCGTCGTCACGGACCAGGACCAGGCCGCGCACAACGAGTCGATGGTCTATGCGTGCTCCGACGGCAGTGAGCAGAAGAACTCGACGCTGAAGTGCGGGACGGGGGCGAAGCTCAGCTACCTCGACTTCACCACGCAGGCCATCGTCGATCCTCCGTCGATCGACTACCCGGGCTATGGCCGCCTGCCGTACTGCCTCTTCAACCCCACCTTCGACTGCGAGTCGTCGAACGTGAAGATCCGCACCTCGGTGATGAAGGTCGATGAGGCCCGCGTCGATGACTACGAGCCGCTGACCTACACCGACAAGATGATGGTGAAGTTCGGCTACTTCCGGAACGAGCTCTACACCTACTCGAAGGACCGCTACTTCACGTACTCGGGTCAGCAGTTCTTCGCGATGCGCCACAACATCTGGCTCAAGTCGAAGGAGGTCCAGAAGGACGAGAAGGGCAAGGAGCTCATCGACGGCGTCACCGGTCGCAAGCTGTACAAGACCCTTCCGGTGAGCAAGCGACAGGTCCGCCCGGTCGTCTACTACATGACCGACAACACCCCCCGCGAGCTGTGGGGCTCGGCGGCGCAGCGGTGGGCGGAGAAGGACGGCTTCAACCCGAAGAACACCATCGAGGCCTCGTGGGACCGCGCGTTCCGCAAGGCGGTCGCCGTGCCCCGCGGGCTCGAGCCGTACGACCCGGGCGTGCCGGGCGAGCGTGACCCCATGCCGCAGATGTTCTTCGTCTGCGAGTCGCCGGTGCAGGCTGGTGGTTCTCCTGAGCGCGAGAAGGCCTGCGGCAAGCCGGGCACCTACGCGCGCCTCGGCGACCTGCGCTTCCACATGGCTCCGTACGTCGACCAGAACGCCGGCGGCCTGCTCGGCCTCGGCCCGTCAGCGATGGACCCGGAGACGGGTGAGGTCGTCAACGCGGTCGCCAACGTCTACGGTCCCGGTCTCGACACCTGGTCCGGCAGCTCGTCGCAGATCATCGACGTGGTGAACGGCGAGGTCAGCCTGGCAGAGCTCGTCACCGGCAAGGACATTCGCGACTACATCTCGGGCAACCTGAACCCGACCGATCCGCGGCGTCCGCGCACGGGCCCCTTCACCTCGCAGCAGCCCCTCATCTCGGACCCCTCGCGTCCGGCGGGCTCGTTCGCGAAGCCCACGGGCCGGCTGGCCGACCTGCTCGGGACGTTCAAGGCGACCGGCCTGCCGCTGCTGAAGGGTGACCGGAAGGCCACCGTCGCGCAGCTCCTCAAGGACAACCCGTCGCTCGAAGACACCCTCATCAACCTGCCCGAGGTCCGCGTCGCGGTGCTCGGCCACGTGCCCAACCGCGCCTTCGGCCAGCGGCTCGAGAGCGACTCGGCCTTCTACCGCCAGGTGGCCCGCAACATCCTCCTGGGCATCGACCCCATCGAGGACGCGCGCAAGCAGCTGAAGCAGCGGGTCGACCCGACCATCGGCTGCTTCTACGAGTACTCCTACTCCGATGAGGACTACTTCGGCGTCGCGAAGCGCAAGCTCAAGCTCCAGAACGACCTGATCACCCGGTTCAAGGGCCAGGGCAACGCGAGCTGCGGCAACCCGGCCGCCTGCACCGACGCCGAGGCCAGGAAGCTCGCCAAGGCCGAGGTCTACAACGACCTGCGCCGCGAGGCCTACCGGTCGGTCATGGAGCACGAGATCGGCCACACCCTGGGCCTGATGCACAACTTCATCGCCTCGGCTGACGCGCTCAACTTCCAGGACGGGTACTGGGATCTTCGCAAGGAGACCATCGGCGTCATCGCCGGCGGCCGCCGCGTGCTGCCCATCACGCCGCAGAACATGGCTGACGCTGCGAAGATGAACGAGCGGCAGCAGAACGAGGGCATGTACGAGTACCAGTACTCGTCGATCATGGACTACGGCGCCCGCGTCAACTCGCAGAACCGGGGCACCGGCAAGTACGACGACGCGGCGATCCTGTTCGCGTACTCGGGCGGCTTCGAGCCCGGCTGGGTCGAGGTCTTCAACCAGACGCGCGGCGACTACCAGAACACCGCGGTCACCCTCGAGGTCGACAACCTGGCCAAGGTCTTCACGGCCCGCGGCGCGCATGTCGAGATGCCGCTGGCGATGGTCGAGCACTACACGCCGGCGTCGAACCTCTACACCGACAAGTACCACTACTCGACGCTGCCCTTCCATTTCGCCGAGGCCAACGGCTCGTTCGAGGACCGGCTGAACCAGGGCATCTCGCGCATGCAGAACCGCTCCTACAAGAAGTGGAGCGACATGCAGAAGGTGTACGACCGCCTCAACCGCGAGGTGAAGAGCTACGTGCTCGACGCCAAGGGCCTGGGCGAGCGCGACCTCGAGCGCAGCCGCACGGTGGTGAACGCGGCCGGTGGCAAGGACGTGCCGGTCGAGGTGCCCTACATGTTCTGCTCGGACTACGAGGTCGGCGCGAACCTGATGTGCAACCGGAACGATCAGGGCGCTGACGTCTACGAGATGACCTCGAAGTGGATCGAGCGCTTCAACCAGTCGTACGTGTTCTCGAACTTCCGCCGCGACCGGCTCATCTACTCGCCGTCGGCCATCGCCTCGGGCAAGTTCGGCCGGTTCCTCGGCAACGTGCCGAACGTGTACCAGCAGTGGCTCTTCAACATCTATTACATCACCAAGTACTACCAGCTCTCGCCTGAGGAGATCGACGAGCTCTACGGCCTTGGCGACCCGATGTGGCAGAACTACTGGACGATGGCGGTGGTGGACTCGACGAACCTGCTGATGCAGCAGCTGTCGATTCCGTCGGCCGGCTACCACGGCAAGCGGCCGGACGGCACGTGGGAGTACCTGCCCACGGGCGACGCCCTCAACCGCCGGCTCTCCGACACCGCCGAGGCGGCGCTCAAGGCCGACATCGCGCGCGCGGACCGGGGCGGCTTCACCGACCTCGCGTACGTGCCGCGTGGCCCGGGCCGCTCGATGTTCACCGTGTTCGACTCGTTCGGCTACGACAACTACAGCCGCGTGAACGAGGCCGGCCACTTCTGGGACGTCTACGCCGCCATGCTCGCCCTCATCACGA
Organism: Myxococcaceae bacterium; assembly: GCA_016793095.1. Taxonomy (GTDB): domain Bacteria; phylum Myxococcota; class Myxococcia; order Myxococcales; family Myxococcaceae; genus Xiheimicrobium. The sequence goes on along the minus strand of JAEUJQ010000032.1, from coordinate 47,182 downwards.
GCGAGACGAACTTCCTCGGCGTGGACCGTGGCTCCGACGCGCTCCGCTACTCGCTGCCGTACTACCTCACGTTCAACAAGGAGCTCGCGCCGCTGTTCGGCAACTACTTCACCGAGACGGTGGACTACTACTCGCCGATGCTCGCGAAGAACGCCGACGGCACCGCCACCATCCAGGTGCCGACGTACATCAAGGCGAACGACTACATCTTCGGCTTCAACTACCCCGTGGCCCCGGTCACGCCGGTCGACGGCAACGGCAACCCGATGCCGATGTCGAAGGTGAACCCGATCTCGACCTGGAGCGCGCGCTTCTACTCGCAGCTGTTCTCGATGGCCTTCTTCACCCAGAACTTCAACCTCGAGTACGCGGAGTTCTCCAAGGTCTACCGCCTTGGCAGTGACGAGGCCCTCGAGCCCGCGGCTGGGTACGAGACGGTGCAGTTCCCCGACCCGTTCTCGGGTGGCTACATCTACGCGGCGCTGCGGAAGATCGGCGACCCGGCGCCCACCACCGGCGCGGCCATCGTGACGCGGGCGATCGCGCAGAAGGTGAACTGGGACAAGGCGAAGAACCTGAACCAGCGCATCGACCCGCAGGGCAACACCTGCACGACCGGCAGCAACTGCTTCACCGCGTCGGAGTGGGAGGCCAGGGTGCGCGAGACCGTGCGCAACATGGAGATCATGCGCGGCCTCTACAACATCTTCGGCCGCGCCCTCTGAGCGCGACCAGACCTGCTCCTCGCGACTCGGGGAGCAGGAGATGAAGAAGTCGAGCGCCCGGCCCTCTCGAGAGGTGTCCGGGCGCTGACGTTCGTGGGCTCCGTCAAGCAGCGGACGGAGCTTGCTTCCTCCCCGAGGACCCGAGGCCGAAACGACACCTCCTCAGCGCGGTCTGGCTGGCATCGGAGCTCGCGGGGCACCGCGGCTGGCGGCCTTTTCCCAGGCAGCGTGCGCCGGTAGAACTGTCGGGTGCGCCTGCCGCCGCGACAGCTCGACCTGTTCAGGGCGCCCGTTCCCCAGCCCCTCGCCGTCCATGAGGGGAAGCCCGCCCTGGAGGTGACGTCGACGGAAGCCGCGTCGTCCACGCATGCCCGAAGCCCCGCGCCCTCCGCCCCCGCGGCGGAGCACCCGAGCGGGACCGCTGCCGCCACGAGCGCCGAAGAAGGTGCCGGGACTCACCGCGCCGTGCCGAGCCGGCAGCAGGCCCTGTCAGCCGCGAGAGAGCTCGCCCGCCAGCTCGCGACGCTGCTGGGACCCGAGGTGAAGGTGCTGCTGTCGGTGCACGACAACCGCAGCACCATGATCAGCTTCCGCCGCGAGCCTCCGCTGCTCAAGCTCCGCGTCCACCACCTCTTCCTCGAGGCGCCGCCGGCCATCATCCGCGCGCTGGCCGACTACGCGGGGCGAGGCCGCCGGGCCGCCGGTCAGGTGCTCGATGACTACATCGCCGATCGCCAGGCTCACATTCGCGCCGAGCCGCGCCGCAAGGCGACGATGTCGACGCGCGGGAAGTGCTTCGACCTCGCCGAGATCTTCGAGCGGCTCAACCGCCTCTACTTCCAGGACACGATCCGCGCCCGCATCGGCTGGGGCCGGAATGCGGCCAGGCGGCGACGCAGGTCCATTCGCCTCGGCGTCTACGATCACCGCGCGCGGGAGATCCGGGTGCACCCGGCGCTCGACCGCCCCGACGTGCCGCTCTTCTTCGTCGAGTACATCGTCTTTCACGAGATGCTGCACCAGGTCTTCCCGAGCGCACGAGACTCGGGGCGGCATGTGCACCACCCGCGCGCCTTCCGCGACCGCGAGCGGGCGTTCCCGCGCTACGCCGCGGCCATCGCATGGGAGAAGGCCCACCTGCAGGCGCTGTTGCGTCGCTGACAGGCCGGCCGCCCGAGCCCGTCGTGACGCACCATGTGATGCGTCGCTGATGACTGTTCATCACCGGTCCGTTAAGCCGCGCCCATGCGTCGCGCCAAGATCGTCTGCACCCTCGGTCCAGCCAGCACCAGCCAGGAGATGCTCGAGAAGCTCCTGGACGCCGGCATGGACGTCGCCCGGCTGAACTTCTCGCATGGCACCCACGCCGATCACCAGGTGGTCCTCGATCGGCTGCGCGCGGCCTCGCTCAAGGTGCGCAAGGCGGTCGGCGTGCTGGCGGATCTGCAGGGGCCGAAGATTCGGACCGGCAAGCTCGAGAAGGGCGCGATCGAGCTCGTCGAGGGGAAGGAGCTGTCGATCACCACCGACGAATCGGTGCTGGGCACGCAGGAGCTCGTGTCGACGACGTACCCGCACCTCGCGGCGGACGTGAACGTGGGCGATCGCATTCTGCTCGACGACGGCCTGCTCGAGCTGAAGGTGCTGCAGACCGACAAGAAGTCGCTCCTGCGCACCGAGATCATCCACGGCGGAACGCTGAAGAACAACAAGGGCATCAACCTGCCCGGGGTGGCGCTGCGCGCCGACGCGCTCACGGCGAAGGACAAGGAAGATCTGCTCTTCGGGCTGAAGGCCGGAGTGGACATGGTGGCGCTCTCGTTCGTGCGAACGCCGCAGGACATCGACATGTGCCGGCAGGCGATGCAGGAGGCGGGGCGGGTGGTGCCCATCATCGCCAAGCTCGAGAAGCCCGAGGCGATCGCGCGGCTCGACGCGATCCTCGAGAAGACCGACGGCGTGATGGTGGCGCGCGGCGATCTCGGCGTCGAGATTCCTCCCGAAGAGGTGCCGGCGATCCAGAAGGACATCATCCGTCGCGCGAACCAGCGGGGCCTGCCCGTCATCGTGGCGACCCAGATGCTGAACTCGATGATCGAGCACCCGCGACCGACGCGGGCGGAGGCGAGCGACGTCGCGAACGCGGTGATGGACAACACCGACGCGGTGATGCTCTCGGGCGAGACAGCCTCCGGCGAGTACCCGGTGGAGTCGGTGCAGATGATGAGCCGCATCGTCGAAGCGGCGGAGTCGGCGATGCGTCAGTCGTTTCCCCGCATCGGCTCCGGTGAGCCCATCAAGATCCCCGCGGACTTCCCCGACGTCACCTGTGGCGTGGCCTGTCGGGCGGCGCGGGAGGCCGGGTGCTCGCTCATCGTGGCCTTCACGTTGACGGGGAACACCGCGCGGCTGGTGTCGCGTTACCGCCCCTCGGTGCCCATCATCGCGTTCAGCCCGAACCAGGAGGTGCGGCGGCGCCTCTCGCTGTTGTGGGGCGTGATGCCGCGGGTGCTCGAGCCCGTGCAGGAGTCCGAAGAGATGGTGCGCCGGGTCGAGGAGGAGCTGCTGGCGCGTGGGCTCGCCAAGCGCGGCGAGCGCGTCGTCATCGTCTTCGGCGCTCCCGTCGGCCAGGCGGGGAAGATCAACTCGCTGCGCCTCCACACCATCTCCATGTGAGGCGGTCGCGCCCGGATCTGAGCTCGAGCTTGCACGGAGTGCTCCTGGAAGGACGGCGAGGGGACCGAAACGTGCGGTGAGGGAGAAACCATCCAGGCGAGTGAGGCGCAGCACCTGGAAACCCTGCATTGATCGCCTCGAGCAGCTCGGTCACCCTCTCGCGACTCGTTTCGAAGGTCGCCCGATGCCACGCCGCGCACGCTCAGCGAGACCTCCGGAACGGGAGAGCCGTCAGAATGCTGGAACCCACCGCCAGGGTCGACGAGCGGAGCTTCGGTGTTGGACGGGGCGGCACGGCACAACCGTCGCCCAGCTCGGGTCGACGAGCGCAGATTCGAGGTTGAGCTGAGTCGGTGAGAGGAACGCCGCTCGGCCCGGATCGGGGCGCGGGGACTCGTGGCTGAGCTGAGGCGGCGAGCGAGGAACGTCGCTCACGCTCCGTCGAGAGCGCAGCAAGCAGTCGGGGTCTCGACACTCCACGGGGGGACAGCGAGAGCCGTCGATCAGCAGGGCAGGAAGAGGGCAGGTTGGCCCTTCAGAAGACCCCGCCGACGGCGACGCCGCCCTGACCGACGCCCAGCCAGGGCGCGACGGAGACGACCGGTTTGCGCGTGAGGAGTAGCAGCACCGTGCCTGTGATCGTCGTCGCGACGCCCACCGCGAAGATGGCCATCGACACGCGCTGCAGCGAGGTGGCTGCGTACGCCTCCTCGAGCAGCCCGCGTGGCTTCAGGGAGCCGTCCGGGTTCACGTGAAGCGAGGCGCCGGACCGGCCGACGAAGAAGAACACCGCTCCCGTGACGGTGACCGCTCCACCCACGCCGATGACGTTGAGCGAGACCCGCTTGCGGTCGCCGTGCTCCGAGAACGGGTGCTCCTGTGCGTTGGCCGGCGAGGCGAGGGCCACCAGCAGCAGCGGGATGACGGCCGTTTTCTTGATCACCGGCCCACCTCGCGTCTGATCGCGCCACACCGCTGTTTCACCCTGAAGCACCCGAGGAGCACACCATGTCCACGACCACCACCGCCACCGACTCGAAGCCCGCGTGGGACGGCGCCGATCGCCGCTCCGGCCGTACGCCGGCGGCTCCGCTCTTCGGTGAGCTCCTCGTCGAGAGCAGCTGGCGTCCCTCCGACGTCGTGCCGGCCGCGAGCGAGGGCTGGCTGCGCGCGTTCGGCTACGTGAAGGACCGTCGCACGAAGTAGCGCTCGCAGGCTGCACTTCCATCCGACCAACAGCTGGCGGAGCTCCCGTCGGGGTCAGCGCGGCAAGAACGACCAGTGGCGACCGGCCAGTTCCGACTGCAGGCTCCTGAGCCGGGACCAACGGCCAGTGACAGACCGGCGAGTCCCAGTCCGCACCTGCGAGCCCCCGGCGTCGCCGAGGCGGTTGGCGCGGCCGTCTTCATGCCGTTGCCATGACCTGGTCCCGCGTCGAGGCCGCCACCGCCTGCGTCGGAACCGGAGCTCCCGTCGGGGTCAGCGCGGCAAGAACGACTCGGCACGCCAACAGGCTTCGGAGCCCCAGGAGAGAAGCTGGCTCGTTGGACCGCGGACCTCATGAGTCAGGCAGCGTGCGATCGCGGTGCTCCGTGTCGCGTCGGAAGCCACGAGCGTCATCACCGCACGAGCTGGCGGATCACTGCGCGACGAGCCGCTCCAGCTCCTTGAACAGCTCGTCGACCTTCTCCTTCGGCAGCCGGCCCTCGGCTCGCCACGTCGGATGACCAGATCGATCGAGCACCAACACGGACGAGGTCTTCGACGGCAGGCTCCACGGCGCCGCCGACAGGCTGCCCTTGAAGTCCAGGTACACCGGCTGGTTCACCTTCTTCTCGATGTCCTTCACGGCGGCGAGCACGAAGTTCCGCGCGGGAAACCAGTCCCACGCCGCGACGTTCGCCACCGCCACCACCATCACCTGCTGCTGCGCCTTCCCGTCGCGTGCCCGGTCGGCGAGCGCTGCCTTGACGTGCTCGTTGAGCGCCGTGGAATCCCGGTCCTCGTAGAAGAGCACCGTCGGCTTCGCCCACAACCCGCCCAGGCGCGTCGTCGAACCATTTGATCTCTCTACTGTTGCGTCCAACGCGACACCTCCATCGGCGGCGTTCGTATGGCCCGTCACCGGCGCGAGGAGCGCCACCACCGCCGCGATCCAGGGACTTGTCCGGGCCAACATTGGACGATATCTCTACGAAGCCTGAACAAACCCTGCAACCAATTCTGCGGCCCGGCATCTGAGCGCAAACCGGAGAGGACCGAGCCATGACGAGCATCGCGACGTCGACGACTGGACCGTTGGGAGCTGAAGCTGCGCTGGCGGCGTTCCATCAGGACTTCGAGCGGGTGCTGGCTGACCTGCTCGTGCTGCCCGACGAGGCCGGCGTCGATCCCCGCTGGTCGAGGGCGATGGTCGAGCTGCGCGCCTACGCGCTGCGCCCAGCGAAGCGGGTGAGGCCGACGCTGCTGGTGGCTGGCTGGGCGTTGGCGACGAGAGGCCTCTCCCGTGGCGTGCCCCGCGAGGTGCTCGAGTTCGCGGCCGGCCTCGAGCTGCTGCACACCTTCATGCTCGTTCACGACGACGTGGCCGATCGCGCGGCGACCCGGCGGGGTGGGCCGACGCTCCACCGGGTGCTCGCGTCGGGACAGGGCGGTGACGACCTCGCCATCGTCGTCGGCGACCACGTGTACGCCCGCGCCGTCGAGGTGATGCTCGGCTCAGGGCTGCCGGCGTGCGCGAAGGCCACGCAGTACATGATGGCGATCTGCCGGCACACCGCGGCGGGCCAGTACCTGGACCTCGACCTCTCACGCACGCCCCTCGCCGAGGTCACGGTGTTTCAGACGCTGAAGGTCGCGAACCTGAAGACGGCCCGCTACGGCTTCGTGGCGCCGCTGGTGGCGGGCGCGATGCTGGGCGGCGCCGACGGCGCGCTGCTGGAGCAGCTCGAGCGGGTGGGGCGTCAGGTAGGCCTCGCCTTCCAGCTCCGCGACGACCTCATCGGCCTCTTCGGCGACGACACCGTGGCCGGCAAGGCTGGCGGTGGCGACTTCGTGGAGGGCAAGCGCACCTTCCCGGTCATCGCCGCGTGGACGCGGGCGGACGCCGCGGGGCGGGAGGCCCTCGAGCAGCTCTGGGACGCCCAGCCGCGGGACGACGCAGCGCTGGCGCGGGCCCGAGCCCTGGTGAACGCGTGGGGCGGCGCTGAGGCCACCGAGCGCGCCATCGAGCGCATGACACGCAGCGCACGGCGGGTGCTGGCGCAGCTCCCGGCGGGCGGCGGCGTGCGGCAGGTGCTCGACGGCCTCGTCGCCCGCATGGAGCGGAGGACGACATGAGCCGCGCCATCGTCATCGGCGCCGGCGTCGGCGGCCTCACCGCGGCGATGAAGCTCGCGCACCGCGGCTGGCGGGTCGACGTGTACGAGAAGCAGGCGACGCCGGGAGGCCGGTGTGGCCGCATCGAGGCCGGCGGCTTCCGGTGGGACCTGGGGCCCACCATCATGCTCATGCCGTTCGTCTTCGAGCGCATCTTCGCGTCGGTGGATCGGCGGCTGTCCGACTACCTCACGCTGGTGCGGTGCGACCCGAACTACCGCGTCACCTTCCGTGACGACACCACGCTGACCCTCACCAGCGAGCTGACCCGCATGCGCGAAGAGCTCGAGCGCATCGAGCCGGGCAGCTTCGAGCGCTACCTGCGCTTCCTCGCGAAGGGTCGCGACCGTCACGACACCTCGATGGAGCGCTTCGTCTCTCGGCACTTCGACTCGCTGAGCCAGTTCCTCACCCCGGCCAACCTGCCGCACATCTTCCGCATCGGCGCCCACCAGACGCTGGCCTCGCAGGTCGCGAAGTCCTTCTCAGACGAGCGGCTGCGCCAGGTGATGTCTTTCCAGACGATGTACCTGGGCGTGTCCCCGTACGAGGCCCCCGCGGTCTTCGGACTGCTGCCGTACACCGAGCTCGCGGTCGGCGTGTGGTACCCGATGGGCGGCATGGGAGAGATCCCCCGCGCGCTCGAGCGGGTGGGCCGGGAGCTGGGCGTGACGACCCACTACGGCACGTCCGTTCGCCGGGTGCTCGTGCATGACGGCGCGGCGCGCGGCGTGGAGCTCGAAGACGGGCGGCTGGTGAAGGCCGACGTCGTGGTGGTGAACGCGGACTACCCCTTCGCCCAGAAGCACCTGCTCCCCGCAGAGGTCTCTCGCACGAAGGCCCTCGAGAAGAAGCGCTACACCTCGTCCGGCTACATGCTGTACCTCGGCCTCAAGCGCCGCCACGACGAGCTGCTGCACCACAACGTCTTCTTCGGCCGCGACTTCAAGGGCAGCTTCACCAGCATCTTCGAGAAGCTCGAGGTGCCCGAGGACCCGAGCTTCTACGTCAACGCGCCGGCGCACACCGACCCATCGATGGCGCCCGCTGGCAAGGACGCGCTGTACGTGCTGGTCCCCGTCCCCCACAAGGCGCCGCACCTCGACTGGTCCATCGAGGGCCCGAAGGTGCGCGCGAAGGTGTTCGCGAGGCTGCGCGAGCTGGGGATGGGCTCCATCGAAGAGGACCTCGAGGTCGAGCGCGTGGTGACCCCCGACGACTGGGAGCGGGAGCTCAACCTCGAGCGCGGCGCCAACTTCGGCCTGGCTCAGAACATGTTCCAGATCGGTCCCTTCCGGCCGAAGGTGTGGGACGACCGCGTGAACGACCTCTTCTACTGCGGCGCCTCCGTCCAGCCGGGGACGGGCGTGCCGACGGTGATGATCTCCGCCGATCTCTGCGTACAGGCCATCGACGAGCGCGCCTCCGCGAAGCCCTCCCGGAGCAACGCCCCGGTGGCGGCTGCCCCGGACGACGGCCCCACGCTCGCGGCCGCGCGGGAGGCCCTCTCGTGACCACGCCCGGCGACGCGCAGCTGGTGGCCGAGGGCTACGCGCGCGCGAAGGCGCTGACGCGGCGGCACTCGAAGTCGTTCTTCTTCTCGAGCATCGCCCTCTTCGGCGCCCGGCGGCGCGGCGCGTTCGCCCTCTATGCCTTCTGCCGGCGGCTCGACGATCTCGTCGACGGTGACAACGCCGGAGACGGGTCTGTCGTCGCGCCCGACGAGCCGGTGAGCGCGCTCGCCCAGCGGCTCGGCGACGCGCGCAGCCTGGTGTCGTCTCTCTATCGCCCCGACGTGCAGGGCCCGGCGCTGGCGCTCCCCTGGCACGAGGCCGAGCTGGCCGCGTTCCGGGACACCGTGGCCCGCTTCCACATCCCCGAGCGGCCGCTGCAGGAGCTCATCGCCGGCATGGAGATGGACCTCACGAAGCAGCGCTACGCGACCTTCGAGGAGCTGCGCCTCTACTGCTACCGGGTGGCCGGCGTGGTGGGTGAGCTGATGACGCCGGTGCTCGGCTACGTCGACGAGCGCTGCCTGCCCTACGCGGTGGACCTCGGCGTCGCCATGCAGCTCACCAACATCCTCCGGGACGTGAAGGAGGACCTCGAGCGCGGCCGCGTCTACCTGCCGGCCGACGAGCTGAGCGCCTTCGGGCTGAGCGAGTACGCGCTGCTCCGGGCGGCCCAGGGCGGACCGCTGCCAGCGCAGTGGCGTCCCTTCATGCAGGTGCAGGTGGCACGCGCGCGGGCGCTCTTCGAGCGGGCGCTGCTCGGCGTGCCCGACCTGCGCGGCTTCGGCAGCCAGCGCCTGGTGCGGCTGATGGGCGCGGTCTACTCGGGCATCCTCGACGTCATCGAGGCGCGCGACTTCGACGTCTTCTCGGGCCGCGCGAGCCTGCCGACGAGCGGCAAGGTGGCGCGGGCGATGCGCGTCTTCTTCACGCCGACGCCCCGGCCCGTCGCCGCGCTGCCAGCGTTCACCGGAGGGACCACCTCGTGAAGCCGAACCGGGTCGCGGTCATCGGCGGTGGCATCGGCGGGCTCACGGCCGCGGGCGTGCTCGCGCGCAAGGGCCACGCAGTCACGCTCTTCGAGGCGACCGACTCGCTCGGCGGCAAGGCGCAGACCGTGCGCGCGGACGGGCTGGTGTTCGACACGGGCCCGACGGTGATGACGATGCCCGACACGGTGCGCGCGACCTTCGCCGCCGTGGGCGCCGAGGCGTCGATGCCGCGGCTCGAGCGGCTCGCCCTGCAGACCCACTACCGCTGGGCCGACGGTCGCGAGTTCCTCTGCTGGGAGGACGTCGAGCGGGCGTCCGCGAGCGCGGCGGCGGTGCATGCGGCCGACGGCCAGCGCCTGGCGGCGTTCTTCGCCGAGGCAGACACCATCTATCGCGCCGCGGGCCGGCCCTACCTCGAGGCGCCCTACGAGACGATGATGGGCTTCATGGCCCGCGCCGCGAAGAGCGGCCTGGGCACGCTCCTCACGGGGCTCAAGCTCTCGACGCTCGACGGGCTCGCCAGGCGTCACTTCGAGAGCGCGCACCTGCGCCAGTTCGTCGGCCGCTTCGCCACCTACGCCGGGGCGTCGCCGTACGAGAGCAGCGCGGCCTTCGCGATGATCGCGCACATCGAGCGCGCGTTCGGCGTGCACCACGTCATCGGCGGGCTCGGGAGCCTGGTGGACGGCCTCGAGGCGGCGGCGCGGCGCAACGGCGTCGACGTCGTCCTCGGGCAGCGGGCCAGGCACGAGGCGCGCGGTGACGGCTTCGTCGTGGGCGAGCGTGAGTTCGACGCCGTCGTCGTGAACGCCGACCCGCTCGCGTCGCAGGCTCGCGAGGACGAGCCCCTCACCATGTCCGGGTACGTGGCGATGTTCGACGTCCCCGCGAGGCTCGCGCTGCCCCACCACACGATCCTCTTCTCCCAGGACTACCGGAAGGAGTTCGACGAGCTCTCCGCGGGGCGCCTGAGCGAGGACCTCACGGTGCACGTCTGCCACCCGGCCGCGACGGATCCGACGATGGCGCCGCCGGGTCGGAGCGGCCTGTACGTGATGGTGAACGTGCCGCCGATGCGGGTGGGCGACGAGGGCGCGTGGGCCGGCCACGCGCGCGCACTCGAGACCCGGCTCCGCGCGAAGCTGGCGACGCTGCCCGGGCTGAGCGGCGTGCCGCTGCGGCTGGTGGCCGAGCGAACGCCGGTGGACCTGGCGAAGAAGGGCGCGCCTCGCGGCTCCATCTACGGCTTTCTGCCGCACGGCCGCTTCGGGCCCTTCAGGCGGCCGGCGATTCGGGGCCGGCAGCGCGGCGTCTTCTTCGCCGGTGGCGGAACGCACCCGGGTGGCGGCGTGCCGCTCGTGATGTTGTCGGGCCGCTTCGCCGCCGAGCTCACTCACGCCCACCTCGGAGGTCAGGCATGAACCGCGTCGAGCTGCCAACGAAGAGCGGCGCGTACCGCTGGTACTACGCCGACGTCACCGCCGGTGACACGAGCGCCGTCTTCATCTTCATGGTCGGGAGCCTCTTCTCGGCGCGCTACTCCGCGTCGCTCAAGAAGGGCGGGCTGCCCCGCGAGCACGCGGCGGTGAACTTCGCGCTCTACGAGAAGGGCGTTCGCACCGCGTGGGTGCTGACCGAGTACCAGGACGTCTCGATCGCCAATGACGGGCGCACGCTGCGCATCGGCGCGTCGTCGCTCAGCTACGACGACGAGGGCTTCACCATGACGGTGAAGGACAAGACGACGCCGTGGGGCGAGCCCACGCAGGCCGTGCTCCGCTTCACCCCGCAGGTGCCGGTCGGCCCGGAGCTGCGCCTCGTCGACGGGCTCAGTCACCACTGGCGGCCCATCTGTGTCCGCGGCGAGGCGCGCGTCACGGTGCCGACGCACGACCTCGACGTCGTCGGCCGGGGCTACCACGACGGCAACCACGGCGAGGTCGCGCTCGGCAGCGATCTGCCGGGCTGGAGCTGGGCGCGCACCCACCACCCCGACGAGACCCGCATCAGCTATCGACCGTGGGGCGCCCCGGCCATCGAGGTGACGGCGACGCCGACCTCGGTCGACGTCGAGCGGCCGGCGCTCCCCCCGCAGCCGACGACGCGTACGGGCTGGGGCCTGCGGGTGCCCGCGGAGCTCGGCCCGAAGCTGGCGCCGGTGCTGCTCGAGTCGTCGCCGTTCTATGCGCGCCTCGAGGCACAGGGCGAGGGGTTGCAGGCCCTCGGTGAGGTCGCCGACTTCGTGCGGTTCCACAGCCCCGCGGTGCGGTGGATGGCGAACCTGCGCACGCGCTATGCGAAGGAGGCAGCCCGATGATGGCGACGATGGTCACGGCCTGGGCGGTGCTGGCCGCGGGCTTCACGGCAGTGGCGCTCTTCCGCCTCTCACGCGCGAAGCGGTTCGAGTCAGCGCGGCTGCGACGACGACCGCGGGTGCTCCTCATCCGCCCGGTGGACGCGCCCACGCCCCTCGAGCTCGAGAACCTGGCCACGCCCATCGACTACCCGGGCGAGCTCACGCACGTCGTGGTGTCGCCCTTCCGGCCCCGGCTGGGTTCGGCCAACGTGCGCTGGCTCGCGTCCGACCCGCTGTCACGCAACCGCAAGGTGGGGCACCTCGCCTATGCCCTGACGACGCTGGACGCCGAGGGCGCGGCTGCCCCCGAGCCCTCCATCGACGAGCGGCCGGAGCGGCTGCAGGCGACCGGGGACCAGGTGGTGCTGTGCGTCGACGCCGACGTGCGGGTGGACTCGGCCCTCATCGGCGCGCTGGTGGATGAGCTGAAGGGCGGCGCGGCGCTCTCGTCGGCGGCGCCACGTCCCTCGCCGTCGAACTCCATCGCCGGGCGAGCGGTGCGCGGGCTGCTCGTCCAGTCACACCACGCCTTCGAGGTCATCGACGTGATGAGCGCTGGCGCGAGAGCCGTCTGCGGCAAGGCCATCGCCCTCTCGCCCGCCGCTGCCGCCGAGCTGGTGAAGCTGTCGGGCTGCATCGGAGAAGACCTCGAGCTCTCGCAGGTGCTGCACGAGAAGGGGCTGCCGGTCACCCTGGCCCGCGCGACCGCGAACGTCCCCCAGCCCGAGCAGGTGTCGGGCCGCGCGGTCGTCGAGCGCTTCACGCGGTGGATGCAGGTGCTGCGCGCGCACCGGCCGGGCCTCTTCCCGTCGGTGCCGCTCCTGTTCGCCCCGACGCCCGTGCTGATGGTGCTCGCGTCGGTGGTGGCGACGCCGGCGGTGGCGGTCGCGCTCTCGACGCTCGTCGGGTTGCGCATCGCGCTCGCGAACCGGCAGGACCAGCGGGGCGGGCTGCGCTTCGAGTGGCTGCTGGCCGAGGGCCTGTTGTGGGTCTGCTGGCTCAACGCGCTCCTCCAGGGAGGCACCGTGCACTGGCGTGGGCGCCGCTTCGAGCTGAAGTCGGGCGGCCGCATGGAGCCGGCGCCCGTCCACGGGGAGGCCGGATGATCCGCGACGCCAAGGGCGGCCTCTTCTCGTCCGTCATCGACTGGTACATCGGCCGGAAGGTGCGCAGCGCGTTCCGTGGGGTCTGGGTGCGGGGAGAGCTGCCCGTTGCCGCCAGCGGCCTCATCGCCTACCTGAACCACTCGAGCTTCTGGGACGGCTTCCTCGTGCACCAGCTCGGGAAGCTCGCGGGGTGGGACACCTACGCACTCATGGAGGAGCAGAACCTCGCCCGCTACCGCTTCCACACCCGCATCGGGGCCTTCAGCGTTCGCCGAGGCGATCCCCGCTCGGCCGTCGAGACGTTGCGCTACGCGAAGACCGTCCTCGAGCGACCGAACGCCTGCGTCACCATCTTCCCGCAGGGTGAGCTGAGACAGGGCCCCCTGGGGCCGCTCTCCCGGGGCATCGAGGTGCTCGCCCGTTCGTCCCGGCGGCAAGCGGTGCCCATCGCCCTGCGCTATGCGTTCTTCGAGCACGAACACCCGGACGTGCTGGTAGAGGTCGGTGCTCCCCACGCGCCAGGCCCGATGACGACCTTCACCGAACAGCTCGAGTCCGTCACGCAGCGGGTTCACGCGGCGCGCTCGACCGAGGGCTTCACGCTGAAGATCGCCGGCAGGCGCAGCGTGCAGGAGCGGTGGGACACCGTGCGGAGCCTGCCCCCCACGACTCAGGAGGGCGCACCGGCTGCGCGGGGCTGATGGAACGGACCTATCGCATCAACGTCGCCTCCGAGATGAGCGGGGTCTCCGAGGGGCTCATTCGCGCGTGGGAGCGGCGCTACGGCGTGCTCAAGCCCAGGCGCACTCCCTCTGGCTACCGCGCCTACACCGAGGCAGACATCTCGGCGCTCAAGCGCCTCAAGCAGCTCACCGAAGAAGGGGTCTCCATCGCGGAGGCGGTGAAGCTGCTCCCGAGCATCAAGCGCGAGGTGCGCGAGCAGCTCGAGCAGGCCGAGCGGGCGACGCCACGGGCGCCGCGTCCCGGCCAGACGGAGAAGTGGCGCCAGGAGATCCTGGTGGCCGCCGAGCGGCTCGATCAGCAGGCCATCGAGGCGGTGCTGGACGAGGCGATGGTGTCGATGCCGCCGGTGATGTTCTGGGACGAGCTGCTGGCTCCGCTGCAGCGCGAGGTGGGCGAGCGGTGGCACGCGGGCACCCTCACGGTCGCCGAGGAGCACCTCGTCACGCAGGCGGCGCGCCAGCGCGTCATCACGCTGCTGCACCAGGCGCCCCGGCGCGCGAAGCGTCACGTCGTGTGTGCGTGCTTCCCCCGCGAAGACCACGAGCTGGGGCTGATGGGCGTAGCGCTCAAGTTCCGTCACGCCGGCTGGCGCGTCACCTTCCTCGGCGCCAGAACGCCGACCGAGCACCTCGCGCGCGTGGTGCGCGTCTCGCACCCGCAGGTGGTGGCGTTGAGCTGCGTGAACGACGAGGGCGAAGCCGCCTTCCGTGAGGTGCTCACCGAGGCGATGCGAGAGCGCGGGGCTGGCGCGCGCTTCGTCGTCGGTGGTCGCGCGGCCGCGCTGCACCGCCAGGTGATCGAGGCGCTCGGTGCACAGTCGGTGGAGGACGAGGCCGGCTGGGCAGCGATGCTGCAGTGAGCCCCCGCGTTGGCGCCCGACGGGCCGGGACGAGGCGTGCGCTCAGAGACAGGTGAGGCCGGCGTCGCTCAGCGCACACACCGTCTGGGTCGGGTTCGCCGGGCACGAGAACTCGACCGCGAGCACACCGTCGGGGCTGCACCTCAGGATCTGCAGGCCCCCGTCGGGGTCGCACCGGACGCGCCCCGGAGTGCTGCACCGGTCGCCCACGCCGTTGCCGCGCGTATCGCAGTCGACGGTATCGCCAACCCGGCGGCAGCCCTCCGGACCCTTGCAGTCGCTGAAGGCCTGCCACGTCATCCCGCGGCAGGTGAGGAGTCGGGTGGCCGACTCGCACACGCCGACGTTCTCCTCCCGGCACGGGTCTCCGGCCTTTGGAGGGCCAGTCATCGTCTGACCGCAGGCGAGGGCGGTGAGGGTAGCCAGGGCGAGGAGGGCGGTGAGGCAGCGTGCCATCGCCGCGAGCGTACACGCGTCCCCGGGCGAAGGGGACAACGACACGCAGGCGCGCTGGGGAAGGCCAGCCCGGTCGGGGAGACGATGGCGACGGAGATCACCTGCGCAGACCCGTGGGTTAGACAGCGCGCGTGGACCTGATCCGCCACCTGGACCCTCGGCTGCACGGCACGCTCGAGGCTGAGCTGCGTCGCCGCGAGGGCGAGGCCGCCGATGGCCTGCCGCGTGGCGTGTCGGTGGTGCTGGCGGGTCACCGGGCTGCGGGCAAGTCCACCCTCCTGCCGCACGTGGCGGCGGTGCTTGGGCGCAGCGCGACCGACCTCGACGCCGAGCTCGAGGCCCGCGCAGGCCGGCCGATCCGCGAGTGGTTCGCAGAAGATCCATCGTCGTTTCGCGCCGCCGAGCGCGAGGTGTTCGCGAGCCTGCCCGCTGGTGGGGTGATCGCCGTGGGCGGCGGTTTTCTCTCGAGCCACCCACAGGCGCTCGCGGGGTGCGTCACCGTGCTGGTGCCCGTCACCTTCGAGACGTTCGTCGAGCGCCTCACCGCCGACGCGTCGCGGCCCCGGCTGATGCCCGGCGTGTCCCGGCACGAGGAGCTCGAGACCGTCTGGGCCGAGCGCGAGGACAAGCACCGGCGCGTGAAGACGATGTCCTTCGTGGACTTCCTGCTCGCGCTGCAGCGGGCGCCGCGCGCGCGCCGCGTGGTGACGTTGCCGCCCGACGCGCACCCGGTGGAGTTCGCCTGGGCTGCGCGCCACCAGGGCGCCGACCTGCTCGAGGTGCGCACCGACCTCACGCCCCTCGAGCTGGACCTGGGCCTGCTGGCGCGCGCGTTGCCGCTGCTCGTGGCCGAGCGGGCTGGTCTCTCCGCCCCGGCGGACTGGCGCAGGCACGCGGCGCTGCTCGACGCCGCCGAGGGCTCCGTTCGTTCGCACCACGCCGAACGCCCGCTCTCGACCACGGAAGCGCTGCGGCTCTGGGACGGCGTTCCCGCCGGAGTCCAGGTGAAGCACGTCGAGCCGCTGGGTCCCCTGGGCGATGCCCCGCGCCTCTTCGAGACCCAGCGGCAGCTCGAGGCGCGGCTCGGCCCCGGCCGCGTCACGGTGCTGACGACCGGGCCGCTCGCGCTGCCCTTCCGCGCGCTGCTCGCCGAGCGGAACGCCCTCGACTACCTCGCGCTGAGCCCGGCCTGGAGCGCGGCGGTGGGCCAGCGCCTGCTCGCCGACGCGGTGCGCGCCACCCGACGGCCGACGCACCACCCGCTCACCGCGCGGCTGGCCATCCTCGGACACCCGCTGGCCCACTCACGCAGCCCACGGCTTCACGCGCAGCCGTTCGACCGCCTCGACGTCCCTCCCGACACCGACCTCGCTGCGCTGCTGGCCGCGCTCAGGCCGCACTACCGGGGCTTCGCCGTCACCAACCCCTTCAAGAAGGCGGTCGCTCGCGCCGTCGATGCCAGCGCGGCCGCCGTCAACACGCTCGTGCGCGCGCCGCAGGGGTGGCAGAGCCTCAACTCCGACGTCGCGGGCGCGAAGGCCGCCCTCGAGCACCTCGCCGGGCTCGCTGGTGCGCGCGCGGTAACGGTGCTGGGCGACGGCGGCGTGAGCCAGGCGCTGACGGTCGCTGCGGACGAGCTGGGGCTGGCGCTGGTCTTCAAGCGCCGAGACACCCTCGACGGCGTCGAGCGGGGGGCCGTGGTGTGGACCTGGCCTGCCCACGTCGAGCCACCACCGGCCCTGCGCTTCGAGGCAGCGCACGTGGGCGTCATCGCCTACGGTGCCCCGGCGCGGACGATTGCCTCGAAGGTGCGCGCGCTCGGTGGCATCGTCGTGCGGCTCGGGCCTCGGTGGTTCATCGCGCAGGCGAGGCAGCAGCGCACGGCGTGGGA
This sequence comes from Myxococcaceae bacterium, assembly GCA_016793095.1. Taxonomy (GTDB): domain Bacteria; phylum Myxococcota; class Myxococcia; order Myxococcales; family Myxococcaceae; genus Xiheimicrobium. The sequence goes on along the minus strand of JAEUJQ010000032.1, from coordinate 30,488 downwards.
GTCGGCGACATGAACACCTTCGGAGAGCTGTTCCGCGTCACCACCTTCGGCGAGAGCCACGGCGCGGCGATGGGCGCCGTCATCGACGGCTGTCCCTCGGGCGTCGCGCTGTCGGCCGACGACGTGCAGCGCGCGCTCGATCGCCGCCGGCCGGGCCAGTCGGCGGTGACGACGGGTCGCAACGAGGCCGACCGCGTCGAGCTGCTCTCGGGGGTGTACGAGGGAAAGACGCTGGGCACGCCCCTCGCCGCGGTGGTGCGCAACCAGGACGCGCGCAGCGGCGACTACGCGAAGCTGGCGACGGAGGATCGACCCGGCCACGCAGATCGGGTCTGGCGCGAGCGCTTCAAGCACCGCGACCCACGCGGCGGCGGGCGCACGAGCGGGCGCGAGACGCTCTGCCGCGTCATCGGTGGGGCGGTGGCCGAGGCGCTCCTGCGCCGCGACGTGCCCGCGCTCAACCTGGTCGCGTGGGTCTCGCAGGTCGGGCCGCTCATCGCGCCGCCGCCGCCGCCGGGCCTCACGCGCGCGCAGGTGGACGCGCACCCTACGCGCTGCCCCGACGCGGCCCTCGCCGAACGGATCGAAGCGAGGCTGCTCGAGGCGAAGGCGGCCGGGGACAGCTATGGCGGCGCCATCACCCTGCGGGTCGAAGGCGTTCCCGCAGGACTGGGCGAGCCGGTGTTCGGCAAGCTCAAGGCGCGGCTCGCTGACGCGCTCGCTGGCATCGGCGCGGTGACGGGCGTCGTCTGGGGCGGCGCCGACCTCGAGGAGCAGCTCACCTGGCCCGGCTCCCGCTTCCACGCGCTCCCCGCTGACGGCCGGCCGCGCGACGTCTACGGCGGGATTCAGGGTGGGCTGTCGAACGGCGAGCCCGTGCAGGTGCGGGTGCTCTTCAAGCCGCCCGCCACGCTGGCCGATCACGCCCGGGCGGGCCGTCACGACCCCTGCATCCTTCCCCGCGCGGTGCCCGTCGTCGAAGCGATGGCCGCGCTGGTGTTCGCCGATCTCTGGTTGTCCTTCCTCGCGAGGCCTCACCGCTCATGACCCACCTGCCGCCTGGCGCCGTGCTGCCGTCCGTCGACGTCGTCGGTCGCTTCCCCGAGCTCGCCCGCACGCTGCCCGACGAGGCCGTCGTCTTCGCTGACCCGAAGGTGCTGCGGAGCCACCCGCGTGTGGCGAAGGCGCTGCGCGGACGCGTGGTGCATCGCGTGCCAGCAGGGGAGGAGAGCAAGACGCTCGAGGCGGTGGAGCGGTTCGCCACGAAGCTCGTCCACGTCTCTCGCGGCGCCACCTTCGTAGCGCTCGGCGGCGGCACGGTGGGTGACGTGGTGGCGGTGCTGGCGCACCTGCATCGGCGCGGCGTGCGGCTCGTGCAGGTGCCCTCGACGCTGCTCGCCGCGGTGGACAGCTCCATCGGCGGCAAGGGCGCGGTGAACGTGGGGCCCGTGAAGAACGCGCTGGGCGTGTTCCACGGCGCCGCGGAGACCTGGCTGTGCGACGAGCTCTTCGGCACCTTGACCGAGGCGCAGCGGCGCGAAGGCCGCCTCGAGGCCTGGAAGATGGTGGTGACGCTCGACGCCGCGACAGCGCGCCGGTGGCTGCGGCGCCCGCCAGCTGACGAGGTGCTGCTGCGAGAGGCGAGGGATCTCAAGGAGGCCGTGGTCCGCACGGACCCGTACGAGCAGAAGGGCGTGCGGGTGGTGCTGAACTTCGGCCACACCTTCGGGCACGTCTTCGAGAGCCTGAGCGGCTACCGCCTGCGCCACGGCGAGGCGGTCGGGCTGGGCATGCTGTGCGCGCTCGACCTGGGCGTGCGGTTGGGCGTCACCGCGCCGAGCGTGGCGGCGAGCATCGAGGCGGGCCTGCCGATGCCGCGGGGCGCGCGCGTGACGATCGCCACGCTGCTGAGGGGCGCTTCCACCTCGACGGTGGGCGGGCTGCTGGCGGCCGACAAGAAGGGCGCGCCCGGTCAGGTGCGCATGGTGTTGCTCGAGGAGCTGGGCCGGTGGCGCCTCGTCGACGTGCCGGCGCGTGAGTGGCAGGCGTGCGTGAAAGGACCCTGGCGGCGTGCCTGAGGTGCTCGTCCCGCCGGTGTCGAAGTCAGACGCCCACCGCGCCCTGGTGCTGGCGGAGCTCTGCGAGGGCCAGCACGAGCCGTTGCTCTCGGGGCTGACGGAGCTGCCGCGTGACGTCGAGGTGCTGTCCCGGGGCCTGCGGACATTGCGGGGCGGTGGTGGCGACCTCGACTGCCTGGACGCGGGAGCGCCCTTCCGTTTCCTCGTCACCCAGGCCGCGCTGAAGCCGCACACCTCGTGGCGCTTCGTCGGCAGCCAGAGGCTCGGGGAGCGTCCTCACGAGGCGCTGCTGCAGGCCCTTCGCCAGTCCCTCGGCGTCGCGGTTCGTCATGGCGAGGCGTTCTGGCCGCTCACCGTGGAGACGGGCGCCCGGCCGGTCGTCACCACGTTCCGCGTCTCCGGGGTCGAGTCGAGCCAGTTCACCTCGAGCCTGCTGCTCGGCGCGGCGCGGGTGGTTCGCGAAGGCCGCTCGCCAGTGACGGTGGAGATCGACGGAGCGGCCACCAGCGCCGGGTACGTCGCCCTCACGGTGGCGTGGATGAGCCGCTTCGGCTTCGTCGTGGGCGGAGGAGAGAACAGGCTCGTGGTGACTGGGTGGCGCGCGGCGCCGGCGCCGGTCGAGCTCCCGGGAGACTGGTCGTCGCTGACGTACCTGTTGCCGCTCTCGTGGAGGTCCGGCGTCGGGGTTCGCCAGGTCGACCTCACCGCGGCTCATCCCGATCGCGCCTTCGCGACCCTGGTCGAGGCCGCGGGGTTGAGGCTCGAGACCCGGGAGGGGCTGACGTGGGTGCGGGGCGCCCTGCGCTGCGGGCTCGAGGTCGACGCCTCGGTCTGTCCCGACGCCGTGCCCGCGCTGGTCGCGATGGCCCTGGTGGCGCCTGCTCCATCGACGTTCGTGCGCTGCGGCGTGCTGCGGCTGAAAGAGAGCGATCGGCTCGACGGCCTGGTGACGCTCGTTCGCCTCGCCGGTGGCCGGGCGGAGGTCGAGGGCGAGCGCCTGACGGTCACCCCTCCGGCGACCGCGCGAGGCGGAGTCTACGATGGGCGCGACGACCACCGGCTCGTCATGGCCGCGACCGTCGCCGCCTCCCTCCTCGGGGTGACGATTCCCGTGCGGGGAGCGGACGCCGTCGCCAAGAGCTTCCCCGGGTTCTGGCGGGAAGTGGCGAAGGTCGGCATCACCCCAGCGGAGGCGACGTGAAGATCTGGGACGCCGTGGTGGTGGGCTCGGGGCCGAACGGGCTCGCGGCGGCGCTCGTGCTCGCGAAGGCGGGCCACTCGGTGAAGCTCATCGAAGGGCAGTCGACGTTCGGCGGTGCGGCGCGGTCGATGGCGCTGACGAAGCCCGGGTTCGTGCACGACCTCTGCTCGTCGATTCACCCCCTCGCCGCCGGCTCGCCGTTCTTCGCCTCGCTGCCCCTCGAGAAGTACGGCGTGAAGTTCCTGCACTCCGACTTCCCGGTGGTGAACCCGCTCGACGGCGGCGAGGCGGCGGTGCTGGAGCGCAGCGTCGAGGCCACCGCGGCCCGGCTGGGCGCGGACGAGCGCGCCTACCTGAGGCTCATGAAGCCCCTGGTGGACGGCTTCGACGAGCTGAAGGGCCTCATCTACAACCCCATCACGAAGCCGCCCGTGTCAGCGCCCGTGCTCGCCGCCCGCTTCGGGCTCTCGGCGCTCGAGAGCGCGGCAGGGTTCGCGGCGGACACGTTTCAGGACGCGCGCACGAAGGCGCTCCTCGGCGGCTGCGCGGCGCACTCGTTCTCGCCGCTCACGACTCCGCTCACCAACGCCTTCGCGCTCATCCTCGCCGTCACTGCGCACGCGGTGGGGTGGCCGTTCATCGAGGGCGGCTCTCAACGCCTGGTGGACGCGCTGGTGGCGATGCTGCGCGAGGCCGGGGTCGAGCTCGAGCTCTCGCACCCGGTGACGAGCCTCGATGAGCTGCCGCCGCACCGGCTCGTGCTGTTCGACACGCACGCGCACGTGATGGCCAGGGTGTGCGCAGACGCGCTGCCCGCGAGCTACCGGCGGCGCATTCTCGACGGCTTCCGCCTGGCCCCGGGCGTCTTCAAGCTCGACTATGCGCTCGACGCGCCGATGCCGTGGAGCGCTCCCGAGGCCCGCCGCACCTCCTGCCTGCACGTCTGTGGAACGCTCGAGGAGCTCGTCGAGTCAGAGGCCGCGCCCGCCGCCGGTCGCCTGCCCGAGCGTCCCTACGTGCTCGTCGCCCAGCACACGCCCTTCGACGCGACGCGCGCGCCGCCCGGTCAGCACACGCTGTGGGCCTACTGTCATGTGCCCAACGGCTCCACCGCCGACATGACGGCGGCCATCGAGGCCCAGCTCGAGCGCTTCGCCCCCGGCTTCTCGAAGCACGTGCTGGCTCGGGCGACGAAGCACTCGGCGCAGTTCGAGGCCACCAACCAGAGCCACGTCGGTGGGGACATCTCGGGAGGGGCGGTGGAGGGCCTTCAGCTCTTCTTCCGGCCCACGGTCGGGGTGCCCTATGTGACGCCGAACCCCGGGGTGTTGCTGTGCTCCTCCTCAGCGCCCCCGGGGGCGGGGGTGCACGGCATGTGCGGGTCCTGGGCGGCGCAGGTCGCGCTCGCCCGCCTGCGGGCCTGATCGGGTGTAAACAACCTCTACGGTGCGCGCCTGCGCTCCACCACCCCGACGCGCACATGTTCCAGGTGTCTTCCGGGTGAACCAGTCACTTTTGCAGCCTGCGGTTCGGCTCGTCTCGAGTCGTGAGAAGGTGGCCGACGCCGCTCCAGTGATCAGTCACTTGGGCTGAGGCACAGGAGCGGTGCTGAGCGCTCGGCAGCGCCCTTCGAGCTGGCAAGCCGCTCGCATGGTCGCCTCGTCATGGACACGTTCGCACACCGGTTCGAGGCGATGATGGACGACAAGCGGGTTCGCGTGGTGGGCATCGCCCTGTCGGCGCTCATCCTCGCCATCTCGATGGGCCTGCTGGTCGCGGCGAAGTCGCCGATGAAGCCCATCGTCACCGGCAAGGTGCTGCCCGACACGCCGGTGAACGTGCCGATGCTGCGGTACATGCCGTACCCCGACATGCGCGTCTTCGAGCTGCGCGCGCTGGTGCCGGCCGCGACGGCGCGGATCTCGTCGGTGGCGGTGGCGCCGAAGGGCAAGATGGTGCTCACCCGCCGCTGAGGCGTGTGGGGGTCACCTGCAGGGCCTTGCGACCTCACCGACGTCGGGTGGGGTCGTCGTGTTTCGGGCTCCGGCGTCGCGAGGTTGCGAGTCAGCCGGCGCGGCGGCTGCGGAGCGGGGCGAGCAACGGCTCGAGGTCGTCCACGACCGAGATGGGGATCCGCAGCATGCGCAGCACGGCAACGCCGGTCACGGCCGCGATGCGGATGAACGCCGAGGCGCTGCGAGACAGGCAGATGGCGGCCTCGGCCGTATGGGCCTTCGACACCTTGCCCCACTCGATGAGGCGCTCGCGGCCGTGGGCCTCGTAGGTCGTGATGCTGCGCCAGTCGTGGAGGTAACGAACCGCTCGGCCCTTCGAGATCCACCGCCGTTGCAGCTCGGCCTCGACCTCGCCCGTGATGAACGAGACGACCTCGTCGTTCATCGACGGCCCGAGGCACTGATCGACCATCGTCGCCGAGTCGTCGAAGAGCCACACGCGAATGACGCCGGCACGCTCGAGGTCAGGTCGTCGCTCGAAGAGGGGAACCATGCTCGCTGTCAGAGGCGGACGTCGGTCTGGAGGATGGGGGGAATCTTCACGAAGCTGATGGACGCGCCGCGCCCCATGAAGCCGCGCGCCTCTTCGATGGCTTCGCTCAGCGTGTCGGTGCGGTCCCAGCCCATGATGGCGGGCACGTGGTTGTTCTCGGCCCCGGCCGCGATCACCTTGCCGACGTGCTGGCGGCCGTTCTCGCCCCAGTACCACATGTAGAAGGGGTGGGCGCCGTGGTACGCGTGGCCCTTGCGGTAGAGGTGCACGTACGACGGGTTCTTCGCGAACTCCCGCTCGTACTTGTGCTCGAGCTTCACCGCGTCGCGCGTCTCGGGCAGCAGGCGGTTGAAGAACTCGATGTACGGCGCGTGGTGCTCGGGGTCGAACTCGTCGTAGCAGGGGTGCGTGAAGATGATGACGCCGCCCTTCTTCACCAGCGGCACGCCGCGGTTCAGGTTGTAGAGGTACCCGAGCGCCATCACCTGGACCAGCAGCGGGTTCAGAATGGAGTTCACGTTGTAGGGCGACACGTAGGGCATGCCGAAGATGACGATGTCGCTCTGCCCCTGCACAGGCACCGAGTACTGCTTCCACGACATCTCGAGCGTCTTCTGGTGCGTGGGCTCGGTGGCGCCCGCGAACACGCCCGTCACCTCGTAGGGCGCGTAGATGTTGAAGAACATCTTCCGCTTCAGCGCGCGCGGCATCTTCGACAGCGCGTATTTGAACGACTGCAGCTTGAGGCGGTCGAACTCGGTGAAGTCCTCTTCCTTCTTCATCAGGAAGCCGACCGGCTCCTCGAACATGCGGTTGTTGATGGTGGTCTCGATGTGGAAGACCTTGCAGTGCTGGTCGATGACGCGGCCGATGCGCTCGGTGGAGCGGTGCAGCTGGCTGCGGCCCGGCTCCATGTACGAGTCGGAGTCACGGATCGTCTGCGGGTTGTGGTGCGCGCGCAGCGACTCGTAGTTGGTGAGCCCCGTGCCGACCGACTTGTGGCCGCCGTCCATGGGGACGAGGTTGATGTTGACGTAGATGACGAGGTCGGACTCGGCGGCGCGCCGGTTGATGGCGACGACCTCGTTGTGGCTGGTGCGCTCGAGCTCGACGATGCCGTCGGGGTCCTCGGCGTCGTGGTTGTAGTAGCGGTCGGGGTAGTAGGCGTCGAAGATGGTCTGGCCCACCATGCGCTTCATCTCGGCCTCGGTCATGCGCCGGTGGAGCGCGTTCGCGATGACGAGGTGCACGTCGTCCACGCCGGAGTCGGCCAGCAGCTCGAGCACGATCTCGAGCACCGCCTGGCGCACGTCGGGCGTCTTCATCGGCGGCAGCGGCAGCGAGATGTCGTCGAGCGCCACCGTCACCTTCATGCCCGGCTTCAAGAGGGCGTGGAGCGGGTCCATGCCCTCGGGGTGGTTGATGGCGTAGCGGATGGCGGCCTTCAGGTTGGGCACGCCCTCGAGCGGCGGCCTGGCGCAGATGACGCGGGTGCCGACCGGCAGATCCTCGACCCAGAAGTCCTCACCGTAGAACATCACCCGCGGCGGGCTGCCCTTCTCGGTGGTGATGATGTGGCTCTCGTCGTCGTAGAGCTTCTTGAGGGTCTTCAGGGGGCGCATCGCCCGCTGGCTTTTGGCCGCGCGGGCTGGGCAGGTCAAGCAGACACTCGGGGAAGTTCAGGCGGCCTCGGCGAGCCGGGGCTCGACCTCGGCCATCGTCTCGGGGTTCTCGACGCGGGCCTTCACCGACTCGAGCGCGTGGGCGCAGTACAGGCCGTCCTCGATGCGCTCGTCGAAGGTGTACTTCACGCTGCAGACCAGCTTCGGGCCCTCGGGCGTCAGCACCGTCTTCGAGCGGCCGAGCGCGGCGAAGAAGGGGCAGTTCCCGTACTCGTAGAGGTGGTGGTACGCGCTCTCGAGGCCCACGCTGCCCAGGTTCGCCACGAAGATGCTGGTGAAGAGCGGGTCGTGATCGACGAACTTCCGGGGCAGCAGGTTCCAGCGGTCGGCCAGCCTCACGAGCTTCACCACCAGGCCGAGGAGGAACGCCGGGAGCATCGTGAGCAGGTCGAGCTCCTTGTCCTGGCTCGACTTCTTCTCGCTGCGGCCCGCCTTCACGTCCGCGTGCGTGAGGGACACCAGCTCGGTGAAGGACTTCACCGTGTCCACGCGGCGCTTGACGACGACGAGGGGCGAGCCGTTCGCCTTCTTCTTCTTCGCCGCGAAGCTGACGTAGACGCCGTCGCGCTGCCAGAGCCGCCCGCCCGAGACGAAGCGGTTGAGGCGGGGCCACTCCTCGAAGCTCCACGCCAGGGCCGAGAGGAAGACGTGGAAGACGGTGATGCGCTGCTCGGGGTGCGCCTCGTTCCAGCGGTCGACGAAGGCCTGCGTCTTCGTCAGGTCGAGCTCCTGCTCGAACTGCACTGTTGACTCGGTGCGCGTCGGCATCAGGAACGGCATGATGGCGCGGCTGGGGTTCACGTCGGTGCAGCGCTTCGCGTCGGGTCGGGTGAAGAGCATGCACCACCCCAGAGCAGGCGGTGTGCCGGTCGAGACTCCTCTGAGTTCAATGGGTTGGACCCCGCCACGGTGTGCAAGCCGCTGCACGTGCGCCGAGGCAGTGTGCAGGTCGGGTACCGTCGAACGGGGGGCGTGACTACCGCAGGTCGAGCACGGGCCAGTTGTAGCTGCGCGCGAGCGCCCTCAGGCGCAGGTCCGGGTTCACCGCGGTGGGCCGCCCGACGGCGGTGAGCATCGCGTAGTCACTGGCCGAGTCGGAGTAGGCGAAGCTCTTCACCAGCGAGATGTCGTGCGCCTCGCAGTACTCGCGAATGACGTTGGCCTTGTTGGCGCCCTCGATGATGGGCGGAATCACCTTGCCGGTGGCGAAGCCTCCGACGAACTGCATGCGGTTGGCGATGAGGTCGTCAGCGCCGAGGTGTCGCGCCAGGGGCTGCATCGTGAAGTCGAGCGCGCCGGTGATGAGCACCACCTTGCAGCCCGCCCGCCGCGCCTGGTCGATGAGGTCCTGCGCGCGGGGAAAGATGGCGGGCTTGATGACGTCGGTGAAGAGGTCGCGGCTCAGGGTGAAGAGCCGGTCTTCCGAGAGGCCCTCGTACTGCCGGTAGAAGTACTCGTTGAAGATCTTCCGGTCGACGAGGTTGAGCACGCCGAACACGGGCAGGTTCACCAGGGTGGACAGGGAGCGCTTCGCGATGCCCAGGTAGTTCCCCGTGTTCATCGCGTAGAAGCCGTAGGCGTGCACGACGTTGGTGCTGATGAGGGTGCCGTCGACGTCGAAGAAGGCCGCCTTGCCCGCCTTCTTCGGGGCCTCGGAGGGACTCGTCATCGCGTGCTCGTGCTTCATGCGGGGGGGACGCCTAGCACAGGCGGCGCTCAGAGCCACCCGTGCTCGCGGTACCACAGGCCCGACCGGCGCACCGAGTCCCGCACGCTGCGCTTCGCGGTGAAGCCGAGCAGCCGCGTCGCCTTGTCCGTCGAGCAGGTCCACCCGGGGGCGAGCAGCTGGCGCGCCAGCTTGCGGTTGATGGGCAGCTTCTTCCCCGTGAGCGTGGACACCAGGTCCGCCACCGCGCCCGTGCCTTCGAGCAGGCGCTCGGGCACCGGCACCACGCGGGCGTCGAGCCCCAGCACCTCGGCGATGAAGCGCATCAGCGACTCGAGCGTCTCGGTCTGGCCCGACGCGCAGAAGAAGGCCTCGCCCACCGCCTCGGGGCGCTCCCCCTGCAGCACGAGCTGCTCCACCACGTCCTCGACGTCGACGAACGAGATGCGGCGCTCGGGCCCCAGCAGCTTCAAGATGACGCCGCGCTGCACCAGCTTGAAGAAGGTGAGGTTCTCGTGGTCGCCGGGCCCGGAGACCCGCGCCGGCCGGCAGCTCGTCACCTCGAGCCGGTCCTTGAAGGAGAAGAGCAGGCGCTCGGCCTCGGCCTTCGACTCGCCGTACCACTCCTCGGGCGCGAACGGGTCCTCCTCCCGGCGCGGCCGCCCCGAGAGCGACGGGCCTGACGCGGCGAGCGAGCCGCACAGCACCAGCCGCCGACCTCCCGTCCGCACCATGGCCTCGGCCACCAGCCGGGTGCCCTCGGCGTTCACCCGGAAGAAGTCGTCCCGGCTGCTGCCCCTCCGGATTCCAGCCAGGTGGTAACAGACCTCGACGCCCTCGAGCGCAGGGCCGAGGCTCTCTGGCTGGGTGACGTCGCCCGGCACCACCGTGACGTCGGGGTGCGACAGGGCGCTCCGGTCGCTGCCCTCTCTCACGAGGCAGCGCACCTGGTGCCTCCGCTCGGCGAGGAACGAGGCCAGCCAGGAGCCGACGAAGCCGTTGGCGCCGGTGATGAGGACACGCATGGGTCGGCACTTTCCCTCGAAAGAAATGCAACGAGGGGCTGTTTTCTCTCGGGCGACGTGTTAGCTCGTGCCGCCGGTTCTGAGGAAAGGAACCGTTACTGGTCCCCTTGAGGGGAGGAGACAAACCGAAATGGCCGCCAAGAAAGCCACGAAGTCGAAGCGTAAGCCGCCCGAGATGCCGCCCGTCACTCCGTCTGCCGAGCTCGCCGTCGTTCTGGGGAGCACCAAGCAGATGAAGCGCACGGAAGTCACCAGCAAGCTCTGGCAGTACATCAAGAAGAACAAGCTGCAGGACGACAAGAACCGCCGCAACATCAACGCGGACGACGCGCTGAAGAAGGTCTTCGGCGGCAAGAAGGTCGTCAACATGTTCGAGATGACCAAGCTGGTGAACAAGCACCTCAAGCAGGACTGATTCACGAGACCAGCTCCGCAAGGAGCCTCTCGAAAGGGCCCGCCGACGACTGGCGGGCCTTTTTCTTTTCTCGAGCCCGTTCATGTCTGCCTGGTGGACCGTGACATGCCGCTGAAGCGGGTGCTGTTGCTCAAGCCGGGAGTGACGAGCTCTCGCGCGCTGCTCGGCGACTACGAGCAGTGGTTCGAAGAAGCGGTCGCCCCGCTCGCGACGATGCACCCGGTCGAGCTGCACGCGGGCGAGCGCGTGCCGGGGCTGCGCGGCTTCGACGCCATCATCATGACGGGCTCGCCCCTCTCCGTGACGGCGCCGGCCCCGTGGATGGAGGCCGCTGCCGACGCGATGCTGAACGCCGCCGAGCAGGGCGTGCCGGTGCTGGGCGTGTGCTTCGGGCACCAGCTGCTCGCGTGGCGGCTGGGCGCGACGGTGCGGCGCAACCCACGTGGCCTCGAGCTCGGCACGGTGACGGTGGCGCTCACGTCCGAAGGCCGAGGAGACCCGCTCTTCGACGGGGCTCCGGAGCAGCTCGAGGTGCAGGCGACGCACTTCGACGAGGCGGCGCGCTTGCCTGAAACCGTCTGCCTGCTCGCGACCAACGAGGCCAGCGCGGTGCAGGCGTTCGCTTTCGGCGCCCGGGTGCGCGGCGTTCAGTTTCACCCCGAGATGAACGCTGCGTCGATTCGCTTCTGCATCGCCAACGAGAAGAGCCTCGACGGAGCGGCCCGCGCCCGCCTCGACGCGGGCGCCGTGGACTCGCCGTGGGGCGCGCGCGTGCTGCGCAACTTCGTGACGCGCTTCTGACGGGCTACTGCTGACGGGAGAGCTGGGCCTCCAGCACGGCGAGCAGCAGCATGCGCCGCGCGGTGGCGAGGTCGTTGTTGCCGAGGGCGGTGCGGGCCGCCTGCACGTACTGCTGCGCGAGCCCGGTGTAGGTCGCCTCGGCCTGCCGCAGCTGCTCGTTCACCGAGGCCTGGGAGCCCGAGGAGAGCTGCTGGTCCGCGGTCACCAGCCCGCGCGTCGCGGTGTCGAAGCGCTGCCTCGTCTCGAGGGCGCGACGGCGCTCGTCTTCACGCTCGTTCACCTGACGCTTCAAGGACGCGAGCTCGTCGCGCGTCTGGTCGAGCTGCGCCGCGCGCTCCGTCGCGTCCCTGAGCTTCGCCTCGAGCGCCGCGGTCCTGGTCTCGAGCGCGAGGGCCTTCGCCTCGACATCGCTCAGCCGCTTCTTGAGGGCCGTGAGGTTCTCGCTGGTGCGGAGCGTGAGGTCCGACACCTGGTCCTTCACCTTCGCCACCTCGGCCTCTGGTGCGCCGGCGTCAGCGGGCGCCTTCATTCCGGCGTCGGGACCGGCCGGGGTGGGCTTGAGCGACACGCCGGCATCCGGCGCGAGGACGACGAGGGCGATGACGAGGCTCAGCATGGCGGGCAGTCTGCCCCCCAACGCCCCGCGCCGCGAGCATCGGCCAGGGCCTGGACGGGCAGGGCGCTCTGAAGGAGCCCGCCGTCGTCGCGGCTCGCGCGAGGCGCTTCCCGGGTCCCCTGTCGCCAGGGCGCAAGGTCCCCGCGGTGCGCGTGCTTTTTGAGTGGTTCCGCGGCGGGTTTGTCGAGATGGGGCGGGGGCGCTAAAGGGACGCCGACTTGGGAACACCCCTGTTGTGGACAGCCTTCCTGCTGGGCGTGATGACGGTCATCGTCATCGATCTGCGGCTCTCGGGCGGGAAGGCCATCTCGCCGCGCAAGGCCGCCATCTGGACCGGCGTGTGGGTGTCCCTCTCGCTCGCGTTCGCCGGGGTGCTGTTCTGGCTCGGTGGGGCGCGGGCCGCGGCGCCGTTCCTCACGGCCTACGTCATCGAGTACGCGCTCTCGGTCGACAACCTCTTCGTCTTCATCGTCGTCTTCTCGTACTTCCGGGTCAGCGACGTCGCCCAGCACCGCCTGCTGCGCTGGGGCATCATCGGCGCCTTCGTCCTCCGTGGCGTCCTCATCTTCCTGGGCGCCGCGCTGGTCACCCGCTTCAACTGGGTGCTGTACTTCTTCGGCGCGTTCCTGCTCTTCACGGCGTGGAAGCTGCTGTTCAGCGGGAGCGAAGACGACGAGGTGGACCCTGAGAACCTGGCGGTGCTGCGGTGGGGTCGTCGCATCTTGCCGGTCTCGTCCTCGAACACCGACGACCACCGCTTCACGACGCGCGCTGACGGGCGCTTTCACTTCACGCCGCTGTTCCTCGTGCTGCTCGTCGTCGAGTCCACGGACGTGCTGTTCGCCCTCGACTCGATCCCCGCGGTGCTCAGCATCAGCCAGGACCCGTTCATCGTCTTCTCGTCGAACGCCTGCGCGATCCTCGGGCTGCGTTCGCTGTTCTTCCTCGTCAACTCGTTGATGGACAAGTTCCGCTACCTGAAGACGGGGCTCGGCATCATCCTCGCGTTCGTCGGCGTCAAGCTGATCGTCGAGGTCGCCTTCCACGACTTCATCGCCCAGCACGAGGTGGCCCTCATCGTCACCTCGCTCGGCTTCATCGCTGGCACCCTCGCCGTCTCCATCTTGTCGTCGGTCCTCATCAAGCCTCCCGCCGACGCAGCGTCCCCGCAGCCACCGTCCACCGAGAAGCCGGCCGAGCCGGCCACCAGCGCCCGCGACTGACATGTCGAACACCGTGACCGAAGGCATCCGCGTGCAGGTGAAGGTCAACTTCTGGCCCGAGCGCTCCGACGCCGAGGCGGGCCAGTGGGCCTTCGCCTACACCATCACCATCTCGAACGAGGGCGCCTCGGCGGCGACCTTGCGGACGAGGCACTGGCTCATCACCGACGCCGCTGGCCACGTCGAGGAGGTGCGAGGGCCAGGCGTGGTGGGGAAGCAGCCGCGGCTGGGGCCCGGAGAGCGCTTCGAGTACACGAGCTGGGCGATGCTGCGCACGCCGTTCGGCACCATGCGTGGGAGCTACCAGCTCGAGCGCGACGACCACACGATGTTCGACGCGCGCATCACCGAGTTCGCCCTCGCGCAGCCGCACGCCGTGAACTGACGCAGCCCGAAATCCGCTCGACGGCCTCGTCCGAAGAGGTGCTGACGGTGAGTCATGAGTGAACTCGACGAGATGGCGGGGCTGCTGGCCGAGTACGCGCTCGGCACGCTCTCCGATGAGGAGCGCGCCCGCGTCGAGGCTGCCCTCTCGCAGTCGCCCGCGCTCGCCGCCCAGCTCCAGGACCTCGAGGCGTCGATGACGGTGGTGACGATGAGCCTGCGCCCACCAGAGGAGCCATGGAAGAAGGTGTGCGGGACGCTCGAGGGCGGCAAGCGCTTCGCCCACCTCGTGCCGGCCCTCGCGTCCCACTTCGACATTCCGGAGGAGCGGGCGGTCGAGCTGGTGAACGCGTTCGACGAGCCGGCGCGGTGGGGCGAAGGCCCTGCGCCGGGGCTCAGCCTGATGCCCGTCGAGGCGGGCCCGAGGTGGGCAGGCTTCCTCACCGTCGTGGTGCGCCTCGAGCCGGGCGCGCAGTTGCCGATGCACACCCACGCCGCGCGCGAGCAGGTGCTGGTGCTCGAGGGCGGCTACCGCGACGACCAGAGCGGGCGGGAGTTCTGGCGCGGCGAGGTGGACGTCCGTGAGCAGGGCACCTCGCACAGCTTCACGGCAGTCGAGGGGCCGGCGTGCATCTGTGCCTCCGTCGTCAAGTTGGCGGAGGACGCGTGAGCCAGGTGGACGAGCGCGCCCTCTCCGACAGGCTCGCGCGCGGCGATCGCGAGGCGTTGTCGGCCATCTATGCCACGCACGCCCCGGTCGTGCTGGCCGTGGCGCAGCGGCTCCTGCGCAGTCGCGCCGAGGCCGAGGAGGTCGTGCAGGAGACCTTCCTCGAGGCCTGGCGCCGGGCCGCCCACTACCAGCCGGAGCGCGCCAACCTCGCCGCGTGGCTCGTCACGATCGTGAAGAGCCGGGCGATCGATCGGCTGCGCGCCAGGGGCACCGTCGAGCGCACCCTTGACCTCGAGCGCCGGGCGTCAGCTGAGGGCTCGAAGGCTCCGGACGAGGTCGTCGATGGGGCGCGAGCCCGGACGGTGGTGCGCGCGCAGGTGGCGAAGCTGCCCGTCGAGCAGCGCTCCCTGCTCGAGCTGGCCTGGGACGAGGGTCTGTCGCAGAGCGAGATCGCCGCGAAGACGGGGTTGCCGCTGGGAACGGTGAAGACGCGCACCCGAGCGGCGCTGCTGGCGCTGCACACAGGCCTGCGCGCGTTCGTTTGACGGCGCGCTCGGCTGACGCCACGAAACGCCTGGGGCCTCGAGGCCGTCCACAGCGCGCAGGTGCTCCATGGCCGAGGAGGGCGACGCAGGCGAGGGCATCAGCGAACTCGGCGCGGCCGTCGCGACAGCGGACTCGCCGCGGAGCGGGAAGAACGCGCGCTCGCCCGTCGCGACGTGAGGACTCGCGCGGAGCGGGCTGGACGCGCGCTCGCCCGTCGCGACGTCAGGACTCGCCGCCGCCCGGGAAGAACACGCGCTCGCCCGTCGCGACGTCAGACTCGCCCCGGGCTGGACGCGCGCTCGCACGGTGTGATGTCAGGACTCGCCGCGGAGCGGGAAGAGCACGCGCTCGCCCGTCGCGACGTAAGACTCGCCCCGGAGCGGGCTGGACGCGCGCTCGCACGTTGTGATGTCAGGACTCGCCGCGGAGCGGGAAGAGCACGCGCTCGCCCGTTGCGACGTCAGGACTCGCGCGGAGCGGGCTGGACGCGCGCTCGCCCGTCGCGACGTGAGGACTCGCTGCGGAGCGGGAAGAGCACGCGCTCGCCCGTCGCGACGTGAGGACTCGCCGCGGAGCGGGAAGAACACGCGCTCGCCCGTCGCGACGTCAGACTCGCCGCGGAGCGGGAAGAACACGCGCTCGCCCGTCGCGACGTCAGACTCGCCGCGGAGCGGGCTGGACGCGCGCTCGCACGTTGTGATGTCAGGACTCGCCGCCGCGGGAAGAACACGCGCTCGCCCGTCGCGACGTCAGGACTCGCCGCCGCCCGGGAAGAACACGCGCTCGCCCGTCGCGACGTCAGACTCGCCGCGGAGCGGGCTGGACGCGCGCTCGCCCGTCGCGACGTCAGCCGCGGAGCGGAAGCACGCGCTCGCCCGTCGCGTGGTGAGGACTCGCCGCGAAGCGGGCTGGACGCGCGCTCGCCCGTCGCGACGTGAGGACTCGTCGCGGAGCGGGAAGAACACGCGCTCGCCCGTCGCGACGTCAGGACTCGCCGCGGAGCGGGCTGGACGCGCGCTCGCCCGTTGTGATGTCAGGACTCGCCGCCGCGGGAAGAACACGCGCTCGCCCGTCGCGACGTCAGACTCGCCGCGGAGCGGGAAGAGCACGCGCTCGCCCGTCGCGACGTCAGGACTCGCCGCGGAGCGGGCTGAACGCGCGCTCGCCCGTCGCGACGTCAGTATTCGCCGCGGAGCGGGCTGAACGCGCCGGCTCACTCTTCGGGAGTCAGGACTTCCCGGCGGGATCGGCCCGGCAGTCGTCTCAGACCAGCGGCCGCAGCGCGTCGAGGAGCGCCGTCGTGCCGCGGGTGACGCTGCCCGGCTTCTCCCAGGCCACCAGCCCCTTCCCGATGCCGGCGTACATCTCGGCGTAGAGGGTCGCCATCGTCTCGGGGACGCCGGCCTGCATGAGGCCCGCCTTCGCGCCGTCCACAGGCGCGGCGACCGCCTGAACGGGCTTGCCGAGGAGCGACGACAGCGCCGCCGCCACGTCCTGCACCGACCAGTCTTCCCGGCCGGCCAGCTCCATCACCCGGACGCCGTCGGCGGGCTTGAGGAGCGCGTCGACCGCGGCGAGGCCGATGTCCTTCGTGCAGACCTGCGAGAACTTCACGTCCACCGCGCCGAAGTGCGGCAACACACCCTGCGCCTTCGCGACGGGAATGACCGAGCCCCAGTTCTCGAGGAAGTACGCCGCGCGGAGGAAGGTGACCGAGGGCGCGCCTGTCTTGAGCGCCTGCTCGGCGTTGTGCACGGTGACGATGGGGCCGGTGCCCGCCGGGTGCTGAGCCCCCACCGACGAGAGGAACACGAAGCTCCTGGTGCCCGAGTCCTTGACGGCCTTCGCGAGGCCGCCCACCAGTTGCCTGCGGTCGGCGATGAAGTCCTTCGCGGCGAAGTTGGGTGGCGAGAGCAGGTACGCGGCGGTCGCGCCCGTGAGCGCCTTCGTCATGGCGGCGGCGTCGCCCAGGTCGGCGATCGCGACCTCGGCGCCCTTCTTCTGCCACGCGGCGCCCTTCTCGGCGTTGCGCACGATGACGCGCACCTTGTGGCCCTTCGCGAGCAGTGTGTCGGCGACGACGGCCCCCGTGTGACCAGTGACTCCAGCAACGACGAACATGGGTGACTCCTGTGATCGGGTTTGACGACGAGCACACCATGCGCGCCGGCGTGCTATGTGTCCAATGCATGATGCGCCAGAAGAGAATGCATCAGGTGCATGAACTGAAGGACCTCAACCTGCTGACCACGTTCCGTCACCTCCTGGCGACGGGCAGCGTGACGGCGACGGCGGATCGCATGCGGCTGTCGCAGCCAGCGGTGTCGAGAGCGCTCGGGCGTCTCCGCCAGGCGCTGGGAGACCCCCTCTTCGTGCGCGACGGCGGCCGGCTGCTGGCGACGCCCCGCGCGCTCTCGCTGCAGCCCGAGCTCGAGGCGTTGATGGGGCGGCTCGATGAGCTGCTGCTGACCGGCACCGGGTTCGATCCGGCCACTTCGCGCCGTACCTTCGTGGTCGCGACGGCGGACTACGGGACCGCGGTGCTGATGGCTCCCCTGCTCGAGCGGTTGGCTGCGGAGGCGCCTTCGGTGACGGTGCGGGTCGTGCAGATCGGGCCAGAGCCCGAGCAGGCGCTGTCGTCCGGGGCCTGCGAGGTGATGTGGTCGCCGCCCCGCCCGCTGAGTCAGGCCGTCGTGTGGACGAAGCTGTTCGATGAGGGCTTCGCGTTCGTCGTGCGGAAGGCGCACCCCGCCGCGCGGCAGCCGCTCACGCTCGAGCGCTACCTCGGCATCGCACAGCTCGCGCTCTCGCCAGACGGCAAGCCCGGGAACCGGCTCGACGAGGCCCTCGAGCGCCTCGGCCATCGCCGCCGGCTGGTGGCGCACGTGCCGAGCTTCTCCCTGGTGCCGGCGCTGGTCGCGCAGAGTGATCTCGGAGCTGTGCTGCCTCGTCGGCTCATCGCGTTGTCCGCCCACGCCTGGGGTCTGGTCGCACGACCGCTGCCCTTCCCCGTTCCCGGCTTCTCCCTGCACCAGGCGTGGCACGAGCGGAACCGACACGACGCCGGGCACGCGTGGTTCCGCAAGCTGGTGGCCGACGTGGCGCGCGCGCAGGCGTGAAGGCCACGCGTCCTTCGCCACCTCCAGCACCCTGTCGGCCCGACGGCGTGCACCAACAGGGAAGTGCGAAGGGCATCGCGAGGCGTCCGGCGATGGTGGTGGGTGCTCCCGACACGGCGTGCACCAACAGGGAAGTGCGAAGGACATCGCGAGGCGTCCGGCGATGGTGGTGGGCGTTCCCGACACGGCGTGCACCAACAGGGGAGTGCGAAGGGCATCGCGAGGCGTCCGGCAATGGTGGTGGGCGCTACCGACACGGCGCGCACCAACAGGGAAGTACGAAGGGCATCGCGAGGCGTCGGGCGATGGTGGTGCGCGCGGCCGAGCCGGCGTGCGCAGCGAAAGGCGTGCCCCAGGCGTTCAGGCTCGTGGCGCGCTGGCGCGACGCAGGCGGTCCACCACGGCCAGGCCGACGCCCGACTCTGGAGGTGGCACCGCGAGGACGACGTCGAGCCCGCGCGCGTCGACCTCGCGGAGCGTCGCGTAGAGCGCCCGCGCGTAGGCTGCGTCCTCGTCCTCGACCTCGAAGCGCGTGACGCCGGCTGGCACCGGCACCCCTCGCGCGGCGAGCACCGCCACCTTCGCCCCCGACGCGAGCCGTGACGACACCTCGCCGGCGAGCGCCTCGGCGGTCACCAGCCACAGACCGGCGCGTGGCGCGTAGTGCGAGGCCAGCATGCCCGGCGCGCGCACGTCGGTCGCCTGCGAGGCGAGCGGAACAGGCCGCCCCAGCACCCGCTCGACCGCCTCCCTGGCGACGCCTCCCGGGCGCAACAGCCTCGGCGCGCGCCCGCTCAAATCGACGATGGTGGACTCGACGCCCACACGGCACGGCCCGCCGTCGAGCACCACCTCGACGTCTGCCCCCAGCTCGTCACGCACGTGCTGGGCCGTCGTGGGGCTCACCCGCCCGAAGCGGTTCGCCGAGGGCGCGGCGACGCCTCCATCGAACGTGCGCAGCAGCTCGAGCGCGAGCGGGTGATCAGGCACCCGCAGGCCGACCGTGTCTTGTCCGCCCGTCACCGCGTCGCTCGCGAGCGGCGACCGCTCGAGGATGAGGGTCAGCGGCCCGGGCCAGAACGCCGCGGCGAGCGCGTCAGCCTCGTCCGGCCACCCGGCGGCCCACCGGCGCGCGACCGCCACGCTCGCCAGGTGCACGATGAGGGGGTGGTTCGACGGCCGGCCCTTCACCGCGAAGATGCGCCGCACGGCCAGCTCGTTCGAGGCGTCAGCGCCCAGCCCGTACACGGTCTCGGTGGGCAGGCCGATGAGGCCTCCTGCGCGCAGCGCGCGGACCGCCTCCTGAACGTCATCACTCACGGGCGTGATGGTAGCCGCATTTTCGTCTAAGGGCCGGGCATGCCTTCGAAGCCCAGCAAGAACCTCGAGACCTTCAAGAACCCCGCGTCGGACCGCGACTATGAGATCGCCTTCGACTGCCCGGAGTTCACCTGCCTCTGCCCCCTCACCGGCCAGCCCGACTTCGCCCACTTCAAGATCCGCTACGTGCCCGACCAGCACTGCGTCGAGCTCAAGAGCCTCAAGCTGTACCTCTGGAGCTACCGCGACGAGGGCGCCTTTCATGAGGCCGTCACCAACCGCGTGCTCGACGATCTCGTGAAGGCCTGCTCCCCGCGGCGCATGCAGGTGGAGGCACAGTGGTGGGTGCGCGGCGGCATCGGCACGACGGTGACGGTGCAGTACGAGAAGGTGGCGAAGAAGAAGCGTTAGCCTTCGTCCTTTCGCTCCAGTCCCGGGTGTGTCGCACCTCATGCGACACCGCCCGCCATCTCTACGCAGCTTCATGCGACCGGGCGTGTCCCACGAAACCCGGCTCGGTCGTCCCCTCGAGACGCCCCGGGAGGCAGCTCATGAAGATCGGTTCGTTCGACACTTCCACCGTCACCAGCAAGCTCTCCAGCGCGGTCGAGTCGGTCGAGAAGAAGGTCGAGGCGAAAGTGAGCTCGACGGTGGACTCCGTCAGGGAGACGGCGTCGGATGTGAAGATCGCGGTGGTGCGAGCCGAGGCGCGCGTCGAGTCATTTGCCAGGAGTGAGTACGAGCAGGCGAAGGACTTCGCCAGGGTGACCGGTCAGCGCATCGAGCAGAAGGTCGACGGCGCCGTGCAGGCGATGAAGGACGGCGCGAAGGAGCTCCCGTCGTTCAAGGTGCCGCAGGGCGTGAAGGACCTCGGCTCGAGGCTCTTCGGCGAGGAGCGCGACAGCTCCAGGCGGGTCGAGGGCGGGACCAACTGGAGCCAGAAGAACAGCGGCAAGCCGGACGAGGTGGTCGACCTCAACGACAAAGAGAAGTTCCTGTCGACGTACGGGCAGAAGGACCAGCTCGACTCGACCCGCTCGGACGAGGCGCGCTGCCAGTCCAACACCATCATCGCGGCGTTGTTGATGAAAGGTGGGCCCGAGGAAGTGAAGAAGGGACTCTCGGCGGCGCTCGCCACGGCCAGGGAGCAGCAGGCGTCGGAGACCGACCCCAACCGCAAGAAGGCGCTCGACCGCGCGGTGACGAACCTCCAGAGCGCGGTCGATGGACTCTCGGCAGGCAAAGTGACGCGGGGCCAGCTCGACAAGGCGGCCGACGCCATGTGGACGTTGATGGTGCCTGCCCGAGAGAACGACCGGCAGCACTTCGACAAAGACGGCGATCCCGTTGGGGGCATCACGGGGATCAGCACGAGCGCCATTCGCGAGATGGAGAAGACCGTGGGCCTGACGGACGGCTCTGCGCCCGTCATCGTGAAGGAGAAGTGGTTCGCCCCCTTCACCGACGACAACCGTGAGGTCTCCGACAAGGTCTGGGACAAGATCGAACCCGGCAAATCGGCGCACGTCGCAACCAACCTCTACGGCGAGCACAAGGCGACCGGTCTCGGCCCCGATGGAAAGCCAATCACCATCAGCGGCAAGGGCCAGCCCTACATCTACGAGAACGGAGAGATGAAGCTGCTGAACGCGCACGCTCAGCACGCGGTGCTGTTCGGGAAGAACGCTGACGGCACCCGCTACATCTACAACCCGCTCGCCGACCCGCCCTACCTCACCGAGAAGAAGGGCGACAAAGCGAGCTCAGAGAAGCTCGACGCCATGGCCGCCAACTTGATGGGTCTGCAGAAGGGCAAGTCGTCCGATAGCAACGACTGGCAGGCCGAGGTGACGGCGTACTGACGCTCGACACGGGCCCAACGCAAGGTCTCAGCGTGCGAGGGTCAGTGGAAGCCGACCGCCATCACCACCCCGATGCGTGGAGTGACGAGCGTGCTGCCCACCGCCCACAGCTCGAAGGTGCAGAGGCCGAGGTCGACGCTGAAGCCGACCCGCGCGGTGGGCACGAAGCGCAGGCCGAGGCGCGTGCCGACCTCGTCAAGCTCGGCCGCCATCAGGTCGACCAGCACCGCCACGTCGGCGAACCCGAAGAAGTCCCCGCTGCCGAGCTGTGCACCCAGGAAGGGACCCAGGCTGAAGAAATGCGCCGTACGCACGCGCAGCGCCGACTCGGTCAACGGAAGCAGCGGCCCGTTGGAGCGCACGTCGAGGTCGTGGCTCGGATCGATCATGAGCTCGTAGCTGCCGAGCCCCCCGAGCCGGAACGCGCCCCTGGACCAGCCGAACGAGCCCGACAGGTTCATCGCCGGCCCCGCGCCTGAGACGGCGATGGTGCGCCCCGAGCCACCGGTCACCACGTCCTTCGTCCATCGGCCGGTGACGCCGACGCCAACCGAGGTGGGCTGACGGTCCCAGGCTGACTGGCCGAACGACGTCGAGGCGACGGTCATCATCAAGAGCCACGCGGAGCGCACGCTGAACCGACGGGCGCGCCGGACTCCGATTCACCACCGCACCGTTGCGTCAGCGGGGAAGCAGGGGTGCGCCGACCCACCAGCGGTCCGCATCGGCGCGGCGGAAGGCGACGTCATCTTCGACCCGCTCCGGCGGCGTGCGCCAGGGGCGCAGCGAGGGCCCCACCTCGGCCCGGCGCGTGAAGGTGCGCTTGTCGACCCGGTGCTCCAGCAGCCGGTCCTCCACGACTGACAGGCCCTCGAGCGGGTGAATGCCCTCGGGCCACAAGCCGTCCCAGGTCGCCGGCAAGAGCGTGTCCTTCGTCCAGAGGTGCTCGACCAGACGATCGACGAGCCGGTGGGTCACGGCCTGCAGCGTGCTGAAGGTCTCGGTCCTGGAGCTGGGGCGGACGGGGAGCGCGCTGCGCACGGCTCGGCGGAACGTGGACAGCGACGTGAATCGCGCAGCCGCGTCATGCGCCATCGCCTGCTCGAGCACGGCCGTCAGCTCAGCCGGCGAGCCGAGCTTCCACCCGGCCGCCAGTGGCCGCTCAGCCCGCAACAGGCCACCGATGTGGCCACCGGTCTCGGCCTCGAGCGGGTGCCAGCCGGTCACCAGCCATGACAGGCAGACGGCCAGCTCGAAGACGAGCGAGCGCTCGGTGAGCGGGCGCCCCAGCACGTGCTCCGGCGAGAACAGCACGGTGTGATCGCCGACGTCAGCGCCGCTGGCGAGCAGCGCGTTGAGCGCGAGCGGGGCGAGCACGAGGTCCCCACGCAACGACCAGCCGATGCCGTAGGGGCAGGGTGGCTCGCGCAGCAGCTGGTCGCCGCAGCGCTCGAAGGCGTCGAAGAGCCCCTCCGCCGCGGACAGCCAGGTCGGGGCCGGCAACACCCAGCGCTCCTCACTCAGGTTGCGCAGCACGTCAGCCAGCGAGATGCCCACGAAGCGCTCGAGGACGAGCGACAGGCGCGCCGGGTCGAGATCGGCGTCCACGACGTCCTGCCAGGGCGGGCCACGCTTCACGTAGTCGTTCACCCAGCGGCTGAGGCGCTCGAGCGTCGGCTGCGTCATGGGCGACGAGACGAGCTCGAGCACCAACGGGAACGGCAGCTCAGGGCGCGGCTCGATGGCCCAGGTCTCCGAGTACGAAGTCGTGAGCAGCTGGTGTGCGGTCACCGCGCGTCCTCCGGCGGGCACGACACGACAGGAATCAGCACGACCCATCGCGAGCGGAACGCCGGTGGGCCGCATTGAGCATCCAGCCGGGCGCAGCCATCGCACGCGAGCAACGCTGAGGCGAGCAGCACCGTCACCCTGCGAGGATCCGCCGAGAGCGGCGCTCACTTCAAGCCCGGGTCCTCACCGTCAGGTTCAGCGCGTGGCCCGCATCGGGCTCGTAGCGGCCCCCCTGCGCGTTCCACCAGAACCGGGTGACGGCCACCTGCTTCGCGGCCACGTCGATGTCGTACAGGTTGTAGCCGCAGCGCATGTGCAGGTCCGTCGCGCTGCCAGCGTTGATGATGGTCCGCCGGCCGGTCTTGATGGTGAAGGGCCGGTGCAGGTGCCCGTGCACGATGAGATCGACGGTGACGTCGTCGCGATCGACGAGGCGCATCAGCTCGAGATCGTCGCGCAACCCGTGCGAGCGGGAGTCGCGGCGGCCGGTCATTCGCAGCAGCCCATAGTGCAGCGCGACGATGACGAAGCGGTCCTTCAGCGAGGGGTCGCTCAGCACCGAGAGGGCCTTCGAGCGCTGCTCCTCACCCAGCAGCCCCGACGAGTCGATGACGCTGGTCGGCCGCGCGCTGTCGAGCAGCACCAGGGTCACGCCCGACGGCAGGTGCTTCACCGCGGGAAACGACGCGCCCTCGCAGAGCGCTCCGAAGTGCTTCTCGAAGAGGCCCTGCGCGCCCGGAACGTAGCGGTCGTGGTTGCCGGGGATGACCGACCAGCGCGCCGGCTGCTTCAGGCGTTCGCCGAACAGCTCCGCCGCGCGTGCCAGCTCGGCCTCGGTCGCGACGCCGGTGAGATCGCCCGTGCAGAGCGCGTGATCGACCTGCTGGGCCTCGACGTGCGCCAGGAGCGACGCGATGCGCTCGTCGCTGCCCTCGAAGTGCCTCCGACGTCCGGCCAGGCCCCAGCTCGCGACCGCCGCCAGCCGCTTGAGCGCGAAGCCGCCCGCCAGCGGAAACCGGGTGACGTGGATGTCGGAGAAGTGCGCGAGTCTCATGGGGCGTTGACCGTCGCGCGGTAGAGCGTGCCCTCACCCGAGAGCTCGAGCGGTCCGTCCGAGAAGGGCGCGAACACCGAGCCGCCACGCGACAGCTCGAGGCGGTTGGCCGTCACCACCCCGGCGGTGCAGAGCAGCACGTCAGGGCCGAGGCGGGGCAGGGTGACCGCGCCGCGCACGTCGACGCGGGAGAGCCGGAAGTCTGGGAAGGCCGTCGGGTACACGGCCTCGGGTGTACCGACCGGCGTCACCACCGTCACCGGGCCGTCGTGGAAGTCGAGCACGCCCAGCAACTCGGCGACGTCGACGTGCTTGGGCGTCAGCCCGCCGCGCAGCACGTTGTCGGAGTTCGCCATCAGCTCCACTCCCGTCCCCTCGAGGTAGGCGTGCAGGTTGCCCGCGCCCAGCGCCAGCGCCTCGCCTGGCTTCAACGTCACGAGGTTGAGCAGCAGCGCGCCGATGACGCCCACGTCGCCCGGGTACTCCCGCTCGAGCGCCACCGCGTTCGCGCACTCCGGCTCGAAGCCACGCACCGGGCTCGTCGCACACGCCTGCGCGACGGACGCCACCAGCGGCCCGCGGTCCTGAGCGGAGGTCGTCATCAAATGGTCGAAGGCCGCGCCGAGGCCGCGCGCGTCGAGCGTCGCGAGCAGGGGCGCCAGCGCAGGCACGCCAAGACCGGACAGCAGCGCCCGGCTGTCGGCGGCGCGCCGGAACCCGCAGAGCGCCCGGAACGGCGTCAGCGCACAGAGGAGCTCGGGCTTGTGGTTCGGGTCCTTGTAGTTGCGCTGCGGGGCAGTCAGCGGCACCCCGGCCGACTCCTCGCGCTCGAAGCCAGCCCTCGCCTGCGCGAGGCTCGGGTGCGCCTGCAGCGACAGGGGCCGCGCCGCCGCGAGGACCTTCAGCAGAAAGGGGAGCCGCTCGCCGAACCGGGCCACCACCTGGTCGCCCAGCGCCGCCCGTGGGTCGTCAGCGATGACCACCTCGAGCGAGCGCCCGTTCACCTTCGACGGCGCGAGGGGGTGCGCGCCCAACCAGAGCTCCGCCTGGGGTGCCCCCGTCCCGGGCAGACCCAGCAACCGGGGGATCGCGGTCACGCTCCCCCACGCATAGGGCTGCACGACGTTCTCGAGCCGCAGCATCAGGGCCTGTATCGCTCAGGCCAGCAGGCTGCGCAGCATCCACGCGGTCTTCTCGTGCACCTGCAGCCGCTGCGTCAGCACGTCCACCGTCGATTCGTCGCCGGCCTTCTCGGCCAGGGGGAAGACCTTGCGCGCCGTGCGCGCCGCCGCCGAGTGCCCCTCGACGAGCAGCCGCACCATGTCCGTCGCTTCGGGGACCCCCGGCGACTCGGGGATCGACGAGAGCTTCGCCAGCTCGGAGTACGTCGCCCTCACCGCGAACCCCAGCGAGCGGATCCGCTCGGCGATGAGGTCGGTCGCGAGCCACAGCTCGTTGTAGTGGGTCTCGAACATCAGGTGCAGCGTCTGGAACATCGGGCCCTCGACGTTCCAGTGAAAGGCGTGGGTCTTCTGGTACAGCGCGTAGGTGTCGGCGAGCAGCGCGTTGAGCCCCTCGGCGATGGCCTTCCGGTCTGCCGTCGAGATGCCGATGTCCACCGGCGGCTTGCTCGCCGCGACCGCCAGCCCCTTGTTCGTCTTCGCCTTCGCCATGTCTGCCTCCGCTTTCGTGGTGCCGTGCTGATGCCGCGCCGATTTTCCGGTTGCGGCCGTCAAGCTCTGGATTAAGTCTAAACCCGAAATGAGTCCAGACTTTCCCAGGCGGCTCAAGGACGCGGGCATTCAGCCCTCGGCGCAGCGCCTCGCGGTGGCCGAGTACGTGCTGTCGACCGACGAGCACCCGTCGGCGGATCAGGTCCTGGCGAAGGTGCAGTCGCGTGTGCCCATGCTCTCGCGCGCCACCGTCTACAACACGCTCAACCTCTTCGTGGAGAAGGGCCTGCTCAGGCAGCTCGTGCTCGCCGAGGGCAAGGTCGTCTTCGACCCGAAGCTCGAGCGGCACCACCACTTCATCGACGACGACACCGGCATGATCCAGGACATCCCCTGGGAAGCGGTGCGCGTCGGAGACGTTTCGCGCCTCGAAGGTCTCGAGGTGACGGAGTACATGGTCGTCATGCGAGGCCGTCGGCTCGGCGGGCCCCGCAAGCACGCAGGAAAGAAGCGCTGAGCCCCACCTTCCACGCAGCACCGACAACGAAAGAGAGCGTCACATGCTGGTCCCCGGTTCGAAGGCCCCCGAGTTCAACGTCCCCGCGTGCGTGAGCATCGAGAAGGGCAAGGAGTTCAAGAACGTCACCCTGAAGGAGTTCGCTGGGAAGTGGATCGTCCTCTACACGTACCCGAAGGACTTCACGTTCGTGTGCCCGACCGAGATCGTCGAGTTCGACAAGAAGCTGAAGGACTTCGCCGACCGCGGCGCGGTGGTGCTGGGCGGCTCGACGGACAACGAGCACTCCCACCTCGCGTGGCGCAACAACCACGCTGACCTGAAGAACCTCAAGCACCCGCTGCTCTTCGTCAACGCGACGATGGCGCAGGGCTTCGGGCTGCTCCACGCGACGGCCGAGGTGGCGCTGCGGGCGACCTTCATCATCGACCCCAACGGCGTCATCCGCTACGCGACCGCGAACGACCTCGCCGTCGGCCGCAACGTGGACGAGGTGCTGCGCGTGCTCGACGGCCTGCAGACCGAAGAGCTCTGCGCCTGCAACTGGAAGAAGGGCGAGGAGACGCTCTCGGCCAAGCTGAAGAAGGCCAGCTGAGCCGCCAGCCTCAGTCGACGTGACAGGACGGGCGTGGTGCGGAGCACGCTCCCGCCGCGCCCGTCTGCTTTCCACTGCTCGGCACCGAGCACCCAGCCCGCGCGAGGCCCGGCGAAGTGGCCTCGGATCGAGGAGAGCCATGGAGAACATCGACAAGCTGCGGGAGTCGTTCCCGGACGCGGCGCGGGACATCAAGATCAACCTGCAGAACGTGCTCCAGCCCGGCACGCTGTCGCTCGAGCAGACCTGGGGCGTGGCCATCTCGTGCGCCTGGGCCGCGCGCAACCGTCAGCTGACCGACGCCCTGGTCGCCGACGCGAAGGCGAAGGGCGTGCCCGACGCGGTGCTCGAAGACGCGAAGGCCGCGGCCATCATGATGGGCATGAACAACGTCTACTACCGGTTCCGCCACGTCATCGGGAAGGAGTCGTACGAGCAGAAGCCCGCGCGCCTGCGCATGCTGCGGCTCAAGCAGCCGGCCTCGAACCAGGTGGACTTCGAGCTCTTCTCGGCGGCGGTGTCGTCGGTGAACTTCTGCGAGGCGTGCCTCAAGTCGCACGAGGCGGTGGTGCTCGAGGGCGGGCTCACCGAAGACCACGTGCACGACGCCATTCGCATCGCGGCGACCGTCAACGCCGCCGCGGTCGCGCTCGAGGCGGTCTGAGCGCACGGGCCTGTGGACGGAGCGCGCCGAGGCGCGTACGTGGCGCGTCTTCGTGCGACACCTGCCGGCAGCCCTCGCGAGCCTCGTCTTCCGCTACGCCTGCTACGGCGTGATGGTGTGGCTCGCGCTGTGGGCCGAGGCGCGGCCGGCGCCGACGGTGCCCGACCTCGTGCTCGAGCGGGTGCCGTACCTGCCGTGGGTCGATCGCTGGAACTACATTCTGTGGATCGTCGCGTACGTGCCCATCGCCATCGCGTTCTTCTTCACCGACGGGCCGCGCTTCGTCCGCTACATGGTGTCGTCGGGCCTGGTGGCGCTCGTGCGCGGGGTCTGCATCGTCGCGACCGGCCTGGGCCCCGTCACCGGCGCTGACACCCACGCCGGCATGGACTTCGACACCCGCCTGGGCGCGTTCACCGGCCTGATGACGCCAGCCTTCTTCGCCCCCGACTCGGGCGCGCGCATCTACCTCACGAAAGACCTCTTCTTCTCGGGGCACACGGCCACCACGTTCCTGCTGCTGCTCTACGTGTGGCCCTACCCGAAGCTGCGCTGGCCGATGCTGGCCTCGCACGTGCTCGTCGTGCTGAGCCTCTTCTTCGCGCACCTGCACTACACCATCGACGTCATCGGGGCCTACGCCATCACCTTCTCGCTCTTCGTGCTGCGGGAGGGATGGGCCGCCTCGCGCCTGAGGTCGATCAACTCGTCGCCCTCCGGCACCTGACAATGGTGGCCAACCGCGCAGAGGAACGCTACAGGAGCCGCCGCATGACGCTCCGCCTGGGCAGGAGAGTTCACGGATGACTGTTCCGCTGCGGGTCGTCTTCGCGTCGGTTCACGCCGGTGGCGGGCACAACACGGTGCGCGACGCGCTGGTGCGCAGCGTCACCCGTCAAGACCCACACCAGCAGAGCATCGTGCCCATCTCGTGGACGGCGGCGAGCGGCTTCGACACCTTCTACCGGTTCTGCGTGCGGTGGCACCTGCAGGGCTTCATCTTCTGGATGACGACGTTCTCGCTGGCGGCGTGGGCGGGCACCATCTGGAACCCGAGGTTGTTCCTCGAGGTGGTGGCGCTGCTCAGGCTGCAGCGGCCCGACCTCGTGGTCTCGACGCACGTGCAGCTGACGGGCACGCTGCTCGTCGCGCGGCTGCTCCTCGGGAGCAAGGTGCGCATCGTCAACGTCATCCCCGACTACGGCGTCCCCACGCCGGGCTTCTTCCCCCGGCTTCGGGCGCTGCGGCCCGATCTGACCCTCGTCAACGGGCCCGACACGTACGAGTTCCTCACCGGCATCGCGCAGCCGAACGAGGTGTTCCGGCTCGGCACGCTGGTGAGTGAGGCCTTCGACGAGGTCGGGAGCTCGCCGGGCGTGAAGCTGCGCGCGGTCTCGCACAAGGACCAGTGGCGCCGCGAGCTGGCCGACGCGGTGCCGGACCTGCGCCGCCTCGACCCCGCGAAGCCCGTGGTGACGTTCTTCGGTGGCTCAGGCTTCACCGCCGGCTGTCGCCCCGTCATCGATCGGCTCGTCCACCACCCGGACCTGGGCACCCGTTTCTCGATGGTGGTGCTCGCCGGCCGCGACGCGAGCCTCGAGACCGAGCTGCTGACCCTGCACGGCGGCAAGCCTGGCTTCTTCGTGGCGGGCTTCCTTCCGCACCCGCAGCTCGCCCGGCTGTACGCGCTCACCGACGTGCCGGTGATGGGCAGCATCGCCCACTCGACGTTGCAGGAGATGCTCGAGGTGCGCTGCGGTCCCTTGCTGGTCCACCGCGTCATCCCCGGCACCGAGCCGCCCTACCTCGACTTCATCGAGCGCGAGCGCCTGGGCCTCTATGAGCCTGACGCCGACGCGATGACGTCGCTGGTCCTCGAGGCGGTGGGCGTGACGTCTGCGTCGCTTCGTTGGCGTTCGCTCAAGCAGGGCTATGGCGCACGCGCTCAGCGCCTCCGCGACGAGCACAAGCAGCACGCGCCGCGGCTGGTGCAGCACCTCGAGCTGGCTGCGGGGCGTGAGCCTCGACGCCTGCCGGTCGAGATTGCTGTGGGTGCGCGCACGCCGACGCTCGACGAGATGCCGTCCGCGGACTGAGGCGCCGCGAGGACGTCGACGCTCCTCTTCAGCCCGACTGACCGTCAAGTGCCGGCTCGCACCGAGCCTGAATCGATGCCGTAGAGCCGCACGTTCCTCTTCTGCACGGGCGGACTCCGAGGCTGTCAACGGCAGCGCGAAGCAGCTCAACGTGTCCGAGGCGCTACGCGATCCTCGAGGCGAGCCCGAGCTGGCGCTCGGCAACCGTGTGGTGGCGGTGTTCGGCAAGGACAAGACCCTCGTCATCAGCCCGGATGAGGGCGATGGCGCCGCCTCCCGATGGAGCGCCGGCCCTGAAGCTCAGCTCACGAGAGAGATGCTTCCGCGCTCATTGACAGGCGAACTGCCCGCAGCCCGGCTCGCAATAGCCGCCCTGGCACGTCCAGTCCGTCGGGCAACTATCGCAGTCATCACCATTCTGTCCGCAGAACCCGCGGGTCGTTCCAGCGCGGCACGTCGTACCACTGGAGATGCAGCCGGTGCAGCAGGCTCCGGCTGCGCAGCGGCCTCCGGGGCAGGCCGACAGGTTGGGCTTCGCGACGTCGTCCTGGCAGACGGGCCCGCCGCTGACGCACGAGATGGCGCCCGTCATGCACGGGTTGGGGTTGGTGGTGCACGCCGCGCCGGGGCTGCAGGCGACGCAGCTCCCGCTGCCGTTGCAGACGCCTCCCGGGCACGCAAAGCCTGGGGGCTGATTGCCGCTCGGATCGCAGACGGGCGAGCCTGAAGTGCACTCGATTTCACCTATCGTGCACGCAGTCGGGTTGCAGGGCGCGTTCTGGTTGCAGGGGTTGCAGGTGCCCGAGTTGCAGACGCCTCCGAGGCAAGGCGTTCCGTTGACCTTGTTGCTGCCGTCGGTGCACACGCCGCTGCCGGAGCCGCACTCGACGTACCCGTTGCGGCAGGCCGAGTTGGGGTTGGTGGTGCACGAGGAGCCCTGGCTGCAGGGGTTGCAGGTGCCGGCGTTGCAGACGCCTCCGCT
>JAEUJQ010000088.1 GCA_016793095.1 Myxococcaceae bacterium | reverse complement strand
CACCCGCCGCCGAGCCGCCCGCTGCCGAGCCACCCGCCGCCGAGCCGCCCGCGTCTCCGCCTGCCGACCCACCCGCCGCGGAGCCACCGCCTGTGCTGAACCCACCCCCCGTCCCCGACGTGCCCGCCCCGGTGCCGAGGGACATGCACGTCCCACCGATGCACGACAGGCCCAGGCCGCACGGCTGGCACGTGTTCCCCCGCGCGCCGCAGGCCGTCGTCGAGTTCCCGGACTGGCAGATGCCGGTCGCGTCACAACAACCAGTCGCACAGCTCGCCGGCGAACAGCGCGCCGGGCTACCACAGCCCTGCGCCACCACTCCGCTCACCAGCGCCGCAGCCGCGGCCACCACCAGATGCACTCTCATCGGCGTTCGCTCCCTGGCCCACCAGGCCTCATTCAGTCCCCATGACACGCGGCCGGTCGCCCCCGTGCAACGATTCGTGCAGAGCGCCATCCAGCTTCGTGAGATCCCGGCCGGCTGCGTCCACGGCGCTCTTGAGGGCGCCCCGGTCAGCGGTCCGGGTCGTGTGCGGCGCGACCGCGCCCAACGTGACGAGCACGGGGACGAGGTAGCGCTGCTCCACCGCCGTGTTGACGACGAAGGGCGCACCGTCCTGCAGCACGCTGGCCTTCGGCGGTGACGCGTAGCCGACCCGGAGCTCGCGGCGCGACACCCCGACCACCGCCGCGTGCGCCCGCTCCGAGCCGGCCGCGTACGGCAGGGCGAACGTCGCCCGCACATCACGCGTCAAGCCCGGCTCGGCCCGCCAGCCCGCGATGAAGCGGCGCGCGTCTCCCACCGCCTTGCCTTCCACGCCTCCGGACTCGGGCTGGGCCAGCTTCGCGAGCCCGTCGAGCAGCGACACCAGCCGCTTCGCGTCGTTCACGATGGTGTCGGGCGTGCGTTTGCCCTCGACGGTGAAACCCTTGAGCCCGGTGAGGTTCTCCTGCCCCAGGGCCGCGACCAGCGCCTCGAGCGAGCGGGCCTGGCGCTCGAAGGCCCCACCGGTCGGCTCTACCTCGAGCAGGGGCGGCACGTTCAACCGGACCTTCAGCAGGGTGCGCTCGAGCTCCTCGTCCTCCGCGTCGAGACCGCCGCGGCGCGCGTCCCGGTGGCTGCCCTGAAGGGCCGCGAAGGCGCCCGAGAGCCGATCGCGCCAGCCGGAGTCCACGGTCACCACCTTCGAAGACTCTGCGAGCAGCAGCGCCAGCGCTGCCTCCCGACGCACCGGCCAGCCCTCGCCCGCGGGCGCGACGCGACCGTCCCCGACCGCCGCGGTCAGCTCGTCCATCGCGGCCGACCGCTCGGGGCCGGACAGCTCGGCGAGGAACTTCGAGAACGGCGTCGTCGGCCACGCCACCAGCGGAGGCGGCCGCCGGTCCGCGAGGGGCAGCGCCTCGATGAACTCGGCCAACGAGTCGAGCGCCTTCGCCACGTCGCCCTTCGCGGCGCTCTTCCACGCGAGCGCGGGCTCGTCCTTCGGCGCCCCGAGGAACCGATCGCGCCGCTGGCGGGTGCGCTCCCACAGGTTCGCCAGCTTCGGGTCCTTGCCGAGGATCGAGAAGAAGACGAGCACGGCGGCGGTGCCCGCGCGGCTCTGCTCGAACGGCCTCGAGAGCGCCCGCGCCCGCCACCAGCCGCACGCCAGCTCGGGCGTCCACGAGAAGGGCGCCGGCGCCACCACTGAGTCGCCGTCATCGGCCACGCGCGCCAGCTCGGCCTCGACGAGGAGCTTGAGCTCGGCGTCGTTCTTCGCAGTCACCGGCATCTTCGCCGGGTCGCCGCAGCTCGCCGCCGCCAGCGCCCTCGCCGCGAGCGCGAACGCGCCCTCCCGGGTGTCGCCCCCACTCGCTTTGCCGTGCAGGAGCGCCCGCTCCGCCACCTTCGTCCACAGCTCACGGCGCATCCACTCGGTGTCGATCTCCACCGCCGCGAGGGCCTGGTCCTCGACCTGCCGGGCGAGCCACAGCGGCAGCTCGGCTCCGACGAGCACCCTGGGCGTACGGGGGTCGAGCGGCGCGAGCAGCCGGGCCGGCCCCTTCTTCCCCAGCGGGTTCTCGGTGGCCAGCGGGCCGTCGGGAGAGAGGGCGAACGAGGTGGCCAGCGGCGCGCCCTCGAGCCCGAGACCGCCGTTCAGCGTCACCCCGGCGCCGGCTGGCACCTTCACCGTCACCTGTCTCGGCAGTCCGGCGAGGAACTTCTTGAGCGCGTCTTCGCCGTTGGCTTCCTGTGCGTCCGCGAACCCGCGCGACGCCTTGAGCGCGGTGAGATCGTACGAGTACTCGGTCGAGCCGTCAGCCAGCCGTTTCCCCTGGAAGGGCCAGACGTCGGCCATGGGCGCGCCCGCGAGCACCGCGACGACGAGGACGGAGGTGATCATGGATTGGCTCTACGGAAGACCGAGCAGGGACTTCACGGTCTCGAGCACCTCGGCGGCCTGCACCGGCTTGACGAGGTAGGCGTTGGCGCCGAGGGCCATGGCCCGCTCCCGATCGGCCTCCGCGGACTCGGTGGTGATCATCACGATGGGCAGCTTCGCCAGCGCGGGGTCCTGGCGGATGTGGGCCACCAGCTTGAGCCCGTCGAGCACGGGCATGTTGATGTCCGACAGCACGATGTCGAAGGTGCTGCCGCGCAGCTTCCGCAGCGCCTCGGCGCCGTCGCCTGCCTCGACGCACACGAGGTCGGACAGCTTCTGCAACGCGTACATCACGCTGCGGCGCAGCTGCAGGGAGTCGTCGACCACCAGGGCACGAATCGTCATGGTCGGAAACCACCCTACCCCGACCCGCGCAGCCTGGAACTCACTTCTTCGGCTGAAACGCCGGGTGGCTGCCCGAGCCGCGGGAGATCTGAATGGCCTGGGCGAGCTGGGGCCCGAGCAGCGGCAGCGGCAGCACGCGCGTCACCTGGCCCGAGTCGATGGCCGCGCGGGGCATGCCGAACACCACGGCCGTCTCTTCGGACTCGACCCACACCTGGGCGCCCACCGCGAGCAGCGCGCGCACGCCCCGGCCCCCGTCGTTTCCCATGCCCGTCAACACCACCCCGCGGGCCTGCGATCGGGCGTGCGTCGCGACGCTGGAGAAGAGGCGATCGACCGACGGGGCGTAGGCGTCGGACGGGAGCGTTCGCGAGACGGCGGCGATCAGCTTGCCGTCCTTCACGCCCAGCTCGAGCTGCTCGCCGCCGGGCGCGATGTAGACGCGGCCGGGCACGATGGGGTCGCCGGTGCGCGCCTCCTTCACGCGAAACGGGAGCGCGCCGTCGAGCCGCTCGGCGAAGGCCTCGGTGAAGCGGGACGGCATGTGCTGCGCAACGAGGACACAGACGGGCAGACCGGCCAGCGCCTCGAGCACCTTCTGCACCGCCGGGGGCCCACCGGTGGACGCCCCGATGGCGACGATGGTGGCGGTGTCGGCCGGCGTGGGCTTCGCGGGTGGCGTCACCTCGAGCGGGACCGCCGCCGGGAAGACCGCCGGCGTGTGGAACGGGCCCGTGCCCCGCTCAGCCGGGCGCCGCTTCGCGAGCGCCGACGCCCGCACCTTCTCGACCAGCTCGGCCCGCACCTGCTCGAGCCCTGCCTTGTCGGCCCTCGCGGGCTTGGCCACGAAGTCCAGCGCGCCCAGCTGCAGCGCCTTGAAGACGTCCGACGGGTGCCCGTACGACGACAGCACGATGACCGGCGTCGGCGCCCGCGAGTTGATGAGCCGCAGGAAGGAGTAGCCGTCGATGCGCGGCATCTCGAGATCGAGGGTGATGCAGTCGGGCTTCAGCGAGATGGCCTTCTTGAGGCCCTCCTCGCCATCGGCCGCGCGATCGATCACCTCGATGCCGGGCGCTGACTCGAGCATCGCGCTGATGGCGCGCCGGTTCGACGGGGAGTCGTCGATGACCAGCACGCGAATGGGCCGTTCCGGACGCATGAGCCGACACGCCCCTACCTCAGAACCGGCTCCGCGCGCACCTGGCCTGCTGGCTACGTCGTGCGGGGCTTGCGGTACACGAGATCGCCCGACAGCTGCACCAGCTCGAAGCGGGTGGACAGGCTGAAGAGGTTTTCGGAGTGCCCGAGCAGCAGGTAGCCGCCCTCGCGCAGCCGCTCCGAGAAGAGCTGCACCACGCGCCGCCGGGTCTCGGTGTCGAAGTAGATGAGCACGTTGCGGCAGAAGATGACGTCCATCATGGGGAGCAGCCGCGCCCCTTCGGCGTCGATGAGGTTGAGCCAGCCGAAGCGCACGCGCTCGCGAACGGCCCGCGTCACCCGCACCCGGCCGTGCTCGGCGGGCTCGAAGAACCTCGCGCGCTGGGCGTCGGAGGTCGCGCGCAGCGCCGACGGCCCGTACTCCGCGTGCCGCGCCGCCAGGAGCGCCTTCTGCGAGAGATCGGTGCCGAGCAGGTCGAGATCCCACCCCTGGAGCAGCGGGTGATCGCCCATGAGCATCGACAGGGTGTAGGGCTCCTCGCCGCTCGAGCAGCCGGCGCTCCAGACGTGAAGCGTGCGACCCACCGCGTCCTGCACCAGGCGGGGCACCACCTCGTCCACGAAGGTCGTGAGCTGCGTGGGCTCGCGGAAGAAGTAGGTCTCGCGAGGCAGCAGCAGATCGAGGGCGAGCTCGAGCTCTTCCTTCCGCCGCGGGTCGAACCGCAGGTAGCGCTGGTAGGTGCCGAAGTCGCGCAGGCCCAGCGCCTCGAGGCGGGGGGCGAGCCGTCGCTCGGCGACGAACTTGAGATCGTCGCGCAGGACGAAGCCGCACGCCTGCTGGAGCACGTCGCGCAGCAACCGCAGCTGCTCTGGCGTCATCTCCACCATCGGCTCAGCGGGCCTTCAACGAGGCGATGGCGGCGACGAGGGCCTGGTGCACGAGCGCCTCGGCTTCACGCGCGGCGGCCTCCTCGAGGGGCGCGAGGTGCTCCCGCGCGCCGCTCACCGCGAGCGCCTGGGCGGCGGCGACCCGCACGTCCCACCGGGGATCGCCGAGCAGGGCCGCGGCGCGCCGCACCACTGCCACCGACGAGGCGCCTTCCTGGAGCACCTGCTTCACCACCTCACCGTCGGGGTGCGCGGTGGCCCGCTCGAGCACGGCGTCGTCTGCGCTGCCGAGCACCATCAGGGCCTGCACGGCGGCCAGCACCACCGCGGAGTCGGCGTGCGTGGTGAGCTCGGCCAGGCGAGGGCTCGCCCAGGCGGCGCCACACTCCATCGCGGCGCCCGCGGCGCACGACAACACCGACGCCTCGCGATCGCCCAGCAGCCGCTCGATCATCGGCCTGCCCTGCATCGGCCCCAACCCCGCGACCGCGCGCGCAGCGCCCCGCCGCACCCGCGGCGACTCGTCAACCACCGCCATGCCCAGCAGCCCCGCCGCCTCGCCCGGCGCCACCATCGCCACCTGCGCCGCCGCCGCCCGCACCGCCTCGTCCTCGTCGTGCAGCGCCCTGCGAAGCACGGGGAGCGCCTCGGGCCCGGCCACGCTGGCCCACGCCCGCACGAGGTGCGGTTTGAGCGCACCAGCCGCCCTCGTCCTCAGCGCGTCCTTGACCTGCCCGGGGAACGTCTGGGCCAGGTGGATGAGCGCGCGCGAGGCGGCGGCCGAGAGCGCGTCGTCGTCGAGGGCGCCGAGGAGCGTGGGCAGCGCGTCGACGGACGCCGAGCGACCCAGCGCGCGCACCGCCACCTCGGCCAGATCGGCCTCGCCGGACTCGAGCAACCCGGTGAGGGCTGGGACGAAGCGGGGGCTCGAGTTCTCCACCAGCGCCTCGCAGGCGACCGAGCGCCCCTCGCGAGACATCGCCAGGATCGCGGGCGAGGGGCCCTCGACGAGCGCGACGAGCCCCGGCGTGCCGAGCGCCAGCAGCACGTCGAGCGCGAGCGCGCCCACCTCGGCGGCTTCGGCCACCCTGGGCGCGAGCTCGGGGGCGCGTGTGGCGCGCACCAGGTGGAGCGCGCCGACCCGCCGCTCGTGATCCTCCGACGCCAGGCACTTCGCGAGCCACGCGGTCGCGTCCTCCACGCCGGCGAGCGCGACCGACAGCTCGGCCTCGACCTCAGCCGAGAGCGGCCCGGTGACGCCTCCCAGCGCCAGGAGCGCGGCGTCACGGGTCGCCTTCGCCCGGAGCGCCTGCACGACCAGCACCCAGGCCGAGCGGTGGCGAACGCGGCCGAGCAGCCGCCACGCGCTGCGCCGGGTCAGCGGGTTGGCGGTGAGCGGCACGAGCGCGGGGAGCGGCGGCGGCGCCTCGAGCGTGGTGAGGGCCTCGAGCGCGCCCACCTGCAGCAGCGCATCTGGCTCGCCGAGCAGCGCCTCGAGGGCCTGGCGCGCCTGAGCGCCGCCCGTCTTGCCCAGCGCCTCCGCGGCCGAGACCCTCACGTTGGGGTCCGGGTCGTGGAGGGCGTGCACCAGCGACGCCGACGCCTCCTGACGGCCGAGCTCGCCGAGGATGTCGGCGGCGAACTTGCGCTGATCAGGATCGACGTGGCGAAGGAGCGTGACCAGCGGCTGCACCGCGGCGGGGCCGAGGTGGGCGAGCGCGGTGGCCGCGGCGTTGCGGGCGCCCGTCTGGCCCCGACGCGACAGCACCTCGAGCAGCGGGCCGACCAGCGCGTCCCCCACGCTTGACGCTGCGAGCTTGTCGGCGGCGAGGCGGCGCACCCGCCAGCTGTCGTCGAACAGCGCCTCGAGGAGCGCCGTCACCACCTGGGGGCCCGGCTCGAGCGCCGCGACGCTGCGGTACCGCACCTCGGCGGCGGGGTCGGAGTCCATCCACGTCATGGGCCGCTCTCTTCCACCAGCGACAGGAGATCGAGCATCAGCTTGAGGTGACCAGGGTCGCCACAGACGCCCAGCACGTGGGGCACCCGCCCCGGCGAGGCGGTGAGCGGCGCCGGCTTGAGCTCGGCCCGATCGACGCGCACCACCCGCGTCACCGCGTCGACGAGGAAGCCCACCCGCCGCCGCCCGAGCCTGCAGACGACGAGCCGCTCGCGACGCTTGAGCCGCCGATCGGCAGTCCCCGTCACCTTCGGCGCGACGCCCAGGCGCTTGCGGACGTCCACGACGGGCACGATCTCGCCGCGCAGCTTCACGACGCCTTCGAGGAACAGGGGCGCCTTCGGCACCGGCGTCGGGACCTGCGCAGGCAGGATCTCGTCCACCCGCTTCAGATCGATGACGTAGGTCTCGGCGCCCACCTCGAGCACGCAGAGCTGCACGGTCTCGCTCATGCCAGGGCCTGCTCGACGTCGAGGAGGATGTAGAGCTCGCCGTCCTTGCGACCCAGGCCCGCGACCGCGCGTCGCTCGCCGCCCATGGCAGGCGCCGGCTCGAGCTTCGACAAGGGCAGCCGCACCACGCCGCGCACCAGATCCACCAGGATGCCGGCGTCGCCTTCGGGATCCTTGAGCAGCACCACCCGCGCCTCGCGGGGCACATCGGAGGGCCCGGTGACGCGTGGGGGGGCGGTCTCGAGGTGCAGGCGCTGCTTCAGATCGTAGAGCGGCAGCATCTCGCCGCGGATGTTCATCACCCCGAGCACGTGCTCGGCGACGCGGGGCACCGACGTGACCACGGGCACCTTGAGGATCTCGCGCACCGCGCCGATGGGCACGGCGTAGGTCTCGGTCGACAGCTCGAACGCCAGGAACTCCTCGGGCAGCTCCTCGAGGTCCTCCACGGCCTCGGCGATCTCGGGGGCCAGCTCGAGCCAGGCGCCGACGGGCTCCTCAGGCCGGTAGAAGAAACGCTCGAGCAGCTGATCGAAGCGCGCGCGGGCCATCGCTCACCCGACCGCCACTTGAGGTCGCTTCAGCTCCTCGAGCAGGGCGCCGACGTCGAGGACCAGCACCGCGCGGCGATCGCCCAGCTCGGTCGCGCCAGCGATGCCGGGCACGGCCTTGAGCCGCCCGCCGAGCGGCTTGGTGACGATGTCTTCCTGGCCGAGCAGCGCGTCCACGGCGAGCCCGAAGCGCTCCTGCGCGAAGCCGATGATCACCACGAAGTGCCGATCGTTCGTCGCCTCGCGCAGGCCGAAGACGCGCGCCAGCCGCACGAAGGGCAGGGTCTGGCCGCGCACCTCGATCACCTCGCGCCGCTCGATGGTGCGCAGCTCGGCCGGCTTCACCGAGACGATCTCGGTCACCGAGTTGAGCGGCACCGCGAACGACCGGTCGCCGACGGCCACGATGAGCGCGCGGATGATGGCGAGGGTCAGCGGCAGGGTGAGGACGAAGCGGGTGCCCTCGCCGCGGCGGCTGTCGATGTCGATGAGCCCCGACAGGCGCGCGAGGTTGGTCTTCACCACGTCCAGCCCGACGCCGCGCCCCGACAGCTCGCTCACGTCCTTGCGGGTGGAGAACCCGGGCAGAAAGACGAGGTTCAAGAGCTCGCGCCGCTCGAGCTCCTCGGTGGCCTCGTGGGTCGCGAGGCCGCGCTCGATCGCGACCTGGCGGATGCGCGTCTCGTCCATGCCCGCGCCGTCGTCACCGACCTCGATCTGCACCTTGTTGCCGAGCTGCTGCGCGGTGAGGCGAATGACGCCGCGCGCGTCCTTCCCCTGGGCGATGCGCCGGTCGGGCGCCTCGACGCCGTGATCGAGCGCGTTGCGCAGCAGGTGCATGAGCGGGTCGGACAGCTCTTCGACGATCAGCTTGTCGAGCTCGACGTCGCCGCCAGAGACCTCGAAGTGCACGTCTTTGCCGCTCTGGCGCACGAGGCGCCGCATCAGGCGCGCCAGCTTGTCGAACACCTGCCCCAACGGCACCATGCGCACGTCGAGCACCGCGCCCTGCAGCTCGTCCAGCCGCCGCTCGAGGGCGCGGGACTCTTTCTGGAGCTCCTGGGCCCACAGCTTGGGCAACGGCGTGGCGCCCGCCTGGCGCGCGACCTCGGCCAGCCGGTTGATGTTGGCGCGCACCGTCAACAGCTCACCGATGGTGTTCATCAGCGCGTCGAGGCGGCCGATGTCCACGCGCACCGTCTGCGCGAGCGACCGCAGGCTGGGCTCGGCGCCCTGCATCACGCCAGACGGGCTCGACGTCGTGCCAGAGGAGCCCGAGCTCAGCGGCCAGGCCGACAGCTCGGGAGAGCTCACGTCGGACAGCTCGAGGCGGGGCGCAGGCTTTCGGGGGGCGGCCTCTGGCCGGGGCGCGGACGGCGGCACCGGCTTCTCGGTGAGCTGCGCCACCGTGGCGACGCCAGCGACGGCCTGCTCGATCTCGGCGAGGGGGCGGGCGCTGCCGAAGATGAGATCGAAGGCGATCGACGCGTCGTCGCCGGGCTGTGACGACGGCAGGGTGCTGATCACCTCGCCCAGGGGCTTCAGCGTGGCGTTGAGCGCCGCGAGGCGTTGATCGAAGTCCTCGAGGCTGAACACCGCGCGCACCTTCCACAGCGCGACGCCCTTCTTCACGTTCTCGCGAAGCCGGTGCTCCTCGTACTCGGTGAAGACACTCCGCACCGCGGGGTCGATGCCCACCTCGTCCAGCACGTCCGCGGCGCCCACCTGCCCCCCGCTCGCGAGCCGGGCGAAGGCCTCGGCCAGGCTCGCCGCGCGCCGGCCCGTGTCCTCGGACGGGGCGTCTCCCGCGGCCTCCCGGAGCATGAGGGTGAGCACGTCAACCCCCTCGAGGATCGCGTCGAGGAGCGGGTCGCTCGCCAGCACCTTGCCGAGCCGCAGGGCGTCGAGCACGTCTTCGAGGTGGTGAGCGAGCGACGAGATGCGCTCCTGCCCGAACATGCCGGACAGGCCCTTGAGGGAGTGGGCGGCGCGGAAGATGGCGTTGAGCAGCTCGGGCTCAGGCTCGCGGCCCCGCTGCGCGTCCAGCACCGCCACGTCGTGCGCGAGGGTCTCGAGCACCTCGTTGGCTTCGGCGACGAACTCGGACAGCGCGCGCGGCGGGGCCATGCTTCGTCAGAGCTTCAGGTAGCGGCGCACCAGCGCGGTGAGCAGCTCGGACTGGAAGGGCTTGACCAGGTACTCGGCC
Organism: Myxococcaceae bacterium; assembly: GCA_016793095.1. Lineage (GTDB taxonomy): Bacteria > Myxococcota > Myxococcia > Myxococcales > Myxococcaceae > Xiheimicrobium. The sequence goes on along the minus strand of JAEUJQ010000088.1, from coordinate 12,362 downwards.
GCGCCGAGCTGCAGGCCGCGATCCCGGTCCTGCTCGCGCCCTTCGGTGGTGACGATGAAGAGCGGCACGTCACGGTAGTTCGGGTTCTTCTTGACGAAGTTGATCAGCTCGAGCCCGTTGATGTCCGGCATGTTGATGTCGGTGATGATGAGCGAGAAGCGGTGGCGCGGCAGGACCTTGAGCGCCTCGAAGCCGCTGACGGCCGTGTAGACCTCGACGCCCTCGACGATCTCGACCGCCGCGGCCAGCAGCTCGCGGGTCGCGCGCGAGTCTTCGACGATGAGCACCTTGGGGGCGTCCACGGGCAGAAGAGGTTAGCGCAAACCCCGCCGGGCGTGAGGCGCGAACATGCGGGCTGGCGGCTCAGCGGGTGATCGCTGCTTCGAGCGCGGGCTCGCCCAGCACCACCACGCGCCCCTGCTTCCACTTCGAGACGAAGGCGCGGCCCAGCACGCCGCCGACCGCGCTCGCGTCGAGCTGGGGCAACGGTGGGATCGCGAGGGCGACGTGTTCGGCCTTCACCTTCTCGAGCATCGCGAGGCTCGCGCCGAGCGCGTGCTCCAGGCCGAGCGCGGTGACCGTCTTCATGGCGCCGAGCCCCACGGCGAAGATCTTCGGCGGCGCGACGCGCCCCTCCGACGGCAGCAGCAGCCGCTCCCCCGGCGCGCCCGAGAAGAAGCCCTGGTCGAGCGCGCGAGAGAGCGCCCCGCACAGGCGCCAGTCGAGGAAGCCCGCCCCGCCCTGCAGCGGCCGCTGATCGTCGGGCACCAGACAGACGACGGCGTCGAGGTCGTCGAGGGTGTCCACCGAGTGCAGCGAGGGCTCCTTCACCATCGACATGTCAGGCCTTGTTGACCGCGCTGGCGATGCGATCGAGCACGCCGTTGATGAAGGCGGCCGAGTCTTCGGTGCCGAACATCTTCGCGAGCTCGATGGCCTCGTTGATCGTCACCTTGCGCGGAATGTCGTCTCGGTGCTTCAGCTCGAAGACGCCGAGGCGCAGCACGTTGCGATCGACGCGCTGCATGCGATCGATGCGCCAGTTCTGGCTGTGCTGCTCGATGAGGGCGTCGAGCCCGGCCAGGTGCTCGCGCACGCCGGCGACGAGCTCGGTGGCGAAGGCGTGGGCGGTGTCATCGCGCGGCTGATCGTCGGAGGCAGCCCAGGCGGCCTCGACGGCGTCGGCAGGCGTGGCCTTGTCGTTCTGGTCGAGCTGGTAGAGCGCCTGGAGCGCGCGCTCGCGGCCGGTGCGACGGCTGCCCATCGCCTACTTCGCTCCCAGGCGCGCGTAGAGGTTCACCAGCTCGATGCACGCGACGGCGGCCTCGGCGCCCTTGTTGCCGGCCTTCACGCCCGCGCGATCCACCGCCTGCTCGATGGAGTCGGTGGTGAGCACGCCGAAGGTGACCGCGGCGTCCGCGTTCAGGGTGGCCTGGCCGATACCCTTGGCGACCTCACCGGCGACGTAGTCGAAGTGCGGGGTGCCGCCGCGAATCACGCAGCCCAACGCGATGACGCCGGCGTACTGCTTCGAGTCGGCGACGCGTCGCACCAGGCCGGTGAGCTCCCACGTGCCCGGGCAGCGGTAGACGTCGAGGTCGCCGTCGGCCACGCCGTGGCGCAGCAGCGCGTCGATCGCGCCCGAGAGGAGCTGCTCGGTGATGAAGCCGTTGAAGCGGCTGACGCAGATCGCGAACCGGCCCTTCGGCGAGACGAGGTTTCCTTCGAAGAAGCGTGGCATGTGAGCTCACCCTACCGATGAACGACGCCCGGAGCTACCGGGCTTCTTGCGCACCACGCCTGCACCGCCCAGGGGCAACTGCTCGACGACCTCGAGCCCGTAGCGTTCGACGCCGATGATGGTGTTCGCCGTGTTGGTGAGCAGGCGCAGCCGCTTGACGCCGAGATCCTGGAGGATCTGGGCGCCGACGCCGAACTCCTGCAGGCGCGTCTGCCCGCTCTTCCCGGGCACCTGCTGCTCGTTGCTGGGCGGCTTGAGGGCGAGCGCCTCGAGCCCCGACACGTGCTTCTGCAGCACGACGATGACGCCGCGCCCCTCGACGGAGATGCGCCGGAAGGCCTGCTGCAGCGAGCTCTCGCCAGCGCACGCGTCCATCACGTCCCCGAGCAGCGTGGTGCGGTGGATGCGGGTGATGACGGGCCGCTTGCCGCTGAGATCGCCCTTCACCAGCGCGAGGTGAGCGGTGGTGTCGACGTCGGTGGCGTACGCGTATGCGCGAAACTCGCCCCACGGCTCGCGGGTGACGGAGGTCTCCCCGATGCGGCGGACGAGGCGCTCGTGGGCGAGCCGGTAGGCCACCACGTCGGCGACCGAGAGCAGGTGCAGGCCGTGGCGGCGGGCGAAGCGCTCGAGATCGGGCCGGCGCGCCATGGTGCCGTCGTCGTTCATCACCTCGCAGATGACACCCGCGGGCGTGAGGCCGGCGAGGCGGGAGAGATCGACGCTCACCTCGGTGTGGCCGGGCCGCACCAGCACGCCGCCGTTTCGGGCGCGCAGCGGGAAGACGTGGCCGGGCCGCGAGAGCTCAGCGGGCTTCGCGTCGGCGCGGATCGCGGTGCGGATGGTGTGGGCGCGATCGGCCGCCGAGATGCCGCTGGTGACGCCCTGGGCGGCCTCGATGCTGACGGTGAAGGCGGTCTGGAAGGGCGAGGTGTTGTCGGTCGCCATCAGCGGCAGGTTGAGCTGGCGAACCTGCTCTTCGGTGAGCGACAGGCAGATGAGGCCGCGGCCCTCGCGCGCCATGAAGGTGATCGCGCCGGGCGTCACCTTCTCGGCGGCCATGACGAGATCGCCCTCGTTCTCCCGGCCCTCGTCATCGGTGACGACGACCATACGGCCCTTGCGGATCTCGGCGATCGCCTTCTGGACCTTCGCGATGGCGGAAGCCTCGGTGCTCATGCCCGGTCCTCTGTCGGGAAAGGGTCGCGCTCGCAAGCGGATTCATGAGCCCGGATTATCGGTGCCGTCGTGTCGCGGAACGACGCGGCTGGAGCCCCGGTGACGAGGCCCCAGCCGCGGGGTCGGTGGATGAGTTGCTTACTGCACCGTGAAGGTGCCGGTGACCGTCCCGCCGGCGCCGAAGCTGACGCTGACCGAACCGCCGATCGTCGCGCCCACCTGCGTCCACTGGATGGACGCCGTGCCGGGCACCATCGCCGAGAGCACGACGCCGCCGGTCGTCTGGCTCGTCGAGTACAGCGTCGCCGAGAGGCCGGTGGCGCTCCCCGGGCCGGACGGGCACGCGTTGAGCTCGACGATGAGGCCATCACGCTGGGTGTTCGGATCGACGATGAAGAGCGCGAGCTGGCCCTGGTCGTCGTCGAGGGCGGCGACGGCGTTCGTGAGCGAGACCGCTCCGGAGCCCAGCGCCGAGCAGGTGTTCACCGCGCCAAACGAGCCCGAGTAGCCGCCGCTGCCCTGCTTCGGCGTGCACGAGGCGGGGCCGGTGGAGACGCACTGACCGGCCTGGCAGACCAGCCCACGCGGGCACTGGGCGTTCGAGGTGCAGCCCGAGGGCGAGCTGACGCACTGACCGGCGACGCACTGCTGGCCCGACGCGCACTGCGCGCTCGAGGTGCAGCCCGCGGGCGAGGCGACGCACTGGCCGGCGACGCACTGCTCTCCCCGCGCGCACTGGGCGCTCGAGGTGCAGCCGGTCGTAACCGCGACGCACTGGCCCGAGAGGCACCGCTCGCTCACTGCGCAGTCAGCGTCGATGACGCACGCGGGGGCGGGCCCGGCGTCCTGCGGGGGAGCGGCGATGCACGCGCCCGACTGGCAGACCTGCCCCGGCGCGCACTGCGCGTTCGAGGTGCACCCGGCCGGCGTGACGCGCACGCACTGGCCGCTCTGGCAGCGCTCCTGGCTCGCGCAGTCGGCGTCCACCACGCACTGGGGCGGCGCCGAGGTGGAGGGCACGAAGGACGCCGACAGGGTGCCGGTGACGCGCTGACCGAGCGCGCTGCCCGCGGCGGTGAGGGTGACGGTGCCGGCGGACGCGACGGCGGTGACGTTGCCGGTCGAGGGGTCGAACACCACCGCGGTCTTCGACGAGCCGTTCAGCGTGGTGGTGCCGACGACCCAGGCGGTGTCGGAGATGAGCGCGAGCGCGGTGCCAGTCGGGGCCGAGAAGTCGCCGATGAAGACGAAGCGATCGCCGGCCTGCGGATCCGTGAAGGCGATGCTGCTCGGCGCACCCGAGATGGACGGCGAGAGCGCGACCGTGAAGGAGCCGGTGCCGATCGGCGTCCCGCTCCAGGTGTTCGGATCGATGACCGGCGCATCGAAGGTGGCGTTCGCCGGCACGCTCGGGGTCGTGCTGCTCCCCAGCGCCGCCGAGCTGGAGCGCGGCGACTTCGGCACCTGGAGCTGCAGCCTCGGCCCCGAGTCGGCGCAGCCAGCGACCACGCCCATCATCACGACAGCCCACACCATCCCGTGCACCGCGGAGCGCGGACACGCATCACGCCTCGTCATGTTGGTGTTCCCCTTGATCCCGGGCGGCTGCCCAGGGCAACGCGACGCGGCGACCGGCCCTCCCGAAGTCCGCCAGTGTCGTGTGTGCGCGTGAGTGCAGCGAGCGCCCCTGCACATTCACGGAGATTTTCCGGGGCGATTTCCGGGTCAGGGCAGCCGGCTCTTCACGACCTTGCCCATCGCGTTGCGGGGCAGCTCAGCGACGACGTGCACCTCGCGCGGGCGCTTGTGCGGCGAGGCCAGCGCGGCGACGTGATCCTCCAGCGCCTTCGGCTCCACGGGGCCCGCCACCACGACGAAGGCGACGATGCGCTCGCCGAGATCGGGATCGGGCCGGCCCACCACGGCGGCCTCACGCACCAGCGGGTGCTCGAGCAGCGCCGCCTCGACCTCGCCCGCGCCCACCTTGTAGCCGCCGCACTTGATGAGATCGGTCGCGCGGCGGCCCACGATGCGCAGGTGCCCAGCCTCATCGACGGCGCCGAGATCGCCGGTGAAGAACCAGCCGTCGGCGTCGAGCACCGCGTGCGTCGCGTCGGGACGGTTCAGGTACCCCAGGAAGACGTTGGGCCCCCGCACCGCGACCTCGCCCATCGCGCCATGGGGCACGGCCTGTCGCGCGTCGTCCACCAGCTTCAGCTCGACCCCGTCCACCGGCTGGCCGACGGAGCCCGCGGGGAACGGGGCGTTGGCCCGCACTGCCGTGTTGATCAGCGTCTCGGTCAACCCGTACCGCTCGAGCACGCGCTTGCCGGTGAGCTGCTCGAGGCGCTGTTGATCGCGGTGCGGCAGCGCCGCGGAGCCGCTCACCAGGAGTCGCGCCGACTGCAGCCCGCGGACGATCGCGCCGTCGGTCGCCGCCGCCTCGGACAGCCGGTGGTACATGGTCGGCACCGCGAAGAAGACGCTGCGCCGCGCCGCGAGCGCCCCGGCCACGAGCGACGGCTCGAACCTCGGCAGCCAGTGGAGCGCTCCGCCCGTGCGCAGCGCGCCGAAGAGCCCGAGGACCAGGCCGTGCACATGGAAGAGCGGCAGCGCGTGCACGACCGTGTCCTCGTGTGTCCAGGCCCACGCCTGCGCGAGGCCGTCGAGATCGAACGCCACCGCCGACGCCGCGATGAGGGCGCCCTTCGGCAGCCCGGTCGTGCCCGAGGTGTAGAGCACGAGCAGCGGCGCGCGATCGGCCTGACGCCACTCGACGGAGCCGTCGGACGCTTCAGAGCTCGTCGCGAGCACCGGGACGCCGAGCGTGTCCTTGAGGGACTCCGGGGCGGCGGCGAGCGTGAGCACCGGCCTGGAGTCGGTGAGGACGTGGCCCAGCTCTCGCGGGCCCAGCTTCGGGTCGAGGGGCACGCTGACGAACCCCGCCGCGGCGTTGGCGAGCAACGAGACACAGGTGTCGAGGGCCGGCTGGGTCCACACGCCGACGTGCGCGCCGCGAGCGACCCCTGCCTGGTCCAACCGCTTCGCGTGCGCGGCGACGCGACGGGCGAGCTGGTGGGCGGTCAACGTCTCGGCCCCGACGCGCAGCACCACGCGCTCGTCTGGCTGCTCGAGCACCGGGAACAACGAGCCCATCGCTACCGCCAGGTGGCCGCCATCACCGCGCGACCGTTCGCCGTGGACAGCACCTTCACGTGGGGAGCCTTGCCGCCGAGGATCCCGATCAGCCCCTCGAGCAGGCCAGCCAGGAACTCGGTCTGCTGGTCCTCGGCGACCGTGATCTCGAGCTCCTTCGAGGAGCGCTCCCTGATGTCGAGGTGGATCGGCGAGTACTGCGCCCCGTGCTCCACCGCCTGCTTGAGCGCGCGCCGCGGGCCCATGAGCTTCGCCATTCCCAGCCACGGCCCCTTCACCAGCTTGCGGGAGTCGAGCGCTTCGATGACGTGACGGCCGAGCTGGCGCAGCCGCGCGGGTGGGTCGCCCTCGGGGTAGAGCGAGGCGGCGGTGAGCTCGATGGACCGGTACCAGATTGGGCGGGGGTACGCGTCCTTCACGGGGATCGAGAGGTCGAGGCCCGCGCCGGCGAGCTCGGTGATCAGCTCGGCCGACAGGTCGGGGAACAGCACGCGCTGGAAGACGCCCTTCACCAGCTTGCCGGGCACGTGCTCCATCGTCACTGAGGCCTGAACTGAAGGTGGAGCGGTTGATTGCGACCGAACACCTCTGAGACGCGCGGCGTCGGCTCGCGGCCCCAGTAGACCTCGGCGAGGCCACCGCAGGGGCTCCGCAGCGAGAGCTGCTTCGCGCCGTAGGGGATCAGCAGCAGGTCGCCGGTGCGCGCGAGCACGGGTCCGGGCAGCACGTCAGCGGCGCAGGTCGAGCTCATGAAGACGCGCACGTAGAGGCGGCCGTCTTCGCGGAGGGGAATCGGCGCGGGCTCGTTGGGGCGGAAGAAGCCGTCAGCGAGCGTGCTGGTCGGCTCGAAGCGAGGCATGCCCGTGGGTGGTGGCGTGAGCGGCTGCACCGGGCCGGCAGAGACGAGCGTCTTCGTGCCCGCGTCGGCGACGGGCAGCGGCACCGTCATCGTCGTCTGCACCGGCGGAGGCCTGGCGGTGATCGCCGGCGTCGCCAGGAAGACCCCGGCGTCGAGGCCCTTCTTCGCCACGATGTCCTGCCAGCACCGAGGGGGAATGCCGTTGCCGTCGTCGCTGCGCTGCAGCACCTCGAGCTCGTACTCGCTCAGCTCGCCCATGAGCGCGCACTGCTTCTGCACGCGACCGCGCCAGGCGGCGAAGGCGTTCTGCAGGCAGTGCTCGCAGGCGACGGCGCGCTGGTTGTCGGCCTCGAGCTGCGCGGTGCCCTCTCCTGACTCCAGGCGGGTGACGATGCCGGCCGGGCTCGAGCGCTGGCAGCGACAGTCGCGCAGCTCGCGAGAGGCGAGGAAGCCGAGCGTGTAGTCGCGATCGAGCTCCAGCCTGGCGCGCTGAGAGGCGAGCGAGCGCCAGGTCTCGAGCAGGGGGTTCGCAGGTGGCTGGGCTGCCTCGGCAGGGGTGGCGGGGGAAGTCGCGCCTGCCGCTCCGAGCGAACCGGAGGTCGTCGTCACCACCGGGGGAGGCACGACCGGCGCCGCGCCGATGTCTGGGGTGCCCGAGGGGTTGGCCGCGGTGGAGAGCCCGGACTTCGCTGAGCCGCCAGGGCCGGTCGATCCCGTCGCGCCGGCTGTACCCGTCGTTCCGGTCGCGCCAACCGTCGTCCCGGTCGTCCCCACCGGAGCCCCCGTCGAGCCTGTCGCGCCGGCCGTGGCGCCCGTTCCAGTCGAGCCGGCAGTCCCAGCGGCGCCCGACGTCCCACCTGGCGTCGCGATCGATCCTGTCGCCGCTGGGGTGTCTGACACGCCACCCGGCTTCCCGGTGGAGCCCGTCGTGCCGACGGTCGTGCCCGTCGCCGTCGTGCCTGCCGTGCCGGCGATGCCAGACGTCCCCCCCGGTCCCCCCGTCGAGCCCGTCGAACCGGCCGTCGTGCCCCGCGTTCCCGTCCCTGTCGCGCCAACCGTCGTGCCGGACGTCCCCGTCGCGCTGCCGACTCCCGACGTTCCACCTGACGCCCCCGTCGAGCCGGTCGCGCCAGCCGCGCTCGCGCTGCCTGGAACCGTCGCAGGCGCAGCGGTTCCGGTGGACGTTCCAGACGGAGCGGTGGTCGTTCCCGTGCCAGCCGATGTCGCGACCACCGCGGTTCCTCCTGCGATTCCCTTGCCCGCAGCCCCGCCCGCCGTCCCTGGCCCGACCGGAGCATCGACCGAGATCGCCACCCGCGTCGTATCGACCCGCCCGCTCTTCACCTGCTGGGCGCACTCGAGCCCGCGCGCGAAGAGCCACGTCTTGTAGTTCGCGTATTCGTTCTGCACGGTCGAGGCGAGGCGGGCGAGATCCATGCGCGCCTGCGCCTGCGAGAAGAGATCGGGCCGAGATCGCTCCTTGCAGTTGACGGTCGTGGGCGGGCGCTCGTTGAGGCCCGTGCGCCTGGGCGGGTACTTCTGACCGCGCCAGGGCCGCTCGAGATCGCCGAGCGCGTCGAGCAGCGCCTGCATCAGCTCGTCCGTGAGCGCGGCCTTCGCGTCGTCGCACGAGGTCAACGCGCGCGCGCAGTCCCCGACGGGCGGGGCTTTGGGATCGATCGGCTTCGGCTTCTTGCCGGGCTCGGGGCGCTGGCCGCCGGTCCACGCACCGCCGGAGTCGAAGCACCAGGTCGCGACCGAGTCGAGGCCGACGGACAGCGTGCCGCTCTTCTGCGCGAACGTCTTGAGCGGCGCGACGTCATGGAGCGGCGGGGGCTCGCACTCTTGAGGCAGTGGAACGCCAGCCAGCAGGCTGAGGACGGCGAGGAACGTCACGGGCGGGTTTCTAGCGCACCCCGGCCTTCGTCACACCGCCTTGAAGCCGCGATCGAGATCGTCGATCAGATCCTGCGCGTCCTCGATCCCGACCGAAAGGCGGATGAGGCCGTCGGTGATGCCCAGCTTCTCGCGGTTCTCCTTCGGCACCGAGGCGTGGGTCATGATCGCCGGGTGCTCGATGAGGGACTCGACGCCGCCCAGCGACTCGGCGCAGGCGAAGATCTTCACCGTCTTGAGGAACCGGCGCGCGTTCTCGAGGCCGCCTTTCATGTCGAAGGTCATCATGCCGCCGAAGCCCTTCATCTGGCGCTTCGCGAGGTCGTGCTGTGGGTGAGTCGTGAGGCCCGGGTACGTCACCTTGTTCACGAGCGGGTGCTTCGCGAGCCACTCGGCGACCTTGAAGGCGTTCTGCTGGTGGCGCTCCATTCGCAGGTGCAGCGTCTTCACGCCGCGCAGCACGAGGAACGAGTCCATCGGGCCGGGCGTGCCGCCGACGGCGTTCTGGTGGAAGGCGATCTTCTCGGCGAGGGCCTGGTCGTTGGTGCAGGTGAAGCCGCCGACGACGTCCGAGTGGCCGTTCAGGTACTTCGTGGTCGAGTGGGTGACGAGGTCGAAGCCGAACTCCAGCGGGCGCTGGAAGTACGGCGTCATGAAGGTGTTGTCGCAGACGCTGACGAGCTTGTGCTTCTTCGCGATCTCGGCCGCGCGCGCGAGATCGATGAGCTTGAGCATGGGGTTGGTGGGCGTCTCGACCCAGATCATCTTCGTCTTCGGAGTGATCGCCTTCTCGATGTTCTCGGGGTTCGTCATGTCGACGAAGGAGAACGAGAGGCCCATGCGGCGGAAGACCTTGTCGAACTGGCGGAAGGTGCCGCCGTAGACGTCATCGGAGACGACGACGTGGTCGCCGGTCTCGAGCAGGTGCATGAGGCAGTCGGTGGCGGCGAGGCCCGAGGCGAAGGCGAAGCCGAACTTCGCGCCCTCGAGCGAGGCGAGGCAGGCCTCGAGCGCGGTGCGGGTGGGGTTCCGCGTGCGCGAGTACTCGTAGCCCTTGTGCTCGCCCGGGCCCGCCTGGACGTAGGTCGAGGTGAAGTAGACGGGCGTCATGATGGCGCCGGTGGTGGGGTCCGGCTCCTGGCCTGCGTGGATGGTGAGGGTGTCGAAGCGCATGGGGCGGCGACATAGCGCCTCAGCGCGCCGCGAGTCGCGCAAAACGTCGGTGCGCTTCAGGACTCGGCTCGCCAGCGAGCGCGGCTTGACCATGCCTGCACCTGGCCGCCATCATGCAGGCATGAGCGCGAAGGCACACCAGTACACCATCCGCGGCGTCCCGAGCCGGCTCGATCGCGCGCTTCGAAAGAAGTCCGCCGAGCGGGGAGTCAGCCTGAACACGCTCGTGCTCCAGGCGCTCGAGTCGGAGGCAGGCCTTGGAGCTGAGCCGAAGGAGCACGACGACCTCGACGAGTTCTTCGGCAGTTGGGTCGAAGACAAGGCGGTTGATCGGGCCCTGGCGGAGCAGCGACGAGTGGACCCGAAGGACTGGGCGTGAGGCTCGCGCTCGACACGAACGCCTACCGCCTGATGATGGACGCCGAGGCGCGCGCTGTCCGGTTGGTGAAGCTGGCGGAGCGGATCTTGATCCCCGTGCCGGTGCTCGCCGAGCTCCGGTTCGGGTTCCTGAACGGCACCAGGGGACGCGAGAACGAAGCCACCCTCATCCGCTTTCTCGATCAACCGCGCGTCGAGGTGCTTCGGTGTGACGAGGACACGACGGTGCGGTACGCGGAGCTGAAGCTCCAGCTCAAGCGCCAGGGCACGCCGATTCCCATCAACGACGTGTGGATCGCTGCGCTGGTGCTCCAGCATGGGGCGACACTCTTCACGCGCGACACGGACTTCGAGCGCATCCCGCAGCTTCCGCGGATTTGACCTGAGCGCAGGATAGGCTGCGGCCCCATGCGATCCCTGCTCGTAGCCGTCGTTGCAGTGCTCGGCTGCTCTCCGGTGGTGGTGTCACCCGATGCTGGAGGGTTCGCGGGGGGCGGCGGGAGCGTGGGTGGAGGGAGCGTGGGTGGAGGGAGCGTGGGTGGAGGGAGCGTGGGTGGCGGGAGCGTGGGTGGCGGGAGCGTGGGTGGCGGGAGCGCGGGTGGAGGGAGCGTGGCCGGCGGGACCGCAGCTGGTGGGAGCGCAGGCGGGGCCACGGCCGGCGGCAACGCGGGCGGAGCGTTCGACCCGTGCCCTGCCCTTCCGGCCCCTCCGGCGAACGCAGTGGTGGTGAGCACGGTGGCGGCGCTGCGAACGGCGCTGCAGAACGCGCAGCCGGGCGCGACGATCCTGGTCGAGGACGGCACGTACGACTTCAGCGGCGGCAACTACGTGTACATCGACAAGCCGGGGCTGACGCTGCGCGGGCGGAGCGGCGACGCCACGCGGGTGATCTTCGACGGCAACTACGCGACGGGGAACGGCCAGAGCATCGTGAACATCGCGGCGAACGACGTGACGTTCGCGGACATCACCGTGCAGCGCGCGTACGATCACCCGATCCACGTCATCCCGGCGTTCACGAACCCGACGAGCGTGTCTGGCGTGCGCATCTACCGCGTGCGGTTGATCGACCCCGGGCAGCAGGCGCTCAAGGTGAACGGCGACGGCGCGTTCATGTACACGATGAACGACGGGACGGTGGCGTGCTCGCTGATGCGGCTGACGGCGGCGGGGCGCACGCGCATTCGGGACAACTGCTACACGGGCGGACTCGACGCGCACGCGGCTCGTGGGTGGACGATCCGTGACAACCGCATCGAGGGGTTCTGGTGCCCGGCGGGCCTGAGCGAGCACGGCATTCATTGCTGGAAGGGCTGCCGCGACTGGACGATCGAGCGCAACGTGCTGGTGGACAACGCGCGGGGCATCGGGCTCGGGCTGGGCGGCGCGACGGTGGGGCGCACCTACGCCGACAACCCGTGTCCCGGCGTGACGAACTACGGCGCGGTGGGCGGCGTCATTCGTAACAACGTAATCGTGACCAATGACAGCCAATTACAGTCATCGGGAGCGGGCTTCGACACGGGCATCGGGCTCGAGCAGGTGTGCGGGAACGTGCGGGTGGTGCACAACACGGTGTTCTCGACGCAGGCGCCGAGGTCGTCGTCGATCGAGTGGCGCTTCGCGGGGACGACGGCGACGGTGACGAACAACCTGACGTCGCACCGGCAGCAGCAGCGTGACGGCGCGATGGCGACCCAGGCGGGGAACCTGTCGAACGCGACGGGGGCGATGTTCGTGGCACCGGGGAGCGGCGATCTGCACCTGCGGCCGGGCGCCGCGCCGATCGATCAAGGCGCGCCGGTTCCCGCCGGCGTCGCGGACCAGGACCTCGATGGACGTAAGCGTTCGACGATCACCGTCGTGTGAGGGCTTGACGAGCGCGGACTCGGCCTGGGTCAGCTGACCTTCGGCAGTTCGTTCGTCGGCAGCCGGGTGCCGACGGTGACCTGTCGGTACACGTTGGCGTCGAGCTGTGCG
>JAEUJQ010000064.1 GCA_016793095.1 Myxococcaceae bacterium | reverse complement strand
GCCGACATGGCTGGTGCGGGCGGCCTAGCCGCGTCGCGCAGGTGCAGAGGGGTCAATGCCCCTGAGAATCCCCACCCCGAGGGGGGTCAATGCTCGTGAGAAACTTCCCCGCAGAGGGGTCAAAGCCGGTGAGAACCGTCAACTGGACCGAGGACGGGTCGGGCTTTCAAGCGAGTCTGATTCTCATCAATGAAGCAGAGGCGCTCGCCTGCCTGGGCCGGCTCGAAGAGGCGCTCCAGCATGTCGCGCTGGCCAACAACGGGAACGCCCTGGTGCGCGCAGGACGTGCCGCCCATCGCGCCTGGGTGCTTGCCGAGCTGGGGCGCCTCGATGAGGCCCGGCGCGAGCTGGGGGAGCACGAGCGCCTGTCCAGCGCGCTCGGGCACTTCAAGGCCGAGTGGTACTTCTCCGTCTTCGCGGTCGACTTCGCGGCGCGGGATTGGGTCGCTGCGTCCGCCGCCCTCGACGAGGCCGAGCAGGTCGCGCGGCGGGAGTCGTCGAAGCGGAACGTCAGTCTGCTTCGCGGGCAGCTGGCCTTCGCGCGCGCTGCGTACGACGACGCGATTCAGTGCTTCGAGCGAGCCGCGGCTTCGAAGTACCGGTGGCAGGGCGGAGCAGGGTGGCTCGAGCATGGAGACGCCCTCGCGCATCTGGGGCGTCGCGATGAGGCGCGCGCGGCGTGGCGCAGCTGCCTCGAGCGTGACGGTCAGTCGCCAGCCTCGGAGGTGGCGCCGTTGCGGCTCGGCGCGGAGCCGTGAGTCATCGCCGACGCAAGGTGTCGGCGTCACGGCGTCGTGCGTGCACCCCGTGGAGGAGTCGAACCTCCGTGCGTCCCGTGGATCGCAACCACGGTGCCGGCTCCGCCGGACAGGGCAGGTGAAGAGGAGTGGACCGATCGGGAGTCGAACCCGAAGACCAGAGGTGCAAGCTCCGGCGCCGCGCCTGCCGAGCCCACAAAGTTGCGCTCACGCCGCGCGCGGCATCTGGGCGGCGAAGGCTCGACGGAGGTGAAGGGCGGCGGAGCGCGTGCTCGTGGGGACGACGCGTGCCTGACAGCTCAGCGGCGGGAGGCGGCCACCGCGCCGAGCGTGATGGGCAGCAGGGCCGCGAGGGCGCCGACATAGAGCCAGCCGCCGGGGCCGACGAGCGCGCGGTTGCCGAAGAGCAGCTCCCCACCCAGCACGAGCGCAGGGCCTGCCGTCGCCACCACGACCGCGAACGCGGCGAGCAGGTGCTCCCACACCTTGAAGCCAGGGCGGCCCCGCGCGCGCCGCAGCACCAGCACCGCCCCCGCCACCGCCGCGCCGACGAAGGCGAAGGGCCACGGGGAGTTCGTGAGGGACGTGGTGACGAACGAGCCCAGCAGCGTCGACGCCGCGAGCCCCGCGACCACGAGCAGCCCGAGCCGGCGGGTCGTCAGGTCGACCTCCTTCTTCCGCAGCGCGCGGGCGGTGAGGAACGCGAGGAAGCCCGCGACGAGGAAGGACGGGGCGATCCACGCGGCCGCCACCGGGTCGGACACGAAGTGCGCCGGGCTGTGCAGCGGCTCGTCGCTGCAGGCGCGGTACGTCGGCAGCACGAAGACTGAGGCCATCACGACCAGGGGAAGCAGGGCTCGTCTGGAGGCACGTCGCTCGTTCGAGAACATGCCTCTCCAACAACGACCGCGAGACCCATGTTCCGTCGCGAGGCAGGGCATGACGTGCCGGTGACGAAGCGGGGAAGACCGGGACCTCAACCTACCAGCCGGGAGGCAGCTGCGGCTGCGCGGGCGTCGGCGACAAGAAGGCGCTGCGCGCGAGGTCCACGACGTTCGTTCGATTGCCCACGCCCCAGTAGTTCCGCCGCGAGGGGTCGAGCCGACACCGCGAGGCGGCGGCGTTCGGCGCAGCGGTGCTGCAGGTCCACGGTTGGGTGCCCTGGTACATGAGGTCGTCACCCCCAGCCGGGTTCGTGAACGCCAGGTGCCCCGGCGCGACAGGGGACTGCGCGAAGTCCGTGGCGCCGCTCCCGACGATTCCCAGCGGGTGCAGCAGCTCGTGCAGGGTCGCGAACTCTGCATACCCCAGTGCCTGTCCGTCCGGGGACAGCGCGTTGGCGCGACACTCGGGGATGGTCGTCATGGCCCGCAGCGTGGTGTGCGGCGTCACTGAGCCTCCCAGTGGAGCGCTGACGGTGACCGAGGTCGCGGTCTTCGCGATGACCCGCACCTGCTGGGAGCCGAGCGAGGCGTCGAACGGCGCCGCGGGCAGCGAGGCCGTCGAGTCGACCGGGACCGCCGTCTGCCCGGCGCCGGTGGCTGCCGTCACGAACGTCGCCGCGAAGATGCCGCCCCGGTAGATGGCCGTGTAGTGGTCGCTCAGCTGGGGCGGGTACGAGGCGCCACCGCAGTAGCCGTAAGCGAGCCCTTCGTAGAAGAGCAGGTAGAGCTTGTTCGGTTCGCTGAACCTGCTCAGAACGAGGTCGCGCAGCCGCTCGCGGATGAACGCCACGCCGGGCCGCGCGCTGTTGAGCCCGCTCGCCAGCTCGAGCTCGTTCACGCTCAGCTTCACGAAGGTGATGTCGACGGCGCCATCGCACGTGTCGAAGCGGATCCGCGGGCCGCCGGTCTGCGCTGCGAGCCACAGGGTGAAGGCAGCGATCGACCGGCGAAGGTCGCCTTCCACGTCGAGCTGTCTCGTCGCGGTCCGGTCGGCAGGCTCGAGGTAGAGCACGTGGACCTGGGCGGCGCCCGGCTCGTCATCGGGCTGGTCGACGGTCGTGCGCTCGCGAGCCCACGGGTCGGTCGAGGGCCTCCCCACGGGCACCCGGCTGCACCTCACTCCCGCGTCCGGCGCGGCGCCTCCGCCGACGGGGAGACCGCCCGCTGCTCCGCCGCTCGAGCCACCGCCGACGGAGCCTCCGCCGACGGCCAGACCGCCCGCCGAGCCGCCGCTCGAGCCCCCGCCCGCGCCCGCGCCCGCCGAGCCGAATGGCTCACACACGCCAGCGCTGCACAGGCGGTCCGCCGCACAGGACTCGCACCGCTGGCCGCCTCGCCCGCACGACGTCACGCTCGCGCCCGCAAGGCACAGGCCCTCGAGCGAGCAGCACCCCACGGCGCACGTCCTCGCGTCACAGACTGGCGACGAGCTACAGCCGGTCAGCACCGCCAGCACGACACCAACCCACAGGACGCTCTTCACCGTGCGGTCCGGTTCGTTGAGTTCACGACAGCGAGCGTGCCACGGCCGGCGCCCGAGGAAAGCGCCCCGTGGAGGAGTCGAACCTCCGCGAAGGCCGTGGCTCGCAACCACGGCGCCGGCTCCGCCGGACAGGGCAGGGTGAAGTGGACCGATCGGGAATCGAACCCGAGGACCGGAGGTGCAAGCCCCAGCGCCGCTCCAGCGGTCAGCCCTTCAATGTGGACGGGAGAAGAAAGCTGCGCTCACGCCGCGCGCGCCACCTGGGCGGCGGAGGCTCGACGGAGGTGAGGGGCGGCGGAGCGCATGGCCTGCCTGACGACGCCCACCGCGAGGGCCTGACGAGGCCCGCCTCACCGGAGGTGGCGTTCGCGCCAGTCGTCGCTCGGGCGCGCTGAAGCCCTCACTCGCGCTGCTCACGAGCGCACGGACTCGCGAAGACGACCCGACAGCTCAGCCGAGCTCGTCGAGCAGCGCCCTCAGGTCGTCCAGTACCGTGGCCCCTGCCCGCTCGAGCCGTTCCCGCGACTGGTGGCCGCTCGGCACGATGAGGCAGCGAAGCCCCAGCGCCTGCGCCACGTGCAGGTCATGGTCCGTGTCGCCCACCAGCAGCACCTCGTCGGCAGGAACGCCCAGCTCGGCCACCCACCGGCGCCCCAGCTCGAGCTTCCCGTCGGCGTAGTGGTGGTCGAGCCCGATGAGCCTGACGAAGCGCCCGGTGATGCCGAGGTGCGACACCTGCGCCTCGAGCCGCGACTGCTGGCTCGCCGAGAGGATGCTCATCGGCACGCCCCGCGCCGAGAGCGCGTCGAACACCGCGTGCGCGCCCTCCTGCAACCGGCACTCGTGCTGGCGCGCCTGGTAGCCGTGGATGAAGGCGGTGCCCACCTGCTCGAACGGCGCCCGCTCGAAGTCGAAGCCGAGGCGCCGGTAGTAGTCGACGACGGGGAAGGTGAAGAGGTCCTGGTAGCGGGCTGCGTCCATCGGCGGCAGCGCGTGCGCCTCGAGCAGGTCCGCCATCACCTCGACGCAGAGCCACGCGTCGTCCAGCAACGTGCCGTTCCAGTCCCAGATGACGTGCCGCACCGAGCGCATGAAGGCCGCCTACCTCGTCGTGAAGAAACCATGAAGATCTGCTGAGGCCGCGGTGCCACACTCGGCGCGCCGTCGAACGACCATTCCGGCATCACCCACCGGAGGTCCCCACATGACGAAGCCCCTCACCAGAACACTCCTCGCCGGCACGCTGGTCATCGTCAACGCGTGCGCGCTGAAGAGCCCCGAACACGCCCGCGTCCAGGACTACCGGCCCAGCCAGCCGCCCATCCTCACGCCGACGACCGAAGAGCCCGAGCCCCAGCCCCACACCGCCACCCGCGTCCCCGCGATGGTGCTCAAGGACTACGGCGTCAACCCCACCATCGAGACGACGGCCGAGCCCGTCAGCACCTTCGCGGCCGACGTGGACACCGGCTCGTACACGCTCGTGCGCGGCTACCTCGAGCGGGGCACGTTGCCCGACGAGGCCGCCGTGCGCGTCGAGGAGTTCGTCAACGCCTTCGACTACGGCTACCAGGCGCCGAAGGACCAGGCCTTCGCGGTGCAGGTCGAGGCGTTTCCGTCGCCGTCGCGCAAGGGCTACCACGTGCTGCACCTCGGCGTGAAAGCGCGCGAGGTGGCGAAGGCCGACCGCAAGCCCTCGCACCTCATCTTCACCATCGACGTCTCGGGCTCGATGGCGTCGGAGAACCGGCTGGGCCTCGTGAAGCAGTCGCTCGAGCTCCTGGTGAACGAGCTCGACGCGCGCGACAAGGTGTCCCTCGTCGTCTACGGCGACACCGCGCACACCGTGCTGTCGCCCACGCCGGCCACGCAGAGGGAGCGCATTCTCGAGGGCATCGCCGCGCTCAAGCCCGAGGGCAGCACCAACGTGCAGGCGGGCCTGTCGCTCGCCTACGACCTCGCGATGAAGGGCTTCGTGCCCGGCGGCATCAACCGCGTCATCCTCTGCAGCGACGGCGTGGCGAACAACGGCGTCACCGACGCGGGCGGCATCTGGCAGACGGTGAAGGGCCGCGCGTCCGAGGGCGTCACGCTGTCGGCCATCGGCTTCGGCATGGGCAACTACAACGACGTGCTGATGGAGCGCCTCGCCGACATGGGCGACGGCCACTACGCCTACGTCGACAAGCTCGACGCCGCCAGGCGCGTCTTCGTCGAGAACCTCACCGGCACGCTCCAGGTGGTGGCGAAGGACGTGAAGCTGCAGGTCGAGTTCAACCCCGCCGTCGTCGAGCGCTACCGCCTGCTCGGCTTCGAGAACCGGCTGCTCGACAAGCGCGACTTCGCCAACGACAAGGTGGACGCCGGCGAGCTCGGCGCGGGCCACGCGGTGACCGCCATCTACGAGGTGAAGCTGAAGGCGAAGGCCGACGCGCCCTCGTTCGCCCTCTTCCGCGCGCGCTTCAAGGCTCCGGTGGGTGGCGCCTCGCAGCTCGTCGAGCACGCGCTGCCGACGTCGGTCATCCGCGCCGAGCGCCGCGCCGCGACGCCGCCCGCGCGCCTGTCGCTGGTGGTGTCGGGCTTCGCCGAGAAGCTGCGGGGCAGCTACTGGGCCCGCGCGCTGACGTGGGACACGCTGCTGGCCGAGCTCGCCGAACTGCCGCCCTCACTCGCGCAGCGCCCCGACGTCGTCGAGCTCGCCCGCCTCATCCGCACCGCGAAGGCCCTCGACCACAGGCCCGACCGCTTCGAGGCGAAGGCGCCGCTCGCGACGATGGACTTCGACCGCCTGCCGGTCATCGAGTGACGCGTGGCGGAGCGGCGCGCCCGGCCCGGCCGAACGCTGCCCTTCGTGGTGGGGCTCTGCGTGCTGGGCGCGTTCCTCGTCGGCCTGGTGGGCGTCTTCCTCGAGGAGGACGAGACGAGGCGCGCCGAGACCGGGGGACAGCGGAGCGCGCTCGAGGCGTACGCGTCGGCCACGCTGCGCCGCGCGCTCGAGGACGAGTGGCGCGTCGGGGTCGCGCTGATGGAGCCGGCTGTCTCTGACCCGCTGCTCGACGATGGCGCGCTGCTGCTCGTGAGCGATGGAGAAGAGGTGCTGCCCCGCCGGGCGCGAGGCCAGGAGCGGGGCATCGTCGAGGCGATGGAGGCCGCGCTCGCGGGCGTCGAGCTGGACACCGACGACGACACGCCCGCCGCCGAGCGCCGCCGCTTCGTCCTCGCGCTCCGCCGTGCCCTCGAGAAGAACGACCGGCCGGCCATCGAAGGCGCCGTGCGTGGGCTGCTCGCGCACCGCCGGCAGTATCGCCTCGCGCCGCGCGACGACGTGTCCACGGTGCTGGCGATGGTCGAGCTGCTCCAGCGTGAGGCCCGCCCCGCGCGTCAGTTGCTGCTGGGCGTGCTGCGAGACGGCTTCGGCCCCGGAGAGCCGGGGGTGCAGCGTGACGTCCTGCAGTCGAGCGCGCGCCTCTCGCCCGGCGAGCTCTCCAGCGTCTGCGGCGTCGTGGAGCGGCAGAGCCGGCGCGCGCAGGTGCCGGTGGACGACTTCGCGCGGCGGTGCGCGTCCATCGCGGGTCGGCAGCCGCCGGTGGTGACGGAGGCGCCCGAGGGCTTCACCCTGGCGCGCGGCTGGGTGCTTCGGGGCGGGCGCGAGGTGCGCGGCGTCGAGGTGTCGGTTGCGTCGCTCCTCGAGGCGCAGCAACAGGCCATGCGCGAGCGGGGCCTGCTCGGGCCGGACGACTCGCTCACGCCCACTGCCTCTGCGGGTCCGGTCGAGGGGCTCACGGTGCAGGTGGCGTCCCGGCGGTGGGCCCGCGCAGAGGAGAGCCGTCGCGCCGCGCTGACGTTGAAGCTCGGCCTGCTGGCGCTCGCCTTCGTGCTGGGCGTCGGAATGGTCGCGCTCGCCTTCGCAGTGCAGCGCCGGGAGCAGCGCCTCGTCGAGGCGCGCAGCGAGCTGGTCGCCACCGTCAGCCACGAGCTGCGCACTCCGCTCGCGTCGCTGCGGGTGATGGCCGAGACCCTCGAGCGCAAGGTCGAAGGCGTGCCCCAGGCGAAGGACTGGCCTCAGCGCATCGTCGCCGAGGTCGACGGGCTCTCGGCGCTGGTCGAGAACATCCTCTCGTTCAACCGCCTCGAGCGCGGCCGAGACGTCTTTCACCGTCACCCCTGGGCGCTCGAAGAGGTGCGCGGCTGGCTCGAGGCCGACGCCCCGCCCGACGTGCAGGTGAAGGTGACCGGGGCCGAGCGCCTGGTCGTCGACGCGGACCCGACGTGGATGAGGGTGGCCTTCCTCAACCTGCTGCGCAACGCCCGGAAGTACAACGAGCGCACGCCGGTGACGTTCGAGGTGTCGGTCTCGGCCCACCAGGGCCGCGCCGTCATCGAGGTGCGCGACAACGGCATCGGCATTCCCGAGGCGCAGTGGGAGTCCGTCTTCGAGGCGTTCCACCGGCTCCGCGACGCGCGCGGCCGTGGAGGAGGCGGCAGCGGCCTGGGGCTCGCCGTCGTCCGCCGCGTCGTCGAGGGGCACGGCGGCTCCGTGCGCGTGGCGGCCTCGTCGCCGGCGGGCACGGTCTTCAGAATCTCGCTGCCCGGCGGTCGCTTTTCGTGAAGGAACGAGCGCGGTTCGGGCACCCTCGGGTCATGAGCCGCCGTCTGCCTGCGCTCGCCATGGTGCTTGCGTGTCTGGGGTGTGGGGTGCGCGCGACGGTCCTGGGCGTGCAGGACCTCGACGACGCCGCCACGGACGCGGGCGTGCTCCTCGCCGCGCCGGCCGTGAGCCCGCTGTCGAGCGCAGCCTGTCGCAAGGCCTTCGCGCCCAGGCTGCCCGCGCCCTGCTTCGGAGGCTCAGGCCCTGCGTCGGCGCAGTGCGTGATGGCGCTGTGGCCCGACGGCGGCAGCACGCTCGTCACCAGCGTGCCGACGGCGGGGACCCGCTTCATCCGCAGGCTGCACGGCGTTCGCGCGGGGGTCGCCATCGTCGAGCTCGCCGACGTCGCCGCTGCGCAGCCGGTGACGCTCGAGGGCGCTCCCGTCGATGGGGGAGTGAAGACGACCCTCTTCACCGGGGCCCCGGCCGCCACCCTCCCTGCGCTGACGCTGCGGGAGGCGGGCTTCGACGTCGTCAGCTGCGAAGCCACCGGGTGCACGCTCAGCACCGGGGCCTGGGACCGGGCCGCGATGGCGCTCGCGTCGGGCGTGCTCGCTCCCACGCCCTCGACGCCCATCGTGCGCTCTTCCCGCGGGACGTACGCGTGGGCGACCGACGCGGGCGTCGTGGTGAGCCCGGCGGCCCTCGTCTCGACCCGGCCCGGCGGGCTGGCGGCGTTCGACGAGGAGGACACGCTCTTCGTCACTGAGGGCGCGGCGTTGCTCCGGCTGCCGGCCTCCCGCCTGCCGACGCCCCTCGCGACCGGGCTCGACTCGCCGCGTGGGCTCTTCGTCATCGCGGGCCACGTCGTCGTCGTCGAGGCCCGACGGCTCCGCGCGTTCCCGAAGGCAGGTGGGACACCGCTCGTGCTGTACGAGTTGCCCGTGGCTGCGACCGGCGACCTGACGGCGCCGCGCCTCGTCGCAGGCCGCCTCGTCTTCGACCAGGTCTGCGAGCAGCTCGCGCCTGGCCTCGTCACTCGCGGGAACGTCGAGGTGGACTTCGCGCGAGGCTCGTCCCGGTGGCTCAACGACGACCCGGCCTTTCCGTTCCTGCCCGGCGTGCACCCGGCGGGGCAGGGCTTCCGCGACCTCGCCGCGACGCCCGAGGTGGTGGTCGGGCTCGTCGATTGACGCGTCGCCGGGCGGGCGCGGGAGGTGCCACGTCGGCCGCAACGCCCCGCGCCGTTGGCGTCAGGGCTTGCGCTCCTGCGCTTCGCCCTGCGCCGGCGCCGCGTGGAGGTCGCGCAGCGCCTTCAGGTCCGGAAGCCGGGTGCCGCCTTTCCCACGAAGCAGGCGCTGCGCCGGGTAGATGGACCGGTGGCCCGAGAGCAGCCAGGCCAGCACGCAGACGATGACGACGTGCGGGAAGATTGGTGCGCCGAGCAGCTCCATCGCCATGACGGACAGCGCGAGCGGAGCGTTCGACGACGCGGCGAACACCGCCGCGAGGCCCACGCCCGCGCCGAGCTCGATGGGAATGCCCAGCACGCGCGCGAGGGCGCTGCCGAGCGCGGCGCCGACGAAGAAGAGGGGGGTGACCTCTCCACCGGGAAACCCGGCTCCGAGGGTCACCGCCGTGAACACGAGCTTCAGCGCGAAGGCGTAGGCGGGGAAGTTCGGGTCCTCGAAGGACCGGACGATCATCGGCACACCGAGGCCCAGGTAGTCGCTCGTTCCGACGAGCCTCCACAGCCCGACGACGACGATGCCCCCGAGGAACATGCGCAGCGGAAGCCGGGGGACGTGCTGCTCGCCACGCTTCTTGAGGGCGTGGGTCAGCTCGATGAAGACGGTCGAGACGAGGGCGACGGCTGCCGCGAAGACGAGCCACTTGAGGAGCAGGAGCGGCGTGAGCGCCACCTGGGGCGCGGCCGGGTAGGGCGTGTGGTTGATTCCCAGCGCGCGCGTCGTCAGGTCTCCCACCACCGAGGCGACGAGCGCGGGGACGAGCGCGTCGTATTCCAGGCGCCCGAGCACGACGAACTCGAGCCCGAAGATGGCGCCAGCGACGGGCGTCCCGAAGACCGAGCCGAACCCGCCGGCGACGCCCGCCGCGAGCACCTGTCGGCGAACCTGCCTGCCGACCCGGAGGCGATGAGACACCCAGTCCGTGAGGCTCGCTCCCATCTGCACCGCGGTGCCTTCGCGGCCCGCGCTGCCGCCGAAGAGGTGCGTCACGACCGTGCCGAGGAGCACCATCGGCGCCATGCGCAGCGGAAGCTCGGGGCCGTCGTCGTGAATCGTGTCGATGATGAGGTTGTTGCCAGCCTTGATGGACTGCCCGAAGCGCTCGAACCCCCAGCCGAGGACGAGCCCGGCGAGGGGCAGCGCGTAGACGACGACCTCGTGGCCTTCGCGGAAGCCGGTCGCCCGCTCGAGCAGCCAGAGGAACACGGCCGAGGCGCCACCGCACAGAAGGCCGACGAGCGTCCCGAGCACCACCCACTGGCCGAGGGCCGCGAAGCGCTCCCGGCGGCTCATGCCGGCTCCAGGGACATGTCGTGGACACGGACGAGGGCGACGCGCGACCTCGTCGGCGACGGTGGGAGAGGGGGCTGAGGAGTCACGCGGCGTCTCACTTGCTCTGCGCCGGAGGCTCACGAGAACACCTACGGCGCCGTCGGTCGGCATCGTAGGAGTCATTGGCGGCCGCGAAGGACCACGGTTTCGGCGGACTCCACCGCCATCTCTCGTGTGCGGGACAAGCTAGGAGCACCGGCGGTCGCCGTCAAATTTCGCGAGGAGACGCTACAGGCACCGGCCGCCGACGCACTGGAACGAGCAGCAGTTCGACGTCATCAGGCACGGGGCGTTCGTCATCCCGCAGCCCATCGCCTCACAGCGCCCGTTCACGCAGCGGTTCGAGCAGCACTCGCTCTGCGCCGTGCACACGGCGTTCGTCTGCAGGCACATGCCGGCGCCGCGGCAGGCCCCCATGAAGCAGGTGAGCCCGGTGCAGCAGTCGGTCGGCTGCGCGCAGGGCTCGGCCATCATGCGGCACTGCGAACGGCACGTGCCCGTCGGGCCGCAGAAGCCCTGGCAGCACTCGAAGTCCATGGTGCACATCGCGCCCGCCGCGAGGCACGCGGCAGGCCGGCAGAGCCCCGACACGCACGCGCCCTGGCAGCAGTCCTTCGTCTCGGTGCACGCCGCGCCCGACACCCTGCAGCTGCCCGCGCGGCACACCCCACCCGAACAGCTCGCGCCCATGCAGCAGTCGCCCGTCGTCACGCAGCCACGGCCCGGCGCCGAGCAGCCCGACGGGTCCGTGCACTGGCCGCCCACGCACTCGCCCGAGCAGCAGCGCGCGCCATTCACGCACACCTCGCCCGTCTGCCCGCACGCGCACGCGCCCGCCCGGCACAGGCCCGAGCAGCAGTCGTTCGACGACTCGCACCCTTCCACCAGCGGCTTGCACGCGGCGAGGCACAGGCCGAGGCGGCACTCGCCGCGGCAGCACTCCGACGTCGAGGTGCACGACACGCCCGCGTCCTTGCACTGCGGACCGGTGGACACCGTCATGCCGCACCCGGCGGTGAAGAGGACGAGCGGCAGCAGACGTCTCGACATGGCGGGCACCGTAGCGCGCCCCCGTGGATTTCGTCGCCCACCACACCCAGACCTCCCGTACAGTCAACGGCTCCGAGGTCCGCCCGGGGAAAGGGGGCGCAGTCGCAGGCTCGAGCCATGGCGCACGTGGAACCGCGACAGTGGGCAGCCCTCACCGAGCGACGGCTCTCGCCCGACGAGGAGTCGCAGCTGCGCGCCCACGCCGCCGACTGTGACACCTGTCGCTCCCAGCTCGCCGTCGTCGAGCAGAAGCGCGAGAGCGTGTCCGAGGCCCCGACGCGCGAGCTCTCGGCCAGCGAGCTCGAACGGGCGAAGGAGCACGGCAAGGAGCCCGCCCTCGAGCGCGGCACCACCCTCGGCCGCTTCGTCGTCCTCGACGTCCTCGGCGTCGGCGGCATGGGCGCGGTGTACTCGGCGTACGACCCGCAGCTCGAGCGCAAGGTGGCGCTGAAGCTGCTGTCGGCGTCGGGCGGCCCGGACGCCACGGGGCCCGCGCACGCCCGGATGTTGCGCGAGGCCCAGGCGATGGCGCGGCTGTCTCACCCCAACGTCGTCAACGTCTTCGAGGTCGGCGAGCACCGGGGCGGCATCTTCATCGCCATGGAGTACGTGCCCGGCAAGACGCTGAAGGACTGGCTGCGCGAGCGACCCCGCGGCTGGCGCGAGGTGGTGAGCGTCTTCCTGCAGGCCGGCCGGGGCCTCGCCGCCGCGCACGAAGCCCACCTCGTGCACCGGGACTTCAAGCCGGCCAACGTCCTCATCGGGAACGACGGGCGTGCGCGGGTGACCGACTTCGGCGTGGCCCGCGCCGACACCGCCCTCGAGCCCGTCACGGCTCCCACCGCGCCGCGCCCCATCGAGAGCTCGCCCAGCGCGCTGTCCGAGCCCATCACCCAGCACGACACCGTCGTCGGCACCGTCGGCTACATGTCGCCAGAGCAGGCGCTCGCGATGGTGCCCGACGCGCGCAGCGACCAGTTCAGCTTCTGCGTCTCGTTGTGGGAGGCGCTCTACGACACGAAGCCCTTCACCGGCGCCACCACCGTCGAGGTGACGAAGGCGCTGGTGAACGCCGCGCTCCCGCCGAAGCCGAAGGCGACCGTGCCGTCGTGGCTCCACGCGGCGCTCGTTCGCGGCCTCGCCCGGCAGCCAGCCGACCGCTTCCCCAACATGGAGGCGCTGCTGGCGACGCTCGACCAGCGCCCGCTCGACTGGTCGCGCGCCGCCCCGTGGCTCGTCTTCGCCGTCGTCGCGCTGTCGGTGCTCGGCTGGCAGGCGCTCTCCCGCGGCCGGCTCCAGCGGGAGTGCACCGCCATCGCGGACGTGCGCTCCGTCTGGGGTGAGCGCGCGCGAGTCGAGGTGCGCCGGGCCTTCGAGGCCGTCAACCGCCCCTTCGCCGCCGCCGCCCTCGCCTCGGTGGAGCGCGCGCTCGACGGCTACGCGCTCACGTTGTCCAGCCGCGCGCAGGGAGCGTGTGAGGCTGCGCTGGTGCGCGGCGAGACGTCGGCGGACACCTGGGCGCTCCAGGCGGCCTGCTACGCGAGGCGCCGCGCCGAGCTGGGCGAGCTGGTGACGAACCTGTCCACCGCCGAGGAGGCCACCGTCGAGCGCGCCGGCACCATCGCGTGGAGCCTCACGCCCGTCGCCCAGTGCGCCAACGCCGCCCGGCTGCGCACCGACCCCCGCCTCGTCGCCACGAAGGACGAGCCAAAGGTGGCTGCGCTCCGCGCCTCCCTGCTCAAGGCGCGCGCGCTGCTCGACGCCGGGAAGCTGAAGGGGCTCGAGGCGCTCATCGAGCAGGCCGCCGCTGACGCGAAGGAGATGGGCCTCAAGGCGCTCGAGGCCGAGGCGCGCTCGCTGGAGGGCACGCTCAAGCAGGCCCAGGGCAAGAACGCCGAGGCCGCGCAGGCGTGGCAGCAGACCGCCGCCCTCGCGCACGCCTCGGGCTTCGACGAGCTCTTCGCGCTGGCCGCGGTGCGCCTCGCCACCCTCGTGGGGTTCCAGTTGAACCGGCCCCTCGAGGGCCGCACCTGGCTCGGCCTCGCCGAGGCCACCATCGAGCGCCTCGGCGGCGACGACCTGCTCACCATCGAGCGCATGGGCGCCGACGCGCGCCTCTTCACCGCCGAGAGCCGGCCGCTCGACGCGGTGCCGGGCCACGAGCGCACCCTGGCCTTCGCGATGAAGGTGCTGGGGGCCGACAGCCCGCTCATCTGGCGCTTCGAGTACGACCTGGGCTCGAGCCTCGCGGCGGCGCGCGACAACACCCGCGCGGCGGTGCACCTCGAGCGGGCCCTCGCCTTGAGGGAGAAGGAGGTGTCGGGCGACCACCCGGACTCGGCGATGGTGCGCTCGATGCTCGCCAACGCGTACTTCTTCTCGGGCCGGCCGAAGGACTCGCGGGAGGCCTTCACGCGTGCGCTCGCCGCCCGCGAGGCGCTCTTCGGGGCCGACAGCCCGAAGCTGGTGGTGACGCTCAACAACTTCGGCGACACGTTGCTCAAGTCCGGCGCCGTGGCCGAGGCGCTCGCGCTGGTGGAGCGCGGCGACGCCATCGCTCGCAAGTCCTTCCCCGCCGGTCACCCGTACATCGCCGCCACCACGCTGACGCGCGCGGAGTGCTGGGTGTCTCAGGGCCGGCGCGCCGATGCGAAGGCGGCGCTCGAGGAGCTGGTCGCGCAGAAGCCGCCGTTGCCATCACCCTACCTCGCCGAGGCTGGCGCCGTGCGCAGCCACCTCGCGTTGCTCGACGGCGACGCGAAGGCAGCGCTCCAGCTGGCAGAGGGGGCGGTGGTGGTGGCGCGCAGCATCGGCCCGAAGAGCCTCGAGCTGTTGCGCCCGCTGCTGGCGAAGGGCGACGCCGCGCTCGCCAGCTCCCGGCCAGCGGAGGCCGAGGCGGCCTTCACCGAGGCGCTCGCGCTGGCCGAAGAGCTCAAGCCCTGGCAGGTGATGCTGGCCGACGCACAGCTCGGCGTGGCCAGCGCTCGCGTGGCGCTGAAGACGGCGACGCCCGAGACGAAGGCCCTCGTCGAGCAGGCGCTCGCGACGTACCGGGCGGGGGAAGGCCTGCAGGTCCGCGCGGCGGCGGCCCAGAAGCTGCTCGCGGCGTTTCCGTGAACCCCACAGCCGTGGTTGAACACGCACCATGCGGCTCGGCTCCATCTCGTTGCTGGCTCCGTTTCTCCTCGCGCAGGCCGCGGACCCGTCCGTCCTCGGGCAGTTCCAGACGCCGAGCGGCAACACCTTCTGTCTCGTGTACGCCGGCCAGCCGTCGCCGACCCTCGAGTGCGAGCTGAAGGAGAACACGGTGAAGCCGCCCCCGCGCCCGAAGGACTGCGAGCTGGACTGGGGCAACCGCTTCTCGTTGCCGCAGAAGGGGGCGCCCGTGCGCGGCTGCTACGGCGACACGCTGCAGGCTGAGCTGCCCAGGCTCGAGTACGGCACGCCGTGGAAGGTGGCCGGGTTCACGTGCGAAGCGACGACGAAGCGGCTGCGCTGCACCAACACCGACGGGCACGGGTTCGAGCTGGCCCGCGCGTCCCAGAAGCTCTTCTGACCCGCACGGTGGCCCGCGATGGCACGAGCGGTGGAGCCGAGACCATGAACGAACGACAGGCGTGGGAGCTCGCGAGGTGGGATGCGCTGGAGACGCGGGAGCGTCTGTCGCGCCGTGAGGTGAGCGCCGAAGAGGTGGTGGAGTCGGCGGTGCTGCGGGCCGGCCAGGCGACGCGGCTCAACGCCATCGTCACGCCGACCTGGGACCGCGCGCGGGTTGACGCGAAGCGCCTCACCGCCGGGCCGCTCGCGGGAGTGCCGTCCTTCACGAAGGACCTCTCGCAGGTCGAGGGGGTGCGCACCACGTGGGGCACTGCCGCCGCGGGCCACTACGTCTCGAAGCGCAGCGACCCGACGGTGCAGGTCCTCGAGCGCCTCGGCCTGGTGTCCCTTGGGAAGAGCGCGACGCCCGAGTTCGGCCTCACCGCCACCACCGAGTCCCTGCACTTCGGGCCCACGAAGAACCCGTGGGACGAGACGCGCTCGACGGGCGGCTCCTCGGGCGGCGCGGCGGCCCTGGTGTCCTCGGGCGTGGTGCCCATCGCGCACGGCAGCGACGGCGGCGGCTCGGTGCGGCTGCCGGCCTCATGCTGCGGCCTCGTGGGCCTCAAGGTGTCGCGCGGGCGCCTCGACATGGAGGGCTCGACGCTGCTGCCCGTCAACATCGCCGTGCACGGCGTGCTGACGCGCACGGTGCGCGACACGGTGGCCTTCTGGAAGGGCGTCGACGCGCTCGCGCCCAACTCGAAGCTGCCCCGCCTCGACGTGGTGGACCCGGCGCCGCGCAAACGCCTGCGGGTCACGCTGGTGGTGACGACACCCCGCGGCGACGCCATCGACCCCGAGGTGCAGGCCGCCCTCGAGGCCACGGGCAAACGACTCGAGCGGCTCGGGCACCAGGTCGAGCTCGCGCCCTGTCCCTTCGACAAGGAAGACACCGACGACTTCCTCGCGCTGTGGATGTTCCTCGGCATCGCCCACGCGAAGCTGGGCCGCCTCGTCGTGCACTCGCGCTTCAACGCCCGCGCCCTCGAGCCGTGGACACACCACCTCGCGCGGAAGTTCGCCGAGCGCCCGTGGGACTCGGCGAAGCGCATTCGCCGGCTGCGCGCCTTCACCGCGCGCTGGAGCGTCATCATGCAGTCCCGCGACGCGGTGCTGATGCCGACGCTGGGCCAGCTGCCGCCGCCGCTCGGCTACCTGCGCGGCGACCTCGACTTCGACGAGAAGCTCGAGCGCCTCACGCAGACGGTGCCCTTCACCGGCCTCATCAACGCCGCCGGGGCGCCCGCCATCTCGTTGCCGCTCGGCCACAGCGCCAGCGGCCTGCCCATCGGCGTGCAGTTCGCCGCGGCCATGGGAGAAGAGCGCATGCTGCTCGAGCTCGCGTACCAGCTCGAGGCTGACGCGCCGTGGCCGCAGCTGAAGCCGCTCGTCTCGAGCTGAGCGAGCCGGGTTGGCCGATTGTGCGCCCGCAGGGCCTGTGGCTTGTTCGCGGTATGCACCGTCGAGCGCCGTGGTTGCTGGTGGTGGTCGTCGCGCTTGGATGTCCGGCCCCTTCCCCGTCGACGTGCTCGAGCTCCACGTGCCCGGGCTGTTGTGACGAGCGCGGCAGGTGCCAGCAGGGCACCAGCCGTCTCGAGTGCGGCGCGAACGGCGTGAGCTGCGCAGCGTGCGACGCCACCCGGGAGTGCGTCGTCGGCGTCTGCCGGACCGTCTTCAACGTGGGCGGCGGCGTGGCCGGCGGCGCGACGGCGGGTGGTGCGACAGCAGGTGGAGCGACCGCAGGTGGTGCGACCGCAGGTGGAGCGACGGCAGGTGGTGCGACCGCAGGTGGAGCGACGGCAGGCGGTGCGACGGCAGGCGGTGCGACGGCAGGCGGTGCGACGGCAGGTGGTGCGACGGCAGGCGGTGCGACGGCAGGTGGTGCGACGGCAGGTGGTGCGACGGCAGGTGGTGCGACGGCAGGCGGTGCGACGGCAGGCGGCGGTGCGACGGCAGGCGGGGGTGCGACGGCAGGCGGGGGTGCGACGGCAGGCGGTGCGACGGCAGGCGGCGGGACTGACGGGGGCCTGTCCTGTCTTCGCGACGATGACTGTCGCGCTGGAGGCCTCGTCTGTGACACCAGCACAGGACGATGCACGCCTGGCCGGGGCTGCAGCACCGACTCTGAGTGCCAGTCGCTGGACCCGGCCGACCCCTGCTTCATGTCCGGAGTCCAATGCCGGTGCGACGTCCACGACGCGCCGACGGGCTTCGCGGGTACGTGCCGCCGCCGGCTCGGTGTCTGCGAGCGCTGCGTGGAGGACACGCAGTGCGGGTCCGACCCCATCATCTTCGGACCGCCCACCGGCCTCGGGGCGGGCCGCTGCCGCGCGCTCATGGGCGACCCGAGCGGCGCGAGCTACTGCCAGCGCCAGCGGGTCGGCCAGTGCTCCTGTGGCTTCATCGACGACGGCACGGGCTTCTGCGTGCCGCAGAGCAACAGCTGCAGCCAGGTCGGATGCAACACGGACGCGCAGTGCGCGGCTGGCGCGGTGTGCACGGTGTTCTCGCCTGACGCGGGCCCGGGCGCCTGTGGAGGTGTGTGCGTGCCGCGCTGCCGGTGGGACTTCGAGCAGCAGCGCGAGGCCGCGCCCGGTTGTCCCCCCGGCCAGAGTTGCTGGGTCGACAGCGCGAACCTCACCCCGACATCCCTCTTCTTCGGCGCGGGGCGCTGCCGGTCTCCCTGTGCCTCGACGACCGAGTGTGCGCTCTCGCCGGCAAACCCGTTCGGCGGTCCGAACCTGCGGTGCGGCGGCGAGACGATTTCCGGCGGCCAGTCCCTGAGCAGGTGCCGCGGCAACGGGCAGTGCATGGACGACGCAGAGTGCCCCGCGCAGCCGCCGGGAGCTCCACAGCGTGGGTACTGCGACCGCGCCTCCCTCACCTGTCGCACGGACTGCCGCCTCGGGACGAACCCGACGACGGGCCAGCCCTTCGACGACTGTCGCGCGCCGTGGACCTGCGTCGCCGACGGAGGGACGGCCTACTGCGCGCTCGAGCCGTGCGCCGTGCGTGGGGCCGCCATCGCCTGCAACCGCGGCGAGTACTGCTGCGGTGAAGACAAGAACGGCGACGGGCTCGTCGACCCGTGCCCGCCGCCTGCCGAGCGCTCCGCCAATGGCTGCTACCCCGCGCCTCGTCCGCCCTTCTGCATGACGTGCACGACGGCGTCGCAGTGCGAAGCGGCGCCCCAGCCCGCGTGGCTGGGCGCGTGCGCGAACGGCTCCCGCAGCCCGTCGTGCAGCCCGCTCCCCATGGCGTGTCTCTCGGCCGGCCCGCGCGCCCCGGGGCAGCCGGCGGTGTCGGTGTGCGCACCCGCGACGTGGAACGACGGCACCGTGACGGTGACCGGCGTCACGCGCGCTGCCCTCGGGTGTCCCGTCGGCGCCAGCCTCGTGCCCGTGCGCCCGCGGCTCACGACGTCGGGTGACGACTTCTGCGACACCAACGCCGACTGCAACCGCGGGACGACGCAGGGCCTCTGCCAGCCCGATCCCACGGCGCGCCGGCCCGACGGCGGCATGCTGAAGGCCTGCCTCTGCACCGCCGGCTCCGGCGCGAGCCAGTGTCCCAACGTCGACGGCGGTGTGCGCTCGACCTGCAGGGCCGGCGTTCCAGGCCAGCAGACCCACTGCCTCGAGTCCCTCGTGTGTCAGACGCCGCCGTCGCAGGTGTTCGCCGACGCAGGCGGCCCCACCTTCGGCTGCGGGCTCTGAAGCGAGTCACTTCTTGAGGAAGCCGCGCGCCGCCTTCACGCCTTCGTCCCAGCCGAGCGTCGAGGCGAGCTGCACCGTGGCCACGGCGAGCGACGGCAGCCGCGGGTCGGCCATCTTCGCCAGCACCCGGCACAGCGAGACGAGCTGCCGCGCCTGAAACGTCGTGTCGCCGCCCGCCTCGGCGGTGGTGGCCGCCGCGCCGAACCACTGCGTCGCCTCCTTGAAGGCGTTCGTCTGCACGCACAGGGTGCCGAGGTTCGCCATCACGCGCGCGGCGTGCAGGGGCGCCTGCGCCGCCTTCCAGCGCTCCACCGCCGCCTGCAGGAAGGGCCGCGCGCGCGGGAACTGCTGCTGCTGCATCAACACGCCGCCGATGCGCGACTCGAGCCGCGCGCGGAAGTCGAGCTCGCCGTGCCACGGCGCGATGGGCAGGAAGCCGTCGGCCACCGCCAGCGCCTGCTGGTACGTCTCGACCGCGCCGCCGAGGTCGTTCGCCGCCTCCTGCACCTCGCCCACCTCGGCCAGGCACGCCGCCGCCGCCGCCGTACCCTGGCTCCCCGCCAGCGCGTCGTCGAGCGCGCCCTGGGCTTCGTCGTGGCGCCCCTCGAAGCGCAGCACGCGCGCCGCCGCCAGCCGGTACTCGATGCAGTCCACCTGGCTCTGGTCGGCGAGCTCGTTGGCCGCGTCGAGCAGCGCGCGCGCCTTCGCCTTGTCCCGGAGCAGCAGCGCGCAGATGGCGGCGCGCGAGAAGAGCTCGAGCCGCGCCGTCACCGCCTGCCGTGACGAGGCGTAGGCGTGCGAAGCGAGCGCCTCGGCCATGCCCTGCTGGGCGCGGCAGACGGTCGCCAGGTCCCGCTCGGCCAGCGCCCGCTCGGCCACGGCCTTCCAGGCCTGGCCCGCCCGTGTCGTGTCGCCAGCGCGGCTCAGTTGCTCCGCGACGCGCGGCGCCAGCGTGGGGTTCGTCCGCGAGAGCTCGGCGAGGACGACGGCGAGGCGCTGCGCGAGCGGCTTGCCTCCCACGAGCGGCGCAGTGGCGAGCGGGCCCTCGAAGCCCGGCGCGAGCGCCACGCGCCCGTGCCCCGCGCTCCGCAGGAGCCGCGAGGTGACGGCCCGGCCCCACGCCGCCTGCGCGATGCCGGGGAGCGCCTTCGCGGCGGTGGCGCCGTCCGCCGCCTCGCCCAGCGCCGCCACCACCTCGAGCAGCCGGCACACGCGCGTGCCCACGGCCTTGAGGCGCGCCTGGGGCAGGGTGGCGTTGTCCACCTGCGGCACGCTGCCTTCGAGCACCAGCGAATCGCCCCGGGGCCGCAGCGCGCCACGCTCGGCCGTCAACAGCGCGAAGTCCACCAGCACCCCGGGAAGCCCCCGCGACCGGGAGAGCAGGGCGTCGCGCAGCTCGGCGGAGGGTGGATTGCCCAGGAACCCGGTGAGGAGGGTGTCGACGTCGGCGGGCGTGAGCCCCGGCAGCGCCACCTGCTGGGTCTTCCCGAAGGCGCCGGCCTGCTCGGCCGTCGTGAAGCCTACCAGCAGCTCGCGCTTGCCGCTCGTCGCGCAGAGCTCGGCGAAGGCCTCGACGCTGGACTCGTCGGTCTGGTCGAGGCCGTCGAAGACGAGGACGACCGGTCGCTGCTGGGCCGCGGCGGCGACGGCGAGGCGCAGCGCGAAGGCGGCCTGCCGCCCACCCACCGGCGTCGGCGCGACGCGCAGCTGGCAGGCGAGGAGCACCGCTTCGCGCTGCGCTGGCTGCAGGCCGAGCTTGTCGAGCGCGGGCCCGAGCCCCGCGTGACGGGCGGAGAAGGGCACGTGGCAGAGCTGGCAGACGAGCTCGGCGAGGGAGCTGCCGCCGCCGCCGCGCAGGCCCGACGAGAAGAGGACGAAGGCCCCCTGCTGCTGGGCGCGCACCGCGAACTCCTGGGCCACCTGCGTTCGCCCGGCGCGGCGGGGGCCCGTCACCACCAGCGGCGCTACCTCACCCCTGAGCAGCGCTCCCACGCGCGCGTCGAGGGCCTGAGCGACGGCGTCGAAGCCAACCGTCACCATGGCCTTCGCGGCCACCGGCTTCCGGCCCACCACCTGCACGACGTCGTCATCGACGGGCTCGAGGTCGAGCAGGTCGTTCACCGCGTTCGCGAAGCCGCGCGCGAGCACGCAGCGGCCGGCGGCGGTGCCCTTCGCGAGCGCCTTCGCGGCACCGACGGCCTCGCCCTCGATGGCGCCGTCAGGGTCTGCGCGCAGGCGGCTGCCTGAGATGCCCAGCTTCAGCGCCGGTGCGTCGGCCTTCTCGCCGTCGAGGCGCACCTCGAGCCGCTCGCGTACCTCCTGGGCGGCGAGCACGCAGCGGGCCTGTGCTCCCAGCCCGAAGAAGACGAAGACGAAGGTCGAGGAGGTGACGTCGTCGAGCAGCCCACCCCACTCGAGCGCCACGTCGGTGCACACCGTCAGGAGCTGCCCGAAGGCCGTCGGGTCCTGCGCGCGCAGCGGCTCGATGGCCAGCACCCAGGCGATGGGCAGCGAGCCCGGCATCGTCGCGCGCAGCGCCTCGCACTTCGCGACGCGGTCGGGGCTCAGGGGGAAGTTGAACTGCGCGAGCACCTCGCCGAGGCGGCCCAGACGGCCCTCGGACGCGCCGGCGTTGGCGTAGTCAGAGGCCGCGAGCGACGTGGGCTGTGCGAGCCTGGGCTGCGGCGCCTGGAGGCCACCCGGCGGCACGTACGCCGTCTGCAGGCCCGACACCCCCCGCGTCGTCTCGCCCGGCGGGATGGAGGCGGTGGTTTGCCCCGAGGTGCTGGACGGTCGCGGCACGAACGCGGGCGTGAGGCCTGACAGCCCGGGTCGCGCGCCGATGCCAGGAGGCGGTTGAGGCGTCGGCGCGGGCGCGAGGGCGAGGGACTGCGGCGGTGGCGCCGTAATGAGGGGCATCTTCTCGACGCCCCACGCGGGCTCGGACGCGGGCGTGTCCTTCTCGGAGGCCTTCGCCTTGCCTCCGACAGCCTCGCTCAGCGCCTCGGCGAATTCGGTCACCGACTGGAAGCGCGCCTTCGGGTCCTTCTCGAGCGCCTTGAGGACGACCTCGTTCACCGCGGGCCACTCGCCGAGCGACGGACGGTAGGCCTCGAGAGGCCGCGGCCGCTCCTGCAGGTGCATGAGGATGAGGCGCGCCAGCGAGTCGGCCTTGAAGGGCACGCGGCCGGTGAGCAGCTCGTAGGCCACGCAGCCCAGCGAGTAGAGGTCGGTGCGCGCGTCGATGTCGCCCCCCTGGGCCTGCTCGGGGGCGAGGTACGACGGCGTGCCGATGACGGCGCCCGTGGCGGTCAGCTTCTCCTGGCCGGCCGCGGCGAGGCGCGCGATGCCGAAGTCGAGGATCTTCGCGATGACTCGTCCGTCGCGGCGCCGCCCCATCATGATGTTGGGGGGCTTGAGGTCGCGGTGCACGATGCCCAGCGCGTGCGCCTCGGCGAGGCCCTCGCACACCTGCGCGAGCACGGTGGCCGCGTCCTTCACCTCGAGCGGGCCGCGGTCGAGCATCTTGTCCAGCGTCTCGCCCTCGACGAACTCCATCGAGAGGAAGGGCTGGCCGTCGTCGAGGCGCCCGAAGTCGAAGGTGCGGACGATGTTGGGCCCCTCGAGCTGCGAGACGAGCTCGGCCTCGCGCTGAAAGCGGGCCCAGGCGTCCTGGTTCGACACGAGGCGCCGGTGCAGCACCTTCAGCGCGACGGTGCGCTTCAGGTACACGTGTGTCGCCCGGTACACCTCGCCCATCCCGCCTTCGCCGATGTGGGCCTCGACCTGGAAGCGGCCGCCGATGACGTCACCGGGCTTGAGGCGCACCTCCCCGCTCGCGCCAGGGCCGTCCCCGCTCGAGGGGGTGATGCGGGGTACCGGGTTGGTGTCACCCAGGCGCACGCCAGCGGGCGGAGGCGAGGCGACCGCGGCGGGCGTGACAGGCGGCCGGGGCGGCAGCATGCCAGTGGGTTCCGGGCGCGGCGGCAGCACGCCGGTCGACTCGAGCGGCCGGGGCAGAGCCTGTGGCCGCGGCGGCAACACGCCCGTGGTGGCCGGCGAGGGACGGTCGTCGAGGCGCGGCAGCGACACCTGCGAGGGCCGGAGCGAGACGTGCGTGTCGCCGTGGCCCACCGACGCGGCGCCTGCCTCACCAGCACCGAGGTCTCTCACGTGAGCCTGGCGCTCCGAAGAACCGGGAGCCTGTGCATCGGTCTCCTTCACCGTCGCGGCCTCGTGCGGCGACGCGGTGTCCTCGAGGGCGAGGGCCTCCCGGGCCATCGCGCCCACCACTTTGTCCGCGAAGGCCCGCAGCGCCGGCAGCGAGCGCGGCGTCATCGCCACCCGAACGCCGGGCTGGCCCGCGAGGTCGGTCTCGAGCCCGATGACCTCGGCCTCGAGCGGCTGCCGATGCTCGCCGACGGCCAGCTCGACGACGACGGCGTCGCCGATGTCGGGGCTCGCTGGCGTGAGCACGAACAGCTCACCACCGTGCAGCGACTCCTCCCAGCTCGACTGGAACGCCTTCCCCGACTCGAAGCGATGGTGAAACGTGTGGCCCACCCGACTCCGAGTCTGCCACAGGCGGCCACTGGCGAATGGCGACATGTGGTGGGAGTCCCATGCAATTGTTGCGGCTGATCAGCGTCAGCGAACCGTGGCACGTTCTCGGGGGCTCGAAGAGCCACCATGAGCACGACCTCCACGTTCGACCTCACCGCGACCCGCGACGAGGGCTACCGCTTCACCATTCGCTTCGAGGGCACCGACGTGCCGCCGCTGGTGACCGACGAGCCGCCGCCTCTGGGCAAGGGCGAAGGGCCGAACCCCTCGCGCATGTTGGCCGCGGCGCTGGTGAACTGCCTCGCGGCGTCGCTGCTGTTCGCGCTCGGGAAGAAGGGCGTCACGGTGAAGGGCCTCACGGCCACCGCGCACGTCGAGCTCGGGCGCAACGAGCAGAACCGCCTGCGCATTCAGCGCGTGCAGGTGAACGTCGTCCCCACGCTGACGCCCGACGCGAGCGCCGCCGCGGTGGACGACGCCATCGACGCCTTCGAGGACTTCTGCGTGGTGACGCAGAGCGTGCGGTCTGGCCTGCCGGTGGACGTGCGGGTGGAGCCGAAGACCGCCTGAGCGCGCCGTCGTCTGGAGGACGGCTGCGAGTCACCGGGTGCGCGGCGTAGGATGACGGGATGAGCGCCGCCGGCTTCCTGCCTGCCTTTGCCGACGTCCTGGCGCGGCCAGAGATCCGCACCGTGCTCCTCGCGGGCTGCGGCGGCGGCTTCGACTTCGTGCACGGGCTCATGCTGTGGCCGGCGCTGCGGAGGATGGGCAAGACCATCGTCGTCGGCAGCTACTCGTTCGGAGACCCCGCCGCGATTCGGGGCGGCGAGGTCGTGTTCGGGGAGGACGGGGTCATCGCCAAGCGGGTCGACGCCCGCGCGCTCGCGTCGCCGAGCTATGGCCCCGAGGTGCACGCCGCGGCGTTCCTCGACGCGCGCTACCCGGCCGACGCGCCGCACTCCATCTACGCCTACTACGCGCGGGACTTCACCGTGGCTCGGCTGACCGCCCTGTACCAGACGTTGATCCGGCGCCACGAGGTCGACGCGGTGGTGCTCGTCGATGGCGGGTCGGACTCGCTGATGGCAGGCGACGAGGAGGGGCTCGGCGACCCGATCGAAGACGCGGTGTCCATCGCGACCGTCGCAGGGCTCGAGGGCCTCCAGGCGAAGCTGCTGCTCGCGATCGGCGTGGGCGCCGACCGCTTCAACCACGTGTCCGACGCCGCGACGCTGAGGGCCATCGCCGAGCTCAGCCGGCAAGGGGGCTACCTCGGAGCGCTCGGGCTCGACCCGGCCGGAGAGCTCGTCGGGACGTACCGCGCGCTGCTCGACCACCTCGACCGCCACCACTCCTTCCGCTCGGTGCTCGCCGGCAGCATCCTCGCCGCCGCCGACGGCTACTTCGGTGGAGCCGAGCTGCCGCCCCGCCTCGCCAGCCGCGTTGCGCCAGGGGAGCTGTTCCTCTGGCCGCTGATGTCCACCCTGTTCGGGTTCGACGTCGAGAAGGTCGCCGCACGCTCGCGCATCGCGAGCTGGGTCGCCGGCGCGCGCTCGGTGCAGGAGCAGCTCTCGGCAGTCCTCGAGGCTCGGGCAGCCATCGGCCTGCGGCCCGTCGAGGACCTCCCGCGACACGCCGACCTGCGCAACCCGCGCGGGCGCTACCTCTGACGGAACAGGCCTCGACGCGCCGCTCGCTTCACGTGCCGCTCGCTTCACGCTGCCAACCGCTCCGGGTTCTGCTACCTGACGGCTCATGAACCCGCTCTTCACAGGCCTGCTGCTCGTCGTCGGCGTCGGTTTCTTCCTGAAGACGATGGTGGGGCGGCTCAAGGGCATGGCGGCGCTCAAGGCCGTGCCCGGCAACCGGCTCGACCGCAAGGGCGACCGCGTGAAGGCGCTCGCCATCTTCGGCTTCGGCCAGAGGCGCATGGTGGACCCCGAGGAGTTCGTGCCCGGCTTGATGCACGTGCTCATCTTCAGCGCCTTCGTGGTGCTCGCGCTGCGCACGGTGATGCTCTTCGTGATGGGCTTCTCGTCGGGCGCGCTGGCGACGCTGTCGAACCTGTCGGACCCGTTCTGGGTGGACGTCGCGTGGCTCAAGACGCCGTACGCGGTGTACCTGCTGTTGAAGGACGTGGTGGCCGCCGGCGCGCTGCTCGGCGCGACCTACTTCTTCGTGCTGCGCGTCGCCGTCAAGCCCGACCGCCTCACGAAGTCGAACGAGGCCCTGCTCATCCTCGGCTTCATCAGCGCCCTCATGGTGACCGAGTTCATCTTCGGCGCCTCGCACCTGCGCGAGCAGGGCATCGACTTCTCGTCCTGGGAGCCCGTCACCAGCGGCGTCGGCACGCTGCTCGCGGGCGTCTCCACCGAGACGCTGCACACCCTCGGCGTCATCAGCTTCTGGACCCACTGCGCCATCATCATGACGTTCCTCAACTTCCTGCCGCACGGGAAGCACTTCCACGTCGTCGTCGGCCTCGGGAACGTCTTCCTCAAGCGGCTGCCTGCAGAGGCGAACCCCACGATGTCGTCGAGCGCGCAGCTGCCCTCGCCCAACCTCGAGAAGGAGGAGTTCGGCGCGAAGACGGTGCTCGACCTCTCGTGGAAGCAGGGCCTCGACGTCAACACCTGCACCGAGTGCGGCCGCTGCCAGACGCACTGCCCGACGTACCTCACCGGCAAGCCCCTCACCCACAAGGGCGTCAACCAGTCCATCAAGCAGTTCCTCTGGAAGCACGAGGCCGAGCTGCCGCAGTGGAAGGCCACCGCGAAGAAGACGGACGACGGCAAGGTGATGGCCACCGTGGACGGCAAGGACGTCGAGGTGCCCTCGCTGGTGCCCGGGGTGCTCTCGGCCGAGACCATCTGGGCGTGCACCTCGTGCGGCTGGTGCGAGCAGGCCTGCCCCGTCTTCATCGAGAACGTGCCGCGCCTCATCGACATGCGCCGCTACAAGGTGCAGGTCGAGGCCGACTTCCCGCCCGAGCTGCAGCGCGTCTTCGAGGGCATGGAGCGCCAGGGCAACCCGTGGGGCATCGGCCAGGACAAGCGCGCCGAGTGGGAAGGCGAGACGCCGCTGCCGAAGTGGGGAGACGGCGGCACCTACGAGTACCTCTTCTACGTGGGCTGCGCGGGCTCGTACGACGACCGCATGAAGAAGGTGTCGAAGGCGGTCGCGAAGGTGCTGACCGAGGCCGGCGTGAAGTTCGCGACGCTGGGCGCCGAAGAGACCTGCACCGGCGACTCGGCCCGCCGCGGCGGCAACGAGTACCTCTACCAGACGCTCGCGAAGATGAACGTCGAGGCGTGGAACGGCAAGGGCATCAAGGCCATCGTCACGCAGTGCCCCCACTGCTTCAACACCATCAAGAACGAGTACCCGGACTTCGGAGGGAACTACCGCGTCATCTCGCACACCGAGCTCATCAACGAGCTGCTCAAGGCCGGGCGCATCAAGCTGTCGAAGGTGATGAACGAGAAGCTCACCTACCACGACCCCTGCTACCTCGGCCGGCACAACGGCGTCTTCGAGGCGCCGCGGCAGGTGCTCAAGGCCATTCCCGGCCTCGAGGTCGTCGAGCTGCCGCGCTCGGGCCGCGAGTCGTTCTGCTGCGGCGCGGGCGGCGCCCGCATGTGGATGGAGGAGCACCTCGGCGAGCGCATCAACCACCACCGCGTGAACGAGATCGCCAACACCCTCGCGCACGCGAAGGACCCGTCGGTGCCGCTGCCCGACCCGACCGCGATGAAGAAGCCGGGCGAGGTGGGCCACTTCAAGGGCAAGGCCGAGGGCACGGTCGCGGTGGCGTGCCCCTTCTGCCACACCATGGTGAAGGACGGCCTCAACGACACCGAGCGCGGCGAGACCGTCAAGGTGCGCGACGTCGCCGAGCTGGTGGCCGAGTCGATGGACTCGAAGGCGCCTGCCGCTCCGGTCCCCGCCACGCCCGTGCAGAGCTGACAGGTCGACCTCGTTCGGGCGAACCGGAGCGCCCGCCCACACCGCGTCGGTGAGCGAAGGAGGGTGCGCAGCGGGCTGGGTGGTTCGTCGCTCGTGGCTCGCGCGCAGACGTCGGTGACGACCTCCCTCCGACGGAGGTCGATTCAAGCGGGCGGTGCGCTAGGCTGCGCGCGCAGATGAGCGAGCCGGCGAGCCTCGAGCCGACGTTGAGCGTCCCCGAGCGGCGGGCCCGGCTGGACGCCTTCCGCGAGTTCATCGTCGCCCTGCAGCGCGCCGGCGAGGCCGCCCGCACCTACTCGCCCGGCCACCCCAGCGTGCAGCAGGCGGTGGACAAGCTGCAGGAGCGCCTGACGGCGGTGCTCACGAAGTTCGGCGAGATCGAGTTCGAGGTGACGGGCGCCGGCATCGTCTTCGACGGCCAACCCATGACGGCGCGCGGCGGGGGCCGCGACTTCCTCGCGCGCAGCCTCTTCGCCGAGGGCGTCCGGCGCGTCAGCATTCTCCAGGGCGCGCCGGTGGACGAGGTGCGCACCCTCGTCAACGCCTGGACGCGGCACCGCGACGAGGGGCAGGGTGGCGGCGAGAGCCTCGCGAGCCGCTTCTGGGAGGCCGACTTCAAGTCCATTCGCCTCGTCATCCTCGACACGCTGGACCTCTCGGGCCAGGAGGGCGACGGCGGCGAGAAGATCGGCGCCGACGCGGGCTGGCGCTCCACCTTCCAGAGCGAGGTCGAGTCGCTGATGTCGCTGATGCAGCACCAGCCCCCGCCCAGCGGCGCGATGGAGGCGGGCGCCGTCGTCGTCTCGGCCGAGTCGCTCGCGCTGCTCGACAGCGAGGGGATTCGCGACATCACCGCCGATGACCTCGCGCGCCACGACGTCACCCTGCAGCGCGCTGAAGATGCCAGCGCCTCGGCGCGCGCGGCGCTGGCGAAGGCCGCGACCGAGGAGCTGCAGCAGAGCCTGCCGAGGTTCTGGATGGCGCTGCTCAACGCGGCGGTGATGGTGCCGGGTTCGCGCGACGCCTGCGCCGCCGCCTGCGCACACGTGTCCGACGTGCTCGCGGCCGAGGGGCACTTCGAGCAGGCCATCGACGCCTTCCAGCGGCTGCTCGAGGCGACGCGGGCCGACCAGCGGCATGGGACCGAGCGGGTGGCGGCGCTCACCGAGTTCCGCAAGGCGCTCACCACCGACAAGGTGCTCGAGAAGCTGGTGCTCGCCCTCGACGACGACGCCACCGCCGCGGCGGCCGACGCCTCGCTGCGCAAGCTCGGTCGCGCCTTCGGGCCGAAGATGCTCGAGCTCGGGCAGAAGCTGAAGACGGACGCCGGCCGCACGCGCGTCGAGGCCATCGCCGGGGTGACGCCCGCGCCCGGCGTGATGATGGCGCCGGTGAAGCAGCTCGACGAGAAGGGCCTGCTGGCCGCGCTCGAGAACGTCGCCCGGCTGCCGCCGAATGACGCGGCCGAGCTCATCGGGCGCGCGCTGGCCCAGGCCGACGTGCGTGTGCGGCGCGCCGCCGCGCAGAAGCTCGACGAGTCGAACGCCCTCCTGGTGCCGAAGGCGCGCCTGCACAACCGGCTGGGCGACACCGACGCGACGGTGCGGCGGCTCGTCATTCGCGCGCTCGGCCTCATCGAGGACGCGTCGGCGGCGCCCCTGCTCAAGGTGCTGCTGCAGAAGGAGCTGCCCGACGAGGAGCGCGTCGTCATCTACACCGCGCTGGGCGGCATGCACTCGGCGCAGGCGCAGGAGCTGCTCGTCGAGGGCGCGCTGAACCAGAAGGACGTGGCGGTGCGGGTCGCGTGCATCGAGGCGCTGGTGAACTTCCCGACGCCCCACGTGACGAAGACGCTCGAGGGGCTGGCCGGCAAGCTGCTGGTGAACCCGAAGGTGCGCCGCGCGGCGAGCGACGTGCTGGCGAAGATGGAGAAGGGCGGCAAGGCATGAGCGCCCCGGCCTTCACGCGCGCCGTCATTCTCCAGCGCGTCGCCCAGGTGCTGAAGGCTGCGCAGGTGCACGCGCTGACGAACCAGCTGCTGCGCACCGGCGTGCAGCAGCTGCACGAGGTCATCCGCAGCCTCGAGGGCGAGCAGCCGCTCACCATCCTCTGGGCGTCCGACGCGATGTTCGTCAACCGCGCGCTCCTCACCCAGGGGCCCGGCGTCGCGCACACCATCGAGGCCTTCAAGAAGCTCTTCGAGCGCCTCAAGGTGCACGAGCTCAGCTTCGACCCGCACGTCACCGAGGAGCAGCTCTTCGACTTCCTCGGCGTCTTCCAGAAGCACTGGCACAGCCAGACGCCCGAGGCCGTCGTGCACGAGGCCGGGCCCATCCGGTTCCGCGCGCTCGGCAAGGAGGAGATTGGCGCCCTCGGCGTCGGCACCATCGACAAGCGGCAGAACGTGCTGCGGAACTACGCGCGGCTCGCCATGCTGACGAAGGTGGTGGTGGACCACGTCACCGCGCGGCAGCCCTTCAAGCTGGGGTTGTTGCGCCGCGGCGTGCAGCAGCTCGCCGAAGCCAGCACCGGCGCCGACGCGTTGCTGGCAGGCCTCACGCGCTTCCCGAACCTGCAGGGCGAGCTGCACTTCCACCTGGTGGCCACCTCGGCGCTGACGCTCCTCATGGGGCGGCGGCTCGAGCTGCCGCGCGGGC
Organism: Myxococcaceae bacterium; assembly: GCA_016793095.1. Classification (GTDB taxonomy): domain Bacteria; phylum Myxococcota; class Myxococcia; order Myxococcales; family Myxococcaceae; genus Xiheimicrobium. The sequence goes on along the minus strand of JAEUJQ010000064.1, from coordinate 53,279 downwards.
CCCTGGTGGACCTCGCCGAGGCGGCGCTGCTCCACGACCTCGCGCGGCTCGACCTCGCGCGGGCCGGCGCTGACGTCGAGGCGCGGCGGCACACCTCGCTGCAGTTGCCCGTGCGCTCGATGCTGGCCGTCACCTCGCTCGCCTTCACCCGCGACGCGATGCTGTCGGCGAGCTGTGCGTTCGAGAGCGGGCTGCCGGCCAACGCGGGCGACCCGCTGTTCCGACCGGGCGCGGCCGCGCGCCTCATCGCGGTGCCGTCCTTCTACAGCCGCCTCACCACCCCGCAGCCGCCGCGGAAGGCGTTCGCGCCCGACCAGGCGCTGCACATGCTTCGGCGTCGCGCTGGAGGCGTCTTCGACGCCGACGTGGTGTCGCTCTTCATCGCCACCGTCGGCCTCTACCCGGTGGGCTCGACGGTGCGGCTGTCGTCGGGCGAGCTGGCGGTGGTGCTCGAGGTGCCGAGAGACCCGGCGAACGCCGCCCGCCCGGTCGTGAAGGTGTTCCGCAGCGCGACCGGCGCGCCCCTCGACGCCCTGGTGGACCTCGCGACCGACCCGACCCGCCGCGCGGTGGTGGAGGCGGTGGAGCTGGTCGAGGCCGCGAACCCGATGCCGTTCCTGCTCGCGTAGCGGCGAACACCCGGTCGCCGGCTCACCGACCGGGTTCGAGGACGAACCGCCCGTTGAACCAGACCCTCGCGAACCATGGAGCCGTGGAGGGACCTGCGTCATGGCAGGAGACAGGAGCGCGCTCCGAAGCTCGTCACCGGGGCCTTCGCCTCGTTCGAGAGGGACAGGGGCGCTCGAGGCGGGCTCAGCGCGGGGCAGAGGGGCGCGGGCCCTTCAGCTCTTCCTGCGCGCGCGCGGCCAGCGCCTCACCCTCGCGCCAGCCGATGTCGCGCGCCTCGTCCAACACGACGTCGAGGTCCGCCTGGGCGGCGGCGGGGTTCGACGCCATCATCACGCGCGCCCGGTTGTAGAGGACCCGCAAGACGCCCAGTCGGTCGCCGGCCTTCTCTGCCAGCTGCACGGCCTCACCGAACAGCGCGAGCGCCGACGCCGAGTCGCCCCGCTGCGCGCGCGCCACCGCCAGGTTCGCGATGGCCTTCGACTCGCCGGCATCGCTGCCGACCTGCTTCGCCCGCTGGCGGGCGTTCTCGAAGAACTCCTCGGCGGGCTGCACCTTGCCGGCGCGCAGGTGCAGGCGGCCCAGGCCGTTCAGGTACTGCCAGAGCAGGTGCTGGTCCTTCACCCGCTGCGTCGAGACGAGCGCGAGGCCGTCGAGCAGCATCGCGGTCGCCGCGCCGAGGTCGCCGCGCGCCTCCATCACCGAGGCGAGGTCCGAGCGCAGGTTGGCCACCAGCGTCTCGTTCTCTCCCGCCGCCAGCAGCGCGAGCGCGTCGCGGAGGCACGCCTGCGCCTCGGGGAGCCGCGACAGCCGCTGAAGCGCGAGGCCCCGCTGTCGGAGCGGCTCGGCACGTGCGGCCCCGCCCATCGCGGTGGGGATGACGGGCATCAGCGCGTCGTAGAGCGCGAGCGCGCGGTCAGGCGACACCATGACCTGGGCGCCCATCGCGCGGCCCGCGACCTCGAGGAGCGCCGTGGCCGCCTGCTCCGTCATCGGCCCCGCCCGGCTCGCCTCCTGCTGCATCAGCTTGAGGCACTGCACGAAGGCGTCCACCGCGGCGGCGAAGGCGCCCCGCTCGAAGGCGCGGTCGCCCGCGAGGCGCAGGTACCTGATGGCCTTGCGCGGCTGCTCCGCGAGCGTGAAGTGCTTCGCCATCACCTCGAACGGCAGCTCGCCGGTCGCGCCCCGCTCGAGGGCCTCGCCGATGCGCGCGTTGAGGAACTTGAGGTCGATGGGCGTCAGCCGCTGCAGCAGCACCTCCTGGAGGAGGCTCTGCTCGAAGCGCAGCTCGCCTTGCTCACCGCGCGCCAGCACGCCGCGCTGCACGCACTCTTCCGAGACCTGCGCCACGTCGAGCTTGTCAGGTGAGGCCTCAGCGGCGAGCGGCAGGGAGAAGGAGCGGCCGATGACGGCGCCGACGCGCAGCAGGCTTCGCGCCGCGGGGCTGAGGCGGTCGAGGCGCGCGGCGATGACGAGGCCCAGGGCGTCGGGCACGTTGGCGGCCGTCACGTCACCCAGCACCCACTCGTCGCCCTCGCGCCGCGCGACGCCCGTCTCGACGAGGGAGTGCACCAGCTCCTCGACGAAGAAGGGGCTGCCCTCGGAGCGCTTCCACACGAAGTCGAGCAGCTCGGGCGCGGGCGGCCCGTCGAGCAGCGCGGCGACGAGGGCCTGCGTGGTGGGGAGGTCGAAGGCGCCGAGGTCGACGCGGCGCAGGCGGGGCGCGATGGCCGCGAGGTCGCCGGGGCGCGCGGCGGCGACGAGGCCGAAGGGGTGCTTGCCCGCGCGGCGCTGCAGCTCTTCCACCAGCTGGCGCGAGACGTCGTCGATGAGGTGCAGGTCGTCGATGGCGAGCACCACCGGCCCGCGGGTCGCCGTTCGGTCGAACACCTGCAGCAGCGCCGCGCGGTCCTTCGCGGCGTCGTCTTCGCGGCTGGCCTGGGTGTCGGCGCGGCCCTGCGAGAAGAGGCGCTCGAGGCGCGCCACGTCGGCGGCCGGGACGCCGAGGGACGCGAGGGCGGACAGCGGGGCGTTCGACGCGCCGCCGCGGTCGAGGGCCGACTGCACGAGCTGCCGCGCGACCTCGAAGGGCGCAGGCGCGGCGCTGCGGCCTCCGCGCGCGGTCAACACCTGCACGCCGTTGCGGCGGGCGATGGTGACGGCCTCGGCGAGCAGGCGGCTCTTCCCGAAGCCCGGGGCGCCGACCAGCAGCACCCCTCCAGCCTTGCGCGCGCGCACCAGCTCGATGAGCTGGCTGAGCACCGCGAGCTCGGCCTGGCGGCCCACGAGGGCTCGGCGGAAGTCGGCCTTCTCCGCGCGTCCGAGGAGCTCGAAGACCGGCTCCTGCTTCTGGCCGGCCACCACCACCTCGCGCTCGGCGGCCTGCACGGCGCCGTGCACCAGCTTCTCGAGCGCCTTGCTGGCGATGATGGCGCCCGTCGGCATCGTGCTGAGCAGGCGGCGTGAGACGGCCACCACCTCGGCGACGCCCAGCGAGTCCGACAGGCTGCTCTCGTCGTACGCGCTCGTCACCGTGGTGGCGTGCAGGCCGAGGCGGAGCTGCAGCGGCCGCGGCAGCCGGCGGTTCGCCTGCTCGACGGCGCCGACGAGCTCGAAGCACGTCTCGACGGCGCGCAGCGGGTCGTCGCCGTGCGCGTGCAGGAGCCCGAAGACGAGGAGGAAGCCCGAGCCCGGCAGGCGCTCGAGCTGGCCCTCGCGGCGGCTCACCACGCTGGCGAAGGCCTCGCCGAGCGCGGTCACCTGCGCCTTCACCGCCGGCGCTCCGAGGACCTCGGTGAGGCCCGCCTGGCCCGACAGCTCGCCGTAGGCGACGGTGAGCAGGCGCTTCTCGGTGGTGACGACGTGGCGGGGCAGGTCGGCGACGTGCGCGAGCAGGTGGTCGGGCACCAGCCCCTTGAGGCCCTGCAGCGCCGAGTTGCCGCTCGGGGTGACTCGGGACGCGTCGCGCAGCTGCGCCGCCGAGGTCGCGAGCCCGCGCAGCGCCGAGCTCGAGTGTGGCGTGGCGCCTCCCCACTCGGCGTAGGTGACGCGCTCGAGGGCCTCGCGGAACTCGCGGGCCGACTGGAAGCGGCGGTCGGCCGTCTTCTCGAGGGCCTTGAGCACCACCGCGTCGAGGCCCGCCGGCAACGGCACGCTGGCGGCCACCGACGGGGACTCGGGCGTCAGGGTGAGGTGCTTCTTGGCGATCTCCACCTCGTTGCTGCCCTGGAAGAGCCGGCGCCCGGCGAGCAGCTCCCACAGCACGACGCCTACGGCATAGAGGTCGGCCGAGCCGCCGATGTCTTCGCCCAGGATCTGCTCGGGCGGCATGTAGCCCACGCTGCCCACCACCATGCCGGTGCGGGTGAGCCCCTCGCCCTGCACCTTCGGCCCGCCCTGCCCGACGAGCTTGGCGATGCCGAAGTCCACCACCTTCACCAGCTCGCTGCCGTCGCGGTTGCGGGTGACGAGCACGTTCGCCGGCTTGAGGTCGCGGTGCACGACGCCGCTCGCGTGCGCCTCTTCGAGCGCCGACAGGATCTGCTGCACCAGCGCGATGGCGCGGCGCGACGGCACGGGCGCCTCGGTGCGGAGGATGGTGCGCAGCGTGCGCCCCTCCACGTACTCCATCGCGATGTAGAGGATGCCGTCGTCGGTGTGCCCGAAGTCATAGATGCCGACGATGTTGTTGTGGCGGATGAGGGCCGTCGCGACGCCCTCGCGCTCGAAGCGCTGCGCGAGGTCCGGGTCGTTCGCCAGCTCGGGCAGCAGCGTCTTGATGCAGGCCGTGCGCTGCAGCTTCGTCTGCTCGGCCCGGTACACCTTCCCCATGCCCCCGGCGCCGATGACCGACAGGATCTTGAACCCGTTGATGACGCGGCCGACGAGCGGGTCCACGCTGTCGAGGGGCTTCTTGCACTGGGGACACGTGGTGGCTCCTGCGGGGGCGGGCGCTCCGCACATCGGGCACAGCGTTCGTGGGGCGTCAGCCGGTGCGACCACGCCCGCTCAATATCAGGTGTGCACGGGTCGCGGGCGCGGCTGATCACCCCGGCTGGGGGGCGAGCGCCGCGCTGTGTTAGCGTCTCGGGCCGATGGCTTCCGAGAAGAAGAAGGTGGACGACACCACGCTCCCCCTCCTCACGCCGAAGCTGCCGCGCATGAAGGACCGCCGCGGAGGCTCGGACTCGCTCTCGAAGCTCGTCCAGCGCATTCAGACGGGCGCGCCCGAGCGCCGCGCCTTTCGAGACCGCCGCGCCACGCCACGCGTCGCCGTCGCCCTGGATCTCGAGGCGGGCGACGGGGGCCAGGCGGTGATGATGCGCACGCACGACCTCTCGACCTTCGGGGTGGGCGTGGCGTCGGGGCCGACGCCGAAGAAGGGCAGCCGCATCACCATTCGCCTGTTCCTGCCCGATGACCCGACCACGCCGCTCGAGCTGAAGGTCGTGGTGATTGGCGCCTTCGGTGAGCACGGCGGCGCGCGCATGAAGTTCCTCAACCCGCCCGTCGAGGCCGTGCGCCGCATTCACCGGCTGCTCGGCTGAGCTCGCCGACGCGGTCGGGTCGCCGCGCGCCGGCCGTGGCGCGACGGTGCTCACCTTGTCCGAACGTTGGGGTAGGGTGGCCGCGCCGTGACTGACTTCGAGCGTCGCCAACACCTTCGTGCCTTCGTGTCCATCGCCGTCGAGGTGCGCGACGAGCGGGGCTTCTCGTTCCACTCCACCCGCGACGTCTCGGCCTCGGGCTGCTTCTTCGATCGCGCCATCCCCCACGCCGTGGGAGCCCGGGTGGCGCTCTCGTTCAGCCTGCCCGGAGACCCGCGCACCATTCGCTGCCAGGGCGAGGTCGTGAACGTCCCCGACACGAAGGAGTACGGCATGGGCATCAGGTTTCTCGACCTCGCCCCGGCGGACGCGCAGCGGATCGACGCCTTCGCCCGGCAGGTGCTCGAGGGAGGGCGGGCGTGAAGACGACCCTGTTGCTCGTGTCGCTCGGCTGCGCGGGCTGTCTCACCGACTCACGCGCCTCCCGGGACCGCGGGGCCGCCGGCATCTTCGAGAACGTGCCCACCTACCCGGCGCCAGCGGTCTCGCGCTGCGCGAAGTTCAAGAAGGGCGGGAGCGCGGCCGCGGCCTGCGACGAGGCGAGGTACCTCGCCGAGCTCTACGTGCGCCGCCTGTCCTCGGGCGACGAGGTGTGCCTCGACGGTGGGTTCGGCGACAGGCCCCTCGCGTCGTGCCTCGCCCGCGCCTCGGTGGCTGACACGGACACCAACCGGGTGCTGCTCGAGGTGCGCAACGCGCAGCCCGGCTCGAAGTGGTTCAACAAGGAGGCGAACCAGTTCTGGTTCGAAGAGGGCGCGCTGGTGGACCTCTACCTCGCCGACCACGGCTATTGACGGTCGGGCAGGTGCTGCGTTGAGCGCACGGGCGACGGACGCCATACTCCGCTCGTGGCCTTCTACGACCCGGTGGTGAACGCGCTGTCGCCGACGAAGCTCAAGTCGCTGGCGAACGCGCGGCTGAACGACCTCATCGACAAAGAGGCGGTGCGCGCCCGCACGGCGCTCGAGGAGCTGCAGCAGCGCTACCCGTCGGCCGGCCCGCGCGAGCTCGCGCAGCGCTTCATCGACACCCGCAAGCAGATGGCGGGCGTGCTGGGCGGCGTCACGGGCGTCTTCGGGGCGGTGACGGTGCCGGTGGACCTGCTGGGCATGGTGTACCTGCAGCTCGGGCTGCTGGTGGAGATCGGCACGGTCTTCAAGGCCGACTTCAAGAGCGACCGCGGCAAGAAGGACGTGCTCGACCTCTTCGGCTACGCGAACGGCATCGGCCCGGTGCAGCGCGCGAGCCCGAAGGTGTTGGGCAGCCTCGCGGCGATGGTGCTGGCGAAGTCGGGCCTCAAGGCCATTGGCCGGGCGATGCCGCTGGTGGCGGCGCCCATCTCGGCGTACCTCAACAACCAGCACGTCCAGCGCGTGGGAGACTCCGGCATTCGTCACTACGACGGCTGGGGCAGGGCGCACGAGAAGTCGAAGAAGGCCTCGGGGAGCTGAAGCGCCTGCGGGGGACGAGGGGGCGTCGCGGTCAGCGCACGTCGTCGAGCCAGCGCGGTCCCAGCGCCCGTGCCTGGTCCACCACCCACGCGGCGCGCGCCTTCACCACCTCGCTCGGCTGCCTCACGCTGCGCTTCTTCGGCGCCGGCAGCACCGCTGCGAGCAGCGCCGCCTCTTCGGCCGTCACGTGTCTGGCGCTCTTGCCGAAGGAGGCCCTGCACGCTGCCTCGACCCCGTACACGCCGTCACCGAACTCGGCGACGTTGAGGTACACCTCGAGGATGCGCCGCTTGGGCCAGAGCAGCTCGAGCAGCACCGTCAGGCCGGCCTCGAGGCCCTTGCGGAGGAAGGACTGGCCGGGCCAGAGGAAGAGGTTCTTCGCCACCTGTTGGGTGAGGGTGCTGGCGCCGCGCGAAGAGCGGCCCTCGAAGCGGTCCTCCACTGCGTCGGCGATGGCCTCGACGTCGAAGCCGGAGTGCCGTGGGAACTTCTGGTCCTCGGACGCGACGACCGCGAGCTGCAGCGCGGGGTCGATGTGCTCGAGCGCGACCCACTGCTGCCGCAGGGAGAAGCGCCGCTCGTCGCCGCGCCACGCGTCGAGCCGCCGCTGCAGCATGAAGGCGGTGGTGGGCGGGTCGAGGACGCGGAGGACGAGCAGCGCCGCGAGCAGGGCGACGAAGGCTCCGAGCGTGAGGCGGCTGAGCCGCCGGGCGAGCCGGCGCCAGCGCGAGGGTTCCGCCGCCCGCTTCACCGCTCCGTCTTCAGGCCGGCCTGGTTCCACGCCAGCATGCCGCCCACCAGGTTGATGACGCGCGCGAAGCCCGACCGGGTGAGGACCTGCGCGGCCTGGCCCGACCGGCCGCCGCTGCGGCAGATGAGGACGTACGTCGCCTGCTTGTCCCACGACATCGCCTGCGCTGGCACGGACGCGAGCGGCACCAGGGTCGCGCCCGGCACGTGGCCGAGCTCGCCGACGAACTCGTGGGGCTCGCGCACGTCGATGAGGCGCACCTCCGGCGGCGGGGGCAGGGGCAGCAACGTCACCTCGAGGTCTCGGTGACCGGCGGGGTTGGGTTTCGCGGTGGAGTCGAAGAGCGACATGGCTGTTCCATGCGTGCGGGCGACCGAAAACACAAGTTCGACAGCGCGCAGTCAGGCGATAAGGTGGCCGACGCAATGTCAGACTCCAAGCCCGTCGCCCTGCCCGAGCACCTCTGGGAAGCGCTCGATCTGATGTCCTCCGAGATGGGCGTGGGCCGCGATGCACTCGTCGCGCAGGCCGTCTTCACCCTTGCCCGGCTCAACGGCTACGTGGTGCCCGGGCGTGGCCTGCAGGCGGGCGCCGCCGCTCCAGCCGCACCAGCTCCCGCCGCGCCTCCGGGCCTCAAGCCCGCGGCCTCCGCCAGGCCTGCGCCTGCTGCTCCTGCAGCCCCTGCGCGTCCTGCGCCCGCGCCGCCGCCGCGCGCGAAGCCGGCGCCCGAGCCCGAACCGGAGCCGGAGCCGGAGCCCGAGCCGGCGCCCGAAGAAGACGGCAACCCGTTCGACGAGCCGGCTCCCGACGAAGACTTCCCCGAAGAGGCGCCGCCCGACGAAGAGCCCGTTGCCGAAGAGGAGGACCTGCCGCCCGAAGAGGAGCCCGAGCCAGCGCCTCCACCGCCCCGCCCGAGCGGCGGCGGCAGGCTGTCCCTCACGCTCGTCATGGCCAACCGCGAGCCGTACAAGATGGCGACTGACGTCGTCACCATCGGCCGGGGCAAGACGTGCGAGTTCGTCATCGAGTCGAACCGCGTGAGCCGCGAGCACGCGCGCGTCATTCGTGAGGCCGGCGGCTTCGTCCTCGAGGACCTCAACTCGTCGAACGGCACCTTCTTCGGGCCCAACAAGGAGAAGGTGACCCGTCGCCCGATCCGCGATGGTGACGAGTTCACCTTCGGCACCGAGAAGGTGAAGTTCCAGCTTCGCAAGTAGCCCGCCTCGCCCAGACGTCAGGAAGCCGCTCGTGGGTCCCAACCTCATCGCGCTGGCCATTCCGCTCTTCTTCCTCGGCATCGCGGTGGAGCTGGCGGTCGCGCGCCGCCGTGGCGTACTGGCCTACCGGCTCGGCGACGCCATCGCGGACATGGGCTGCGGCGTGGTGCAGCAGCTCGTGTCGAACCTCCTCGGCGGCTGGGTGACGTTGCTGGCGTACGGAGCGGTCTTCGAGCGGCGGCTCTTCGACCTGCCGACGACCTGGCTCCCGTGGGTGGCCGCGCTCGTGGGCGTCGAGGTCGCCTACTACTGGTGGCATCGGCTCTCGCACGAGGTGAACCTCCTGTGGGCGGCGCACGTGGTGCACCACCACTCCGAGGACTACAACCTGGCGGTCGCGCTCCGGCAGTCAGTGACGACGTGGGCGACCAGCCTGCCCTTCTGGCTGCCGCTGGCGCTGCTCGGGGTGCCCACCTTCCCCTTCGCGGTGATGCTGGGCCTCACGACGCTGTACCAGTTCTGGATTCACACCGAGCTCGTGAGGCCCCTCGGGGTGCTCGAGAAGGTGCTCAACACCCCGTCGCTCCACCGCGTGCACCACGCCATCAACCCGCGGTACCTCGACAAGAACCACGGCGCGACCTTCATCGTCTGGGACCGGCTCTTCGGCACCTGGGAGCCGGAGACCGAGCCGTGCGTGTACGGCACCACGACGCCGCTCAAGAGCTTCAACCCGTGGTGGGCGCAGGTGGAGCGGTACGTCGACCTCGTGCGCCTCGCCACGCGCGCGCCCACCGTCCTCGACGGGCTCAAGGTGTTCGTCGCCTCGCCCGGCTGGCGCCCCGGGTGGATGGGCCCCACCGAGAAGCGCGACCCCGCGGTGAAGTACGACGTCGACGCGCCGCGCCCGCTTCGTCGCTACGTCTTCTGGCAGTGGCTGGTGGTGCTGGGCGCCACCTTCGCCTTCCTCACCTGGGGCCTCGGGCTGCCGCTCGTGTGGAAGCTCGGGCTGGCCGCGTGGATCGCCGTCTCTGCGACCGCGGTGCCGGCCCTGCTGGAGCGGCGCCCGTGGGCGAGGGGCCTCGAGGCCGGACGGTGGCTCGCCGCGGTCGCGGGGGCCGTGCTCTTCGTCGCTTCCCGTTGACGGTGTCGGCGGTTTCCCCACGAACACCGACGCAGGTCGAGGTGGCCGTCGCCGGGTGGCACCGCTAGCTTTGATCTGTGAAGGCGCTGCTGGACAGGCTGGTGAGCTTGCAGGCGCGCGCCCCCCAGCGGCTGTCCCGCGATGACCCCGGCGACGAGACCCACCGGCTGCGGGTGGGGTTCCTGCTCCTGCTCCTGACGGGTGGCCTGGCGACGAGCCTCGCGCTGAGCCTGCTCAACCTCCTGACCGGCTCGCTCCCCGAGGGCCTGGGTGCGGGCGCGGGCGCCCTCGTCTGTCTGGCCGTGCTCGGCTTCTGGTGGTGGACCGGCAGGCTGGCCGTCGTCACCACCTTCTACGGCGTAGTGCAGGTGGTGATGTTCGCAGGGGGCGCGCTCGCGCTCGGCCAGCCGGGGTACCTCGCGTGGCTCTCTCTCGGGCCGCTCACGCTGCTCTTCTTCGCCGGGCGGAAGCAGGGGCTCTTCTGGCTGGTCGTCAGCGTCGCGGCGGGTGCTGTCGTCGGGCTGTTGTTCACCCTGGGCGTGGCGCCCGTTCGCCCCGACGCCGACGTCGCGCAGCGCGCCTTCCGGGCCGTGATCTTCGTGCCCATCTTCGCCGTCATCGGGTTCCTCTTCGAGACCGTGCGCCTGCGGACGATGGAGTCGTTGCGGCGCGCGCGAGAAGACGCCGAGCGCGCCAACAAGGACAAGGACCGGTTCCTCGCCAACGTCAGTCACGAGATCCGCACGCCGCTCAACGGCGTGCTGGGCATGACGGAGGGGTTGCTCGCGTCGCGAGAGCCGATGTCCAGCCGGGTCCAGGAAGGCCTGAGCGTGATTCAGGAGAGCGGCCAGTTGTTGCGGGTGCTCATCGACGATCTGCTCGACCTGGCCCGCGCCCATGAAGGGAAGCTGTCGCTGCGGCCCGCCCCGTTTGCCCCGGCCCAGCTCGTCGAAGAGGTGTCGGCCTTGCATGGCGCCGCCGCGCGTTTCCGGGGCCTCGAGTACCGCGTCGAAGTGAGCCTGCCCCGCGGGCTGCGGCTCGTGGGAGACCGATCGCGCATCGCTCAAGTGCTGAACAACCTGGTGGCCAACGCGGTGAAGTTCACCGCGAGGGGCAGCGTCGCCGTCACTGCGAAGGTGACGCCCGTCGGCGCGCACCAGGTGCTGCGGCTCTCGGTGAAGGACACGGGGCCAGGCATCAAGCCCGAGGACCGCGGCCGGCTCTTCAAGCCCTTCGGCCAGCTCGACTCGGCGCGGGGCCTGGGCGGCACGGGGCTCGGCCTCGCCATGTGTCATCAGCTCGCGGGCCTGATGGGCGGCGTGCTCGAGCTCGACAGCGCGCCCGGGGTCGGGAGCACGTTCTCCCTCGTCGTCCCCCTCTCCGAAGCGAGCGGAGCGGGCGTCGAGCCGGCAGCCGAGCGAGGCCCCCGTCGCTTCGCTGGTCGCGCGCTCGTCGTCGATGACAACGGCATCAACAGCCGGGTGGCCACCGTCCTGCTGAGCCAGGCGGGCCTCGACGTCGTCACCGCCGGGCACGGCGAAGAGGCCCTCGCGAAGTTGTCGAATGAGCGGTTCGACATCGTCTTCATGGACGTGCACATGCCGGTGATGAACGGCCACGACGCGACCCGCGAGCTGCGGCGGCGCGAGAAGGTGGCCAGCCTGCGGCGCATTCCAGTCATCGCCCTGACCGCCAGCGCCCTGCAGGACGAGCTGAACGCCTGCTTCGCCGCTGGAATGGACGACGGCCTGGCGAAGCCCATCTCGGTGGCGGCGCTCCACGACGTGCTGCGGCGCTTCCTCCCCGAGCAGGACGCGCGCGCGGCCGGCTGACGGCTCGCGGACAAGTTCGCCTGAGGTGTGGCAGACTGCGCGCTCCGTTTCGGGAGGGACCATGAGACAGGCACACCTGGCCGCGCTGGTGATCGGAGTCCTCGTCGGAGTCGCGTGTGGGCAGCTTCGCGAGCCGACGGGCACCGACGAGTCGTTCGGCGTTCGCCGAGACGCGGTGATGAACGAGTCGTGCCTGTCGCCTCAGCCCATCGCGCTCGGGCAGACGTTGCCGGGAACCACGAACGGCGCGGTCAACGACTCGACCTGCGAGTTCGCCTACCAGGGCCCTGACGTCTTCTACGCCTTCACGCCGCCGGCGAGCGGGGCCTTCCGGGCGACCGTCACCGCCGCGGACGGAGGGTTCGGCTTCTTCAACCTCACGCCGTACGTGACGCAGGGCTCGTGCGACGCGGGGTGCTTCGCGCGGGGCCAGGGTTTTGGATTCCAGTCGTCGTCGGTGAACTTCCGCGGCACGGGCGCGACGCCCTACTTCGTCGTGGTGGACAGCGACTTCCCCTTCCCGACGGACTTCAACGTCTCGCTCACCTCGTTCACGCCGGCGGCGAACGACCTCTGCTCGGGTCCGGTGCAGGTGACGCCGGGCGTGTCCGTTCCGCTCGACTTCACCAACGCGTTCGACGACTACCGCACCTCCTTTGGCCCCGATGGTGGCAGCGGCTGCGGCCAGCAGGGCCTGACTGACCTGGTCTTCTTCTTCACGCCGCCGACGACAGGTCGCTACCTGTTCACCACGAGCGCGACGCTCTCGTTGTCCACCGGCACGTGCGGGAACAACTGCTTCACCCAGGTCGGGTCGGGCCAGACCCTCGACCTCGCCGGCGCGACGACGTACTTCATCATCGCGGAGGGCTCGGGCACCGGCGCGCTGCAAATCGACCCCATCGTGGCCCCGCCGAACGACACCTGCACCAGCCCTGCCCCCCTCTCCGTCGGCCAGACGGTGACGGGCACGACGGTCGGCGCGTCGAACGACTTCAGGTGTGGCTCCAACTACCCCGGGCCTGACGTCGCGTACGTCTTCACGCCTGCGGCCAGCGGCTCCTTCCAGGCTGCCGCGTCGCTGCTCGGCGATGCGGGGTTCGGCTTCTTCCCGTTGACCACCTACGTCACCCAGGGCACCTGCGACGGTGGCTGCCTCGCCGAGAGTTCCTTCGGCGGCATGCCCGGCTTCGGCGAGTCGTTGGTGAACTTCCGGGGCACGAGCGCGACGCCCTACTTCATCGTCGTGGACAGCCAGTTCTCCCAGACGAGCGCCTTCCAGCTCACCCTGCGGAGCATCACGCCGCCGGCGAACGATCTCTGCTCCGGCGCGCAGCCGCTCTCGCTCGGGGTCCCGGTGACGGCCAGCTTCACCAACGCCTTCGACGACTACGGCGGGAGCTTCGCGCCGGACGGTGGGGCGAGCTGCGGTCAACCCGGGAGCGCCGACCTCACGTACAGCTTCACTCCTGCGACGTCAGGCCGCTACCAGTTCCAGGCGCCTGGCTCGGTGTCGGTGAGCGCCGGCACGTGCGGGACGAACTGCTTCGTCAACGGAGGTTCTCTGACGCTCGACCTCCAGAGCGGCGTCACCTACTTCCTCATCGTCGAAGGCTCGGGGTCTGGCGGCTCCGTGCGGGTGGACTCCGTGCTCATCCCCGGGAACGACTCGTGCGCGTCGCCGACGCCCATCTCGGTCGGCCAGACGCTGAGCGGCACCACGGTGGGCGCCGCCAACGACTTCACGTGCAACTTCAACTTCACCGCGCCCGACGTCGTGTATTCGTTCACGCCGACGGCGACCGGTGCGTTCCAGGCCAGTGTCTCGCTGCCTGACGACGGAGGCTTCGGCTTCAACCCGCTGTCGGCCTTCATCACGCAAGGAACCTGCGACGGCGGGTGTCTGTACTCGAACACGAGCATCGGCTTCAGCCCGGTCAACTCGACGAACTTCCGTGCGACCCAGGCCACGCCCTATTTCATCGTCGTCGATAGTGTCTTCGGACAGACGGGGGCTTTCCGCCTCAACCTGCGCAGCATCACCCCGCCCGTGAATGACGTTTGTGCAGGAGCGCAGCCGCTCTCGCTGGGGGTGCCGGTCTCTCTCGATTTCGGGAGCGCGTTCGACGACTACCAGGGAGGCTTCTCTGGGCTCGATGGGGGCCAGCCGTGCGGGTCCGCGAACACGCCGGACCTGGTGTACAGCTTCACCCCCTCGGCGTCGGGGCTGTACACATTCAACAGCTCGGCCCAGCTCTCGGTCTCAGGAGCGAGCTGCGGCGTGTCGTGCTTCGCGAGCGGCTCGTTCTTCTCGCTCAACCTCAGCGCGGGCCTGACGTACTTCGTCATCGCTGACAGCTCATCGTCTGGCTCGCTGCGGGTCGATGCGGTCGGCGGAGTCGATGGTGGCTTCGGCGGAGGCGGTGCGGGTGGCGGGCCGGTTGGCGGTGGCTTCGCGGGCGGGTTCCCGACGAGCGGCGGCTTCGCAGGCGGCTTCGCGGGCGGGTTCCCGACGAGCGGCGGCTTCGCAGGTGGCTTCGCGGGCGGGTTCCCGACGAGCGGCGGGTTCGCGGGCGGCTTCCCGGTTGGTGGCGGGTCATTCGGAGGCGGCGCGGCGGGAGGTTCGGGATCGCTCGCGGGCGGTTCAGCGGCTGGAGGCTCCGCGGCGGGCGGTGCAGCGGCGGGTGGCTCTGCGGGCGGCGCGGTCGCTGGTGGCTCCGCTGTTGCCGGTGGCTCTGCGGGCGGCGCGGTCGCTGGTGGCTCCGCTGTTGCCGGTGGCTCTGCAGGCGGCGCGGTCGCCGGTGGCTCTGCGGGCGGCGCGGTCGCTGGTGGCTCTGCGGGCGGCGCGGTCGCGGGTGGCTCTGCAGGCGGTGGCTCTGCGGGTGGCGCGGTCGCCGGTGGCTCTGCGGGCGGCGCGGTCGCCGGTGGTTCAGCGGGCGGCGCGGTCGCGGGTGGTTCAGCGGCGGGTGGGTCTGCCGGTGGCGTCGCCGGTGGCTCCGCAGCTGGCGGGTCAGCGGCAGGTGGCTCGACGGCAGGGGGCAGCGGCGGAGGCGGTGGTGATGGTGGCGCGGCCGGCGGCTGCAACTGCAGCGGCGCTGAAGGTGGACCGCTCTGGCTCTCGCTGCTCGGCCTCGCGTGGCTCATGGGTGAGCGTCGTCGCGCGCGGGCTCGGCTGCTGATCAGCAGGGGCTGACCTCCACGGTGAACCAGCTGGCGGGCCGTATCGGCCTCGTCAGCACCCGTTTTGTGTTGCGCCATGCGAGCGCGCCCAACCTGACCAGACGAGCGTCCACGCTCTTCCTGGTCGCCGTTCAGTCGAACACCAGCAGCGCTGTCCTTCGCGGCGTCGGCTTCGCGTCTTGGCGGGTCAGGAGCTTCCAGAGCGCTCGCTCTGGTTTCTCCTTCAGCCATTGGAGCGCTGCAGGGAAATGTGCGATGGCCGCGCGCCCGTCGGTGGAGCACGCTTCCAGCTGATCAGGCCTCGAGGAGTCCGCGACATGTTCAGCCGTACCTCATTCGTCTTCTTCGCGTTGTTCCTCTCGCTCGCGGGCTGCACCTGCACGCGCGAGCCACCGGCGATGATGACGCTGAAGCAGGAGGGCGAAGCGTGCGCGCGCGACGAGGAGTGCGCCACCGGACTGTGTGACGGCATTCCCGGTTCGCAGCCCGTCTGCCGCCGGAAGTGCGCGGACGGCTGCCGGGCCATGGAGGTGTGCACGCAGCTCACGCCCCTCCGCTACTCGTGCGCACCGGACCGGGGCGGTCTCTGCCAGGCGTGCCTGCTCGACAGCGACTGTCCGTACCCGGCGGACAAGTGCATCGTCGTGAACGGGCAGGGGGTGTGCGGTCGCGACTGCGCGTTCGACCAGACGTGCCCCACCTCGTACCGCTGCCTCAATGGCGTCGGCACCGACACGCGGCCGAAGGCGCAGCAGTGCACCCCGGCGTCGGGCTCCTGTGACTGCACGGCTGCCAGCCAGGGCCAGATGGTCTCGTGCATGAACCAGAACGCCTTCGGCACCTGCACCGGCGCGCGCACCTGTGACGGCGTCACGGGCTACAGCGCGTGCACCGCCTCGACGCCGGCCGCAGAGACCTGCAACGGCGTGGACGACGACTGCGACGGCCGCACCGACGAAGACCTGCCCACCGTCACCTGCGGCCTCGGCCAGTGTCAGCGCACCGTGCCGACCTGCGCCGACGGCGGCACGTTCGTCTGCACGCCGGGAGACGCTGGCGTCGAGGTCTGCAACGGCCTCGACGACGACTGCGACGGCACGCCCGACAACGGCATCAGCCTGCAGAACGACGTCACCAACTGCGGCCGTTGCGGCAACGTGTGCATGGTGCCCAACGCCACGCCGCGCTGCCTCGCTGGCCAGTGTGAGATCGGCCAGTGCACCGCGCCCTTCGACGACTGCAACGGGCGCCTCACCGACGGCTGCGAAGAGAACGTGCAGCAGAGCGTGAACCACTGTGGCATGTGCGGCCGTCGCTGCGTCGCCGCCAACGCGACCTCGTCGTGCAACGGCGGCCAGTGCGCCTTCACCTGCAACACCGGCTTCTTCGACCTCGACACCGACCCGGCCAACGGCTGCGAGTACGCGTGCACCTTCACCAGCGCCACCGACCTGCCCGACGTGGCCTTCACGGACGCGAACTGCGACGGGATGGACGGCGAGCTGACCAACGGCGTCTTCGTCTCGCTCACGGGCGACGACACGAACCCGGGCACCCGGGAGGACCCGGTGTTCTCCATCGCCGAGGGTGTGCGGAAGGCCGTCGCGCAGAACAAGCGCGACGTCTACGTGTCCGGAGGCACCTACGCAGGTCCGCTCGTCCTCTCGAACGTGCGGGGCGTCAACGTGGCGGGCGGCTACCTGCCGTCGACGAACCGTTGGCTCCGGACCTCGTCCACCTCCACGGCGGTCATCGGAGGAAACCCCGCGCTGCTGGTCGCCGACGCCGGGGCCGCTGACGCAGGCGTGCTGGTGCAGTTCATGACGATTCGCGGCGACAACCCGACGGGTCAGGACGCGTTGGGGAGGGGGCTCTCAGCCTACGGCGCCCGGGTGGTGAACTCGCAGCAGGTGCGCCTCGAGCTGTTGAGCATCTTCTCGGGGAACGCGTCGGCGGGGGCCTCTGGCGGAGACGGCACGGTTGGCGCGGCAGCCGGTGACGGTGACGATGGTGTAGCCGGGCTGCTCAACGACTCGAACGTGGTGCCCTACTTCTGCGGACAGACGAACCCGCGGCCGGCTGCGTCTCAAGGCGGCACCAGCGGGTGCTTCCGGACCGGTGGAGCTGGCGGTCGTTCGGGCTACTACGGCGACGAGACGCCGGGGCCGACCGCACCGGGCACGGGTGGAATCGGGTCCGTCGGCAGTGCTGGCGGCGTCGGTGGTGCGAGCGAGGCGGGGAACTCCTCGACGGCAGCCATGAACGGGGCGAACGGCGCCGACGGCGGCATCGGCACCAACGGTGGCGCAGCCGGGCAGTTGGGCACGTTTGGGAGCGGCCTGTACACGCCGAGCTCCGCTGGCGCGGGGTTGACTGGCGGGCACGGGAACGGCGGCGGTGGCGGTGGCGGCGGCGGCGGTGGCTGCCAGTACGTGACGATTCTCGGCATCAACGCCTGCCGGTGCTGGACCTGGGGCAGCGTCGGCGGCGCGGGCGGCGGCGGAGGGTGCGCCGGCACGGGCGGCCAACCGGGCCGCAGCGGCGGCGGCTCCTTCGGCCTCTCGGTCGCCAACTCTCAGGTCTTCGGGCGCCAGACGACCATCCGCTCGGGCAACGGTGGCGCCGGTGGGGCTGGCGGCCGCGGCGCGCTCGGTGGCAGAGGTGGGGCAGGCGGCTCGTCGCTCTACACCGGGACGTCCCAGTACACCGGTGGACGCGGCGGACTGGGCGGGCGCGGTGGGAACGGAGGCCCCGGTGGGCACGGCGGTGGCGGCTCGGGTGGTCCGTCAATCGCGCTGCTGCGTGACGCCGCCTCCACCGTCAACGTGATGAGCGGCTTCACCCTCAACCTCGGAATGGTGGGCGGGCCGGGTGCGTCGCCTGGCACTCCCGGCCAGTCGGGCTTCCTTGCCCAGGACCACCAGTACTGAGCCTGAGGGCGCGGTGCGGCCTCGTCAGGGTCTGCCGGATGATCACTCGAAGCGGAGGCGGAACAGCTCGTCGCTGACTTTCCTCGTCTGCGCGAGGTCGATTGGCTTCCCGGCGTCCATCGGCGTTCCACCCGCCGCCTTGAGTGAGGCCGCTGCGTTCTCGTAGGACTTCGCCGTCTGGTACAGGTCGCGCAGCTGCGCCGAGGTCCGCGAGCCCCGGCCCTCACGCATGATGGTGGCGACCTCGGCGGCGATCTTCGTGTACGCGGTCTTCGCTTTGTCAAAGTCCGCCTGCGCCGCCTTCAGCGTCTCCGCGGGGCTCGAGGGGACCGAGAGCTTCAGGCCACGCCGCGTCTGCAGGCCGTCACTGTTGGCGCCCGCTGCCCCGCGGCCCACCTTCTCGGCCTTCGAGAAGTCGCCACCGTCCTCGTAGTACTGCCGCGCCGCCTGCGCCGCGCCGTAGATGGCCGGAGACGCCGCGCTGCCCGCGTCAGGCGAGAAGTTCTCGGTCCCGGCGAGCACCGCGTTGGGGAAGAGCTCGCGCCACTGCTGCAGCGCGCCGCCCTGGAAACAGGCGAGCAGCCCGACCTTCTCGGTCTTGTCGAACAGCTCCTTGTAGGGGAACTTGCCGCTGCCCGGCGGGTTCTCCATGTCGCGGAAGCGCTTGAGCTCGGCGCGGATGTCGAGGTTGGCGTCGTAGAGGTGGTCGGGCCGCTCGTGCAGCATCTGCGTGCCGTTGCTGTGGCCCGAGATGACGAGGCCCGTCATCGAGCCGCCGGTCTTCACGAGGTTGTCGAGGTAGCTCTGCATGCCGTCGCGGAACGCCTTCTGCGCTTCCGCGCGGCCCTTGTTGAACTCGGGGGTGATGTCGAGGCCCGTGAGCTCCGGCTTGTCGGGGTCCTTCGCGACGAGCGCGCTCAGGCCGTTCTTCTCGGCGTTCTGGTTCGCGCGGTTCGTCTTGTTGTTGTTCATCTGCAGGTACAGCACGCTCGAGTTCGGCGAGCGAACGTCGACGGTCTTCCCGGCCGCCTTGCTGAAGAGCACGTTGAGCGCCTCGGTGAAGGTGTCGAACTTGCCGCCGCTCTGCAGCTGGCCGTTCTTGAGGAGGAAGCCCTTCACCTCCGAGAGCGAGAGGCTGCCCGACTTGTCCTTGTCGGCCGCCTTGAGCGCGGTGAGCTGATCAGGCGTGAGCTGCGAGAGCAGCGCGTGGGCCTCGGGGTCCTTCGCCTTGAGAGCGTCGGTGACCGCGAGCGGAATCTTCCGGCTGGGGTCCTTCATCGCGGTCGTCCAGTCCTGGTCGAGCTGGGTGGAACGCGCGGCGCCGCTGAGTCGGGTCGGAGAGATGGCCATGGAAGAATGACGCCCGTGTGGGTGTTGATGGGACTCTCGACGTCATTTCAGCCGCTTCGATGCGGCTATCGCCGGACCACCCTCATCTCGATGGGTGATAGTGACTGGGCTGGCTGCGGTTTCGTGCGGACTGTGAAGGCGTGATCGCCGTGTGCGCGTTTCTTCGCAGCGTCTCGGAAGACGCCGGAGTCGTTGGGTGAGGGCACGCGCAGGTGTACGGTGCGCTCGTCATGACGACCCTGAGACTCCTGGCGGTGAGCGTGGTGGCGGTGGTGCTCTGCGGGTGCCCGGAGGACCGGGCGAAGCGCGCCGAGAAGCAGCTGGCCCAGCTCAAGGAGAAGCAGGAAGCCGAGAAGGCCGCGAAGAAGGAGGACAAGCTCGTCGCGCCCGTTGAGGTGGTGAAGCTCGACGCGCCGTACGACGACATCTCGAGCGAGCGGCTGGTGCCCGACGGCCCCTGCCCCGAGGGCTTGTGGGCGCTCATTCCCGGTGAGGCGCCCGGCGCCACGCCAGAAGAGAAGAAGGCGAACGCCGCCCGGCGCGCCGAGGTCGCGAAGTCGCTCGAGGGCAAGCGCTTCATGTTCCGCCTGCGCGCGCCGCACCAGGTGACGCTCAAGCCACACGACGCCGCCGCTGGTGTCCTGCCCATCGAGGTGCTGGGCACGGTGGACTGCACCGACTCCGCCGGGCGCGTCGCGCTCGCCTGGACCGACGCGAAGGCGATGCCGCCCAACGCCTCGGCCGCGAAAGAGGGCTCCGAGTTCGTGCAGAACATGTGGCTCGCGCCGCCGGTGGCCTTCACGCTGCCCATCAAGTCGATGAGCGAGGCGAAGGAGTTCACCCAGAACAACGCGCTGGGGCTCACCGCGCGCGTCGTCTTCACCCTCGGCAAGGGCGAGGTGGACAAGAAGCTGCGCAAGGTGGCGAAGGTGACCGAGAAGGCCGCCGGCGAGACGCTCACCATCGGCGGCGGCACCGAGGACTGGGGAGCCGGGCGTCTGGTGCGCGTGGACCTCGTCGGGTTGCGCGTCGCGGTGGACCAGGAGAAGAAGCAGCTCTACGAGCTCAAGGGCGCCGCGAAGTGACTTCGAGCGTTCTTCTCGCCGTGTAGGGAAGTGTCCGGTTCGTTGATCAGTCCCGGGGCTGGCATAGTCTTCGCTCCCGACCGAGCCATGTCCTCCTTCCGAAACGTGGGAATCGTCGCTGTCCTGCTGGCCGCCATCGCAGTGGGTGGAGTCCTCTTCAGCGTGAAGCCCGCCCGCCCGGCCGAGGCCTCGGTGAGCTCCGAGGTGCTGGACCGGCTCGTGATGGACTACGCGTTCCAGGTGATGCGCCAGGAGACGAAGCAGGCGGTCGCGAAGTGCGGCACCGACCTGGGAGGACAGGAAGCGGACGTCACGGTGGTGGTCTCAGTGACCGACGCCACCCTGCACCTGTCGAAGGTACGCCTCACCCAGAATGCGTGGACCCAGGAGCGCCTTGGATGTGTGGCGAGCGTCTTCGAAGGCTACTCGCGAAGGCCCACCGATGACGGCGTCAAGGCGAAGTTCCCCGAGAACAGCGAATACGAGCTCGACGCCCGGCTCTACTTCGAGAGGCCTACGCTTCAGTACAGCGAGTGACCTGCACCTACCTTGAAAGAGTTGCGGTGTTCAGATCGCAAACTTTTTCCCAGCAGCCCAACCCGTCGCCATCGCAACGGCGTGAAACGGTACGAAACTTGCGCAGGAGTCAGCACCCGAGGGCCCCATGACCATTCGATCACTCGTCACCGCTGCACTGTGCACCGCCGCATTGGCCGCTGCCGAACCGGCCAAACCCCGCGTGATGGTGATTCTCGACACCTCGAAGTCGATGCTCGAGCCCACCAACGCCGACACGCCACTGACGCTGCTCAACGATCCAGGCGGAGACTGGGACCCCGACTCCAGCCCCATCTGTCAGAACAAGTTCTGCACGGCGAAGAAGGTGATCGACACGGTCATCCCGCCCTTCACGACCGAAGCGCGAATCGGGCTCACGACCTACTACCAGTTCCTGCTGAAGGCCGACCGGTTGCCCGACTACAGCATGAACTGCTTCTACGACGTGCTGGCCCCAGCCGGGCAGCGACGCACGTTCACCAGCCCCTACGACTTGACGGGATCCGGGTCGAGCCCGGCGGGCGTCTGCGCGCAGTCGACCTGTGACGCGAATGGCATCTGCACGAAGACCCCAGACGCGATGTGCCCACCGGGGTCGCGTGCCGTCAACTTCCCGGACGGACAGACGGGCACGGGCGCCAGGCTCAACGGCACCTGCGATCTCCCCACCGGCTACGTCACGCCGACCACCATCCCCAACGCGACCATCCCTTCGTGCAGCGCGGCCCCCGATGGTGGTGTGCAAGCGCGATGCTACGAGCTCACGAAGACCAACGTCGCGGCGGGCATTCCCGTTCAGTGCCAGGTCTTCGGCCCCACGCCTGCGCTCCCGGCGAACGATCCAGGTGGGACCTGCGCGGCGGGGAGGTACACCGACGTCTCCAGCCAACAGGTCTTCTCGGGTCTGCGGCTGTTCGTCGATCCCGCAGCGACGAGCTGTGTTGGCGCGCACCAGTTGGCGAGGACGTCTGGCATGTCGCCCAACATCACGGTCATCGATGCAACGACCATGGCCGCCAATCCCCCTCATGCCTCCTTCACCAGTGCGCCTCCGACGACCGCGGGTACGACGCCCGGTCAGTGGCAGAACACCTCGATGCCTGCCGGCCTGAACTGCGGCACAGGAGCCAGGACCTGCAGGTTCTACCTCGCCGAGACGAGCGCGACGCCGACTAAGCCGGCCAGCACGGCGCGAGTGTGGTGGGGCTTCTTCACTGACGCCCAGACACCGCCTGGCACCACTGTCAGCACCCCGGCGACCGTGCCGGCCTACCCCTTCAGCTCGAGCACCGCCAACATCCCCTACCAGGCCGACTTCTTCCGCAGCGACGTGGGTTCAGCGACGCGGCCGACCACGACCAACCAGACGGCCTGCGTGATGACCGGGCCGTACCCGGGCCTGCTGTCGGCGCTGGGCATCAACAACGCGCGCGGTCAGCTCGACGCCGCCTCGTCGCCGTTCCGTCGGACCGGCGGTGAAGCGAACGAGACGCCAGGCCGGACGGGTTCGGACTTCAACTGTTCGACGTGGCCCTGCTGGGTGACGCTGCGCAGCTCGACCCCCAGCACGACCTGGAACCCGGGCAGCACCATCTATGACATCTCGCGGTTGGCCTCGCTGCCTGCCGGAAGCCAGATCACTCCCCCGGCGACTGCGGTGACGCCGACCGCGACCAACAACTACACGCTCCGGAAGACCGACGGGAATGACACCTGTCCTGCCATCGGAACCACCTCAGCGGCGACGGTCGGTCCCGCAGGGACGTCGTGGACCGGCTTGACGCCCTCTCAGTGCGACACGCTGGGGCCGTGCAACTTCGGCGCACCCGCCGCCGCGTTTCAGACTGCCGGGCCGGCAGACTGTCCGACCGTGCAGCGCTTCACCAACACGCACCCCGGGAACTGCGCGTGGAACAACAAGACCTACGGAGCGGCTACCTCGTTTGCCAACGACAGCATGAGCAACCCGTATCGGATGAGGGTCACCGTTCCGGTGGGGGACTCGTGCCCTGCCGGCACGTTTCCAGTCACCACCGTCCTCAACATGACGGTCGCCGGCGTCTCACGTGCCGCCGTGACGAACATTCCGTCCGCGCTCGTCTCGGGAGCATCCCCTGCGACCCTCACCTATCTCCCTCCTGATCCTGCGGGCACTCCCGAACAGTCCCCCTGGCAGGTCACCTCCACCGTTCCAGTCGGGTACTCCGATCCCCCCCTGTTCGCTGAGAACCGTGGCGGGACCACCGCGATGGGCGCGCCTGCCGCAGGCGCTGACCAGTACCCCGCTGGGTGGCCGGCGTGTACGGGCGGGGCCACCGTCAGCTCCACGTCGCTGCCTGCCGCCAGCCGCGCGACCCTGTGCAACGATGGCGGGAACACCACCTGTACCCTCGTGACTGTCGGTTGGAAGGTGGTTGGTAACAACTGCGGCGCTGAACAGACCAAGCCCTGCTACCAGTGCGAGTACCAGCCACGCCGGTTCAGGTGGGAGCGCCCGACGAAGGTCTGCACGTATTCAGCGATCCGCTACGAGTACACTGTCAATCAGCAGCGACGCACATGCACGTACAGCCGCCCGGAGTGGGCCACCCAGTACCCCACCACGGTCTACGCCTGCGAGTACGAGGTGGGTGCGCGCCGATATAGCTTCTCGGAGCCTCCGTCCGCGTACTGTGAATACTTTGCAGTGCGGTCGACCATCGACTCACCCCGCACGCAGTACACCTATGAGTATCTCACCAAGGGAAGCGAGCTCATCGGTCGTGGCTACAAGCCGATTCCAGCAAATTACTGCGCGACACCGTGGACGAGCGCGAACGCCTTCGGAACGGCCTGTCCAGCGACCATCTCCAGCTGCACGGGTGTGACGGACATCACTCCGGCTGCGACGGGCGCGGCTCCCTTCGGAACGTGTCGGCTCAAGTGGGGCGGACCCAACACGGCCGCCATGTCGACGGACTGGAGGAACTTCGCCTCCCGCAACCTGCGGGACAACGGCTCGGCGAATTTCTGGGTGGGAGGGACGGACTTCGCCTTCGCCGCCGTGGACTCCGCTCACCGAGCCTGTGAGACCGGCGTGGGGCTGCCCGACCCCAACACCTTCCGAGACCAGACAGCGAATCCCCGTGGGTTCTGCAACGAGACAGGCACCGGCCCAGAGCGCCATCGGTTGCTGATCTCCGACTACTACGACCCTGATGTGCTCACCAACGCCAACTCCGAGGCCAGCTACACGTCGACGGTCTTCTCGGGTCCGCTGTGGACGGTGTCGTGGAACAACTCCGAGCGGAAAGCCCAGGGTTTCAGCGCCCACGCCGATGCCGGTGTTGACTCGGCGTCTGGTCTGCCCATGCACGGCCCCAACCCTGCGTCCCGGACCACGTTCGTTCCGATTCCCGATGACTCCGTCTACAACAGCAACACCCAGCGCGATGCGATCAAGTTCGCGATGCGAAAGTGCATCAAGCCCGGCGCGCTGTTGCCTGACGGCGGCTTCGTCGCCGAGCCCGGACCCGATGGCCAGCTCGACGGTGGCGCCTGCGTGTCTGATCAGCTCGTTCGTCCCTTCGGGCCGGGCGGAGACGTGACGCCCCTGTACGGGTCGCTGCACAGCACCTATGAGTACCTGTCGCGTCGGTGGGCGACGGACGGTGTGGACGAGAAGCAGTGCCGTGAGTACTTCATCGTGCTCGCGACGGACGGGCTCGAGAACACCCCTGCGCGGAACGGCTTCGTCAATCCCCCGAACGCAGACGGCTCGCGCGGCTTCACCATCGGCGGCACGGACAAGGACACGAGCGTGCAGGGCCTCGTCGCCAGCTTCCGCAACACCGCGCCGGGCATCAAGACCCGGCCCGACGTGCGCACCTTCGTCATCGCGATGGGCTCGGGGGCCGCCGGTTCGCCGCTGCTCAACAACGTGGCCGCCTCGGGAGGTACGACCCAGGCCTTCAACGCGACGAACCTCGCCGAGCTGCAGACCGCGCTCCAGACCGTCTTCACGACGATCACGCAGGGCGTCTTCTCGCGCTCTCGACCGGCCCTCGGCACCGATGGGCAGCGCCTGTACGCCGCCCAGTTCGTACGGCCTGCCGGCGTCTACCCGGACGGTGGGTTCTCGGGACCCGACTGGCAGGGCCTGCTCTCGGCTTACCGGGTCGATCCCACCGACGGCACCTTCGGCCTGGCGTGGGAACACTCTGCGAAGCTCAACCACCCCAGTCATCCAGGCCGCACCATGCGGGTGGCGCTGCGCGACATCGGTTGGAACAAGGTGGTCGGCAACTTCGACACCGCGAACGGGCTGCTGCTCGACTACATCAACAATGATCCGGACTACCCCGGCGGCCTGCCTGCCAGCGACGTCGTGACCTTCCTGCGTAACAACGGGGAGAACTACCTGGGCTCGCCCGGCGTTCGCCAGAGCAAGGTCGGCCCCATCGCTCACTCGGCGCCGGTGGTGGTCGGCAAGTCGCCGTATGACCGCGACTACGGCGGCGCGACCGCGAGTGAGAAGTCCGCGTACGAGACGTTCCAGAACTCGACCGCGGACGGTGGTCGGCCGATGCGTGTCTTGTTCGAGGCCAACGACGGCATGCTCCACTCGGTGGTCGAGCGCAGCACCCTTCCAGCGTGCGTGACGCCCGGTGAGGCCGACCCGTCGTGCCCCAACGGCCAGGAGGCCTGGGCGTTGGTGCCAGGGACGCTCAAGATGCCCTACAAGCCGAGCGCGGGGGGCTTCCCCAAGCTCGTCGAGTCGCTCTATCAGCTCAAGAGCGGCGGATGGGCGGCTGCGCTTCTCGACAACACCCCCTCGATCGCCGACATCTGCGACACCGGGTCAGGCAACGCCAACAACTGCACGGCGAGCGAGTGGAAGACCATCGCCATCGTGAGCCAGCGCTCCGGTGGTCGTGGCATGGCGGCCTTCGACATCACCAACCCGAGCGTGCCCACCACCTCCCGGTTCCTCTGGGACTTCGAGGACGGCGACCTTGGGTTGACCTACAGCGTTCCAGCGGTGGGCCGCGTGAAGGACGGCTCGGACGAGAAGTTCGTCGCCATCTTTGGCGCCGGGGTGGACGACCCCGAGACGGGCTACCTGAATGGCCGCGCGGTCTACGTCATCAACGCGGCGACTGGAAACACCATCAGGCTCTTCAAGAAGTTCGACAAGGGTTCGCCCAGCAGCGAGAACGACATCGACACCGAGATCGTCGCGCGGCCCGCGCTGCACCGGCGCCCCGTGTCGCCCTACATCAGCAGCGCGTTCGTCCCGGCTGGTGAGTCGATCTACGCGATGCGGTTCCAGAAGCCCGATGGCACGCTCCAGACCGACGACGGCAAGTGGAAGCCCGACGAGCTGTTCGACCCGCGCTCGAACCAGAATGACGACAAGGCGACGTGCGCGCTGTCTCCTCCCTGTGCGTCGGTGGTGGTGCGGCGGGTGGTCGAGACTGCGCCAGGGAACCCCACTGCGATGCCGACCCCCATTCCGCCCACGTACGGTCTGGTGGACGGGCCCACCCTTCCGCTCGGCAGCGCGCCGCCGATTCTCGTCCGGCCGCGGCTCGCCCCTGTGCTGGTGGCGAGTGGTACGCAGACCGACCTCTTCGTCGGTACCGGCGACATCCGCGACCCACAGTCGCCAGCAGCGCCGTTCCGCAACGGGAACTACTTCTATGCGATTCACGACTTCAACACTCAGAGCCGCAAGGACAACCTGCCGCCCGGGAAGAACGACGGCCGCCCGTTGTGGATCGCCCAGTTCCCGAAGATCGGTGGTGGCATGGTGCCCGAGCAGTACGAGCAGGTCGTCAGCGAGCCGGCCATCGTCAGCGGCTGCGTGGTGGTCGCGACCTACACGACGCCCGCTGCGTCGGCGAGCTGCAGCATGGAAGGCGACACGACGCTGTACGGCTTCCGGCCGCTCGATGGCGAGCTGCAGCCGTGCCTCACCTACCTCGCCCCCAGCCCGTACGCGGGCCAGACGACCTCGGTGCTGAAGATGACGGGTGTCGGTATTCCCTCCGACATGGTCGTCATCAACGACACGGCCTACTTCTCGACGAGCAAGGAAGGCCTCGCACGCGCTCCGCTCAAGGTCCCACCGCAGCCGGGTGCGGTGCGCAGCTACCGGAGAATCAAGTGACGTTGCGCCGCCGCGGCCTGACGATGATCGAGCTGTTGGTCGTGGTGGCCCTCGTCGGCATCATCGCGAGCATGAGCGTTTACACCCTGAGCGCCGTCAACGACCGCGCGAAGGTGAACGGGGCCGCCGAGACGGTGGCCACGGTGTTGCGGAACGCGCGCGTGCAGGCCATCACCGAGCGGTGCACGTACGTGGTGCAGATCAACGGCCCCACGTACAACCCGACCACTGCTCCGGCTGACGTACCGCGCACGCCGGGCTCGGTGCTCGTCTGGCGCAAGAACAACTGCAACTCGACGGTGGGGGCGTACGAGGCGAACATTCCCCTGCCGCAGCGAGACCGACGGGTCGCCGACTACAACCTCACCGAGTTCAACGTCGAGCTGGCGCTGCCCGCCGGCCTCGTGACGGGCAACGTGCTCTTGAACGACTCCGTCTCGATCGCGTATCAGCCGAACGGTCAGCGGCTCATCTTCGTGGACGACGACGTCGATGGCGCGTCGACCGCTTCGGGCCTCGGAGGTCAGCTTGACCTGACTACGCGCCCGCACAACAAGCCGAACGGGCCCACCAGGGTCGTCCAGGTGCCTGCGGCGGCCGCAGCGGTGGCGCCATGAGCGGACGCAGCCGAGGCTCGACGCTGCTCGAGACCCTCATCGCGGGAGCCATTCTCATCTTCGGCATGGTGGGCGTGATTCAGCTCTTCATCGCCGGCACGAGGCAGTTCTCGATCGCCAACGGGCGGGTGACGGGTCAACAGGTGACGAACGCCGCGGTGGGAGAAGTGATGGCGCTGCCGTTCCAGGCGCTGCCCGTCGGGGTTCAGGACGGCGGCAGGGTCATCGACGGCGACGGCCGCATCTACACCCAGTCGAGGACCATCACGGCAGCGGGTGACGGAGGGGTGCAGGCGAGGCGGGTGCTCATCGAGACGCGCTGGCGAGAGAACATGGGGCCTGCGGTGATCGAGCGTGTCTCTCAGGCGGTCATCTTCGTGTCGGAGGTGCCTGATGGCGGGTGACGTGCGTCGGCCCCGCGTGGGCCTCACCATCATCGAGCTCCTCGTGTCGCTGGCCGTGGTGTCCATCGTGCTGGCGGCGGTGATGACGGTGGTGGTGGCCATCACGCGGCAGCGCCGTGACGGTGGCAACCAGGTCGAGGTGCGGCTCAACGGCCGGGTCGCACTGGCCCAGATGCAGTTCGACGGGGCCAACGCCGGCTTCCGGTTTGGGACCGCGCCGCTCGCGGTCCGGGTGCTTCAGAACCTGACCGGCGGGGAGCCTGAGATCGTCGACGCCAACACGGACTGCGGCGGCCAGCCGGGCTGGACGGTGCAACCCGAGACCGACGTGATCGAGTTCCGTCAGGGCGCCGACGGACGTGCACCGGGGAAGGTCACCAGCGGCGCTGGCTGTGGCGCCGCCTGCTCGGTCGTGCTGAACAACACGGCGTACTGGAACCCGCTTGGGCTGCCCTCCGAGGGGGAAGGGCAGATTCTGTTCTTCTCCAACGGCATCACGGGCTGTGTGGGTCGCCTGGTGACGCAGGTCTCCTCGTCGAACAACCTCAAGATGCTGAAGGCCAACCTGCGCACCGATGCGGTCGCGACGAACTACCCGATGGCGGGCGCGGGCGCGTGCCCCAACAACGGCATGACGGTCACCCTGCTCGACACGGTGACGCGATACGTCGTCTGCCGACCACCGAACGCGACGAACGCGAACCTCCGGCCGGTGCTGTTCCGTCAGGTGCTCGTCGCCGGTCCCGCGGGTGGCCCCAATCTGGTGCCGAGGCCGCCGCCGGCGGGCCAGTGGGAGCGCGTGCAGGATGGGGTCGAGGACCTGCAGGTGGCGACGATGCTCGACAACCAGTCGGCCCTGGTTTCGGGAGGTGGATGCACCGGCACCGGAGCAGGAGCCCGTTGCTGGTGTAACGCCGCGGTCGGTGCCGACTGCACCGGCTACAATCCCGATCCCACCTCTGCAGCAGGCGCCCTCAACGGGGCTGTCGGCGCACCGGCAGCCGAGCGTTCCGCGACCCTCGCCAGGGCGTTCCGCGTGGCGGTCACCACCGTCGCCCTGCGCGCGAGTGGCTACGGTGACAAGCGCGACTTCGTGCGCCCGGCCTCGCTCGATCATGTCGTCGGAGTCCTCGACCTCTCGACCCCCTACGGGCGAGCGCTGGCGGCGAGCCAGCGCGTCGTCGCCGAGACCACCCTCGTCCCGCAGAACATCGTGATGGTGATCCCATGAGACGTCAGACCCGGCGAGCCAGCCGTGGCATCGCGATGATCGCCGTGCTCATCGCGTTGCTGCTCCTCTCCATCCTCGCGTCTGCGCTGTTTCTGCAGGCCCGTGACTCGGGGTCGGTGAACAACATTCTCGTGGCGCAGGGCATCGCCAACATCAACGCGGACATGGGAATGCAGGAGGCCGTCCGTCGCATCCGCTCGTCGCAGATCGACCCTGCGCAGGTGCCGGTCTGCACGTCGGCCCAGGTCGACACCAGCAGCTGCACCTGGCCTGTGGGGAGCGGGGCCACCGTGGGCCCCATCAGTGGACCGAACAACGACCCGTTGAACGGCGGAGGGCTGCTCTACC
This sequence comes from Myxococcaceae bacterium, assembly GCA_016793095.1. Taxonomy (GTDB): domain Bacteria; phylum Myxococcota; class Myxococcia; order Myxococcales; family Myxococcaceae; genus Xiheimicrobium. The sequence continues at coordinate 23,796 of JAEUJQ010000064.1, read as the reverse complement.
GCTTCGATGTGTACCAGCGGCCCGGCTTCGTGCTTGGCACCGACCCGGGTCAGCCGAAGAACCGCTACGTCATTCGCGCGACGGGGTATTACGGGAGAACCCTCGACGCCATCAACCTCGTCACCAGCGTTGTCGAGGCCGAGGTGGACATGGGCCGCGAGTCGAAGCAGAGCGGCATCTGCACTGGTGGCTACGGCGACTGCGGGACGTGACCTGGCCGATCAGAGCCCTGGCTGGCTGGACCGTGGGGTTGTGGCTCGCCGGTGCGGCCTGCACGTGCCGTGAGCCAGCTTCGTCGGCACGTCCGCCTGCTCCCCCTCCCGTCCTCACGGAAGCAGACGCGGTCGCGCATGACGGTGGCCTTCAGGCAGCGGGCTTCCGGCTCGCGTTGGATGACGCGTGGCTCGAGGTCAGGCAGGAGGCCCGCGTTCGACTCCAGCCCCGCGCGCTCCGCTGGGCGGTGGATCCAGGCGTCCCCGCGCACGTGACGGTGGAGTGCGTGAGCGTCGAGGGGAACGCCGACCTCGCCGTGCAGGCTGGGCTCCAGGCCGCGCTCGCCGCGACCCGTGACGTCGAGACCCTCAGCGTCCGGGGGCTGCCCCGCGAGGGAGGGCGGTGGTTGGACGGGGCGGTCGCGCGCTGGGTGTCTTCCGAAGGGCTGCACGTCACCGGGCGGTTCCGGTTGATGTCGTCCCGCTGTGACGTTCACGCGTGGGGCCCTGCCGCAGGAGGCGCCGCGCTCGCCGCGCGCCTCGAGACGCTCGTCACCGGGTTCTCGAGCGACCGGCCGGCTCTCACTGAAGCCGTCGGCGACCTCACGCGCTTCCTCGCGGAGCACCCGGCCGCGGTGGCGCGAAGCCAGGCCATGCGCGACGCCGGGCTGTCGGACGTGGTGGGCATGGTGTTGATGAAGAACGCGCTGGCGCATCTCGAGCCCGAGCGCCTGGCCGAGCGCTTCAGGCTGCGGCTCGAGCTGCTGCGGGCGATGGCTCCCGCGGCGTGCGGGCAGATGGTGCAGCAGCGCCTCGAGCCCTCGCCGGCGCTGCTCGACTCGATTCCCGAGAGCAGCGCGGTGCGGTGGGTGCAACTCACTCACCAGGCCCTCACCCAGTCGCTCTCGGCGACCGACCCGCTGGTCCTGCCAGACGAAGCCGAGGTCGTGCGCGCCATTGAGGGGCTCGCCGAGAAGGACGAGGCGTTCAGGGCTGCCCTCATGACGTTGAAGGAGGGTGCGCGCGTCGCTCCCGAGCTCTCGTGCGAGGCCGAGCGGGTGCGTCTCGAGCGGGTGCTGGCGCAGCCACAGCCGATCCGCACCCTGCTCCTCCGGAGCCTCGTGGTGACGAAGTAGGGGCGACGTTCAGGGAGCCGACACCACCTCGATGGACTGGGTGAAGTCCACCGAGAGCGTTGGCGGGTCTGCGAAGAAGTCGGAGGCGGGACCGGCCGGGAAGCGCAGGCCGGCGTCGGGCAGTCCACCATCCAGGCCGCCATCGCTGCCACCGTCCGCGATGCCCCCATCGCTCCGCCCGGCGTCGGTCGTCATCCGCGCGAAGGGCACTGCTTCGACGCCGCCGATGCCTGGAGCTCCGGCGATAGGCGCCAGCAGCACATCCCTCCGACCGTCGAAGCGCGCGGCCGAACACCGGCCGACGAGGTCGATGGGAAGGGGCAGCTCGGCGTACCCGCCGTCGCGCTCGATGAGCGCCAGCACACACCGCGCCGAGCCAATGTCGGTCGCCACCACCTCGAAGGACCCGCGTGGGCTGGACCGGCCGGCGCCCGAGAAGCGTCGATCGCCGAAGGCAGGCACCAGCATCGTCTCGGTCGCAGAGATGAGCATCAACCCCCCGTCCAGCCTGACGCCGAGCACCTGTCGCTCGTTCGCGACGAGCGGGGACACCGGGACCTGCGCCGTGAAGAGGTAGGCGCCGTTGCGGAAGATCTGGATGGGGCCGCGGAGCGCCTCACTGCACCCGAGCCACAACCCGCCAGGCCTCGTGGGAAGGAGCGCCTGCACGTAGCCTGAATCGGCCGCGCCGAAGATGCCCCGGCACGACGCCACGACCTCGTCGTTCCACTCAGGGGCGCGGAGAGGGAACCACCCGAAGGAGCCAGCGTCGAGGCCTCCGTCGGCGCCGCCATCGGCTCCTCCGTCCCGGACGCCCGCATCGAGCGTGCCAGCGTCGAGGCCTGCGTCTGGCTCTGGCGGGCCTCCGTCGAGCTCATCGGCGGTCCACGCCCGCACCACGCCGTTCCTCACATAGAGGAGGCGGTCGGCGTAGATGACGGGACTCTCAGGCATGCTGTCAAAGCCGAGCAGGACGTCCGTCGAGGAGAAGACCGAGAACCCCACCGTCGTGGGCTGCCCGAGCCGCCCCAGGACCAGCTCGGTGCCTCCGTTCAAGCTGCTGCCGGCGTCGAACTCCAGCCCCGAGCCCGGGAGCCGCTGCTCGACCGGTTCCGGCCCTGCGTCCGCGCCCCCGTCAGTCACGCCGCCATCAGTCGCGCCGCCGTCGCTGGCGCCTGCGTCCGGGACGGAGCCGTCGAAGACCGGGGGATCGACGAGGCGAACGGAGATGGTGCGGGTGACGAGGCCAGCCGGTCCCATCCACCGGCCCGTCACCTCGCTGAGGCCGCCGGCCGCGCAGCCGGCGAGTGAGCGCGGGCATCGCAACCTCGTGCGAGCGGTGCCTTCAGCCAGCGTCACCGTGGCGTCGTCGAGCGTTCCGATGGACGCCGTGAGGGCGACGGTGCCGGTCCCCGGCTGCTCACCGACGGTGGCGGTGACCGAGATGGTGGCCTCGCCGCCGATCCGCAGCGTCCCTGCACTCAGCTCCAGCGAGGGCATGGCCGGCGCACACGAGAGCGCCAGGAGAAGGCACCAGCCAGACCGGAATGTGCGGTTCATCGACAGCCCTCGAGCGTTCGCATGGGTCTCGGTTCTCTGAACTGGGCCTGGCGCCCGTGACGCGCTGGTCGTTGGCGGTCCTGTGGCGCTGCGCCACGCGCGGGGGCGTCTTCGTGATGTCGGACGGCTCGGGCACGGGCGCTCACCACGTCGAGAGTATGCCCTTCCGGGCGTCAGACGCGACTTCCCGCATCAGGCACGCCACCTTCCTCGCGCTGCACGGAAGGCGGGGTTCTCCGGCATCGGCACCGAGGACTGGGGCGCCGGGCGCCTCGTGCGCGTGGACCTCGTCGGCCTGCGCGTCGCGGTGGACCAGGAGAAGAAGCAGCTCTACGAGCTCAAGGGCGCGGTGAAGTGAGTAGACGTCGCGGGGTGCGCGTCGAGGAACCGCGCGACGGACTCGACGCACACCGCGGGTTGCTCCTCGTGTGGCCAGTGGCCCGCCGTGGGCAGCTCGTGCACCGAGGCGTGCGGAAAGCCCTGCTTCAGCCGCGCGAGCGCCGACGGTGGGAAAGCGGTGTCGGCGAGGCCCCACACGACGTGCATGGGCGTCGAGGCCAGGCGGGCGCGGCGCTCCCACAACGACTCGCAGTACGCCGCTGAGCCCTTCATCGACTTCGCCAGCGCCCACAGCACCAGGCGCCGCGACCCCGCGTCGGGGAAGACGGGCAGGTAGGGCGCCCAGGTCGCCGACGTCATGGTGCTGCGATCGCCCCACGCCGAGCGCGAGATGACGAACGAGAGGTTCAGCGCGCCATACGCCCAGCGGAACAGCGGCGTGCCGGCGAGCCACGCCATGCGCCGTGTCCCCGGCCCGTCACCGAACGCCCACGCAAACGTGTTGAAGCAGGTGAGCGAGGCCACCCGCTCGGGCCGCGAGAGCGCCGCGTCGAGCGAGAAGGGCCCACCGAAGTCGTGCACCACCAGGTGGAAGCGCTCGAGGCCCAGCATGTCCACCAGGCGGGAGAAGCGACGGGCGTGGGCCTCGGGGCGGTAGTCGCCGTCAGCCGGGCGCGGCGACAGCCCGAACCCCAGGTGGTCCGGAGCGATGCAGCGGTAGCGGCCCGCCAACGCCTTCAGGAAGTGTCGCCACTCGAACGACCACGTCGGCGTGCCGTGCGAGAAGAGCACCACCGGGCCTTCCCCGACGTCGGTCACCGAGAGCGCCTCGCCGCCGCCGAGGTCCACGAGGCGTGGCGTGAAGGGGAACGCGTCGCGATCGAGCCAGTCCGGGCGCATGGTGATGAAGTCAAGACGCCCTGACGACCTATCGTCAAGGACCATTGACGAAAAGGTGCCGTGCTCGACGGGAGTTTGGGTAGGGTCGAGGCATGAGTCGCCGCCACCTCGAGCAGCTGCAGCGTCGTCAGGCCGCGAGCCTGGGGTTCCTCCTCATCCGGTGTGGTCAGCTCTGGAACGAACGGGCCATCAGCACGGTGAACGCCGAGGCCGGGCGGCCGGTGCTGCGGGACGCGCACACGAGGTTGCTCCCCCACCTTCAGGCGCCCGAGGGGGTCCGCATCACCGGGCTCGCGAAGGCGCTCGGGGTGACGAAGCAGGCCGTGCAGCCGCTGGTGGCGGAGCTCGCCGAGGCGGGGATCGTCGAGGTGTCGGCCGACCCGGAGGACGCGCGCGCGCGTCGCGTCTCGCTGACCCGCCACGGGGTGCAGGCCATGCTGCACGGCACGGGCGTGCTTGAGGGCATCGAGACCGAGCTGAAGCCAACCCTCGGCGCGGCGGAGGTTCGGACGCTCAAGCGAGGGCTCGCCAGACTGCTCGACGTGCTCGAGGCGCGAGGTCCTGGCGCTTCCAGACCACCCACGTGATTCGATGCCGTCTCGCCGCGGGCGCAGGCGTGTCGTGCCGATCGCGGCGGCGACCGGGATCGAACCAGGTGGGCGGCGTCAGAGCGAGCTCAGCGGCGATGACGGAGCCGCGCGACGAGCACCAGCAAGGCGACGCTCACGGGGTCGGGCACCGCGCTGCAGCCACCCGGCGTCGGCATCGCAGGCGGGGGGTCGGGGAAGGCGGCGCGAATGAGCTCGGTGTTGTCCGTCTCGACGGTTCCCGGGCCCTCTTCGCCCAGCGCCTCGATGCGGTGCGCGCCGAGGCCCGGGGGCAGGTCAGCCGGCTGGCCGAAGACGGGAGCTCGCGAGAAGCCGCCCGGGGTCACCACGCGGGAGCGGCCGGTCGGGCAGTCGAACTCCTGCGTCGCGGTGCGGACCCGCGGGACCTCCGGCAGCGACGTGTTGAACGAGAAGACCGGGTCGCGGGTCATGTCTTCGGGCGAGAGGGTGGTGAAGAGGCGGGTCAGCGTCGGGAAGGTGGTGAAGAGCGCGTTCGCCTCGCGCACCGGAGCGACGTAGTCGGCGAACACCTGCTGGGCGAGCTGCGGCGCGTTGAAGACCGGGTAGTTCGCGAAGTCGGCGGGGTGCTGCTGGCGCGCTGACTCGTAGAAGCTCGTGAAGTTCGCGAACCACTCGTCGGCGGTGAGGCCCTGGTCGGCGTAGGTCTTCGGGATCGGCAGCGCGCGCAGGAGGAGGTCCTGCAACGCCGGGGGAAAGCGCTGTGCTTGCTGGCCTGCGAAGCCCGTCACCGGGGGTTGAATGCCGAACTGTCGCGCCCAGAGCGTGGAGATGAAGGTGGTGGGCGTCGAGCGCGCCGCCAGCTCTGCCTCGGTGCCGAAGCGCCCCGCTGGGGCGAGCACGTCACGCATCACCGACGACGTGCCCGCGTAGTCGGTCACGAAGGCGTGCCGGCCCGGCGCCTCGCGCACGGCCCGGGTGACGAGCGCCTGGTAGTTCTGTCCTCCGGACTCCCAGTCGAGCAGCGCGTCGTTCAGGACGACGTGCCGGTAGTTCCGAGGGATCGCGCGGCCGTTGCCCACGACGAAGACTTGAACGCCCATGTCTGGCGTCGCGCCGATGCTGGTGAGGGTGATGGGGATCATCGGCAGGTCCGACGGGTACTCGACGACGATGGGCGTCAGGTCGCCGGTCGTCTTCCCCGACTTGAGCTTGAGCGCGAGGAAGTACGCGCCGGGTCGCAGGTACGGCGCCAGCGCGGCGTCGCTCGTGGTGGGCACCACGAAGCGGTTGGCGGACAGCCACGCCAGCATCGCTGACTTGTCGTCGGCCTTGAGCACGGCGGCGTCGTACGGGCCCACGGAGGTCGTGAAGACGAGCGGGCTCGGGGGTGGGCCCATCGCGCTCGTGCCTCCCGCCACGCGGTCGATGGTGGTGGGTGCCCTCGCCGCGCAGCCGAACGAGAACCCCGGGGAGCGCTGGGGGCATTGCCCGACGACCTGGGAGTTGAGCTGGAACGTGGGGTCGGTGGTGGCGGCGAGCTGGGTGAAGAGCTCCTCGGTTCCTGCCTTGAGCACGGGCACCGACGGGAGCGGCAGCAGCCACCCGAAGTCCTTCGCGTCGCCGGCGTATTGAATCTGGATGTGCGCCGTCACCTTGCCATTCTGCACGGCGAAGAGAATGCGCTCGCCGGCTTGAATGACGGGCGTGGTGGCGGTGGTCGGCCCTGCGAAGCACCCACACGCCTCAGCGGCCGAGCCATACAACCCCACGCCCACCGCGACGGCGGTGAGGGCACTGCGAAGGAGGAGATGAGTCATCTGGTCTCACCGGCCCGGCCCGCCGACTCCATGAAGACGTCAGTCTAGTCCCGGGCCCGCTCTGCCGGCCAGCGCGTGCCCGGCGCGAACGCCTTCACAGGCCCAGCTGGCGCACGAACGTCGCGAGAGGTACCAGCAGTGTGGAGGGCTCCCGCCGTTGCTGCGCCTTCGCGGCCTCGGCGTTCTCGGGGAAGTGGTTGATGCTGCTCATCGCATAGATGTCGGCGACGTCGCTCGGCGCCACGACCGTTCCTCCCAGCGCGACGATTCGCTCCTCGAACTCACCGAGGCTGACGTTGGGCACCCTGAAGCTGCCCACCAGGGTGACGCGCTTGCCGGCGAGGGTGACCGCGGCGGTCGCGGGCTTCCTGGGCGCGGGCGTGAGATCCGCAACCACCTTCCCCGTCCGGTCGATGCGCAGCTCCTTCCCCGCGCGCCGAACGCGGGCCGTGCCACGGACGAAGGGGCCGACCGAGTCGAAGGGGCGGGCGGGCCTGAGGTGCCAGGTGCCGTCGTCATCGATGACGCTGTAGCGGTAGGGCGTCTTCGACTCGTCGCAGACCCAGTGCAGCGTACGGTCGCGCGCCGTCGCTCTCTCGTGGGGCTCCGACCGGTCGAGCGCGTAGTCGAGCGCGCGGTGAGGGTCGTCCTCGCCTTCGTTCTCCTGCTCGAGCGCGCGGCGCTGGGCGGCCGTTCGCGCACGGGCCCAGGCCTCGATGCGCTCCGCCTGCGCGGCGGCCCACGCGTCGAAGGAGCCGACCGGCCTGGTGATGGCGCCATCGGTCACCCACACGTGCAGCGCGCCGCTCGGGTCGTCGGGGGCGAACGACCAGCCGACCAGGTCCGAGAGGTCGATGCCGGCGAAGAAGGCCGCGCTCGCCCGGGGGCGCCGTCGTCGGGACGGCGGGAGCAGCTTCTGGTCGCGGGTGGCCACCATGGCCGAGCACGTCTCGAGGTGGGCAGGCGGCAAAAACGAGAGCCCCACCCGGCAATAGTACGAGAAGCCCACGACCGGGTAGCCGACCTGCGCGACGAAGGCGCGGTAGTCGTCGGGCAGGAGGTGCTCGACCTCGACGCCGTGCGGGAAGTCGGGCGAGCGGGCCACCTGCAGGTGCTTCGGGAGGCGGTGAAAGGCCCAGCTCAGGCCAAGGGAGGAGAGGCGCCGCTCGAGTGACGTCCACGCGCGAATCGACTTCATGCGAGCACCATACGCGGCGACGCGGCCGCCGCCGACCTTCGCCTGAACCGCTGGGAGCGGCGCCGGCACCGCTCGCGCGAGTTCACTGCGGCGGCGAGAACGAGCGCACCTTCTTCACCAGCGCCTGCACCACCTCGGGCTGCGTCGCGAGGTCCGGGTTCGCCGGCATGAGCGGGCTCTTTCCGACGGCTGGCCCTCCCTCGACGATGACCTTCGCGAGGTGCTCGTCGGTGACGCTCCGCTGCCACTCCGCGTCGGTGTACGCGCGCGGCTTCGGCGTCAACGCGGCGGCCGCAGGGCTCTCGGCCTTCCCGTCGAGGCCGTGACACGTCGCGCACACCGTCTCGAAGCGCGTGGTCGCCTTCGCCTCGGGCGTCGGCGGCACGTCTGGGCTCCCAACCGCGGCCGGCGGAGGTGACAGCGAGGGCAGCGACACCGGCCCGGGCGCCTCGACGTTCGCGCCCTGCGCCATCCACGCGCCGAGCAGGTCGCGCTCCTCCTGGGTGATGGCGGTGAGGTTGCCGAGCGGCATCGTCTTCGTCGCGACCGCGCGCAGGTAGATGCGCTCGGCGTGCTGGGCCACCTGCTCCTTCGTCTCGAGCACGATGCCCTGCGGCGGCGCGGTGAACATCGCGCTCCCCGGCTTCGTGGCGTGGCAGGACACGCAGCGCGCCTGCACGATGGCGCTCACCGTCGCGAACGAGACGGGCTTCGCGCTCGTGTACTGCTCGAGCCCCGGCAGCGCCTCCTTCTTCGGCATCGTCATGAAGACGAAGACGCCCAGCGAGCCCACGAGCGACGCGAACACCACCGGGTGCGTCTTCGCGCGGAAGTTCATCGCGTACTTCAGCGACATGCCGAAGACGAAGAACACCACCACCACGAGCCACGCGTGCTGGTGCCCGTACGTCATCGGGAAGTGGTTCGACAGCATGGTGAAGACGACCGGCAGGGTGAGGTAGTGGTTGTGCACCGAGCGGCCCTTCGCGCGCAGGCCGAAGGACGTGTCGACCGGCGTGCCGGCCTTCGTCGCCGCGAGCATGTGCCGCTGCGCGGGGATGATGCGGAAGAAGACGTTCGCCGCCATCACCGTGCCGATGGTGGCGCCGAGCTGCAGGAAGGCGCCGCGCCCCGAGAAGTGGTGCGTGAGCCAGTACCCGAGCGCGCCGACGAGGGCGAGGCCCACCACGGCGAAGAGCCGGTTGTCCTTCGCGAGCGGCGTCGCCCACAGGCCCTCGTAGACGAGGAAGGCGGCCGGCAGGAGGCCGAGGCTGATGAGCGTCGCCTCGGTGCGCGTCAGGTCGCTCACGCTCGGGTCGAGCAGCAGCGACGCCCCCGAGCCGTAGTAGACGACACACAGCAGCGCGAAGCCCGACAGCCACGTCGTGTAGCTCTCCCACTTGAACCAGTAGAGCTGCGACGGCAGCTCGTCGCGCGAGAGCGCCTTGCGCTTCACCACCTCGTAGAAGCCGCCCGAGTGCGTCATCCACAGCTCGCCGACGACAGCGCCGTCACGCGGCTTCGTCGGCTGAGAGAGGTGGCTGTCGAGCCACATGAAGAGGAAGGAGTCGCCGACCCACATGATGGCGGCGAGCACGTGCACCCAGCGCACGAGGAGGTTGAGCCACTCGAGGATGATGGTCATGGCGGGGAGCTCCGTCTTACCTCAGCGCCCCCTCGAGTCGATTGCCCTGCGCGGCGATGTGGAAAGCTGAGGCGCCATGCGACGGACGATGGTGCAGCGCACCGACCCCACCCAGCAGTTCGGCATCGAGCTGCGCGGCGCCGCCGTCGTCGAGACGCGCTACCGCAAGGGCGTGCCCCGCGAGTACGTGAAGGAGCACCCCTCGCCAGCCGACGCCGCCCGCGCCTTCGAGAAGCGCCTGCGGACGAAGCGCGGCGAGGGCTTCGTCCACCTCACCCCCGCGGCCGACGTGAAGCCGGGCGGGCTGCGCTTCGAGGGCGCCTCGGCGGGTGGTGGCGGCGGCGGGGTGCTCGACCTCTCGGCAGACGGGCGCCTCCTCGTCTGCGCCGACGTCGGCGAGCAGGCCCACGGCTGTCGCGTCACCGTGGTCGACCTCGACACCGGCGCCGAGCGCGTCGTCTTCACCCGCGACGCCGGCTCGCAGCAGACGTTCGTGCACGCGGCGCGCTTCGACGCTGACGCCACGCGCCTCGTGGTGCTCATCAACAGCGACACGGTGCTGGTCGACCTCGAGTCCGGCAAGGAGCGCCGCCTCGCCTCGTGGGACCAGCACCGCACCTCGCGCTTCAACCCCTTCGTCGTGCGCCCGTCGATGGACCTCGCGCGCCGCCGCTGCGCCATCGCCGACGCGGACGACCTCGTGAAGGTGGTGGACCTCGAGCGGGGCGAGGTGGTGCAGACGTTCTCGACCCGCTCCCCCACCACCGAGTGCCGCGGCGTCGCGCTCTCGCCCTCGGGTGCGCTCATCGCGTTCTACTGCCCGAGCCGCGGCCTCGTGTACGGGCACGACGACGCGCGGCACGACACCTCGAACGAGCTCGAGGTCTTCGACGTCGCGACCGGTGAGCGCCGGGCCCTGCTGGAGCCGCCGAAGAAGCTCGACCGCTTCGGCTTCACCGCCGGGGAGGACGCGCTGTGGCTCATCTGGGAGTACGCGCAGGGGCCTCTCTGCGTGGCGTTGCCTGACGGCGCCGAGCGCTGGCGCTTCGAGGACGAGTGGCGGAAGGACCGGCTCGCCACGGCATACGCCTGCGCCTGGTCGCCGCGCCCCGGCTCGTCGCTGCTCGCCGTCGGCCGCAACGCCCTCGAGTGGCATGACGCGAGCGGCCCGGGCCGGCCGGCGCGGCTGCCCGACCCCGAGCAGCTGGGGCACGACCGCGTGTCAGACCTCGTCTTCTCGCGTGACGGCGCGTGGCTCGCGGCCTGGGCGGGAGGCGTCGCGTCGGTGTACCGCGCGCCCGACATCGCTCGCTGAGTTGGTAAGGCCCGAGGGAGCGAAGTGCCACCGCCGACTTCAACCGCGACCGCCGCCCAGACGTCGTCGTCGCCGTCGAGAACGGCCCCACGATGCTGTTCACGCAGCCCCGGGCCGGCGAGTCAGGGCGGCCCGGTGAAGCGCCACTCCGAGACGTTCCAGAACAGCGAGTCGGCCTCGCCCCAGTCCGGCCCCTCGAGGCCCTCGCGCACCGCCGCCAGCCGCGACGTCAGCACGAGCGGCAGCATGGGCAGGCGCTCGAACCACGCCGCCTGCAGCTCGAGCTCGAGGGCGCGCCGGCGCTCGCGGTAGAGCGAGCCCTTCGCGCGGGCGTACTTCTCCACCATGACGGCGTCGAAGTGCGCGCCGTAGGGGCGGTCGAGCCCGGTGCGGCCCGCCTCGCCCGGCACGTTCATGAAGCGCATGGCCTCGGCGGCGTCGCGGCTCAGCAGGGCGAGGCCCGCCACCGTGCCGTTCGTCACCGCCTGCCGCAGCTCGGTGCCCCCGCGCTCGACGAGCTTCACCTCGAGGCCCGCCGTCGTGAGGTCGTCGACGAGGTGCTGCGCCAGGACGGCGTGGGTCGCGTCTTTCGACTTGATGGTCTGCACCTCGAGCGTGACGACGGCGCCGGTGAGCCCCAGGTCCTTCAGGGTGGGACCCGCGGGCACGACGCGCGGGGGCTCCGGCAGCCAGCCCGAGGCCACCTGGGCAGGCGCGGGCGCGAGGGACTTCACCAGCGCGTCGCGGTCGAGGGCCGCCAGCAGCGCGCGCCGGGCCTCCACGGTGTTCCACGGCGGTGACGCGAGCTGCGGCACCAGCACCCAGAGCAGGTCGCCGGGCTGCTCCAGCACGCGCACGCCCTTCGCGTCCCGCAGCGCTTCGTAGGCGTCGGGCGTGAGCGAGGGCACCACATCGACCTCACCCGCGAGGAGCGCCTTCGCGGCGTCGAGCGGCGCCACCGCCGTCACCTCGACGCGCTCGAAGGTGGGCTTCATCACCACCGTGCGCTCGTTGCGCAGCAGCACCAACGACTTTCCCTGCACGTACTCGCCGGCCGCGTACGGGCCGCTCGTCGCGAGCCGGCCCTCGTTGTGCGCGACGTTGAGGGCGTCGCGGCCGCCGTCGGTGCCGAGGGCAGCGGCGCTCCTCGGGTACACGGTGAAGCCCATGAGCCATTCGGCGCGCCGGTCGCCGTACGTCACGTCGACGGTGCGGTCGTCGACGCGCTCCACCCGGGTGCGCAGCAGGTCCGGCTGCGCCGCGAGCGAGAAGAGCAGGTCGTCGGCGGTGATGCGGGCGCCGTCGCTCCAGGTCGCGTCCGCGCGCAGGCGCCAGCGAATGCGCATGCCGCCGTCGGGCATCAGGCGCACCAGCCCGTTCGTCATGGCAGGCGCCTCGACGACGAGGTCGGCCCGGCGGCTGCCGTCGGCCCGGCGGGTCACCAGCGCCGCGCGCCGTTGTGGGAGCGAGCCGCCCATGGTGTCCAGCGTCGCCGCCGCGATGCGCAGCAGCGGCTGGCTCGCGTGCGGGTTCACCGGCGCCGTCGGCTCGGGCTCGGCGTCGACGGCGAGCGCCCCCCACACCATCCACGCGAGGCCGGTGATGGTCGCGACAGGCAGCAGCCACGCGCCCAGCCGGTCTGCGCGCTGGGCCAGCGCAAGGCGCCCATCCGCGAGGCGGAAGGACAACACGCTCAAGACGAGCGTCACGGTGACGAAGACGTAGGCGGCGAGGAACAGCTTGTCGGCCGCCACGAGGTAGGTGACGGCGGGCAGTGTGTCGGCCTGCGTGTAGTGGAAGGCGATGCACGACAGCAGGCCGGTGATGCCCATGGCCGAGCGCACGTCGAGGCGCTCTGGCGGCAGGAAGAGGGCGAGCAGGGCGACGAGCAGGATGAGCGCGAGCGGCAGGGCGAACTTGATGAGGTAGGGCCCGAAAGGCCGCGAGACCTCGACGGAGTAGGTGGTGAGGCCCTTCTTCGCCGACGCGCCCTCATGGGCGACGCTGCCGAGGTCGGACGAGTAGCTGCGCTCGAGGCTGCGGGCGTGGAAGTACGGCTCGTACTGCCAGCCCGTCACGGAGAACGCGGGGCTCATGCCGCTCGAGGCGAGGTCCGGCACCAGCACGCCGTCGGTGACGTCGAGGCCGAAGGTGATGGGCAGCGTCTGCCGGTCGAAGGGGAAGTCGTGCACCGGGAACTCACCCCGGAAGGTGCCCTGCACCCGCCACTTCACCGAGTGCCAGCCGGCCTCGTCTTCCGCGCCGAGCTCGTCCTTCGAGTCCACCTCGGCGTTCTCGTAGACGACCTGGGGAACCGCGCCGTCTCCCTGCCACTTCACCCAGACGGTGAGGTCGGCTTTGAACCGGCCGGCCTTCAGGTCGAAGTCCGAGACGTCGCTCAGGTAGACGCCGACGTAGACGTTGCGCGGCGGAGCGGGCGCGGCGGTCAGCGAGAGGGCCGTCAGGAGCGCGAGCACGCGCGGAGTCTACTCAGCGCCCGTCGTCGCGACAGAAGGAGCATCGATGGGGTGCAGGAGGAACGCCTCGCGGCCTGTTCAGCGGCGCGGTGGGACGACCTCGAGGGTCCCGCCGTCGGTTCGCACGGAGACGCAGCGCACCGCGCCGCGCGAGAGGCGAGGTCGCTCGAACGACGCCGCGAAGGATAGGAGCGGCTCGTTACTGACCGTCCTCTCGGCAGAGCTCGTCCTGCAGCTCGGTGAGGGCCTTCTTCGCGCGCAGCGGGCCGCAGGCGTTGGCGCGCAGGTACGACGAGGCGTGCACCATGGCCGACTTCAATGCGGGCGAGAGCGCGGGCCAGCACGTCTCGAAGGCGAGCGTCCGCCCCGTCTTCGCCCGCGGAGCGTCGGCCGGCAGCTCCAGCGCCGCGAGCGTCGACTCCTGCAGCCCGGCGTCGGTGCACACGTCCTTCGAGCGCGAGGCAGCCTGTGCGTAGAGCTCCACGGAGGCGGCGGGGTTGAACTGGCGGCGCAGCACCTTCGCCGCCTGCACCAGCAGCTCGGGCGTCGCGTTCGGCGCGGCCTTGCGGAGACCGCCCTCGCAGTCGAGCAGCACGTCGCGCCCCTCACGCTCCACCCGCAGGCACTTCTCGAAGGCGGTGAGCGCGGCCTGGCCCTGGGCCTTCGCGAACGCGGTGTTGGCCGAGAGGAACGGGTACCGGCTCGCGAGCGCTGACGCGCGGGTCTCGTCCGCCTGCACCACGGCCGTCGCTGCCGAGGCGACCAGCTCCTTCCACAGCGGAGAGCGCTTCGCCGCCGGCACGTCTTCGGCGCGCTCGAGCAGCTCGCTCCACGCGCCCGTCGTCGCCATCGCCTGCAGGTCGTCCATGTTCGCGGGAGCGCCCGCCCACCCCGGCAGCCCCACCAGCACCATCAGCAGCGTCGGCTTCATCGCGAGAGCTCCTTCATGACGAAGGCCGCGTCGAGGCCCTTCGTCGTCGTGGTGAGCCGCACGACGCCGTCCTTCTTCTCGGCGCCGGGTTGGGCGCCGAGCTGGCACACGACCGCCGGGTTCGCCTTCACCATCGCGCACGCCCCCTCGAGCGCCTGCACCGCGGGAGCGCACAGCTTCCACACATCGACGTTCGCCATCGTGTCGTCGTCGAAGGTGGCCCAGCGCAGCGTCACCGTCGCCTGCGCGCCGCAGCGCTTCCCCAGCGCCGCCGCGGCCTCCAGAGCCCGTTTCTCGTACTTCGCCACGAGGTGGGGCCACTCGGCCTTCTCCGCCAGCGCGACGGAGTCATCGGCGAGCTGCGCCTGGTGGACCTTGAGCACCGCCTGCGCGTCACCGGCCGTCGTCGCCGCGTCGTCGTACTTCGCGCGGAACGACTCTCGCTTGCCCGGCATGAAGACCTCGGCCGAGCCGTCCTCGTTGCGCACCAGCACCCAGTCACGCCCGCCGTAGCGCATGGTGAACGTCTGGGCGCGGCCCTCGTCCGCGAGCGCGCCACGAAAGACGAGCCCGTCACGCTCGCTGCCAGACCCGGTGACGCGAACCACCGCGTTCGGAGTCGCCCCTTTCTTCACAGCGAGCGTGACGACCTCGACCCGTTGCCCGTCCCGGCCGCGGTACACCTTGAGCCCGCTCGCGACGAGGGTCTGTGACGCCAGCACCGCGACGAGCAGGGTGGGCATGAACGCTCCTCAGTTGAAGGCCTTCTCGAGCACTGCCTTGCCGTTGTCGGTCAGGTTCGAGTGGTCCTTGTGCAGCGTATAGCTGAACACGCCCTTCTCGAGCTTGATGTGGGCCTGCGTGTGCTCGTTGTAGCCCTGCCCCTTGGCGGGCGGTTGGCCACCCGCGAGGTTGCACTTGAGTGACGTCACCTTCTTCGCGATGGCCTTCTTGTACGCGGGCCGGTCACACAGCGCGGTGAGCGGGTCGATGAGGGCGGAGGTGCAGTAGCTCGACCACGAGATGTTGCCGATGGCGTCCTTGCTGTAGTTCTTCCAATCGACGGCGGGCGCGACGAGCCTGGTTCCGCACTTCTCGTTGAGCGCCTTCATCGGCGCTTCGAGCTCGTTCTCGAAGGCCTCCTTCGCCTCCTCCTGTGCGGGCTTGAGGTCGTCGTCCGCGAACGCGACGAACGCCGAGAGGGTGAGTGCGGCCAGGGTGAAGCGCTTCATGGAGACTCCTGAGGTGAGGTGGTGGGGGTCCGGATGGCGGATGCAGGCTGGCGTCGAAGCGTGCACGGCGTCACCATGGCCGGGTGCGTCCGCTCACCCTCACGCTCACGGCGGCCTGGGCTCTCTCTCGCCGGTCCACCGCGCGCACGTTCGAGGAGGCCTCGCGACGCCCGCGCCGGGCCCAGGAGGCCTGGTTCGCCCGCCTGCAGCGCTCAGCGAAGGACACGGCCTACGGGACGGCCATCGGCCTGGGGAGCGTGTACTCCCTCGACGACCTGCGCCGCCGCGCGCCGGTGACGACGTGGGAGGACGTCGCGCCGTGGGTCGAGCGCATCGCCGCCGGTGAGCGGCGCGTGCTGACGAGCGAGCCGGTGCTCGTCTTTCAACGCACCAGCGGCTCCACCGCGCTGCCCAAGCGCGTGCCGTACACCCAGGGCCTGCTCGACGACTTCTCGGCGGCGACCGGCCCGTGGCTCGACGACCTGTTCCGTCACTTCCCGGCGATGTTCCGCACGCGGCAGTACTGGTCGCTCTCTCCCGCCGCGCGCGCGCCCGAGACGACGCCGGCAGGTCTGCGCGTGGGCCTCGACGACGACACCGAGTACTTCGGCCGCGCCACCCGCTTCGCGATGGCGAAGCTCATGGTGGTGCCCTCGCAGGTCGCGCAGGCGCCCACCATGGAGGCCTGGCGAGAGCAGACGTTGCTGCGCCTCATCGAGGCCGGGGACCTCGGCTTCATCAGCGTGTGGAACCCGTCGTTCCTCACGCTGCTCCTCGAGGCGCTCGCCACGCGATGGCAGTCCCTGGCGCCGTCGGTGTCACCTCAGCGGCGAACCGCCCTGGAGCGGGCCTTCGACGCCCATGGAGGCCTCGACGGCGCCGCGCTCTGGCCCTCCCTCGCGCTCATCTCGTGCTGGACCGACGCCTGGGCAGCCTCCGCCGTCCCTGCGCTGCGGCGGTTCTTCCCGACGACGCCGCTGCAGGGCAAAGGGCTGCTCGCGACCGAGGGCGTGGTGTCGTTCCCGCTCTGGGGCCAGCCTGCGCCCGTCGCTGCCGTCACCAGCCACCTGCTCGAGTTCGAGGCCCTGGAGGACGAGGGACGCCCCACCCGGTTCGTGGACGAGCTGCGCGAGGGCGCTTCGTACTCGCCGCTCCTCACCACCCGCGGCGGGCTCGTGCGCTACCGCCTGCCGGACGTCGTCCGCTGTGTCGGCCACTGGCGAGCGCTGCCCATGCTGCGCTTCGAGGGTCGCCTCGACAGGACGAGCGACCTGCGGGGCGAGAAGCTGTCCGCCGTGGTGGTGGAGCGGGTGCTCGCCGAGGCCCTGCGCGACGTGCCACACGCCTTCGCCCTGCTCGCGCCGTCCGACGCCACGCCGACGCCGCGGTACTCGTTGTTCCTCGACGCGCCGCTCGACGAGGGCCGCTGCTCAGCGCTCGCCGCCGACGTGGAGGAGCGCCTGCGCGACGAGTTCCACTACCGGTACTGCCGCGACCTGGGCCAGCTGGGGCCGGTCCACGTGCTGAAGGTTCACGATGGCCGCGCCCGGTGGCTCGCCGCCATGCAGGCTCGCGGCCTCACGCTGGGAGACATCAAGCCCACCGCCTTCGACCCCGCCGTCGGCTGGGAGGCGCGGCTCGGCCTCACTTCGCGCTGAGGACCTCAATCGCCAGCGTCGGCTTCGAGTCGAGCTGGATGAGCAGCGTGCCCAGGTGCAGCGTGATGCGGCCGGGGAACGCCGCGTCCTCGGTCACCTTCTGCACGGGCGCGACGTCGATGTCGGCGCGAGTGACGCCCTTCGCGTCGCAGAGCACCGCCATGAAGCGCTGCTGGTGCGCCTCCATGCTGACCTTCAGCCGGGAGCCATCGGCCGCATCCACCGCGAAGCGAGCGTCACCACCGAGGCTCTCGAGCCCGGTGGCTCCCAGCACCTTTGCCAACCGCTTGACCGTATCTTCCATGTGGGTGTCTCCGTGTGCAGGATCTGCGTCGTCAGGCCCGCTGCCTCGTCGAAAAGCTCAGGGCTTGCAAGGCGTTGGCCCGCGCGCACCCCGGCCGGGCTGTTGGGAGACGTCAGCCCGGCTTCAGGGAAGCTGCTGCACGTTCCAGATGACGGCGAAGTGCAGGGCGGCGGCGAGCAGCACCAGCAGGTGGAAGATCTCGTGGTAGCCGAACACCGACGGCTTCGGGTTGGGCCACCGCTTCGCGTACACGCCGGCGCCCGCGATGTAGACCGCCGAGCCGAGCAGCAGCAGCAGCACCAGCGGCCAGCCGATGAAGGCCGGCAGCGAGAACACGAGCGGCGCGGACGACAGGCCCAGCACCACGTACACGCCCGCGCGCAGCACGCGGTTGCCGTGGTTGTTCAGGAAGACGTGCGCGATGCCCGCGATCGCGCCCCCCCACATGCCGATGAGGCCCCAGGTCGGTGCGGTCGGTGAGACGTACGCCGCGAAGGGCGTGTAGCTCCCTGCGATGAGGAAGAAGATGCCGCAGTGGTCGATGAGGCGCAGGCGGGCGCGGGCGGCGTGGCTCCACATCGGGCGGTGGTAGGTCGCCGAGAGCCCGAGCATGAGCGACAGCGAGACCGCGTAGACGATGCCCGCCACATGTCGCCAACCAGAGACCGGCGCCATCGCGAGCTCCTCGATGCCGCCCAGCGAGAGGAAGAAGGCGAGGAAGTGGAAGACGCCACGCAGGGCGGGCTTCACCTTCACGGGCTTGTGCGGCGCGGGCAGGACGATCTCGAGGCCCGGAGTCATGACGGCCCTGAGTCTGGCTCCCGCACCGTCACCCGTTGGTCACGGCCTCACGCGGTGCCGCGGGCGATGACGGACAAGCGTGACGCGTCCTTCACCTGCACATGCCGCCCGGACTCGATGATGCCCGAGTCCACCAGCTGCCTCAGGCAACGGGAGAGGGTCTCGGCGCGCATCCCGAGGATGCGGGCCACGTGCTGCTTCGAGAAGGGCGCCTTCCGGCCAGCGTCCACCAGCCCGGCGTACTCGAGGAGGAAGCGGGCGAGCCGCGCCAGTGACGGTCCCGTGCGGAGGGTGGTGTCGCGGGCGTTGCGGTCGTGCTCGGCCACCAGCAGGCCGACGAGCGAGGCGGCTGGCGTCGTGGGGCCGACCCATTGCTGGAGCTGCGAGGGCGGCGTGGTGCACAGGGTGGCGTCGGTGAGCGCCTCGACGGACGCGTGGGCCGGGCGGCTCGTCAGGCTCTCGGTGCCGATCAGCGAGCGGGGCCCGCGCACCGTCGAGAGCGACTCCGTGCCGCTGGGCTCCGTGGACGAGAGGCTCAGCAGCCCGTCTCGGACGAACACGACCTCGGGTGGCACGTCGCCCTGCATCCACAGCCGCTCCCCGGCGTGGACCTTCCGGCTCGTGAACGGGCAGCGGCCCGTCGTGTTGACTGCGCACTGCGAGCACCGCTCGACCGGGTTCTCGACCATGTGGAGGCCTTGAGCAGGGTCTGTGCCAGCCCTGATCAGCCGCAAGTGGGGGGGCTGGAGGCGCACGATTTCTCCTGATGGCCATCAACCACGCAAACCTCGCGCGTCCCCCAACTCCTTGAAACCTGTCAGGTGGACCTGACGGGCTTGACGCAGACGCGACGAGTTCGTCACACTTCCGTTGCTCACCGCGAAAGGAGTCTCGCGACGGACGCTCCCTGGTTCTCCCCGAAGTGCTCCCTGGCCGGAGGAAGTGGATGAACGCAGCGTCGCCGCCGGGCTCTCGTTGGTGAACGAGGCCACACCCGGAGCGACAGACAGCCCGAAGCGATGGTTGGTCCGAGCAGGCCACCACCGACTGGCTTCACACTGCTCGACATAGGCACGCGCTCGCGAGTGCCGACCGCTTCACGCTGGTCGCCGCGAGGTCGTGCAGCTCAAGGTGAACGCCTTCACTCTCGTCCCCGGGGAACAACCTCCCGAGGGACAACCTTGTGCGCTGGCCCGTCACTTCACCGCGTACACGAAGGTGGCCTTCGGCGCGCGCAGCCAGCGCTCGGTGATGACGTCACGCTGCTTCGCCCACTCGTCCTTCGCGTCGACGAACTCGGCCACCATCGCCTCGGCGTCCTTCTTGTCGCCCTTGCCCTTGGCCATCAGCACGCGCTTCCCGAGCGCATCGACGGCCGGCTTCCACTTCGCGAAGTCGATGTCGTAGCAGCCCACGTCCGAGCCGTTGGCGGCCTTCTCGTCGGCCTTGAACGTCAGCACGCCGGCCTTCGTGAGGGTGCCGAGCTGAATCGACGCGAGCTGGCTGTAGTTCCGCGGCTTGCCCGACGCCGTGTACATGCCGCGGCTCACGTGCCCGAAGCCCCAGGCGACGTCGCGCACCACCGCCGCGTCGGCCTCGTCCTGGGTGATGACGCCCTTCGCCACCAGCCACTGCGCGAAGTAGAGCGCCGCCGTCTGGGCCTTGAGCTCCTCCATGGTGGAGGCGAGCGGCCCGCCGAACACCTCGTCGTCCTCCTTGCCCTTCACCTTGTACTCGTGGCTGGGGCCGAGGTTGTGGGCGGCCTCGTGCAGCACCACGCTCATCACCGCGGGCTTCGCGTCGGTGGTGGCCCTCTTCATGAGCGCCGGGCAGAAGAGCGACGCCATCTGCGCCTCGAGCGCCTTCTGGCTGTCGAGGTCGGTGTAGAGGTTCGTCATCGCGACGGTGCGGCCGCCCTTCTCGGCCACCTTGCCCCAGTTCGGCAGCGACTGGCCGATGGTGGCGCCGTGTGCATCGCGGGAGTCACCGGCGTTCACCACCACGTCGATGAAGTCCGGCAGCTTGAACTTCACGTCGCGCGCCTTGTACGGAGGCCCGGCCAGCGCGGCGAGGGCCTTCTCCATCTCGCCCTTCACCGGCTCGAGCTTCTGCTGCCACGCGAGCGAGTCGGGGTTGATGCGCGCGAAGCTGACGTGGAAGCCGGCCTTCCACGCGCACGGCTCGTAGTAGACCTCGTCGGGGGCGATGCGCAGGTACCACTTCGAGTTGGTGGGCCCCATCGCCACCCACGCCTCGTTGGCCGGCTCCCAGTCGTTGGAGCGGAAGGAGCCTGCCGCCGCGCGCAGGTACGCCTGAAACGCCTTCTCGCCCCCGGAGGTGAGGGCGTTCGCCGCGGCCTCGAGTGAGGTCGCGACCGCCTCCATGTCGGCCTTGAACGCCTCGGCGTACGGCACCGCCTTGAAGCCCCTGCCGTCCGCGACGACGACGGAGAAGTGGCCGGTCAGCTCCTTCGCGTTCTTCTCTTTCGCGAGCCTGTCGCAGAACTTCGGGTCCTCCTGCAGGGCGGCCGGGTAGAGACCGACGATGCGCTTCGGCTTCGGGGCGATGGCCGTGCAGGCCTCGTCCTTCTCCGTCCTGGGCGCGACGCAGAAGGGCTCCTGGTTGCGGTGAAAGAGCGCCTTCGACGCCGGGTCCTTCGCCTCCATCGTGTCGGTGCCCAGCTGCTTCGCGTGCAGGCGCTCGATGGCGAGCGCGGCGTCCAGCACGTGCTTCACCACGGCGCGGTCTTCGTCGGTGCCCTTCGAGAGGTCCGTCTCGACCAGCGTCGGGCGGCCCTGGGACAGCTCGAGCCGCACGAGGCCGAGCCGCTTCTGCTCGTCGGCCGGCAGCGCCTTGTCGTCCACGCCCTTCACCAGCCCGTCCCAGGCGGCCACGAACGCCGCGGTGAACTCGCCCTTGTCATCGACCCAGGTGGAGCGGGTCGCGTTCTGCGGCCCCCAGAGGACGGCGAGCTCGGCGGGCTCCAGCGCCTTGTTGCCGTCGTTGTCGTCGCGCCAGAAGAGGGGCAGGAAGGCCTCCTGCGCGCGGGCGTTGAAGTCGAGCCGCGAGAGCTGGTCGAAGGTGGGCTTCTTCACCGCGGCCACGACGGGCGCGGCGTTCGCGGGCGCGGGCTTCGGCGCCTCCTTCGCCGGCTCCTTCGGGCAGGCGAGGCAGAGGGTGGTGGTGAGGCCGAGGGCGAGGCGTCGCATGCGGGCTCCTGGGTGACGAGGCGCCGCCCGTCTACCTGCTCACCGCGGACCGCGCGAAGGTGAAAGTGCGCAGACGGTCAGCACAGCCAGCTCCGCGGGGCCGCTCAGCACTTGTGGGGCCCCTTGCGCTGGCCGGTCGGAAGGACTTGGCTGCCGGGCATGACGACCTCGGCTCCCGTCCGACGTGGCTCTGCAGGAGCGGCCGGTGTCTCCAGCCGCTTCATGTCGCCCGACGCGCTCTCGAAGATGCAGAAGAAGCTCGAGGCGACCGAGAAGAAGCTCGCCACGACGAAGGACCGCCTCAAGCGCCACAAGGACATGATGGCGCGCGCGCTGCTCTCTCCGCCGGCCTACAAGCGCGCAGTGGAGCGCCAGAAGGAGCTCGAGAAAGAGGTTCGTGCCCTGAGCACCGAGGTGAAGGAGCTCAAGCGGCTCCTCACCGTGGCCTGATGGACGCTCACGTCCTTCGGGCGGCGCTGCGCTTCATCCAGTCGCTCGACCGGGGCGTCGACGCAGAGTCGTTCTCCGACGACGACGCCTGGGCCTTCATGCAGGACCTCGTCTACGAGTTCGCGCTGCCCGAGCGCTCGCTGCACCCCGCGCAGGTGGCCGCGCTGCGCGACTTCGGACACATCGCCGGCATCAGGCCCGGCTCCCCCATCTCCAACTACGCCCCCGGCCTGGAAGCGGCGCTCGGGCCTCACGCGACCGCGATCGGGCGGATGCTCACGTGTGTGGAGCGTGGCTGGTGGGGTGTCCCGCGCCGTGCGGGCCCGGCACCTGCCTCGGCTGTTGCGGAGCGACGGGCGAGTGCGTGGCGAGCCAGGAAGGGCAGTGTGGTACGCGCGGGGCGGCGTGTGCCGTGTGCCAAGGCACAGAGGTCTGTGTGTCGGGCCTCTGCACGGTACTGAATCGCGGAGGTGGAGCGGCGAGCGCTGGCGGCGCTGCGACGTCGGGCGGGCAAGGGGGTGGAGCGGCGAGCGCTGGCGGCGCTGCGACGTCGGGCGGGCAAGGAGGTGGCGCGACGAGCGCTGGCGGCGCTGCGACGTCGGGCGGGCAAGGAGGTGGAGCGACGAGCGCTGGCGGCGCTGCGACGTCGGGCGGGCAAGGGGGTGGAGCGGCGAGCGCTGGCGGCGCTGCGACGTCGGGCGGGCAAGGGGGTGGCGGTGGTGGGCCAGTGGTGTGCGCGGCTCCCACTCAGCGCTGCGGGAGCTCCTGCGTCAACCTGAGTAGCGACTCGAGTCACTGTGGGAGTTGTGGTCTCTCGTGCCCGACGACGTTGTGCGCAACCGGTTCCTGTGTCGCCGGGTGCGGGGCTGACGGAGGCGGCTGCAACGTCGGAACCGCGTGCGTCACCCTCTCGTCAGGGGGCGCTGCGTGTGCCACCACCACGTGCACCTCGGCGACCGAGAACTCGACATGCAGTCTCGGGAGTGGGCGTGCGGGCCGGTGCTGCGCAAGCGCGTGTGTCGACCTCTCCGTCTCCTCGCCCAACTGTGGCGCATGCGGCAACGTGTGCGCCGGCACGACGCAGTGCCTTTCCGGCACGTGCCAGACGCCGGCGAACTGCGCTACCGCGACGGTGGGCGTCGCGTGTTCCGTCGATGGCGGCCCAGGCGTCTGCTGCGACCGCCAGTGTATTGCCAACCCTCGCAACAGCGACAACGACGCTCACTGCGGGGCCTGTGGCAGCGCGTGCCCCTCACAGGCGACCTGCGCCAACGGGACGTGCGTCGGCCCAGACGGCGGCCGTGTGCTGGCCTGAGGAGTTCCGGCGAAAGCGACTGCCATGCCGAGAGCGAGACCCACCACGCCACTAACCGCCACAGCTTTCAGCTTGTGCGTCGCCATGTTTGCCTCCGTTGTGGGAACAGCGCGCTTTGGACGAATGTACGACAATCACATTCAACGACACACCAGGCCCGAGCAAGACCGCGAGATTGCGAGCGCGGTGCCAAGGTGATCTCCCGAGTTGGCCTGCCGAAGGGGCACGGGGCTGCCGGGGCTGAAGCGGCTGGATCACTTGGCCTGAAGACGGGGCGGTTCGCGAGTCCGGCAGTGAAGCCGCGTGCGATTTCAACCTCAGGAGGAGGAGAGCGCCGGGGAGGCCAGCAGCGCTTCCTCGCCCGGTCGGCGCTTTGATTCAGCAGCTCGCGGGCCGGCCGTCAGGGAGTGCTGCGGCCACTCGGTCGCCGTCGCGACGCGGCCGGGCGTGGCTTTGCGGACTTGCCCGTCGACCGCGAGCTTGGCCTCTGCTCGGGCTTCAGCGTCGGCCTGGTGATGGCTGTCACGCGGCTGTGCGCTCAGCTCGCGTTCGGTCAGGCCCGCGGCACGTTCCGCTACTTCCACGAATGCGCATGGTCGATTCCGTCGGCGACATGGCCCGGCCCTTCCTCGAGGACCTGCCTGCGCCACGTGGTGATGGCGACGTGCTCGTCATCGAGGTCGACGCACGCGGCGCCCCGATGATTGGTCCTGGCGAACATCAGCTTC
>JAEUJQ010000020.1 GCA_016793095.1 Myxococcaceae bacterium | reverse complement strand
GCCGAACGAAGGCGGAGTCGAACCGGGCAACCCGAGACGCAGCCGCGAGTGAGGGCGGAGTCGACGAGGCGAACGTCACCGCGTCGCCCGAGGCCGAGGAGCGCAGGCCGAACGAAGGCGGAGTCGAACCGGCCAACCCGAGACGCAGCCGCGAGTGAGGGCGGAGGCGACGAGGCGAACGTCACCGCGTCGCCCGAGGCCGAGGAGCGCAGGCCGAACGAAGGCGGAGTCGAACCGGGCAAGCCGAGACGCAGCCGCGAGTGAGGGCGGAGTCGACGAGGCGAACGTCACCGCGTCGCCCGAGGCGGACGTCAGCCAGCGAGGGGAACCGGGGGTTGGGCGGAGGCACGCGGCTGGCTCGTCACCTGCCGCACCAGCGCGCGCAGGTACTCGGAGAACTCGTCGTCTTCGCCTTCAAGCAGCTCGGGCAGGGCCTCGCGAAACTCGGCGCGGGCGACCCACTCGCGCATGTAGTCCTCCCACGATTGCCACAGGCGCCGGACCTGCCGGCTCATCTGCTCCTCGTACACCAGCAGGTAGGCGCGCTCGAACAGCGACACGAGGATGCCGAAGATCGCGTGGCGACGCTCCTTCTGATCGTCGGTGAGCGTGACGGTGCCGGCTTCGCGGCGGAGCAGGTGCAGGTCGGCGTTGTCGAGCACCAGCTTCAGGAACTCGCGGTACTCGTCCGAGAGCCGCTGGTAGATCTCCTCGTCGTCGTTCTGCCGCTGGCGGCGTTGCTCCCAGAGAAAGACGGCGATGGCGAAGGGGAGCCCGACGACCGTCACCACGTAGCTGAGGAACTCCCAGGTCTGCAGCCGGTCCATGCCGCGCTACCCCGAGACCGGCGGCACCGCAGGGGGCGCTGGCACCTCGAGCGTGGTGTCGCTGCTGGCGTCGTAGAACTCCACGCGGTTCCCTCCGCGCGCCATCGCCTGCATGAGGCCGTCCTGGGCCTGCCGCACCAGATCCGAGAAGCCGTACTCGCGCCCCGGCTCGCCAGCTGCCACGCCCACCGAGATGGTGGGGTGGATGAGCTCGTCGTCCACCTGCAGGCTCGCGCGCGAGACCCGCTCGCAGATGCGGCGCGCGACGATGAGGGAGCCCGCCAGATCCGTGTGCGGCATCAGCAGCAGCACACGATCGGCCGAGTACTGCACCGGGTAGTCGGTGTCGCGCAGCGATCGGCGGATGGCGAGCGCGAGGCCTCCCATCAGCTGCGACATGATGGTCGGGCGGTGGGCGCCGGACTGCGAATCGAAGGCCAGCACCGCGAGCGCGAGCGGGAAGCCGTACCGTCGCGCGCGCTTCACCTCGACGAAGAGCACCTCTTTGAAGTGGGCGAACGTGTAGAAGTTCGTCGTCGGGTCGAGAATGCCCTCGCCCGGCCGCGCAGCCGGCAGGTCGTCACCGGCCGAGCGCACCGCCCACTCGGCCAGCCGCACCTTCAGGTCGTTCACCGACACCGGCAGCGGCAGCACCGCGTCGGCGAACGGGGCCTTGAAGCCCTTCGACTGTGCGGCCAACAGGATCGCGTCGGGCAGCTTCTCCCGGACCTCGCGGGCCACCTTCGACGGGGACTTCGCCGAGGCGCCCAGGACGACGACCTGTTCCTTGCCCAGGGCCTGGGCCTCGCGCGCGGCGGTGACGGTGAGACCGGCCTTCTTCAGGCTCGCGGCCAGCGCCTTCCAGCGTGCCTGGTTCGGTTCGATGACGGCGACGTGCTTGAGCTTCATGTCGAGGCTGACTCCTTCACGGCGTGACACCCAGTCTACGCAAGCTCGCGGTGGCGGCCACTTTCACACTCGGGTCAGGGTCGCGCTTCGACGCCCTCGCGAGCGCGGCCACGGCGATCGGTCCGCCGACGTCCGCCAGCAGCTCGGCCGCCGCGCTCCGCACCGCGACGTCCTGATCCTGCTCGAGGCGCGCGATGACGAGCGGCTGGGCCTTGCGGGGATCGAGCGCCGCCAGCGCCCTGAGCGACTCCGCGCGGACGCCCGGGGCCTCGTGCTCGAGCAGGGCCGGGAGCTGGCCGCCCAGGGTCGTCAGCCGGTGCGCGCCGATGGCCTGCGCGGCGCCCGCCAGCACCGCGTCCGAGGTCGAGGTGAGGGCGGCCTCGACGAGGGGCACGACGCCGGGCTCGCGAGGGAGCAGCAGCACGGCCCGCATCACCCCGGCCTGCAGCGTCACGTTCCGGAGCGACGCCGCCGCGGTGAGCTCAGGCAGTGCCGCGCGGCGCGAACACCCGGCCAACGACACGAGCGCCTCGGCGCGCACCATGTCGGGCTGGGTCTCGTCGCGCCAGGTGCGCCGGGTGAGGGCCTCGCACGCGGGATCGTCCACGTCGGCGAGCAGGGTGAGCCACCGGCGCCTCTCGGCGGGGCTCGCTGGAGTCGCCCCCGACAGCCGTGCCTCCGCAGCCTCCGTCAACGAGCGCCCCTCGCCCCGCGCGAGCGCCCGCGCCGCCGCCATGCGAATCGACGCCTGCTGATCGTCCAGCCCCACCAGCAGCTCCGCGCTGCTCAACGGCGCGAGGGGGGCCAGCGCGCTGATGGCCTGGCGCCGCGCGTCCTTCTCCGACGACGAGAGCAGCGGGCGGCTCCGGTCGCGCAGCCGCGAGTAGAGGGCCAGCAGCCGATCGACCTGCGCCGTGTCCCGCTCGGTAGCGTCGCGCAGCAACGTGAGGCCCACCGGGGGCCCGCCACGCTCGGCCTGGACCACCAGCAGGTTCCCCACCACCTCGTCCACCCCCTCGCCCCTCGCGATCATCAGGTCCAGCGCCACGCGCGCCGGCCCGGTTCCCCGCGCGGCCGCGATGGCCTGCAGCGCCTCGAGGGCGCGGTTGGTGTCCGGCTGCAGCACCTCGGCGGCGGCCAGGCCGTACGCCGGGCCGTCGATGCTCCGACACGCCGAGAGCGCCTTCGGCTCCTTCGCGAGGAACACGTCACGCGTGCTGGTCCGCGCGCCCGCGGCGAGCAGGGCGGTCGCGCACCAGTGCCGCCGGCGCTCGTCGTCGGACCCCTCGATGAGCTGCGCCAACAGCCGCTCGGGCTCGCTGCCCTTGAGCTTCGCGTCGGCGCGCACCGCGCTCCAGCGAACCAGCCAGTCCGCGTCGATGAAGGCGCCCGCTGGCACCTGAGGCGCCTTGAAGAGCCAGCCCATCGGCTCCTGATCGAGCCCGCACCGCAGGCACGCCGCGCGCGACCGGGCGTCCGGCAGATGGGCCTCGCACGGCCGACGGCACCGCGCGCTGACATCGCGCGCCTGGGCCAGGGCCGGCCACGCCTGAAGGAGGAGGACGACGAACAGGTGTCGCACCGGGGCCGATGGTAGCCTCTACGCCATGCTCCGTCGCGCCCTCTTCACCGCGCTGTTGACGCTCGCCCCCATCGCAAGCGCGGCGAAGGACAAGGTGGGCGAGACGCGCCTGGCGCTGGCCTCGCTCGAGGACGGCTCGATGTCGCCCACGCAGGTGGCCAACCGCATCTCGTTCCTCGGCACCGAGGCCGTGGCGACCAACGCCATGGTCTTCGCACTGCGGCAGCTCGTCGACACCCGCATGCGCAACGCCTTCTTCGAGGTGCTCGCGCAGATCGCGACCCCGCACCCCGAGCTGCTGGGCCCCGCCACCATCGCCGCGCGCACCACCGACGATCTCGGCTACCGCATGAACGGCCTGCGGGTTCTCGGTCGCCTCAAGGATCCGAAGAGCGTGCCGGTGCTCACGCCGATGCTGAGCGACAAGGTGCTCGGCGTTCGGCGCGAGTCGGCGAAGGCCCTCATCGCCATCCGGAGCGCGAAGGCCGCGCGCGAGCTGCTCGCTGCGGCGAAGACCGAGGACGATCCCGAGACGAGAGCGCTGATGATCCTCGGCGTGGGCAAGCTCGGAGACGCGAAGCAGGCGAAGGGGCTCGAGAGCCTGCTCGAGTCCTCTTCCGAGTCCACCCGTCTCGCCGCGACGCAGGCCCTCTGCATGCTCGGCCAGAAGAAGGGCTTCGACGCCGCGAAGGTGCTGCTCGCGTCGAAGGAGCGCTACGAGCGGCTGCAGGGGGTGATGCTCTTCGAGGGCGCGCCGTCGAAGGTGGCCGCGCCCCTGCTGACGCCGATGCTGGGCGACGCAGAGGTGCAGGTGAAGGCGCGCGCAGGACGGGTGCTGGCGCAGGGCGGCGACGGCCGGCTCATCGAGTGGCTGGTGTTGGAGAGC
The DNA here is from genome assembly GCA_016793095.1 of Myxococcaceae bacterium. Classification (GTDB taxonomy): domain Bacteria; phylum Myxococcota; class Myxococcia; order Myxococcales; family Myxococcaceae; genus Xiheimicrobium. The sequence continues at coordinate 91,709 of JAEUJQ010000020.1, read as the reverse complement.
TACAAGGCCTCCATCGACGATCGCCTCGTCTACGAGACCGAGCTCGAGCAGCTGCGCCTGACCGACGATCAGCGCACCGGTATTCTCAAGAAGGCTGGCCTGAAGTGACGTTCGTGGTGATGGCGCTGGTCGCCGTCTCGCCGTGGCAGTCGCTGGACGCCGGAGCACGGGCCGAGCAGCTCGAGCAGCTCAAGCGCCTGCCCCTCGACGCGAGGGTGGTGGCCACGAGCGAGGGCTTCCTCGGGACGCCGTACGTCCTGTCTCCGCTGGGAGAAGGCGCCGGGCACGATCCCGACCCGCTGCTGCGCTACGACGCAGCGGACTGCCTCACGATGATCGAGGAGTCGATGGCCCTCGCGCTCGCGCCTGACGAGGCCCGCGTGCTCGAGACCCTCAGCCACATTCGCTACCAGGGCCAGGGCTCACCGTCTTTCGACGGCCGTCTTCACGTGATGGAGGCACAGTGGCTGCCGGTGAACGTCGAGCGGGGGCTGCTCGAGGACGTGACGAAGCGGTACGGGAAGGACGTCGTGCGGCGGGTCTCGAAGCGCATCACCGAGCAGACGTGGCAGGAGAAGGCGGGCAGGGCGTTGGGCGTCTCGGAGCAGGCGCAGGTGACGGGGGAGTTCTTCCTCGACATCATTCCGTCCGACCGGGCGCCCGCAGTGCTCGCGGTCGCGCCCGAGGGGCTGGTGGTGGTGGTGGTCCGCGCCGATCGCCCGCGCCTGGTGACCCGCATCACCCACGTCGCGCTCCTCATCCAGAAGCCGTCGGGGCCGTACCTGCGACACGCCTCGCGCTCGTTCAAGAAGGTCGTCGACGAGCCGGTCGAGCGCTACCTCAAGCGGAACCTCGAGTTCGGCGCGTGGACGGTCGAAGGCGTCGCGCTCTTCCAGGTGAAGCAGCCCGCCTGGCTTGCTGCAGGCGTGGCGTTGGACGCGCGCGGCGTCGATGCGGGCAGCGTCGATGCGGGCAGTGTCGATGCGGGCAGTGTCGATGCGGGCAGCAGTGACGCTGCAGCAGACGCAGGCGTCGTCGACGCCGGAGCGCCGGAGGTGAGAGGCGACACGGAGACCATCACCGCGGAGCTCGAAGGCGGTTGCGGCTGGTACCCCCTGCCGGTTGGATTGCTCATCGTGCTGGCAGTGTGGCTCGCCCGCCGCCGCCGCTGAGCCGTCGCGGCCCACTGGACTCCGAGGATGAGACGGTCGGCAGGCACCGAACGCGGCCGCTCCACGCGGCCTGGCGATCGAAGGCTCAGACGCGCTGCCACGCGAGCCAACGTCAGCCGGTCGGGTTCTCGCCCGACAGGGCCTCTTCTTCGGCGGCCTTCGCGTTCTCGGCGGCGTCGCGCTCGATCTCCTCGAGCTCCTTCTCGACGAGCGGCCCCGCCTGCTCCATCGCCTCGGTCGCCACCAGCACGTCGAAGAACGCGCCCTCGGCCGGGCTCAGGGGGTTCGTCGAGGCCGCGCCGCCCGCGCGCGAGAACGCGTCGACGCCTGCTTCGGTCAGGACGGCGACCAGCCGCTCGGCGGTGAGAGGATCGGAGGTCGTCGTCGCCACGGTGAAAGTGCGCGGGTTCATAGGGCTGCGCACGCTAGCACCTCAGCCCGCCGATTCAGCCCGGAACGGCTGCAGACCCGACCGAGCCGGTGGGCGCGGGCTCCACGAAGAATTGCCCCCGCCGCGCAATGGGTGTGAGATGCGCGACGCATGAATCGCGTCAAGTTCCTCGTCTTCGCCGTCGTGGCTCTGGGCCTGGTTGCCTGGAGCCTCAAGCTCGCTCCAACGCTCGGAGCGGATCGCAACACCCAGGACGCCTCCGTGGCGCTCGCCGCGGTGCCTGCGGCCGTGGCGCTGAAGATCGAGGCACGGCGCTCGGAGCTGCAGGGCGCTGCGCTTCGTCTGGGCGCCTCGAACGCGCTCACCAACCCGGGCCCGAAGGCGCCCAAACCTGAAGCGCCCACCGCCGATCGGTTCAACGCCGTGCGAGCTGCGGTGTCTGACGGCCAGGCCGACGCGTTCAAGGCTCAGCTCGTCGTCGCGGTCTCGAACGAGGCTGGGGCGCTGGTGGCGCAAGGCGCGGCCGACCCCGCCGCTCCACCCGAAGGGTTCGACGTCGCCGCGGTCACCGCTGCCGGAGGCGCCGGCGCCATCGTGACGGTCTTCGGCGCGCCGCACCTGTTCTACGCGCTGCCCCTCCAGACCTCCGACAAGAACGAGGTGAAGCCCGCGGGGGTCGCCGCCGTGGGAGTTCCGCTGATCGCCGATGCGAAGACGTTCTTCACCGGTATGGACCGCGAGCTGAAGCTCAGCGGCGTCGCGCTGCTCGCCGAGGGCAAGGTCGTCGCCCTCAACGGAGACAAGTCGATGGAGGCGCTCGCGAAGACCCTCAAGGCGGGTCCCATCACTCCGGTCGTCGAGGGGACGCTCGAGAGCCTCGGCCCGCTCGCGTTGCCGATGATGAGCGATCTGACCCAGCAGCTCGCGCTCCGTCGCACCATCGCGGGGACGCCGTACGAGGTGATCGCGACCGTCTCGTCCGCTGAGGGGCTCGTCGCGCTCGCGGGGTTTCAGAAGTTCGGCCTCGGCGCCCTGGTCGGCCTCTTCCTGCTGTCCATCGCCGTCACGGCGCTGCTCAAGAGCGGTGAAGAAGAAGGTGCGGCGATGGTGCTGCCCCCGCCCATGCCCGCGCCCAACCTCGGCCGCGTGACGGGCTCCATCCCCGTCCCGAACGGCCTGGCCGCGCCGGCCGCGCCGCTCGAGGCCACGCCTGAACCGCCCCAGGCCCCCGAGGCCAGCCCCGACGACTTCGACTTCCCCCCCAGCCCCGTCGCGGCCAGGCCCGTCACCTCCCAGGCGCCCGCGTTCCAGCCGCCCCCGCCGGTGGAGGAACCCGAAGAGGTCGAGCCCGCCTCGGATCCCTTCGCCTCGCTCGACGCGGCCCCTCCGCCCGCGCCTCCTCCCCCGGCGGGCCCCACCTACCCGACGTCGCGGCCGGCCCCGCCGGTGCAGACCTCGCAGCAGGCCGCGTTTCAGCCGACGCCCATGGCCGCACCGGCCCCGCCTCCAGCCGCACGCACCGCGCCCGTCAGCAACCCGTTCGACGACGACGAGGGCGCTCGCACCATGGCGTACCCCGTCTTCAAGCCGCCCCCGGGTGGCAACCCGAACGCCCCGCCGCCGGGCATGGACCCATTCGCGATGGCGTCGGCTCAGCTCAGCCCGGAGGAGCAGGCTGGCGGAGACAGCGACTACAACCCCGACGCGACCCGCGTGGCTGCCGTGCCCGCCGAGCTCATCAAGGCAGCGCGACAGGCCTCGACCGGTTCGACCGGCGAGCGACCTGCGATCACCCCGGCAGGCCGCGTCAGCTCCGCGCCCAGGGTGGCAGCGGTCGGCGCGAACGACGAAGAGCGCCACTTCCAGGACGTCTTCAAGGAGTTCGTCGCCACCCGTGAGAAATGCAAGGAGCCGGCGGACGGGCTCACCTACGACAAGTTCAAGGCGAAGCTGCTCAAGAACAAGGAGCAGCTCGTGCAGAAGTACAACTGCAAGTCGGTTCGCTTCCAGGTGTACGTGAAGGACGGCAAGGCCGCCCTCAAAGCCACCCCGGTGAAGGACTGATCCTCGAAACGGCCGGGTGACGCGGTTTCGGTCACCCCCTTTTCGGCTCACGCCATCGCTGTCGTGCGACATCGCCCTTCCTCCGGGTGTCAGCCGTCTTTGCTTGCAACCAGTTGATTCGACGGACTGGTTCCGATCCCACTCGAACGAAGACCACCTCCCGGGAGGTGGCACATGCGTTGCTCAATGGCGCACCAACCTCGGGTTGGTGGCGAGAGTGGGCCGGGGTTCTCAAACGGCATGGGTCTCGGGTGAAGTCCCGATGTCGTGTGAAGGGAGCCGTCGATGTCGAGTGAGGTCGTGAGACTCTTCCGGGAGCCGGTCGCGGAGCCGTCGGGCCGCGAGGGCGAGCTGTCGCTCCTCTTGCGCGAGCACGATGAGGCCCGGGCTGCTGGTCGGCCCCGCTTCGTCTTCGTGCGTGGCGCTCGGGGCGTGGGCAAGTCGTACCTGACGTCGCTGCTGGCGTCGTCCGCGACGAAGCGTGGCGTGCCGGTGTTCGAGGGGGGCAGCGGGCGGGAGGTGCGGCGCACCTGGGGCCTGATGGCGCCGCTGGTGAACGAGCTGCTCACGTCCGTGGCCCGCTCCGGCGTTCCGCAGGCGAAGGTGGCCGAGCTCGCCGCCTCGCTCGAGCCCCTGCGCTCCCCCTCGAAGGAAGGCCGCGTGGAGGATCGCCGCCTCGCCCTCTACGACGCCGCCAGCGAGCTGGTGATGGTGTCGGGCCGCGCCACCCCCATCTTCATCCTGCCCGATCTGGACGAGGCCGATCGCGCCTCGCTCGAGCTGCTGCGCTACCTCCTCGCGGTCGTCTCGACGCCCGAGTCGAAGGCGGGCGGCCTCTTCGTGCTCACCTTCCGTGACGGTGACGCGCTCCCGGAGCCGCTGACCGAGATCGTCTCGCGCGTCTCCGCGCGCACGCTCGCGCTGTCAGGCTTCGATCTCGACGGCATCCGCTCGTTCCTCGCTCGTCATGACGTCGCGCAGCGGCTGCTCGACGCGACCGGCGGCAACCCCGAGGCGCTGGGCGAGCTGCTCGAGCGGCCCGTCGTCGCGGCCGACTTCTTCCTGCGCCGGGTCGAGCGGCTCCCCGAGCCCCAGCGCGCCGTCCTCAACGTGCTGGCAGTCAGCCCCGAGGCGCTGTCCGTCGACATGCTCGCCGAGGTGATGGGCGCCGAGGCCGCGCCCACCGCGGCGGTCCTGGACGTGCTCAAGCGCGAGCGGCTCGCCACCGTGCGCGTCGTCGAAGGCCGGGCGCTGTGGCGCTTCGGCCGCGAACCCGAGAAGCAGGCCTATCGCGCGACCTTGTCTGGCGAGCTGATCACCTCGACGGCGCGCCGCCTGGGCATGGTGCTCGCGGTGCAGGGTTCGCTCCTGCCCGCCGCCGAGCTGCTCCTCGAGACCGCCCCGGCCGACGCAGCCGACGTCGCGCTCGAGGCCGCGGCCCTGCTCGTGCGCCAGGGCGCCCTCGAAGACGCCTCGCTGATGTTCGCGCGGGTGCTGCCGCTGGTGGACCGCGCGACCCGCGCGACGGTGACGGGCGAGTGGGCGAAGGTGTTGGCGGCGTTGGGCGAGGCAGGTCCTGCGGCGCGACGGGCGCTCGAGTCCGCCCGCCTCGGTGACGCCGCGCAGCGCCCGGTCCGCCAGCTCGAGGCCGCGAGGCTGTTGCTGAAGTCCGGCCGGCTGGCTCGCGCGCGCAGCATCCTCTCCCGGCTCGCGCAGGCCGCGCCCGGGGACGCGCAGGTCAAGGCCGCCCACGCCGAGCTCGAGCTGCTGTCGGGCGACGCGAAGGGGGCGGCCGCGCGCTGCACGGCGTGGCTCGCCAGCGGCGTTGACGACGCCTCCGCGTTGCCGTTCCGCAACGTGCTGGGCAAGGCGCTGCTGGTGCAGGGCCAGGCGGGAGACGCCCTCGAGGTGTTCGCGAAGAACGCCGAGGTTGCCGAGCGCCTGCAGGACGGCCGTGAGGCTGCGCTCGCGCGCCTGAACGAAGGCGTCGCGGCGTACAAGAAGGGCGATCGCCAGAAGGCCATCGCGAGCTGGGATTCCGTGCCGGCTGGCGATCGCCGCGTCGCCGCCGTCGCCCACGCCAACCTCGGCTCGCTCTACGCCGAGGCCGGTGATCTCGAGCTGGCCCTCGATCACCTCTCGCGCGCGCTGCAGTCCTTCTCCCGCTTCTCGCAGGGGCGCGACGTCGCGATGGCGGCCTCGAACCTCGCGCGCCTTCAGCACTTCCTCGGCGACCTCGAGCGGGCCACGGAGCTGGCTGAGCACGCGCTCCAGCGGGCCTCAGCGCTCAAGGAGACCTACCTCGAAGCGTCGGCGCAGCTCACCCTCGGCGCGGTGCTGCTCGATCGCCGCCAGCTGCCCGAGGCCATTCGACGGCTCGACGAGGCGCGGGGAGGCTTCGAGCGCGTGGGCAACGACGGCTACGCGGCGCTCGCGGCGGCCTTGAAGGCGCGCGCCCACCTCGCGTCGTCGGAGCGCGCGCAGGCAGAGGTCGAGCTGAACCGCCGCTGCGTGGACAAGGGCGTGGCCCAGCAGCAGGCGGCGATGCTCGAGGTCGAGCTGACCCGCGGCGAGCTGTGCCTCGCGCTCAACGATCTGCACGGCGCCTCGCGCGCAGCGTCGCGGGCGCGGGAGGCCCTGCTCGACCGGCCCGACCTCGAGGGCCCGGTGCGCACCTGCTTCCTCATGGGGCGGCTGCGCCTCGCCGCGCAGGACACCGCCGGCGCGCAAGCCGAGTTCCAGCGCGCCAACCGCCTGCTCGAGGAGCTCGTGCAGCGCGTGCCGCCGGTGCGTCGGACGGCCTTCCTCTCCCTGTCGCGTCGGGCCGAGGTGCTCGCCGCCGTCGAGCCCGAGCTGCGGCTGCCCCGCGCGATGGCCTCGCTCACGCCGAAGGTGTCGGTGGAGCGCGAGTACGGCCTCGTCGGCCGCAGCCAGGCGCTCCAGCGCATCACGAAGCAGCTCGAGCCCATCGGCAAGAGCAACGCCACCGTGCTCGTGCGCGGCGAGAGCGGCACCGGCAAGGAGCTGCTCGCCGAGGCCCTGCACACCCTCTCGCCCCGCCGCCACATGCCGCTGGTGAAGGTGAACTGCGGCGCGATGGTGGAAGAGCTGCTGCTGTCGGAGCTGTTCGGCCACGAGAAGGGCGCCTTCACCGGCGCCATCAAGGAGCGGAAGGGCCGCTTCGAGATGGCCGACGGCGGCACCATCTTCCTCGACGAGATCGGTGACATCAGCCCGAAGGCCCAGGTCGCCCTGCTGCGCGTGCTGCAGGAGCGCGAGTTCGAGCGGGTCGGTGGCAGCCGCACCCTCAAGGTCGACGTGCGCGTGATCTGCGCCACCAACCGCGACCTCGAGGCCCTCATCGCCCAGGGCCGGTTCCGCGCCGACCTCTACTACCGCCTGAAGGGCGTGATGCTCGAGCTGCCGCCGCTGCGCGACCGGCTGGAGGATCTCGCCACCCTCGCTCAACACTTCCTCGACCTCGTCGCGAAGGAGAAGGGCGAGCCGGCCCTGCGCTTGTCGGACGAGGGCCTCGCGCTGCTCAGCCGTCACGCCTGGCCCGGCAACGTGCGCGAACTCGAGAACGTCATCCGCTCGGCGGCCATCTTCGCCGAGGGCGCCATCGTCACCCCCGACGCCTTCAGCCACGTCGGCGAGCTGCGGGCGCTGATGGGCGGTGTCGCAGCCGCGGCCCCACCGGTCCCCGCTCCAGCGGTGGACCCGCAGCCCGCGGTCATGCCCGTCGCCGCGCCCGGACCCGCGGGTCCCGTCGACTTCTACGAGCTGGCGCGCACGCGCGGCATCTCGCTCAAGGACCTGCGCCAGGAGATCGAGAGCCAGTGCATCGAGCGCGCCCTGGCCGAGGCGAAGGGCAACATCTCGGAGGCCGCCCGCCTGCTCAAGATGAAGCGGTCTCGCCTGTCACAGATCGTCAACGCAGACCCCACCCTCAAGGGCGCCGCCCGGGCTGACGAGCTCGACGACGCGGATGAGGAGGAGTGAGGCCATGTTCCAGACTTCGGCATCGAGATTGCAGAGAGGTATCGCCATGATGGTTCGAGCTGTCGCGATTCTGGCAGGACTGGCGCTGAGCGGGTGCGGCGTGGGGATGGAGGGTGAGGATCCAGAAGGCCAGGCCGCCGTCTCCCAGCATTCGGAGTTGCAGCCGAGCTGCACGGAGATGGGCTCCTGCCCGCAAGTGCCCGTGTCTGCTCCCCGTCCAACGAGCCCGGTCAGCAACCAGGTGCCCGGCACCATCGCTCTCCCTCAGGATCCCATCCCCTGGCGACCGCCCACCGTCACCGCCGAGCGTCCCTTCGGCCCCAACGGCCCGGACACTGGCCTGCCCGGCCGCTAACAGGCTGACAGCGCGGGCAGTCCGGGGTGGTGCGACATGGTGAGGACGGCTTGATGGAGCTCGCTCCCGGCGTCAGAGGATGCGGGGGAGAGACAGCCTGAACCGTGCGCCCGGGTTGGCGTCCTCTGCGACCAGCACCCCCTCGTGCTCCTGGGCGATGCGCAGGGCGATGGCCAGGCCCAGCCCCGTGCCCTGCGGCTTCGAGGTGACGTACGGCTCGAAGAGACGGGGCTTGAGCTCGGCCGGAATGCCGGGGCCCGAGTCGGCCACCTCGAGCACGGCGTCGCGCCCCTTCGAGCTGGTGCGGACCGTCACCGTGCCGCCGCCCTGGGCCGCCATCGCCTCCTCGGCGTTCTTCACCAGGTTCACCAGCACCTGGGTCAGCTGATCGCGATCGCCCGACACGCGCAGGCCTGGCTCGAGCTCGACGACGTAGGTGAGGCCGTCGTGCGGCGCGTAGAGCGACATCACCTGCTGGGTGAGCTCCGACAGCTCGAGCGGCGCGAGCACGGGCCTGGGCAGCCGGGCGAACTGGCTGAACTCATCGACGATGCGCTTGAGCCGGTCAACCTCCTCGAGCACCGCGTGAGCGCTCTCCTTGAAGATGCCCATGAAGCGCTCGTCCACCGGGCCGCGTTGGCTGGCCGCGAGCAGGGTCTCGAGCGACATGCGGATGGGGGTGAGCGGGTTCTTGATCTCGTGGGCGAGGCGGCGGGCGACCTCCTGCCACGCGGCGATGCGCTCGGACGCGACGAGCCGATCGGTGGCGGTCTTCAAGTCGTCGGTCATGCGGTTGAAGGTGGTGATGAGCGTCGCCAGCTCACCCGACGCCGAGACCGGCTCGACGTGCACGCCTGGCGTCCCCTCGGCGATCTTCCGCGCGGCGCCCGTCAGCGCCTCCACGGGCCGGGTGACTCGCCGGCTGATGAAGAAGCCGGCCACGATGGCGAGCACCAGGCCGAGCGCGGCGAGGGCGAGGAAGGCGCGGAGCACCTCGGACCTGGTCGCCAGCAGGTCGGCGCCCGAGAAGAAGAGCCGCACCTCTGCGATCTCGCCCACCGCGAGCGAGCGGCGGACCGGCGCGCGGGGCAGCTCGCCCGCGGCGGTGACGAGCCGATCGCGGGCGTGCACCTCGACGCGCGCTCCGGTGAGCCGGGCCAGCGCCTTCGCCCGCCCCTCGTCGAGCAGCACGCCCCCCACCGCCCACACGCGGCGATCGCCGTAGTCCACGGCGCGCGCGGTGACGATGGCGGGCGCCTGCACGAGGCCCTGCGCCGACGACAGCTCGACCTCACGGGGGGACACCTGCCGGGCGGGGGCCTTCGTCACCTGGAACAACGGGTCGTCCGGCTCGCCGAGCCGGGCAGGCAGATGGCCCGACGACAGGGTGCGGCCCTCGTCATCGAGCAGCGCGAGCACGTCGAGGTTGCGCGGGCGCATGAGCGTGGCGGCGGCGGTGGTGACGTGCGGCGGCGGAGGCACCTTCGCGGCGTCTTTCGCCACGTCTTCGAGCGCCTGGCTCTGCGCGAGCTCGTCCATCGTGGTGCGCACGCCGTCCTTCAGGCGCGTGGTCTCGGCCTCGACGGCCACCATCATCTGATCGACACGGGCCTCCTGCTGCGCCGACAGCAGCCGTGACAGGTTGCGCAGCGCGAGCGGCACCACCACGGCGACCTGCAGCAGGGCCAGCGCGATGAAGGCGAGGGCGATGGTCCAGCGCAGGCGCATCGGTCACTCTCCCGCGAGGAAGACGTCGTCGAGCCGGGGCAGCCCGTAGGCGTCGCGGGTCAGGTGCTGGACTTCGCGGGTCGCGGTGACGCCGAGGCCCTGCACGTAGAGGGGGAAGACGTTGGCGAGCGGCCGGCTCGCGCGCTCGGCCACCGCTTCGGCGCGGGCCACCTCGCCCAGCCCATCGAGCTCGGCGAGCCGTGAGGGCTCCTTCGCGAGCGCCAGCACCACCGAGAGCGCAGGCGCGGGCTGGGGCGGCAGGAGCGCGCCGACCAACGCGAGCTCCGGCCCTGCCGCGAGCCGTTCCCGGACCTGCTTGCGCGGCAGCGCCTCGAGCTTGAGCCGGTAGCCCAGCGCGCCCAGCTTCACCTGCAGCCGCTCGGCCACCGCGCGCTGCTCATCGAGGGCGGCGTCGAAGACCAGGGTGAGCTCGATGGGCGTCGTGAGGGGCGCCGGGCGGGCAGGGGTGGGCCAGGTGACGTCGGCGAGCAGACTCTTGCGCGTCGGGCCCTCGGCGGCGGGTGGAATGAGGGTGGACAGCGGCCGGGCCGGCGGGCGCACGAAGAAGCGGGTGAGGCCGGGGCGATCGACGGTGCTCTCGAGCGCCTGCGCGAAGGCCGGCCCGAGCCGCGGGTGCGCGACGAGCCAGGTGGCGTAGAGGAGCGCGCCTTCCCCTGCCTCGCCGCCGAGGAGCACCTGGGCCTTGCGCTGGGCTACCAGCCGCTCGGCCGTGCGGGCGTCGGTGGCGCGAATGGTGAGGCCGTCGACCCAGGCGCGCGGCAGGGCGGGATCGGCGTTGGTGACGAGGCGATCGCTCATCGGGGCGAAGAACGACGGCGTCACCGCGAGCACCGGGTGGCACAGCACCGCCTCGAAGTCGGGGGCGGGCCCGTCGAGCTCGAGGTCCACGGTCGTGGCGGAGGTCGCCGTCGCCGACCTCAGCGGCGCGAGCAGCGCGCGGTAGGGCGACGCCGTGTCCCTGACGCGCAGCAGAGAGCTCACCACGTCGCTCGCCGCGGCCGAGGCGCGCAGGGTGAGGCGCACGACGCGCGGCGCTGGGCGCGAGAGCTCGCCGAGGCGGCAGGGCGGCAGCTTCGTCAGCTGGCTCAGGGTGGCCTCGATGGGCGTGTCGGCGAGGAGTGGATCGGCGTGTGCCGTCTTCACCACGGCCGCGGCTTCGAGCGTTCCTCCAGCGCGGGCGCGGCCACCGGCGAACGCGAGACATGAGCCGACGAGGAGAAGGACGAGGGCGGCCCTCATGGCACCACCCGCCTCGCGACCCACAGCTCGCCGGTGCCGTCGGACAGCCACGTGCCGAAGACGAACTCCTCGCCCCCGTCGCCGTCGAGATCGGCCCCGCTCATCACGATCACCCGGCCCTTCAGGGTCGCCTGCCAGGAAGGGGTGGTGCTGCGGGTGGACTGCGCGTTCGCGGCGAGGGCCTCTGCGGCCTGCAGGGTCAACAGCCGAAGCTCGTCGGCGTCTCCAGCGGTGCGTGCCGTCGAGACGAGGAGCTCGGGCAGGCCGTCCTTGTCCACGTCGGCGAGCGCGCTGCCGCAGCCCACGTCGAGCATGCGCCCCAGCGGCCCGCTCGCGCGCGTCACCGTGCCGGTCCCGTCTGGCCAGACGAGCAGCGTGACACCGCCGCGGCTCGAGGTCGCCTGCAGGCCCGTGGGGAACCGCGCGCGCTGCCCCAGCAGGAGGACGTCGGGCAGGAACCGGTTGAGCCCCGGCTCGAGCCGCGCCGTCACCACGTCGAGGGGGATCGTGTCTTGCGCGCCGACGGCCTTGAGGGTCGAGCCCGCCAGCACCAGCACCTCGGCCCGTGCGCGACGACCCGACCAGGCGATCACGCGGGGCGGCGCCTGCACGATGGCGATCGCGCCGAAGGGCTCGCGCGGCGTCGCGCTGGCCTGAGGGGCTGACGAGAGATCGAAGCGCGCGACCACCTTTGCCTCGGGCGAGAGGATGACGAGCTCTTCGTTGAGCAGCACCGCGAGCTCGGCGCGCTTGTCTCCGTCGAGATCGCCAGCGGCCAGCGCGACCGGCGCCGTGTTCCAGCGCGCGAGCGAGGTGAGCTTGAGCTCCAGGGGGATGGCTGGGGCGGGCGTCGGCGTCAGGGGCACTCCGGTGAGCGCCGCGATCTCGCCGTCGAGCTCGTAGGACAGGCCGATGGCCGTCGCGCGCGGGCCGCGGGTCGGCTGCTCTCCCGCCCAGAAGTTCACCCACGTCTCGAGCGCGTCGCCTTTGACGAAGACGGTGGTGGCGTCGGTGGACAGGCTGAGCCGCACCACGGTGGACAGCTCGCGCTGCTTCGCGAGGGCGATCACGTTCGAGGGCGCGGCCTCGAGCACCTCGCACGACAGCCTGGCGCGCGTCAGCCGTCCGCACACCACCGTCGCCACCGCGCGCGAGAAGGCAGCGTCCTTCGCTTCGACGGTGAGCCCGACGGGCCCCTCCAGGCCCGCGGTGGTGACGCGCTGGAGCACGTCTTCGGACACGCGCTCGAGCACCGACGCGTTGCCGGCCGGGGCTGCGGCGAAGAGCAGGCAGAGGAGCGCGCTCATCATCGGGGGCCCTTCTTCCCGTCGAGCAGCATGAAGTCGTTCGGGTCCTCGGTGCCCGGGCGTGGCGCCTCGTCACGCGGCTCGGTGCCGGCGAGGAACCACTCCTGTCGCCCCGGCACGCTCGAGCCTGCCAGCTTCCCGCTCACGGGGTCGATCTTCGCGGGGACCACGCCCTCCGCCACCGGGAAGTCGAGCTCGGGCAGCCCCTGGTGCGCAGCCTTCATGAAGTCGAGCCAGATGGGCAGCGCCGCCTTGCCGCCGGTCTCGAGCGGGCCGATGGGCGAGTGATCGTCGAACCCGACCCACGCCGAGGCGACGTACTGCTGCGTGAAGCCGCTGAACCACGCGTCGCGGTACTCCTGGGCGGTGCCCGTCTTCCCCGCGGCGGGGCGCTTCAACTCGAGCACGGCCACGGCGGTGCCCTCTTCGACGACGCTGCGCATGAGGGACGTCGTCAGGTACGCGATGGCGGGCGGCACCGTCTGCTCGAAGGCTGCCTCGCGCGCCATCAGCACCTGCTCGGCGCCACCCTCCCGCCGGCGCGCCACGTTGCGGATGACGATGGGCTCCGCGCTCTGCCCGAGCGAGTGCAGCGTCGCGTAGGCGTTGGCGATCTCGAGCATCGTCACCTCGCCGGTGCCGAGGCAGAGCGTGAGGCTGTTCGGCAGCTCGGCCTTGATGCCGGCCTTGCGGGCCATCGTGACGAGCCCGTCGACCGACACGTCCTCGATGAGCCGCGCCGAGACGGTGTTCTTCGAGCGCGTCAGCGCCTGCCGCAGGGTGATCGGCCCGTCGAAGCCGGCCTTCTCGAAGTTCTTCGGCTCCCACGTCTTCCCGGTGAACGGATCCCTCACCTGGACGGGGGCGTCGTTCACGCGCGTGATGGGGGTGTAGCGGCCGGTCTCGAGGGCCGCGGCGTAGAGGAACGGCTTGAACGAGCTGCCGGGTTGCCGCTTCGCCTGGGTGGCGCGGTTGAAGGCGCTCGTCGCGAAGTCGTAGCCGCCCACCATCGCCACCACCTCGCGCTTCGTCGGCTCGATGACGAGCAGCGCGCCCTGCACCTTCGGCACCTGGGCCAGGGTGGCCTCGATGCGCGTCGACGCGGGGAGCGCGCGGCCCAGCCGCACCCGTACGAGCTCACCCACGGCCACCACCTGGTCGATCGCCTTCGGCCACTCCCCGAGCCCCGAGTCAGTGCGCCGCCGCGCCCACTTCGTCGAGTCGAAGGCCAGCTCGGCCTCGCGCCCGATGAGATCGATCACCGCGACGTTCTTCTCCGCGTCGACGCTGGAGACCACGCCGACCGTCTCCACCGCGTCGCCGAGCGTCTTGACGCCCACCGCGCGCGCCAGCTTCTCGTCCTCGGTGGGGATCGGCTCGTCGAGGTTCTGCTCCTCAGGCTCGGCGAACGGGTCGGCGTCGGGCTCGACCGGCGCGGTGAGGTCCTTGAGCGGGGTGAGATCGGCGACGAGCACCTCGTCAGGGCGACGTTTGCCGGCCTCGGCGAGCCGCTGCTCGAGCAGGGGGCGCAGCTTCGTGAACCGCGCAGGCTCGATCTGGCCAACCGGGCCGCGATAGCCCTGGCGCCGATCGACCGCCTCGAGGCCCTTGCGCACCGCCGCCTCCGCCGCGGCCTGGAGCTTCGGGTCCATCGAGATGTCCACCAGCAGCCCGCCCTCCATCACGGTCTTCTCACCGAACTGAGCGGTGAGCTGCTTGCGCACCTCTTCCGCGTACCCCTGGCCCACCGGCTGCGGTGGCCGTGGCCCCAGCACGATCGGCTTGTCGAGCTCAGCCTCGGCGATCGCCTGGGGTACGAAGCCCTTCTTCCAGAGCTGCCCCAGCACGTAGCGCTGGCGCTTCTTCGCGCGCACGATGTTGGTGAGCGGGTTGATGCGGTGCGGGCTCTGCACCGTGCCCGCGATCACCGCGGCCTCGCCGACCGAGAGGTCCTTCGCGTGCTTCCCGAAGTAGAAGAGCGAGGCCTCTTCGACGCCGTAGCGGCTGTGCCCGTAATAGATGGTGTTGACGTAGAGCGAGAGGATCTCGTCCTTCGAGAGCGCCGACTCCATGCGGGGCGTGAGGATCCACTCGCGGATCTTCCGCGAGAGCGTGCGCTCGGTGCTGAGCAGCAGGCGTCGGCACGTCTGCTGGCTGATGGTGGACGCGCCGGACTTCATGCCGCCGGGCTTCAGGTTCTTGATGGCGGATCGGGCGATGCCGATCCAGTCGAGGCCGTGGTGCTCGTAGAAGTCGGCGTCTTCGGCGGCGAGGAAGGCGTCGCGCACGTGCTTCGGCAGGCTCTTGACGTCGACCCAGGTGCGGCGCTCGGTGAAGAACTCGGCGCAGATGGCCCCGCCGCGGCACGTCACCTTCGTCACCTGCGGAGGCCGCCAGGTCCGCAGCTCGTCGACGCTCGGCAGATCGCGCGAGAAGTGCCAGTACGAGCCCAGGCCGACCCCGAGCGCCGCGACAGCCGTGAGCAGCGCGAGCACGAGCAGCCGCTTGAGCCACTTCCAGAGGCGCTGCCGGAGCGTCATGAGCGACCCCGAGTGTAGACCGGCGCTGTGAAAGGCCTCGCGGGTTTGTGCGACGCCGCAGGCCAGCCGGCGCCGTAGAACGGGCAGGTGGCGCGGTGGGGCAACCGCGGGTGCGGGCGGAACGACACGGTGCGGGCGCTCACCTGGACAGACTCAGCAAGCGGCGGGCCCCGGGACTGGACGAGTGGGAACGGCCTGGCAGCCTACCGCTTGTCACGCAGCGCATCGGGGAGGCCGTCGTGTGGGCCGAGCGGGCGCTGCGGCGCCTCGCTCCACCACGACTCGCCGAGGCTCGCGTTGCGTTCGGGGTGCAGCGGGTAGTGGACTTTGAACCGGCGGCGCGAAGGCTCGCCCACCACCAGCAGCCGGACGAGCCGGTCGGTGTTGTTGATGAGGGTGTGCGCGACCCCGGTGCCGCTCGGCCAGCCCACGGCGTCTCCGGGCGCGAGGCGGTGCAGGTGACCGTCCTGCCAGAGGTCGGGGGTTCCCTCGAGCACGAAGACGAACTCCTCTTCGCTGTACTCCGCGTGCGGGTAGCTCGTGCGCCGCCCCGGCAGGAGCGCCTCGTGGGTGATGCCGAGGCGGAAGAGGCCGAGGGCGTGCGCCAGGGGGGACGAGATGGCGAGCTTCTCGTCGTCGCCGGGGTAGGTGTCGGTGTCGGGGCCCTGCAGGTCGCGCCAGTGCACCACGTTCGCGGGTCGGATCATGCGCCCACCATAGGCCGACACCCGAACCTGCGCGCAGGCGGAGTGGTCGACGCTACGCGTGCGCTCCATGAGGCGCACGTTCGCGAGCTACCGGGACCAGCTCGAGCAGGCGCTGAAGCTCGACACCGAGCGCATCAACAACGGTCCGCCGCCGTGGTGGCAGGGCGCTGTGACACGCCCCTCGCGGAGCGCGACGAGCCGCCGTCACTTTGCCTTCGCTCGGCCTGCGCTCGCCGGCTTCAGCTGACGAGGTGACGGAGGCCTCGTCGGCTCCGCCCTCGCTTCCGGAGTCGTCTCACGCTGGCCGGCCGTCTCGCCACGGGCCACCCTCGACGGTCGGGCGTGCTCCGCGCAACACGTCACGGGCGTGCACGAGCGCGAAGCCCAGCAGGTTGCGGCCGCGCCAACGCGCAGGCTCGTGCACCAGCGGGTTCTCCCGGCCGAGGCCGATGCCCCAGATGCGATCGCGCGGGCTCGCCTCGACGAGGATGTCGTCGTGCGTCGACAGCAGGTGCGCCAAGAGCGCCTCGTCCTGCGAGAACTTCGCGTGGCTGCCGAAGGCGACGACGTCGAAGCGGTGTTGCTCCCAGACGGCGGCGTCGAAGCCGCGCACCGTGCGGCCCAGCGCCTTCTGCTTCGCGGGCGAGGGTTCGAGGAGGATGCGCTCGAGCGCGTCGGCGTCGCGGAACAGGCGCGCCTTGCTGGCCATCATGAACTGCTCGGCGGTGACATACGTCACGCGGTCGACGACGAAGCGGCACGGCCACCACTGGGAGAAACAGGCGTCTCCGAGGCGTCCATCAGGGCGCGGCTGGTGCCCGTAGAAGGGGCGGAAGGTGAACGCCGCGGTCGACGCCCGCAGCGCCTCGAGGGTGATGGGGAGCATGGGTGCCTGACGAGGTGCCGGAGTCTCTCTGACCTGAGCGCGCCCGTCCTGACGAAACACCGGGCTTCAGCGCCGACGGCGCGTGAGGCGCATCAGCACGAGGCCGGCGAGCGCCTGAGCGAAGAGGGTCTCGCCGCCGCCCGAGCAGCCGCAGGCCTTCTTCGTGGTGAGGTTGCCGCCGCCAGCGGCTCCACCCGCCATGCCCGAGGTGCCGCCGGCCATGCCCGTCGTGCCGCCACCGGTCGAGGCGGCCCCGCCAGCGCTCGCGGAGCCGCCGGCGCTCGAGCCGCCACCCGTCGCCGAGCCGCCCGCGCGGCCGCCAGCCGTTCCTCCACCGGCGCTTCCGCCACCTGCCGAGCCGCCGCCAGCCGAGCCGCCGCCCACGCCCGCGTCCAGGTCCCATGCGACGCTGAAGGTGGCTCCGGTGAGCTGCACGCACGAGCCACCGGGCAGGGCCTCGTCGTTGGTGAAGTCCCACTCGACGAGCCGCACGTTCGACAGCGTGCCCTCGAAGCGTCCGGCGCTCTCGGCCTGCGTCGCGACGGTGACGGTGCCGGTGCCGGCCTGCTGGAAGTACTCGCGGGCGCAGGTGCCGTTGTTGTCGCAGCCGAGGCTGATGATCGCGCAGAGCTCGCAGCCACCGTAGGTGTCCATCGCGTTGAAGGTGCGCGTCGCGGGCAGCATGAGGCCAGCGCCGTAGTACGCCTCGAACGAGAGGATGTTGTAGCCCGCGTCGGTGTCGGCGGTGAACAGCTCGGCGCCGGCGATCTCGGTGGCCGGCTGATAGCCCGCCGCGGAGTCAACGGTGGCCCAGGTCGAGATGACGAGGCAGCCGCCGTCGCTGGGCGGGATCACCGTGCCGCCGTCGTTCGGCATGTTCGCGCAGTTCACCGCCGCGGAGGACGAGTTCCTCGGCGTGGGCGTGCCCACGGTGAAGTCATTGCGGTTGTTGTCGGTCTCGAAGCAGCCGTTGCCGCCGCGCCGAACGGAGGACGAGGCCGAGGTGTTGGGCGTGCTCTGGCCCTCGGAGCAGTTGGTGTTCGCGCCGTAGCCGACGAGGTCGATGATGTTCGCGCTCGTGGGGCACGCGCCCGTCAGCTGGGTCATGCTGTTCACCAGGGCCACCTTGCCGGCCGTCGAGCCGAGGGCGCTCACGCCCGTGTCGTCGTGCGCCGGGAGAGCCGCGCCGCCCGATCCCTGCGTGCCCATGCGCACGAGGAAGTACTGGCCGGGCTGCACGCTGCCGCTCAGAGCGTTGACCGTCCAGTTGGTGCCCGTCTCGCTCGCGTACTGCAGCGACTTGCCGCTGAGGCTGACCGGCGCGGAGCCGCGGTTGAAGAGCTCGATGAAGTCGTAGCGGAAGGCGCCGGTGCTCGTGCCTCCGCCTCCGTACACCTCGCTGATGACGAGGTCGTTCGAGAGCGCCTGGGCGCGAGAGGCGTAGGGGGCTTTCTGCTTCTCCACGCCGCACGAGACGGCGAGCACCAGGACCGGCAGGACGAGCTTGCGCATGCGGGAGGCCATAGCGCGGCAGGCGGAAGGACGACAACCCTGCTCACCGTGGGGGCGAGCAGGGCGTCGGGCAGCGGGGAGGGTGAGCGGTGGTTACGGCGTCGGGCCGCTCGTGTGCGACATCGGGTGCGGCACGTCGCTCATGGTGCCGTCCTCACCGTCCACCGGCACCGGGCTCTTCGCCACGCGCGCGGCGTTGAGGCGCGCCTTCACGTACTTCGGCGACAGATCCATGGCCTCCTGGTACGCGTGCTTCGCGTCCTCGCCGCGGCCCACGCGCTCGTAGGCGACGCCGAGGTTGTTGTGCACGTACGCCACCGTGGGCAGGTGCTCGACGGCCTCCTCGAGGATCTCCACGGCCTCCTCGTTCAGATTCGCGCGCAGGTACGCGAGGCCGAGGTTGTTCATCGCGTAGCCGTGATCGGGCTGCAGGCCGATGACGGTCTTGAAGCTCGTGATGGCGTCCGACAGCTCACCGCCTGAGAGCTGCGCGAGGCCGGTCACCTGGAACGCCTCGGGGTTCCCCGGGTCGCGGCGCTGCGCCTCACGCCCGGCAGCGATGGCGCCCGTGAAGTCCTTCGCTTTCAGGAACGCGCGCGCCTGCTTGATGCACGTGATCGCGTCACCCGGCCGCTGCTCGGCCAGCCGGCCCCACGCGTCAGCCGAGAGCGCCGGCTGCCCGGCCTGCCGTCCGAGCGTCGCGATCAGCTCGAGCACCTCGCTGTCGCCGGGGCTGGTGAAGAGCGCTCGCCGCGCCTCCGTGAGCGCTCCCTTCGGGTCCTGGTCCTGCATCAACTGCCGGGCGCGCGCGACGTGGTCGACGTTCTTCGCGTCGGTGGCGAGCGCGAGCGGATCGATGGGCGCTGGCGGCTCCACCTTCACGAACGGCGTGCCCGAGTCCGGCATCATCGGCGCCTTCGACACGATGACCGGCGGCTGCGGCGTGACGACGACCGCGGTGGGCTTCTTCGAGGGGGCGTCTTCGCAGGCAGCGAAGGCGAGGGCGGCGGCGAGGCTGGCGACGATCTGCTTCTTCATGGCGGGGCTCTTTCGGTTCCTTCTGGGAGGGAGGTGGTTCCCACCGGACTCCAAAGCGAGCGTCGTGCCAGCCCGTAACCGTGCGTGCCGTGCCGGGTTCCCACCGGGCGCGGAAAACGGGCCACGTGCGAGGCAGGCGATCGCGTGGTCTGCTGCGCGCGGGAGGCGAGATGACGCTGCGGTGGCGATTCCCCGATCCGGCCGAGGCCGAGGCGCGCGCGGAGGTCGATCGCCACATCGACGCGTTCTGGATGGCCGTCGAGGCCTGGGGCGCCACGTCGGTGCTGCCTCCGCCCTCCGTCGCCGACGCCCTGCGCGTGGTGTCCGACGGCCTCGAGGTCGTGGCGTCGCATGGCCGGAGCGGTCAGCGGCTGATCGTCAGCGCTGGTGACCGCCGCGCGCTCGAGCCGCTGGTCGATCAGGTGGTGTCTCGCGCGCCGCCGCTGCCGCGCCTCGTCGTCTCGCGCGGCAGGGGGCCGGAGCCGATCGACGCCGCCGTGCAGGCGCTCCGCCACGACGTGGCTGGCTGGTCGGTCGAGGTGCAGCCGGTGAAGCACGGGCTGCTCGCGCTGACGTGGCACGGGACTGACGGCGAGCGCGCGCACGACGTGGCCGCGCAGTTGAGCGAGGTGCTCCTCGGAGAACGGGAGCTCGCAGATTGGGTGCACTCGGTCGAGCTGGCGCCGCCCTCGCTGCGCGCCCGCGTGCTCGGCCTCGTCCGAACGAAGGGCGTTCCAGCGGCGGGGCTGCGGGCGCAGGTCGCGCAGCTGAAGTCGCAGCGCCTCGCGACGTGCGCCGATCGCCCGCTGCTCGTTCGTTCGGCGAACCCGGACCCGAACTGGACGCTCATGCGGCTGGATCCCGGGCAGGATCGCGCCGGTTGTCACCAGCCCGACCTCGAGCGCGCCTCGTGCGCCGACGTCGAGCTGTTCGAGGCCTCGCGCTGCGGCGCTCCGTTCTCCTCGGCGCGTTTCTCCCGCTTCGGCGAGACCTTCGCGTACGTGCAGACCGAGGGCTTCGGCGATGAGGGCGTGCAGACGACGCTCGCGCTCGAGCAGGCCATCGACGCGGCGCTGAAGGGCGACGGGCTGGGCCGCGCCATCGGCACCGGCACCGGCACGCGCTGCTCGTACGTCGATCTCGTGCTCGCCGACGTGCCGCGCGCGCTCGAGCGCCTCACGCCCGCGCTGCGATCGGCGAGGCTGCCGACGCGGGCCTGGGTGCGCTTCTTCGACGACGCGCTGGCCGCCGAGTGGGCGGGCGTCTGGCCCGAAACGCCCGCCCCGTCAGCTTGACGGCAGCGAGGCCGTCGACGGGCGCCTCCCTCGTGGTACAGGCAGGCCCGTCATGAGCTCCGAGCAGGACAAGGAAATCGCCCGCCGCCGCACCTTCGCGATCATCTCGCACCCCGACGCGGGCAAGACGACGCTCACCGAGAAGCTGCTGCTCTACGGCGGCGCCATTCACCTCGCCGGCAGCGTGAAGGCCCGCCGCGCCAAGCGCTACGCGACGTCCGACTGGATGGCGATCGAGAAGGAGCGCGGCATCTCGGTCACCTCGTCGGTGCTGCAGTTCTTCTACCGCGACCACGCCGTCAACCTGCTCGACACGCCCGGCCACCAGGACTTCTCCGAAGACACCTACCGCACGCTCGCCGCCGCCGACGCCGCGGTGATGCTCATCGACGCCGCCAAGGGCGTCGAGCCGCAGACCATCAAGCTCTTCAAGGTGTGCCGCCTGCGGGGCATTCCCATCTTCACCTTCGCCAACAAGCTCGATCGCTACGGCCTGTCGCCGCTCGAGCTCATGGATCAGCTCGAGAAGGTGCTCGGCATTCGCGCGTTCCCGATGAACTGGCCGATCGGCTCGGGGCCCGACTTCCGCGGCGTGTACGACCGGCGCACGAAGAACGTGCACGTCTTCGCCGCCGAGGGGCGCCACGGCGCCAGCGAGGTCGAGGAGAAGATCGTCCCCCTCGCGTCCGACGAGATCAAAGCGGTGCTCTCCGACGCAGAGCTCGAGAAGCTGAACGAAGACATCGAGCTGCTCGACATCGGCGGCGACGAGTTCTCGATCGACAAGGTGCTCTCTGGGCAGCTGTCGCCGATGTTCTTCGGCTCGGCCATGACGAACTTCGGCGTGCGGCCATTCCTCGACGCCTTCCTCGAGATGGCGCCTCCGCCCAGCGGCCGGCCGTCGAGCGGCGGCTTCGTCGAGCCCGCCCGCGAGAAGTTCTCGGGCTTCATCTTCAAGATCCAGGCGAACATGGACCCGTCGCACCGCGACCGCATCGCGTTCCTGCGCATCGTGTCCGGCCACTACGTGAAGGGCATGAACGCGTTCCACACCCGGCTGGGCAAGGAGATCCGCCTCGCGAAGCCGTCACAGTTCATGGCGTCGGAGCGCACCAGCATCGAGGACGCCTGGCCGGGTGACGTCATCGGCCTCTTCGACCCGGGCCAGTTCCGCATCGGCGACACCCTGCTCGAGAAGGACAAGTTCGACTTCGAGTGCGTGCCGCGCTTCTCACCCGAGCACTTCGCCATCATCCGCTCGAAGGACCCGCTGCGGCGCAAGCAGATGGAGAAGGGCCTCGAGCAGCTCGCCGAAGAGGGCACCATTCAGATCTTCCAGCAACTGCAGATGGGCATGAAGGACCCGATCGTCGGCGTCGTCGGCCAGCTGCAGTTCGAGGTGCTGCAGTACCGCATTCAGCACGAGTACGGCGCCGACATTCTCGTCGACAAGCTCGGCTTCTCGATCGCCCGCTGGGTCGTCGCCGAGAAGTTCGACGCGAGGGCCTTCGACTGGGAAGGGAACCGGCAGACGGTGAGCGACCGTGATGGCCTGCCACTGGTGCTCTTCCGCGACGAGTGGGCGCTCTCGCACGCGCAGGAGAAGCACCCCGAGCTGACGTTCCAGGCGCACGCGCCCCAGCTCAAGGCGTCGAGCGTGATCGCCAGCGTCGGGTGAGTGGGCGTCCCCGCAGCGCTGACGGGTGACGACGCGCCGCCTCGCGACTCCGGCTGGGGGGCAGGCCCTGCTGCGGCTCGGCCTCACTTCGAGAGTGCGGGGTGGTACCATCGCCCGCCGCGATGACCGACGCGCTTCGATATCGGGCGATCCGCAAGATCGCTGACGGAGGCTCCGCCGAGGTGTTCCTCGGTGAGCAGGTCGGCGCCGCGGGCTTCCGTCGCGACGTGGTGCTCAAGCGCATTCATCCGCGCCTGTTGGTGAACGAGCAGTTCCGCCAGATGCTCATCGACGAGGCTCACCTCGCCATGAGCCTCACGCACCCGAACCTCGTGCAGGTGCTCGATGTCGGTGAGTCGGCGGGCGCGTCGTTCCTGGTGCTCGAGCTCGTCGACGGGTGGACGCTGGGGCAGGTGGCGCGCCGCGGCTACGAGGCCGGTCTGCCGATTCCGCCCGAGCTCGCGTGCTTCATCGCCGCCGAGATCTGCCGGGGCCTCGAGTACGCGCACGCCCGCAAACGCGACGGTCAGCCGCTCCACATCGTCCACCGCGACATCTGCCCGAACAACGTGCTCGTCTCGATGCACGCCGAGGTGAAGGTCGCCGACTTCGGCATCGCGCGCGCGTCGTCCCGTGCCGACACCACGCGCAGCGGCATGATCCGCGGAAAGCCGATGTACATGTCGCCGGAGCAGGCGCTCGGCCGCGAGCTCGACGCGCGCAGCGACCTGTTCTCCGTGGGCACGGTGCTCTTCTGGCTGCTGACCGGCGAGCTGCCCTTCAAGGGGCCGGCGGACCAGGAGTTCCTCACGCAGATCATCACCACCGACGCGCCCTCGCCGGCGACCATCCGGCCCGAGCTGCCCGACGAGGTGTGCCGCGTCGTCCAGAAGGCGATGGCGAGAGACCGCGACCAGCGCTTCTCTTCCGCCCGCGAGCTGTTGACGGCCCTCGAGCAGGCGCAGCGAACCGCGCTCAAGCCCGCCGGGCGCTCGGAGTTGGAGACGTGGCTGCGCCAGTTGAGCGCGAAGGACGGTGAGACCCCCATCAGCCGCCAGACGATGCCGCCGGCGCCGAGCACCTCGCAGCCCGAGTGGATCTCGCTGTCGGCGCAGAACTCGGTGGTGGACGACCAGACCGCGACGCAACGCGGGCTGCCCACCTTCTCCCCCGAGGTGGAGCCGCCCCGGCGGTGGCCCGTCGTCGCCGTTGGCTTCGTCATCGGCGTGCTCGCGGTCGCGGCCTTCGGCGTGTTCTCGGATCCCGCGCCGCCACCGCCCGCGCCGAGGGCCGAGACCCAGCCTGTCGTGCTCTCGGATGACGTGCTGCCGCAGGCCCAGGGGGCGCTGAACGAGGTCGACTCGGGCGCCGCAGGGCCGTCAGAGCTCGACTCGGCCAACACCGACGTCGGCGCGGTGGACGCTGGTGCGCTCGCGCTTGCCGTCCCGCCCGAGGACGACGCCGAAGAGCCTTCCGTCGACGCGTCGGTTCCCTCCTTCCGCGAAGGCCGCGCGTCGAAGAGCCGGGAGGGCGCGTGGACGATGAGCGCCAGGCTCGCCCCGAAGCAACCGCCCGCGCCGATGATCGCGATCCTGCTCGAGAGCGTGCCCGCTGGCCTCGCCGTGCGAGTCGACAAGCACGTGCTCGGTCACACGCCGGTGACGCTGCGCTTCCGGAAGAGCACGACCTACGACGTCTGGTTCGAGGGCGCCGGACGGGCCCCGCTGCGGCGCTGGCTGATGCTCACCGAGCGGTCCGATGGCGCTCCGCGGGTGACGCTGCGGGCGCCCGTCGAGCCGCCCTGAGGTGAGACCACCTGAAGCGGCTCCCGGTCGCCAGGTGGTGAGTCCGTGATGGCGGCGATGCGGGGAAGCGGGGTTCCCTTCGTGCTGTCGTTCTTCCCGCGGGCGGTGACCGGCGCGGCCAGGGCGAGCCGACCCTCGCCTCGGCGCGGGTGTTCCGAGAGCGGCAGTCACGAACGCGCTGCTGTTCGTCGAGCAGGAGCCGTTCTCGGCCCCGGGCCGCTTCGAGTCGCACGCTGTATCCGGTGGCGCTGCGGGTGAGCGGCAGGTTCAGCCCCCGTCGGGCCCCTGGGCCCACCTGCAGGAGAACTTCGGCCGGGGTGCTGGGTCGCACGTCCCGGCGCGAGCCGCAGCTCACCACGCGTCGAGCGTGAACGACTCAGCGAGCCGCTTCGCGTCGAGGCCTTCCTGCCGCGCGAGATCCTCGACCCACACCGGCCGGCGCAGGCGAAGGTACTGCTTCACCCCGAAGCGCACGGCCGCGAGGATCACCACCGCGGCGCCGATCGTCGTCCATGCCGCGACCGAGCCCATGCCCTTCGACGGCCGTCCGGCCAGCACCAACTGCACGCCCAGCACGACGACGAAGACGCACACGATCGCGGCCGCGCCACCCACCCACGCGAGCCTGGCCACGCGGCGAGCCCGCGCCGAGAGGTGCTGAACGGCCTCGAACGCCGTCACGAGAGCGCCTCGAACGGCCACGCGAAGCCCGAGACCGGCCGTCGCCCGCCAGCATCGAGCGCCTCGCCCGGCCGCAGCACCACCACCCGGGCGTCGTCCGGGCGCCTCGCCGCCTCGACGCGCTCGGGGTACGGGTCGGCGTCGGGGTTCTCCTCGTGCCACGAGGCGCCGTCCACCGGCTCGCCGGGGTAGCCGGGGTACTTCGGGCCCATGCCCTCGCGCCAGTA
Source organism: Myxococcaceae bacterium (assembly GCA_016793095.1). Lineage (GTDB taxonomy): Bacteria > Myxococcota > Myxococcia > Myxococcales > Myxococcaceae > Xiheimicrobium. The sequence continues at coordinate 67,061 of JAEUJQ010000020.1, read as the reverse complement.
CCAGGGCGCTCCTCCGTCGGCGCACGGCACCAGCGTTCTGGCGCCGAGCCGCGCCGCGAGCTCGAGCGCCTCTCGTGGGCTCGCCATCAACTGCTGAGTGGTGGTGAGCGCGCTGCGCGGCACGTTGACGAGGTAGGCGTCGAGCGTCGTGAAGCCGAAGAAGATGGGCTTCAGGCGGAAGCCGCGCACCCCGCAGAACAGCACGTCCACCGGGCCACCGCGCCGCGCGAGCGCGCAGACGTCGCGCATCGAGCCTCGTACGTCGTCTCCGGAGTCCGCGAAGAAGGCCGCGGAGGCGGTCGGGCCGCGCACCAGCCACGTCGAGCCTTCGTTGAAGAGCCCGGCATAGACGCCGCGACCGGCCGTGGGCTGCTCACCGTAGAAGGGCAGGGCGTGCACGGTGAGAGGCCCGACCCTCTGGCTGGTGTGCCACCCGGGCGCCTCGACGCGCGAGAAGCCGAGCTGCTCGAGGCGCGCCACGCAGTCGGTCGAGAACAGGCTCTCGCGCTCGACCGGCGGCACGAAGATGCGGGTGTCGCGCGGCAGGGTGAGCAGCGAACCGAGGTGAAAGTGATCGCCATGCGAGTGGGTGATGCACACCGCGTCGACGTGGCCCAGATCGCGCGCGTGCATGGGCGGGTAGCTGGGGAGATCGATCGCGCTCATCGGCCGGAAGTACGGGTCCACCAGCACGCTCGCGCCGCCGTCGCGCACCAGCGTCGTGTTGTGCCCGACGAAGGTGAAGCCCGCCGCTGGCAACGCGGCCGCGCCGTCGTGCGGTTCCAGCCAACGCGCCGCCGTGAGCGAGTCGAGGAAGGTCCTCACGGTCGGCACGCGTGAGAAGAGCCGCCGGCTCCCCGCCGAGAGCCCTTGCGCGAGGGCCGCGCAGCAGTCCGCGATCGCCGGCCACTCGGCGGCCTTCACGTCGAGATCGAAGGCCAGCTCGCCCCGGCGCACATGCAGCACGCGGGGTGGAAACCGCCGCGGGTCGGGGAAGCGCACCGACTCCTTCAGCTCGAGACGGCCAGCCACCGTCCGCCCCGTCCCCAGTCGTCGGTACGCGGGCGTCGCCTCGAGCCGCTGCACCAGCCGTCGCGCCTGCGCGGTCGCCTGCGCTTCCCCGAGGCGCTGCACCTCGCGCTTGAGCCAGCCGTGGGCCCGGCGGACGGTGCGTGAGGCCGGCCCGAGGATGGAGCAGCCGAGATCCTCGTGGTGATCGGCTGCCGTCCGGGCGCGGCTCAACACCGCGAGGCTCACGTCACGACGGAGGGTCTGCCGCCGGCTCATTCGTCACCGCGGCCTGAGGAAGTGGCGGAGCACGTCCAGCAGCTCTTCCCGGCTCAGCGACACCTCGGTGGCGAAGTCGTGGGCGTGCGTCGCCGCCCACGCGCCGAGCACCTCGGCCGCCGCGTCCCGCTGGCCCTCGGCCACGACGACGGTGAACAGCTGTTGGCCCTCGGTGCCGAACACGCTCGACGACAGGCCGCTCAACACCGCCGCGAAGAGCCCGGCCTTGTGCAGCTCGCGAGAGAGCCGCTCGGCCACCAGGGCGTGCTGGGTCATCACCAGCGTCTCGGTCCGCTCGTCGGCGCCCAGCGTCGGCGCCTCGACTGCCTCGTCACTCTCCTCGTCGCCCGCCAGCTCGTCCGGCGGCTCCAGCAGCGCGCGAGCGGCTGCCTCGGCTTCGGCCGCCACCAGCACGCGGAGCCCGTCGCGGGTGGGCTCGAGCTCGGCCACCAGGCCGGCCTCCTCGAAGATCTGCCGCCAGTGCGACTCGAGCTCGTGGGGAACGACCGCCACCTCGATGAGGGTCATGGCGCTTCCTTGAAGAGCCGCGCGTCGTCCACGCGCCCGGCCTGCTCGAGCAACGTCGTCGCCTCGAGGCGCACCTCGTCCCGGCCAGCAGGCCCCGCCGCGTGCCGCAGCGCCTGGCGATAGGCCTCCACCGCGGCCGTCGGGTCGCCGCTCGTGAGGCAGAGCTGCCCCAACCGCCGCCACGCCGACACGCGCCCCGGCTCGATCTCGACCGCCTTCGTCAACGCCTGCTTCGCCTCGGGCAGGGCGCCCAGCTGTGACTGCGCCACGCCCGTGTACTCCCACGCCTCGGCGTCTTCGCGCTCGACGACGGCGTGCACCAGCTCGCGCATCGCCTCCGTCGGCTTCCCGCTCGACGCCAGCGCCCGCCCGCGCAGCCCCGCGAGGCCGCGCCTGACGGGGTCGACCTTCGCGAGCGCGTCGAGCTTGTCGATCGCCTGCTCGATCTGCCCATGCTCGAGCTCCCACCGCGCGGCGTACTCGAGCTGATCGCGCCGAGCCGTCTCCCGCGCCTCGCGCCAGCGCGCCAGGGCCACCCACGCCACGACGGCCACCGCTCCGACGGCGATGGCCGCGACGACCGTCTTCTGCCGCGTGGTCACGGTTGCTGGCGCCGGCGCCGCAGGGCCAGCAGGGCGAGCCCGAGCGGCAGCAGGCCGAGGCCCGCCGACGAGCACCCGCCACCCTTGGCGCTGACCCCATCGACGAAGCCATCGCCGTTCACGTCGGGATCGCACGCGTCGCCCACACCGTCGCCGTCCTGGTCCTTCTGATCGAAGTTGCTCACGGTGGCGCAGTTGTCGGCGTCGTTGCCCACGCCGTCGCCGTCGACGTCAGCCGAGCAGGCGTCGCCCAGGCCGTCGCCGTCGGTGTCACGCTGATCGGGGTTGGCGACCAGGCGACAGTTGTCCTCGCGATCGGCGCGCTGATCCGCGTCGGAGTCGGGGTCGCGGAAGTCAGGCAAGCCGTCCCCGTCGGTGTCGGCTGGCGGCGTCATCGGGTCGAGTCGACCCGCCTCGATGGCGTCTGAGAAGCCGTCGCCGTCGCTGTCGCGGTCGAGGAAGTCGGGCGTGCCGTCGGCGTCGGTGTCGATCGGAGGCGTCATCGGATCGGCGTCGCCGGCCTCGAGCGAGTCGAGCAGCGTGTCGCCGTCGGCGTCGAGGTCGCGGAAGTCGGGCACTCCGTCGCGATCGCTGTCCGCGGGAGCCGTGCCCGTGCCCGCCTCGGCCGCGTCGCGCACGGTGTCACCATCGGAGTCGAGATCGAGGAAGTCAGGCGTCAGATCGCGGTCCGTGTCGATGGGCGCGGTGGCGGGGCTGGTGTCGCCCGCCTCGGCCGCGTCGGAGATGCCGTCGCCGTCGGAGTCGGTGTCGAGCCAGTTCGCGGTGCCGTCGCCGTCGGTGTCCTGGAAGCCGTCGTCCACGTCACGAATGGTGTCGTTGTCGCTGTCCTGCAGCGGGCGGTCGTCAGCCTTGAGGAGCGGATCGGTCTCGCCCATGTCCACCCGGCCGTTCCGGTTGACGTCCTCGGCCCCGTCGCCCATGCCGCCGCGATCGGTGTCCGCCACCAGCACCAGCGTGCGGGTCGCGGGGTCGGCGTCAGCGATGAAGAAGTTGCGCGCGGTGTCGGTGCCGGCAGGCGCCGTGGTGACCCCCGCCTCGGTCCCGTCGAAGAGGCGGTCGCCGTCGCTGTCAGGGTCGTTGAGGTTGTTGACCCCGTCGCCGTCCGCGTCCAGCGCAGCGTTGGGCTCCTTGCCGTCGGGCAGGCCGTCGTCGTCGGAGTCCGCGTCGTTCGGGTTCGAGCCGAGGCGCATCTCGGCGGCGTCGGGCAGCCCGTCGCTGTCAGCGTCGGCGATCGCGCCCTGATCGTCGGCGGGGTCGCCGGGGTTCGTCTCGCCTTGATCGACGCGCCCGTTGACGTTCACGTCCTCGAAGCCGTCGGTCTTCCCGCCGCGATCGGAGTCGGCCGCGAGCGGGCTGGTGCGCGTCGCGGGGTCGGCGTCGGGCACGAAGGCCTTGCGGGTCTCGTTCGTGTCCATGCTGGGCATGGTGACGCCGAGCTCGGTGCCGTCGAAGACGCCGTCGTCGTCGGAGTCCGCGTCGAGCGCGTTGATGAGCCCGTCGTCGTCGGTGTCGTCCGAGAAGTGCTGCTCGGCCGAGTCGATGACGCCGTCGTCGTCGCTGTCGCGATCGCGCGGGTTCGTGCCCAGGAACGCCTCGAGCGCGTCGGCCATGCCGTCGGCATCGGTGTCGATCGTGGCGACGAGATCGTCGGGGCCGTCACCGGGGTTGCGCTCGCCCTGATCGCTGCGCCCGTTGAGGTTGAGATCTTCGAGGCCGTCGATGACGCCGCCGCGATCGGTGTCCGCGCGCAGCACCGCGGTGCGCGTGGTGGGATCCGCGTCTGCGATGAAGCGGCGTCGCGCCAGGAGCGTGCCGCTCGAGGGCGTCGTGACGCCGACCTCAGTCCCGTCGAACAGGCCGTCGTTGTCGGAGTCGGGGTCGAGGATGTTGGTGAGCAGCCCATCGCCGTCGCTGTTGGTGGTGGGGTTGGGCTCCTTGCCATCCACGATGCCGTCGTCATCGGCGTCGGCGTCGTTCACCGGCAGACCGCGCGCGGTCTCGTCGGCGTCGGACAACCCATCACCGTCGGTGTCCGTCTGGGCCGCGTCGTCGCCCTGCGCGTTCGGGTCCCCTTCGCCCAGGTCCACCCGCCCGTTCCGGTTCAGGTCCTCGGTGCCGTCGATGCGGCCGCCCCGGTCGCTGTCGGCGCGCAGCACGTCGGTGGTGGTGGCCGGATCTGCGTCGGCGACGAAGACGCCCTTCGAGGCGTCGGTGCCCATGCTGGCGGTCGCCACGCCGGCCTCGGTGCCGTCGAAGAGGCCGTCGTCGTCGGAGTCAGGATCGAGCACGTTCACCAGGCCGTCGCCGTCGGTGTCCGACAACGGGTCTCGCTCGGCGCCGTCGGTGAGGCCGTCGTCGTCGGCGTCCACGTCGTTGGGCGTCGGATCTCCCGAGTCGCACATGCCATCGCCGTCGCCGTCGGGCCCGTCGTTGGAGGGCTGCTGGTTCAGGGCCACCGCGCAGTCGTCACAGCCATCGCCGTCCACGTCGCTGCACGAAGCCGGGTTATTGGCGTTGCGATCGGCGCCGTTGAGCACGCCGTCGCCGTCCACGTCGGGGGTGTTCAGCACGCGCACCCGGGTTGGATCGACGGGCGCCGCGGTCGCGGGGTTGTCGGACAGGAGCAGCGCGAAGGGCGGATCTGCGGTCAGCCGCGCCTGCGTCTCGACGCCGCCGTCGTTGGGAATGCGCCGCGAGGTGGTCGAGTCGAGCGCCACGTCGATGGTGGGGCAGGTGGTGCCGGGGCCGCCGTCGGGCAAGGCCGGGCAGCCCAGCACCGTGCCGACGTCCACCGCGAGGCCCGTCATGGTGAGGCTGAGCGTGCCGCTCGTCGCTGTCCCCGAGTCCGCGACGTAGGTGGTCAACGGGGCGAAGGGCACCTCGATGCGCACGTTGGTGAGATCGCCGACGCCGGTGTTGATGAGCCGCACCGTCCAGCGAACGTCGTCGCCGGCCACCACCGAGGCTCCGCCGTCGAGCGCGCTGCGGCCGACGAGCGTGAAGCCCAGGCGCGGCACGTTCGGCGTCACCACCACCCGTGCGATGCCATCGGCGACGGGCGTCGTCTCGTCCACCACCGAGTTGCCGTTGTTGTCGAACGCGTCGTTCGCCGGGCTCAACGTCGTGCCGCCCATCGCCGCGGTCAGGTAGGTGCCCATGGTGCTGTCGAAGTTCACCGGCACCCCCTGGATCGTCTGCGCCGAGCGGAAGCTGGCGCGGAACGACAGGCGCTCACCGGGGTTCAGGCAGCGGTTGGAGTTGAAGACGAAGGTCGAGCCCGACACGAGGCTGGCCTCGGGCGCGTCGTCCGTCATGCCGTTGTCGTCGTTGTCGAGGCCATCGGTCGCGGGCGCGACGATGGAGAAGCCAGCCGGCGTCGCGATCGACACCGGCACGTTGCAGGCCACCGTCGTCTGCTCGAGGCCGCCGCCGTCTGCTTGCGAGTTGAGCGAGAGGTTGGCGAGGGCCGCGGTGAGGACGACGCCCGCGTCTGGTCCGGGCGATGGGTTGTCCACGCTGGGAGTCAGGCGGGGCCGGGGCGCGGCGAAGAGCACGTCGAAGGGCGCGCTCGGACCCAGCGCCGAGCCCCCGCTCTGCGGCAGGCCCTGCATCGTCGCCGTGGTCGCGGAGTTGAGCGCGACGTTCCGCACGGTCACCAACAGGTCGAGCTGGTTGTTGGTCGCCAGGTTGTCGCCCGGCACGGTGATCGCGCCGAACGAGGCCGTCACCACCGCGCCCGCGGTGCCCGTGGGGACGATCGGCGCCGGGTTGGCGATCACTCCGGTGAAGCCCGGCGTCATGGTGTCGAGCTCGACGCGGCGCACCCCCAACATGGGCGGCGGCGTGAAGCGGAACGACAGGCTCGGGTGCGTGCCCTCGGCGAGATCGACGCGGAAGCGCAGCACCAGATCCTCACCGACCGCCAGCAGGTTGGCTGCCGTCGCCGGGTTGGTGGTGCTCACCAGCGTGAAGGCGCTGGTCGCCGAGGTCGCCATGCGCACCGGGCCGGTCGCCGTCACGCGGTAGTTGTTGGCGGTGCCGCCGGGATCGCTCCCGTTGCCGGTGCGCTCCACCGTCGTCGCCGAGTAGGTGCTGACGGGCATGTTGACGACGCCCATGCGGCTCGTCCAGGTCAGCGTCGCGAGCGGCGAGAGCTGCTGCCCATAGGTGACGTTCTGGCCGACCCGGGCCGTGAAGCCGACGTCACAGGCGCCGGCGTCGCCGACCGCGAGCGTCGGGAAGGTGATCGACAGGCCGGCGTCCACCAGCGACTGGGTCGCGGGCATCGGGCAACGCGAGTCGACGAAGAGGCTGCCGGGCTCGGCGGTGAGCTGCACCGGCAAGGCGACGGAGATCGACACGTCGTGCGGCGAGACGTTGTTCGCGCCGCCAGCGACGCGCACCGGCACCGTCACCACCACCAGGTCCGACGAGTCGATCACGCTGCCGCCATCGGGCAGCGCGCCGCCGTCGGTGTTGACGCCGCCGAACGACATGGCCGGCTCGACGATCCGCACGCGGGACCCGGCGTCGGTCGTCGAGGTGGCTCCCGCGAAGCCGGTGTTGACGTTGAGGTTGGTGGTGCCGGCGGTGGCGCTGGCGACGTTGTTGACGACGACCGTCGCCGTGAAGGCCAGCTCCTCGACGGTGCCGATGTCAGTGTCGGCGTTGGCCACGTTGGCGAAGGTGAAGGTGACGTCGCGCCCCTCGTTCGTCACCACCGGCGTGGGCAGGGTGCACGCCGCGCCGCCGCAGGTGATGGCCGCGGGCGCCGTCAGGCTCATCGCCGAGACGAAGGCGAGCTGGCTGGGCAGGGCGATCGTCACCGGCAGCGAGGCGATGGTGGCGCCGTTCGGCACCACGCCGCTCACGACGTAGCCGAACGTCTCGCCGATGGTGGCGGCGGTGTCGGGGATCGTCAGCACCACGCCTGCGCTGGCGGCGCGGGTGCTGATGGTGACGGGCTCGGCCGTGGCCGCGGGGTTGCCGACGAAGTTGCCGCCGCCGGCGGCCGAGGCGAAGCGCTCGAGCTGCCCGTTCGAGACGAGATCGAAGCGGGGCGCCAGCCCGGTGGCGACGGTGAGGCGCGCCACCACGACGCGCAGGTTGAGGCCGCTCGACGGGCTCGAGGCCGCGATGGGATCGGTGAAGTCGAGGCCGGCGCCGAAGAGATCGCCGGTGGTGGGGGTGGCCGTGCCCACGCCGTCGGTGGCCGAGACGAGGGCGCCGCTGAGGCCCGCGGGCAACACCAGCTTCACCCGGGCGTCGCGCGCCTCGAGAGCGCCGCGGTTCTCGACGAGGAGCCGCACGTCCACCGTGCCCTGGGCGTGCACGGCCGCGACGTTGGAGTTCGCCACCGTCGCCAGGTTGGCCGAGGTGAGCGGGCTGGGCAGCGTCACGGTGGCGGCCGGGGTGAACACCGCGTCGGTGGTGCTCGAGGCGAAGGCCGCGGTGATCGCGCGCAGGTTGGGCGACTGGACGGTGAGGGCCGGCGCGGCGGTGCGCGTGTACGTCTGCATCGTGCCCGTGTGCGTCGAGACGACGGGCGTCACCACCACGAAGGCGTCGTCGATGGGGTTCGCGGTGGCGGTGACGTCGAGCTCCACCTCGACGGTGATGGGCGGCGTGCCTCCCGAGATGCGTGGGAAGGTGAGGGTGACGCTGTTGGTGGCGGCGCTGGCGGTGACCGTGACGTTGGTCGGCAGCCCCGCGGTCGCGCCCGCGCCGTACCGCACCACCGCGCCCCCGAACATGGCGCCGCTCAGCGCGCTGGCGTCGAAGAGCGGCGCGGGCAGGGCGATCGACCACACCTCGCCGTCGTGATCGCCTGAGGTGAGGGTGGACGTGACGCGGAAGGTGACGACGTCGCCGGCCTTGACCGTCGAGACCGGCACGCCTGCCACGAGCGCCGCCGCGGTGAGGGTCGCCTGCGGGATGGCGGGCGTGGCGTCGGTGCCGCTGGCCGCTTCGGTCTGGGTCCGCGTGGCCGCCGCCGTCGTGGTGGACGCGAGCGAGTGCACGGTGGCCAGGCGATCGCCGCCGAAGACAGGCCCGGCGCTGGGGTACGCCTGCTCGACGGTGACGTCGAAGGCGTTGGTCCTCGACGCCGGCGAGGTGTCGCCCATGCCGACCTGCGCGAGGCCCCCGAAGGGGAAAGCCAGCGTGGAGCCGCTCACCACGGGCGTCAGCGGCATCGAAGACGAGGCGACGTAGGTGAGGCCCGCGGGCAGCGTGGTGGTGACGTCGTTCGCGGTGGTGCCGAAGAAGTCCGACTGCTCGACGACCTGGGTGATCGTCACGGTGGCGCCGGGCAGGGGCGCCGCGGTGTTCACGGTTTCGCGCACGAGCACCGCGTGGCCACGCAGCGCGGCCTGGCCGGTGACCGGCGCCGGCAGGCCGCTGCCCGACAGCGACAGCTGCGGAGCCACGGTGATGGGCGTGAGCGTCATCGGGTTGATGGCTGGAGTCCCGCCGGTGCGGTTCTGCGAGATGAAGCCGCGCACGCGAATGGCGCGATCGACGCCTGCGACGCCGGCGATGGACGCATAGGTGACGGTGACCGTGCCGCCCGGCGCTGAGGCGGGCGCCGCGGGCACGCTGCTGACGGTGCCGCCCGCCGCGGTCGCGGAGACGAGCTGGAAGGCGTCGGGCAGGGTGATGATCGCGCTCGCCGCGGAGATGGTCGTGCCCACCATCGCGTCGATCTCGTACACGGCCTCGACCAGGGTGCGGGGCCCGGTCACCGCGTCGGTCACCACGCCCGCGGGGGTGACGCGCTCGAAGCGGCCGGTGACGAGGGCGCCCACCGGCGTGAAGGCGCGGGTCGTCTGGTCGTTCGCGTTCACGGCGAGGTCGCTGCGCACGGGCGCGTCGGCCTGGGGGTCGTTGAGCGGGGTCGCGCCGTACGCGAAGAGACAGGTGGCTGCGACGTTCACGGCCGTGTCGAGGGTGGCGCTGGTCGTGCTCGTCAACACCACGGTGAGCCGCTGGGCCCCGGCGCCGCCGGCGACGTGGTTGATGGGGTAGCGCAGCACGACGTAGCGCGCGCCCGCAGGCCCCTGCACCGTCTCGCCCGTGAGCGGGTTCACGAAGGGCGTGGTGGTGGTGTTCGCCACCGGCGTCAGCGTCTGACCGAAGGCGGTGGCCGCCCCGAGCGTGAAGGCCGGGGGAAGGAAGAGCTCGACGGCCGGCGCGTAGCCCGTCGCCGTGCCCGGGTTCGACAGATCGACGTCGAGCGTGAAGGCCTGGCCGCGCACGACGGAGGAGGGCCCGCCGAGCGCGCACTGGGCGGCGGGCTGGGCGAGGGCGAGCGCGGGCGCGGCGAGCGCCGTCAGCAGCAGCAGGCGCTTCACGAGGGTGCGCGTGGAGTCGTTCGTCATGGTGTTCATCTCTCAGTTCTCCACGATGCTGAAGACAACGCGGCGGTTCTTCTCGCGGCCCTGCTTCGTCTTGTTGTCGTCGATCGGCTGGGTGTCGCCGAAGCCCTTCGCCTCGAGGCGCTCAGCGGCCACCTTGCCCTTCTCGACCAGGTACTTCTTGACCGAGTTGGCGCGGCGCTCGGACAGCTCGAGGTTCTTCTTCGGGTCGCCCTGGTTGTCGGTGTGGCCTTCGACGCGCACCTTCGCCACCTCGGGGTGCGCGGTCAGCACCTTCCCGACGTTGTCGAGGAGCGCGAAGCTGCGGGCCTCGATCACGTCGCTGCCCACCTTGAAGAAGACGGGGGCGATGATCTCGAGGCGCTCCTTCGTCAGCACGACGAACTGCTTGCCCTTGCAGCCCTGGAACTGCGCCTCGCCCTTCTCGCCGGGGCAGTTGTCGAGGCGGTCGACCACGCCGTCCGCGTCTTCGTCCTTGTCGGGGCAGCCCTTGTTCTCGACCACGCCCTTCTCGAGGGGGCACTTGTCGGAGGCGTCGGTGACGCCGTCTTCGTCGTTGTCCGGGTCTGGGCAGCCGTCGTCATCCTTGAAGCCGTCAGCGTCTTCCTTCTCGGTGGGGCACCGATCGAGTCGATCGACGAGGCCGTCGCCGTCGCCGTCCTGATCGGCGCAGCCGTCGAGCTCCTTGACGCCCTTCTCCTTCGGACACTTGTCGAGGCGATCGACGAAGCCGTCGCCATCGGAGTCCACGTCGGGGCAGCCCTTCAGCTCCTTGATGCCCTTGTCGCCGGGGCACGCGTCGAGGCGATCGACGAAGCCATCGTTGTCGCTGTCGCGATCGGGGCAGCCGGCGTTCTCGGCGATGCCGGCGAGCTCGAGGCACTTGTCCTGCTCGTCGATGATGCCGTCCTTGTCGGTGTCCTTCGGGCCCTTCCGATCGTCCCAGAGGCCATAGCGCACGCCGGCGAACAGCCGGTAGTCGGGGGTGCCCCAGCCTGAGAGGAGCCCGACGCCGCCGCCGAGGAACACCTGCACGCGCTCGGCGAAGGTCCACGCGCCCATGAGGCGAAGCTCCATGCCGCGCTGCGACGGCGTGTAGGTGGTGGCCGTCACGCCGGTCCACATGAAGAGCGACGCGTCGAGCTCGAGCGGCAGCCCGTTGCCCTTGTCGTCGTGGAAGCGGTAGCCGCCGCCGAGCCGCGCGGTGAGATCGCTGCCCACCACGTCGTCGATGAAGGCCACCTGCCGGCGGATCACCGCGCCCACGTTGACCGCGGTGCGCACCTGGCCGAAGGCGCGCGAGGCGATCAGCTCGGGCTGGAAGGTGACGGACGGCTCGCCGCGGTAGTTCGTCTGGCCCCCCGTGGGGAACGTGAGCGTCGGCATCACCGCGAGGTCGAAGCCCACGTCTTCCTGGCTGAAGAAGCGGATTTTGGGCTGCAGCCGCAGGTCGCCCAGGCCGCCCTGCAGGGCCGACAGGTTCGTCACCGTGCCACCCGCCAGGCTGGGCTCGCGCGACTGCACCAGCACCACCGGCAGCTCGAGCCCGGCCTCGAGCCAGTCGAAGAGGCCGATGGTCCCGAAGAGCGACGCGCCGAGGCGGGTGCCGATGAGGGGCCCGAGGCGCTGGTTGTCGCTGATGCGGTACAGCACCAGGTTGTTCTGCGAGAAATTGAGGAAGAGGCCCGCGTCCCAGTTGAGGTGCGGCGCGGGGCTGCCCCACTCGACGTCGAGCAGACCCGAGCGCGAGAGCGACATGCGGAAACGATCGCCCGGGAAGTTGCCTCGTTCCTGGGCGAAGACGGCGGTGCCAGCCAGCAGCGTCGCAAGGACGATCGACCGCGACAGACGGGTGGGGGCTTTCACGGTGAAAGGCTCCTTGAGCGACTGGCGGGCCGAAGGCGGGGGCCCACCGAGAATGCCGGTGGTTCTGCGCATTTCGGGCTCGAATGTCCACCCGATTTCACGAGCCAGCGGTCAGCGTGGCGGCGTGGTGTCGGCTTGCATCACACCTCGATGCCCGCTACTCGCCAGCCGATGGCGGAGCGCGGCGAGGACGACCTTCCGTACTGGGTGCTGGTGAGCATCCTCACCTCGTCGATTCCGCTCGATCAGGGGCTCGCCCTGGCCCTGCATCGCGTCGCGCTGGACCTCTACAAGACGGGTGTGGGCCTCGGGCATGTGGATCACGCGCTCGCCCACGGCCAGGTGAAGAACCTGAAGAAGGAGGCGCTCGTGGGGACGGTCGGAGGTCCCGTCTTCGAGGCCGAGCTGGACACGGAGCGCGGCGCGGGCCTGGTGCGCTTCATCCTCACGCGGCAGGGCATCGAGCTGTTCGAGGCGAGAGAAGCGGCGACGCGACGGGTGCCTGAGCTGCGCCAGTGAACCGCGCCTCGGAGAGCCCGGCTCAGACCGCCCGTTGACTCCCTGACGCGTCGCGCTAACAGGTCGCCCATGCCCGCTACCGTTCTGCTGCTCGAGAAGATCCACGAGGTCGCCGAAATCCAGCTCGAGGAGGCCGGCTACTCGGTCCGCCGCGTCAACTCCGCGCTCAAGGAGGACGAGCTCATCAAGGAGCTCGACGGCGTGCAGGTGCTGGGCATCCGCTCGAAGACGAACGTGACGAAGAAGGTGCTCGAGGCGCCACAGGCGGCAGGGTTGATGGCCATCGGCGCGTTCTGCATCGGCACCAACCAGATCGCCCTCGCCGACGCGATGAAGCGCGGCGTCTGCGTCTTCAACGCGCCGTTCTCGAACACCCGCAGCGTGGCCGAGCTGGTGATCGCCGAGGTCATCTCGTTGTCGCGCCAGCTGGGCGATCGCAGCCGCGAGATGCACCAGGGCATCTGGAAGAAGCTGGCCACCGGCGCCCACGAGGTGCGGGGCAAGACGCTGGGCATCGTCGGCTACGGCCACATCGGCAGCCAGGTGGGCGTCCTCGCCGAGTTCTTCGGCATGCGCGTCGTCTACTTCGACATCGCGAAGAAGCTGCCGCTGTCGAACAACCAGCCGATGAAGACGCTGGAGGACGTGCTGAAGGTGTCGGACTTCGTGACGCTGCACGTGCCTGAGACGCCGCAGACGAAGAACCTGATGGGTCGTGCGCAGCTGGGCATGATGAAGGACGAGGCCTGCCTCATCAACGCGAGCCGCGGCACGGTGGTGGATCTCGAGGCGCTGGCCGATCTCATCAAGAAGGGCCGCATCGCGGGGGCCGCAGTCGACGTCTACCCCGAGGAGCCGGAGGGGAACGAGGCGAAGGGCTTCGTGACGCCGCTGCAGAACGTGCCGAACGTGATCCTCACGCCGCACATCGGTGGCTCGACCCTCGAGGCGCAGGAGGCCATCGGCCGTGAGGTGGCGACCAGCCTCGCGAAGTACGTCGAGTTCGGTTCGTCCGCGGGCTCGGTGAACTTCCCCAACGTCGAGCTCGAGACCTCACCCGGCACGCACCGCATCATGCACGTGCACCAGAACGTGCCCGGCGTGCTGCGCGACGTGAACCGCGTCATCGGCGACGCCAACGCGAACATTCACGCGCAGCTGCTCTCGACGAACGCCGACATCGGCTACCTCGTGATGGACCTCGACAGCGAGGTGCGGGCGCAGGTGGTGTCCGAGCTGCTCAAGCTGCCGACCACCATCAAGGCGCGCGCGCTGAGCTGACGAGACGAGCGGTTCTGGAGCAGAGTAGGGCGCCCATGCCCCGTCTGCGCATCGTGAGGACCCCGAGTGGCGCTGCGCCCGAGCACGTTCGCCGGGCGTGGGTCGGCCTCGAGCTGCCGCTCCTGGGCGCGGGATCGTGGGAGGTGCAGAGCGTGCTCGAGCAGTCCGGCCCGCGGTCGAGGCTCGACAGGTGGTGGCGGCGGCTCACCGGGCGGCTCTCGCACCAGCAGGGCTTCGCGGTGGCGACGCTCGACGCCATCACCGTGCTGGAGAAGGAGCGGCCGCTCGAGGCGGCGTGGTGGCGCGGCAACGCAGGGCGGCTCCTGGTGCCGGGTGGCGTGTTCGTGTTCGACGCGCAGTGCGGTGAGGTCGTCGAGTGAGGCTGCCCGCGCTCCTGATCGTGGGACTCGCGGTGGCCACGGCCGTCGTCTCGTGCGGAAAGGCGGGGCGCTGCACGGCGACGTCGTGCGAGCCGGGCTCGAGCTGTGACGCGCAGCAGGGCCTCTGCGTCGAAGGGCCTCGTGATGCCGGCCGCGGTGGCGGCGTCGCCATCGGCGGGGGTGGAACGAGCGGCGGCACCGTCGGAGGCGGTCAGGCCGGCGGAGCGCAGGGCGGCGGCGCCGCGGGCGCAGGCGTCGACGGCGGCGGCCCGGTGTGCGGGGCGTGCAACCTCGCGGCGCCCATCTGCGACACGAAGGCGCGCCGCTGCGTCCGCTGCACGCTCGTGGAGGGCTGCTTCGGCGAGACGCCGACGTGCGACATCTCGTTCCAGAACGGCCTGGGCAAGTGCGAGCGCTGTGTGGCCGACGGCGGGGGCTGCGGCGGGGCGACGCCGATCTGCGATCAGCCGATGAGTCGCTGCGTGGGCTGCTTGCGTCACACCGACTGCGCGAGCGGCAACTGCGATCTCCTGAACAACGTCTGCTTTCCGCCGATCGCCGGCGGCAGCGCGGGCGGCGGCGGGACGTCTGGCGGGTCGGGCGGTGGCTCGGGCGGCGGGACGTCTGGCGGCGGGTCGGGCGGCGGCATGGTCTGGCCGGACGGCGGCGCGATGTGTCCAGGCCCCCGGGACGCCGGCGTGCAGTGCACGACGGAGTGCCCCACCGGGTTCTTCTGCAATGGCAACGAGTGCATCTTGAACGGGGCTGGCGCGGACCTGCAGGTGACGCTGCGCTGGGACTCGACCGAGGACGTCGATCTGCACCTCGACGAGCCGCTGCCTGACGGCGGCGTGTGCGAGCTCTGGTACGGCCAGCGCACGCCTGCGTGCGCCATGGGCGCCCTCGACCTCGATTCGCAGGCGGGCTGCTCGATGGATCTCGTGCTCATCGAGAACATCATCTACCCGGCCGATGGCGGGCGGCCCCCGACGGGGATGTACGCGGTGCGCGTCGATCACTACACGAGCTGCAGCCCGATCCAGTGGGTGCCCTTCGAGGTCGAGGTGCGCAAGGGCACCACGCGCATGGGCCTGTGCGGCGTCTTCCAGCCGTCGGATCCCGACTGGGCAACCCATGGCGCGGCGCGCGCGGGTCGGCCGATCTTCACCTTCACCTACCCGTGACTCACTCCAGGGGGCCGAGCAGGTGGAACGTCGGGGTCGAACCGGGACGGACCGCGCGTCGCTCGACGATCAACATGTCGCCCGCGACGTAGCCCTTGAAGCCGACGCCCGCGAGGCCCTTTGGCGTCGCCGCGACCTCCTTGAACTCGCCGTTCGCGAGGGCCTTCTTGAACTCCTTCAGCTCGTCGCCCTTCAGCTGGAACTCGGGGTTCGACAGCAGGCCCATGCGCTCGGCGACGGTCTTCTGCGCCCGCGCCTCGAGCGACTTCGGCTTCGGTCCCCAGCCCGGGCTCGGCCGCGTGCCGTCGGTTGGCTTCGGAGCAGGCGGCTCCTGGAGCGTGCCCGCGCTCTCCCACTTCGGCTTCGCGCCGGGGAACACGCCCTTCGTCCGGATGAAGAGCTCGCCGTTCTGCACGAGGCCCATCACGCTCGCGCCGGCGCGCCCGGCTGACAGGTTCTCAGCCTTCGACGAGTTCGCTTGGAACGCCGTCTCGAGCTTCTTCGCCGCGTCGGCGCTCACCGGCTTCAGCTTGTTGGCGTTCTTCTCGTACGTGAACAGCGCAGCCGTCTTCGCCTGCTTCTTCGGCTTCGGTGCGACCTCGCGATCGAAGCGCTGTGGATCTGCGTCGAGCCGAACTCCGGTTCCGTGAATGCGTGGCATGGCTGAGCTCCTCCTGCGTGGGGTTACAGCACCTTCCCGGGGTTCAACAGCCCCTTCGGGTCGAGCGCGAGCTTCACCGATCTCATCAGCGCGATCTCGGTCGAAGTGCGCGAGTAGCCGAGGAAGTCCTTCTTCAACAGCCCGATGCCGTGCTCGGCGCTGATGCTGCCCTGGTGCTTCTTCACCAGCGTGAAGACGTCGGCGTCACAGGCGTGCGTGCGCGCGAGGAAGGCCGCCTGGTCCATCGCGTCGGGCTTCATGATGTTCACGTGCAGGTTGCCGTCGCCGATGTGCCCGAAGAGGCACAGCTCCCAGCCGGCGTAGTCCTTCGCCAGCAGCGCCTCGAGCTCGTCGCAGAAGGTCTTGAGCCCCGAGATCGGCAGCGAGATGTCGTTCTTGTGAGGCAGGCCCGTCGCCGAGAGCGACTCCGAGATGCCCTCGCGCAGGCTCCAGAGGAACCTGGCCTGCTCGGAGTCCGCCGCCAGCGTGCCGTCGGTCACCAGCCCGCGCTCGAAGAGCGAGCCCAGCCAGTCGTCGAGCGCGCCGGTCTTCGCCGCTTCGACCTCGAGCAGCACGGAGTGCGACGAGGGCCGCTCGAAGGGCGGGCGGATCTTCCGGTGCGCCTCGAGCCGGCGGCTGCACTTGTCGGTGAAGAACTCGTACGCCATCACCGTGAAGGGGCCCTTGCGCGCCTCCTCGAAGAGCGTGAGCACCGCCTGCAGCGAGGCCACCGAGAAGAGGAACACGTCCACCTTCTCGGGCAGGCGCGTCAGCTTGAGCGTCGCGGCGGTGATGACGCCGAGAATGCCCTCGCTGCCGATGAAGAGCTGGCGCAGATCGACGCCGGTGTTGTTCTTCTCGAGGGCGCCGTTGAGCTCGAGCACCTCGCCGGTCGGCGTCACCACCTCGAGGCCCAGCACCCAGTTGCGCGTCAGCCCGTAGCGGATGACCCGCACGCCGCCGGCGTTGGTGGCGATGTTGCCGCCCACCTGGCTCGAGCCCTTCGACGCGAAGTCCACCGGCCAGAAGAGGCCCTGCTTCGCGCAGTGCTCGTGGACGACCTCGGTGACGGCGCCGGCCTGCACGCGCACCGTCATCGCCAGGGTGTCGACGGGCTCCATCGTGCGCATGCGCTCGAGCGACAGCACCACCTCGCCGCGCTCGGCCACCGCGCCGCCCGCGAGCCCCGTGCGGCCACCGCTCGGCACCACCGCGACGCCGTGCTCGAACGCGAGCCTCATGAACCGCGCCACCTCGGCGGTCGTGCGGGGCCGGACGAGGAGCGACGGCGCTGGCGTGAAGACCTTCGTCCAGTCCTTGCCGTAGGTGGCGAGCTCGGACGGCTCGGTGGACGCGAAGTCGGCGGGGAAGCCGGACTGCAGCGCGGCGGTGAAGGCGGAAGGCAACGGCATGGGGCCTCAGAACTTGTAG
Source organism: Myxococcaceae bacterium (assembly GCA_016793095.1). Classification (GTDB taxonomy): domain Bacteria; phylum Myxococcota; class Myxococcia; order Myxococcales; family Myxococcaceae; genus Xiheimicrobium. Next base: position 49,925 of record JAEUJQ010000020.1, on the reverse strand, counting down.
ATGACGAAGCCCTGCGGCGGCGCGTCCTTCTTCTTCGTGAGATCCGCGTTCCCCATCGGGTCGAACGGCACCAGGCTCGACTCCTTCGGCAGGCTCAACTTCGCGACCGCGCCCGCGTCGGCCGAGGGCTTCTGCATCTCGGCGCGCTCGACGTCCTTCGCGATCTTCTCGAGCAGCGGGTCCACCGCGCGCACCTTGTAGCCGGTCAGCATCGAGGCCTTGAGGGCGGCCTTCGCGGCGTCGGCTTTTCCGCGCTTCGCCTCGACGAGCGCGAGGTTGTAGTGGGCGCGGCCGCGCGTGCGCCATTCGGAGGGCGCCGTGGCCGTGTCGAGCGCCTTCTGGAAGAGCGGGGCCGCGGCGTCCACGCTGCCCTTGAGCCAGTGCGCCCAGCCGAGCCGCAGCAGCGCCTCGCCCTTCGCGTCGGTCAGCGCGGCGAGCGTCGTGATCGCGTCGTCCACCTTGTTGGCGTCGATGTACCGGCTGCCCAGCTCGAGGCGAGCGGCCTTGCTCCCCGGCGCGAGCTCGAGGGCCTTCTTCGCCGCGGCGATCGCTTCGTCGTGTTTGTTCTGCCGCGCGAGGGCCTTGCTCAGGCGCCCGTGAGCGAAGGGCGAAGCCGGGACCAGGGTGAGGTACTCCGTCCACGAGGCCTGCGCGCCGGCGTGATCGTTCAGCACGCCCTGGGTGTCGGCCAGGTAGTTGAGCGCGATCAGCTCGCCCGGGTGCCGCTTGAGCACGTCCTTCAGGCTGGCGAGCCCGTCTTCGTTCGACTGGAACCGGGTCACCATCCAGAAGCGGGCGAGGGTGTACGGCTCGACCATGTCGTCGGTGGCTGACAGCCCGTTGAGGGCCTTCGTCGCCCCGTCTGCGTCGCCGGTGATGGCGCGGGACAGCGCGAGGACCGCCGCCGCGAACTTCAGCGACGGATCCTGCGCGAGCGCCTTCTCACAGGCTGCCGAAGCAGCGTCGAGCTCCTCCCCGTTGAGCACCGCCGGGTTGTCGATGCCGAGCGGCTGGCGGATCACGATCGCGTAGCACTGCGCGAGGAGGCGCAGGGCCTCGGGCGACTTCGACTCGGGCTGCGCCGACGACTTCTTCGGCAGGGTCGCCTTCTCGGTCGCCAGCACCGCCTTCGCCACCGCCTCGCTGCCCTGCACGAGCGCCTCGGGCCAGGTGACCGGCAGCTTCGCGCTGAAGGGCGTCGTCTTCTTCCCGTCGATGATGCTGCCCGTCAGCGCCATGCCTCTGGCGTTGGTGTCGAGCTGCAGCGTGACGAGGCGATCGGCGCCGAGGAAGGCGCGCGCCGCCGCCGCGTTGGCCGGCTCAGACAGGGTGTTCGCCGCCAGGCCCTCGGCCTCGGCCATCGAGAGCACCTGCTTGACGTGGAGCTCCGAGAACTTCCCCGATTGCTCGATGAGCTCGGCGGCGCGGGCCTCGAGCATCATGCCGAAGCCGGCGAGATCGTCGTCCGGCGCGTCGGGTGGCAGCAGCGCCACCACGGGCTTCGCGGGCGCGGCGAACGTCACGGCGGAGCACAGGAGGAAGGGCAGGGCGGTTCGCATGGGCGCGCAGTCTATACCCGAGGCGTCTGGGCACAGCCGTTTCGTGGGCGAGGCGCACGAGAAGGGCTGGCCGCGGTGGGACGGGCCGTGACGGCTCGTGCTACGCGCGCACCTCCATGAGCGTCGAGTACACGGTCCATGCGGAGTTCGAGTCTCTCGAGGTGGCCAGCGAGTGGGTCCGCTGGCTGCAGGACGGCCACCTCGCCGAGGTGCTGCAGGGCGGCGCGACGCACGCCGCCATCGTGCGCCTCGAGCCGGTGGACGGGCACCAGCTGCGCTTCGAGGCGCGCTACCGGTTCCCGTCGATGCAGGCGTTCAACCGCTACGAGAAGGAGTTCGCGCCGAAATTGCGGGCCGAGGGCCTCGCGAAGTTCCCCGCCACGCGCGGGGTGCGCATGACGCGCTCGCTCGGCGAGGTGTTGACGGAGCTGCGCTCGTGAAGCGGGCGGTCGCCGTGGGGCTGCTCCTCGTCGCGTCGGTCGTCGTCGCCGGGCCGAAGAAGAAGACGCCGCCGAAGGCTCCTGCCCCGAAGCCGGCCTACGTGTCGCTCGCGACGGTGGTGGACGAGACGAAGACGCCCGAGGCGAAGGCGCTCGCCGAGGCCGCGCTCAAGGCGGCGCTCGCGAAGTGGCAGGCCATCTCGGTCGCGCCCGCCGGCGAGTCGGGGACAGACGCGAAGAAGGTGCTCTCGGCGAAGAAGGCGGTGGGCCTCGAGCTGTCGCTCACGCTGCGCGGCGGGAAGGGCGACCAGCTCGACGCAGCGCTGGTGGTGTCGAGCTACCCCGAGCATGCGCTCAAGAGCGAGTACCGCGCCGGCGGCGGAGGCGGGCCGGTGGCGGTGCTCGTCGAGCCGGTCATCGAGCAGCTCATCGGCGATCTCGCGAAGGACCAGGGCTGGTCGCCTGCCGCCCGCTGACTGATGCACCGCGCAAGGCGTTCCGCGTGGAGCGCTGCGACACCGCCGCTACAGTGCCCGGGCGATGGAGCACATCAGCGTCTTCGACATCTTCAAGATCGGCATCGGCCCGTCGAGCTCTCACACCGTCGGCCCGATGCGCGCCGCCCGCCGGTTCGCCGAGCGCCTGCGTGACGAGGGCCTGCTGGGTCGCGTGGCGAAGGTGAAGGTCGAGCTGTTCGGCTCCCTGGGCTTCACCGGGAAGGGCCACGGCAGTGACGTCGCGGTGATCCTCGGCCTCGAGGGCGAGGACCCGAAGCTGGTGGACGTGGACGCGGTGCCGGCGCGGGTGCAGGCGATCATGAAGGCGCAGGCCCTGTCGGTGCTCGGCACGCGGACGATCGCCTTCCCCTCCGACGCCATCGTCTTCCACCGGCGCGAGAAGCTGCCGCTGCACCCCAACGGCATGCGCTTCACGGCCTTCGACGCGAGCGGGGCGAGCCTGCTCGAGCGCGTCTTCTACTCGGTGGGTGGCGGCTTCGTGGTGAACCATGAGGGCCACGGCGAGGAGCCGCACGCGGGCGGCGAGAACCCGCCCATTCCGTACCCGTTCACCACCGGGCAGGATCTGCTCACCATCAGCGAGCAGCACGGCCTGTCGATCTCGACCGTGATGTTCGAGAACGAGAAGGCGGTGCGCCCCGAGGCCGAGCTCCGCCAGGGCGTGCTGGAGATCGCCCGCGCCATGGAGGCCTGCGTGAAGCGGGGCTGCGAGCGCGAAGGCATTCTGCCGGGCGGCCTCAAGGTGAAGCGGCGGGCGGCGGCGCTGCACCGCAAGCTCAAGGCCGATCCACGGGGCGCGATCGACCCACTCGCGGTGGTGGACTGGGTCAACCTGTGGGCCCTCGCCGTGAACGAGGAGAACGCCGCGGGTGGTCGCGTCGTGACGGCGCCGACGAACGGCGCGGCCGGCATCATCCCCGCGGTGCTGCTGTACTACCTGCGCCACGTGCCCAACGCCGACGACGAGGGCACGCTGCGCTTCCTGCTCACCGCTGCCGCCATCGGCGCGCTCTACAAGAAGAACGCGAGCATCTCGGGCGCCGAGGTCGGCTGTCAGGGAGAGGTGGGCGTCGCCTGCTCGATGGCCGCGGGGGCGCTCGCCGAGGTGATGGGCGGAACACCGGAGCAGGTCGAGAACGCCGCCGAGATCGGCATGGAGCACAACCTGGGCCTCACCTGCGACCCGATCGGCGGGCTGGTGCAGGTGCCGTGCATCGAGCGCAACGCCATGGGCAGCGTGAAGGCCATCAACGCCGCACGGCTCGCGCTCTCGGGGGACGGCAAGCACGCGGTGTCGCTCGACAAGGTGATCGCGACCATGTGGCAGACCGGCGCCGACATGTCGTCGAAGTACAAGGAGACCGCGCGCGGCGGCCTCGCCGTCAACGTCATCGAGTGCTGATCAGGGCACGGCGGCGAGCGACGAGGCGGGCTTGAAGCGCGACCAGCCGCGCTCCACCACCTTCGTCAGCGGGATGGGCCTCGGGCCACGCTGCCGCGTCACCGTCCGCGCCTTCTTCTGCACCACGCGATCCTGCGCCCACTCGGCGATCGCGAGCTGGGCCTCGACGTGAATGTCCGTGAAGATCACGCTCACCTGCGTCCCGGCGGTGACGCCCGAGCGCGCCACCACGCGGGCGGCCGCGATGATCGCCCCGTCGGTGTTCGGCAGCGCGAAGCGCACCAGCACCCGATCGCCGAGCGGAGGCGCGGTCGTCACGAAGGCCGCGCCCTCGGGAGACAGGTCGCCGAGGCACGAGCGGGTCCGCCCTGAGGGCTCGCGCACGTCGAGGGCGATCTCGAAGCGGGGGTAGTCGCGGCGCTCCTCGACCCGGCGGGTCTCGAACTGCACCGATCGTTCACTGCGGCGGTCGCGGCTGCGGCGGTCACGCGTCATGTGCGACACGGTGCCACGAGGCTGTCGCGTCGCCAGTTTTCCGCCCGCTGATCAGCGCCCGCCGGCCGGTGGGCCCTCGTGGTTTCGGGCTGATGGCGGGCCTTTTGACCTGCTCCCAAGCGGTGTATGGGAGCCGCGGTCGTCAGAGGGACACTCCATGGACATCAAAGTAACGAAGACCGCCTCGCCGAAGTCGAAGGCGCCGGAGCAGGAGCTGGGGTTCGGGCGGTACTTCACCGATCACCTCTTCGCGATGGACTTCGGGCCCGAGAAGGGCTGGCACGACGCGCGGATCCAGCCGTACGCCCCGTTCCAGATCGACCCGGCCGCCGGCGTCTTCCACTACGGCCAGGCGATGTTCGAAGGCTCCAAGGCCTTCCGCGGTGTCGACGGCGCGCTCCGCCTCTTCCGCCCGCTGGCCCACGCCGAGCGCATGGTCGTCAACGCCCCTCGCCTGTGCATGCCGACTCCGACCGCCGAGCAGATGGTCGAGGCCTGCAGGGCCCTCGTGCGCGTCGACGCCGACTGGGTGCCGAAGTCGGAGGGCACCGCGCTCTACCTCCGCCCCACGCTGATCGCGACCGAGGGCTTCCTCGGCGTGCGGCCCGCGAGCACCTACCGGTACTTCATCATCGCGTCGCCGGTGGGCAGCTACTACGGCGGCAACAGCCTCAAGCCCGTGCGCATCTGGGTCGAGACGGTCGAGGTGCGCGCGCCTCGGGGAGGCCTCGGGGCTGCGAAGGCGGGCGCGAACTACGCCGCGAGCCTGCACGCCGCCGTGAAGGCGAAGAAGGCCGGGTACGACCAGGTGCTGTGGCTCGACAGCCAGACCCACGAGCTCGTGGAGGAGGTCGGCACCATGAACCTCTTCGTGGTGATGAACGGCGCGCTGGTGACCCCGCCGTTGTCCGACTCCATCCTCGCGGGCGTGACCCGCGACTCCGTGATCACGCTGGCGAAGGAGCAGGGCCTCGAGGTGCAGCAGCGCGCGCTCTCGGTGAAGGAGCTGCGCGCGGCCCACGCGAAGGGACAGCTGCAGGAGGTCTTCGGCACCGGCACCGCCGCGGTGATCAGCCCCGTCGGCGAGCTCTCGTTCGCTGGCGAGCCGATGCAGATCAACGGCGGGAAGCCGGGCCCCGTCGGCCTCAAGCTGTACGAGACCATCACCGGCATTCAGCGCGGCGTCGTCAAGGACAGCCACGGCTGGTTGATGGACGTCTGAAGACTACTTCCGCACCGAGCCCACCAGGGCGTCGATGCTCTTCTTCGCGTCGCCGAAGAGCATGCGCGACTTCTCGAGGGTGAAGAGCGGGTTGTCGATGCCGGCGTACCCCGCCGCCATGCCGCGCTTGAGCACGACGGTGAGCTTCGCCTTCCAGCACTCGAGCACCGGCATGCCGTAGATGCTCGAGGAGGGATCATCGAGCGCGCTCGGGTTGACGATGTCGTTGGCGCCGATGACGAGCACCACGTCGGTGTTGGGGAAGTCGGCGTTGATGTGCTCCATCTCGAGCACGATGTCGTAGGGCACGCCCGCCTCGGCGAGCAGCACGTTCATGTGGCCCGGCAGGCGGCCCGCGACGGGGTGAATGGCGAACCGCACGTTGACGCCCTTCTCGCGCAGCGTGCGGGTCAGCTCCTGCACCGAGCCCTGGGCGCGCGACACCGCCATGCCGTAGCCCGGCACGATGACGACCTGCTTCGCCGCCAGCAGCGCCGCCCCGACCTCGTCGGCCTTGAGCTCGCGCACCTCGCCGCTCACCGCCGTCGAAGGGGTCGAGGGCTTCGCGTCGCCCGTGCCGAAGCCGCCGAAGACGACGTTCAGGATCGAGCGGTTCATCGCGCGGCACATGATGATCGAGAGGATGGTGCCTGAGCTGCCGACGAGCGCGCCGGTGACGATCAGGAGATCGTTCGAGAGCATGAAGCCCGCCGCGGCGGCCGCCCACCCCGAGTAGCTGTTGAGCAACGACACCACGACCGGCATGTCGGCCCCGCCGATCGCCATCACCAGGTGCACGCCGAGGACCGACGCGATCACCGTCATCGCGACCAGCAGCCAGATGCCCTGGCCGCCGAGATCCTGCACGAAGGGCACGGTGCCGCCGACGACGGCGATCGCCGCGAGCCCGTTGAGCGCGTGCCGGCCGGGGAGCAGCAGCGGCTTGCCCGAGATCGACCCGCGCAGCTTGCCCCAGGCGATGATGGAGCCGGTGAACGTGATCGCGCCGACCGCCACGCCGATCCACACCTCGACCTCGTGCACGGCCTTCGCCACGTCGCCAGCCGCGATGCCGTGAGGGTGGAGGTAGCTCGAGAAGCCCACCAGCACCGCCGCGAGGCCGACGAAGCTGTGCAGCACCGCGACCAGCTCGGGCATGCCCGTCATCTCGACCCGCTTCGCCAGCACCGCGCCGATGAAGAAGCCGACGCCGATGGCCGCGGCCAGCATCACCAGCCCGGTGGAGCGAAGGTGCAGCTCGGCCGCGTTGGGCTCGTGCTCCCCGAGGATCCACGTCACCAGCGCGACGGCGACGGCGATCGCCATGCCGACCATGCCCAGCTCGTTGCCCTCGGTGGCGGTCTCCTGCTTCGACAGCCCGGCGAGGGAGCGGATGAAGAGCACGCCCGCCGCGAGGTACGCGACCACCAGCACGCCAGTCATCGGTGACCTCCCGAGGCCTTTGGCGCGCCCTCTTCACGTCTGAACATCTTGAGCATGCGCTCGGTGACGAGGAAGCCGCCGGCGATGTTGATGGTGGCGAAGAAGACGGCGAGCACGCCGAGCACCGTCGCGAGATCCACGCTTCCGCCGACCTGCAGCAGGCCGCCGACGATGATGATGCCCGAGATGGCGTTGGTGACGCTCATGAGCGGCGTGTGCAGCGCCGGCGTCACCGACCAGACGACCTGCCAGCCCACGAAGCAGGCGAGCACGAAGACCGTCGAGTGCTGCAGGAAGTCCGACGGGGCGAAGCGGCCCAGGCCGAAGAGCACCGCGATGACGATGAGGCCCCCGAGCGTCGAGCCCCAGGCGGCGCGGTTGGGCGCGGTGATGTGTTCCTGCTGCGGCTTCGCGTCGGCGGGAGGCGGCGCGTGCGGCTGGTGCGGCGGCGCCTTCGGGGCCTCGTCCTTCGGCTTCGGGGCGGCGGTCGGGCTGGGCTCCTTCACGGGCAGCGCCGGCAGCGCCTCGCCCCGGTGCAGCAGCAGCGCCGGACGCACCACGTCGTTCTCGAGGGGCAGGGTGAGCGTGTCACCGGTGCCGAGCTCCCCGCAGAGGTGGACGAGGTTCATCGCGAAGAAGCGGCTCGACGTCGCCGCCATGCGGCTCGCGAGATCCGTGAAGCCGAGGATCTTGACCCCGTTGAAGACGGCCACCTCTCCGGGCTTCGTGAGCTCGCAGTTGCCGCCCTGCTCGGCGGCCATGTCCACCACGACGGAGCCCGGCCTGAGCTGCTCGACGACGTCCTTCGGGACCAGCACCGGCGCCTTCGTGCCAGGGACGAGCGCGGTGGTGATGATGACGTCGACCTCCTTCGCCTGTGCGCGGAAGAGCGCCATCTCGGCGGCGATGAACTCGGGGCTCATCGTCTTCGCGTAGCCACCCTGGCCTTCGCCGCTCTCCTGGAGCGACACCTCGAGGAACTTCGCGCCCAGCGACTCCACCTGCTCCCGCGCGGCCGCGCGCGTGTCGAACGCCCGCACCTCTGCGCCGAGCGCTCGCGCCGCGCCGACGGCCGCCAGCCCTGCGACGCCAGCGCCGATGATGAGCACCTTCGCCGGCGGCGTGGACCCGGCGGCGGTCACCTGCGGCCCCATGAAGCCCTGAAGGTGCGCCGCGGCCTCGACGACCGCGCGGTACCCCGAGAGGTTGGCCTGCGACGACAGCACGTCCATCTTCTGGGCGCGCGTCACGCGGGGAATGCGCTCGAGGGCCAGGGCGGTGAGCTTCTTCGCCTTGAGCGCGTCAACGAGGGCGGGGTTCCGCTCAGGCTGCATCAACGAGACGATGAGCGCGCCGTCCTTCGTCTTCGCGACCTCGTCGAGCGAGGGCGGGCGCACCTTGAAGAGCGTCTCGCACTGCCAGACTGAGTCCACCACGGTCGCTCCGGCCTCGGCATAGGCCGCGTCGGAATAGCCGGCCTCGAGGCCCGCGCCCTTCTCGACGTGCAGAGACAACCCACGCTGCGACAGCTTCTTCACGGACTCGGGGGTCGCAGCCACGCGACGCTCCCCGGGGAGCGTCTCCTTCGGAACTCCAATGATCGATGCCACGGCGCGCACCATGGCCGACCAGTGACGCTGTCACAAAGGATTCTTCGGGGAAAACACGCTGACCGAACAGCGCATCTTCAGGCTGTCAGAACGGCAGCCCACGCCCGGCGAGCAGGTCGAGCCCGAGCCTCACCAGCGCGAACGGCAGCACCGCAGGGACCGCCTGCATGACGAGGATCGCCGCGCCGTGCGTGCCGAGGGCGCCCAGCGGGGAGTCGAACTTCGCCACCACCCAGCTGGTCAGCGCCGCCAGCGCCGCGAACCAGCCCCAGAACAGCAGGACCGGAACGAAGCCAGCGAGCGCAAACACCGCCTTGACGGTGAACAACACCCCGGCCACCGCCCAGACGCCGAGGATCGCAAGGTGCACCAGGTTCTTCATCGCCTTCATGTCGTCGCTCCCGGGTGATGCGGCGACTCCGCGCCGCGGTTGATGTCCATTGAACGCGGGAACCATCAATCAGGTGCAGGACAAGGAATGTGGCTATCGATTACCATCGGCTATCAATGAACCTCCAGCGACTCGAAGGCTTCTACTGGGTGGCGAAGCAGCAGGGCTATGCGCGCGCCGCCCGGGCGTTCCCGTACCCGATCACCCAGCCCGGCGTGCACCAGCAGGTGCGCCGCCTCGAGGACGAGCTGGGCGTGAAGCTGTTCGAGCGCGTCGGCAAGGACAAGGTGGTGTTGACGCCGCGCGGCCAGCTGCTCTTCGACGGGTTCGCGCCGTTCTACGAGCAGCTCCGTGTCCTCGAGGCGCGGGTGAAGGGCGGCCAGGTGGGCGGCACCCTCAAGGTGGGCGCCGGCGGTCACCTGCTTCGCCACCTCATGCCCGAGTGGTTGCGGCGCCTGCAGGCGAGGCGACCCGACATCAGCGTGTCGCTCACCGAGCTGCCGCACGCCGATCTCTCGTTGCTGCGGCGGGGCGAGGCCGATCTGCTGGTCGACTGGGTGCCGGAGGTGCCCACGGACGTCGAGGTGCGCGAGGTGGCGCGCTCGGAGGCGTGGATCGTCGCGCCCGCCCACGGCCCGCACGCGTCGAAGGGCCGCCTCTCGCTGCCGGCGCTCGCCCACGTGCCCTTCATCGGCTACCACGCCGATCGTCAGCTCAAGGCGCTGCAGCTCGCGGCCCTCGAAGCGCACGGGGTGACGCCCAGGGAGGTGTTCTCGGCGGACTCCTCCGACACGATCCTCGGCTTCGTCGCCGCGGGCCTCGGCTTCTCGCTCGTCCCGGCGTTGACGCCAGCGGGCCCGAAGGCGCCGGCGGTCGTCGCCCAGAAGCTCGAGCGGCCCCAGGCGCGCTTTCCCATCTACGCCATCTGGCGCAAGGCCACCGGGCCGCACCCGCTCGTCGAGGCGGCCCTCGAGTGTGCCCCGACGCCGTGACAGGCGGTGCGCTCGCGGGCTCGGCCGTCACGCCCTTCGCCCAGCGGTGCGCGCTCGCACCTCCGCCATCTGGCGCAGGCCCGCCGGGTCGCACCCCACTCGTCGAAGCAGCCCTCGATGGGCTCCAACGCCGTGACGGGCTCGGTGGGCGCGCTCGCTGGCCGGTCTCCCAGCGCCGCGAGTTGCCGTGGGCAGCTTCGGCGAGGCGGGGGTTCTCCCCGGCGCTCTTCCGTGCGAGACCGTGTCACGTCGCTCCATCAGGAGGTCGTCCATGGGTGGGAGCACCTCACCAGTTGCTGCCCGGAGCCCCTCGTGACGGTCGCGGCGCTCGTCGCAGTGCTCCTCGCCCAGACTGACGGCGGCGTGGCGGCCATCGGGTCCCTGTTCGGCGCCGCGGCGAGGGCCTCCGACGGTGGCGCCCCTTCGCCCTTCGCCCGTCCTCGCGACCTTCCGTTCGAGGTGGATCTCCGCGCCCAGGCGAAGCTGACGAAGGAGGAGATCCGCGCGGCCATTCAGAAGCGCACGCCGGCGGTGCGGCGCTGCTACGAGCAGGCGCTGGTCCGCGATCGCCCCGACAGCAGCGGCTCGCTGACGGTCGGCTTCACCATCGGACCCGCCGGGACGGTCACGAGCGCGGAGATCCGCGATGCGTCACCCACCTTCTCACCGGCCTTCACCCAGTGCGTGCTCGACGCGATGAAGACGATCACCACCGCGCCGCCACGAGGGGGTGGCGAGGTGAAGGTGCGCTACCCCTTCACCTTCAAGCAAGGCTGAGCGTCCTCGTCAGGGGAACGGCCAGCGCGCGCGCCAGGTGAGCCGGTTCACGTCGATGCACGGCTGGTTCATGACGGGTGTGTCGGCCTGCAGGTTCCACGCGACGAAGCGCAGGTTGGTGGCCTCTCCCACGAAGGTGCCGGTGCTCATGGTCGCAGTGCCCGACTGGAAGTTGTAGTTGCCCGAGAGCGCGATGTAGTCGCTGACGCAGTTGTCACCCATCGAGGTGTTGCAGCCGACCGCGAGCTGGAAGCACTGATCACACGTGCGGAAGGTGCGGCCGGTCAGCGCGCCGGTGACGGGGAAGGTCGGGGGCGTGCCGATGCCGTGGTACAGCTGCAGCTCGGTGCGCACGAAGAGCCCACCTCCCGAAGGGGAGACGAAGTTCACCGCCCAGCCCTGCTGCGTGCCCGAAGACGTCGTGTAGTACCGCCCCTGCGAGGGATCTCCGTCGATGAGGGTGAACACGCGGCACCCTCCGTCCGAGGTGGCCGCGCCGCCGGCCGTGGCGCTGCCGCCGCCTGACGTCCCGCCCGCCGTGCTGCCGCCCGCCGTCGCGCCCCCACTGGACCCACCTGCCGTCGCTCCGCCGCCAGTGGCGCCGCCACCCCCGCTGCCGCCGCCGCTGGCCCCGCCCGCGCTCCCGCCCCCGGTCAAGATGACGGCGCACACGTTCGAGATGCACTGCTGGCCCTGAGCGCACGCCACGCAGGCGACGCCTTCTTTTCCGCAGCCCGTCACCGTGGTGCCAGGCGCGCACTGACCGTTGGTGGTGCAGCAGCCCAGGCAGTTGGTGGGCGAGCACATCGAGACCGGGCTGCACTGGCTGAAGCTCAGGGCCGCGCCCAGGCTCAGGCCGACGAGGAGCGCGAAACGCGTAGACGTCACAGGAACACCTCCGACCGGCCGGGAAAGCTGGATGAAACGGGGCCGCGGTCTGCGAGTCAACGTCGGCGTCAGGGCATCCACGCGGGTCCGGCGTCCCGCGCGTCGGCAGGGGCGTTCACCGGCCGGCACGTCGCGGTCTCCTCGTCGCAGCGGAAGCCCGGGTCGCAGCGAAGGCCACAACGGTTGGCGGCGGGGGCAGGCGTGCGCACCGCCGAGGGAGGCTCATACGGCTGCGCGGCGGAGACCGGCGCCTGCGCGGGGGCGAGGAAGCGGCAGGAGGCGATCAGCGGCGCGAGCCCCAGCCAGCGCCTCATCACTCCTCCATCACGATCAACACCTGGCCCGCCGTCACCTGCTCGCCTTCGCGCACCAGCACGTGCTTCACCACGCCGTCGGTCGGGCTCGAGGTCGTCTGCTCCATCTTCATCGCCTCGAGCACGAGCAGCGCCTGGCCCTGGGTGACGCGCTCACCGTCCTTCACGTGCACCTTCACCACCTTGCCGGGCATCGGCGCCATGAAGCCGCCCTTCACGGCCTCGTCACCGGGCGTGGGGAAGCGCGAGACCTCGCGGAGCACGACGTCGCCCGCCCCGGTGTGCACCCACGCGGCGTCGCCGACCAGCACCACCCGGAGCCGGTGCACCACGCCGTCGGCTGCCTCGACCTCGAACGCAGCGCCGGCCCGCTCGACGACGCGCCACGGCCCCCCATCGACCTGGAAGCGCCGTGTGCCCAGGTCGCGGTAGGTGACGGTGAGGGTCTGCTGCCCGCACTTCCACTCGTGCTGCTGATCGCGGAAGCGGTTGTTCCGGTAGCCCGTCGTCACCTGCGGCAGGAATCCGTCGCGTTCGCGCCGGGCCTCGAAGGCGAAGAGGGTCGCGGCGACGGCGGCGAGGCGATCGCGCCCCTCATCCGGAGCGTCCACCAGGGTCGGCAACTTCTCGGCGATGAGCTGCGTCGAGAGGGCGCCCTTCACGACGTCGGGCTCGCGCAGCAGCTTCGCGAGGAAGCCCTTGTTCGTCGTGAGCCCGAGCACGCTCGTCTGATCGAGGGCGCGCGCGAGGGTCGCGAGGGACTGCTCCCGCGTCTCGCCGTGCGCGACCAGCTTCGCCACCATCGGGTCGTAGTGCGGCGTCACCTCACCGCCGGACTCGATGCCCGGGTCCACCAGGAGCCCGCCGACGGGGGGCGTCCAGAAGTCGAGCACCGGCCCGATGCAGGGCAGGAACTGGTTGGCAGGGTCCTCTGCGTACAGCCGCACCTGCACCGAGTGGCCGCGCTGGCGCAGGTCGGCCTGCGTGAGGGCCAGCTTCTCGCCGCGCGCGACCCGCAGCTGCTGCTCGACGAGATCGACGCCGGTGACCTGCTCCGTCACCCGGTGCTCGACCTGCAGGCGCGTGTTCATCTCGGAGAAGTAGAAGCGCCCCGCCTCGTCCATGATGAACTCGACGGTGCCCGCGTTCGTGTAGTCGACCGAGCGCCCCACCTCGAGCGCGGCCTGGCACAGCTGCTCGCGGAGCGCGGGGGTGAGCGCAGGCGAGGGGGTCTCCTCGACGACCTTCTGGTGGCGGCGCTGCAGCGAGCACTCGCGCTCGAAGAGGTGCAGCAGCGTGCCGTGGTGATCGCCGAGCAGCTGCACCTCGAGGTGCCGCGGCCGCTCGAGGTACTTCTCGATGATGAGCGTCGGGTCGCCGAACGCGCTCTGGGCCTCGCGCCGCCCCGACTCGATGCACGCGTCGAGCTCGGCCGGCGTGCGGGCGATCTTCATGCCTTTGCCGCCGCCGCCGGCGCTCGGCTTGAAGATGACGGGCAGGCCGATCTCCAGCGCCTTCGCCTTCAGCACCGCGGTGGACTGATCACCGCCGTCGAAGCCCGGCACCAGCGGTACGCCACGCCGGCCCACCAGGGCCTTCGCTTCGCGCTTGAGGCCCATCGCGCGAATCGCCTTCGGCGTGGGCCCCACGAAGACGAGCCCTGCGTCGAGCACCGCCTGCGCGAAGTCCGGGTTCTCTGCGAGGAAGCCGAAGCCGGGGTGAACCGCGTCGGCGCGGGTCTTCTTCGCCGCGTCGAGCAGCGCGTCGATGCGCAGGTACGAGTCCTTCGAGGGCGCCGGGCCGATGCGCACCGCGGCGTCGGCGAACCGAACGGCCGGTGAGGCGGCGTCGGCGTCGGAGAAGACGGCGATCGGTGACAGGCCCAGCTTCCGCACCGTGCGCATGATGCGCAGGGCGATCTCTCCACGGTTGGCGACGAGCACGCGTTCGATGAGTGGCATGGCGCGGGCCTTTCAGTGGCGGAAGACGCCGAAGCTGGTGGTGCCCTCGACGTGCCGCGTGTAGGCAGCCGAGAGGGACAGCGCGAGCACGGTGCGGGTGTCGCGCATGTCGATGACGCCGTCGTCCCACAGCCGCGCCGTCGCGTAGAGCGCGCTCGACTGCTGATCGATCTGGTACTCGATCATCTGCTTCATGCCCGCCAGCGTCTCCTCGTCCACCGCCTCGCCGCGTTTGGCGGCCGCGTTGCGCTGAATGATGTCGAGCACCCCCGCCATCTGCTTGCCGCCCATCACGGCGATCTTGTGGTTCGGGTACGTGAAGAGGAACCGCGGCTGGTACGCGCGCCCGGCCATCGCGTAGTTCCCGGCGCCGTAGCTCGCGCCCATCATGATGGTGACGGCGGGCACGGTGGAGTTCGACACGGCGTTGATGAGCTTCGCGCCGTTCTTGATGATGCCGCCCTGCTCGTACGACTTGCCCACCATGAAGCCCGTGATGTTCTGCAGGAACACGAGCGGCACGTCGGCCTGGTTGCAGAGCTGGATGAACTGGGCGCCCTTGTTGGCTGACTCGGAGAAGAGGATGCCGTGGTTCGCGAGGATGCCGACGGGGTAGCCGTGCAGGTGCGCCCAGCCGCACACGAGCGTGTTGCCGTAGAGCGGCTTGAACTCCGAGAAGCGGGAGCCGTCCACGAGGCGGGCGATCACCTCGCGCGGATCGAAGGGCACGCGGGGATCAGGCGAGATGATCGAGAGCAGCTCTTCGGGGTCGTAGCGGGGCGCCTCCACCGCCCTCGGCGTGGGCTGGGCGTGCTTCTTCCAGTCGAGGTGCGCCACCACCTCGCGGCAGAGCCTCAAGGCGTCACGCTCGTTCTCGGCGAGGAAGTCGGACACGCCCGAGAGCTGGCTGTGCATCAGCGCGCCGCCGAGCGTCTCGTCGTCCACCTCTTCGCCGGTCGCCATCTTCACCAGCGGCGGGCCCCCCAGGTAGACCTGCGCCTGGTTCTTCACGAAGATCGCGTAGTCGCTCATGCCCGGCACGTACGCGCCGCCGGCGGTGGACGAACCGAACACCACGCAGATGGAGGGGCGCTTCGCCTCCGACGAGCGCGTCAGATCGCGAAACCCGGCGCCGCCCGGCACGAAGATCTTGTCCTGGTTCGGCAGATCCGCGCCTCCCGACTCGGTGAGGCTGATGGAGGGCAGCCGGTTCGCCTGCGCCACCTCGGACAGGCGCCGCGACTTCACCACCGACAGCTCGCTCATCGAGCCGCCCTTCACGGTCGACTCGTTGGCGCTGATGAGGCACTCGACGCCCGAGACCCGCCCGACACCGCCGATCACCGCCGCGCCCGTCGTGTGGTTCTCGACCTCGTGGCCGGCGAGCGGACACAGCTCGAGGAAGTGCGAGTCGCGATCGAGCAACAGCTCGATGCGCTCCCGCGGCAGCAGCTTGCCGCGCTTGAGGTGGCGCTCGTTGTACCGGGCCCCGCCGCCTTCCAGCGACTTCGCGAGGGCCGCCGTCACCGGCT
The DNA here is from genome assembly GCA_016793095.1 of Myxococcaceae bacterium. GTDB lineage: Bacteria > Myxococcota > Myxococcia > Myxococcales > Myxococcaceae > Xiheimicrobium. Next base: position 34,381 of record JAEUJQ010000020.1, on the reverse strand, counting down.
CCATCAGCTTCAGGTTCTCGTCGCGGTTCTTCTTCGCGAGCTCGGCGCGGGCGTCGAAGTGGGAACGCAGCACCGGGTATTGCTGCTCGTTGACACGCATGAGCGCGAAGATTCGGAGTCTCTTCGCGTGAGTCAACCGAAATTGACTCGTGAGTCAACGCTCAGAAGAGCGGCGGCTGCGGCCCCGGCACGATGTCGGCGATGTCGGGGTCGGGCTCGCCGGGCTGGCGGGGAGGCCGGTTCGCCTTCTCCTGCTTGAGGCGCTCCTTCTCCTCTTCCTTCTTCCGGCGGTGCTCAGCGCGCTCCTGCTCCTTCTGGCGCTTCGTTCGTCCAGGCAACATGGCGACTCCTTCAAGGCCCAGAGACTGCGAACGCGGGGGCCATCACGCGCACCCCTAGCAGGGAGCGGGCCGCGACGCGATCACCACTTCGGGCGGGCGGTGACGGAGCGCTGGGCTATCGTGCGCGCCCTCGCATGTCGCAGCGCCTGTCCTCCATCTCGGTCGACCTCGACTCGCTGGGGCATTACTGCCGCATCCAGGGGCTCTCCGAAGGGTTGCTCGACGAGCGGGCGCGCGCGCTGGTGTGGACGACGGCGGTGCCGCGGTTCCTCGAGCTCTTCTCGGCGGTGGGCACGGCGGCGACCTTCTTCGTCATCGGCGGCGACCTCGCTGAGCCGGGCCTGGGCGAGGCGCTGAAGACGGCAGCGGCGAGCGGGGTCGAGCTGGCGAACCACTCCTTCTCGCATGACTACGCGCTGTCCCGCCGCAGCCGGGTCGAGATCGAGGCCGATCTGAGGCGCGCCCACGAGGCGATCGTCAACCACACGAGGGTGACGCCCGTGGGCTTTCGCGCGCCGGGCTACACGCTGTCTCCCGCGATGCTGCAGGCCGTCGCCGCGCTCGGCTACCGCTATGACTCCTCCACCTTCCCCGCGGCGCCGTACTGGCTGGCGAAGGCGATGGTGATGACGGCGCTGGCGGCGCTGGGCCGGCCGTCGCGGGCGATCCTCGACTCCCCGAACGTGCTGCTCGCGCCGGTGCAGCCCTACCGCCCCTCGCTCGACGCGCCCTACCGTCGGGGTGATGCCCCGTTCGTCGAGCTGCCGATGTCGGTGAGCCCCGTGGGCCGCGTGCCCTTCATCGGCACGTTCGCCACCAGCATGCCCTGGCCGCTGGTCGAGCTGACGTTCCGCCGGCTGCGGCACGTGAGGCACTTCAACTTCGAGCTGCACGCCATCGACGTGCTGGACGAGTCAGACGGCGTTCCGGCGGCCCTGGTGCGGCAGCAGCGCGACGTGCGGGTCCCCGCCACGACGAAGCTCGCGCGCCTCAAGCGCCTCTTCACCTGGCTGGGCGACGATCGGGAGCGGGTGACGGTCGCCGAGGCCGCTCGACGGCTGGACGGGCGGCTCGATGGCTGACGAGAAGCTCGGCCGTTACCGGCTGCTCAGCCTCATCGCTACCGGCGGCATGGGCGAGGTGTTCCTCGCGCGGCAGGAAGGCCCCGCCGGCTTCTCGAAGACGGTCGTCATCAAGCGCATCTTGCGGCACCTCGCGCGCGATCAGGGCTTCATCGATCTCTTCCTGAACGAGGCGCAGCTCGCCGCGCAGCTCCAGCACCCCTCCATCACCCAGGTCTTCGGCCTCGAGCGCGAGGGAGACACGTGGTTCATCGCGATGGAGTACGTGCCGGGCAAGAGCCTGCGCGCGCTCATCGAGGCGTGCCGCGAGAAACAGCTCACCATTCCTCCGCCCATCGCCGTGCGCCTCATCTCGCAGGTGCTCCAGGGCCTCGAGTTCGCCCACGAGCTGAAGGACGAGCGGGGCAGGGCGCTGGGCATCCTGCACCGCGACGTGAGCGCCGAGAACGTGCTGGTGGCCTCCTCGGGCATGGCGAAGCTGGTGGACTTCGGCATCGCCCGCGCGATGCGTGGCGCCGAGACGCGCGTCGGGCGGCCCAAGGGCAAGCTCGCGTACATGGCGCCCGAGCTGATGGTGTCGGGCGCGGCGATCGATCGACGGGCAGACGTCTATGGCGCCGGCGTGCTGCTGCACGAGCTGCTGATGCTCGACCGGCCGCCGCTCGGCGAGATCCGTGACGACGGGACGCCCGAGCCGATCTCCTACCTGCCGCCGGACTCACTGCCGCAGCCTCTGAGAGACGCCCTCTCGAAGGCGCTCGCGCTCGACGCGAAGGACCGCTGGCCCAGCGCCCACGCGATGAGCGAAGCGCTCGAGAGCTGGCTGACTTCGGCGGGCCACACGGTGCTCGCGGCCGACATCGCCGCGTTCCTCACGACGGTGCACGGAGCCCAGCCGGCGGCGCCCGTCTCGCTCGGTGACGACGTCGGGAACACCGGACAGCAGCCGGCCTTCCCCGGCACCGCGCCGCTGCCCGCCGCGAGGGTGCAGGGCACCGCGCCGCTGCCTGCCCCGGCGCCAGAGCTCCCGCGCTCGCGCACCGAGCCGCTCCTGCGCGCCGTCACCGGGCCGGTCGCGGCGCCGGTCGCTCCGACGGCGCCACCGTCGCGCACCGGGCTGTGGATTCTGCTCGCCGGCATCGCCACGGCGGTCGTCTTCCTCACCATCACCATCGTCGCCATCGTCGGCTCCCAGCGCCCGCGCGTGAAGCCGATCGTCGAGGTGCCCATCGCCGAGTCGAAGCCGACCGATCAGGTGATGCCCGAGCTGGTCCTCGAGCCGCCCGTGGCGCCGGTCGAGGTGGTGGACGGAGGGGCGCTGGTGGCAGAGGTGGAGCGGCCCCCGGCCAGGCCCGTCGTGAAGAAGCCCCCGGTGAAGGCCCCGCCGCCGCCACCGAAGAAGCCGAAGACGGGGAAGGTGACGGTGCGGGTGAACCCGTGGGCCGAGGTCTACCTCGCGAACAAGAAGCTGGGCGTCACGCCCTTCAACCCGGTCGAGGTGCCCGCCGGCAGCGCCACCTTCACGCTCAAGAACTCGCAGCTCGGCGTCACCCGCAAGGTGACGGTGAAGGTGCCGCCGGGTGGGAACGTGGTGCTGCGCGCGGATCTCTTCAAGTAGCCAGGCTGCGTTCACGCGAGCGGGCGCTGGCGATTCCTGCCGGTCGCGGCTCCGGTGGAGAGCGATTCGAACGGCGACGGCGCGCACTCAGGTCGAGAGCACGAAGCCACCGGCGCGCGCGACCTGGCCGTTGGCCTGGACGTCCACGGGGTGACGGCCGGCGTGCAGCGCGCGGATCGAGCGGTGCGCCATGAGGAACCGACGAGACACCTCCCGGCTCGCCCCCGGCGCGAGATCGAAGCGCGCCACCCGGAACTTCTTCGTGGAGGGCTTGCCGCTCGGGCGCTTGAAGTGCACCACCGCCTCGACCACCACGTGCGTCTGCGCGTCGCCGCGGTTCTTCACCGTCGCGCGCACGGTGATCGCCTCGCCGACGCGCAGGGCCCGGGGCGTGACCGTGCCCTCGACCTCGAGCTCGTCACCCGAGGCGCCCACGAGCGCGAGCGCCTGACGGTCTCCAGCCTTCAGCAGCGTGCGCAGGGCGTGCTCCACCAGCTTGCGCCGCGCGGGGGACGCGCCCTTGAGCCATCGCCGCGCCGTGGCCAGCACCACCGCGGGGTGATCCTTCGCGACGTCGTTCAGGTGGTTGGCCACCGAGCGGCGCACGTACTCCGACGGGTCGTCCTTGAGCGCCTCGAGCAGCGGCAGTGTGAGCGAGGGAGCCCGCTGCACGGCGGGCAGGCGCTCGGCCCACGGGAGTCGCGGCCTCGAGCCCTCGGACACCAGGCGTCGCACGTGCGGGTCCGGGTCCTTCGTCCACACGCGCAGGGCCTTCAGCGTCCGCTCAGGCGCCTGGAGGATGAGCGGGCGGATCGAGAACTCGGCGGTGAAGCGCTTCGTCAGCTCGTAGTTCGCCACGAGCGCCGTCTCGACGTCCTTCGGGCCGACGTCGTGCAGCCAGGTGCCCAGCGGCATGTAGTGGAACACGTCGTTGCCGTTGCCCTGCGTGCGGGAGAGCGGTGGACCCAGGGCTCGAATCGCGAGCCGCATGGCCGTCGTCGCGTCGGGTGGCAGCGCGGCGGCGAGCGCCTCGGCGATGTGCTGGGCGCGCGCCTTGAGCTCGAGGGCTTCCAGGCCCGTGGTCGCGGCGCGAATGAAACGGCGGGAAGGGAACTCAGGCCAGGCGCGCTCGAAGTCACGCGCGATGAGTCGGACGCGATTCGCGTCGAGCAGGTTCTTGAAGGGCTCGGCCATGGGGCCGGTCTAGCACTGGCCAGGTGTTCAGCGGGCGTCTTCGTCGTCGCGGCCGTCCTTCCGCTTCTTGCCTCCGTCGGGGAGCACCACCACCGGGGCGGGGCGCGACGGAGGAAGCGCAGCGGCGTGGACAGAGGCGGTCGCGAGGTGAAGGGCGAGGAGCAGCATGTCGGCACTGACGGTAGCGCCGCCGACGCGATTCATGGCTGCGACACGGCGCCGCAGGATCAACCGGTTGGCACAGCCGGTGTGCGATAGGTTCCCGACCGCATGGCGCGCTGGGCGGTGCTCGTGGTGACACAGCAGCGGGTGACTCCGGTCGAGCTCCCCACCGGGCGCCCGCTCCTCGTCGGGCGCGGCAAGGCCGCTGGGCTCGAGCTGAAGGACCCGCGGGTCGATGAGCGGCACCTGTCGTTGCGCGTGGTGAACGATCGCCCGCTCCTCGATCCGCTCGGCGGTACCTCGGGGGTGCTGGTCAACGACGTGCCGTGTGAGGCGCCGATGGCGCTCAGCGCGGGAGACGAGCTGGCCCTGGGCGACAGCCGGCTGGTGGTGATGGCGCTCGGCGAGCCGAAGGAGCCGGGCATTCGGCTCGCGAGCGAAGACGAGCTGAGCGCCCGCCTCGACGAAGAGGTGCGACGGGCGGGAGAGCGTCGGCCGCTGGGGTTCGTGCTCGTCTCGACGGCGGGCCTCAACGTGGCGGCGCGTCAGGCCCTCACCCGGCGGGTCGTGGAGGCGGTCGGTCGCTCCGGCGCCGTCGCCGGGTGGGGTGAGGTCGCGGACGATCTGGTGGGCGGCGTCGTCCCCGAGCTGCCCGCCGAGCAGCTCTCGCAGCTCCTCGGCGAGCTGCCGGCGGTGGCTGGGCCGCGCGCGAAGACCGCGGCCGCGAGGGGACCCGGCGACGGCCGCTCTGGCGACGCGCTGATGGAGGTCGCCCTCTGCCGGCTGCTCGACCTCCCCATCGTGCCCCAGGACTGGACGGTCGCCGACGCCGTGATGATGCGCCTGTACGGCCTGGCGGAGGACTTCGGGGAGCGCGCCGGGCCGATCGTGGTGCTCGGCGCAGCGGGTTCGGGTCGCCGCACGCTCGCCCGGGCGCTCTTCCGGGCGAAGCGCCTCGAGCCCGTCGAGCTCGAACGGGATCAACCCCTCGAAGGACGGCCCCCGGCGGTGCTGGTGCGCGACGCCGAGCAGTGGCAGCCGTCGGCGCTGCGCGAGGTGGTCGAGCTGTCACGCGAGCGCCGGCGCCTGCTGGTGCTGACGACGACCGCCCGCGATCTGCTCGACGCCTCGACGACGCAGATCCTCGAGGTGCCCCCCCTGTCGGAGCGCCCTCACGACGTGCTCGCCCTCGCCGATGCGTTCCTCCGCGAGGCGCGCGCGGCGCTGCAGCGCCCACGGCTCTCGCTCGGCGCCGACGCGAAGCGCCTGCTCGTCGCCTACGCGTGGCCGGGACAGGTGCGGGAGCTCCGGGTGGTGATGCTGCGCGCGGCGAGGGCGGCGGTGCGCGACGAGGTGGGCTCCGACGCCCTGCCCACGCGGCTGTCGGCGGCCGGGCCCCGCTCGAACCTCCGCGGCGCGCTGAAGGAGGCCGAGCGCGACCTGCTGCTCGAGGCCCTCGCGCGAACGCGGTGGAACGTCACCGCCGCCGCGAGCCGGCTGGGGCTGCCGCGGCGCACCGTCGTCTACCGCATGGCGCGCCTCGGGCTGAAGCGGCCCGCCCGGCTGAAGTGAACTCCTTGCGCCCAGGCCCGCCGGGCAGCAGAGAGGGCCCATGCCGACCTCGATGCTCGATCTCTTCCGCGTGCTCTCGGCCTTCTCTCCGGCGCGGGTCGACCTGAAGGACGCGCCGTGGGAGCCGTACGTCGACTGGGCCATCGGCCAGGGCCTCGCGCCGCTCGCCGCCTACAACCTCGAGTACCGGCTCGGCCTGTGCGGCGCGCCGCAGTGGGCGAAGGATCGCCTGCTCTCGATCTACCAGGGCATCGCGAACGACAACGTGATGAAGCTGGTGAACTTCAAGCGCTCCGTGGACGACCTCGAGGGCCGTCGCATCGTGCTGCTCGGCGCTGCCTCGTTCGCCGAGAGCCTGTACCCGCACGTGGCGTTCCGGCCGGTCATCGACCTGCGCCTCCTCGTGCCGCCGAAAGACGTCGATCCGCTCACCGCGTGGCTGCGACGCGCGGAGTTCAAGCCCGAAGCCGGGGTGCCCGCACCCTCGGGAGAGCGCGTGCTGTCCGACACCCGCACCACCATCTTCATCCATGGCGCGGTGCTGAGCGATCCCGCCCACGACGCCGAGCTCTTCACCCGGTCGCTCAAGCTCAAGGTCTACGGCCCGTCGATGCTCCGGCTCGAGCTCGAAGACGCGCTGCTCGTGCACGTACACCTGATGGCACGGGCGGGCTTCGACGTGCCGATGCTCGAGTTCATCGATCTGCGCGAGCTGGTGCTGGGCGCGCCGTCGATGGGCGGAGACTACTCCCGCGCGCCGAACGCTGCCGTCGTGCTCGAGCGGGCCGCGCGGTTCGGGGTCGAGCGAGCGCTCTGGTCGTCGCTCGGGGTCGTCGAGCGCCTCTTCCCCGAGACCGCCGAGGCCGTCGCGCGGCTGCGCCCCTCGCTGTCGTTCCCGGTGCGCGAGCTGCTCGAGCGCGCGGTGGTGACGCCGGTGTCGCAGGTGGGGCGGACGAGCGCCTTCCGCGGGGGAGAGACCCTTCGCCAGGTGCTGACCGGCGGGTGAGCAGCCACTGAAGACAGCCAGCACGGCTTTGGGCGAGCCCCGAGCCCACTGGGGTCGATGCCGTCGAGCCGCGGCGGGCGCAGTCGTTTCGTGCCGGTCGCGGCGGCGACGGAGATCGAATCGAGTGGGCGGTGTGATAGGAGCGCCGACCATGCGCATTGCCGTCATCGGTTCTGGCTACGTCGGCCTCGTCGCGGGCACCTGCTTCGCCGACTCCGGCAACGACGTCACCTGTGTCGACATCGACCAGCGGAAGATCGCCATGCTCGAGCGGGGCGAGATCCCCATCTACGAGCCCGGCCTCGCAGAGCTCGTCGAGAAGAACGTGAAGGAGCAGCGGCTCTTCTTCTCGACCGATCTCAAGGCGTCCGTCGCGCCGGCGCAGGTGGTCTTCATCGCCGTCGGTACGCCCGAGGGTGAGAGCGGCGAGGCCGACCTGCAGTACGTCGTCTCGGCGGCGAAGGAGATTGGCCGGGCCATCACCCAGTACACGGTGGTCGTGGACAAGAGCACCGTGCCCGTCGGCACCGCCGACAAGGTGCGGGCCGCGATCGCGAGCGAGACGAAGGTGCCCTTCGACGTGGTCTCGAACCCCGAGTTCCTGAAGGAAGGCGCCGCCATCGACGACTTCTTGAAGCCCGATCGCGTGGTCATCGGCGCCGACAGCGAGAAGGCCCGCGGCGTGATGGGCGAGCTCTACGCGCCCTTCGTCCGCACCGAGCACCCGATCATCTTCATGGACACGCGCTCGGCGGAGCTCACCAAGTACGCCTCGAACGCGATGCTGGCGACGCGCATCTCGTTCATGAACGACATCGCCGCGCTCTGCGACAAGGTGGGCGCCGACGTGGACATGGTGCGCAAGGGCATGGGCGCCGACAAGCGCATCGGCTACCCGTTCCTCTTCCCCGGCGTCGGCTACGGCGGCTCGTGCTTCCCGAAGGACGTGAAGGCCCTCGTCACCACGGCGCGCGAGTACGGCATCGAGTTCGATCTGCTCCGCGCGGTCGAGCGCACCAACGAGAAGCAGAAGAAGCTGTTGGTCGCCAAGGCGCTCAAGCACTTCGGCTCGCTCGACGGGAGGACCTTCGCGGTGTGGGGCCTGGCGTTCAAGCCGAAGACGGACGACATGCGCGAGGCGCCGTCGATCGAGATCATCGAGGGGCTCACCGGGAAGGGCGCGAAGGTGAGGGCCTTCGACCCGGTCGCGACCGAGACGGCGAAGCGCGCGCTGAAGGACCGCTGCCTGTACGTGGAGCGCCCCTACGACGCGCTCGAGGGGGTCGATGCGCTCTTCGTGGTGACCGAGTGGAACGACTTCCGCAACGTGGACTTCGCGCGCATGAAGTCGTTGATGAAGCAGCCGGTGGTGTTCGACGGCCGCAACATCTACTCGCCGTCGAAGCTGCGCGAGGCGGGCTTCACGTACTACGGCATCGGCCGGCCGTGACATGGAGGCGGTGACGACACGAGCCCCGCTGTGGCCTGTCGCTGCGTTCAAGGCGCTGCGGCCGAAGCAGTGGACGAAGAACGGCGTGCTGCTGGTGCCGCTGATCTTCGCGAAGTCGGCGTTCGACGTGGCGCTGGTGCTGAAGGCGTTCGTCGCGGTGGCGGCGTTCAGCCTGCTGGCGAGCGGCGTCTACGTCGCCAACGACTGGGTCGATCGCGAGAAGGACCGGGTCCACCCCGAGAAGCGCAAGCGGCCGATCGCGGCGGGGCACCTGGGCGGGGGCTCGGCGGCGCTGCTGGTGCTGCTGTGCTGGGCGGGCGCGGGCGCCATCGGCTGGTGGCTGGGCACGGGGTTTCTCGGCGTGGTGGGCGGCTACCTGCTGCTGCAGGTGCTCTACACGGGCGGGCTCAAGCACATGGTGTTGCTCGACGTGATGGCGATCGCGCTGGGCTTCATCTTGCGCGTGGTGGCGGGCGCGGTGGCCATCGACGTGAACGTGTCGAACTGGCTGTTCCTCTGCACGCTGCTGGGCGCGGTGTTTCTCGGGTTCGCGAAGCGGCGCGCCGAGCTGTCGTCGCTCGAGGAGGCCGCGTCGCACCGGGCCAACCTCGCCGAGTACACGGTGCCGATGCTCGATCAGATGATGAGCATCGCGGCGGCGTGCACGGTGCTGGCGTACGGCCTATACTCGGTGTCGCCGGAGACGGTGGCGCACGTGGGGTCGGACCGGCTCAAGTTCACCGTGCCGTGCGTGCTGTTCGGCGTATTCCGGTACCTGTTCCTGGTGCACAAGCGGGGGCAGGGTGGGGCGCCCGAGAAGGTGCTGCTGGGTGACTTCCCGATCCAGGCGACGATCGGGGTCATTCTGATCATCGCGGCCTGGGCGCTCTACTTCCCGAAGTAGCTGAGCTTGCCCAGTCGGCGACCGTGCTCGTTTGAGTGACTGAGCGTCGCGCCAAGACCAGTGGGCTGTGTTGGGCTGAATTCGATGATCAACAACGGGGAATCGTGATGCGGCCTCTCGACAGGGTTCGGCTTGGGCCGGAGGCCTTCGGAAGCGTGGCGTGTTGCCTCGGGGAGCAGCTGGTCGCGCTGTTGCGGGCGATCGAGGAACTCCGCCCCAACTTGAAATGGTTCGTCGCTGACGCGCAGACGCTCGGTTCGTTTCCGGTTCCTCGTCGAGAGCCGACGCCGATGTTGATTGGCGACGCAAGAGCGCTGATCCAGGCAGCACAGGAAGTGGACCAGTTCGAGAGCGGGGTCTTCGCTGGGGTTCCTCCGGCAATTGCCAGGCCCGCGTTCAGAGCGGGCGGCCTCTTTACCGAGGACGACGAGGCAGCGGATCTCGGCGATGCAGTCGTAGAGGTCAGGGCCTTCGACACGTCGTACTGGACCATCGCAACAGCGGCCCCCAACCTCGCGAAGATCACCCGCGAGCAACTCCTTACACCGGGACGGGACAGATGATCGTGGGCTCCGCTCGATCGCGATCAGCGGAGTCGTGAGGATGACGGCAGTAGCGAGTCGAGCACTGGAGCGGCGGATTGTGGACGCCGGGTCCGCAGGCAGCGCGCGACGCGGGGCGCAACTTCGGCTCAGCCTTCGTCAGGGTCGAGCGTGCCCAGGAGACGGTGCCCCTCGAAGACCGTGAGCTCCACGATGCCGTCGTCGACGACCCGATAGACGATGCGGTAGCTGCGCTGGAAGACCTCGCGCACGTCGTCACGCGCGATCTCCGGCACGACCCGGCCCGTGAGGGGCATCTTCGAAGCCCTCGCCGCGCGTTGCCTGATCTTCTCGACCCACGCGCGGGCGGCGGTGGGGTCGTCGGCCGCGATGTACTCGCCGATCCCCATCAGATCGTTGGCGGCACGCTCGGTCCAGCGAAGCATCACTTCCTCTTCGTGGGCCTGGTCGCCGTACCGAGCCGCGCGTCGAGGCGTCGGCCGAGTTCTTCGTCACTGACGACTCGACCCGCATCGAGATCGCTGAGCCCGTCCTGCACAGCGGCGACGAAGCTCGCCTGGAGCATCAGCCGGTCGAAGTCCTCGGGGGCGAGCATCACGGCCGCGGCCTTCCCGTTCTGCGTGACGACGAGCGGCCTGTGCCTGACCCGGAGCGCCCGGATGTTCTCTGAGAGGTGGGCCTTGAGCTCGCCGATCGGAACGATGTCCTCCGCGATCCGCAGGCTCGACGTGGGACTGTTTTCTGACCTGTCCACGAGTCGTGATTTAGTCCCTCGCGGGGAGGGCGGCAACACCGCTGGCCACACCGGTGGCGTCAGGTCCGCGCAGCGCGAACGTCCGAGGTTCCCCTGTGGCGCCACCCGGCCGGACGACCAACACGCCTGTCGTGTCGTTCGTCGTTCGGCTGATCGCCGGCGTTGCCCTCGCCATGGGCGCCAACTTCGCGCCTTGTCCACTCGGGTGGCGCCCGGGGCTCACATCGCCTTGCGCACCCGCGCGCCCTTCATCAGCGTCTCGATGCGCTCGAGCACCTCGGCCTTGTACACGCGCGAGCCGCAGTTCGGGCACGCCCCCTGCGGCACGTCGGTCAACACCACGACCTTCCCGTTCACGGTGAGGCGCACCTCGACCGACCGGTTGTCGTAGGCCCCGCCGCAGGGGCAGCGGCCGTAGTCACGCTTGGCGTAGTCAGCCATGGAAGGTGCGCTACCATAGCGCCACCGTGACCCGCGTACCTCCCTCGCGCGTTCCCACCCGGGCGCCACAGCAGTCCGCCCAGCAGGCGCGCGTTCGCCGGCCGCAGCCCCGCCCCCAGGCCCAGAAGGAGCAGAAGCTCAAGAGCGGCCACGGCGAAGACTCGCTCCACAGCGAGCAGTCACACCTCGACCCGCAGAAGGCCGCCGCCGAGGAGACCGGCTCCCACAGCATGGAGCAGCTCGCCCACGCCCTCGCCCACGCCGAGCAGGACGGCGCGAAGGAGGCGAAGGAGGCCCACGCCGAGACCCGCGAGCAGGCCGAGAAGGAGGAGAAGCCCAGCGGCTTCTTCGCCCGCATGTTCGCGCCGAAGCAGGCGCAGAAGCAGGGCAAGCAGCCCCAGCAGGCGCAAGGGAAGCCCCAGGCCCAGCAACAACAGCCGGCGAAGAAGGGCCTGCGCGACGGCTTCGAGAAGTCCGACCCGCGCCTCACCGCGCTCAGCTCAGGGAGCTACGCGTCGCTCAACCCCGTCGGCGCCAGGCCCGTGGGTACCATGGCGCCGGTCACCGCGGTGCAGAACAGACTCGCCGGTCAGCTCGCCCGCGCCGATCGCCCCCCCGACGCCTTCTCGCTGCTGCGCGAAGCGAAGGAGAAAGGCGTGCTCTTCCAGGAAGACTGGGAGCGCGAGGGCCACTCGGAAGATCAAGACGATCCCGAGCTCGCCGCCGCCGTCGAAGAGGTGATCTCCCGCCTCTTCGGCAAGGCCGGCATCCTGCGGGTCGGCCCGGGCCGAAACGAGCAGCAGGAGGCCGTCGTCGTCGTCGTCGCCACCCAGGGCTTCTCCGAGGCCTCGCTCGCCGCCATCCCCGAGAAGGCCGGCAAGTTCGCCACCATGCTCGCGCTGTCGTTTGATCTCCTGCCCCTGCGGCGGGAGCGGTAGCCGAGCCCACCTGAGTCCGTGCCGTCGAGCCGCGGCGGGCGCCTTCGCTTCATGCCGGTCGCGGCGGCGACGGAGACCAATTCAGGTGGGCGGTGTTAGAGAGCACCCCATGAAATTCGACCAGAGCCTCGTCGCGCAGGTGGAGCAGGCCACCGGGCGAACCCTCGGCCAGGCGCCCGTGCTCAAGCTGAAGGGCGACGCGTCGAACCGCAGCTACTACCGCGTCGGCACGCCGCCGGACTCGTGGGTCTTGATGGTGATGCCGCCCGACGCGGCGAAGAAGAGCGAGGAGGCCTCGAAGGGTGACGCGCCCACCGAGCTGCCCTTCGTGAACGTGCACCGCTACCTCACGAAGCTGGGTATCCGGGTGCCGCGCATCCTCCGCTACGACGAGCCTGCGGGCATGATGGTGCTCGAGGATCTGACGGACGAGACGTTCGAGCGGGCGATCCTCCGGGGCGACAAGGAGCAGTGGTACCGCAAGGCCGTCGAGCTCCTCGCGAGGCTCCGCGCGCGGGCCGAGAAGGAGGTCGATCCCGGCTGCCTCGCCTTCACGCGCGCCTTCGACGTCGAGCTCTACGACTGGGAGCTGCACCACTTCCGCGAGTGGGGCCTCGAGGCGTGGAGCGGCCAGAAGCCGACCGCCGACGAGCGCGCCCAGCTCGACGCCATCTTCCAGCGCATCGCGAAGCATCTCGCCGCCGCGCCGCGCGGCTTCACGCACCGCGACTACCAGTCCCGCAACCTCATGGTGAAGGACGGCGAGCTCGTCGTCATCGACTTCCAGGACGCGCTGCAGGGGCCGCGGCAGTACGACCTCGTGGCGCTCCTGCGCGACAGCTACGTCGAGCTTGACCGCGCGTTCGTCGACGCGATGCTCGACGCGTACCTCGTGGCCTTCGAGAAGGAGACGAAGGAGCGCATCGACCCGAAACCCTTCAAGCAGTTCTTCGACCTGCTCACCGTGCAGCGCAAGCTGAAGGACGCCGGCCGCTTCGAGTTCATCAACCGCGTGAAGGGCAACCCCGGCTTCCTCGTCAGCATCCCCGCGTCGCTGCGCTACGTGAAGGCCGCGCTCGACGTGCAGCCCGAGCTGGCCGACCTGCGCCGCCTCGTCGCGAAGTACGTGCCGGAGCTCGCGTAACGCCGTGCGCGCGATGGTGCTCTGCGCGGGCCTGGGAACGCGCCTCCGCCCGCTGACGAACCTGTGGCCGAAGCCGGCGATGCCCTTCTTCGGCCGGCCGCTGCTGCGCTACTCGTTCGCGACGCTGAAGCAGCTCGGCGTCTCCGAGGTGGGCATCAACACGCACCACCTGCCCGAGGTGATGGAGGCCGTCGCGCAGGCGGAGGCGAAGCGGCTCGGGCTCTCGCTCACCGTGTCGCACGAGGCCGGCGAGATCCAGGGCACCGGCGGCGGCATTCGCGGGCTGAAGGACTTCCTCTCGCAGGGCACCTCGGTGATCGTGAACGGCGACGTGCTGTTCGCGGTCGAGCTCGCGCCCGTCGTCGAGGCCCACGAGGCGAGCCGGGTCGACGCGACGATGGTGCTGCTGCCGATGCCCGAGGGCGAGCAGTACAACGCGGTCGAGCTGGACGACGCGCGCACGGTGCGGCGCATCGCGGGCCTGGGGCCGGGCGGGGAGCGCCTCACCAACTGGCACTTCACCGGCGTGCACGTGCTGTCGCCGAGGGTGTTCGACTTCATGGCGCCGACCGGGGCCATCGACATCAACCGCGACGTCTACGTGAAGCTCATCGAGGCCGGCGGGACGGTGCGCGGCCACGTGCTGACCGACTCCGACGTCTACTGGTCCGATCTCGGCACGCCGCAGCGCTACGGCGCGACCCACCGTGACGTGCTCTTCGGCCAGGTGCCGCTGGTGCGCTTCGGAGAGGCCTCGCCCTTCTCGGGCATGATCCGCCACGGGCTGTCGGCCTGGGCGCACCCGACGGCGCGGCTCGGAGACGCGCGCATCTCGGGGCCGGCCTGGTTCGGCGAGAACGTGACGCTTGGGAAGAACGTGCGCATCGGCGCGGCCGTGTCGCTCGGCAACGACGTGAAGGTGGGCGAGGGCGCGCACTTGAACCGCTGCGCGGTGCTCGATGGCGCCGAGATCGAGGGCGGGCGGTTGTACGAAGACGTGCTCCTCGCACCGCGTGGCGTTCGGGTCGCGATCTGAACCACAGGCTCAGGAGCGGGTCTTCGCCAGCTGCAGGAGCGCCGACATGATCGCCTGGTGGTTCTGGTCAACCGTCGCGCGCAGCGAGAGGACAGCTGCTTCCACCGTGCCGATGCGTTGGTCGATTCCGTCGAACCGTTGGTCGGCGTGCTCCCTGAGGTCGCCGAGGTTCTCGGTGATGTCCGCGGCCGTGTCGGTGAGGCGCGCCACGTCATGACTCATCACCTCGGCGCGAATCGTCAGGCGCTCCGTCGCTTGCGCCTGCTTGTCCGCGTTCGAACGGACCTCGCGCTTGAGGGCGTCGAACTCATCCTGGTTGACGAAGCCACTCATCGAGCCGAGGGTATCAACCCGGCCAACCGCGAGGCAAACGCGCTCAGTGGTGGAAGCGCGCCAGCACGCAGGTGACGTTGTCGTTGCCACCGTTCGCGTTCGCGCAGTCGATCAGCTGGGCGCAGGCCTTCTCGAGATCAGGCTGCGCCTGCAGCACCTGCTGAATCTGCGCGTCCGGCACCATGCCCGACAGCCCGTCGGAGCAGAGCAGGAAGATGTCGTTGTCCTTCGGCTCCACCCGCGACACGTCGACGATGACGTTGTCCTTCATGCCCAGCGCGCGGACGATGACGTTCTTGTGAGGGAAGGCCTCGATCTCCTCGGGCGTGAGCTTCTTCGCCTTCAGGTAGTCGTTGAGCAGCGAGTGATCTTCGGTCACCTGCTTCAGCACGCCGTCGCGGAAGAAGTAGACGCGGCTGTCTCCGACGTGCGCGACGCACACCTCGTTGTCGCGCGCGAAGTACACGCCCACGATGGTGGTGCCCATGCCCTTGTACTTCGTCTCGGCGGTCGCCTTCTCGAAGATGCGCATGTTGGCCAGCTTCACGCCCGTCGCCAGCCGGTTCTCGTCGTAGTTCCGCGCCTTGTCCATCTTGTAGGGCCAGGTGATGTCCTGGTCCTGCCCGGTCATGCGGAAGAACTCCTGCATCTCATCGACGGCGATCTTCGACGCGACCTCGCCAGACGAGTGACCACCCATGCCGTCAGCCACCACGAAGAGACGCTCCTCTGGCAACAGGAGGTAGTTGTCCTCGTTGTGGTTGCGCTTCATCCCAACGTGGCTCTGTCCGCTGACCTCGATGCGCATGTGGAGAGTTCGCGTGGGAAGCTGCTGAGGGAGAGAAGAAAGCAAATCGGCACCCATGCGACAAGCACGCTGTTCAACGAACGCGAGGTTCGAACACCAGCCGATCGCCCGCCAGGGTTCCACTGGAAAGTGCCGTCCCGGCGGGAAGCTCGAGCACGCTGTGGGCCGAGGGGTGGAAGCGGCTCATGCGCCAGGGCCTCAGCGCGTGGTACACGTCTACCACCACTCCGTCCCGGTCCAGGAACACAGCGTCGATGGCGATCTTCATGAAGAACGTGTGGATCGACGTGCAGGGGACGATGTGCAGCCCCCTCCCCATCGGGAAGTCGCTCACCCCCATCAACCCCTGGAACCGCCGCCGGAACGAGTCGGCCGCCTCGGCGTCGTCCGCGAGCAGCGTGTTCCGGGTGGCGTTCTTCACCTGAAAGCGCGTCACGACCGTGCACTCTATTCCGACCCTGCGCCCGTTGGAGAACCCCATCACGCTCGTGCTGGTGTCTCCCCAGATCCCTCCCAACACCGGCAACGTCGCCCGCCTGTGCGCCTGCACCGGCTGCAAGCTCGTGCTGATCGAGCCGCTCGGGTTCTCGATCGACGACAAGCAGCTGCGCCGGGCGGGGCTGGACTACTGGGACAAGGTCTTCCTCAAGCTCTACCCGTCGTGGGCGGCGTATGTGGCAGGGACGACCGGCGCGCGGCGGTTCCTCTTCACGGCCCTCACTGGAACAGGCCTGTGGCAGGTGCGGTTCGAGCCGGGCGACCACCTCGTCTTCGGGGCTGAGCCGACGGGGCTGCCCGACGACGTGCTCGCCAGCCCTGACGGGACGCCCATCACGATTCCGATGCTGGACGATCGCCGGGGGTTGAACCTGTCGACGTCGGTCGGAATCGCCGCGTACGAGGCACTCCGGCAGATCCATGGGTAGACTGCGGCACCGATGCCGAACACGCAGGTCGCCGAGGCCCTCTTCGATGCCCACGCCAGGAAGGTGACGGGCGCAGTCACGTGCAGCTCCCGTGGTCGGGAGACGCGGCTGCTCTTCTCCGACGGCGATCTCGTCGACGTCGATGGCCAGTTCGGCATTGCCGCGCCGCTGCAGGGCCTGTTGCGGAACGGGAAGCTCGCCCTCGCCCAGCTCGACGCCCTGTGGGCGCGCGGGGAAGCGGCCGGGCCGGACGCCGAGACCTTCGAAGATCTGGGCGTCAGCGCCGCTGAAGAGCGCTCGAGTCGGCTGCTCGAGTCCGTGCGTCAGGTGGTGAGCGCGGCCGACGGAGCCCGCTTCGAGCCGATAGAGGTGGCGGGGCCATCGACGGTGCCGGGCTCGGCGATCGCCCGCCTCGCGTTCGAGGCTGCCGGCGCGGGGGCTGGTGAGGCGCCGTGGATCCGCGTGAAGGATCTCTCGCTCGCCGCGCCGTTCCTGCGAGACGACGAGCGGGCGGTGGTGGCCGGGTGGACGGAGTTCGTGTCTGGCGCGACGCTGCCTGCCAACCAGCGCCCGCTGCTCGAGGTCCTGCTGCGCTCTGGAGCGCTCGACTCCGTGCCCGCCGAGGAGTGGCGGCGGCGTGAGGAAGAGGCGCGCATCGCCGAGGAGCGCCGCATCGCAGAGGAAGAGGCCGCTCGTGCCGCGGAGGAGAAGCGACGCGCGGAGGAAGAGGCAGCGCGGCTCGCCGAGGAACAGCGCCGCGCCGAAGAGGCCAGACTCGCGGAAGAAGCGCGGCTCGCCGAGGAGAAGCGGCGCGCGGAAGAAGAGGCGGCGCGCCTCGCGGAGGAGAAACGACGTGCGGAGGAGGAGGCGGCGCGTCTCGCGGAGGAACAGCGCCGCGCGGAAGAGGCCAGACGCGCCGAAGAAGCGCGTCTCGCGGAGGAGCAGCGGCGCGCGGAAGAAGAGGCGGCGCGCCTCGCGGAGGAAGCGCGTCTCGCGGAGGAAGCGCGTCTCGCGGAGGAACGGCGCGTAGCTGAAGAGGCCCGCCTGGCCGAAGAGGCGCGCCTGGCTGAAGAGGCTCGCCTGGCTGAGGAGGCCCGACTCGCGGAGGAGCAGCGTCGCGCGGCTGAAGAGGCCCGGCTTGCGGAAGAAGCCCGACTCGCGGAGGAGCAGCGGCGCGCGGCTGAAGAGGCCCGGCTGGCCGAGGAGGCCCGGCTCGCGGAGGAACAGCGGCGCGCGGCTGAAGAGGCCCGGCTGGCCGAGGAGGCCCGGCTCGCGGAGGAACAGCGTCGCGCGGCTGAAGAGGCCCGGCTGGCCGAAGAGGCCCGGCTCGCGGAGGAGCAGCGGCGCGCGGCCGAAGAGGCCCGCCTGGCCGAGGAGGCCCGGCTCGCGGAGGAGCAGCGGCGCGCGGCTGAAGAGGCCCGGCTGGCCGAGGAGGCGCGGCTCGCGGAGGAGCAGCGGCGCGTGGCCGAGGAGGCCCGACTCGCGGAGGAGCAGCGGCGCGCGGCAGAAGAGGCCCGGCTGGCCGAGGAGGCGCGAGTCGCGGAGGAGCAGCGGCGCGCGGCAGAAGAGGCCCGGGTGGCCGAGGAGGCCCGACTCGCGGAGGAGCAGCGGCGCGCGGCTGAAGAGACCCGGCTGGCCGAGGAGGCCCGACTCGCGGAGGAGCAGCGACGCGCAGAAGAGGCCCGGCTCGCAGAGGAGAAGCGCGCGGAAGCGGCCCGTCGCGCTGAAGAGGACGAGCGCGAACGGCTGGAAGAAGAACGCCGCCTCGCCGACCTTCAGCACCGCGCCGAAGAAGAGGCCCGCCGACAGCTCGACGAGGCCGAGCGGATCGCCGCGGCTCAGCGCCGGGTCGAAGCCGAGGACGCCCAGCGGGATCAGGCCCAGCTCGAGGCCGCACGGGTGGCCGAGGCGCGACGGCTCCTCGCCGAGGAGGAAGCCCGCGCTGCCGAGGAGGAACGCCAGGAGGCCGAAGCTCGCAGGCTCGCGGACGAGGCGGCGAAGCTCGACGCCCAGCTGGCCGCAGAGGCGCGGGTCCGGGCGGAGCGAGAAGAGGCCGAGCGGCTCGAGGCCAGGCGCGCGGAGGACGCTCGCCGCGCCGCCGAGGAGCAGGCCCGCGTCGAGGCCGAGCGAGTCGCAGAGGCCCGTCGCCTGCTCGCCGAAGAGGAGGCCCGCGCCGCCGCCGAGGCCGCCCAGGCCGAAAAGGAAGAAGAGGAGCTGCTCGCCCGCGCGGCTGCGGCCCGCGCCCAGGTCGAGGAGCAGCAGCGCCTCGCGAAGCTCAAAGCCGAAGCCGACGCCCTCGCGCGCGCAGCCGACGAGCGCCGTCGCCAGCAGCCTGGCAGTCAGACCTTCGTCGGGCCGTCCCCCCTCGCGCCCAGGCCCATGCAGGAAGCCGTCGGCGGAAGCCGCGCCGAAGATCGTGAGCTGCTCGCCCGCCACCGTCAGCAGCAGGAGCTGCTGCGCGAGATGAACGAGGCGCTCAAGCGCTCGGCGCCCACCGCCGATGCGCTGCCCACGCCTCCCGAGCCCACGCGGCGCGGAGAGGAGAAGACCGACCCCGCCATCCGCCTCGGCGCCCCGCCTCCCCCCGCGCCGCCTCCAGCGCGCCCGTCCTCGCCCAGGCCGCTCGTCTTCGGAGGTGACAAGCGCTCCGACGAGGTCGACCTCTGGAACATGGTCGATGGTGCGAGCCCGAAGGCCGGGCCGCCGGGGAACTCCGCGTCGTTCGAAGAGGCCCTGCGCCGCGTCGACTCCAGCCTCGAGGCCCTCGTTGGTCAGCGCAACGCCGCGCCCGCGACGCCGGTCGAGCCTCTCATCGAGGCCGAGATCAGCACCACCCCCGTTCCCACCACGGCGGAGGACTCCGACTTGGGTGACCCTTCTGATCCAGCCGAAGCGGCGCGCCTGCGCCGGCAGCGCCTCTTGCGTCGCGCGATGGAGAGCCTCGGCTCGGTTCCCCCGCCGACCTCCAGCCCGCCTGCCCCGACCTCGTCCTCGCCCTCTGGCGTCACCGTCGCCCCGGCTCCGAGCTCACCGTCGGGGGTGCGTCCATCGTCGCCCTCCGCCGCCCGCCCCGCGCCGCCCGCGCCCACGCCCGCTGAGCAGCAGCTCGCCGCGCAGATCGAAGCGCGCGCCGAGCTCATCAAGAAGAAGGATCACTTCGCCGCCCTCGGCGTCACGCCGCAGGCCAACCGCGACCAGGTGAAGGCGGCGTTCCTGCAGCTCGCCAAGACGTTCCACCCCGACCGCCTCCCGCCCTCGCTGCCGCACCTCGCGCAGAAGATGAGCGCCGTCTTCGAGGCCATTCGCGACGCCTACGAGACGCTCTACGACGACGCCCGCCGCACCGCCTACCTGGCGACGATCGCGGCGTCGAAGCCGGCGCCCAGCGCGCCCTCCGCCGTTCCCAGTCCGGCCTCGCAGGCCGCAGACCTGTTCAAGATGGCCGAGGTCTTCTTCAAGAAGCGCGACTACAAGCAGGCGGAGGATCACTTCGCGCGCGCCCACCTCATCGACAAGGGCGCCAGCTCGCTCGCCGCCCAGGCGTGGGCCATCTACATGGACCCCTCCCGCAAGGCCGAGAACGCCAACGCCAGGGCGATGATGCAGAAGGCGCTCACCATCGACGCGAACTGCGACCGCGCGCACTACCAGCTCGGCGTCATCGCCCGCGTCGAGGGAGACATGGAGCGCGCCGAGAGGCACTTCCGCGAAGCGGTGCGCGTCAACCCGCGGCACCTCGAGGCGAGCCAGGAGCTCCGCCTGATCGAGATGCGTCGCAAGAAGGAGCGGGAAGGGAAGAAGGGCGGCGGCCTCTTCGGCTGAGCGCTCACTTCGTCAGGAACGACTCCAGCGCTTCGCGATCGGACTCCGGCATCGCGGTGAACTCGACGCCCATGCCGGCCACCTCCCTCGGCTGAGGGAACCGCCGTACCCAGGCCACCCGCGCCTGCGCCCTGATCACCCGGCCCTGCAGCACCGCGAACTCGAGGGACAGCGCCTCGCCGGGCTCGAGCAGCAGGTCGCTCTTGAGGAAGGTGCCTCCCCTCGACAGGTCCGCGCTCTCGAAGACGAGCTGGCCGACCCCCTGCGCGTCACGGGCGTGGAACTGCACGGCCAGGGTCTTGCGCTCGTAGCGGCGTTGATCCGCGCTCATGATCACTCATTCGAAACGTTGACACTCCCCCTTGCAAGGCCAAACATTCCGCGACTTTTACCGAAGCTGGCCGAAAGGGACGGATCCCGTGGCGAAGCAGCACCTGCTCCTGGTCGATGGTGACGCGAAGAGCCTTCGCGTGATGGAGGTGAGCCTCAAGAAGGCCGGCTTCCAGGTCACCACCGCGATTCACGGGAAGGACGCGCTCGAGAAGGTGCAGATCAGCCTGCCCGATCTCGTGCTGTCCGAGACGCGCATGCCCGAGATGGACGGGTTCGAGCTCTGCAAGGTGCTCAAGAGCGACGAGCGCTTCCGACACATCCCCTACGTCTTCCTCACCAGCCAGAAGGCTGTCGAGTCGAAGGTGAAGGGCCTCGAGACCGGCGCCGAGGACTACCTGACGAAGCCCATCTACATCAAAGAGGTCGTCACCCGCGTGCGGATGATCCTCGCGAAGGTGGAGAAGGAGCGCTTCGAGAAGAAGGAGCAGCGCGCCGGCTTCTCGGGGAACCTGTCGGACATGGGGGTCGTCGATCTCGTGCAGACGTTCGAGATCGGTCGCAAGACGGGCGTGATCCAGATCCTCGGAGACCGGCAGGGGACGGTCTACTTCAAGGAAGGCCGCGTCATCGACGCCGAGCTCGGGCGGTTGCGGGGCGAGAACGCCTTCTACCGCATGCTGAACACCTTCGAGGGCCAGTTCGAGGTCTCGTTCGCGCCGGTGGAGCGGGCCGAGCGCATCGAGGTGTCCACGCAGGGCCTGTTGATGGAGGGCATGCGCCGCCTCGACGAGTGGGGCCGCATGCTCGAGCAGTTGCCGCCGCTCGAGACGGTGTTCGAGCTCGACTACCAGTCGCTCGCCGATCGGCTCGCCGAGATCCCCGACGAGGTGAACGGCCTCCTGCGCCTCTTCGACGGGCGGCGCACCCTGCAGCGCGTGGTCGAGGACTCGGACTTCGAAGATCTCGCCGCCCTCGGCATCATCTCGAAGCTCTACTTCGAGGGGCTCATCCGCGAGGTGGGCACGCCGGCGTCTGCGGGAGAGCGCCCCCGCAAGCCGGGCATCGAGGAGTGGCTCAACACCGGCCCGAACCCGGTCGGAGGCGAGGCCGCGCCCGCGACCCCCAGCGTGACCGCGACCACGCCCCTGCCACCTGCGGTGTCGCCTGCGGCGCCCGCCATGGCCAGCATCGCGGACCAGCTCGCCACCGCCGAGCCAGAGCTGCCCCCGCTCGGGGTCGAGGAGGCCGTGGAGCTTCCCCTCGAGCTCGACCCGCTGCCCGCGGCCCCCGCCGTGCCCCCGACGGCCGCGAGCCCGGCGCCGCCCGCCATCGCGCCAGTGTCGCCCGCCGCGCCGGTCGCGGCCCCGCCAGCGCCGCCGAAGCCACAGGTCCCGGTCGTTCACTTCGAGCCACGTCCGCGCGTGCCCGGCCAGCCGCCCGCTCCTGCGCTGGATCCGGCGCCTGCGGCCCCACCTTCTTCTCAGTTCCTCGTCGAGAAAGCCCCGAGCGAGCTCGAGCGGGCCCGTGCGTCGCTGCTCGATGCGTGGGCGAAGGTGGACTCCGATGGCTTCGAGGGCAGCGCGACCTGGGCGCCCATGAGCGGGTGGAGCAAGCCGCCTCCGCTGGTCGGCCCCGCAGCGGCGCACCCCGTCCCTGCCACGCCGGGCGCGTCGCCACCCCTGGCCGAGCCGGTGTTTGGCGGCGCGGCGAAGGAGCGCTTCACGCTCCCGCCCCTCAAGCCAGAGGCGGTCTTCGCCCCGGCCCCCATCGAGACGATGCCGGTCGAGCCGCTGGTCGAGCCCGAGCCAGTGGCGCCGCCGTCACCAGCGACGCCCCCGCCGAGTCCGCACTCGACGCCGCCCACGCGCCCGCCCGCGGCCGCGCAGCCCCCTCCGCCCGCTGCACTGCCCGCTCCGTCGTTCTCTCCGTCTCCCGCGCCGCGAGCGCCGAGTGGCTCCCAGCCGAGCCCGGTGCCCCAGCGGAGCCCGGACGCGCCGACGCCGTCGCCCGCACCTCAGCCGCCTCCTCTCTCGTCACGGCCCTCGCAGGCGCCCGTGGTGGTACCGACGGTGGGCCCGGAGATCGCGCCCCCGCTGACCGCCGAAGACGAGTTCTTCGAAGACACCGTCGGCTCGAACTCGCAGCCCTTCAGTGGCGAGCACCCGATCCCGTCGCGCTCGAAGGCGCTCCCCATCGTCGTCGTGCTGGGCCTGGTGCTCGGCGTGGTGGGGACGATCGTGGTGATGAACAGCCAGGACAGTGGTGGCGACGTGGTGGCGCTCGACGCGGGCAGCGGCCTCGTGGTGCCGCCGATCGTGCAGGTGGAGGTCGAGGACGCGGGACTGACTGAAGACGTCGAGGACGACGCCGGCGCGCTGGTGGACGTGGCAGCGGGACCTGACGCCGGGGCGACCGTCGTCGTCGAGGCCCCGAGAGACGCAGGAGCGCCAGAGGCAGACGCTGGCGCCCCGGCGAAGGACGCGGGGGTCGTCGTGGCAACCGACGCGGGAGTGCCCGCGAAGGACGCCGGGCTCGCAGCGGTGGACGCGGGCGTCTCGCGCGATGCAGGCGCTGCCGTCGCGGTGGACGCGGGGGCCCCGAAGGACGCGGGCGTGTCCCCGAAGGACGCCGGTGTGCCGACGATGGTCGCGACCGCCGACGCGGGCGTCGCGCCTGCTGGGGGCACGCTCACCGACGCCGAGTTCGCGACGCTCCTCGAGGAGGGCAAGGGCGCCATCGTCGCCGAGAAGTGGGGCAAGGCCGTGCAGACGTACCGAAAGGCGACGAAGGATCGGCCGACCGACCCCGAGGCGCGCACGGGCCTGGGCATCAGCCTGGTCTTCTCCGAGACGGGCTTCCGCGAGGCCATTCCGCACCTGAAGGAGGCGACGAAGGTCGACCCCTCCAACGCTCGCGCGTGGCTGGCGCTCGGCATCGCGCTGCAGAACCTCGGCCGCGACGCCGAGGCGAAGCAGCCCTACCGCAAGTTCCTCGAGCTCAACCCGAAGGGGGCGCAGGCCGACGAAGTGCGCATGGCGCTGCAGGCCATTCCCTGACTGAAGACGCGGGCGCGACGCCGAGGCGAAGCAGCCCTACCGCAAGTTCTTCGAGCTCAACCCGAAGGGGCCGCAGGCCGACGAAGTGCGCATGGCGCTGCAGGCCATTCCCTGACTGAAGACGCAGGCGCGACGCCGAGGCGAAGCAGCCAACCCGAAGGGGCCGCAGGCCGACGAAGTTCGCATGGCGCAGGCCATTCCCTGACTGAAGACGCAGGCGCGACGCCGCTCGCGAGGAGCCCGGGCGCGCGCCTCAGCGCCGGGTGCACGTGACGGTGGGCAGGGAAGCCCTCGCCTGGGCGTCGAGCTCGGCGGGCGCGAGCGCGAACCAGGCGTCGATCGAGCGCCCATGCTGGTGCGAGACGAAGTGCGTCTCGTGCATCACCGGGTCGCCCCAGGCGAAGACCAGCAGCTTGCCTCCGTTCACCGCCGAGGACTCCACGAGCGCGAAGTTGGGCTGACTGCCCCAGCTCGCGCGCAGGCTCGCTTCGAGCCTCTTCGCGGCGTCGTCCACCGACCCGGTGCCGATGTCCCGCACGCCGATGAAGCGGCCGGTCGGCAGCCCGCTGTCGTGCACCTCCAGCGCTTCGAAGAGGTGGTCGGGCATCGGGTGACCGAAGTTCCTGAAGTGGACCGGCGGTGTGAGCGTGCACGAGACGTGGTGCTTGAACTCGATGGGAGCGCCGGGTTGCGGCTTGCACGCGCCAGAGGTCGGGATCGCGGCGAGCGCGAGCGGGAAGAGCCATCGCATGGCTCCACGCTCGCACGACTTCGGGGCGCCGGAAATCGCCCAGCCGCCGCCCGTCAGGCTGGCGCCACGTGGCCCGCGCCACGCCATCGGACAGCTCAGCCCTCGAGCGACCACGACGTCTTCGGCGCGCGCCTCGAGCCCTGAGCCGTGCTGGCCCGGGCGCCGCCAACGAGGCGGGGTGTGGTGCTGAGCGGCAGTGGCCACCGGCTCGCCCGGCAGGTAGGAGCGTTGGCGTGCTGGTGCTGGGCATCGAGACCTCGTGTGACGAGACGGCGGCCGCGGTGGTGCGCGACGGGCGCGTGGCGTTGTCGGACGTCGTCTCGACGCAGATGGACATCCACCGGCGCTGGGGCGGCGTGGTGCCCGAGCTCGCGAGCCGCAACCACGTCGTGCAGGTGATGCCCGTCATCGACGAGGCGCTCTCGCGCGCGAACGTGGCGCTCACGCAGCTCGACGGCATCGCCGTGACGAGCGGGCCGGGGCTCCAGGGCGCGCTGCTCGTGGGGCTGCAGGTGGCCAGGGCGCTGTCGCTCGCGACGGGCGTGCCGGTCGTGGGCGTCAACCACCTCGAGGGGCACCTGCTGGCCATTCGCCTCGCGCCCGACGCGCCGGAGCCGCCGTTCCTCGGCCTCTGCGTCTCGGGCGGCCACACGACGCTGTACGACGTGAAGGCGTTCGGCGCCTACGCGCGGCTGGGCACCACGCGCGACGACGCGGCCGGCGAGGCCTTCGACAAGGTGGCGCGCATTCTGGGGCTGCCGTACCCGGGCGGGCTGCCCATCGACACGCACGCGCAGACCGGCGATCGCAACGCCATTCGCTTCCCGCGCGCGCTGCGGAGCGACGACGTGCTCGACTGGAGCTTCTCGGGGCTCAAGACGGCCGTGCTGCAGCACGTGCAGGCGAACGGCGTTCCGACGGGGCAGGCGCTGAACGATCTGTGCGCTTCGTTCCAGGAGGCGGTCGCCGACGCCCTGACGAAGAAGCTGGTGCTGGGCGCGAAGAAGGTGGGCGCGAAGGCGGTGGTGCTCTGCGGCGGCGTGGCGGCGAACTCGCGGCTGCGGGCGCTGGCGGAGGAGCGCGGGAAGGACGCGGGGCTCGAGGTGTACCTGCCTCCGAAGCGGCTCTGCACGGACAACGGCGCGATGATCGCGGTCGCCGGGTACGAGACGTTCAGGCGGGGCGTGGCGCCGGGCTCGTTCCTGACGGCCGACGCGACCTGGCGGCTCGGAGGGGCAGCGCATGGCTGACAGCCCGCGGGAGATCCTCAAGCGCCACGGCCTGAGGGCCAAGGAGAGCTGGGGCCAGAACTTCCTCTCGGACGAGGTGATCCTCTCGCGCATCGTCGACGAGGCGATGCTCACGAAGGACGACGTGGTGGTCGAGCTGGGGCCGGGCCTGGGGCACCTGACGCGCGCCCTGCTGGAGACCGGGTGCACGCTGTTCGCGGTCGAGCGCGATCGCGACATGGTGAAGGTGCTCGAGGCCCAGAAGCTCGCGGGGCTCACGCTCGTCGAGGGCAACGCGGCCGACGTGGACTTCGCGAAGGTGGCGAAGGCCGACCAGGTGATCGTCGTGGGCAACCTGCCGTACCACCTGACGAGCCCGATCCTCTTCGAGGTGCTCGAGCAGGCCGATCACGTGAAGCGCGCGGTCTTCACGCTGCAGGCCGAGGTGGTGGAGCGGCTCTCCGCCCAGCCCGGCGGTCGTGAGTACGGGCTGCTCACCGTGCTGCTGAACCTGCGCTTTCACGTCGAGCAGGTGCTCTCGATCCCGGCGCACTTCTTCCACCCGCCGCCGAAGGTGGACAGCGCGGTGGTGCGGCTGTCACGGCGCTCGAAGCCGAAGGCCGAGGTGGTGAGCGAGGCGCGCTTCCGTCAGGTGGTGAAGGCGGGCTTCGCGCAGCGGCGCAAGACGTTGAGCAACTCGCTGGCGAGCGATCGGAAGCTGGCCGAGGCGTATGATCTCGACGCGGCGCTGGTGACGGCGGGCCTCGACGGGAAGCGGCGCGCCGAGACGCTGTCGGTCGAGGAGTTCGCGGCGCTCGAGCGCGCCCTGGGGGCGGTCCGATGATCCTGTCGCTCGAGGTGAGGCTGTCGTTGTCGTGCGAGGGCTGCGACTCGGGCGTCCCGGTCAACGGGCCGGTGCCGCAGGTGAAGTGTGCGCGCTGCATGGAGGTGACGCAGCTCTCGGGTGAGCACGGCTGGAACAAGCTGCTCCCGGGCAGCCTCTTCGTGAGCGCTGCGCGAAGCCTGAAGCCCGGCGAGACGCTGCGCCCGGAGAACAAACGCGTGAACCTGAGCGCGACGCTGCGGTTCCCGCCGTGCCCGACGTGCGGCGAGGCCCACGACACCCGCCGGGCGAAGCTCGCCCTGGTGAAGGGCACGCCGTTGACCTGCAAGTGCGGTGGCCAGTCCGTGCTGCAGCCCGTGCCCTCGGCGTTCCAGGCGTGCCACCCATCGGTGCGGGGCTTCGTCGACGCGGAGGTCTACGAGGCGGCGGACACCGGGGCGGCGGTCAGCGGCGGGCCCGTGGTGATGCAGTGCATGAAGTGCCAGGCGACGCTGCCGGTGGACGGCACGAAGCGGCTCGTCGAGTGCAGCTACTGCACCGCCCGCAACTACCTGCCGGACGATCTGTGGCTCGCGCTGCATCCCGCGCCGAAGCGGGAGTCGTGGTTCGTGCTCTTCGATGGCGGCGAGGTGCTCGACGGGCTCCAGCGCTGAACCAGCCAGGTGGAGTGTTATCGTGCCCGACGTGCGTCGGCTCGCGCTCACCCTCGGCCTCCAGGCCTTCGTGGCCTGCTCGCCCCTCGTGACCGGTTCGGACTCCGGTTTGCCCGCCGACGGTGATGCTGGTCCGCCCGACGCCGGAGTCGATGCCGGTGAGCCGCTCGACACTGCCGATGCGGGGCGTGAAGACGCAGGCGCGTTCGACGCCGGCACAGTCGATGCCGGACTGGAAGATGCCGGACTGGAAGATGCCGGACTGGAAGATGCCGGACTGGGGGACGCGGGCGCTCCCGACGGGAGCGTCAGTGATGCAGGCCAACCCGATGCCGGAGTCGACGCGGGCCATCCGGACGCCGGTCCTTTCGTGCCGCTTTCCGGCTTCGGCGCGCTCAGCGGCGCCTGCGGCCCCCTGTCGCTCATGGAGCTCACGTCGCCCTTGCCGTCTACCTTCGAGACGCGCATCGACTTCGGGATGAACGTCTTCGACGCCGGGCTGCTCAGCGATGCGGGCTATCGCCTCTTCACCACTCCGAACGCCGGAGGCAGCTCGGTTGCGTCCGAGGTCTTCTCGTTCGAGGTGCTGCAGCGCTGCGAGCTGGCCGAGCTTTTCGCGACGGAGACAGAGGTCACCTACACCCCGTCCACCAGCAAGAAGACTGACCTCGTCCTCACCATCGAGGGCGAGGTCGTGGGGGTCAGCGTCGCGCGCGCGTTCAAGTTCCCTCCGGGCAGCCCGCTGCTGGTGGCCGATGCGCGCACGCTCCTCAATGGGAAGTTCAGCGACATTCAGGTGAGCTCGCGGAACGTCGACCCGCCCTGGCGGTGGCGAAAGCAGATCCTCCACGTGCTGGCGTACGACGACGTCGCGAGGCAGGCGGTGCTCGACGCGGCGGCGCAGCTCGATGCAGGCGTGCGGGGCGACACGATTCTCTACGTCACCACCACCGACGGAAACGACGCCTTCATCTACTGAGGCTGAACGGGGACGCCCCAGAACCAGCTGCCGCGACCGAACGAGCCCACCTTGTAGGTGCCGTACTCCCAGCGCCACGCCTTGCCCAGCGGCTGGGTGAACTCGCGCAGCTCCTCGTGCGTGTAGCAACGGAACGTGCTCACCGTGCCGTCCCAGCCCGAGGCGAGCAGGGCGATCGGCGTCAGCCACGTGTACGCGATGCGCGCGGCCCGTGAGTCGGACGACATCACCGGATCGGCGAGCAGCGAGGGAATGCCCCATGGCGCCATCGCCACGAACGACAGCGGGTTCCGCACCAGCCCTTCAGCGATGAACACGCCCGGCGAGTCCTTCGCCATGCCCAGCAGCAGCCGCTGCGCGAGCTCGGGTGGAAAGTGGTGGAAGGCGTTGATCATCACGCGCGCCCGGCCCCGGCCCAGTGACGGCTCGATGTTCGTCGCGTCCACCGGCTCGGGGATGAAGGTGATGCGCTCGGGGTACCGCGCGGACAGCGCCCGCCACGACTCGGGGTGGGGCAGCAGATCGGTCAGCGTGAACGTCGGAGGCTGATGGCCCCGCTCGAGCAGCGCCTCCACCAGCACCGCCGCCGGCTCGCCCGCGCCAGCCGCGATCTCGAGCACCTCGTGCGCCCGGCTCGCGTGCAGGAAGTCCATGAACGGCTGGACCAGCCCGTCGAGCAGGTGGCCCCAGCGCAGCGTGCGGCTCAGCGTCGAGATGATGGTCTTCTGCAGCGCCTTCGGCACGAACGGCGCGTCGTTGAACTCGAAGAGCTGAAGCCTCGGGAGCGCCACGCTGCCCATGATGCCACGTCCGCGTCCGGGTGGCCCCCGTCAGCGGGTCGGCGAGAGCCGCTTCACGAACTCTTCGAGCGCAGCGCCCTCGACCCCGAACTGAGGCCCGAGCCTGCGGGTGTCCAGCACGCACACGTCGGGCCGGTCGCCGAAGTGCGTCGGGTCGATGAAGTCTCCTGCACGAACGAGGTGCGGCGCCTCCTGCCCCATCACCCCGGCGACGCTGCTGACTCCGAGCTTGCGCCTCGAGAAGAACCGCGTGGGGACCTCGCGGACCTCGAGCATGGCGATGGTGATGGTGGAGCCCTCGGGGATCTCCACTGCGGCAACCACCAGCTTCGATTCGGGCTCCGACACGAACCAGACGGTCAAGGCGCCGGTGACGACCGCTGGGCCGAGCGCGCGAGTGACGAGGCTCCGGAACGACATCATCGCGCCCCTCCATGACGTTCGATGAGCGCTGCTCCGAGGCCGGCGAGCCCGGGGGCGCCGCCGTCCACCGACTCGAGTACCCGCTTGACCCGCTCCGCGCACGACGGCTCCGGCTCCACGAGGTCGGTGTCTCGCACCACCGTGTCCGGCCCCACCCGCCACCGGAGCGGCTTGCCAACGAAGCGTGCGCGCGTCGCCGGCGTGGCGCAGCTCTCGGTGATGAGCAGCCTGGGCCAGGTGCGCTCCTCGAGGTCCTCGACCGTCACGACGTGGCCAGCGAGGAGCTCACGCGACGTCACCAGGACCGGGCCGGTGGTCCAGGCTGCTTCGCTCCGGGAACGAGCTGCCTTCGCGACACCGAAGCCACCCACCAGGCCAAGGGGCACCCCCACCAGCACGCCCACCATCAGCCCCGACCAGCTCGACCCGCGCTCGGCCATGAGGACGTTGAGTAAGGACGTGCGGGACCGCCGCAACAGGTTCTGCGGGAGTGGGGCGAGGTGGGTGCTGCGATGGGGTCAGTCCATCGGGTGCAGCTTCTGCAGCGCTCGCACGACCCTCTCGCGCGGCGTCAGCTGCTTCTTCGCCTTCGGCGGTTGTGAGGGCGTTGGCTTGCGGGTCGAGGTCACCGCGGCAGCCTTCGCGCGCGCGAGCACCTGCACGGGCACTCTGCTCTTCGTCGGCATCTCAGTAGCCCCGCCTGGCCGCGATGGTGCGCAACAGCCCGCCGTTCGACTCGAGGAAGGCGCGGAACTCGGACTCGGGCAGGTTCATCCGCCGCAGCACGCCGCTCACCAGCTCGTCGAGGGGCCGGGCGTCTGCCTTCTTCAACTCCATGGCGATCTTCAGCATCGCCACGCCGAAGAGCGGGCTCGCCTCGACCTCGGGCGGCACGGCCGACTGCTCCAGCGCCACCACTTTCGCGGTACGTCCCCTCCCGTTGGGCATATCGTGACCATACGTGTAGGGTCTTGTACCGTCAAATAAATGCTTGAGATCACACACGAAAACCGATCCCGGGCCGATTTATCGGGCTTCCGACGGGCTGGCGCGACCGGCGTGGAGCCCCTCAGCGAGGACGACGGCGAGCGGGCTGAGCAGCAGCGCGAGGCACAGCTCAGCCACCTGTGAGGAGTTGTCTCCTCGCCCGCTGAACGCGTGGGGCGCGATGGCGCGGACCGCGAGGTCAGCCAGGACGATGACGACGACGTTGAGGCCAACGAGGCCCACGCGGAGCCCCATGCCGGGGCGGCGTCCGAGCAGCCGGGTGGCGAGGCGCGCGGCGAGGAGATCGACCAGCGTCGCCGCGAGCAGCTCGACCAGCACGATCAGCGCGAATCCGAGCATCAGAAGAGGGCTTCGAGGCGGGTGACGACCTCGGCCTGCTCGATCCACCGCTTCGGGTGCTCGGCGAGCGGAGCGGCCGCCGACAGCGTGCCGTCGCTGAGGCCGACCGTGAAGGCCGCGCCTGGCTGAAGCGACACCTGCTTGAGCTGGGTCTTCACGGCCTCGAGGCCGAGCTCGTCGCGCATCACCGTCGACAGCGCGCCGAAGACGACGTTGCCCAGCTCGACCAGCCCGCCCAGATGTTCTGCCGGTACCTCGTCGATGGCTGAGGCGAACCCGACGTCGTGCCCCACGCGGTCCTGCAGTTGCGTGCGCATCTTCTCGAGCAGCCGGCGCGCCTCGAGCTTCGTCGGCGGAGGCCCGGCCGGCGCCGTCACCTGGCCAGCCGACAGGAGCGCCACGTGGCCCGCCGCCGAGTGCACGGTGAGCGCAGCCACCGCGTCAGCGCGCACGTAGATGACGTCGCTGGAGCGATCGTGCCGGCTCGTGCCGACGAGGTGGAGGAGCAGCGTCGTGCCGCGCCGCTGGTCGAAGAGGATGTCGATGATCTCGCCCGTCACCTGGAAGCCGCTCGCCAGGTGGACGGAGACGACCGGCGGGCTCAGCGGCTCTCCCCGCGCGGCCCGCACCTGCGCCGCTGCCAGCTCGGCGATCACGTCCTCCACGCTCCTGGCCGGCAGCGCGCGAATCAGCTTCCGTTCGTCGCTCATCGTACTCGCACCTTCGCGCATCACGCGATTCGTTGCGACGCCAGACCGCTTGTGGTTGTGTGCCGCGTCACGTTTTCGAGGCTGAATACCGGCCTCGCCGCCGTTCGGGAGCGCGCACCGACCCATGAAGTTGGAGCACCGCTACATCGTGGTCGAGGGCCCCATCGGGGTGGGCAAGTCGTCGCTCACCAACATCGTCGCCGAGCGCTTCGCCGCGCGCCGGGTGATGGAGGTCGTCGAAGAGAACCCGTTCCTGGCCAGCTTCTACGGCGACCGCGCCAAGTTCGCGTTCCAGACGCAGATGTTCTTCCTGCTCTCTCGCTTCAAGCAGCAGCAGGAGCTCTTCCAGCAGGACCTCTTCAGCGCCGTGACGGTGAGCGACTACCTCTTCGCGAAGGATCGCATCTTCGCGAACCTCACCCTGCAGTCCGACGAGCTGTCGCTGTACGAGCGGGTCTTCGAGGCGCTCCAGCCGCGGGTGACGAAGCCCGACCTGGTCATCTACCTGCAGGCCCGCATGGACGTGCTGCTGGCCCGCATCAAGAAGCGCGGCCGCGAGTTCGAGCGCAAGTTCGACCCCGACTACCTCGACGGCCTCTGCCGCGCCTACAACGACTTCTTCTTCCACTACCAGGACACGCCGCTGCTGGTGGTGAACACCTCCGACATCGACTTCGTCAACAATCCCGCGGATCTGGAGGACCTGTTGTCAGTGGTCAGGCAGACGCGGAAAGGCACGGTGCACTACCAGCCGTTGCCGAGTAGAAAGTAGTCGCGGTCAGCAGATTCTCTCCGGGGTGACGGCGACCTGGCGACAGGCGGCGAAGCACTCGACCGGTGAGAGGCCCTGGATCCGAAGCTGGACCGGGAGCCTGCAGCAAGACGGGGCAGCGCGGCGCCCTGCGTTGGAGTTCGCCGCACCATCAGCGCCAGACCAGAGGCGCGCCTGGAGGTGAACCGTGAACAAGGTCACCATCCACACACTGA
The DNA here is from genome assembly GCA_016793095.1 of Myxococcaceae bacterium. Lineage (GTDB taxonomy): Bacteria > Myxococcota > Myxococcia > Myxococcales > Myxococcaceae > Xiheimicrobium. The sequence continues at coordinate 2,175 of JAEUJQ010000020.1, read as the reverse complement.
AGAAGCAGAAGCATGCAGGTCAGAAGATCTGCATGGTCACCGCCTACGACGCGACGTTCGCGCGGATCCTCGACGAGGCCGGCGCCGACGTGCTGCTGGTCGGCGATTCGCTGGGCATGGTGGTGCAGGGCAACGACTCGACGTTGCCGGTCACCATGGACCAGATGGTGTACCACTCGAGGGCGGTCAGCCGCGGCGCGCAGCGGGCGCACGTGGTCGGCGATCTGCCCTTCATGAGCTACCAGAGCTCGGTGGAAGACGCCGTGCGCAACGCGGGCCGGCTCGTGTCCGAGGGCGGCGTCGGCTCGGTGAAGCTCGAGGGCGGCACCGAGTTCGCCGAGGTGATCTCGCGCATCGTGCGGGCCTCGATCCCCGTGATGGGGCACATCGGGCTCACGCCGCAGTCGGTGCACAAGATGGGCGGCTACGTCGTACAGGGCCGCGACGAAGAGACCGCGCGGCAGCTCGTCGAAGACGCCGTCGCGCTCGAGCAGGCCGGCTGCTACGCGCTGGTGATGGAAGGCGTGCCGCTCGAGCTGGCGAAGACGATCACCGCGCGGCTGTCGATTCCCACCATCGGCATCGGGGCCGGCAAGCACTGCGATGGCCAGGTGCTCGTCTGCTACGACCTGCTGGGGCTCAACCCGCACTTCAAGCCGAAGTTCGTGAAGCGCTACGCCGACGGCTACCGCACGGTGAGCGACGCGGCGCAGGCGTTCTTCACCGAGGTGCGGGCGGGCGCGTTCCCCGACGAGGAGCACTCGTTCCGCTCGACCACGATGCGGTTGGTGGCGTCGAACCCGGACGTGCAGCCGACCGAGCGGGAAGAGAAGAGCGGCATCTACGGCGTGCCGGTGTAGGCACGTCGCGCTCGTGGCGGAGCTCCGGCGGGCCGGTGAAGGCGCGTCGCAGCCGATCATCGGTCAGCGGTCGTGGCGCCGATCGCTTGCCGGACCACACACGTCGCGCTCGTGGGTCACTCCGTCGATCAGCCGGCAGGCCTCGTAGGCGCGCTCGGTGGGGAGCAGCCGATCGACGCGCTCCCAGTCGCCTTCTCGGCGCAGCTCGCGGAGCTTCTTCACGAGCGGCGTGACGTCGTCGATGCGCGCGATCCACTGTGACGCGAACTCCCGGGACAGGGTCCGGCCGATGCCGAGCTGGATCGCCCGGTGGTTGAGCTTCGCGCCGCGCACGTCGCGCTCGGGATCCCACTGAACGAGCGCGTCGGCGGTCGCCTTCCGCGCGAGCCACGCCTCGGGCGTCGCGTCGTGCGCCGGATCGAAGTGGGTCGGCACCGCGCGCGCGACGAGCGCATCGAAGTGCGGGCGGTGAAGCCGGAGGACCAATACGCGCTCCTGGTTCGGCTTCGTCGCCCAGCCGCAGCGCTCCATCATCCACAGGAAGGACGGCTTCACCCACGTCATGCGCTCGAACGAGAAGGGCGCGACGAAGGTCTGCGCGTCGAGCGCGGCGTCGGCGATGGCCGGGGCGTACGCCTGGTAGACGACCACGGTGCGGGCGTCGAAGTCGGCGCGGAGTTCACGAAGGTGTCGCATGCACTACGGACGGCTGGTGCGGTGGCCGCTGACGGCGCCGAGAACAACGTCCACCACGCGGGCGGTGGTTGAACCCGTTCTCGCGGCGACGGGGCTGGCCGGTGTCGGTCCCCAGGGCCGAGAACAACGTGGACTACGCGGGCGGTGGTTGAACCCGTTCTCGCGGCGACGGGGCCGGCCGGTGTCGGTCCCCTTGCCGAGAACAACGTGGACTACGCGGCCGGTGGTTGAACTCGTTCTCGCGGCGACGACGAGCTGCCGGCCTCCGTGGCGGGGAAACGAGAACAACGGACTACGCGGGCGGTGGTTGAACTCGTTCTCGCGGCGACGACGAGCTGCCGGCCTCCGTGGCGGGGAAACGAGAACAACGTGGACTACGCGGGCGGTGGTTGAACCCGTTCTCGCGGCGACGGGGCCGGCCCGTGTCGGTCCCCAGGGCCGAGAACAACGTGGACTACGCGGGCGGTGGTTGAACTCGTTTGGGTGCAGTTCCCAATCTGGCACCGCGATGGCGTGCGAGAACGCAGCAAGATCGATCACTTGAGTGCGGCATGAGGACCCTGGCTTGAACATCGGGACTCGCTCGCGGCAGATAACCGGCTTGTCAAGGGCTGGTTCG